>NZ_JBIDCQ010000004.1:0-648888 GCF_043204655.1 Micromonospora sp. NPDC047762 | reverse complement strand
CACTCGTGAGGGTGTGGGAGAGTAGGACACCGCCGGACAATCTTCCAGAGAAGCCCACCCCATCAGGGGTGGGCTTCTCTGCGTCTCCGCCCCCCTTTTTTTAGGGGTGACCGGGTTCCCTCAGACTCGCCACGGGTCACGCTTGATCCTGATTGTCGTGGCTTCGTGGGCGTGTGGAGACCACTACATCCAGGAAGTTGCACGATCTTGCGGCCGGCGGGCAGCCCGCGTGCTCGCTCAGTCTCGGGTCTGCATGCCGGCGCGGAGGTTGCGCAGCAGGCCGCCGGCGTCGCTGACCGACCGGCCCGGGAACATCGCCATGACCACGCTGCCGTGGTCGGCCCAGCCGCACACCGCGAAGTCCCCGCCCTCGCCGCTGGTGCTGCCACACTTCAGCACCCCGCCGAAGTCACCCGCGGGCAGCTCCCGCAGACCATTCACCGCACCGGTCTCGTCCGACATCAGGCGGAAGAGGCTGTCCAGGTCCCGTTCCGGCTGCCAGAGCAGGGTGGTGCCCCCGAAGATGAGCACTGAGCGCTTGTCGTCGGCCGGGTCGCGGTAGACGGTGCCGAAACTGCGGTCCAGTTCGATGTTCGCCGCCAGGCCGCTGCGTAGATAGTCGGCCGTGCTCTTCGCCCGCTCGCTGTCGTCGCGAGTCAGACCCGCCACCCGATCGGGTGAGGCCAGTTGGGTGTCCTTCTGCTGCGCCACCCGCCACCCACCGACACCAAGAACGCCGGCACCGGCGAGACCGACCACCAGCGCGACCGTCCAACCGATCTTGCGTCGGCGTGACCAGCCGCCGGACCGCTCGTCGGGGTCGCCTCCGGAGTCCCGGGTGCTCAGCTGGATCGGCTCTTCGGTGAGCTCGACCGGCTCGCGGCCGCCGTCGCGCGACCGCTCGGTGAGATGTGCGTCGGACATAGCCGACACCGTACGCGAACGGCAGGTGGCGCACGTCAGGTCTGCGGAAGCCCTCCGTAGACTTGTCCGGTGACCGAGAGACTGGATGCCCAACGCCCCGACGCCCCGACCCTTGCCGGCCAGTACCAGCCCGGTGAGGTAGAGCAGCGACGGTACGAGCAGTGGGTAGCCGGCGGGCACTTCCGGGCCTCCGCCGACAGCGACAAGCCCCCTTTCACCATCGTCATCCCGCCGCCGAACGTCACCGGCTCGCTGCACATGGGCCACGCGTTCGAGCACACGCTGATGGACGCGTTGACCCGGCGTAAGCGGATGCAGGGCTTCGAGGCGCTGTGGCTGCCGGGCATGGACCACGCCGGCATCGCCACCCAGAACCTGGTCGAGCGTCAGCTCGCCGCCGAGGGGCTGTCCCGGCACGATCTCGGCCGGGAGAAGTTCGTCGAGCGGGTCTGGCAGTGGAAGGCCGAGTCCGGTGGCGCCATCCTCGGCCAGATGCGTCGCCTCGGCGACTCCGTCGACTGGGACCGCGAGCGCTTCACCATGGACGAGGGGCTGACGCGCGCCGTCCAGACGATCTTCAAGAAGCTCTTCGACGACGGTCTGATCTACCGGGCCAACCGGATCATCAACTGGTGTCCGCGCTGCCTCACGGCGCTCTCCGACATCGAGGTCGAGCACACCGACGACGACGGCGAGCTGATCTCGATCCGCTACAGCGACGAGGTCGTGGTGGCCACCACCCGGGCCGAGACGATGCTCGGCGACACCGCCGTGGCGGTGCACCCCGACGACGAGCGCTACCAGCACCTGATCGGCACCGAGGTCGAGCTGCCGTTGACCGGTCGCCGGATCCCGATCGTCGCCGACGCGCACGTCGACCCGTCCTTCGGCACCGGCATGGTGAAGGTGACGCCGGCCCACGACCCGAACGACTTCGAGATCGGCCAGCGGCACGACCTGCCCGCGCTGACAGTGATGGACGAGCGCGGCGTGATCACCGTGCCCGGCCCGTTCGAGGGGTTGGACCGGTTCGAGGCGCGACCGGCGATCGTGGCGGCGCTGCGGGAGCAGGGCCGGATCGTCGCCGAGAAGCGTCCGTACGTGCACGCGGTCGGGCACTGCTCGCGGTGCAAGACCACCGTCGAGCCGCGGCTGTCGCTGCAGTGGTTCGTCAACACCGCCCCGCTGGCCCAGGCCGCGGGTGACGCGGTGCGTGACGGCCGGGTCCGCATCGAGCCGGCCGAGCTGGCCAAGCGCTACTTCGCCTGGGTCGACAACATGCACGACTGGTGCATCTCGCGGCAGCTGTGGTGGGGGCACCGCATCCCGGTCTGGTATGGCCCGGCGGGTGAGATCGTCTGCGTCGGCCCTGACGAGGCGCCGCCGGCCGGCGAGGGCTGGCACCAGGACGAGGACGTCCTGGACACCTGGTTCTCCAGCGGCCTGTGGCCGTTCTCCACCCTGGGCTGGCCCGAGCAGACCCCGGACCTGGCGAAGTTCTACCCGACCAGCGTGCTGGTGACCGGGTACGACATCCTGTTCTTCTGGGTCGCCCGGATGATGATGTTCGGCCTCTACGCGATGGACGGCCGGCCGCCCTTCGACGTGGTCGCGCTGCACGGCATGGTGCGCGACCAGTTCGGCAAGAAGATGTCGAAGTCGTTCGGCAACGTGGTCGACCCACTGGACTGGATCGACCGGTACGGCGCCGACGCCACCCGGTTCACCCTGGCGCGGGGCGCGAACCCCGGCCAGGACGTCCCGGTCAGCGAGGAGTGGTGCCAGGGCTCCCGCAACTTCTGCAACAAGCTCTGGAACGCCACCCGGTTCGCCCTGATGAACGGCGCGCACACCACTGGTGACCTGCCCCCCACCGAGCAGCTCTCCACCGTCGACCGGTGGATCCTGTCCCGGTTGGCGCACGTCACCGCCGAGGTCGACGAGCAGTTCGAGGCGTACGAGTTCGCCAAGGTGTGCGACCTGCTCTACCACTTCGCCTGGGACGACGTCTGCGACTGGTACGTCGAGCTGAGCAAGCCGGTGCTCGCCGAGGGCGGTGAGCGCGCGGAGGCCAGCCGTCGGGTGCTCGGGCACGTGCTCGACCAACTGCTGCGGCTGCTGCACCCGGTCATCCCGTTCGTCACCGAGGAGCTGTGGCTCGCGTTGACCGGCGGCGAGACGGTGCAGGCCGCCGCCTGGCCGGTGGCCGACCGGTCGCTGGTCGACGACGCCGCCGAGGCCGAGCTGGTCGGCGTTCAGCGGGTGGTCACCGAGATCCGCCGGTTCCGTTCCGACCAGGGGCTGCGGCCCACGCAGCGGGTGGCTGCCCGCCTGGACGGGCTGTCCGGCGCGGGTATCGCTGCCCACGAGCCGCTGATCCGCTCGCTGGTCCGGTTGGATCCGGCCGGTGACGACTTCCAGGCCAGCGCCACGTTGGCCATGCCCGGCGCGGTCGGTGTCGCGTTGGACACCCGGGGGTCGATCGACGTGGCGGCCGAGCGGGCCCGGCTGACGAAGGACCGCGCGGCAGCCGAGAAGGAGGTCGCGCAGGCCCGGGCGAAGCTCGACAACCCTGCCTTCATCGGCAAGGCCCCCGAGCCGGTGGTCGCGAAGATTCGCGGCCGGCTCGCCACCGCCGAGGCCGACCTGGTCCGGATCGACGCTGCTCTGGAGACACTGCCCTCGTGACCGACCGTACCGAATTTGCCGCCGTCGAGGCCGAGCTGAACGCCCGTGGCTTCACCCGCATGGTCTTCGAGCTGGACCGGATCGAGTCGCTGCTCGACCTGCTCGGCAGCCCGCAGCGGGCGTACCCGGCGATCCACCTGACCGGCACCAACGGCAAGACCTCAACCGCGCGGATGATCGACTCGCTGTTGCGGGCGCATGGCCTGCACACCGGGCGGTACACCAGCCCGCACCTGGAGACCGTCCGGGAGCGGATCAGCCTGGACGGGGAGCCGGTCAGCGAGGAGCGGTTCGCCTCGGTGTACCGGGAGATCAAACCGCTGGCTGAGCTGGTCGACGCGCGGTCGGACGAGCCGCTGACGTACTTCGACATGACCACCGCGCTGGCGTTCGCCACCTTCGCCGACGCGCCGGTCGACATCGCGGTGGTCGAGGTTGGCCTCGGCGGGGCGGAGGACGCCACGAACGTCCTCCAGGCCGGGGTCTGTGTGATCACCCCGATCGGGCTGGACCACACCGAGTGGCTCGGCGACACGATCCAGGACATCGCGCTGGCGAAGGCCGGCATCATCCACCCGGGGGCCACCGTGATCTCGGCGGCCCAGGAGGAGGAGGCAGCCGGTCCCCTCCTCGACCGCTGCGCCGAGGTCGGGGCCACCATCGCCCGGGAGGGCGGTGAGTTCGGCGTGCTGGGTCGGGCGGTCGCGGTCGGCGGTCAGGTGCTCACCCTCCAGGGGCTGGGTGGCGTCTACGACGATGTGTTCATTCCGCTGCACGGTGCCCACCAGGCGCAGAACGCGGCCATGGCGCTTGCCGCCGTGGAGGCGTTCCTGGGCGCGGGGGCCCGACGTCAGCTGGACATCGAGGCGGTCCGCGAGGGCTTCGCCTCGACCAGCTCCCCGGGTCGGTTGGAGCGGGTCCGTAACGCCCCGACCATCCTGCTGGACGGTGCGCACAACCCGCACGGCATGAAGGCCACCGTCACCGCGCTCCAGGAGGAGTTCGCGTTCAGCAAGCTGGTGGCCGTCATCGGCGTACTGGCCGACAAGGACGCCGAGGCGCTGCTGGAGCTGCTGGAGCCGGTGGTCGACCAGGTGGTGGTCACCCGCAACAGCTCGCCACGGGCGATGCCGGTGGAGGAACTCGCGGCGCTGGCCGCCGAGATCTTCGGCGATGAGCGGGTCGACTCGGCCGAGGAGATGCCGGACGCCATCGAGTTGGCGGTGGCGTTGGCCGAGGAGGACGTCCCCGGTGAGCTGAGCGGGGTCGGGGTGCTGGTCACCGGGTCCGTGGTGACGGTCGCCGACGCGCGCCGGCTGCTGAAGCGATGACCAGCCCGGAGCGGGACCCGCACCCCACCGAGGACCCGACCGGCCCGCCGGTCGGGCAGCCGGTGGGGGAGGAGCCCACGGCCGGGCAGCCGCGACGCTCCGGGTTGCGCAACCCGGAGCGGGCGGTACGCGGTCTCGGTGCTGGCACGCTCAGCCTGGAAGCGCTGGTGCTGTTGCTGGCGATCCAGCCGATCCGGGTGGTCGGCGGTGACCTCGGCGGTGCCGCGATCGGTGCGGTGGTGGCACTGGCGGTGGCCGCCGTGGTGCTCGCCGGCATGATGCGTCGGCAGTGGGCCTGGAACGCCGGCACCGTGCTCCAGGGGCTGCTGCTGCTGGGCGGTCTGCTGCACTGGTCACTGCTCGGGCTGGGCATCATCTTCGCCCTGGTCTGGGCGTACGCGTTGCACGTCCGCCGGGTCATTCTCGGCTGACGTCGGACCCGGCCGGCGCTGTCCGAAGGCGGGCCGGGTCAGGCGTCGGCGCGTTCGCGCCACTGGGTGAGCGCGACGCCGTGGCCATCCGGGTCGCGGAAGGCCGCCGCCCACCCCTCCAGCTTGGTGCCCCGGTTGACCACCCGGGGCGCGTACGTGAAGCGGACGCCCGACTCGCGTAACCGCTCGTACGCCGCCTCGATGTCGCTCACCTCAAGGTTGACGTGCACGAGCCGGCGGCTGATGGGCGCCGCCCCGGTCACCTCGCGCAGGACGATCCGGGTCGCCCCGGAGGCCAGGACGGCATTGTGGGCACCCTGGTCGACCTCGCTGAAGCCGAGCACGTCGCGGTAGAAGTTGAGCGACCGCTGAAGGTCGGTGACCAGCAGGGTGAGGCCCACCCCGCTGATCGGTGCGGCCGGATCCGCGCCCGCGCCCGAGCCGGCGTCGAACCCGAAGATCGCCTGGTCCAGTTCCTCGTCGGTCACCGTCGTGCGTGCGGCCCCGGCCGGTGAGGGATCGTCCAGCGGAAGATCGAGTGGGTCCAGCGGGTCGGGAGTGCCCTGGCCGGAGCGCTGCGCGGGCGGCGGGTCGAAGCGCTGCGCGCTGGGCGGGTCGACGGGGTCCTCGGCGGGCGGGGCACTCGCGCCGCTCGCCTGCGAAGCGTCGAACCGGTCGGCGGCGGGCTCGTCGAAGCGCTCCTCGGCGGGCGGGCGCGGTGCCGGAGTGGTTGCCCGTCGGGGCAGCCCGCCGGCCTGCGGCTCGACGACCACGCCCTCCAACACCACCGGGCCCCCCGGGCTCTGGTGCATCACCACGGGCTCGCGCTCCTCGGGCACGACGCCCGGGTCGTCTCGCCGGAGGTCGTCGCGCGAAGGGTCGGTCCCCAGCGGGTCACCGAGCGGGTCGCGGAACGGGTCACCGGCCGGGTCCCGGAACGGATCACCGACCGGGTCGCGGAACGGGTCACCGGCCGGGTCGCGGAAGTCGTCGTCCGGTGCGCGGTCGGCCCACGGCGGCGCGTCCTGCTGGATCAACAGCTCGTCCACCGGCTCCGCGTCGGCGAACTCCGGCGGAAGATCGGCGACGGCAGCGGCGGTCTCGGCATGGGTGAGCACCTCGTCCCAGAGGACCTTGACGTGCCGCTGGTCGTCCAACGCGACGCGGATCGGCAGGGTCTGGCCCAGCGACGGCCACTTGGAGACCGGCACCCTCGGCTCAATGATCTTCTTGGACCGCGGCGGCAGACCAGGGGCGTCGATCACCAGTTGCAGTTCGCAGCGGCCGAACGCGTACTGGGTGGGTGGTTCGGAGGCGCTGTGCACGTGCCCGACGCCGACGACCCACGTGCGACCGCCGCCGCGGACGGTCGCCAGCGCGATCGCCAGCACCAGCAGGGCGACCCCCAGAGCCACGATGGCCCAACTCGTCATGCCGAGCCCGAACAGGACGACGAACGTGGCAACGGTGCCCAGCACCGCGCCGATCAGCTTGCGTGCCGGCGCGATGGGTCGGTTCCCGCCATTCGCCACAGTGGACCTCCCGGGGTCAGGACCAGGCTAGGCCGGATCGGCCACCGGGGGAAAGACCGGCCGCCGCGCCGGTGCCGGGACCGGGTCGCTAGGCTGACCGTACCGATCCCAAGCGTTCAGCGCGTACAGGAGGAACCCAGCGTGTCCAGCAACAGCCCGGATGAGCGCAGCCTCGTTCTGATCAAGCCCGACGCGGTCCGCCGCGGCCTGGTCGGCGAGGTCCTCTCCCGCTTCGAGCGCAAGGGGCTGCGGGTCGACGCGATGGCGCACCGGACGATGGATGCCGCGCTCGCCGACGAGCACTACGCCGAGCACGTCGACAAGGCGTTCTACCCGCCGCTGAAGGACTTCATGACCGGCGGCCCGCTGGTCGCCCTGGTGCTCTCCGGCGACCAGGTCATCGACGTGGTCCGCGGGCTGGTCGGCGCCACCGACGGACGCAAGGCCGCCGCCGGCACCATCCGGGGTGACCTGTCGCTGTCCAACCGGGAGAACCTGGTGCACGCCTCCGACTCGACTGACAGCGCCAAGCGCGAGATCGCGCTCTGGTTCCCCGAGCTGGGCTGACGCCCACCGGCCCGGGATCGACCGACGACGTCCGGGTTCAGCCGACCGCCGGCACCTTCGCCGGGTTGCCGACCACGTAGACCCCGGTGATCCGTCCGTCGGCCGCGGCGATGGTCAGCGTGTACCGACTGCCGTCGGCGCGGGTGATCAGCATCGCCGGTTCCCCGTTGAGCTCCACCGGGTCCATCGCCACTCGGTGACGCGGGCCGTAGACCCCGGCGTAGAACCGGGCGATCCGGTCGGCGCCGGTGACCGGGTTGAGGGCGGCCCGCGCCCGACCGCCGCCGTCGTTCCAGGCGGTGGCGTCGGCGGCCACCAGGTCGGTGAGCCTCGCCAGGTCACCGTCGCGGGCGGCGGCGAGGAACGCGTCCAGCAGCCGCTCCCGCTCCGGGCGGCTGGCGGTGAACCGACGCTGCTCCTGCCGTACCCGCGCGGTCGCCCGGTGGTACAGCTGCCGACAGTCGGCGACGGACCGCTCCAGGATCTCGGCGATCTCCGCGTACGGCAGGTCGAAGGCCGTGTGCAGGACGTACACCGCCCGCTCCGGCGGGGTGAGCCGCTCCAGGACGTGCAGCAACGCGGTGGAGAGCGAGTCGCGTAGCTCCACCCGGTCCAACGGCCCGAACGGCGAGGGCGCGGTCGGCACCGGCTCGGGCAGCCACGTCCCGACGTACGTCTCGCGGGCCGCCTGCCGCGCGCGCAGCCGGTCCAGTGCCAACCGGGTGACCACCCTGGACAGGTACCGGCGCGGCTCCTCGACCCGGGCCCGGTCCACACCGAGCCAGCGCAGGTACGCCTCCTGGAGCACGTCCTCCGCGTCGTGCCGGCTGCCGAGCAGGCGGTACGCGAGACCGAGCAGCATCGGCCGGTGCGCCTCGAGCGCACCGGCCGCCTCCGCTGCCGCCTCGGTTGTCACGCCTGGGCCGGAGGCTCCAGCCGCATCGTCACCCCGATCCGATTCCACACGTTGATTGTGGCAATCGCGATGACGAGGTCGGCCAGTTCCTTCTCCGACCAGACCTTCGCGGCGTCATCCCACACCTCGTCCGGAACCCCGTGCTCGCCGAGCCGGGTGACCGCGTCGGTGAGGGCCAGCGCGGCCCGCTCCCGCTCGTCGAAGAAGGGAGCCTCCCGCCAGGCGGCTACCGCGAACAGTCGGCGGCTCGACTCGCCGTCGGCGAGCGCGTCCCGGCTGTGCATGTCCACGCAGTACGCGCACCCGTTGATCATCGACGCCCGCAGTTTCACCAGCTCCAGCACGGTGCGGTCGACGTTCGTCTGGACGTACTTCTCCAACCCCATGACGGCCTTGTACGCCTGTGGCGCGACCTCGGCCGGGTTCATCCGTTGCACGACTACCTCCTGATCGGTCCGACACCGGTACGACGGCCGGGCCGGGCGGGTCGTGACAACCGGGACTGTGATCCCGCTCATCTCAATGGAGAAGCCTGGATCGGCGGGCCGTCCCCGACCCCCGGTCGATCATGGAGTTGTTGCCACGACACGTCGAGTGAGGCGACAACTCCATGATCAACCTGGGTTGGGTCGGGGATGGGGCCTGCCAGCGCCGTCTGGCCCCGGCAGGCCGAACAGCTCCCCGTTGTCGACCGTCAGGTCGACGCCGCGGTCTGCCCGGACCTTCCGACGCTCGTGATCAGCAGGCTAGGAGCGACGGGTACGGGTGGGAAACGGATTCGGATCGAGCCGAATGCTCAGGCCGAGGCGCTCGTCGGCTCGTCACCGACGAGCTGCACCAGTGCCAGACCGGCCGGTTCCAGCCCGTACAACACCCGTCGGCCCACCCGGCGCCGGTGTACCACGCCGGCGGCCAACAGCGCGGAGAGCTGCTCCGACACGGTGCTCGGAGCCAGCCCCAACGTGGCCGCGAGGCCCGCGGTGGTGGCTGGCCTCGCCAGCGCCCGCAGCACCTGGGCGCGACCCCGACCGACCAGCACCGCCAGCCGGTCCGTGGCCGGTGTCGTCCGGGCCGCCGAGACCGGCCCACCCTCGGCGAGCACTGCCGCCCCGCGCGCCTGGTAGGAGACGGCGATGATCTCCGGATGGTCGGTGGCGCAGACGAGTGCCCCCTCCGAGAAGATCAAGGGAAGCAGCAGCAGTCGCTGGTTCACCGCCGTGAACTGCTGCTCCGACGGCTTCACCAGGGTCAGCACCGGCTTGTTCCAGCGCACCCGTTCGTGCAGGTTCTCCAGGAGCGCGTCCGGGCCGTACGCGGCGAGCGCCCGGGCCCGATGCAGCACCTCCTCGTCCAGCGCCGCCTGCATCGCCGGCCACCACGGCGCTATGGCCACGTCCCAGTACGCCTGGATGCCGTCGGCGAGCCGGTCCAGGGCGGCCCGCCGGTCCTTGATGAACGGGCGGAGCCACTCCGGCAGGTCGTCCGGGTGGTAGTAGTGGGGGATCTGCTCGGCGATCACCTCGGCCGGCGTCGCGCGCAGCTCGGCGAGCTGGTCGGCCAGGGTCGGCGCGGCCAACGTGGGGATCGGGCTGAGGAAGTCCGGTGCGGGTAGGCCGATGGTCAGCAGCCGGGCCGGCGCGGTCGCCGGCACGTCGTCGAGCACCCGCCGTGCGTGCCGCGCCCAGCCGGTGTACGGCCAGGGCGCCTCAATCGGATTGCGGTGCAGCAGCAACAGGCTGGTCAGCACCTCCCAGAGCGGGCTGGTGGCGATCCGGGTCCGGAGCAGCGTCGGCTCGTCCAACTCGATCCGGATCACCTGGTCAGCCTAGGGTGCCGGCGCGGGCGTTCACTCGGCGGCGGGGCGGTCGGCGGGTCGAGTATCGTTGGACCCCGAAAGGCGATGACCCGGCCATCACCGGTGAGCCTCCGGAAGAACAGCCGGGCAACCGGCCCAGTAGAACCGGACGGGTGCGGCCCGTCACAGCCGACAATGAGCGGGCGGTCGATCCTGACCGCCAAGCGGGGTGGTACCGCGGGCCACCCGGGAGCGCCGTTCCAGGCGTACCCGGAGGTTCGTCCTCGCAGACCCACGTTGAGTGAGCTGCATGAGGAGAGCGACCCCCGATGGCCTATCCGTTGCACGACGCGACCGCCGCCGGTGTTCCGGCGAGCCCGGACCTGCCCGCGGTCGAGCGCCGCGTGCTGGAGCACTGGACGGCTGACAAGACCTTCGAGGCCAGCATCGAGGCCCGCCCGGCCGGCACGGACGGCAAGAACGAGTACGTCTTCTACGACGGCCCGCCGTTCGCCAACGGCCTGCCGCACTACGGTCACCTCTTCACCGGCTACGTCAAGGACGTGGTGCCGCGCTACCAGACCATGCGCGGCCGGCACGTCGAGCGGCGTTTCGGCTGGGACTGTCACGGCCTGCCCGCCGAGGTGGTGGCCGAGAAGCAGCTCGGCATCACCAGCAAGGCGGAGATCATCGACCTGGGCGTGGACCGGTTCAACGAGGCCTGCCGTACCTCGGTGCTGGAGTTCACCCAGGACTGGGAGCGGTACATCAACCGGCAGGCCCGCTGGGTCGACTTCACCAACGACTACAAGACCCTCGACCTGGACTACATGGAAAGCGTCATGTGGGCCTTCAAGACCCTGCACGACAAGGGTCTGATCTACGAGGGCTTCCGGGTGCTGGCGTACTGCTGGCGCTGTGAGACGCCGCTGTCGAACACCGAGACCCGGATGGACGACGTCTACCGGGACCGGCACGACCCCACCCTGTCGGTGTGGTTCGAGCTGACCGCCGACGAGTCCGCACCGGAGCTGCTGCGCGGGCCGGTCAAGCTGGGCGTCTGGACCACCACGCCGTGGACCCTGCCGTCGAACCTGGCGCTCGCCGTCGGGCCCGACATCGAGTACGCGGTACTCGAACACCGGGGTTCCCCCGACAGCGAGCGCAGTGGCGACCGCTACGTCGTCGGCGCGGCGCGGCTGGCCGCGTACGCCAAGGAGCTGGAGGGTTACGAGCAGGTCGGCTCGGTGTACGGCCGGGACCTGGTCGGACGCCGCTACACGCCGCTGTTCGACTTCCTCGTCGAGCAGGCCGGGGAGAACGCCTACCAGGTGCTCGGCGCGGAGTTCGTCACCACCGAGGACGGCACCGGGATCGTGCACCTGGCCCCGGCCTTCGGTGAGGACGACCAGAACGTCTGCAACGCCGCCGGCATCCCCACCATCGTCACTGTCGACGACCACACCCGGTTCACCGCGCTGGTCCCGCCGTACCAGGGTGAGCAGGTCTTCGACGTCAACAAGCCGGTGATCCGGGAGCTGAAGGAGCGGGGGGTGGTGCTCAGGCAGGACACCTACACCCACTCGTACCCGCACTGCTGGCGTTGCGACACCCCGCTGGTCTACAAGGCGGTGTCGTCGTGGTTCGTCGCGGTGACGCAGTTCCGGGACCGGATGGTCGAGCTGAACCAGGAGATCAACTGGACGCCCGGCCACATCAAGGACGGCTCGTTCGGCAAGTGGTTGGCCAACGCCCGGGACTGGTCGATCAGCCGGAACCGGTTCTGGGGCTCGCCGATCCCGGCGTGGAAGTCCGACGACCCGAACTACCCGCGCCTGGACGTCTACGGTTCGCTGGCCGACATCGAGCGGGACTTCGGCGTACGCCTGACCGACCTGCACCGACCGGCGGTGGACGACCTGGTCCGCCCCAACCCGGACGACCCGACCGGGCAGTCGATGATGCGCCGGGTGCCGGAGGTGCTGGACTGCTGGTTCGAGTCCGGGTCGATGCCGTTCGCCCAGGTGCACTACCCGTTCGAGAACGCCGACTGGTTCGAGCACCACTACCCGGGTGACTTCATCGTCGAGTACATCGGGCAGACCCGTGGTTGGTTCTACACGATGCACGTGCTGGCCACCGCGCTGTTCGACCGGCCGGCGTTCCGTAACTGCCTGAGCCACGGCATCCTGCTCGGCTCGGACGGGCGCAAGATGTCCAAGAGCCTGCGCAACTACCCGGACGTCTACCACGTCTTCGACGCGTACGGCTCGGACGCGATGCGCTGGATGCTGATGTCCTCGCCGGTGCTGCGCGGTGGGGACATGGCGGTCACCGAGGCGGGCATCCGCGACGCCGTCCGGCAGGTGCTGCTGCCGCTGTGGAACGTGTACTACTTCTTCACGCTCTACGCCAACGCCGACGGGTATCAGGCCCGGCGACGTACCGACTCCACCCACCTGCTCGACCGGTACGTGCTGGCGAAGACGAACGAGCTGGTGTCCACTGTCGGCGCGCAGATGGACGCGTACGACATCTCCGGTGCCTGCGCCACCGTCCGGTCCTACCTTGACGCGCTGACCAACTGGTACGTGCGCCGGTCCCGGGACCGGTTCTGGTCCGGTGACGCCAACGCCTTCGACACCCTGTCGACGGTGCTGGAGACGCTCTGTCGGGTGGTGGCGCCGCTCGCGCCGCTGACCGCGGAGGAGATCTGGCGGGGCCTGACCGGGGAGCGTTCGGTGCACCTGACCGACTGGCCCTCGGCGGAGGAGTTCCCGGCCGACCACGATCTGGTCCGCGCGATGGACAACGTTCGGGCGGTCGCCTCGGCGGCGCTGTCGCTGCGCAAGGCCAAGGGGCTGCGGGTGCGACTGCCGCTGTCGACGCTGACCGTGGCCTCGCCGGCCGCGGAGCTGCTGCGGCCGTTCGCCGACCTGGTCGCCGACGAGGTCAACGTGAAGACCGTGGAGTTCAGCGCGGAGCTGTCCGCGTACTGCGAGCAGGTGTTGACTGTGGTTCCCCGGGCGCTCGGCCCACGCGTCGGCAAGCAGGTGCAGCAGGTGATCAAGGCGGTCAAGGCGGGCGAGTGGGAGCTGGTCGACGGCGCACCGGTGGCCGCCGGCGTCACCCTCGCCGAGGGTGAGTACGAGTTGCGCCTGGTCGCCGCCGACGCCGAGCACTCCGCGCCGCTGCCCGGCGGCGAGGGAGTGGTGGTGCTGGACACCGACGTCACACCGGAACTGGCCGCCGAGGGGCTGGCCCGCGACGTGGTGCGGGTGGTGCAGCAGGCCCGCCGTGACGCCGACCTGGACGTCTCGGACCGGATCGTGGTGTCGGTGTCGGCGTCCGACGAGGTACGCGCGGCGGTGGCGGCGTACCTCGACTTCGTCTCCGCGGAGGTGCTGGCCGACTCGGTCGACTTCGTCGAGGGCCCGGGCGACTCCGTCGTCGAGGGTCGGGACGGCTCCGCCGTCGAGGGGCTGGAGGGCTTCGCCGGCGAGGTCGGCGATGGTGAGCGGGTAACGGTGGTCGTCCGCCGGGTATAACGGACCATCGCCAGGGTGCGGGCGCCTCACCACCTCCGTCCGGGAGGTGTGGAGGCGTCCGCTACCGTGACACCGCCTGCTCGCATTTCATCTGCCGGAGGACCAGTGCCGCTGCTCTACACCATCGGCAAGCTGACCGTGGGCCCCACGCTGCGGGTGGCGTTCCGCCCGACCGTGGAGGGTCTGGAACACGTGCCGGAGACCGGCGGCGCGATCTTCGCCGGCAACCACCTCTCGGTGGCCGACGAGTTGTTCCTCGGCACGGTCGTGCCCCGGCACCTGGCTTTCTGGGCCAAGTCGGAATATTTCAACGGCACCGGCGTGAAGGGTGCGATCTCCAAGTTCGTCCTCACCGGCCTGGGTGCGATCCCGGTCGAGCGGGCCGGTGGCCGGGCGGCGCTGTCCGCGTTCGACGCGGCGATCCCGGCGCTCAAGGGCGGTGACCTGGTGGTGGTCTACCCGGAGGGCACCCGCTCGCCGGACGGCAAGCTCTACCGGGGGCGGACCGGCGCGGCCCGACTGGCGATCTCGGCCGGCGTGCCGATCATCCCGGTCGGCATGATCGGCACGGACAAGGCGCAGCCGATCGGCGCCCGGGTGCCCCGGCCGGGCACTGCCAAGATCACGGTTCGCTTCGGCAAACCACTCGACTTCACCGGCCGACCGGACGACCGCGCCTCGCTGCGGCAGATGACCGACGAGCTGATGAGCGAGATCCAGAAGCTCACCGGCCAGGAGTACGTGCCCCGCTACGCCCCGCCGCGCGCCCACCCGGACCCGACCCGCGACGCCTGACCCCGCCGGCCGCACCCCGGCCGGCCAGGGTGCGGCATCAGCCCCGCTCGGGTTGGACGATCTGGGCGCGCAGGGTGCCCAACAGGTCGGAACTGTCGGCGACGGAGAGTCGGGTGAACACCCCGGTGGCGATGCTGCCGTGGTCGACCGACGTGCAGACGACCACGGCACCGCCGTCGGCGCTACCCACCGCGCACCGTTCGTGCCGGCCCCGTACACCGGTGTCCACGCTCTCCGGGGCACCCAACGCGTACCGATCGGTGAGCCGGCTGATCTCGGCCTCCGCGTCCGACTCCGGGGTCAGCCGGAAGCCGGTGCCGCCGAAGACCGTCACCCGCTTGCCGCTCGTCGTGGCGTAGACGCCGGCGAACGTGTCCTCGGCCAGCCAGTTCTCCTTGCGTACCTCGCTCTCCAGCTTCTGGGCCGCCTCGGTGCTGCGGCTGTCCTGCCGCAGGCTGAGGTCGTCGACCTGGACGGGCAGGGCCGCGCGCGCCGGGTACTGGGCCGAGATCGGGAACCCGTAGTAGGCCGGGCAGCCACAACAGCAGGCCAGGGTGAGCAGCAGCAGCCACGGCCAGCGGCGTCGTCGGCGAACCGGAACCGGCACGTACCCCTTGGGGGCCTGCCACCCGGGCGGCGGCGATGGCGGTGGCGTGGTGGATCGCCGACCCCGGCGCTGCTTCGGCACCTTCGGCGGCGCGGGTGGCGACATCGGCCGGGCCGGCACCATGGGTCCGATGGCCCGGGTTGCGCCCGGGGCGGCCGGCGGCGGCACCGGCTGCGACCCGGCCGGGGGAGCGGGCGGCCCGGACCACTGCCGGGTGTTCCCCGACGAGGCGGGGGGAGCGGGCGGCCCGGACCACTGCCGGGTGTCCGGCGGCGTCGGATACGACATCGTGGGCGGCAGCGGGGGCAGTTCGGCGGAGGGCAGGTCCCAGCCGCCGGTGTCCACGCCGGCCCACGGGTCGACCGGGGTCTGGTCCTCCGGCGGCCCGGCGGCCACCGGCGGGGGAGGGGTCGGCTCGGCCGACGCGCCCCAGGCCGCTCGGCGGGGCAGCGGGGGTGGAACCGGGGCCGAACCACTCCACCTGGGCGCCGGGACGTCCGAGGCCGGAACCTCCGAGGCCGGAACCTCCTTGGTCGGGGCAGGCCCCGGCTGGTCCGGGGGTTCCGGCTGGTCCGAGGGCTCTGGCTGGTCCGAGGGCTCTGGCTGGTCCGAGGGTTCCGGCTGGTCCGGGGGTACGGGTGGGGAGGTCGGCTCGTCGGCGACCGTCCGGTCCCGCTCCGGCTCCGCGCCCGGGGTGCTCCCGTCGGCCGGCCGTGCTCCCGGCTGGGTCTCCGGCATCGCGGCAATCTCCTCTCGCGCCGAACCGAGGTTAGTACCGCGCCGCCACCCCCGCCGATCGGGCGTGCGCGCGATCGGCGGCGGACGAACGCGTACCCTTGGGCATCATGAGTGCCCCGTCCACGAGCCCGCACGCGGCCGCGACCAACTCTCGCGACGACTCCAGCTCGGCACGTCCGACGCCGGGCGTCGGCTCGGAGCCGTCGGTCTGGCCCCAGCTCGAGCCGCTGCTGCCCCAGATCTCCAAGCCCATCCAATACGTCGGGGGCGAGTTGGGTGCGGTGACGAAGGACTGGGACGCGGCGACCGTGCGCTGGGCGCTGATGTATCCCGACGCCTACGAGGTGGGCCTGCCCAACCAGGGCGTGCAGATCCTCTACGAGGTGCTCAACGAGCTGCCCGACACCCTCGCCGAGCGGACGTACGCGGTCTGGCCGGACCTGGAGTCGCTGATGCGCACGCACGGCGTGCCGCAGTTCACCGTCGACGCGCACCGGTCGGTGCGTGGGTTCGACGTGTTCGGCATCTCCTTCTCCACCGAGCTGGGCTACACGAACATGCTCACCGCGATCGACCTGGCCGGCATCCCGCTGCTGGCCGCCGACCGCACCGACGCCGACCCGGTGATCGTGGCCGGCGGGCACGCCGCGTTCAACCCGGAGCCGATCGCCGACTTCATCGACGCCGCGGTGCTCGGCGACGGCGAGGAGGCGGTCCTGGAGATCACCGCGATCGTCCGGGAGTGGAAGGCCGAGGGCTCGCCGGGCGGCCGCGACGAGCTGCTGCTGCGGCTGGCCCGCACCGAGAGCGTCTACGTGCCGCGCTTCTACGACGTCGACTACCTGCCGGACGGCCGGATCCAGCGGGTCGTACCGAACCGGGCGGACGTGCCGTTCCGGGTGCACAAGCGCACGACGATGGACCTGGACGCCTGGCCGTACCCGAAGAAGCCCCTCGTGCCGTTGGCCGAGACGGTGCACGAGCGGTACGCGGTGGAGATCTTCCGGGGTTGCACCCGGGGTTGCCGGTTCTGCCAGGCCGGAATGATCACCCGTCCGGTGCGGGAGCGGTCGATCACCACTGTCGCGCAGATGGTCCGCGAGGGCCTGGAGTTCTCCGGCTTCTCCGAGGTCGGCCTGCTGTCGCTCTCCTCGGCGGACCACTCCGAGATCGGCGACATGTGCTCGGGCCTCGCCCAGCAGTACGAGGGCACGAACGTCTCGCTGTCGCTCCCCTCGACCCGGGTGGACGCCTTCAACATCGACCTCGCGCAGGAGCTGTCCCGCAACGGGCGGCGCACCGGCCTGACCTTCGCCCCGGAGGGCGGGTCGGAGCGGATCCGCAAGGTCATCAACAAGATGGTGTCGAAGGAAGACCTGATCCGTACGGTCGTCACCGCGTACACCAACGGGTGGCGGCAGGTGAAGCTCTACTTCATGTGCGGCCTGCCCACCGAGACCGACGAGGACGTCCTCGAGATCGCCGAGATGGCCCACGAGGTGATCAGGGCCGGCCGGGCCGCGACCGGCTCCAAGGACATCCGCTGCACGGTCTCCATCGGCGGGTTCGTGCCGAAGCCGCACACCCCGTTCCAGTGGGCCGCGATGGACCGTCCGGAGGTCATCGACCACCGGCTCAAGATCCTCAAGCAGGCCATCAACGCGGACCGTTCGCTGGGCCGGGCCATCGGCTACCGGTACCACGACGGCGAGCCGTCGCTCATCGAAGGGCTGCTCTCCCGGGGTGATCGCCGGGTCGGGTCGGTCATCCGCAAGGTCTGGGAGAACGGCGGCCGGTTCGACGGGTGGAGCGAGCACTTCTCGTACCAGCGCTGGGTGCAGGCTGCGGCCGAGACGCTGCCCGCGTTCGGGGTGGACCTCGACTGGTACACCACCCGTCAGCGCGACGAGCTGGAGGTCCTGCCCTGGGACCACCTCGACTCGGGCCTCGACAAGGACTGGCTCTGGCAGGACTGGCAGGACGCGTTCAGCGAGTTCGAGCAGGACGACTGCCGGTGGACGCCCTGCTTCGACTGTGGCGTCTGCCCATCGATGGACACCGAGATCCAGATCGGCCCCACCGGCAAGAAGCTGCTACCGCTCACCCCGCTGGGCGGCAACGGCATGAAGGTCCCGTCGGGCCACTCGCACTCGCACCCCTGACCGCGCCGCGGTGAGGTAGCGCCGGCTGGCGGTGACCCGCCACCCTCCACATCCGACATGTCGCCCAACGGGTCCGCGTCTCGCGGGCCCGTTGGCGTTGTTCGGCCTCGGCCCGCCCGGTGGGCCGCGCCGGACCCTCCGCGAGATCGGCCGTCATCTGTACCACGTGCTGGTGGCTGGGGCTGCCTCGACTAGGTCAGACTCGATACGCTGCGTCTGACATGGACCGACCCGGCGGGTCGGGGACGGGGGAGGAATCGCATGGGTAGCATCCCGCCGCCGAGCATCGGCGATCTGCACGTCAGCGTCGAGGACCTGGACGCCGCCGCCACATACGTCGAGCGGCTCAGGCAGTACATCGACGACACCATCAAGTACGAGATGGAACGCATCAAGACGCGGATGAAGGGCGACAGCAACAACGCCCAGGCCGTCCCCGGCGGCACGCCGTTCGGCGCGTACGAGGACGCCGTCATGCAGTGGCGGGCCCTGGAGGCGTCAACGGTGAACATGGAAGCGCACCTCACCACGCTCTCCCAGAAGCTCGCCGCGCTCAAGGAGGGCACCGAGGAGATCGCCAAGGCGTTCCGCGACACCGAGGCGCGCAACGGCGCCAACGGCAAGGAGATCGAACGGCTGCTGGAGTCGGCGGCGCCGCCGCCCACGGCCAGCGGCGCGCCCACCTACCCGTACACGGCCTGAGGGGGACGTCATGGCTGGAGGAACCTGGGAGCGGTGCGTCCGCGAGGTGACGCTCTCCGCGGACCCGGAAACGGTCGGATCGGTCGGAGCGGGCTGGAGCAACCTCTCCAGCGGCCTGCAACAGCTGCGGGACGCGCTCGTCGGTCGCTCGTTCGTCGGCCCGATCGCGACCGGCCAGGAGCGCCCGCACGTCGGCGGGCTGCCCGGGATGCTCGCCGGTTGGAAGGGCGGCGGTGGTGACGCGTACCGCGAGCACCTGGGCAAGATCGGCAAGCAGATCGAGGATCTCATCACCGACGCGACCAACGTCAGTGGCGCGTTGACGCGGATCGAGGGCGACATCCGCAAGTCGGTCTCCACGATCCCGATCCCGCTGATGGACGACTTCGGCTTCAACGAGTGGAGCCTGCCCAACGGCACCGAGCTCGACGATGCCCGCGACGGCGAGAGCTCGTCGGGGTTCCTCGCCGCGCTGCGCAAGGACTACCAGAGCAACCCCGGCTCGTACGCCGACGGCGCGTTCCGGGACAAGGCCGACGACCTGGAAGCGACGATGAAGGTCGACGGCCAGGCCGGTGACCAGAAGCGGGGCGGCTGGTGGGACACCGGAGCCCACCTGGACAACTGGTACCGGGACAATCAGAACGCGGCGAACACGGCGATGGCGCCGCTGCCCCAGGCTGTCTATACGGAGCGCCCCAAGCTCACCGTCAACAGCCCGGAAAAAGGGGCAATAGAGGACGATTTTCGTCGGGACCCCCGGGTCCCGCCCTCGGGGCGGCCCGACATCAGTGGTGGCGAATTCGGCGGGAAGCCCGACATCGGTGGTGGCGGCCCCACGATCGGCAGCAGGCCGCCGGGCATCGGTGACACGGGAGGTCCGACGTCCACCGTCGACCCGTTCTCCCCGACCAAGCCCGGTGGGCTTGGTGAGGGCTCGCCCACCGGCGGCACGGGTCAGTTCACACCCCCGTCGACGGGCTCCAGCTTGCCGGGCTACGCGGACGACGACGCTGGCTACAGCAGCGGGCTGGCCGGCGCCACCCCGGGCGGGGTCGGCGGCCTGGGCGGCGGCATCGGCGGCGGCGGGGTCGGCAGCGCCGGTCTCGGTGGCGCCGGCGGTGGTTTCGGAGGCGGTGCCGGGGTCGGCTCGGCCGGCGGGATCGGCGGCGGTGCCGGCGGTGGCCTGGGCGGCGGTGCCGGGATCGGCGTGGGCGGCATCCCCGGCATGGTGGGTGGCGGCAACGGAAAACTGCCGCCGATGACGAGCGCGGCGAACGCGTTGCGCACCGCCCAGGCCGCCGGCGGCGCCGGGATGGCGGGCGGCGCGCGTGGTGCCGGCGTCGGCGGTGCCGGAATGATGGGCGGCGGAATGATGGGCGGCGCGGGTGGCGCCGGCCAGGGTGGCAGCACCGGCTCCGAGCACTCGTCGTGGTTGACTGAGGATGACGATCCGTGGGGTCCTGGTGACGGGGCGTCCCCGGGTGTCCTTCGATGAGGATGGACGGATGAGGGTGAACGTCGGACGCCTCCGGCCGGTAGTCGCCTGTCTGCTGGCGGGGTTCCTGGTGGTGGGGGCCGCTCAGCCGGCGGCAGCCGCGCCCCGGCGCGCCGAGCAGTGGTATCTGGACGAGCTCCGGATCGACCAGGTGCACAAGATCTCGACCGGGCGGGGCGTGGTCGTGGCCGTGGTCGACACCGGCGTCGAGGCCAGCCACCCGGACCTGCGAGGTCAGGTGCTTCCCGGTGGACGCAGCTACGGCGCCTCCGGAGACGGCCGGGCCGACGAGGTCGGGCACGGCACGCACATGGCCGGCATCATCGCGGCGAAACCCAGCGGCGACGGGGTGGACGGCATCGCCCCCGGCGCGAAGATCCTGCCCATCAAGATGCGCAAGGAGGACGGGGTCTACACCGACGCCGAGATCGCCCGGGGCATCCGGATGGCCGTCGACGGCGGGGCCAAAGTGATCAACGTATCCATTGGTAGCCCCGGCTTCGCCAATCCCGTGCAGAAGAGCGCAATCCAGTACGCGTTGGACCGTGACGTCGTCCTGGTCGCCTCCGCGGGTAACACCGCCCAGGGCCGCACCACAGTGGGCAAGCCCGCCAACACCCCCGGTGTCATCGCGGTGACCGGGACGACCAGGGGCGGCGCGTTCTGGTCCGGTTCGGTCCAGGGGCCGGAGGCGGTGGTCGCCGCTCCGGGCGACGGGATCTACAACGTCGCCAACGAGGGCGGCTACGGCTGGGGCGACGGGACCTCCGACTCGAGCGCGGTCGTCTCCGGTCTCGCCGCGTTGATCCGGTCGAAATATCCGGACCTCAGCGCTCCCAACGTGATCAATCGGATCATCCGGACCGCGCGGGACGCCGGTGCGTCCGGGCGGGACCCGCAGTACGGCTTCGGGGTGATCGACCCGACGCGGGCGCTGACCGCGAACGTCCCACCGGTCACCGCCAATCCGCTGCTCGACCCGGCCGTCGCGGCGACCGACCCGGGGCCGGGTCGTGCCGAGGGTGCGGACGAGGAGTTCGACGTCACCCAGCACGGCGATCGCGGTGGCCCCACCGACCAGCAGGTCATGGTGGTCGGCATCGGCATCGCCGTGGTGCTGGTGTTGCTGCTGGGTCTGGTGGTCTTCCTCATCTGGAACCGTCGTCGGTACCGGCGGGAGGCGGCCCGGGCCGCCGACATCCCGGACGAGGTGCTCGACCGGGTGGCCCAGGATGTATACCCCCCACCTGACGCGGGTTACGCCCCACCGCCGGGCTACCCGCCCCCACCCGGCTACGCCCCCCCTGGCGGGTACGCGCCGCCTTCCGGCTACGCCCCTCCCTCGGGTTACGTTCCTCCCTCGGGCTACACCCCGCCCTCCGGCTACGGTCCGTCGCCGGGCGGGTCACCGCCCGCGCCGCCGACGGAGCGGTAACCGGTTCCGATCATGGTGGCCGGCTGGTGACCTCCGCGTCGCCGGCCGGCCATCGGCTTTCGCGGCGGGTGGTCACGACCGTGGCGACCGGTTTGCGGCCGTCCGCCAGGGCGGTTTCGGCCGCCCCGGCTGCGTACCGTCACGAGCCCTGCGCCAGGATGGGCGGACACGCAGGTACACCCGAGGAGCCCACGATCGCCAAAAAGCCTCAACCCGAGGGCGGCCAGGCACCGGTCGTCCAGCGCGTCCGCATCCGGTACGCCAAACGCGGGCCGCTGCGATTCACCTCGCACCGGGACTTCGCCCGGGCGTTCGAGCGCGCGCTACGCCGGGCGGCTGTGCCGGTCGCCTTCTCCCAGGGTTTCCACCCGCACCCGAAGATCTCCTACGCCAGCGCCGCCCCGACCGGGGTGGCGAGCGAGGCGGAGTACCTGGAAATCGCCCTTCAGGCGGCGGTCGACCCGGAGGCGTTGCGCGCCGCGTTGGACGCCGCGCTCTCGCCGGGGCTGGACGTCCTGGACGCCGTGATCGCCGAAGGGGGCAACCTGCCGGACCGGATCGAGGCGTCGCACTGGCACATCGAGTTGCCTGAGGTCGACACCGCGGTGCTGCGCGACGCCGTGGACGCCTTCGTCGCGGCCGAGGAGGTGCTGGTCGAGCGGATGACCAAGCAGGGTCGACGTACTTTCGACGCCCGCGCCGCCGTGATGGCGATCGATGTCCAACTGCCGACGCCGACGCCTTCCGGGGCGCCGGCCGTACCGTGTGCGATACTCGAACTGGTCGTGCGGCAGGTCACCCCGTCCGTACGGCCCGATGACGTCCTTTCCGGCCTCCGCGTGGTGGCCGACCTGGAGCCGCCGGTTTCGCCGAGGGTGACACGGCTGGCTCAGGGCACGTTGACCGCGCAGGGTGCGATCGTGGATCCGTTGGATGCGGACCGCGACGGGGCAGCCATCGTTGGGCACTGACCGACGGTCGGTGTTCTGGCAGGCAGACTTCGGCGGTCGCGCACCACGCGCGCCCGGCGGAAACACTTTTGCGGCGACCCTGCGTGGCAGCGCTCACCCGCGCCCGGGCTAGCCAGAACTGGAGAACGTCCATGCTCGAGAACGAGCCCGAGGGCGGCGAACGGGCCGGTTCACAGCCGGCCGGTGCAAACGCCGACCAGAGCACCACGGCCGACGGCGGCGCCGTCGATACCCCCACCACGGCTGTCGGTTCGGCCTCGGTGGAACCGGCCGGCGCGGAGAGCGCTTCCGCTGAGGCCGCCGAACCCGCCGCGCCGGTGCGGCGCACCCGGGCGACCCGTCGTCGGGCCGCCCCGCTCAACCAGCCGGAGCAGACCGACGCCCCGATCGAGGCGCCCACCGGTGGCGCCGGCAACGTCGAGTCGCCGCAGGCGGAGGTCTTCGCCCCGATCTCCGGCGACCTGGACGTCGCACCGAAGACCCCCCGGCGTCGCCGCAAGGCCACCCCCGTCGAGACGACCGCCGAGGAGCCGCTGGTCGCCGCCGCTGCGGAGGCGGCCTCGGCCGAGGTGGTGCCGCCGGTCAAGGTGACCCGTACCCGGCGCAAGAAGGCCACGCCGGCGGCCGTCGAGGAGCCGCCCGCCGCCGAGCAGCCGGCCGCGGCCGACGAGCCGCTCGCGGTCGAGGAGCCGGTCGTCGAGGAGCCCGACGTCACCGAGGAACCGGCGGAGTCCGACCTGCGCGAGGCCGAGGCCGAGTTGAACGACTCCCCGGCCCTCCCGAGCACGTCCGCTGCCGAGCTGGCCTGGAGCAGCGGTGCGCAGGACCGCTCCGGCGAGGTGCCACCGGGTGTGGCCGTCTCCGGTGTGACGGATGAGCCGAACGAGCCGGCCGAGATCGAGCCGGAGCAGCCGCGTACCCGTCGTCGGCGCGCTGCGCTCTCCGCGCCCACCGTGCTCTTCATGGCACCCCAGCCGGACGCCGTGCCGGTGACCCGACCGGTGGAGCCCGCCGCGGCGACCGAGGAGCCGGCCGTCGAGGAAGCCGCCGAGCCGTCCCGCCGCCGCCGGCGTGGTCGCCGTGAGGCCGAGCCGGTGGAGCCGATCGAGGCCGTCGAGGCCGAAGAGGAGCCGACCGAGGAGGCCGACGAGGCCGCCGAGGCGGATGAGGACGACGAGGACAGCGCCGCCGCGCGCCGCCGCCGCCGACGTGGTCGCCGGGGCCGTGGCCGCGGCAAGGGCGGAGCCGACGACGCCGAGGACGAGGAGTCCGAGGAGGCGGCGCAGGCCGACGAGGAAGAGACCGCCGAGGTCGAAGCCGAGGGCGACGAGGACGAGGAGTCCGAGGGCGGGGACGGTCTGACCCGTCGTCGTCGTCGCCGCCGCCGTCGTGGCGCCGGTGACACCGAGGGTGCGGCGGACGACGGCGTGCCGACCGTGGTGAAGATCCGCGAGCCGCGTCGGACCGTCGACGAGGTGCAGGGTGTGTCCGGCTCGACCCGGCTGGAGGCCAAGCGCCAGCGCCGCCGGGACGGTCGGGAGCAGCGCCGTACCCGCCCGCCGATCCTCAGCGAGTCGGAGTTCCTGGCGCGCCGCGAGGCCGTCGACCGGGTGATGGCGGTCCGCCAGCGCGGTGACCGCACCCAGATCGCCGTCCTGGAGGACGGCGTGCTGGTCGAGCACTACGTCACCCGCAATTCCTCCGGGACGATGGCCGGCAACGTGTATCTCGGCAAGGTGCAGAACGTGCTGCCGAGCATGGAGGCCGCGTTCGTCGACGTCGGTCGGGGCCGCAACGCCGTGCTGTACGCCGGCGAGGTCAACTGGGACACCTCCGGGTTGGAGGGGCGGGCCCGCTCGATCGAGCAGGCGCTGCGCTCCGGCGACTCGGTGCTGGTCCAGGTCACCAAGGACCCGATCGGGCACAAGGGCGCACGGCTGACCAGCCACATCGCCCTCTCGGGCCGACACCTGGTCTACGTGCCCAACGGCAACGCCTCCGGGATCAGCCGCAAGCTGCCGGACAACGAGCGCAAGCGGCTGCGGGACGTGCTCAAGAAGCTGGTCCCGGACGGCGCGGGCGTGATCGTCCGGACGGCCGCCGAGGGCGCCACCGAGGACGAGTTGGCCCGCGACGTCAAGCGGCTCCAGGCGCAGTGGGAGGACATCCAGGCCAAGGCTGCCGAGGGTGGCGCTCCGGTGCTGCTCTACGGGGAGCCCGACCTGGTCATCCGGGTGGTCCGGGACCTGTTCAACGAAGACTTCCGCGAGCTCGTGATCGAGGGCGAGCAGTCGTACGACATGGTCGAGTCGTACCTGTCGCACGTCTCCCCGGACCTGGTCGACCGGGTGCGCCGGCACGTCGGCACGAGCGACGTCTTCGCCGAGTACCGGATCGACGAGCAGATCATCAAGGGCCTGGACCGCAAGGTCTTCCTGCCCTCCGGCGGCTCGCTGGTGATCGACCGTACCGAGGCGATGACTGTCGTCGACGTCAACACCGGCAAGTACACCGGCTCCGGGGGCAACCTGGAGGAGACCGTCACCCGTAACAACCTGGAGGCGGCGGAGGAGATCGTCCGTCAGCTCCGGCTGCGGGACATCGGCGGCATCGTGGTGATCGACTTCATCGACATGGTGCTGGAGTCGAACCGTGAGCTGGTGCTGCGCCGACTCACTGAGTGCCTGGGTCGGGACCGCACCAAGCACCAGGTCACCGAGATCACGTCGCTCGGCCTGGTGCAGATGACTCGTAAGCGGATCGGCGCGGGCCTGCTGGAGGCGTTCAGCGAGACCTGCGAGTGCTGCAAGGGCCGGGGCGTCATCATCCACACCGAGCCGGTGCCGGAGAAGCCGCGTCCCGCTGGCGCGGGGGAGAAGGTCAAGGCGGTCGCCTCAGCGGTGGCTCCCGCTCCGGCGGCCGAGCAGGGTGCCCCCTCGTCCCGTCGCCGGGCGCGCAAGAACGCCCCGGCCGCGGCCGAGCGGACCGCTGTCGAGGTCGTCGACACCGACACCACGGCCGAGCCGGACGCCGACTACCAGGACACCATGGGCTACGACCTGTCCCGCTACGAGTCGGACACTGCCGCCGCACCGGCGATCTCCGACGCTCAGCAGGGTGAGTCGGCTCGGTTGGCCGCGGCGGACGACCCGGACGCGCTCGCCGACGCTGAGGGCGACGAGGAAAGCGCCGAGGGCGGTGGCGGCCGTCGCCGGTCGCGTCGCGGTGGCGCCCGTCGGCGGACCCGCCCCTGAGCGCCTGACCGGCCACGTGTTTGACGAGGTCCCTCTCCCGGCAAAGTGACGGGGGAGGGACCTCGCCGTTGTGGCCACCCGGTCCTCGGTCGGCTGTCCCCGGTCAGGAGAAGAAGATGCGCCGTCTGCTCGCGGTCACCGCGCTGCTCACCATGCTCTCCGTCGCGGCCGGCTGCTCCACCGGTGGGACCGCCGAGGACGCCGGCTCGGCGGTCGCTGGCACCCCGGGGGGCCCGACCGGCATGCCGGCCAGCGGTGGTGTGGCGGGCGGCAACGCCACGCAGGTGTGCGCCGCCACACAGGAGGCCAGCACCACTGCCGCCCGGACGTACGTGGCTGAGCTCGGTCGGATGCTCGCGGCGGTGGGCGCCGGGGACAGCCGCACCGCCGAGGCCGCCCGGGGCCGGGCCGAGGGGGCGCTGGCGGGCTGGCGGACCGTACTGCGGGAGCAGTCGGAGCGGACCGACGATCCGCAGCTCAAGACGCTGCTCACCGACCTCGGCACCGAGGTTTCGGCACTCGGTGCCGACGTCGAGTCGATCGACGAGACCGAACTCGACCGGCTCCAGCAGCGCCTCGACCAGCTCTGCGCGCGCTGACCAGGGCGGGCCGGTTTGGGGTCCGGGCCAGCGATGGCGTACTCTTGCCTGCGGCCCACCTTTGGTGTGCCGAGTTCCCGTGTGCCCGCGCCGCCGTGCACTGCTACCCGGCGAGCCGCTGCGGGAACGACCGCCAGCAGCCTCAACGACAGGGAGTCCGCCTCCGATGTACGCGATCGTCAAGACCGGCGGCAAGCAGTACAAGGTCGCCGAGGGCGACGTGATCGAGGTCGAGAAGCTCACCGGTGCCCCCGGTGACGCGGTGAAGCTCACCGCGGTGCTCCTCGTCGACGGTGACGACCTGGTGACCGACGCGGCGAAGCTTGCCGAGGTCGCGGTGTCCGGCGAAATCGCCGCGCACACCAAGGGCCCGAAGATCCGGATCCACAAGTTCAAGAACAAGACTGGCTACCACAAGCGCCAGGGTCACCGTCAGCCGTTGACCCAGGTCAAGGTGACCGGCATCTCCAGCGGGAAGTAGGTCGTCCTCCAATGGCTCACAAAAAGGGTGCGTCCAGCTCGCGTAACGGTCGTGACTCCGCGGCCCAGCGACTCGGCGTGAAGCGCTTCGGTGGTCAGGTCGTCAGCGCCGGTGAGATCATCATCCGGCAGCGTGGCACCAAGTTCCACCCCGGTGACCTGGTCGGCCGTGGCGGCGACGACACGCTGTTCGCGCTGTCCGCCGGTGCGGTCCTGTTCGGCACCAAGCGCGGTCGCAAGACCGTCAGCATCGTTCCGCAGCAGTAGTTCTCTTCGCTCAAGCGGGCCGCGGACCTCCGGGTCCCGGCCCGCTTAGCCTTTTTCGCGTAGTGCGAGGTTGGACCTCGCTGGAAGGATTGACGCCGTGGCAACGTTCGTTGACCGGGTCGTTCTGCATCTGCAGGCCGGCGATGGCGGGCACGGTTGTGTCTCGATCCACCGCGAGAAGTTCAAGCCCTTCGGTGGACCGGACGGCGGCAACGGTGGGCACGGGGGCAGCGTGTCCCTGGTGGTCGACCCGCAGGTGACCACGCTGCTCGACTTCCACTTCCACCCGCACGTCAAGGCCGACAATGGCAAGGGCGGCGCTGGCTCGAACCGGGACGGGGCCAACGGCCGCAACCTGGTGCTCAAGGTGCCCAACGGCACAGTGGTGCAGACCTCCGACGGCACGGTGCTGGCCGACATGGTCGGCGCCGGCACCACCTTCGAGGTCGCCCGTGGTGGGCGCGGCGGGCGGGGCAACGCCTCGCTGGCCAACGCCAAGCGCAAGGCGCCCGGCTTCGCCGAGCTGGGGGAGCCCGGCGACCAACTGGACATCGTGCTGGAGCTGAAGAGCGTCGCCGATGTGGGCCTGGTGGGCTTCCCGTCCGCCGGCAAGTCGTCGCTGATCTCGGTGATCTCCGCCGCGAAGCCGAAGATCGCCGACTACCCGTTCACCACCCTGGTGCCCAACCTCGGCGTGGTCCGGATGGACAACCACACCTTCACCGTCGCGGACGTGCCGGGCCTGATCCCCGGCGCGGCCACCGGTAAGGGCCTCGGCCTGGAGTTCCTGCGGCACATCGAGCGCTGCGCGGTGCTGGTGCACGTCATCGACTCGGCGACCCTGGAGCCCGGCCGCGACCCGGTGGCCGACATCGACGCCATCGAGGCGGAGCTGAGCCAGTACGGCGGCCTGGCCGACCGCCCACGTCTGGTCGCCGTCAACAAGGTCGACGTGCCGGACGGTCGCGACCTCGCCGAGATCGTGCGCCCCGACCTGGAGGAGCGCGGTTACCAGGTGTTCGAGGTCTCCGCGGCCACCCGGGAAGGGCTCAAGGAGTTGACCTACGCGATGGCCGAGCTGGTCGACGCGGAGCGTAAGGCCGCTCCGCCGGCCGAGCCGACCCGGATCGTCATCCGCCCGATCGCGGTGGACGACGACGGTTTCACCATCACGGCCGAGGCGGACGGCTCGTTCACGGTGCGCGGTGTGCGGCCGGAGCGTTGGGTCAAGCAGACCAACTTCGACAACGACGAGGCGGTCGGCTACCTGGCTGACCGGCTGGCCCGGCTCGGGGTGGAGGACAAGCTGGCCAAGGCCGGCGCGCAGCCCGGTGATCTGGTCCGGATCGGCGCGCGCGAGTTCGACTGGCAGCCGACGCTCTTCGCCGGCGTGGAGTTCGTGCCCGGTAACCGGGGCACCGACGTCCGCCTGGAGGAGAAGTCGAACCGGGCCTCCGCCGCGGATCGGCTCGCCGCCCGGAAGGCTCGCCGCGTGCGGCCGGAGGATGAGGTGGGCGCGGACCTCTCCGACGACGACATCGACGATGACATCGACGGCGAGGACGACGCCGAGTAGTTCGTTGCGCTCCGTGGTGGGGTTGATTTCCGGAAACCTCCGCGAAATCCACGCGTCCTAGCGTGGGGTGATGCTGATCGAGTCCCGGCCTGCCACCGATCCGGAGATCACCGCCATGGTCATCGCGCAGCAGCGTGAGCTGCGCGAGGCCGATGGCGGGTTGGACGGGCAGGTCTTCGTCCCCCATGACGACGTCCACTACCTGGCGGTGGTGCTGAACGGTCGGGCGGTCGCCTGCGGCGGGCTCCAGGCACTTGATGCCGAGACCGGCGAGGTCAAGCGGATGTACGTCCGGCCCGCGTTCCGGGGGCGGGGGATCGGTCGTCACTTGCTCGCCGCGCTGGAGGAGTGCGCGTTCCGGCAGGGGCAGTCGGTGGTCTGCCTGGAGACGGGCACCTACCTGCCGGCCGCGATCGCTCTGTACTCCGCGTGTGGCTACCAGCAGATCCCGGTGTACGGCGAGTACGTGGGCAACCCGTACAGCGTCTGTTTCGCCAAGCGGTTGCCGGTCGCGGCCTGACGGCCGCGTCGCCGCTGCTGGCGTGCTCGACGGTCACCGGCTTCGGCCCGGCCGAACCCCGCTGCACCGAAACCCAGGTCAGTGCCGGTTGGCGGGGTTGTCCAGGCGTCCGCCGGTGCCGGCCTGGTTCGACAGCAGCAGCCCGAGCGCGAGCATCCCGAAGCCGAGCGCCAGGTGCAGCCAGTTGTCGGCGTCGTTGACCGGCAGGATGTTCGCTCCGCCCTCCGGGTTGACCGCCTCGATCGCCAGGCCGTACAGCCAGAGAGCGAGGTAGACCGCGCCACCGGCGGCCAGGAAGACGCGGGCACCGGCGACGCTTCGGGCCAGCACCAGGCCGACCAGCCCGAAGAGCAGATGCACCACGTTGTGCAGGATCGACACCTGGAACAGCCCGAGCAGGTGGGCGTCCGAGTGGTGCCCGGCGAACCTCAGCTCGCCGTAGTCGGTGGTGATGCCGGGGATGAAGCCGAGGACGCCGATCAGCAGGAAGACCCCGGCCACCACCAGCGCGGCCAGCTGGACCCGGGGTCGGGGACCGGCCGCTCGGCCGCCTCGTGCGTCTCGTGCCATCGCTGCCCCCTCCGTGGATCTGCCGATCTCGCGAACCTCACTGTCCGCAGCGGCGACGTGACGCAGCCCGACGATCCTCCATTTTGAAGACCAACCAGGGGGCCGCGCAGATAAATGCACGAAGAGGTATGGAAGCCGAAACGCAGGGTAGGTCAATGGTCAGCGGCCGCGGCAACGGGCCGCATCCCCCCAGCACAACCGCGACGACTTTCTGAGCGGAAGGGAAATCATGACTTACGATCTTTCACCTACGTCTTCCACGTACGGGCAGCAGTCGACCAACGGCGGTGGCGTCCGCGACCAGGCGCGCCAGGTCGGGTCGGAGGCCGCGCAGGCTGGTGGCGCGGTCGCCCAGACCGCCAAGGAGCAGGGCACCGAGGTCGGCCGTGAGGCGGCCCGGCAGGCCCGCAACCTGTACGGCGAGGCCCGCAGTCAGCTGGCCAGCCAGACCGGTGAGCAGCAGCGCCGGGCTGCCGGCGGGTTGCGTTCGCTGGCCGACGAGATGCGCTCGATGGCCGAGCAGGGTGGCCAGGCCGGCCCGGTGAGCGAGCTCGCCCGCCAGGCCGCCGACCGGGTGCACGGCGTCGCCGGCTGGCTCGAGGAGCGTGAGCCCGGTGACCTGATCACCGAGGTACGCGACTACGCGCGGCGTAACCCGGGCACCTTCCTGGTCGGCGCGGCGGTGCTCGGTGTGCTGGCCGGCCGGCTGACCCGTGGCATCTCGGCTGCCGGCGACGACTCCGGCAACGGTTCCTCGAACTTCCGGGGCGCCGGGGCGTACGACCCGGAGCAGACCGCTGTGATCCCGACGCCGCCGCCCGCGCCCCGCGCGGTGCCGGACGCCGTCCCGCCGGGCGGCTACCTCGACCCGACCCCCGGTACGCACACCCCGTCGACGTCCGGTGGCTACGCCGACCAGACGCCCGGTACCTACGCCGACTCGGCGCCCGGTGACTACGCCGAGCCCACTCGGGGCGACCACCCGGAGCACTCCGGCACCGGTCAGCCGCTGCCGCCGGTGACCCAGACCGACCCGCTGCCGGGCGTGCCGTCCAGCGGCAGCCCCCGCCCGTGAGCCGCCGAGTCATCCGAAGGGAGGCGACGGCATGAGCATGCCGACGCAGGGGTCCGGACTGGACTCCGGTTACCACCCCGACGCGGGTGCCCCGCACACCGCGTCGGAGGTGAAGAGCAGCTCCCTGGGTGACCTGATGCGTCAGGTCACCACCGACCTGTCGACGCTGATGCGTCAGGAGGTCGAGCTGGCCAAGGCCGAGATCCGGCAGGAGGGCAAGAAGGCCGGCAAGGCCGCAGGCCTCTTCGGCGGTGCCGGCTTCGGTGGCTACATGGTGGCCCTGTTCGTGTCCATCGCCGTCTGGCAGTTCCTGGACAACGTCATGGACTCCGGCCTGGCCGCGCTGATCGTGGCCGTGATCTGGGCAGTGGTCGCCGCGGTCCTCTACTCGATGGCCAAGAAGAACGCCCAGCACGTACGCGGGCTCAAGCAGACGAACGACAGCGTGCAGCGGATCCCTGACGCGCTCAAGCCGCACCCGGAGGGAGTCACCCGATGAGCACCGATCCCGATCAGATCCGCCGGGAGATCGAAGCCACCCGTAACAGTCTCAGCTCCGACGTGGACGCGCTGGCGTACAAGGTCAGCCCGAGCCGCATCGTCGACGACCGCAAGCAGCGGGCCCGTTCCGCTCTGCAGAATGTGAGGGACAAGGTCATGGGAACCGCGTCTGACCTCGGCCACGGCACCGGCCAGGCCGCCCACTCGGTGGGTGACCGCGCCTCGTCGGCGGCCTCCAGCGTCAGCGACGCCGCGCACTCGGCGGCGACCACTGTCAGCGACGCCGCGCACAGCGCGCCGCGGGTGATCCGGCAGAAATCCCAGGGCAACCCTCTCGCCGCCGGCCTGATCGCGTTCGGGGTCGGCTGGCTGGCCTCGTCACTGATCCCGGCCTCCCGTCGCGAGCAGGAGGCCGCCGCCCAGGTGAAGGCCAAGGTCAGCGAGCACAGCGGGGCGGTGAAGGAGAAGCTGAGCGAGGTGGCCAGCGAGCTGCGCGAGCCGGCCCAGCAGGCCGCCGAGTCGGTGAAGTCCACCGCTCAGGACGCCGTGCACGCGGTCAAGGACGACACGAAGTCCGCCGCCCACCAGGTCAAGGACCACGCCACTCCCTGAAACACCCCCTCACCAGCACGACAGCTCGCGGTCACCCTCGGGTGCCCGCGAGCTGTCGCGTTGAGGTCAGCGCCGATCTTGCGGTTTCGGCTGGAGTTCTGTGCGTCTACCGGCGGTAATGTCCCAACCGGAAGTGCAAGATCGCGGGGAGCGGTGGGTTGCGCGGGGCGGGGTTGGCGGCTCGGCGGATTCGGGTGTCGCCGTAGCGGACGCCGCCCAGCAGGAGGCGTCGGGTGACCGCCAGCCAGCCGCACACACCACGTTCCAGCAGCCAGAGTGGGGCCGCCAGCGCCGTGCCCGGCGGGAACACCCGGGTGCCGCCGGCGCGGCGGCGACCCGTCTCGGCCAGGGCGACGACACCGGCCACCGCGCCGAGCAACAGCCTGGGGCGGCGCGACGCGACCGCCACCGCCGGGAGCACCGCGAGCGCGGTCAGCAGGCGAGCCGGCTGAGCCAGATCGTCGTACGCCTGACGCACTCGTTGACCACGGAAATGCGCGGCGTCCGGAGGCAGTCGGCGGACGTACAACCAGGCCGGAGTCGCCTCGGTGCCGCCGTACCCGCGCACCGTGCGGATCAGCTCCAGGTTCTCGAAGAGCACGTCCGGGTCGTACCCGCCCATGGCGAGGAAGGTGCTGCGCCGCACGGCGAGGGTGCCCGGGTAGTCCGCCCCGAGCGCCCGGTTGAGCAGGGTGCGGCCGGTGTCCCACCAGGCGTGCCAGGGCAGCGGGTCGAAGTAGTTCTGCGGTCGTACCAGGTCGGCCCGGTCCAGCAGCCGGTGTACCGCGGTCAGCGCGGACCCGTCGTACCGGACGTCGTCGTCGGCGATCACCACGTGCTGGTGGCCGGCCGCGCGGACGCCGGTGTGTACGCCCAGCACCTTGCCGTTGAGCCCACGCTCACCCGGATCCGGTGGAAGGTGCCGGACCAGCCCTCGCCACGCCTCGGCGTGTCGGGCGAAGACAGGCGGAGGCGAGCCGTCGACCACGAGCACCTCCACCCGGTCACCCAGCCAGCGCAGGTAGTCGGTCAGCTCGGTCAGGCCGGTGTCAGTGTGCCAGCGCAGCGGCAGCACGTACGTCATCGGTAGGCGGGTCGGTGGGGCTTCGGTCCGCCGTTTCACGTCGTCACCTCGACCACGCACGATCATCGTCCGTTCGGGAGGAATGGCGGACGTTGGTGAGGGTCAGCCCGAGGGGCGGCAGCGCGGGCATCCGGTGCAGATCCAGGGCCAGGTTCTGGACCGGCACGTCGTAGCGCATGGTGGTGGTCAGGTTGGTGACCGCCCGCTTCATCAGGTCGATGGTGATCCACTCGCCGGCGCAGCGGTGTCCGGCCCAGTGGTCGCCACCGCCCTGCGGGATCAGCTCGAACGGGTCCACCCGGCGGCCGGCGAACCGCTCCGGGCGGAACAGCTCCGGTTGTGGCCAGAGCGTCGGGTGGTGGTTGGTGCCGTAGAGGTCGAGCAGCACACGTCGACCCTTCGGGAAGTGGTGGCCCTGCCAGTCGAAGGACCGCCGGACCCGGGCCGCCGCCATCGGAAAGAACGGGTAGTAACGGCGTACCTCCTGGACGAAACGCTCGGTGGACTCGTCGTCGTCGCGGACCCGTTCCCGCCATCCCGGATGGTCGTGCAGGGCGAGCGCGGCGAAGGTCATGTACTGGTCGACGGCGACCACCGGGCGCAGCACGTTGAGCAGCTCCACCGCAGCGAACCGCCGGGGCAGGAGGTTGCCGCGCCCGTCCCGGTGTTCGGCGATCACGGCCAGGGCGCTGCCGGCCGGCGCCGGGGCGAAACCGACCCGGGTCCGTTCGACGAGGTCGGCGAGCCAGCGTTCGGCGCGGTACCGGGCGATCCGTCCCCGCCAGTGTCGGGGTCCCATCACCGCCGGGGCCTCGATCATGGCGTGCAGCTCGACGGCGCGGCGTTCGACCTGTGACGCGGGCAGCGGAATCCCGGCCCAGGCGCAGACCACCCGGGTCAGCAGCCGACCCAGCTCGTCGTAGAGCGACACCGGACCGGCGCGCTCCCAGGCGGCGACCCGGGTCCGCCACTCGTCGTCGAAGAGCTGACCGAGCCGCTGGATCGCCGCCGGCGTCATGATCGACATGAACATGGCCTTGCGGTCGACGTGCTCCGGCCCGTCCAGCCCCTGCACCCCGCCCCTCCCGGTCAGGGTCCGCTGCACGCGCAGCGGCATGGCGGTGGCGCGCTGGAAGCGGTCGTCGTCGTAGAACAACTCCGCCGCCGGCCGGCCACGCAGGCAGATGGTCGGGGCGAGCAGGATTCGGGTCTCGAAGACGTCGCTGCCGTACCGCTCGCAGCGCTCGCCGATGAACCGGTAACCGGCGCGGAGCAGCGCGAGGGTGCTGTCCGGGCTGCGGTCGGCCGGCATGGTCGCCATCGGGTCTCCTCACGCGCAGGTGGGCTGGTCGCGTTTGGCGCTGCGCTTACCCCCGTCGTCGCCGCTGAACCCCGCTCGGCTGGCCCCTCCCAGGGACGGCGGAACCTGGTTTGCTGGTGAAACGAGCACGGGGAGGGCGGATGCGCGACAACAGAGCGCCGCACTGGCGGCAGCGGCGAGTGGCCGGGGCACTGGGCGGAGGCCGCGACGGGCGGTCCCTGATCGGGCCGCCTCGGCGGCCCACCCGTCCGCATCGGTTCTTCACTGTGCACCTGGGCTTCACCGCGCCCGGCCCGGCCGAGGCGCGCGAGCTGGCGGTGGCGTACGCGGAGGCGCTGAGCCTGCTGCGGTCGGAGGTGGCACTCGGTGCGGCGGCCCTGTCACCGGCGGACGCCTGGCAGCGGGCCGAGCGGCTGTTCTGCGGGGCGGTCGGCCCGGACGGGGAGCGCTGCGTCGACGTCACCGACCATCCCGGTTTCCACCACGCCCCGGGCCCGGGTGGCCTCGGTTGGGGCGACGGCGACGGCCCCGGCGATGGTTGACCGCCAGCCCCGGGTGGCCGACCCGGGAGTGCGCCGGCCAACCCGCCAGCGTGGCCGTGCCGGTGTCCCGACCACGGGCACCGGCACGGCGATCCACCACCGACTGGTCGGCGGGCGCGGTCAGTCCAGGTCGAACTCGCCGTCCTGCGCGCCGGCCACGAAGGCGTCCCACTCGGCCTGGGTGAAGACCAGCACCGGCCCGTTCGGCTCGGCCGAGTTGCGCATCCCGATCAGATCGTCGACGAAGGCGACCTCGACGGCGCTGTCGGAGGTGTCCCCCTCGGCCCGCTGCCAGACCGCCCGAGAGAGGTCGAAGTCGCCCTTGGGGTGCTGCGCCATGGTTCTTTCCTCCAGTGCCGAGGGTCGTGTGGTGACCGGGTGCCGATCCCCATCGGGCAGGATAAGCGGATGCCGAGCCTGACCCGTGTAGAGGCGACCGCGCGTGGCGCGGCGATTACTGTCGAGTCCTATCAGGTGGACCTCGACCTGACCGCTGGCGGCGACCTGTTCCGCTCCCGCGTCGAGATCCGGTTCCGGGCCACCGCCGGCGCCGCGACCTTCGTCGAGGTCAGGCCCGTCACACTGCACGGTGTACGCCTCAACCACCGTGACCTGGACCCCGGCCTGCACACCGACAACCGGTTGCCGCTCGACGGGCTGGCCGAGGAGAACACGCTCGTCGTCGAGGCCGACATGGCGTACTCGAAGACGGGGGAGGGGATGCACCGCTTCGTCGACCCGGCCGACGGCGAGACGTACCTCTACGCCATGTCGTTCCTCGACAACGCGCAGCGCATCTTCGCCGCCTTCGACCAGCCCGACCTCAAGGCCCCGATCACCCTCTCGGTCACCGCGCCGTCGCAGTGGATCGTCGCGGGCAACGCCGAGCTGGCGGCCAACCCGGCCCCCGGGCGTTGGGAGTTCGCCCCGAGCGAGCCCCTGGCCACGTACTTCTTCTCGCTGATCGCCGGGCCGTACCACGTCCGGCGGGCCGAGCACGACGGCGTGCCGCTGGGCATCTACTGCCGCCGGTCGCTCGCCGAGCACCTGGACGCCGACGCCGACGAGATCTTCGACGTCACCCGGCAGTGTCTGGACCGGTTCCACCAGCTCTTCACCGAGCGCTACCCGTTCGGCAAGTACGACCAGGCGTTCGTGCCCGAGTTCAACGCCGGGGCGATGGAGAATCCCGGCATCGTCACCTTCCGCGACGACTATGTGTTCCGTTCGGCGGTCACCGACACCGAACGCGAGCAGCGGGCCACCACCATCGCCCACGAGATGGCGCACATGTGGTTCGGCGACCTGGTCACCATGCGCTGGTGGGACGACCTGTGGTTGAACGAGTCCTTCGCCGAATACCTCGGCACCCGGGTCACCGCCGAGGCGACCCGCTTCGACCAGGCCTGGACGACCTTCGCGATGCGACGCAAGGCCTGGGGCTACGCCGCCGACCAGCGGCCCTCCACCCACCCGATCGCCCCGCCGGAGGTCGTCGACGCCGAGGCGGGCCTGCTCAACTTCGACGGCATCTCGTACGCCAAGGGCGCCAGCGTGCTGCGGCAACTGGTCGCGTGGCTCGGCGACGAGGCTTTCCTCGCCGGCCTGAACGCGCACTTCGCCGCACACCGCTTCGGCAACGCCACCCTCGCCGACCTGCTGGCCAGCCTCTCCGCCAGCAGCGGAAGGGACCTGTCCGACTGGGCCGAGCTGTGGTTGCGCCGCCCGCAGGTCAACACGCTGCGTGCCGAGGTCGCCGTGGACGCGGACGGTCGCTACAGCGAGGTGGCAGTGGTGCAGACCGCGCCCGAGTCGTACCCGGTGCTGCGCCCACACCGGATCGGCGTGGGCCGCTACTCGATGGACGGCAGCGCGCGGCGCGACGAGGTGGACATCGATTCGAACGCCGACGGGGGTCGTACCGTTCTCGGTGCGTTGACCGGCGAGCCGGCGGCCCGGTTGTTGCTGCTCAACGACGGTGACCTCACCTTCGCGAAAGTTCGCCTCGACCCGGCGTCGGCGGGCGCCGTCCCGCAGGTGCTGCCCGTTCTGACCGACCCGCTGGCCCGGGCGGTGCTCTGGCGCGAGGCACTGGACGCGACGATCGACGGCGAGCGGCCGGTCACCGGCCTGGTCGACCTGATGGCCGCCGCGCTGCCCGCCGAGACCGAGGTGATCATCGCGGAGGACGTCCTGACGCTCAGCCGGTCCCTGGTCGACCGCTACCTCGACCCGCTGACCCGCTCCGCGGCGCTGGCCAGGGTCGCGGGGACGTGCCAGCGGCTGCTCGACGGCGCACCGGCCGGGCAGTCTTTGCAGCTCGCCGCCGCACGGGGTTGGATCGCCGCGACCACCGACGCGGATCTGCTCGTCGGTTGGCTCGCCGGCCGGGACGTGCCAGCCGGTCTGAAGGTCGACGCGGAGCTGCGCTGGGCGGTGCTGCGCCGCCTGGTGGTGCTGGGTGCCGCCGGCGAGGCGGAGATCGCCGTCGAGGCCGCCGCCGACAACAGCTCCACGGGCGCGGAACGGGCCGCCCACTGCCGGGCGGCACTGCCCGACCCGGTGGTCAAGCAGGCGACCTGGGAGATCATCGTGCGGGACACCGCACTGTCCGGTCGGCTGTTGGAGGCGATCGCCGAGGGGTTCTGGCAGCCCGAGCAGGCCGACCTGACCGCCGCGTACGTCGATCGGTACTTCGCGGAGATGCCGGCCGCCGCGCATCTGCGTACCCCCTGGACGGCCGACCGGGTGGCAGCCCTGGCGTTCCCCCGCTACGCCGTGGCGCAGCCCACCCGGGAGGCGGCCGCGGCGCTGCTGGCCCGCGACGACCTGACCCCCGGCCTGCGCCGGGTGGTGACCGACGCCGACGACGACCTCCGTCGCGCGCTGGTCGCCCGGACGGCGGTGGCCGCCGCCTCGGCCTGACCGCTGCCCGCGCCTCCTGACGCCGTGGGTGGCCGGCCCGCGCCTCGCGGCCGGCCCGATCGCCGGCCGCGAAGGCGATGGCCGCTGCGGGGTGGCTGGCCGGCCACCCCGCAGTCACCGCTCAGCGCAGGGCGGGCTCCACCGTGACCGGCGAGTCCCAGTCGATGACGTAACGCTGCTCGTCGGCGACGGTCTTCTCCGGGTCCAGCACGGTGCGCACCATCAGCGGCATCAGCAACGGCATCAGTGTCCGCGCTACCGCACCGGGGGCCTTCGCGTGGTTGATCCGGGCCGCGCGGGCCGCGACCTTCTCCACCCGGGCACGCCGCAGCCGCACGTACGCGGCGAACGCCGCCTGGACGTCCGGCAGGTCCCGCAGGCAGCGGGCGAGTTGCACGGCGCTCTCGATGGCCAGCGACGCACCCTGCCCCGAACTGTTCGACGGTGCGTGCGCGGCGTCGCCGACCAGCACCATCCGGCCCCGATACCAGTGCGGCACGGGCGGCATGATCTGCAACGACCCGACCACCTGGAGATCGTCGGCGTTGCTGGTCGCCATCAACTCCCGGCCCGGGTCGTCGTCGCCGTAGGCGGCGCGCAGCGTGTCCAGCCACTGCTCCGCCGGCAGCGCCCGGGCCTCGACGAGGCTCATCGGCCGCTGCTGCGGCAGGTTGGCCCCCCACCGGGTGCCGCCGCCCGGCTCCGGCCAGTACAGGTAGTAGCCGCGCCGGCCGAACGCGAACGTCATTGTGCCCGGCTCGGCGTCCACGTCGTGCCGGGCGACCGCCTCGAAGCCGAGCAGCCCGGTGAACCGGGGGCCGGGCGCGGCGGGGTCGATGAGACCCCGGACCGTGGAGCGGATCCCGTCCGCGCCGACGAGGATGTCCGCGGTCGCGGTGCTGCCGTCCTCGAAACGTGCGATCACGCCGTCGCCGGTCTGCTCGGCGTCGACCAGCCGCTTGCCGTACGCGAACGGCACGCCCTCGGCGAATGCCTGGTCGTGCAGCACCTGGTACAGCTCGGCCCGGTGCACCACGCGCAGCGGCGGCACCCCGGTCAGCGTGGGCATGGCGATCCGACGCCGGCCGACGGCCAGAGCGCTGCGTTCGATCGGTGTGGCGATCGCCGTCACCGCCTCGTGCGCGCCGACCGTACGCAGAGCCGCCACGCCGTTGGGCGCGAGGGCGAGGGTTCCGCCGATGCCGCTGGCCGTGGTCGGGTACGCCTCGTAGACGGTTGCGGTGATGCCGGCGCGGCGCAGCGCGAGCGCTGTCACCGGCCCGGCGATGCCACCGCCGATGACGATCGCGGTTCGTACAGTGGTCATGCTCTCTCCCTGGTGTGGTCGTCGGTGCGCGGGCGCGCGGACCTGGTGTGGTCGGTGCGCGGGCGCGCGGACCTGGGAGGGAGCCCGGTTATCCTCGTGGTTGCCGCTTCGGGCCGGGTGCCTTCCCAGGCGTCGGTTCGGGGTCAGGGCCCCGGTGAGGTGTTGGCGCACCTCGCCGGGGCCGCTCTTCAGCCGGTGGTGTCGGTGCCTGCCTCCGGGGTGGGGGTGTCGGGGTTGGACTTCGGGGCGAGCCTGCTCTCGGCCAACTCGGTCAGTTCGGCCGGCATCTCGCCCGTCTCGTGGAAGGCCCGCCAGGTGTCCAACCCGGGGTAGGTCCCCGAGGTCAGCTCCGCGAGCAGCGCCCGCAGCCAGTCGGCCTCCGCGTTCCGGATGGCGAGGTCGTACTCCGACTCCACCAGGAACAGCCGAGGGATCTCCCGCAGGTGCGTGTCGAGCGTCTCGCGGTCCTGGCGAAGCGCGGCCTCCAGCAGGTCGAGTCGTTGCCGCAGCAGGCCGGTGGCCTCGTCCGGGTGCAGCGCGGCGAGCACCGACAACCCGGCCCGGAAACGGGGATGCTCCGCCATCGGGGTGGAGACCAGCTCGCGGGCCCAGTCGACCAGCTCCGCCCGACCGGCGTCGGTGATCCGGTAGACGGTGCGTTCCGGGCGTCGGCCCTCGCGCACGTTCTCCACCGCCTCAATGAGGTGGTGTTTGTCCAGGTTGCCGATCACCGTGTAGAAGGACCCCCACTTGAAGTCCATGTCCTGGTCCTTGCCCCAGCCCCGCAGCGCGGTGGCGATCTCGTACGGGTGCATCGGCCGCTGGACCAGGGCGGACAGCACGGCCAGCGCCAGCAGGTTGCCGACCTTGCGCCGCTTCGGCACTGTGACCCCCTCGCTCGTCAACGGTTACTCGTCGACGAATATACGCTGACGCGCGAAGAACGGCGACCCCCTGGCAAGCTGAGCCGAGTCGACCACCGTGCGGCGTCGGGGTGGTCGCGGCGCGCTGGACCGTGGGCTGGAGTGAGGTGACGTACGGCGGGGACGGGCCGGGACGGTCGGCCACGATGCTCGGCCTACGATCATCGGGTGGAGGAAGATATCCGGCGGATCGGGATCATGGGTGGCACCTTCGACCCGATCCACCACGGGCACCTCGTCGCGGCCAGCGAGGTGGCGGACCGGTTCGGCCTGGACGAGGTGGTCTTCGTGCCCACCGGGCAGCCGTGGCAGAAGGCCGACGAACCGGTCAGCCCGGCCGAGGACCGCTACCTGATGACGGTGATCGCCACCGCCTCCAACCCCCGCTTCCAGGTCAGCCGGGTCGACATCGACCGTAGTGGGCCGACCTACACCGTCGACACGCTGCGTGACCTTCAGGCCGAGTACGGCCCGAAGGTGCAGTTGTTCTTCATCACCGGCGCCGACGCCCTGCAACGCATCCTGTCCTGGAAGGACCTGGATGAGATCTTCGAGCTGGCCCACTTCGTCGGCGTGACCCGGCCCGGCTTCCCGCTGAGCGACAAGCATCTCCCGGCGGACACCGTCAGCCTGATCCAGGTGCCCGCGATGTCCATCTCGTCGACCGACTGCCGCGCCCGGGTCGCCCGAGGTGAGCCGGTCTGGTACCTGGTGCCGGACGGTGTGGTGCAGTACATCGCCAAGCGGAGCCTCTATCAGCGCTGAGCACGCCCGTTATGACCAGGTTCGTGGCGCTAACCGACCAGAACTGGACGATCGGGGTGCCGCCGGGTATGAGACGCTTGGAGGATCGCACGCTTGATCGAAGGAGAACGGTGACAGTTTCCGAACGCGCTCACGAGCTGGCTATCGCTGCCGCCCAGGCCGCCGCCGACAAGAAGGCGCAGGACATCACGATCATCGACGTCGGCGACCAGCTCGCCATCACCGACGCGTTCGTGCTCGCTGCTGCCCCCAACGAGCGTCAGGTGCTGGCCATCGTCGACGCCATCGAGGAGCGCCTGCTGGAGCTTCCGGAGAAGGCGAAGCCGGTGCGGCGCGAGGGCGAGCGTGGTGGCCGCTGGGTGCTGCTCGACTACGTCGACGTCGTGGTGCACGTCCAGCACACCGAGGAGCGCGAGTTCTACGGGCTCGACCGCCTCTGGAAGGACTGCCCCACCATCCCGTTCGTCGATCGCGACCTGGTCGAGGCCGACGCCAGCGGGTCCGCCGCCGCCGAATGACCCGACTGATCGTCTGGCGGCACGGCAACACCGACTGGAACGCCGCCAACCGCGTCCAGGGGCAGCTCGACGTACCCCTCAACGAGCGTGGTCGCGACCAGGCTCGCGCCGCCGCGCCGCTGCTCGCGGCGCTGCGGCCCGACGCCATCGTGGCCAGCGACCTGAGCCGCGCCGCGGAGACCGCCGCCGCGCTCGCCGCGCTGACGGGCCTGCCGGTCCGCACCGACGCCCGGTTGCGCGAGCGGCACTTCGGCCAGTGGCAGGGCCTGCACCTCACCGAGGTCGCCGAGCGATTTCCCGACGAGTACGCGCGCTGGCGGGCCGGCGACCCGGACCCGGGCGCGGATCTGGAGCCCCTGCACGACCTCGGCGAGCGGGTCGGTGCCGCGCTGCGGGAGGCGGCCGAGGCCGCAGCCGGCGGCACGGTGGTGATCGCCACCCACGGTGGCGGCTCCCGACAGGGCATGGGCCATCTGCTCGGCTGGGACACCGGTGTGCTGCGCTCCGTCGGCTCGTTGGCCAACTGCCACTGGAGTGAGCTACGGCACGACGACAGTGCGCCGGCCATCGGGCGTCCCCAGGACGTCAGTGGCTGGCAGTTGCGGGCGCACAACGTCGGCCTGATCACCGCCCCGGTCGCCGTCGACGCGGTCTGAGCACTCACGCCTCGGCGTTCGCGGCCTCGATCGGCTAGCGTGCCGGGCATGCCCGTCGCGGTTGTCATCGACTCCACCGCCTACCTTCCGTCCGAGCTGGTGCAGGCGCACCGGCTGACCGTCGTGCCGTTGACCGTCGTGCTCAACGGCGCGGAAGGGCTGGAGGGGGTGGAGACCCAGCCGGCCGACGCCACACGGGCGTTGAGCGCCCGCCGGGTCACCGCGACCACCTCCCGCCCGGCACCCGAGCAGTTCGCCCGCACGTACCGCCGGCTGCTCGACGCCGGTGCCGACGGGATCGTCTCGGTGCACATCTCCGCCGCGCTGTCCGGCACGGTGGAGGCCGCCCGGCTCGCCGCCGCCGACCTGGACGGTCGGGTCGAGGTGGTGGACAGCCGCTCGGCGGGCATGGGGCTGGGCTTTCCGGCCATCGCCGCCGCCACCGCCGCCGAAGCCGGCCACGACCTTGCCGCCGTACGCGACGCGGCGCTCGCCGCCATCGCCCGCACCACGGTCTGGTTCTACGTCGACACGCTGGAGTTCCTCCGCCGGGGCGGCCGGATCAACGCCGCCGAGGCGTTGGTCGGCACCGCGCTGTCCGTCAAGCCGATCATGCACATGCCGGACGGGGCGATCGTGTTGCGCGAGAAGGTTCGCACCGCCAGCCGGGGAGTGGCCCGTCTCGTCGACCTGGCCGTCGAGGCGGCCGACGGCGACGACGTGGATCTCGGGGTGCACCACCTGGCCGCGCCGCAACGGGCCGAGGCGTTGCGCGCCGCACTGACCGAGCGGTTCGGCGACCGGCTGCACGACACGTACGTCTCCGAGGCTGGTGCCGTCGTCGCCGCGCACGCCGGGCCGGGCCTGGCCTGTGTGGTCGTCCACCGCCGCCCGGAGGGCTGAGCGGTGTCCACCTCACAGGTGGTGACCGGAGGCGGTCGCGGTGTCGGCCGGGCCGTGGTGGAACGGCTGCTGGCGACAGGCGCCACCATCGTCGTACTGGAACGCGACGCCGACGCGGTCGACTGGTTGGCCGACCATCCGGCCGCCGATCGGCTCGTCGCGGTGGTCGGCGACGCCGCCGACGAGCAGGTGGCCGAGCACGCCGCCGAACTGGCGGACCGCGCCGCGCCGCTGACCGGCTGGGTGAACAACGCGGCGGTCTTCCGCGACGCCACGCTGCACTCCGCGTCGGCCGACACGGTACTGGACCTGATCGGGTTGAACCTGCGGCCAGCCGTGGTGGGCGCGGCGGTCGCCGTCCGCCGATTCCTCGCCCGCGAGGCCGGCGGCGCCATAGTCAATGTCTCGTCGCACCAGGCCCGGCGACCGGTGTCCGGTGCCCTGCCGTACGCGACGGCGAAGGCCGCGGTGGAAGGGCTGACCCGGGCGCTGGCAGTCGAGTACGGGCGGCACGGCATCCGGGCCAACGCGGTAGCGCTCGGCTCGATCGCCACCGAGCGGCACGCCGCATTCCTCGCCACCCAGGAGCCCACCCAGGCCCAGTGGATCGACGCCGAGTTGACCCGACTGCACCCTGTGGGCCGCATCGGGAGGGCCGAAGAGGTGGCCGAGGCGGTCGCGTACCTGCTGTCACCCGCGGCGAGCTTCGTCAATGGAGTGACGTTGCCGGTGGACGGCGGACGGGCCGTGCTCGGCCTCGACCCAGAGGCCCGCTGACCGCCTAGATCGCTCGGCTTCTAGCTGTCCGCGACGAAGACGCCCTGCCCCTGCTGACCGTAGATCAGGTTCCGCTCGTGTAGCTCCTTGACGGCTCGATAGGCCGTGGAGCGTGCCACGTTGTAGAGCTCGCCGATCTCGGACACCGATGGCAGTTGTTGGCCAGGCGAGTATTCGCCCGAGCGGATTTTCTGCTCGATGTCATCCGCTACGCGGCGGTAATGCGGTGGTCTCGTCGGCATGAGCGGCTCTCCCGGACTTCAGCAGAGATCATGTTTCCAGCCCAGGCGTGATCGAGGCAAGGCGGCAACGCGGCAAAGTGGAGATAGTGAGAACTTGACTACACCGAGACAGTAGATACAGTGAGACAGTGGCCGGGTGCTCCTGGACTTCAGCACTCCTGAAGTGTCCGGTCTGCCCGCCCTGAGGGAGTTCATCGCAAGGCTTCGACCCCCGGGGCGGGCCACTTCGGATCGCGCGGAGGCGCCGAACATGCCAATCGATGAACCGGTGTCAGCGGCGACCGAACTGTTCATGGCGAGGCGGGTGCTGGATGCTCACTGGAGCCGGGCGATCGACCTGCCGTGGCGGGCGGGCGGGTGCCTGGAGTGCCGAGGACACAGCGACTGCCGGCAACTCGAATGGGCGTTGGCGCTTCTGGCAGAAGTCGCCTCGGTCATGCTCCAGAAACGGTGAATGATCCCTGCCCGCGCCGCTGTGTTAGCCTCCGTGCGCGCCCCAGATGGGCCTACCCCCGGAGGTTCTGGCTACTTCAGCCACCACGCCGAGATCAACGCGATATTCGCGTCTCTCGTGCGGGATCCGGGGCGTCGGTGCCCTCGGGGGTTCGTCATCTGCGTGGTTGGGTGAACGCTGCTGGGCCTCCGGTCGGGTCTTCGGATCGACCGGGAAGAAGACGGCACGGATGACAGTCACGTTCAACCACACCATCATCGCCAGCAAGGACAAGAGCGCCTCGGCGGCGTTCTACCGGGAGCTGTTCGAGCTGCCGGAGGCACCGTGGTGGGGGCCGTTCGCCAACGTCCAACTGGATGAGGGTGTGCTGCTCCAGTTCGCCGAGCCGCCGGTGGACATCCAGATGCAGCACTACGCGTTCCTCGTCGACGACGAGTTGTTCGTGCGGTGCCTGGCGTTCGTCGAGGGACGTGGCATCACGTACTGGGCCGACCCGCAGCTGAAGCGGGAGGGGGAGACCAACACCGAGCACGGTGGACGGGGCTTCTACTTCTTCGACCCGGCGGGACACGCCATCGAGATCATCACCCGCCCGTACCTGTAGCAGGCCCGTCGGCCGGTCGGGCGCTGTCGCCCCACCGGCCGTCAGCCCTGCTGCTGAGCCTCGTGGGTCGTGGGGTCCGCGCCCTCGCCCGGGCGTACGGGGTTGGTCAGATGGAACCCCGACGCCGCGAAGTTGGCCCTATGCTCGCGATCGGACAGCACGAACGTTCCGCCCCGCTGCTCTGGCTGCCAACCACTCTTCAGGCCGCAGATGATGACCTCCCGCACGTCGGCGGGTGTGGGGTAGCCGTTGTCGACAACGTACGGGCCGGGGGCCGACAACAGATCCGCTTCGAGTTTCTGGCTGTTCTTCCCGCCGGATCCCCAGGCGCGAACGTAGACGGCCCGGTGGTAGAAACCGTTGACCTGCACGCTGTGCAGCGCCGCGCGCCACGTGAAGGTGTGCCCGTCGATGTGTATCTGCCGTAGTCGAGCCCGCACTCAGCCGTACTCTACTTCGCGCTCCTCAATGGACCGACCGGGATGTGCAACCTGATCCTCCTTCCGGTCGTCTTCGCCGTCCTCGCCGCGTTCTGCATGCTGGCCGGTCGGCCCTGCCCGACGCTGACGCACCGCAATGATGGCGACCCGCCCGGACGATCTGAGGCCACTCATTGAGTCAGCGCTAGGCCGGCCTGGCGCGCAATACCTGAGTCGTTGCCTACCGGACCTACGCTGCGCCCATGAGGGCTCTCGGTGTTCGTCGATGGGTCAACCCGTTGGCCGGGGTGTACCTGGTGGTGTTCACCGTCACCCAGGCGGTCGGGACCGTGGGAGCGACAACCTGGATCCGAGCCGAGGACACCATCATCCCAGCCCTCTTATTGTGGTGCGTCTCCCTGGCGGTGGCCGTGCGGGTGACCTCGCCCGGGATGCCACCGCACGTGGTCCTGCTGGTCCTCGCTTCGCTGGTCAGTGCCTTTCTCATGCTCGTTGCTGCCCAGGGATTGTGGTCGGCTGTGCTCACGCATCGCGGCGAGCGGGTCGTAGCCACCGTCATTTCCCTGCGCGATGAGACGGGGAAGGTTCATCAGCTTCACTACACCCTCGCCGATCAGCACAATCAGCGCATTCCCGGGGAATTGGGGCGGTGGCCAGGGAATCCCACTGGAGCGTCGGACAAGCCAGAAGGGGCAGTGGGGCAACGAGTCACGGTGGTGCGTGATCCCCAGGGCCTGGTCGACCCGCGGCTGCCGGAAGAACTCGTCGAAAGCGAGAGCGGGTGGCCCCTCTGGCCGGGCATCTTCGCCGTCACCGCTGTGCTCAGCATGCTGGCCGCCGGCCGACGCGCGATCAACGGTGACGGAACGACAGGCTCAAGGCGGCGTCGACCTGCTGGACGCACTGCTGCCAAGACTGGCACTCGGCCGCGGCGGAAGCGCACGCGGGGAAGGACCGGTCGCCGGATATCCGGCCCGCCGGGCTCGGAGCCTTCGCCTCGCCAGGCGCGCCCCCAGTCCTGAAACGCAGCTTGGTTCCTCCTCTGGCGTCCGGGGCCGGCTCTGACCAGACCAGGCCCAACATGCTGACCCCTTAGCAAATCGATGCTTGATCAGGTAGTTGTCCACAGTGAGGTTGGCCATCCACAGGGCGGTGCCGCCGCACTCCACCGTCTCGGCCGCCGTCATAGCGTCGCGTTGTGTCGCACGACGAGGAGACAGAGGTACGCCAGCGCCTGCGCCGGTTGACGGAGACGGTTGTCGCACCGTTACCCCGGCCCGAGGCGTCGGCCGCGGGCGTACCCCCGTTTGGTGCGCCGCTCGTGGACGCAACCCCGGGTGGCGTGTTGCCGTCCCAGCTTGCGGCATCGGTCGCGGAGCCAGCACCGGACGGCCTTGCGGTCCCGCCCGAGTCTCGGTTGCCCGGCCCGTCGGCGTTCGACCCTGGGCGGCGGGGCGTGCGGGCGTTGGCGGTGGTCGCCGCGGTGGTGGTCTTGGGCGCGGCAGGTTGGGCCTGGCAGGCCCGGCCGCAGTCGGAGACGGTCGTCCCACTGGCCAGCGACGCCGCGTCGGCCGCACCGGCCGGTGACCCGAGCGTGTCCAGCTCCGGCGAGTTGGTGGTGGCGGTCGCGGGCAAGGTCCGAAAACCCGGTCTGGTACGCCTGCCGGCCGGGTCCCGGCTCGCCGACGCGGTGCAGGCGGCCGGCGGCGCGCTCCCGGGGGTCGACGTGGCGCTGCTCAATCCCGCCCGCAAGGTCACCGACGGTGAGCTGATCGTGGTCGGGGTGACGCCAGCGCCGGTGCCGGGCGGTGCGGCCGGGCCTGCGGCGGGCGGTGCGGCTCCCGCCGCCGGGCCGGTGAACCTCAACACCGCGACACTGGCGCAGCTCGACGCGCTGCCCGGGGTGGGGCCGGTGCTCGCCCAACGGATCCTCAGCCACCGGGATCAGCACGGCGGGTTCAAGTCCGTTGGCGACCTACGCCAGGTCGACGGGATCGGCGATGCCCGTTACGAGCAGCTCAAGGACCTGGTGACGGTGTGAGCGAGTCCGCCGTCGCCGCTGACCCACCGCAGGTCGGCGGACCCCAGCCCGCACCGCCGGCTGGGCCTTCTCAGGCCGTGCCGCCGGCCGGGCCGGCTCAGGCCGCGCCATCGGCAGGGTCGGCTCAGGCCGCGCTGTTGGCCGGCGGGACCCGGTCGGAGCCGCCGGATCTGCGACTGGCAGGGCTCGCCGTGGCGGCGTGGCTCACCGCGCTCGCCGGGCTGCACCTCGGCAGCCGCGCGGTTCTGCTGGTGGCCGGCGCGGCGGTCGGTCTGACGGCGATTGGTGCTGTCCACCTGCTCGGCCGTCTCGGCCGTCCCCGAGCCATGGCGCTGCGCTACGGGTGGGTGGCCGTGGCGGTCGGCCTCGGTGTGGTCTGCGGGGGTGCGGCCACCGCCGCCCAGCTCGCCGTGCGCGACGCGCCGGCGATCCGTGCCCTGGCCGAGCAACGCGCGCCGGTCACCGCCGACCTGGTGGTCCGGGACGACCCGCGCCCGATCCGGAGCGCCGGGCGACCGGGGATGCTGCTGGTGTCGACCGAGCTGGTCCGGCTCACCGGCCCGGATGGTCGACGGATCCACGCGTCGGTGCGGCTACTCGTCCTGGCGACCGACCCGGCGTGGCGGGGCCTGCTGCCCGGGCAGCGCCTCACCGTTGACGGTCGGCTCGGCGTTCCGCGCGGTGGCGACCTCACCGCAGCGGTGCTCAGCACCAATGGCCCACCGGAACGGCACGGCAAGCCGTCCTGGGCGCAGCGCGCCGCCGGGACGCTGCGTACCGGGCTGCAACGGGCTTGCGCGCCGCTGCCCGATGACCCCGGCGGGCTGCTGCCGGGTCTGGTGGTGGGCGACACCAGCCGACTCCCACCCGCCGTCGAGGCGGACTTCCAGGCCACCGGGATGACACACCTCAATGCGGTTTCCGGCTCCAACGTCGCGATCGTGGTGGGTGCGGTGTTGTTGCTGGCCCGGTGGTCGCGCGCCGGCCCGTGGCTCGCCGCCGCGCTGTGCGGGGTGGCGCTGGTGGGGTTCGTCATTCTGGTCCGTCCGTCGCCGAGCGTCGTACGGGCCGCCACGATGGGAGCGATCGGGCTCGCCGCGCTCGCCGCCGGTCGACCTCGGGCAGCGCTGCCCGCGCTGGCCGCCGCCGTGACCGTGCTGGTGCTCGTCGACCCCGAGTTGGCCGGGGATCCCGGGTTCGCCCTCTCCGTGCTGGCCACCGGTGGCCTGCTGCTGCTCGCGCCGCGTTGGCGGGACGGACTGCGTCGGCGAGGCGTTCCGCCTGGGCTGGCCGAGGCGTTGGCCGTGCCGGCGGCTGCCCAACTTGCCTGCGGCCCGGTCGTCGCCGGGATCTCCGGCACTGTGAGCCTGGTGGCGGTGCCGGCGAACCTGCTGGCGGTGCCGGCCATCGCGCCAGCGACAGTGCTGGGCGTGCTGGCGGCCATGATGTCGCCGATCTGGCCGGCCGGCGCCGAATTCGTCGCGTGGCTGGCGAGTTGGCCGGCCTGGTGGCTGGTGGTCATCGCCCGGCACGGAGCCCGACTGCCAGGTGGCACCCTGCCGTGGCCGGGCGGGGTGCCCGGTGCCCTGCTGCTGACCGGGCTGACCGTCGCGCTGCTGATCGCGGTGCGCCGGCCACTCGTACGCCGGCTGGTGGCAGTGGTCGGGGTAGCCGCCGTGCTGGGTGCCCTGCCGGTTCGACTGGTAGCCGCCGGCTGGCCGCCCGCCGGTTGGGTGGTGGTGGCCTGCGCGGTGGGGCAGGGCGACGCCCTGGTGCTCCCGGTCGGCCCCGGCCGGGCCGTGGTGGTGGACGCCGGGCCGGAACCGGGTGCGGTGGACGGTTGCCTACGTCGGCTCGGCGTACGGGAGGTGCCTCTGCTGGTGATCAGTCACTTCCACGCGGACCACGTGGGCGGGGTGGCCGGGGTGTTCCGGGGACGGCGGGTGGGTGCCGTGCTGACGCCGTCGTCCACCGACCCGGAGAGCGGTCGGGACCTGGTTCGGGCGGCGGCCACCGGAGGGCGGGCCGCGCTGCTGACCACCGTGGCCGGCGCTCGTCACCCGGTGGGTGGGGTCGACCTGCTGGTGCTCGGCCCGCCGTACCCGCTGGCCGGGACCAGGTCCGACCCGAACAACAACTCGCTGGTGCTGCGCGCCACAGTGGCCGGGGTGCGGATCCTGTTGGCCGGCGACGCGGAGACCGAGGAGCAGCACGCGATGGTGGCGCGGGCGGCCCCCGGCGAGTTACGGGCGGACGTGTTGAAGGTCGCGCACCACGGTTCGGCGTACCAGGACCAGGGTTTCCTTGATGCGGTGCGGCCGGCGGTGGCACTCGTGCCGGTGGGCACGGGCAACACCTACGGGCACCCGAGTCCGCGGCTGCTCGCCCAACTGGGCAGGGGCGGCGTGCGGGTGCTGCGTACCGACACGGACGGCGACGTGGCGGCGGTCCGGACGGGCGGCGGTCTGGCGGTAGCCCGGCGAGGTGTGCCCGCCGGCCGGCAGCCCTGACCCCCGTGGGACGGCGGGCCGCCGATCAATCGGGCGACTTGCGAATTAAAAGGGAATTGAGTTGGATGTCTGGATTTGCGCTGTGTGCGGGCTGCGCCGATCAAGCAGCGAATGAGCAGGCACGATCCCGCCGCAGGCCGTGCGAATATGGGCGGCGTGACCCCCGCCAGCCTCGCACCTATTCTGCTCGTCCTCGGTGACGAGGAGCTCCTCGCCACGCGCGCGGTCACCGAAGCTGTCGCCAAGGTTCGCAGTGTCGACCCCGAGGTGGACGTCCGCGAGTACCAGGCCAGCGCGCTCACCGTCGGCGAGATCGCCGAGATGCTCAGCCCCTCGCTGTTCGGCGGGCGGCGGCTGCTGATCCTGCGCTCCGGCCAGGACGCCCGCAAGGACCTGGTCGCCGCGCTGTTGGCGTACGCGAAGAATCCCGACCCGGAGGTCCAGCTGCTGGTGCTGCACCTGGGCGGCGCCAAGGGCAAGGCGTTCGCCGACGGTCTGCGGGCGGCTGGCGCGACGGTGGTCCCGGCCGCCAAGCTCAAGGGGCACCGTGACCGGTTGGCCTTCGTCCGCGACGAGATCCGCCGGGCCGGCGGGAAGTGCACCGACGACGCCGCCGAGGCGCTCATCGCCGCGGTCGGCAACGACCTGCGTGAGCTGGCCGCCGCCTGCTCCCAACTTGTCGCCGACACCGATGGGCGGATCAGCGCCGAGACGGTCTCCCGTTACTACCGGGGCCGGGTCGAGGTGACCGGCTTCACGGTGGCGGACGCCACAATGGTCGGCGACGTGCCGGCGGCACTCGAAGCACTGCGCTGGGCCCTGCACGTCGGGGTCGACCCGGTGCCCATCGCCGATGCCCTGGCGGACGGGGTGCGCACTGTGGCCCGGGTGGCATCGGCCGGCCGGGGTAGCCCGTACCAGCTCGCCAGCAGCCTCGGAATGCCCTCGTGGAAGATCGAGCGGGCGCAGCGGCAGGGGCGGGGCTGGACACCGGAGGGCCTGGTCCGGGCCATGCAGGTCGCCGCCGAGTGCAACGCGGCCGTCAAGGGCGGCTCCGACGACCGGGCGTACGCCCTGGAGCGCGCGGTCTTCTCGGTCGCGGCGGCCCGGCAGGGCAGCGCCAGGTGACGGGGGCGAACCGCCCAGCGTGGGCCACCATTCCCGTGGACGAGGCGCGTTACCGGCCGCTCTACGCCCGGCTCCTCGGCCTGCGGTTCGTCAACCCCGGTGGCGTGCTGTGCTTCCTCTTCTTCGAGGGCGCCATCGCCCTGGCGGTGCTGCTCGCCCTCGCCGAGTTGGTCAGCTGGTGGGCGGTGCTGGTGCTGCCGGTCGTGGTGGCCGCCATGGTGAAGCTCAACGACATGGTGGCCGCGATCGTGGTCCGCTCCGCCGCGCTCGTGCCCGAGCAGGAACGGGACCGGTTTCGCCGGCAGATGGAACCGGTGGTCGGCCGGGCCCGGGTGGAGTGGGTTTCGCACAGCGTCCCCGGCGTGGTGATCACCGCCGATCCGGTGCCACCGCCCCGGCGGGCCAACCCGTCAGACTGAGCGCCGCCGCCCGTCGGGCCCTCGCCCGCAACGGCCGGCTCGGTTGAACACCGGCCGGCCTCTGGACACACGGAAACCCCGGGCCTGGGGCCCGGGGTTTTCCGAATCAGTCTGACTGTGAAATCGTCAGGCGGAGAGCGACACCACGCGCTTCGCGATCGCGGACTTGCGGTTCGCGGCCTGGTTGGAGTGGATCACGCCCTTGCTGACGGCCTTGTCCAGCTTGCGCGAGGCGTCCAGCATGAGCGCGGTCGCCTTCTCGACGTCACCGGCCTCGGCAGCCTCGTGGAACTTCCGGACGGCGGTCTTCAGCGACGACTTGACCGACTTGTTGCGCAGCCGGGCCTTCTCGTTCTGCCGGTTGCGCTTGATCTGGGACTTGATGTTCGCCACGCGACAGCCTCGTCTTGATAGCTCGGGTTGGTCAGCTTATTGCGCGTGATGACGAACGTGCGTCATCGCTGCGCGAAGAGCCAGGTTACCAGGTCGCCCGGGACGAGCCAAAACGGCTCGGCCTTTCGCGCGAACGGACCCAGCCCGTCGGGGACCAGGCTACGCCCTCGACCACGGTGGCGGCTCACCGTCAGCCCGGCGGTGAGCCGGTCCGCGTCGCCGGGAGTCCAGGCCGCCCCGGGCCGGTCCGCGTCACCGCCAGCCCTGACGGTGGGCCAGCCAGTCGAGTGACTGCTCGCCGCTCCACCGCTGGTGGGCGGGCAGGTGCGGCGAGGCCGTCGGCGGTGCCGCCGCAGCACCGGTGAGGTAGTAGCCGGCCAACGCCGCCAGGGTCGCGTCCAGCGCGTCCGGGGGCGCGCCGGCGGTGGCCGGGTGCGCGGCGAAGAGCCGGTCCGCGTCCAGCCCGCTGGCGTACGCGGTGAGCAGCAGGCCGGCCAGGTCGAACCAGGCCGGCCCTAAGCAGACCCAGGTCCAGTCGCAGAACCAGGCTCGGCCGTCCGGGCCGATCAGCACGTTGTCGACCCGCAGGTCGCCGTGGATCAGGCCGGTCGCTCCGGCGGCGTACCGGGGGAGGAGAGATTCCAACTGCACCAGCTCGGGCAGCCGGCCGAGCAGTGGCGCGGGCAGTGGTGGGGTCGGCTCCCGACCGGCGGCGACCTCCTCCCACCAGAGGATGCCCGACCGGGCCAGGTCGGCCAGCTGCGGCAAACCCAGCCCGGTCAGCTCGCCCGGCGGGTCGGCCAGGGCGGCGGCGACCTGCGCGTACCCGGCGAGGGTGGCGTCCAGCTCGGCGGGCACCCAGGGCAGGTGCGGGGTGTGCCCGTCGACGGCGTCGGTGCAGAGCACGAACCAGCCGGCCGCGGAGAGGGTCCACCGGGGGCGGGGCGCCGGCAGGTCCGCCGGCAGCCGGTCGAGGATCGCGGCCTCCCGGGCGTACCAGTCGACCAGGTGCGGTTGCTCGGCGGCGGGCGCGGCTTTCACGAAGGCCCGACCACCGTCGGCGGTGTCGAGCACGGCGGCGAACCCACGGGTGAAGCCCGCGCCCGCGACCCGGGCGGTGACCACCGGCGCGCCGAGCCGTTCGGCGACCGCGGCTCGCAGCGCCGCCGGTAACGCCGGCCACGACGGGCGCAGGGCGCTCGCGTGGTACGGCGGCAGCGGGGGAGAGGACATCACACCATGCTGCACCGGGGTACGTGCGCGACGCACGGCGACACTGCCAGACTGCCAAGCCATGAGGACCGAGGACTTCTGGCAGCTGATCGACCAGGCACGGGCCGGCGGTGGGGGTGAGCCTGGCCCGGTCGCCGCGCGAGCCGTGGCGTTGCTCGCCGAGCGCGACCCGGAGGACATCATCGGGTACGCGCGGCACCAGACGCGGGTGCTGGCCGCCTCGCACAAGGCGGATCTGTGGGGTGCGGCGTACCTGATCAACGGTGGTGCCTCGGCTGAGGGTTTCGAACACTTCCGGGGCTGGCTGATGACCCAGGGTCGGGCCGTCTTCGCCGGCGCGGTCACCGAACCGGACTCGCTGGCCGAACTGCCCCAGGTGCGGGCGGCCTCGCTCAGCGGCGAGGAGTTCTCCGCCGAGCAGATGCTCTCGGTGCCGTGGGACGCGTACCGCAAGGCCACCGCTACCGAGTTGCCGGCGGACCGTGACCCGGTGCGGACGCCGGATCTCAACGACTTCTGGGACTTCGACGACGAGGACGAGGCGCGTCGCCGGCTGCCCCGGCTGGCCGCGCTCTTCGTCGAGCCGCCGATGGAGTGAGGGGTCCTCGGGCCGTTCCATCGCCCGCGCAGTGGGCGCACCCCGGCGGCGTGGGAACATAGAGGGGGTCGGCGGCGCGCCGGCCTGTTCACGTCAGCCGACCAGAACGGACCGCTGTGCCACCGAAGCTCGATCCCGGCGCGAACGCCCCTGGTGCCACCGACCCCGGTCGCATCCGGAACTTCGGCATCATCGCCCACATCGACCACGGGAAGTCGACCCTGGCCGACCGGATGTTGCAGCTCACCGGTGTGGTCGACCCGCGGCAGATGCGCGCGCAGTACCTGGACCGGATGGACATCGAGCGCGAGCGCGGCATCACCATCAAGAGCCAGGCCGTCCGCATGCCGTGGACCATCCGCGAGGGTGAGCGGGCTGGTGAGCAGGCGGTGCTCAACATGATCGACACCCCGGGGCACGTGGACTTCACCTATGAGGTGTCCCGGTCGTTGGCCGCCTGTGAGGGTGCCGTGCTGCTGGTCGACGCCGCGCAGGGCATCGAGGCGCAGACCCTGGCCAACCTCTACCTGGCCCTCGAGAACGACCTGCGCATCATCCCGGTGCTCAACAAGATCGACCTGCCGGCCGCCCAGCCGGAGAAGTACGCCGAGGAGTTGGCCCACCTGATCGGCGGCGACCCGGCCGACTGCATCCGGGTCTCCGGCAAGACCGGCGAGGGAGTTCCGTACCTGCTCGACGAGATCGTCCGGCAGTTCATCCCACCGGTCGGTGACGCCGCGGCGCCCGCCCGGGCGATGATCTTCGATTCGGTGTACGACGTCTACCGCGGCGTCGTCACGTACGTCCGGGTCATCGACGGCCGGATCAGCGCGCGCGACCGGATCAAGATGATGTCCACCGGCGCGGTGCACGAGCTGCTGGAGATCGGTGTCATCTCACCCGAGATGGTCAAGGCCGAGGCGCTCGGCGTCGGCGAGGTCGGCTATCTGATCACCGGTGTGAAGGACGTCCGGCAGTCCCGGGTCGGTGACACCGTCACCATCAACAGCCGGCCGGCGGCCGAAGCGTTGGGTGGCTACAAGGACCCGAAGCCGATGGTCTACTCCGGCCTCTACCCGATCGACGGGTCCGACTACCCCAACCTGCGCGAGGCGTTGGACAAGCTCAAGCTCAACGATGCCGCCCTCGACTACGAGCCGGAGACCTCCGGCGCGCTCGGCTTCGGCTTCCGCTGCGGCTTCCTCGGCCTGCTCCACCTGGAGATCATCCGGGAGCGGCTGGAGCGCGAGTACAACCTCGACCTGATCTCCACCGCGCCCAACGTCGTCTACCGGGCGATCACCGACGACGGCGAGGAAATCGTCGTCACCAACCCGAGCGAGTACCCCACCGGCAAGATCGCCGAGGTGTACGAGCCGGTGGTCCGGGCCACCGTGCTGACGCCCAACGACTACGTGGGCGCGGTCATGGAGCTCTGCCAGGGCCGGCGCGGCACCCTGCTCGGCATGGACTACCTCTCCGCCGACCGGGTGGAGCTGCGCTACACGCTGCCCCTCGCGGAGATCATCTACGACTTCTTCGACCAGTTGAAGAGCCGTACCAAGGGCTACGCCTCACTCGACTACGAGCCCTCCGGCGAGCAGGCGTCCGACCTGGTGAAGGTGGACATCCTGCTGCACGGCGAGCCGGTGGACGCGTTCAGCGCCATCGTGCACAAGGACAAGGCGTACAACTACGGCGTCACCATCGCCGCCAAGCTGCGCACCCTGATCCCGCGCCAGCAGTTCGAGGTGCCGATCCAGGCGGCCATCGGCAGCCGGGTCATCGCCCGGGAGACCATCCGGGCGATCCGTAAGGACGTGCTCGCCAAGTGCTACGGCGGTGACATCAGCCGTAAGCGCAAGCTGCTGGAGAAGCAGAAGGAAGGCAAGAAGCGGATGAAGATGGTCGGCCGGGTCGAGGTGCCGCAGGAGGCCTTCATCGCCGCCCTCTCCTCCGACTCCGGCGACGCCAAGGCCGCCGGCAAGAAGTAGTTCGCACCGCCGTACGCGCCCGGGTGCCATCCGCACCCGGGCGCGTCGCGTTTCGTGGGTGCGCTCGCCCACCCCGGCCCCGGTATACCGCCGTGTCTGCCGGCCGCCCAGCGCTGCGGTGCGGTGGGTGCGACCACCCGTGCGGAATTTTTTCGGTCGCTGCCGCGGGGCCGGTGGGCCGAGGAGATGGGCTCCTACCTGTGTGGACGTACTTCCGCGCCAACCGACGCACCTCCGAAGCATCGACAACTGGCGTTGTCTTTTGAGGTGAGTCGGTTTGGGCTTTCGGTGGGTCGGGCACTTAGCCGTCACGACAGGAAGCACACACCTCGTGTGTCAGACATTCTTTTGAAGGAGGGCGACCGTGGAGTTCACCGTGTGGGGCATCATCACTGCGATCGTTGTCGGTCTCATCGTCGGCGCGCTCGGCCGCCTGGTCGTCCCGGGTAAGCAGAACATGCCGATCTGGCTGCACATGCTGATCGGTATCGGCGCGGCCCTGCTGGGCACCGTCCTGGCCCGGGCCATCGGCATCGCGACCGAGACGAGCGGTATCGACTGGGGCGAGCTGCTGGTGCAGGTCGTGCTGGCCGCGATCGCCGTCGCGCTGGTGGCCGGTGTGGGTGGCCGCCGCCGCGTGACCCGGTAACACCAGCAACCCGTAGTACCGCAACACCTTCGAGGGGCGCTCGGCCATCAGGCCGGGCGCCCCTCAGTGCTTGATCGAATTCGATCGACGGGGGTCTGATCCGGCGAATCGCTGCGTCCGGCTCGGCCGCAGTGTCGTCCAGCCCTCCGCGCGCGCCGCGTCCTGCGTCCCGCGCCTTTGTCCGTGGCCCGTGTCCTGCCTCCCGCGTCCGGGCGCCCCGTGTCCCGCCCCCGCGTCCGGGCGCCCCGTGTCCCGCCCCCGCGTCCGGGCGCCCCGTGTCCTGCCTCCCGCGTCCGGGCGCCCCCGTCCAGCGCCAAGATCGTGCTCCACCCTGGTTGTAGTGGCCTCCACCTGGCCGCGATACCACTACAACCAGGATGGAGCACGATCTTGGGTGCGACACGGGACGGGCGCACTGGAGCGTGAGCGCGAGACGCGGTTCGAGCAGTACCGCGGAGTCACGGAGTCACTCCGACCGCGCCGATCTTGCACTTTCTGCTGCGACACTCCGGGCATCTCACTCCTATCGACCACCGGAAGTGCAAGATCGGCGGGCGTGGGGCGTGGGGCGTGGGGCGTGGGGCGTGGGGCGTGGGGCGTGGGGCGTGGGGCGTGGGGCGTGGGGCGTGGGGCGTGGGGCGTGGGGCGTGAGGCGTGGGGCGTGGGGCGGTTTGTGGTCCGTGCCTGTGTTCATCAATTCGTGATCGTCTGGGCCGTGTAGTCGGTTTGGATTTTCGGTGGGTAGGGCAATTAACGGTCACGACAGGAAGCACACGAACCGTGTGTCAGACATTCTTTGAAGGAGGGTGGCCGTGGAGCTCACCGTGTGGGGCATCATCACTGCGATCGTTGTTGGTCTCATCGTCGGCGCGCTCGGCCGCCTGGTCGTCCCGGGTCGGCAGAACATGCCGATCTGGCTGCACCTGCTGATCGGCATCGGCGCCGCGCTGCTGGGCACCGTCCTGGCGCGCGCCATCGGCATCGCGACCGAGACGAGCGGCATCGACTGGGCCGAGCTGCTGGTGCAGGTGGTGGTAGCCGCGATCGCTGTCGCGCTGGTGGCCGGTGTGGGTGGCCGCCGCCGCGTGACCCGGTAACGACCTGGCATCATCTGGCGACACAGCACCACCGTAGGACAGCACGACTGAAAGAGCGCCCGGCCGAGAGCCGGGCGCTCTTTCGTGGTGAAAGGCCTGACTTCGGCCGGATGTTGGAGTGCCGGTCGTCGGGCCGCTGCGGTACGGTCGCCACGCTTCGGCCAGTCCCGCCCACTGTCGTAAAGGAATTCTCCGTACTAGGGTGCGGCGGAGAAGGTTAGTTCCAGGCGGCGCGAGGGGAGAAGTGGCGTGAACAGGTGGAAGCGGCTGGCCCCGGTCACCGCCATGGTGGCCTCGGCCGCGATGGTGCTGACCGGCTGTGGAGGGTCCGGCGACGACGCGGCCGACGACAGCAAGCTCACGGTCTGGATGATGGGTGAGGGCGGGGACGCGCAGAACTCCTTCCTCGACGGGGTCGAGGCCGAGTTCCGCCAGAAGCACCCCGACACCGATGTGGTCGTGCAGTACATCCCCTGGCTGGAGGCGCCCAAGAAGTTCCAGGCGGCGCTCGCCGGCGGTGAGGGGCCGGACATCACCGAGCTTGGCAACACCGAGACTCAGGGTTGGGCTGCCCAGGAGGCGCTCGCCGACGTGAGTGGTCGGATGGGCGGCTGGGCCGACGGCAAGGATCTGCTGCCAGACCTGGTGCGCAACGCTCAGCTCGAGGGCAAGCAGTACGGCGTGCCCTGGTACGCGGGTGTGCGGGCGATCTACTACCGCACCGACTGGTTCGCCGAGGCCGGCGTGCAGCCCCCGAAGACCTGGGACGACCTGGTCACCGTTGCCAAGGCTGTGCAGGCGAAGAAGAAGGGCACCTACGGCATCGCCCTGCCCGGCAACTCCGAGCTGCCCTTCTACTCCTTCCTCTGGGGTGCCGGCGGTGAGATCGCCAGCAACCAGGGCGGCACCTGGAAGTCCGGTTACACCACGCCCGAGGCGCAGCGGGCCGTCAAGTTCTGGACCGACCTGGTGACTGTGCACAAGGTCGCCCCGCCGGCGGCGGCGGGTTGGAACGAGATCGACGCACGTACCCAGTTCGCCACGGGCAAGGCCGCGATGGCCTTCGCCGGTAGCTGGCAGCAGGGCGCCATCAAGAAGGACAACCCCGAGATCGAGAAGGTCTGGGGTACGTTCCCGATCCCCGGCCCGGACGGCAAGGCGGCGCCCGGTTTCGCGGGCGGCTCGGACGTGGCGATCTGGAAGGACAGCGAGCGGCAGGACCTGGCCTGGGACTACCTGACCGTGCTGCTGAACAAGAAGAACGCGCAGAGCTTCGCGAGCAGCCTCGGCTTCTTCCCCGTCTACCAGGACCTGGTCTCCGGTGACGCGTACGCGAACGACAAGGTGATGGCGTCGTTCGCCACCACGATGCAGAACACCAAGCTCACGCCGCTCACCCCGAAGTGGGTGGAGGTCAGCCGGACGAAGACGGTGACCCAGGCGATGAACAGCTCGGTCATGAAGGGTCAGAAGACGGTCGAGAAGGCTACCGCCGACGCGGCCGCCGAGATGGAAGGCATCTTGAACAGCAAGTGAGCCTACAGACCAAAAACCCGGAGACGTCCGCCGCGCGGGAGACCCCCGCGCGGCGGCGTCGCCGGGTGGACCGCCTGCCCTACCTGCTGCTCCTGCCCGCCCTGCTGATCATCGGAGTGCTGCTGCTCTGGCCGCTCGGCCAGGTGGTGGGGATGTCCTTCTACCGGCTGAACAGCGTCCGGCAACTGCGCGGCGATCGGGAGTGGCCGTGGGTGGGGCTCGGCAACTACGCCGACATTCTCTCCGACCCGTTCTTCCTGACCGTGCTGCGCAACACGGTCCTTTTCGCCGCGGCGAACGTGCTGCTCACCATGGTGCTCGGCACCCTGGTGGGGCTGCTGCTCAACCGGCTCGGTCGAAAGATGGCGACGTTCGTGGCCAGCTGCGTGATGCTGGCCTGGGCCACCCCGGCGCTGACCGGCACCATCGTCTGGAAATGGATCTTCGACGATACGAGCGGCCTGGTCACGTGGCTGTTCAACGCGTTGCCGGACGGGCTCTCGACCAGCCTGTTCGGGCGTAGCGACTGGACCGGTTACGGCTGGTTCAACTCGCCGCTGCTCTTCTTCGCCATCCTCACCCTGGTGGTGGTCTGGCACTCGTTCCCGTTCATCGCGGTGAGTGTGCTGGCCGGTCTCAAGAGCGTGCCGAGCGAGTTGCACGAGGCGGCCCGGGTGGATGGTGCCAGCCCGTGGCGGGTCTTCTGGAAGATCACGTTCCCGCTGCTGCGTCCGGTCTTCGGGATCCTGATCGTGCTCTCCACCATCTGGGACTTCAAGGTCTTCACCCAGCAGTTCGTGCTGGCCGGCGGCACCCAGGACCGGCCGACGTTCATGCTCGCCATCTACTCGTACGCCGAAGCCTTCTCCCCGCCGCCCAAGTACGGGCTCGGCGCTGCCATCGCGGTGATCCTCACGCTGATCCTGCTCGTGGTCACCGGCTTCTACGTACGGATGGTGCTCAGGCAGGAGGACGAGTCGTGAAGAAAATCGCCCTCAACGGCGCCGGGCTGTTGGTCGCGCTCTTCGCGGCGTTCCCGGTCTACTGGATGATCTCCACCTCGTTGAAGCCGAGCAACGAGATCTTCTCGGCCACCCCGCAACCGGTGCCGACCCATCCGACGTTGGCGCACTACCGGGAGATCCTGACCGGCAACCTGATCCCCGGTGTCAGCTTCCTGGACTTCTTCCTCAACAGCGCGCTGGTCGCCGTTTCCACTGTGGTGCTCAGCGGCCTGGTGGCGTTGCTCGCCGCGACCGCTGTGGCCCGGTTCCGCTTCAAGCTGCGGACCAGCTTCCTGATCATGCTGCTGGTGGTGCAGATGATCCCGCTGGAGGCGTTGGTCATCCCGCTGTTCCTGATGATCCAGCGGCTCGGGCTCTACAACACCCTGCCCAGCCTGATCCTCACGTACCTCGGTTTCTCGCTGCCGTTCGCGGTCTGGATGCTGCGCGGCTTCGTCGCCGCGGTGCCGAAGGAACTGGAGGAGGCGGCGGCGATCGACGGGGCCAGCCGGGCCCAGATCTTCCGCCGGGTGCTCTTCCCGCTGGTCGCGCCCGGCCTGGTGGCGACCAGCATCTTCTCTTTCATCACCGCGTGGAACGAGCTGATCTTCGCGTTGACGTTCATCAACGACCAGGGCAGTTACACCCTGCCGGTGGCGATGACCTTCTTCTTCGGTCGGGACGACACCAACTGGGGGCCGGTGATGGCCGCTTCCACCCTGTTCACCCTGCCGGTCATCATCTTCTTCCTGCTGGTGCAGCGCCGGATGGTCTCCGGCCTGGTGGCCGGCGCCGTCAAGGGCTGAGCCCGCGTCGGGAGGGCTGGGCGGTGCCAACCCGAAGCGGGGTGGACTGCTCGGCGGTGGACCGCCACTAGGCTGGCCGTCATGACGGGCAGGGTGGCAGCGGTGAACCTCGGCGTGGTGACCGAGGCGGAGTGGGCCGGCGATGCGAGCGGGCGCAGCGGCATCGACAAACGGCCGGTGGACGGCCCCGTGCCGATCCGCTTCGACGGGGTGGTCGGCGACTTCATCGGAGAGCGAGCCCATCACGGCGGCCCCGACCAGGCGGTCTACGCCTACGCGGAGGAGGACGCCGCATGGTGGGCGGCGGAGCTGGGCCGCGACGTCCGACCGGGTGGCTTCGGGGAGAACCTGTCCACCTACGCGGTCGACGTGACCGGCGCGGTGATCGGTGAGCAGTGGCTGGTCGGTTCGGCACTGCTCCAGGTCACCAAGCCACGTACGCCGTGCACCACCTTCGCCGGGTTCTGGGGCGTACCGGATCTGATCAAGCGGTTCACCGCCCGGGCGCTGCCCGGCGCCTACCTGCGGGTGCTGCGTGAGGGGGAGGTCGGCCCGGGCGACCCGGTCGAGGTGGTGGACCGGCCGGCGCACGATGTGACCATCGGCGAGGTGTTCCGGGCGACCAGCCTGGAGCCGGAGTTGCTGCCTCGGTTGCTTGAGGCGGAGGACCTGCCGGAGTCGATCCGGGAGAAGGCCCGCCGCCGCCTCGCCGCCCGTGGCTAGCTGGTCGGCGTAAGCCCACGCGGCCGGCGACCGCCGGCGTCGACATGCGGAACGGCCCCCTGTCATCGCTGAGCGTGACGGGGGGCCGTTCTACGAGCAGGGATCAGCGGAGCCAGGGGATGTTGCGGTCGAGCAGACCGCGCTCCTTGAGCTCCTTGCGCAGCGGGATCTCGTCGTCGACGTACCCGTCCCAGTTGATGCCCCAGTAGTTGGCGGTGTGGGTGCCCTCACCGATCAGCTGGCGCTGCACCGGGGTGCGGTTGCGGTACCACTCGCCGTTCACGTCGGGGTGCAGCTCGTCCAGCGGACGGATCCACCGGTAGGTGTAGCCGACGAAGAGCATCTTGCGGGTGATGGTCGACAGGTTCGTCGACCGCGAGTGCCACTGCCGGCGGTCGAAGATGAAGGCGTCGCCCGGGTTGGCGGTGATCTCCACCGTGCCCTCCGGGTCGGGGTTCTGCACGGTCAGGTCCGCCGGCCGGGGCAGCGAGTTCTTCAGGTGGCTACCCGGGATGACCTTGGTGGCGCCGCGGCCGGTCTCGGAGAGGTCCGACAGCACGTACGCGACCTTCAGCGAGAACATCGGCCGAGGCAGGTTCGGGTCCATCGTCTCCGGGTCGGAGTTCTGCCGGTACCCGTCCTGGTGCCAACCCCAGTACGGCTTCTCCGGCTCGGCGGCCGGCGGGGTGACGTCCAGGTGGTTGTGGTGGGTGTAGATGTTCCAGCCGGCCAGCCCCCACATGTACGGGAAGGCGATCGGGTGGGTCAGCAGCTCACCGAAGAGCTCGTCGCGCTCCAGGAAGCCCAGCAGGTGCAGGGTGCCGTCCTTCTTGGTGGTGCCCTTGGCCTGCTCCTCCGCGTAGACGCGGTCGACAGCCGCCTCCAGCGCCGCCCGGTGGTCCTCCGTCAGGACGTTGCGCAGCAGGAGGAAGCCCTGCTCGTGGAACTCCTTGCGGTCAGTGTCGCTGATCGGTTCGTAACCGGTCCGGTCGCCGTAATCGAACACCGCGTCGTACCCCTCCCCATGAGGTGAAACCTTTTCTGGCACAGGCCGCCGATCGTAACGCGGCGGTCCAGGCCTCGGGGAGGGCGTGGTGCGGGATTGGGCCACGGCGGGACCCCACGCAGCGAGAGAAACGCACAGAGTGAGATCTGCGTGATCAATAGTGCGATTCAGTGCGGATTGCCCGATTGTGCGGTGACTGCCGGTTAAGAGATCCGGGTCGGTCAACCCTCGTTGAACACCTCGGCGACCACCTGACCGGCGGGGTTCTGGCGGCCGTCCACCCGGCCCCACGAGCCGCCGCGAGCGGTCCACTCCAGGTCGCCGAAGCGGACCCGCTTCACGCCGTGGTCCTGGGCGTGCGAGACCAGCCAGTGTGCGTACCGCCAGCCGTCGCGCTGGTCGCCCGGAGTCACCGCCAACCCGGTCTGGTCCGTCGGGTCGGTGCCCTTGAGCCCCCAGTCCAGCACCAGGTTGCGGGTCAGTTGCGCGGCCGCGGCCGCACCGTGCATCGCCGGGGTGCGCCCCACGGTGCAGGCGACCGCGCCGCTGGCGTCGCCGAGCAGGGCCCGGCTGAGCACCTCGGAGTCGTCCGCCCACTTCTGGTACGCCTCGGGGAACGCCGAGCGCTGCACCCGCTGGGCGGCGTCGGTGACGCGCATCTTCTCCCAGCCGCGCACCTTCTTGAGGGCCGCGTAGAACCGGTTCGCCGCGTACCGCGGGTCGCGGATCTGCGCCGGGGTGCCCCAGCCCTGGCTCGGCCGCTGCTGGAACAGGCCGACCGAGTCGCGGTCGCCGTCGGCGAGGTTGCGCAGACCGGACTCCTGGTACGCGGTGGCGAGCGCGACCACGACGGCCCGCTCGGGCATTCCGCGCTTCGCGCCGATCGCCGCGATGGTCGCCGCGTTGGCCATCTGGTCGGCGTCCAGCGCGACACGTCCGTCGGCCTGCACCGTGCACTTGCGTGCCACCAGCGGCAACCTGAGGTTGTCGCCGACCTGTCGTACGACGAGCCAGATCGCGATCACGGCGACGAGGATGAGCACCACTCCACCCGCCACGGTTGCCCGAGTTCGCACCCACACCCCCAGATCGACAGTCCGACAAGCGTACGTCCCCGCAGGCCCCTTCCGGGTCGTCCGAGCGGTTCGGGCCCGGCCTGGACGACTCCGACCGGTTCGGGGCCGGCTCCGCTGCCGCGTACCGGTTGGCGACGTTCCCGCTCCGGTCGCGATCTCACCTGCCACGGCCCTCCGACACGCAGGGCTGTCGTCGTGTCGTGCGTGTCACCGGGTACGCGATATCGGGAAGCGATTGACCGGTCAAGGACTTACCTCGGTTGACATGTCAATCTGACCTACCGTCGCAAAGCCTGGCGCGTCGGTCATTGAACGAGGAGGAGTTCCATGGGAACGCTTGATGGCAAGGTCGTGCTGATCACCGGCACCGGCGGGGGCCTGGGCCGCGTCGCGGCGCTGACCTTCGCCCGCGAGGGCGCCAAGGTCGTCGGGGCCGACCTCCAGGTAGCGGGTAACGACGAGACAGTCGAACTCGTCCGGCGCGCGGGCGGCGAGATGACCGGCATCGCGCCGGTCGACCTCACCGACCCCGAGCAGGTACGCAAGCTCGTCGACGACGCCGCGGCCGCCTATGGCGGGCTCGACGTGGTCTACAACAACGCCGCCGCGCTCCGCTTCGGCCCGATGCCCGACTTCTCCGTGCAGGACTGGCGCTACACCATCACCGGAGAACTCGACATTCCGTACTTCGTGTCGAAGTTCGCCTGGCCGCACCTGGTCCGACGCGGCGGCGGCGTCATCATCAGCGCCGCCTCCATGGCCGGAATGATCGGCGGCCACGTCCCGCCGATGGTCGGTCACACCGCCGCGAACGCCGGCATCATCGGCATGACGCGACAGCTCGCCCTCGAAGGTGCGCCCCACGGCATCCGCGCGGTGGCGGTCAGCCCCGGGCCCACCCTCACCCCGGCCAGCGAACGCGACCTCGGTGACAACCAGGAGGCGCGGGACGCCATCACGGCCAAGACGCTCCTCAAGCGCTTCGCGCGCCCCGAGGAGGTCGTCGAGCTGGTGGTCTTCCTCGCGTCCGACCGGGCGTCGTACATCACCGGGGCGAACTACCCGGTCGACGGCGGCGCGACCGCCTGGTGACCCGACCCGCGCTGACCGGATCGGAGACCGGGGCGCCGCCAACCGAAGGCGGCGCCCCGGACGCGCCCTAGGCGGAGTCGCCGTCCAGGGCGGGCACCCATCGAGCCGGCCGACGTTCGCGGAACGCGGAGACCCCCTCGCGTCCCTCGTCGGAGAGGAAGTAGCCGGTCGAGACGGCGGAGAGTCGGGCCAGGTCGGCGCGCAACTCGGCGGTCCCCGGTCGACGCAGCAGCTCCTTCGCGCCGGCCAGCGCACCGGGGGCGCCGCGCACCAGCGAGTCGCAGTAGCCCCGTACCGCGTCGTCCAACCCGTCCGCCGGGACCGAGGCCGTCACCAGGCCGACCTCGGCGGCCCGACGGCCGTCGAAGGTGTCCCCGGTCAGGTACAGCTCGGCGGCGGCGCGGGGGTGCAGCCGGGGCAGCACGGTCGCCGAGATCACCGCCGGGATCACCCCGATGCGTACCTCGGTGAACGCGAAGGTCGCCTCGTCGGCGCAGACCGCCAGGTCGGCGGCGGCGATCAGGCCCAGCCCGCCGGCCCGCGCCGGGCCGCCGACCCGGGCCAGCACCGGCTTCGGGCACTCCCAGAGCGCCGCGAGCACGTCACCCAGCATCCCGGCCGGCACCGTCCCGCTGGCGTACGCCGCAGCGGTCTCCTTCAGGTCCGCGCCGGAGCAGAACACCGGGCCGGTGTGGTCGAGCACGATCACTCGCACCGCCTCGTCGGCGACCGCGTCCGCCAGCCCGGCCAGCAACTGGGTCATCAGGGCGGTGGAGAGGGCATTGCGATTGTGCGGGCTGTCGAGGGTGAGGGTGGTCACCCCACGGGCCGTGGCGACCCGCACGAGGACGTCGGGAGAGGTCATGCCGGGCACACTAGTGGCCATGCCCGGCGTCCTTCCAGATGGTGAGACCGTCCCCGTCGACGGATCGTTGCCCGCCACCGCCACCGCGGCGGTCGGCGCGCGCGGCTTCGGCGTGTACGTGCACGTGCCGTTCTGCGCCAGTCGATGCGGATACTGCGACTTCAACACCTACACCGCGGCCGAACTGGGCGGCGGCGCGAGCCGCGAGGGGTACGCGGACACGGTGCTGGCCGAGCTGAGGCTCGCCGCCCGGGTGCTCGGCGACACTCCGCCGCCCCGGGTCGACACCGTCTTCGTCGGCGGCGGCACGCCGACCCTGCTCCCCGCCGACGACCTGGCCCGCATCCTCGACGGCATCGACAGCACCTGGGGGCTGGCCGCCGACGCCGAGGCGACCACCGAGGCCAACCCCGAGTCGGTCACCCCGGAATCGTTGAAGCTGCTGCGGGCCGCCGGCTACACCCGGATCTCGCTGGGCATGCAGTCCGCCTCCCCGGGGGTGCTGGCGATCCTGGACCGCAAACACAGCGCCGGCCGGGCCACCGCCGCCGCCCTGGAGGCGCGCCACGCCGGGTTCGAGCACGTCAACCTGGACCTGATCTACGGCACCCCGGGGGAGCGTCCCGAGGACTTCGCCGCCTCGCTGGAGCAGGTCGTCGCCGCCGGGGTGGACCACGTCAGCGCGTACGCCCTGATCGTCGAGGACGGCACCCGGCTCGCCGCCCGGATGCGGCGCGGCGAGCTGGCGTACCCCAGTGACGACGTGGCAGCGGACCGCTACCTGGCCGCGGAGGCCGCGCTCGACGCGGCCGGGCTCTCCTGGTACGAGGTCTCCAACTGGGCCCGCACCGAGGACGCCCGCTGCCGGCACAACCTGCTCTACTGGACCGGCGCGGACTGGTGGGGGCTGGGGCCGGGGGCGCACAGCCACGTCGGCGGGGTCCGCTGGTGGAACGTGAAGCACCCCTCGGCGTACGCCAAGCGGTTGGCCGCCGGGGAGTCTCCCGGCCTGGCCCGGGAGGTGCTCACCGTCGACGAGGCGCACATGGAGGACGTGATGCTCCGGCTGCGGTTGGCCAGTGGTCTCCCGCTGGCGGTGCTCGACGCGGCCGGCCGGGCCGGCGCCGAGCGGGCCCTGGCCGGCGGTCTGCTGGCAGCCGACGAGTACGCCGCCGGCCGGGCGGTGCTCACAGTGCGCGGGCGCCTGCTCGCCGACGCGGTCGTCCGCGATCTGCTGCCCTGAGTGGCCCACCGCTCCCGGACCGGGACGGCGGTGAATCGGGCCGGCCGGGGGAGCGGCCGGCCCGGTTCACTTGATGAAGGTGGCAGTCATCGGGTAGCGGTACGGGGTGCCCTCGTTGGCCTTCATGCCGGCGATGATCCCGAAGAGGATCTGGATCACCACGACGGCGATGCTGGGCAGGAAGAGCAGGCACCAGCTCACGAAGAGCAGCACGAACGCGATGATCGACCAGAGGATCTGAAAGTTCAGGGCGGCGAGGGCGTGCGCCCGGACGGTCGGCGACTGCTGGCCGCGGGCCAGGTAGGCGATCAGCGGGGCGACGAAGCCCAGCGGACCGAAACTGACCAGCGCGCCGAGCGCGCCGCCGAAGTGCGCGACCAGCGCCCAGGTCTTGTCCTCGTTGTTGGCGTAGCCACCGCCGGGGCCGCCGTAGGCCCCACCGGCCGGGTAGCCGCCGGGCGGGGGATAGCCCCCGGGCGGGGGGTAGCCGCCTGCCGGAGGGTAGCCGCCTGACGGCGGTTGGTCACCGGTGGGCGGCGGATAGCCACCGGGCGGGGGATAGCCGGCCGGGCCGGGCGCCCCGGACAGTGGTGCGGTGGGCGGCTCGGCCGACGGGTACGGCCCGGGGGAGGTGGGCTCCGGCGGGTAGTTGCCGGGGTCGCCCGACCCGGGAGGGCGAGGAGGTTCAGTCATGGATGTCACGGTAGGTGCCGGTGGCAACGCCGCACCAGAGCGACTTCGCCTCGCAGTGCGGGCCGATCGGCCCAACAGCGTGGCGTGGGCCGCACCGAAGGGTGGCCGTTGATCATCGCGTCGGCGGGCCCGCCGACGTAGACTGGCACTCGCTACAGTCGAGTGCCAGGACGGCCCGGCCGGCCCAGAGCGCCGGCGGCCGACGTGCGACAGGAGGTGCGGAGGATGGGTCTCGACGACCGGAAACTCGCCGTGCTCCGCGCCATCGTCGAAGACTACGTCTCCACCCAGGAGCCGGTCGGCAGCAAGGCGCTGGTCGAGCGGCACCAGCTCGGGGTCTCCCCGGCCACGGTCCGCAACGACATGGCCGTGCTGGAGGAGGAGGGCTACATCCGGCAGCCGCACACCAGTGCCGGCCGGGTGCCCACCGACCGCGGCTACCGCCTCTTCGTCGACCGGTTGTCCCGGGTCAAACCGCTCAGCCCGGCCGAGCGCCGGGCCATCGAGCGCTTCCTGGTCGGCGCGGTCGACCTCGACGACGTGGTGCACCGTACGGTGCGGTTGCTCGCCCAGCTGACCCGACAGGTCGCCGTCGTGCAGTACCCGAGCCTGGCCCGCTCCTCGGTGCGTCACCTGGAGCTGGTGCCGATCTCCACCACCCGGTTGATGCTCGTCATGATCGCCGACACCGGGCGGGTGGAGCAGCGACTCGTGGAGCTGCCCGGCCCGGTGCCCGCCGACGACGTCACCGACCTGCGCCGACTGATCAACGAGAAGCTCGCCAACGCCCGGCTGTCCGAGACGCCCCCGCTGGTGCAGGCGCTGGTCGAGGAAGCGCCGCCCGGCCTGCGTCCGACCATGACCACGCTCGCCACCGTCCTGCTGGAGACGCTCGTCGAGCGGCACGAGGAGCGGATCGCCCTCGCCGGCACCGCGAACCTCACCCGGGGCGGCCTGCTCGACTTCCAGGGCTCCCTGCGGCCGATCCTCGAAGCTCTGGAGGAGGAGGTCGTGCTGCTCAAGCTCATCGGTGAGACAGAGCCGAGCACGACCCGGGTGCTGATCGGCGACGAGAACGAGTTCGACAACCTGCGAGCCGCCTCGGTGGTCAGCACCGGGTACGGCCCGGGCACCACCATCCTGGGCGGCCTGGGGGTGCTGGGGCCCACCCGGATGGACTACCCCGGCAACATCGCCACGGTCCGCGCCGTGGCACGCTACGTGGGCGAGTTGCTGGCCCAGAACTGATTGGTCAGGGCCGATGCGGCCGGCTGCGGCCGCCGACCGGCGCAACGCGAGACGAACATGAGGACACGGAACGCAGTGGCCAGGGACTACTACGGCATTCTCGGTGTGAGCCGGGAAGCCTCCGATGACGAGATCAAGCGCGCCTACCGCAAGCTGGCGCGCCAGTTCCACCCGGACGTCAATCCGGACCCGGAGGCTCAGGAGAAGTTCAAGGACATCAACGCCGCGTACGAGGTCCTCTCGGACGACCGTAAGCGGCAGATCGTCGACCTGGGTGGTGACCCGCTCGCCCCCGGTGGCGGCGGCGCCGGCGGCCCGGGTGGCCCCGGAGGCGCCGGCCCGTTCGTCGGTTTCCAGGACATCATGGACGCGTTCTTCGGCGGTGCCGGAGGTGGCGCCCGTGGCCCCCGGCCGCGTACCCGCCCTGGGGCCGACGCGATCCTGCGGCTCGAACTCGACCTGCACGAGACGGCCTTCGGCGTGGAGGCCCCGATCACCGTCGACACCGCGGTGCTCTGCACCACCTGCTCCGGCGCCGGCACGGCCGCCGGCACGCACCTGGCGACCTGCGAGGCGTGTGGTGGTCGGGGCGAGGTGCAGTCGGTGCAGCGCACCTTCCTCGGCCAGGTGGTCTCCGCCCGGCCGTGCACCGTGTGCCAGGGCTACGGCACCACCATCCCGCACCCCTGCCCCACCTGCGCCGGCGACGGCCGGGTGCGGACCCGCCGGTCGTTGACCGTCAAGATCCCGGCCGGTGTCGAGGACGGCATGCGGATCCGGCTGGCCCAGCAGGGCGAGGTGGGCCCCGGCGGCGGCACCGCCGGCGACCTCTACGTGGAGATCCACGAGCGCCCGCACGACGTGTACTCCCGCAAGGGCGACGACCTGCACTGCCGGGTCACGGTGCCGATGACGGCGGCGGCACTGGGCACCCGGCTGACCATCAAGACGCTGGACAGCGAGGAGACCGTCGACGTCAAGGCCGGCACCCAGCCGGCCAGCACGCTGCGACTGCGCGCCCGGGGCGTGCCGCACCTGCGCGGCACCGGCCGGGGCGACCTCTACGTCCACCTCGACGTGCGGACGCCGACCAAGCTCGACCCGGACCAGGAGAAGATGCTGCGCGACTTCGCCAAGACCCGTGGTGAGGAGGTCGCCGAGCTGTCCAAGCAGGGCGGCTTCTTCTCCCGGATGCGCGACGCGTTCAACGGGCACGCCTGAGGTGTCCGCGCCGCTGTTCCTGGTGGAGGCGCTGCCCACCGGCGACGCGCTGACCCTGGACGGCCCGGAGGGGCACCACGCCGCGACAGTGCAGCGGTTGCGCGTCGGCGAGGAGTTGCTGCTCGCCGACGGCCGGGGTGGCACGGCCGTCGCCGTGGTCACGGCCGTCGGCCGGGGCAGCCTGGAGGTCACCGTCACCTCCCGGGGGTACGCGGACGCGCCGGTACCCCGACTGGTGACGGTGCAGGGCATCGCCAAGGGCGACCGGGGTGAGCTGGCCGTGCAGGCGATGACCGAGGTCGGGGTGGACGAGATCGTGCCCTGGGCGGCATCACGTTCGGTGACCCAGTGGCGCGGCGACCGGGGCGTACGCGCCCGGGAGAAGTGGGTGGCCACGGCACGGGAGGCGGCCAAGCAGGCCCGCCGGCCGTGGCTGCCGGTGGTGGCCGGTGCGCCGGACGAGTCCACCGCCACCGTTGCCCGCCGGATCGCCGGTGCCGCCGTCGGGTTCGTGCTGCACGAGGAGGCCGACGACCGGCTCACCACCGCCGAGCTGCCCTCCACCGGCGAGATCGTGCTGGTGATCGGCCCGGAAGGCGGCATCGCCCCGGCCGAGTTGACCGCCTTCGTCGAGGCCGGCGGGCGACCCGTACGCCTTGGGCCGGCCGTGCTGCGCACCTCCACCGCCGGGGTGGCGGCCCTCAGCGTGCTCGCCGCCCGCCTCGGCCGCTGGTGACCGTTCAGGGCCTCGGGAACACCGGTACGACCTCCTCCTCCGGCCCCAGGTCCAGCCCAGCGTTTCCGATGATCTGCGGGTCCGGTGTGCCGACCACAGCGAAGTCCTTGCCGGTGTAGTCGAAGCGGTGCAGCACGTGCCGCATCGCCTCGAGCCGGGCCCGCTTCTTGTCGTTGCTCTTCACCACCGTCCACGGCGCGTCGGCCGTGTCGGTCCAGAAGAACATCGCCTCCTTGGCCTCGGTGTAGTCGTCCCACCGGTCGAGTGAGGCGATGTCCATCGGGGACAGCTTCCACTGCCGGACCGGGTCGACCTGGCGGATCGCGAACCGGGTGCGCTGCTCGTTCTGGGAGACGGAGAACCAGAACTTGACCAGCCGGATGCCCGAGCGCACCAGCATCCGTTCCAGCTCCGGGGCCTGCCGTAGGAACTCCAGGTACTCCTTGCGGCTGCAGAAGCCCATCACCCGCTCGACGCCGGCCCTGTTGTACCAGGAACGGTCGAACAGCACGATCTCGCCGGCCGCCGGCAGGTGGGCCAGCCAGCGCTGGAAGTACCACTGGGCGGCTTCCCGCTCGTCCGGCTTGGCGAGCGCCACCACCGACGCGCCACGTGGGTTGAGGTGCTCCATGAAGCGTTTGATGGTGCCGCCCTTGCCGGCGGCGTCCCGGCCCTCGAAGAGGATCACCAAACGCTCGCCGGACTCCTTGATCCAGTCCTGGAGCTTCAGCAGCTCGATCTGGAGCAGCCGCTTGTCACGGTCGTACTCGTCGCGGTCCAGTCGCTCGTCGTACGGGTAGTCCTCGCGCCAGGTCTCGACAGGGGTGCCGTCGGGGCGGAGCAGGACAGGGTCGTCGTCGTGGCCATCGGCCACCCGGTAGTCGGCGGTGAGGTCCAGCAGCGCGGAGTCGGCCATGTCGGTGGGACTTACCCTGCCCTGACCCCCCAACCACCTCCCCGGTCGGGTGATCTGCGGACGGCGTGGACCTCAGCTGCGCAGGTAGGAAGCGCCGTTGAGGTCGACGATCGTGCCGGAGGCCCACTCGGCCTGCGGCGAGGCCAGCCAGTGCACGGCGGCGGCGATCTCCTCCGGTCGGCCCACCCGGTCGAACGGGCTCTGCGCCCGGATCGCCGCGCCCTGCTCGCCGTGCAGGTACTCGGTGACCATGTCGGTCGCCACGAAGCCCGGCGCGACGGTGGCGATCGTGATGCCGTACGGCGCGAGCGCCACGGCGAGGGACTGGCCCAGCGCGTTGAGCCCCGCCTTGCTGGCCCCGTACGCCGGCTGGTGCGGCTCGCCGCGGAACGCGCCACGGGACGAGACGTTGACGATCCGCCCGCCGCGTTCGCGCATGTGCTGGGCGGCGCACCAGATGGCGTTGCCGGCGCCGGTCAGGTTGGTCTCCACCACCTGCCGCCAGCGCTGCTGCCACTCCTCGTACGAGGCACCGAAGATCGGGTGGGGGTCGTCGCGGTCGCCGTACGTCCCGGCGTTGTTGACCAGCACGTCCAGCCCGCCGAGCAGTTCGGCGGCCCGGTCGACCATGACCCGGACCGCGTCCGGATCGGTGAGGTCGGCGCGGACCACCACGTGCCCGGTGCCCGGCAGTTGCGCGCGCAGCTTCTCGGCCGCGTCGGCGGAGTCGCGGTGGTGGATGGCCACCCGGTCGCCGCCGGCTGCGAACGCCTCCGCCACCGCGCGGCCGATCCCGCGCGAGGCCCCGGTCACGAGTACCGCCCGATCCGTCATGCCGGCCATCCTGCCTCAGCGTGCCTTCCCCGCTAACAGGCCGGTGGCGGTCGCCGCGCCGGAGTGTCCCCGGCCCGTTGGTCCCTACACTGCTCCGATGGGATCCGACTGCCTGTTCTGCCGCATCGTCGCCGGGGAGATCCCGGCCACAGTGGTCCGGGAGACCGACACCACGCTCGCCTTCCGCGACATCGACCCGAAGGCGCCGGTGCACGTCCTGGTCATTCCGAAGGAGCACTACGCCGACGTCGCCACGCTCGCCCAGGGTGACCCGGCGCTGGCCGCCGACGTGCTGGCGACGTCCGCCGCCGTGGCCGAGGACGAGGGGCTGCTCGGCGACGGTTTCCGGCTGATGTTCAACACCGGCGCGTACGGCGGGCAGGAGGTGTTCCACGTGCACGCGCACCTGCTCGGTGGTGCGCCGCTCGGCCCGATGCTCGCCCGGGACCTGGCGTGACCCCAGCGGCGGCGCCCGGCTCACCGGTGGATGAGCACCTGGCCCGGTTGGTCCGGCGGGTGCAGGCCGAATCGCGGGTGCCGGCGGTCTCGGCGGCCCTGCACCGGGCCGACCGACCGCTCTGGAGCTGCACCGTCGGCGAGACCGGCACCGACAGCCCTCTGGGCGCGGGCACCCAGTTCCGGATCGGCTCGATCACCAAGACGTTCACCGCGGTGCTGGTTCTGCAGTGCCGCGACGACGGGCTGCTGGACCTGGACGACCCGGTGGGCCGGCACCTGGACCTCCCGGCGCACGGCGAGCTGACCGTACGCCGGTTGCTGTCGCACACCGGTGGCCTGCAACGCGAGCCGTTCGGCGATGTGTGGGACAGCCTGCGCGCACCGGACGACGACCAACTGGTCGCCGAGCTGGACCGGGCCGAGCGGGTGCTGCCGACCGGCCGGCGGTTCCACTACTCCAACCTGGGCGTGGCCGTGCTCGGCCAACTCGTCGCCCGGCTCCGGGGCGGCAGCTGGGAGCAGGCGCTCACCGAGCGGATCCTGACTCCGCTGGGGCTGCCCGACACCACGGTGACCCCACGCCCGACGGCGGCCACCGGGTTCCTGGTCGACGCGTACTCCGACGAGGCGCACCCGGAACCGCCGACCGACTTCGGCGCGGTCGGCCCGGCTGCCCAGCTCTGGAGCACCGCTACCGACATGGCCCGCTGGGCGGCGTTCCTGGCCGACCCGGCGGCGCTGGACCCGGCCGGCGCGGTCCTCGCCCCGGCCACCCTGGACGAGATGCGCTGGCCGCTGACCACCACCGACGAGACGCTCTGGAGCGCGGGCTTCGGGCTCGGGCTGATCCTGATCCCGCAGGGGGAGCGGGTGATGCACGTGGGGCACGACGGGGCGATGCCCGGGTTCCTCGCCGGGGCGTACGGCCGGCGCGGCGGTGACGGCACGCCCGGGGCGATGGGCGCCGCCGTGCTCGGCTCGTCCGGCACGGCGACCGATCTGTTCGATCTGTCGCACCGGCTGCTCGCCGCGGCGGTCGAGCGCGACCCGGCCGAGATCGAGCCCTGGCGACCCGGCGCACCCGCGCCGGCGGCCCTGCGGGGTGTGCTCGGCCGCTGGTGGGGCGAGGGCTCCGAGTACGTCTTCTCGTGGCACGACGGCACCCTGCGGGCGCGCGGGGTCGCTGACCCGACCGGACGTCCGCCGGCGATCTTCACCCCGCTGCCGGACCAGCCGGACGTGTTCCGGGTGGTCTCCGGTCGGGAGGTCGGGGAGCTGCTGCGGCTGACCCGGGACGAGGCCGGCGCGGTGGTCCGGATGCACTGGGCGACGTACCGGTTCACCCGCCACCAGGAGACCTTCGACCGGTACGACTTCCGGGCCGGGAGTTGATCGCGGCCAGCGGAAATGGGCGCGATGCGCCCCGCGTTGAACCGATACGATGGGTGTAACGTCCGCACGCCAGGCCAGCAGGCCGGCGCCGAGATCGAGAGCAGGTGCGCAGGGCCCTTCGGCCCAACCTATGACCGGCACCCCACCTCCCGGCCCGCCCCGGGTGCAGACCAGGATCACCGTGCCCGACCCGAAGATCATGGTCAATCTGCTCGGCGCAGGCGACGAGATCCTCAGGCTCGTCGAACGCTCGGTCACCAGCGACGTGCACGTCCGCGGCAACGAGATCACCATCACCGGTGACCCAGCGGACAACGCCCTCGCCGAGCGGGTCTTCAGCGAGCTCCTCGAACTCATCGAGAAAGGCGAGACCCTGACCAGTGACGCCGTCCGGCGTACCGTCGGCATGCTCGAGCAGGGCAGCGCCGAGCGGCCCGCCGAGGTCCTGACACTCAACATCCTCTCCCGGCGCGGGCGCACCATCCGCCCCAAGACGCTCGGGCAGAAGAAGTACGTCGACGCGATCGACACCCACACCATCGTCTTCGGCATCGGCCCCGCCGGCACCGGAAAGACCTACCTGGCGATGGCGAAGGCCGTCCAGGCGTTGCAGGCCAAGCAGGTCAACCGGATCATCCTCACCCGGCCGGCGGTCGAGGCGGGCGAGCGACTGGGCTTCCTGCCCGGCACGCTCAACGAGAAGATCGACCCGTACCTGCGCCCGCTCTACGACGCACTGCACGACATGCTCGACCCGGAGACCATCCCGAAGCTGATGGCCGCCGGCACGATCGAGGTCGCTCCCCTCGCCTACATGCGGGGTCGGACGCTCAACGACGCGTTCATCATCCTGGACGAGGCGCAGAACACGACGCCCGAGCAGATGAAGATGTTCCTCACCCGACTCGGCTTCAACTCCAAGATCGTCGTGACCGGTGACATCACCCAGGTGGACCTTCCCGGCGGGACGAGCAGCGGGCTGCGCGTGGTCCGGGAGATCCTGGAAAACGTCGATGACGTGCACTTCTCCCAGTTGTCCAGCTCCGACGTGGTCCGCCACCAGCTGGTCGGGGAGATCGTCGACGCGTACGCCCGCTGGGACGCCGAGCGGGAGAACCAGCAGGCGCAGGGCGTTCACGCCGTGCCTGGGCGACCCGCCCAGGGCGGCCGGGCCGGCCGCCGCCGCTAAAGCAGAGGAAAGCAGTTGTCCATCGAGATCGCCAACGAGTCCGGTGTCGACGTCGACACCGACGCCGTGCTCGCCGTCGCCCGGCACGCCCTCGACGAGATGGGGGTCAACCCCCTCGCCGAGCTGTCAGTGCTGCTGGTCGACATCGACTACATGACCGAGCTGAACCACCGCTGGATGGGTGGCGACGGCCCGACCGACGTGCTCGCCTTCCCCATGGACGAGGGCAGCGTCGACCACGGCCCGGGTGAGTCCGCACCGGCCGGCGGCGAGCCCGCCCTGCTCGGCGACATCGTGCTCTGCCCGGAGGTGGCGGCCAAGCAGGCGGCGACCGCCGGGCACGCGCCCGCCGACGAGCTGCACCTGCTCACCGTGCACGGGGTGCTGCACCTGCTCGGTTACGACCACGCCGAGCCGGAGGAGGAGCGGGAGATGTTCGCACTCCAGGCTCGGCTGCTGGCGAGCTGGCGGTCGACCCGCACCCAGTGATGTCCACTCCTCCGTTACTCGCGGCCGGCGCCACCGCCGGCCTTCCCGACTTTCAGCTGATCGTCTTCGCGGCCGGTCTCGTGGTGCTGGCCGGCCTGATCGCGATGACCGAGGCGGCCCTCGCCGCGGTCTCACCGGCCCGAGCCGCCGAGCTGGCCCGCGACGGCGTGCGTGGCGCCCGTACCCTCCAGGTCGTGGCCGGCGACGTCGTCCGGCACCTCAACCTGCTCCTGCTGTTGCGGCTGCTCGCCGAGCTGACCGCCACCACACTGGTGGCGCTCGTGGCGGTGGACAGCTTCGGCGCCGGCTGGCGGGCCGCACTGGTGACCGCCGGCGCGATGACAGTGGTCAGCTTCGTGGTCGTGGGCGTCGCCCCGCGCACCATCGGCCGGCAGCACGCCTACGCCGTGGGCCGTGCGGTGGCACCGCTGGTCCGCTGGCTGGGCCGGGCGCTCAACCCGCTCGCGTCGCTGCTGATCCTGATCGGCAACGCGGTCACCCCGGGGCGTGGCTTCCGGGAAGGCCCGTTCGCCACCCAGGTGGAGCTGCGGGAGCTGGTCGACCTGGCCGAGCAGCGCGGCGTGGTCGAGCACGGCGAACGCCAGATGATCCACTCCGTCTTCGCGCTCGGCGACACCATCGCCCGTGAGGTGATGGTGCCGCGTACCGAGATGGTGTGGATCGAGGAGGGCAAGACGCTCGAGCAGGCGCTGGCGCTCTTCCTGCGCTCCGGTTTCTCCCGCATCCCGGTGATCGGCGAGAGCGTCGACGACGTGCTGGGGGTGCTCTACCTCAAGGACCTGATCCGGCGCTCCCGTGGCGGGGACCCGAGGGCCGAGCAGTTGCCGGTGGCCGAGCTGATGCGCCCGGCGACCTTCGTACCGGAGTCCAAGCCGGTCGACGACCTGCTGTCCGAGATGCAGGCGGCCCGCAACCACCTGGTCATCGTGGTCGACGAGTACGGCGGCACCGGCGGTCTGGTCACTATCGAGGACATCCTCGAGGAGATCGTCGGTGAGATCACCGACGAGTACGATGTCGAGCGCCCGCCCGTCGAACGTCTGGCGGACTCCTCGGTGCGGGTGACCGCTCGCCTGCCGGTGGAGAATCTGGGCGAGATGTTCGACACCGACCTGCCCACCGACGAGGTGGAGACGGTCGGCGGTCTGCTCGCCCAGTCGCTGGGGCGGGTGCCGATCCCGGGCGCCGAGGCCGAGGTAGCCGGTCTCCGCCTGGTCGCCGAGGGCACCACCGGCCGGCGCAACCGCATCGACACCGTCCTGGTCAGTCGGGTGGAGCCGGGCGATGAGCAGGACACCGCGGGGCGCGGCGAGCACGCCGGCCCCGGGGACGACACGGACAACTATCGAGACGACGAGAGGCAATCCGCCGATGCCTGACACACCCGCCGTGCCTGCCGCCCGGCCCACCCCCACCGCGTCGGGCGCGCTGAGCGCCGAGGACGGCAAGCTCGTCGTCCTGGCCCGGGGAGCCCGGGCGCGGGTCGGTGCCGTCGAGGGCGCCGCGGTCCGCGACCAGGACGGCCGGACGTACGCGGCGGCCAGTGTCGCGCTGCCGTCGCTGACGCTCACCGCGTTGCAGTTGGCGGTGGCGTCGGCCGTGGCGGCCGGCGCGAGTCGGTTGGAGGCGGCGGTGGTGGTGACCGAGGCGTCGACGCTGGATGGTGCCGGGCACGCGGCGGTACGGGACCTCGCGGCGGACGCACCGGTCCACGTGGCCGCTCCGGACGGCACGGTCCTCGGCACGGTGACCCAGTGAGCCCGGTGCAGGATCCGCAGGCGCGTCCGTACCGGGCCGGGTTCGGCTGTTTCGTCGGTCGCCCCAACGCCGGCAAGTCGACGCTGACCAACGCCATCGTCGGCACCAAGATCGCCATCACCTCGAACAAGCCGCAGACCACCCGGCACGTCATCCGGGCGGTGCTGCACCGACCGGAGTCGCAGCTGGTCCTCGTCGACACACCGGGCCTGCACCGCCCCCGTACGCTGCTCGGCGAACGTCTCAACGACCTGGTCCGCTCCACCTGGACCGAGGTCGACGTGATCGGTCTCTGCATCCCGGCGAACGAGCCGGTCGGGCGCGGTGACAAGTTCATCACCGGCGAGCTGGCCGAGTTGAAGGCGACAGTGCTGGCGGTGGTCACCAAGACCGACCTGGTGGACAAGCGCCAACTGGCGGAGCAGTTGCTCGCGGTCAGCAAGATGGGGGAGTTCGCCGAGATCGTGCCGGTGAGCGCCGTGTCCGGGCACCAGGTGGACACCCTCGTCGACGTGATGACCAAGTACCTGCCGCCGTCGCCGCAGCTCTACCCGGACGACATGCTCACCGACGATCCCGAGCAGGTGCTTGTCGCCGAGCTGATCCGGGAAGCCGCCCTGGAAGGGGTCCGCGACGAGCTGCCGCACTCCATCGCCGTGGTGGTGGAGGAGATGATCCCCGAGGGTCAGGTCATGAAGATCTACGCCGACCTGTACGTGGAGCGGCCCAGCCAGAAGGCCATCGTGCTCGGGCACAAGGCGAGTCGGCTCAAGGAGGTCGGCACCACCGCCCGCAAGCAGATCGAGGAACTGCTCGGCGGTCGGGTCTACCTCGACCTGCACGTGCGGGTCGCGAAGGACTGGCAGCGCGACCCGAAGCAACTGCGCAAGCTGGGCTTCTGATCCGTTTCTTCGGCGGTGCCCGACCGGCGGCACCATCGCCGCCGGTCGGGCAGCCGGGGATGTTCACGCATGGCCGGGACAGCGGTCGTTTGGTGCGGGCGCCACGCAGGGTAGGAAAGTCGTGCCCCGCGTCCCCGACCGAGATGCAGGCTGATGCGCAACAGGTACCTCGACCTCCTCCGTGCCCTGGCCATCATTCGAGTGGTCGTTTACCACGTCACCGGATGGGCGACCCTCACCCTCGTCTTCCCCGCCATGTCGGTGATGTTCGCGCTGGCAGGCTCACTGATGGCCGCGTCGCTGACCCGGGTCGGCCCGGCGGCGGTCGGGCGTCGGCTGCGTCGGCTGCTGCCGTCGCTGTGGGTGCTCGCGGTGGTCTTCGTGCCGGCCATGCTGTTCAGCGGGTTGTCGGTGAGCCCTCGGGTGCTGCTGTGGCTGTTCCCGATCGCCGACCCGCCGGCCAACCACTGGGGCGCGCTGGCGCTGAGCACCATCTGGTACCTGCGCGACTATCTCTGGTTCGTGCTCGCCTCGCCTGTCGCGATCTGGCTGTTCCGGCGTGCCCCGCTGATGACGGTGCTCGCCCCGTACCTCCTGCTGGTGACCATCGAGGTGGGGATCTACCCGGCACCGCCGGTGCTGCGCGAGTTCGGGCTCTACTTCGGCGCGTGGCTGCTCGGCTTCGCCCACCACGCCGGGATGCTGCGCCGGCTCTCCGGCCGGCTGCTGTACCCGCTCGCCCTCGCCCTCGCCGTGGGCGGCGGCGCCTGGATCGTCGAGCATCCCGGTCCGCGTGGGTACGACCTGAACGACAACCCCCTGGGCAACGCCCTCTGGTCGGCCGCGTTCATCCTGATCGTGCTGGGCCGGGCGCCGGCCGGGGTGGCCTGGCTGAGCCGGAGCCGACCGGCCGACCGGGCGGTGACAATGCTCAACCGGCGGGCGCTCACCGTCTACCTCTGGCACATGCCGTTCGTGGTGGCGCTCACCCCACTGGTCGACGTGGTGGGCTGGTCCCACCAGGACCCGGTGGGCCTGGCCATCCGGGTGCTGCTGGTCTTCGCCCTGGTCGGGCTGGTCACCCTGGCCGTCGGGTGGGTCGAGGACGTCGCCGCCCGTCGCCGCCCGGAGCTGATCCCCGGTGGCCCGACGCCGTCCGTCGACGCGACGGCCCGGCCGGGTGCCGAAGCCGCGGGCGGGGCGACCGTCGGACGAGCGGTGGTGCCGGCGCAGCGGACGGCCGGGGAGCCGGCCGACGTCGAGATCAACGCTCGCTGATCGTGAGGTTGCCGCTGTTGGCCGAACCGTCGAGCACCAGGGACGCCGCCGGGTTGTCAGCGACGGTCACGGTCTCGTCGCCGGAATCGGCGTTGGACCGGACCCGGTAGCTGCCCTGCGGCACCACCAGCGTGACGTCACCGCTGGAGGCGTGGACCCGGGCCGAGGCGGGCTTGTCCAGCTCCACGTTGACATTGCCCGAGCTGGCCTCAGCATCGACAGTGCCGCCCAGCCGGCGCGCGGTGATGTCTCCCGACGAGGCGCGCAGCCGTACCGCCGCGGCGGCCTCGTTCACCTCGATGTTGCCCGACTGGGCCTCCACGCCGACCGCGCCCGACGCACCGGAGATCCGCACGTCGCCCGAGCGCACCTGTAGCTCCACGGTGCCGACCCGGCTCAGCTCGACGTTGCCGGAGCTGGTCTCGCCCTTTACCGCCACACCCTCCGGCACCGTCACCTCGTAGGAGATGCTGCATCGCGAGCCACAGTCGGTGTCCAGCACCAACTCGCTGCCCTCGATCTCGTAGCGGGTGTTGTCCGGTTCACCGCCCTGGTAGCGAACCACTCGCTTGATCCGCACCTCGGACGCCGCGCCGGTGCCGCGGATCACCACGTCGCCCGAACCCCCGGAGACCCGGACCGTGGTGATCCGGGCCGCCTCGGTGTTGTCGTAGTCGAGCCGACGGAACGACAGGTTGTCGCACCCGGCGAGCACGATGAGGGTGGTGGCGAGCCCCAGCGCGACGGGAGCGGCGACGCGACGACGGCGGGCGGTGGTGGTCAGGTGCAGGGCCATGACCAGCACGCTACGGCCGGGCACGAGGCCGACGCATCGGGGTTCAACCGCGCTTGCACCCCGAACCAACCCTGATTTCACACCCCGAGGGAGAATGGCCCGATGGCCGGGTATCGCCGACAGCTCTACCGCGACGACGCGGTGGTGCTGCGTGTGCAGAAGCTCGGCGAGTCCGACCGGATCATCACCCTGCTCACCCGCCGGCACGGCCGGCTACGCGCGGTGGCTCGAGGCATCCGCCGCACCACCAGCAAGTTCGGTGCCCGGCTTGAGCCGTTCGGCCACGTCGACCTCCAACTCGCCGGCGACCCGAAGGGCAACCACGGCAGTTCACTGCACACCGTGAGCCAGGTCGAGGGCATCGACCTGTACGGCAAACGGTTCCTGGGCGACTATCCGCGCTACACGGCGGCCAGCGCGATCGCCGAGACCGCCGAGCGGCTGACCCCGGTGGAACGGGAGCCGTCGCTGCGGCTGTTCCAGCTCACCATCGGCGCGCTGAAGGCGCTGTCCCGGGGCGAGCACGCCACCACCCTGGTGCTCGACGCGTACCTGCTGCGCGGGATGTCCCTGGCCGGCTGGGCGCCGGCGCTGGTCGCCTGCGCGGTCTGTGGCACGCCCGGGCGGCACCGGGCGTTCTCGGTTCCGGCCGGCGGCGCTGTCTGTCCGGACTGCCGGCCCCCCGGGGCGGCTCATCCCGCCCCGGCCACCATCGACCTGATGTCCGCGCTGACCTCCGGCGACTGGGTGATCGCCGACGCCACCGACACCGCCGTACGTCGAGAGTGCAGTGGGCTGGTCGCGGCTCACCTGCAGTGGCACCTGGAGCGCGCGCTACGCTCGCTGCCGCTGGTCGACCGGGGTCCCTCGGCGGCCGGCACGGCCCCTCCGCCGGAAGGCACCGGGGCCGTGGTGCTCCGGCCACGCGGCGACGTCGAGGCCGGGGCGGACGGCGCGAACAGGGAGTGACCGAGTGATCCGATCGAAGAAGGCCGGCCGGCGCGAGCCGACCCCGCCGGTGCCACACCCGTCCGGGGCCCGACCGCCGGCGCTGCCCAGCGACGCGGTGCCGAAGCACGTGGCGGTGGTGATGGATGGCAACGGCCGCTGGGCCAAGGACCGCGGGCTGCCCCGCACCAAGGGGCACGAGGCGGGGGAGCACAGCCTCTTCGACACCATCGAAGGCGCCATCGAGATGGGCATTCCGTACCTGTCGGCGTACGCGTTCTCCACCGAGAACTGGCGGCGCTCGCCCGACGAGGTCCGGTTCCTGATGGGCTTCAACCGCGACGTGATCCGTCGCCGCCGTGACCAACTGGTCGACCTGGGCGTACGGGTGGTGTGGTCGGGCCGGCCCGGTCGGCTGTGGAAGAGCGTCATCACCGAGTTGCAGACCGCCGAGGAGATGTCCCGCGACAACTCGACGCTGACCCTGCAGTTCTGCGTCAACTACGGCGGGCAGGCCGAGATCGGTGACGCCGCCGCCGCGATCGCCCGGGACGTGGCGGCCGGCCGACTGGATCCGGCGAAGGTCACCGAGAAGACCGTGGCGAAGTACCTCTACCACCCGGAGATCCCGGAGGTGGACCTGTTCCTGCGCCCTTCCGGCGAGGAACGGATCTCCAACTTCCTGCTCTGGCAGACGGCGTACGCCGAGTTGGTCTTCCTGGACACGCTCTGGCCCGACTTCGACCGCCGCCACCTCTGGTACGCGTGCGAGCTCTACGCCCAGCGGGACCGACGCTTCGGCGGCGCGTTGCCCAACCCGGTCGCCCCGGTTATCTGAGCCGACGCGCTTACCCGCACGTCACTCTGGGTATCAGAGTCGTCAGAAGCCACTGACGGAGGTGAACCCACATGATCCAGAAGCGCATTGCCCAGTGGGCGGTGATGGCTATCGCGGTGCCGCTGGCCGCGGCCGGCGCCCGCCGACTCAGCCACACCCTGGAGGCCCGGCGTGGTCCCTCCGGGGCGACCCGGCTGCTGACCAAGGGCGCGGACCTGATCCGTCCGCAGAAGGCCAAGCGTCGCCGCTTCTTCTGACCGATTCCTTAGCTGTCCTCGGCGCCGCCCGCACTCCCGTGCGGGCGGCGCCGTCGCGTCCCCACCAACTCACCCCGCCTGTGAGGGTGGGTGCGCTCGTTTCGGAATCCTGCGCAAAGGCGGCGGGTAGGGTCCGGAGGTGGTGGGACGACGGCGGTTGGGGGCCAGATGCGGGATCTCCGCTTCAAGATGATCATGGCGTTGAACGCCGCCGACCTGGGCGACCCGATCTGCGAGCAGGTAGCCGAGATCTGTGCCGAGATCGCCGAGCAGCACTGTGCCGAGTTCGGCCACACTCCCCAGTTGCGCACCGGTGAGATCGCCGAACTGGCCAGCGGCGATCCGGCCCTGACCTGGGCGCCGTCAACCCCCGACGCCGGGCAGCGTGCCTGGTGACCGCGCCGGCGCCCGCCGTCGACATCCGTCGTGCCGATGATCGATTCGCCACCCGGATCTCCTGGCTGGACTCCAAGCACTCCTTCTCGTTCTCCCGGCACTACGACCCGGCCAACACCCACCACGGCCTGCTGCTGGTCAACAACGACGATGTGGTCCGACCGGGGGCCGGCTTCGAGACCCACCCGCACCAGGACATGGAGATCGTGACCTGGGTGCTGCGCGGTTCCCTGGTGCACCAGGACTCCACCGGGCACTCCGGGGTGATCTACCCGGGTCTGGCCCAGCGGATGAGCGCCGGCACCGGCATCCTGCACTCGGAGAAGAACGACGCCTGGCGGCTCAACAACCAGGAGCCGCACACCGACCCGGTGCACTTCGTGCAGATGTGGGTGCTCCCCGACGAGCAGGGCGTAGACCCCGGCTACGAGCAGTTGGAGATCGAGGACGAGCTGCTCCGCGGGGGCCTGGTGCCGATCGCGTCCGGGATGGACCGCTACGACGGCGCGTCCGCGATCCGGATCCGCAACCGGTACGCGACCCTGCACGCCGCCCGTCTCGCCCCCGGCGACGAGGTGACCATCCCGGACGCGCCCTACGTGCACCTCTACGTGCCCAACGGCACGGTGACCCTGGAGGGCAGTGGTCCGCTCGGCAGCGGCGACGCGGCCCGGCTCACCATGACCGGTGGCCGGCGGGTGACCGCCGACGAACCGGCCGAGATCCTCGTCTGGGAGATGCACGCCACGGTCGCCTGACCGCTACCGGTTCGCACCTGCCGTCTCCCTCGATCACGCTTGAACATGGATGTAGTGGCCTCCACGGAGAGGGAGGCCACTACATCCTGGATCAAGCACGATCTTGCAGGGCGCAGGGCGCAGGGCGCAGGTCGCAGATCGCCGCGAACCGGGCGCCGCGCCGGCTACGCCGGCGACTCGGTGCGGTCGGCGGCCCAGGTGGTGTGGAACGAGCCCTCGCGGTCCACCCGCTGGTAGGTGTGCGCGCCGAAGTTGTCCCGCAGACCCTGGATCAGCGCCGCGGGCAGCCGCTCCGCGCGCAACGCGTCGAAGTACGCCAGCGACGACGAGAACGCGGGCGTCGGCACACCGGCCCGGGTCGCGTCGGCCACCACCCGCCGCCAGCTCGGCACGCCGGCGCTGACCGCCTCGGCGAAGTACGGCGCCACCAGCAGCGTCGGCAGGTCGGGCTGCTCGTCGTACGCCTCACGGATCCGGTTGAGGAAGCGGGCCCGGATGATGCAGCCGCCCCGCCAGATCGTCGCGGTGCCGCCGAGGTCGATGTCCCAGTTGTATTCCTGGCTGCCCGCGCGGATGTGGTCGAAGCCCTGCGCGTACGCGACGATCTTGGAGGCGAGCAGCGCCCGGCGGACGTCCTCGACGAACGTCTCCCGGTCGGTCACCTGCCACTTCTCACCCGCGTCGGGGAACGCCCGGCGGGCCGCCTCGCGCTGGTCGACGTGCCCGGAAAGCGAACGGGCGAAGGTCGCCTCGGCGATCCCGGTGATCGGGATGCCCAGGTCCAGGGCGCTCTGCACGGTCCACCGACCGGTGCCCTTCTGCTCGGCCCGGTCCTGCACGATGTCCACGAAGGACCGGCCGGTCGCCGCATCGGTGTGCGCGAGCACGTCGGCGGTGATCTCGATGAGGAACGACTCAAGCTCGCCGTTGTTCCACTCCCGGAAGATCTCCGCGATCTCGGCCGGCGTCGCGTCCAGGCCGGCCCGGAGCAGGTCGTACGCCTCGGCGATGAGCTGCATGTCGGCGTACTCGATGCCGTTGTGCACCATCTTGACGAAGTGCCCGGCGCCGTCCGGCCCGACGTGCGTGCAGCACGGCACGCCGTCCACCTGGGCGGCGATCTTCTCGAACATCGGCCCGAGCTTCGCGTACGACTCGGCGGAGCCGCCCGGCATGATGCTCGGCCCGCGCAGCGCGCCCTCCTCGCCGCCGGAGACACCGGTGCCGCTGAAGTGCAGCCCCTGGGCCCGCAGCGCCTCCTCACGGCGACGGGTGTCGGCGAAGTGGGCGTTGCCACAGTCGACGATGATGTCGCCCTCGTCGAGCAGCGGCACCAACTCGTCGATCACCGCGTCGGTGGGCGTGCCGGCCTTCACCATCACGATGACCGCGCGCGGTCGTTCCAGTGACGCCACGAAATCGGCCATCGTCTCGCCGGGCAGGAACGTGCCCTCGTCGCCGTGCTCGGCAACCAGGCTGCGGGTGCGCTCCGGCGAGCGGTTGTGCACTGCCACCGTGAAGCCGTTGCGGGCCAGGTTGCGGGCCACGTTGCGACCCATCACCGCCAGCCCGGTCACACCGATTTGTGCCCTCGCCTGATCAGCCATTCGTGCCGCCACCTCTCGTCACACCACTATCAGCGCTTGGAAACTTACCGTGATGTGAGCCGATACGGACCAGTGATCGACGTCCCGTTACTGCACGTGATGCGGACGTTGCCCCTGGCGGCTCGGGCCCTCGGCGCTGGTCGGTGAGCCCCGCGCAGGGAAACCTGTCGTCATTCCGCGCCGCGCGCGTCAGCCTTCGGCGAGACGGGCTTCGATGCGGGCGATCTTCCCGGTCAGCGCGTCGGTGACCCCGGGTCGGACATCGGCCTTGAGCACCACACTGACCCGGGGCGCCCGCGCGGCGACTACATCGACCGCCTGCTTCACCACCGCCATCACCTCGTCCCACTCGCCCTCAATGGTGGTGAACATGGCATCGGTCCGGTTGGGCAGGCCGGACGCACGGACCACCCGCACCGCCTCGGCGACCAGGTCACCCACGGAGTCGTCACCGCCGAGCGGGGTGATCGAGAACGCGATCAGCATCTGCCGATCGTGCCAGTAAAAACGGATGCGCGTCGGTCGGGCGGTGGCTACGGTACGAACATGCGTAACTGACGCCCCAATTCCGAGCCGGCCCGCCGTCCCGCGTCGCGGTCCGTGCGCTCCCGGGCGTCCCGCATTCCCTCCCCGCCGTTCGGTGGCGATGGCCCTGCCTGGCCCGTGAGCAGTCCCTTCCCCACTCGACCGCCGCGCAACGGCGGTCACCAGCCGATCCGACCGACCGCCGCAGCGCGGGACCGGCCGTGCCGGTCGGCATTGAAGGAGGCCCGGATGCCTGCCAGGCGTAACCCGAAAAAGACCCGTACCCCGAGAGTGACGCCGCTCGGCGTCGACCCGGCGGCCGGCCCCGGCCACGGCCCGCTGCCAACCACCCTCCCGGCCCTCGACCTCGCGGTCGAACCGGCCCTGCCGGCGCTGCTCGTGGAGCCTGCGCTGCTTGTGGAGCCTGCGCTGCGGGCTGAGCCGGCGCTGCGGGCTGAGCCGGCGCTGCCGGCGGCACTGGTGGAGCCTGCGCTGCGGGCTGAGTTGGCGTTGCCGGCGGCACTGGTGGAGCCTGCGCTGCCGGCAGAGTTGGCGCTGCCGGCCTCCGCCCCGGGCGAGATGGCGGTGCCGGACGAGGTGGCGGTGCCGGCAGCGGTCGATGTGCCGGCGGTTGTCGACGCGCCTTCGGTGGGTGATCTACCGAAGGCGACCGGCCGACCGAAGGCACCGACGGCAGGGCCACCACAGGGCGGCGGCAACCGCTCCGGCGGCGGCCGCAGCCAGCAGGCCGGCCAGGCCCGCCGCTACGCCTTCCGCCGCAGCTGACCAAGCCACCCCCATCCCACCCCACCCCACCCCACCCCGACCCACCCCACCCCGCCCACCCCACCCCGCCCGTCCCACCCCACCCCGCCCACCCCGCGATCTTGCACTTTCTGCGCTCACATAACTGGCATACATGAATGAATCGACGACAGAATTCGCAAGATCGACGGGGTGGCGCGTGGGCGCCGGGTGGTGACAACAACATCAGGGATGTAGTGGCCTCCTTCGCCAGCGAAGCCACTACATCCCTGATGTTGTGCGGATCTTGCCGGCGGGCAGCGGGCGGGTTGCCGGCGGGCAGGGGCGGGCAGCGGGCGGGGCGCGGGCGCGGGGTCAGCTGATGAGGGGGCGGAAGGTGCCCAGGATGACGCTCGTGGTCAGGGCGGCTGCGGCGAGTACGGCAGCTCCGGCGATGAGGAGGACGTCGGCGCGGGTGAAGTGCTGTTGGCGGGCGACGGTACGGGGTGTGCCGGCGTCGAAGCCGCGCGCGTCCATCGCCACCGCCAGTCGGGTGCCTCGGCGGATGGCCCCGACCAGCAGCGCGAACGCGGTGGAGGCGAAGAGTCGCAGCTTCGCCACCGGATTGCGTCCCGCGTCGACGCCCCGGGCGCGTCGAGCCATGCTGATCATCTGCCACTCCTGACCGAGCAGCGGCACCAGCCGGAACGCGGCCAGCGCACCGATGGCGAACCGGGCCGGTGCCTTCGCGTTCTGGATCAACGCGTCGGCCAGGTCGGTGGGGTCGGTGGTCGCGAAGACGATCACACCGGGCAGGGCCACCGCGAACACCCGCAGCACCAGGCCGAGCGCGGTGACCAGGACGCCGGTGCTCACCAGCACCGGTCCCACGTCCAGCAGGACCCGGCCGGAGCGGTCGGCGGCGAACAGCACCAGGGTGACCAGGATGCCGGCGGCACTGAGCAGCAGTGGCCACGCCCGCCGGGCCAGCACCCGGTAGCGGATGCCGAACAGCGGCAGGACGGCCAGTTCGAGGGCGATGGCGATAGCCGGGGCCACCGGGTCCAGGGTCGCCAGCAGGGTGAACGAGAAGACCAGTGCGGCGGCGACCTTCGCCACCGGGTTGCGGCGCGCCAACGGCGCGTCCGGCGCGGCGACCGGCTCGATGCTGATCATCGGTGGTCGTCCGGGGTTCGGTGCAGGGTGACGGTGCGGTCGGCGAGCGCGGTGACGAAGTCCGCGTCGTGGGTGACGGTGACCACGGCGTGCCCGGCGTCGCGCAGGTCGGCGAAGAGGTCGACCAGCTCCCGCCAGGTCCGCCGGTCCTGACCGAAGGTGGGTTCGTCGCAGATCAGCAGGCGTGGCGCGGTGGCGAGGGCGGTCGCCACGCTCAGCCGCCGCGCCTCACCACCGGAGAGGGTGTACGGGTTGGCGGCGGCGAGTCGGGCCAGCCGTAGTCGTTCCAGCAGTCCGGCCACGGTCTCCTTGACGGCAGCTTCGGGTTGACCGGTGCGGCGCGGGCCCAGCGCCAGTTCGTCGAAGACGGTGCTGGTGACGAACTGGTGCTCCGGGTCCTGAAAGACCGACCCGATGCGTCGGGCCAGCGCGGGTGCCCGCCACCGGTGCGGGGGAGTGCGGTGGTCCGCACCGGCCAACTCGGCGGTCGCGGTGACGTGACCGCTGCCCGGCCTGAGCAGACCGCCGAGCAGCAACGCCAGGGTGGACTTGCCGGCACCGTTCGGTCCGCGTACGGCGAGTGCTTCACCGGCGCGTACCGCCAGGTCGGTGGGGCCCAGCCGGGGCGGCAGGCCGAGCCGGTCGGCGGTGAGCAACAGCTCCCCGGGGCTGGCGGTGGCCGGTCGGGGCGCGATGGGGTGACCGGGCACCCAGACCCCCTCGGCGGCCAGGGCGGCGCCGTGGGCGGCGAAGACCGCCTCGGGCGGGCCGTCCGCGCGGACGCCGCCACCCGGTTCCAGGACGACCACCCGGTCGACAAGCGGCAGTGCCTCGGCGACCCGGTGCTCGACCAGGATCAGCGTGGTGTCGGCGTCCAGCGCGCCGGTCACCGCGTGCCGGACCAGCTCGGCCCCGGCCGGGTCGAGGTTGGCCGTCGGCTCGTCGAGCAGCAGCAGGGCGGGGCGCAGGGCCAGCGCGCCGGCCAGGGCGAGGCGTTGCTGCTCGCCGCCGGAGAGCGCGGAGGTGTGGCGGTCCCGGGAGTACGGGAAGCCGACCCGGTGCAGGGCCTCGTCCACCCGGGGCCAGATCTCGTCGGCTGGTACTCCCCGGTTCTCCAGCCCGAACGCGACGTCGTCGCCGCAGCGCGCCATCACCAGTTGGGTCTCCGGGTCCTGGAAGACGATGCCGACCCGTTCCCGCCCCTTGCGGGGGTCGAGCCCGTCGATCTCGACGGTGCCCTCCTGCTCGCCGGAGTCCTCGGGCAGCAGTCCCGCCAGGGCGCTGAGCAAGGTGCTCTTGCCGGCCCCGGAGGGCCCGAGAAGCAGAACCCGTTCCCCAGCCTCAACCCGCAGGTCAACTCCCCGCACGGCCCAGGCGCGCCGGCCAGCGTGGCGCCACCCGAACCCCCGCAGCAGTACCCCGCCCACCGAACCACCCCCTCCCAGCCGCACGCCCCCGCTCCACCCTGCACGGTCGATCATGAGGTTGACGGTGGTTGTGGAGATCCATCCGCCCGTCAACCTCATGATCGACGCGAGTTGGTGGGGGTTAGATCAGGGCTCGGTTTCGGCCTGCCGGGAAGCGGTCCAGGACGCCGGTGTTGGCCAGGGCGTTCGTCAGCAGCCAACCGCCCAGGCCGGCGATCACTGTGGCGCTGACGATGGTGAGCAGCGCGTACGGGATGCGGTAGTCAGTCAGCGCGTAGTCGACGTTCCAGACGAAGAAGTCGAACAGCGCGGCGCTGAGGCCGGTCAGCGCGCCCGCGAACACCGCGGTCGGCAGGCGGAACGACCGGTACCGGAAGGCGGCGAAGGCCAGCTCGGCGCCGATGCCCTGCACGATGCCCTGCGGAATGACAGTGCCGGCCCACTGGCTGCCCAGCAGCGCGGACAGGACCGCGGCCACGGTCTCGCAGTAGAGCGCGGCGCCGGGCTTGCGGATGACCAGCCCACCGATCACCGCCGGCATCAGCCAGACGCCGTAGAGCAGCGTCTGCGCCGGCGGGAAGAAGGCGAACGCGCCCTCGGTGGCGCTCCAGACCAGGCCCCAGGCCCAGAAGATGACGCCGAAGGCGACCGCGATCACCGAGGCGACCACGATGTCGATGGTGCGCCAACGGTGTGTGTCAGTGGTGGATGTCATGTGTTGCTCCCAGTTCGTGAGTGCGAACCAGGAGAAGACGCACGCCGCGTCCGGTGGCACCGGACTGCGGCGCGGCTGGAGGTCGACCGAACTCCCTGCGCTGGCATTACCCAGATCAGGTTCGAGGGTCTGCGGGCGTGCCCGCACTCTCAGCGCTGTGCGCTCCCCTGTCGGATATGAAGTTGTCTCGCTGACGCTAACACCGACCAGGGGCGCGGGCCCAGCAGGGCATCCGCCTGACCTGCGGGAGCGAGCGGCCGACCGTCGTCTGGGTACGCTTCCGATCATGCGGGTTGACGCGCGAGGCTTCACGTTCGAGGTGACCGTCGGCGGTCCGACGGACGGCGTACCCGTCCTGCTGCTGCACGGTTTCCCCCAGCACAGCGGCGAGTGGGACGACGTGGTGCCGGCGCTGCACGCGGGCGGGCTGCGCACGTACGCGCTGGACCAGCGCGGTTACTCACCCGGCGCCCGGCCCACGGTGGTGGCCGACTACCGGATTCCGGAACTCGTCACCGACGTGGTGGCGGTGCTCGACGCGCTCGGGCTGGACGCCGTGCACCTGGTCGGCCACGACTGGGGTGCGATCGTGGCCTGGGCGGTTGCCGCCCGGCATCCCGAGCGGGTCCACACGCTGACCGCCGTGTCCGTACCGCATCCGGCGGCCATGGCGCACGCCCTGAGCACCGACGCCCAACAGAAGGCCCGCTCGTCGTACATCGCCCTGTTCCGTAAGCCGGACAAGGCGGAGAAGGTCCTGCTGGCGTGGCACGCCACCGCGCTGCGCAAGATGCTCGGCGGGGTGGGCGACACGTCCCGGGTGAACCGGTACGCCGACCCGATGCGTGAGCCGGGTGCGCTGACGGCCGCGTTGAACTGGTACCGGGCGATGTCCCGCGCCGACCTGGCCGGCGTCGGCCCGGTCGCGGTGCCCACCACGTACGTCTGGAGTGACCGGGACGTCGCCATCGGCCGGACCGCCGCCGAGGCGTGCGCGGAGAACGTCACCGGCGACTACCGCTTCGTGCAGCTGCCCGGGGTGAGTCACTGGATCCCGGACGCGGCGCCGGCCCCGCTCGCCGAGGCGATCCTGGCCCGAGCCGGCGGGACGGCCTGAGTCGTGCGGGTCATCGGGGGAGGGCCATCGTGACGACGGACGCGAGCGGGCCTGGCAGCCGTCGCTCGATCGCCGCGCAGCTGCGCGTGCTGGGCGTACGCCCCGGCGCGACGATGCTGGTGCACGCCTCACTGCGTCCGCTGGGCTTCGTCAGCGGCGGCCCGCACGCGGTGGTGCTCGCCCTGCGCGACGCGCTCGGCCCGGACGGCACGATCGTCGTGCCCACCCACACACCGGAGAACAGCGATCCCGCCCAGTGGCGCAACCCGCCGGTGCCGGCGGGCTGGTGGCCGCTGATCCGCTCGGAGACGCCCGGGTTCGACCCGGCGATCACGCCGAGCCGGTTCATGGGGGCGCTCGCCGAGACGGTCCGCGGCTGGCCCGGTGCACTGCGCAGCTCGCATCCCCAGGTGTCGTTCGCCGCCCTCGGGCCGACCGCCGAGCAGGTGGTCGCCGGGCACGCCCTGGCCGACATGCTCGGTGAGGGCTCCCCGCTGGCCCGGCTCTACGACCTGGATGCCGACGTGTTGCTGCTCGGCGTGGACCACTCGGTGAGCACCTCGCTGCACCTGGCTGAGTACCGCCGCCCCGGCTCGCCCCGGGAGCGGATCGGTGCCGCCGTGCGTACCGTCGACGGTGGTCGGGAGTGGGTGTGGTGGCAGGACGTACGACTCGACGCGGCCGACTTCGCCGCGTTGGGCGGGGACCTGGAGGCCACTGGAGCGGTACGCACCGCACCGGTCGGCACCGGGACCGGCAGGTTGATGCGCCAGCGGGCGGCGGTCGACTTCGCGGTTCGCTGGCTGGCCCGCAATCGAACGACGGAGGACGTATGACGGTGAGTGCCGAGGACTACCTGGCCGTGGTGACCGAGACGATCGGCCAGGTGGCCGCCAGTCAGCGGGAGGCGGTGGGGCGGGCCGCCGACCTGATCGCCGAGGCCGTCCAAGCCGACGGCGTGGTGCACGCGTTCGGCACCGGGCACTCGGAGGCCCTCGCCATGGAGATCGCCGGACGGGCGGGTGGTCTGGTGCCGACCAACCGGATCGCGCTACGCGACCTGGTGCTGCTCGGCGGCGAACCGGCCGACCGGCTGGGTCCGCTGCTGGAACGGGACCCGGCCGTCGCGCACCGCCTCTACGAGCTGGCCCCGGTGCGCCCCACCGATGTCTTCGTGCTCGCCTCGAACTCCGGCGTCAACGGCGCGATGGTGGAGTTCGCCACGCTGGTGAAGGAGCACGGCCACGGGCTGGTGGCGATCACCTCGGCGCGGCACTCCGGCCAGATGGCCTCCCGGCACCCGTCCGGTCGCAAGCTGAGCGACCTCGCCGACGTGGTGCTCGACAACGGCGCGCCGTACGGCGACGCGACGCTGCCCCTGCCGGGCGGTGGCGCGGTCGGCGCGGTCTCCTCGATCACCGCGGCGCTGCTGGCGCAGCAGGTGACAGTGGAGGTGGTGGCGCGTTTGCTGGCGGCGGGGGAGCGGCCCCCGGTCTACCTGTCGGCGAACATCCCGGACGGTGACGCGCACAACAACGAGCTGGAAGCGCGCTACGCGGGCCGGATCCGACGCGGGTCCTGACGCCGACGGAGGCCGACGTGCGTCGCCGAGATGAACGGCAGGTGTCGTGAACTTGTTTCGCGCTCGGCCGGGTGGGGCATTGGCGTTGCTGCCGGCGGGCGGGACCGCCGGCAGTAGCGTCTCACCGGAGGTAGCGCGTGTCCAAGGAGACCGAGAAGCAGCGCTGGCAGCGCAACTTCGCCGACCTGCTGCAGGAGTTGCGGGTCGCCCAGACCGGCGTGCAGATCCTCTTCGCCTTCCTGCTCACCCTGCCGTTCAGTAACGGGTTCACCGAGACCACTGAGTTCCAGCGCGACGTCTACATCGTGGCGTTGCTCGCGGCGGCCGCCGCCACCGCGATGATCATCTCGCCGGTGGCGTTCCACCGGGCGCTGTTCCGGCAGGGGCGTAAACCGGAACTGGTCCGTTTCGCGCACCGGATGGCGACCGGTGGCCTCGCCTTCATGCTGATCGCGATGGTCAGCGCGGTGCTGCTGATCACCGACTTCGTGCTGGACCGGCCGATCGCCTTCCTGCTCAGCGCCCTGACCGGGCTCTGGTTCCTCACCTTCTGGATGCTGCTGCCGTTCGCCCGGCGCAGCTGGGGTGAGGACGACATCGACGACGACGACGATGACCCGAACGCGACTGTCGGCGACTGACCGCGTCGAACTACACGCAGCGCTACCCCTGGGTAACAACCGGGGGTAGCGTGGTGGTAGTCGCGCACGTCGACGCAGCCGCACCGAGCTTCAAGGGGGCAGCCGTGACCACGACGCAGAACGGCCGACCGGCACCGGACGGCCCCGACTCCGAAACCACGGCCGGTGCCGCCGCGCCGCTGCCCGCCGAAGCCGGGCAGGTCACCGAGAAGGAAGCCCGGCAGGTCGCCGAGGCCGCCCGCGAATCCACCTGGGACCGGCCCAGCTTCGGCAAGGAGCTGTTCCTCGGCCGGTTCCGGCTCGACCTGATCGATCCGTGGCCCCGATCCGACCCGGACGACGTGGCTCGCGCGGAGGAGTTCCTTGGTCGGTTCCGCGCCTTCCTGACCTCCGAGGTGGATGGTGAGGCCATCGAGCGGGACGCGTCCATACCCGACTCGGTGTTCCACGGCCTGGCCGACCTCGGCGCGTTCGGCATGAAGATCGACCGGAAGTACGGCGGGCTCGGGCTGAGCAACCTGCACTACTGCCGAGCGCTCATGCTGGCCGGCTCGGTCAGCCCGGCCATCGGCGCGCTGCTCTCGGCGCACCAGTCGATCGGGGTGCCGCAGCCGCTGAAGATGTTCGGCACCCCCGAGCAGAAGCAACGCTTCCTGCCCCGGCTCGCCGCCGGTGAGGTGTCCGCGTTCCTGCTCACCGAGCCGGACGTCGGCTCCGACCCGGCCCGGCTGGCCACCATCGCGGAGCCGACCGAGGACGGCACCGGTTACCGGCTCAACGGGGTGAAGCTCTGGGCCACCAACGGCATCGTGGCCACCCTGCTGGTGGTGATGGCCCGGGTGCCGGCCACGCAGGGACGTCGGGGCGGCATCACCGCGTTCGTGGTGGACGGCGACAGCCCCGGCATCACCGTCGAGCGGCGCAACGAGTTCATCGGCCTGCGCGGCCTGGAGAACAGCCTGACCCGGTTCCACGACGTGATCGTCCCCGCCGAGAACGTCATCGGCGGAGAGGGCAAGGGGCTGAAGATCGCCCTGACCACTCTGAACACCGGCCGGCTCTCACTGCCGGCCATGTGCGTGGGCGCCGGCAAGTGGGCGTTGAACGTGGCCCGAGGGTGGGCCGCCGACCGGGTCCAGTGGGGACGGCCGGTGGGCGAGCACGAGGCGGTCGCGCAGAAACTCTCCTTCATCGCCGCCACCACGTACGGCATGGAGACGATGCTCGACCTCTGCTGCCTCCTCGCCGACGACGACCGCAACGACATTCGGATCGAGGCGGCACTGGTCAAGCTGTACGCCAGCGAGATGGCCTGGAAGATCGCCGACGAGCTGATCCAGATCCGAGGTGGGCGCGGCTACGAGACGGCCGACTCACTGGCCGCCCGTGGCGAACGCCCGGCCGCCGTCGAGCAGATGCTGCGCGACCTGCGAATCAACCGGATCTTCGAGGGTTCCACCGAGATCATGCACCTGCTGATCGCGCGGGAGGCGGTCGACGCCCACCTGTCGGTGGCCGGCGACATCATCGACCCGGACGCGGGGCTGGGTCGCAAGGCCCGAGCCGGCGCGCGAGCGGGCGCCTTCTACGCGAAGTGGCTGCCCACGCTCGCCGTCGGTCGAGGGCAGAGCCCTTCGGCGTACGCCGAGTTCGGCCCGCTCGCCGCGCACCTGCGCCAGGTGGAGCGTTCGTCGCGCAAGCTGGCCCGGTCGACGTTCTACGCGATGTCGCGCTGGCAGGGAAAGATGGAGCGTAAGCAGGCGTTCCTCGGCCGGGTGGTGGACATCGGCGCCGAGTTGTTCGCGATGTCCGCGGTCTGCGTCCGGGCCTCCGCCGAACGGGACAGCCGCCCGGAGAACGTCGAGCTGGCCGACCTGTTCTGCCGGCAGGCGCGGGTGCGGGTGGACGCCCTGTTCGCCGGCCTCTGGGACAACACCGACTCGGTCGACACCGCTGCCGCGAAGCGCATCCTCGCCGGCCGCTACGCGAGCCTGGAGGAGGGCGTGCTCACCCCGTCCGAGGAGCTGCCCTGGGTGGCCGGCTGGTCGCCCGGTCCGTCCACCTCCGAGGATGTCCGCCGCCGCATCCCGCCAAAGCCCTGAGCCTTGTCGCGCGGCCTCGCCGCCGCTTGGGTTGGCCGGGGTGCGGGTTGGCCGGGGTTGGCCGCCGTGCGGGTCGGCGGCTCCGGTCAGCGGGCGACCGCCCAGGCCAGCACCCCCGCCAGGATCAGACCGTTGAGCCCGGCCAGGGCCAGGTACGCCGCAGGTGGAATCTTCTTGCCCCGGCGCAGGAAGGAGACCAGGACAGCGGCGTAGCCGAGCAGCAGGACGGCGATGACGACGAGGAAGTAGAACACCCGACGACTTTAGCGGCCCCGGCTGCGTAGACCGAGTTGGCGCAGCTCCAGAGCGGCCAGAGCGTCGACTGTCGCGTCGTCGCCGCGACGCCACGCCTCAGCGACGTCTGGGCCGATCCGGGTCAGTTGGCCCAGCGGCTGGGTGGCCAGGGCGCGCAGGGCGAGCAGGTCCCGGCCGGCCGGCCCGACGGCCAGCTTCGCGGCCGACCCGGCTCGGCGCATCCAGCGCAGCCGCAGCGGCAACCAACCGAAGAGCACGATGCCGAGCGGGAAGATCAGCACCGCGACGGCGAGGGCGAGGGCGAGCTGATCTACCAGGTGCTGCTGGTCGCGGCCGGCGTCGGCCAGCCCACGGGCCGCGTCGGCGGCCTGCCGGAACGGAGCGGTCAGCTCGTCGCCGACCAGTGGCACCCGGCCGACCTTCCCGCCGGCTTCGGCGAGGTTGTCGGCGAGGCCGCTGCCCGCGCCCTCCAGCTTCTGTCCGGGTACGGCGAGCTTCTGCACCAGGTCGTGCAGCCACAGCGCGCCGCGGATCGCCACGTACACCCAGGCGACGACGAGCAGGTCGGTGAGCAACTGACGGGCGGCTGTCGGAAACCGATCGGCATAGATCTTCACGCCGGACAGCGTGTCACGAACGGCCTTGGCGGGGCACCCGTGAAGTGAGCCCGGATCGCGATCGACCGGGCCGGTGGTCAGCGCGGGCAGGTCGGGCAGGTGCCGAAGATCTCCAGGGTGTGGCTGACGTCGGCGTAGCCGTGCTGCGCGGCGACCCGGTCGGCCCAGCTCTCCACGGCCGGCCCGGCCACCTCGACCGTACGCCCGCACACCCGGCAGACCAGGTGGTGGTGGTGCCCCTCGCTGCACCGGCGGTACAGGTGCTCGCCGCCCGGCGGACGCATCACGTCGATCTCACCGGCGTCGGCGAGCCCCTGGAGGGTGCGGTAGACGGTGGTCAGGCCGACCCGCTCGCCGCGCTGCCGCAGCATCGCGTGCAGGTCCTGGGCGCTGTGGAAGCCCTCCATTTCGCCCAGCAGCGCGCTCACCGCCGAACGCTGCCGGGTGTTGCGCACCGCGGCGCTGCTCTCGCTCATGATCCCTCCCCGGCGTGGCTGACCGCGTCCGCCACGATGTGCGCGACGTGCTCGTCGACCAGGCTGTAGGCGATCTCCCGGCCTCGGCGGGAGCCGCGCACCACGCCCGCTCCGCGCAACACCCGCAGGTGCTGGGAGACCAGTGGTTGCGCCGCGCCGAGCTTCTCCACCAACTCGTGCACGCACCGCTCGCCGTCGGCCAGCTCGCTGACGATGGCCAGCCGAATGGGAGCGGACAGGGCGCGGAGCAGTTCGCTGGCCCCGTCGAACCCGTCGTAGCCCGTCGCGCTGGTCATCCTGCAACGGTAACCAATACCACCGACGTCGCGCTGACCAGGCTCAGCTCAGCACGACCTCGTGAGGTTCCGGTGTCGGTACGGCGGTCGGCGTCGTCCGGCGGCGCACGACCCGCCAGACAGCGCCGGCCACGGCCACCACCAGGAACGAGGCGATCGCCACCAGCACCACCGAGGCGCCCGGCGCGGTGTCCGCCGTGGCCGCCACCCAGACACCCGAGCCGGCGGCGAAGAGCCCGAGCGCCATCGCGGCGGCCATCGTGCTGCGGAAACCCCGAGTGACCTGCTGGGCGGTGGCAACCGGCACCACCATCAACGCGCTGATCAGCAGCACGCCGACGGCCCGCATGGCGATGGTCACGGTGACCGCTGTGGCGACCGCGATCAGCAGGTTCAGCGTGCGGACCGGCAGGCCGGAGACCCGGGCGTACTCCTCGTCGTGACTGACCGCGAAGAGCGCCGGCCGCAACGCGATCATCGTGACCAGGATCGCCGCGCCGAGCACCGCGATGGTGGTCAGGTCGGCAGGCGAGATGGTGGTCAGCGACCCGAACAGGTAGGCGTTGAGGTTCGCGCTGGTCGCGTCGGAGAGGCCGACCAGGAGTACGCCGCCCGCGATGCCGCCGTAGAAAAGCAGAGCCAGAGCCAGATCACCGGAGGTACGCCCACGGGCCCGGACGATCTCGATGGCGATCGCGCCGATGGTGGCGGCGATCACCGCGACCAGCACCGGGGAGCGGTTGAGCAGCAACCCCGCGCCGACGCCGGTCAGCGCCACGTGCCCCACCCCATCGCCGATCAACGCCAGCCGGCGCTGCACCAGGTAGATGCCGAGCGCCGGCGCGGCCAGGCCGATCACCAGCGCGCCGATCAGGGCGCGCTGCATGTAGGGGTACTGGAAGAGTTCCATGGGTCAGTTGCTCCACAGCCCGGCGGGCTCGTCGTAGCAGTGCGGGTGCACGTGGTCGTGGTCGGGCTCCGCGTGATGGCCGGCCGGGTCGGGCACCGCGCCGTCGTGGGCGATGCGACCCTCGTGGACGACGACGGCCCGGCTGATCACCGGTCGCAGCGGGCCCAGCTCGTGGGCGACGAGCAGCACCGTTCCGCCGTCGGCGACGAAGTCGCGCAGCGCGCCGGCGAAGGCCTCCTGGCTGGCCGCGTCCACCCCGGCGGTGGGCTCGTCGAGCACCAGCAGCTCCGGCTGGCCGGCCAGGGCGCGGGCGATCAGGGTGCGTTGCTGCTGGCCGCCGGAGAGCGTGGACACCGGGTCACCGGCCCGGTCGGCGAGCCCGACCGCGTGCAGCGCGGCGTCGACGGCGGCCCGGTCGGCTCGACCCGGCGGACGAAGCACCCCTCGACGGGCCAGCCGGCCGGAGGCCACCACCTCCCGGACGGTCGCCGGTACGCCGCCGCCGGCGCCCAGGCGTTGCGGGACGTACCCGATGCGTGCCCACTGCCGGAACCGGCGCAACGGCCGGTCGAAGAGGGTGACCGAGCCGGCGCTGATCGGCACCAGCCCGAGCACGGCGCGGATCAGGGTGGACTTGCCCGAGCCGTTGGCGCCGAGGATGGCGACCACCTCGCCGGCGGTCACGGTGAGCGAGATGTCCCGGAGCACGGGGCGGCCGTCGTAGCCGACCACCCCGTGCTCGACGGTGATGACAGGTGAGGTCACGAGCAGCTCAAGGCCGTCTGCAGGGTCCGCAGGTTGGTGCGCATCACCGAAAGGTAGTCCCCGTTGCTGCCGGCGGCGAGCCCTTCGATCGGGTCGAGCACGGCGGTCTTCGCGCCGACCTGACCGGCGATGGTCTCGGCCACCTTCGGGCTGACCAGGGTCTCGAAGAAGATCGTGGTGGCCTGGTGCTCCTTGGCCTCCTCGATCACGTGCGCGAGGCGCTGCGGCGAGGGCTCGACGTCCGGGCTCAGCCCGGTGATACCGACCTGGTCGAGCTGGTAGCGGTCGGCGAGGTACCCGAACGCGGCGTGGCTGGTCACGATCTCCCGCCGCTGGCAGGTCGCCAGGCCGTGCTTGAACTCACCGTCCAGGGTCGTCAGGTCGGCGCGCAGGGCTGCCGCCCGAGCGGTGTAGTCGGCGGCGTGGTCCGGGTCGGCCTTGCCGAGCCGCTGGGCGAGCTGGTCGCCGATGCCGGCCAGCCGGGTCGGGTCGAGCCAGACGTGCGGGTCCTTGCCGCCGCTCTCCTCGGCGTGCCCCTCTTCGCCCTCGTGGTCGTGCCCGCCGGCGGACGCGTCCAACAGCGGCTGCACGCTCGTCACGTCGAACGCCCGGTCGCCGCCGTTCTGGGCCACGGCGTCGTCCACGGCCGGCTGGAACCCCTTGAGGTAGACGATCAGCTCCGCGTCGCTGACCTCTCCGACCTGGCTCGGGTTGAGCTCCAGGTCGTGCGGCTCGGCGCCGGGCTTGGCCAGGTTGGTGACCCGGACCGCGTCGCCGCCGATCCGTTCGGCCAGGAACTGGAGGGGGTAGAACGCGGCCACCACGTCGACTCGCTGGGGGTCGGCGCCGGCGGCGCCGCCGGTGGAGCAGCCGGCTCCGGCGCCCAGGGCGAGGAGGGCGGTCGTGGCGGCCAGGACACGGTACGTGGCGCGGTTGGTCATGTCGTCAACTGTCCGTGGCAACGATAATGATTGTCAAAAACGCATGATTGCATGTCAGAGGAGCTTCGCGAGACCCACAGTCACCAGCAGGGTGAGCATCACCAGCCGGATCAGCCGGGTCTGCGGCGCCTGAACCGCCCAGGTCGTCGCCAACAAGGCGATCAGGACCCCGGCGAGCGCGAGCGTGAGCAGCCCGCCGATCACCCCGGGCGTGAAGAACGCCACCAGCACCACCACCAGGGTGAGCAGGAACACCGACGTCGGGTTCGCCCCGGCCAACCGGGCGAGCAGAGGGCGCTGCGTACGCTGCATCCCACAGACTCTACGAGGAGGAACCCCCGGTGCTGGTGACCAACCGGTTCGTGGTCGACGTCGATGCCGCCGACGGCTTCACCGAACGGGCGCACGCCGCCCTCACCGCGCTGGCCGCCCGGCCCGGCTACCTGCGCGGCCAACTGGTCCGGGCGCTGGACGACCCCCGGCACTGGTCACTGGTCACCGAATGGGAGTCGGTCGGAACGTACCGGCGGGCGCTGGGCGCCTTCGACGTCAAGGTCAGCGCCGTGCCGCTGCTCGCCGAGTCCGTCGACGAGCCCTCCGCGTACGAGGCGCTGGCCACCGCCGCCCCCGGCGGGGCCGTGGTCGTCGCCGAGAGTGATCGGGCTGCGGGTCCTTACCGCTGAGCCGCCGGACACTACGCTGCTCCTATGACCGCACCCGCCCCGCCACCCGGTCCCGGGGTGGCTCCGCCGTTCGCCGCGCCGCCCACCGAGGGCCGTCGGACTCGGCTCTGGATCGGCCTCGGCGTCGGCGCGCTCGCCGTGGTGCTCTGCTGCGGCGGCGGTGGCACCGCCGTCGTCGGCCTGGCCGTCAGCGGAGTCCAGGCCATTCGGGAACAGGCCCGCACCGTGACCGGCGACTACTACCAGGCGCTGGTCGAGCGGAACTACGGGCGGGCGTACGACCAGCTCTGCGACGACGCGCAGCGGCGTGAGTCCCGGCCGGAGTTCGAACGGCGTGCCGCCGCCGAACCGCAGGTGACAGCGTTCCGGGTGGGCGAGGTGGACACCACCTACCTGACCGTGCCGGTCGACGTGACCCTCGACGGCGGCGACCGGGAGCGGCAACAGGTCAGCCTCGGGCAGGACGGGCAGACCGGCGGCGTGGAGGTCTGCGAGGTCAGCTGACCCGTCCCCGGTATTCTGCTGGGCTCGGGGCGACGGTGGTCGTACCGTTGTCCCGAACCGACCGTTCCATCCACATCTCGCCCCCGCCGACCGCCAGCCGGCGTAGGAGGAAACATGCCAGCCGACCGTATCGACGCCGTCGTCAGCCTCGCCAAGCGCCGAGGCTTCGTCTTCCCCTCCAGTGAGATCTACGGAGGCACCCGATCGGCGTGGGACTACGGTCCGCTCGGCGTGGAGCTCAAGGAGAACGTCCGCCGGCAGTGGTGGAAGACGATGGTCCAGCAGCGCGACGACGTCGTCGGCCTGGACTCCGCGGTGATCCTGTCCCGCAAGGTGTGGGAGGCGTCCGGCCACATCGCCGAGTTCGTCGACCCGCTCACCGAGTGCCAGTTCTGTCACAAGCGGTTCCGGGCTGACCACCTCGAAGAGGCGTACGCCGAGAAGCACGGCAAGCCGCTCACCTCGCTGGCCGAGCTGAATTGCCCCAACTGCGGCAACAAGGGCACCTTCACCGAGCCGAAGATGTTCAACGGCCTGATGAAGACCTACCTGGGCCCGGTGGAGAGCGACGAGGGGCTGCACTACCTGCGCCCGGAAACCGCGCAGGGCATCTTCGTCAACTACAAGAACGTCGAGACGGTCGCCCGCAAGAAGCCCCCGTTCGGCATCGCTCAGACCGGCAAGTCGTTCCGCAACGAGATCACCCCGGGCAACTTCATCTTCCGGACCCGCGAGTTCGAGCAGATGGAGATGGAGTTCTTCGTCGAGCCGGGCACCGACGAGCAGTGGCACGAGTACTGGCTCCAGGAGCGCTGGAACTGGTACCTCGACCTCGGCCTCTCGGCGGACAATCTGCGGCTGTTCGAGCACCCCAAGGAGAAGCTGTCGCACTACTCGAAGCGGACCGTGGACATCGAGTACCGCTTCCAGTTCGGTGGCACCGAGTTCGCCGAGCTTGAGGGTGTCGCCAACCGCACCGACTTCGACCTCTCCACGCACAGCAAGCACTCCGGCGTCGACCTGTCGTACTTCGACCAGAGCAAGAGTGAGCGCTGGATGCCGTACGTCATCGAGCCGGCCGCGGGTCTGACCCGCGCGGTGCTCGCCTTCCTGCTGGAGGCGTACGACGAGGACGAGGCGCCGAACACCAAGGGCGGCGTGGACAAGCGCACAGTGATGCGGTTCGACCCGAGGCTCGCCCCGGTCAAGGTGGCGGTGCTGCCGCTGTCCCGCAACGAGGCGCTGTCGCCCAAGGCCAAGGATCTCGCGACCCTGCTGCGCAAGCGCTGGGTGGTGGAGTTCGACGACTCGCAGGCGATCGGGCGTCGCTACCGGCGGCAGGACGAGATCGGCACCCCGTTCTGCGTCACCGTCGACTTCGACACCCTGGACGACAACGCGGTGACGGTGCGCAACCGGGACACCATGGCCCAGGAGCGCGTCTCCCTGGACCAGGTCGAGCGCTACCTGATCGAGCGTCTCCCGGGCTGCTGAGACTCTGCGCACGGGGCCTCGGCCGACGCGATGAGCGCCGGTCGGGGCCCCGTACACTTGTCCGGTGACTGCCTCGACCGTGCCCGCGCTGCGCCCGCTGATTCTCGGCCAGCACCAGGTGTGGCCGCCGGTCGTGCTCGCACCGATGGCTGGGATCACCAACATCGGGTTCCGTCGGCTCTGTCGCGAGCAGGGCGGCGGCATCTACGTCTGCGAGATGATCACCACTCGGGCGCTTGTCGAGCGCAACCCGAAGACGCTGCGCATGATCGCGTTCGGCGACGACGAAAAGCCCCGCAGTCTCCAGCTCTACGGCACCGATCCGGAGATCACCGCCGCCGCCGTGCGGATCGTCGTCGAGCGCAACCTGGCCGACCACATCGACCTCAACTTCGGCTGCCCGGTCCCCAAGGTCACCCGGCGTGGCGGCGGCGCCGCGCTGCCGTGGCGGCGCCGGCTCTTCGCGCGACTCGTGCGGGCCGCGGTGGCCGCCGCGTCACCGTCCGGCGTGCCGGTCACTGTCAAGATGCGCAAGGGTATCGACGACGACCACCTGACGTACGTCGAAGCCGGGCTCGCCGCCCAGGAGGCCGGCGTGGCAGCGGTGGCCCTGCACGGGCGCACGGCCTCGCAGCGCTACTCGGGCACCGCCGACTGGGACGCGATCGCCACCCTGAAGCAGGCCCTCGATGTGCCGGTGCTCGGCAACGGCGACATCTGGGAGGCCGACGACGCGCTGCGCATGGTGGCCCACACCGGCGTCGACGGCGTGGTCATCGGGCGCGGCTGCCTGGGCCGGCCGTGGCTCTTCGCCGACCTGGAGGCCGCCTTCAACGGTCGGCCGGAGCGGCGGCTACCCACCCTCGGTGAGGTGGCCGTGACCATGCGCCGGCACGCCGAGCTGCTGGTCGACCAGTTCACTGCCGGCGCCCGCAACCCGGCCCGAGGTGAACGGGACGGCTGCACCGACTTCCGCAAGCACGTCGCCTGGTACCTCAAGGGCTTCCCCGTCGGCGGTGAGCTGCGGCGCTCGCTGGCGATGATCGAAAGCCTGGCCCAGCTCGACGACCTGCTCGGCAAGCTCGACCCGGCGGAGCCGTTCCCGATGACCGCCCTCGGGCAGCCGCGCGGGCGTACCAACTCGCCCGGCAAGGTCTTCCTGCCGGAGGGTTGGCTGGCCAGCCGGGACGACGACACGGTCCCCGAGGGTGCCGAGATGGACGACTCCGGCGGCTGAGTCCTCGATCCTCGTGGGGTCGTCGCCGTCGGATCTTCTTCGCAGGCTCCCGGCCCGGTTCGGCCGGGAGCAGGGGGCGGACGTAGGGGTGCGGCACGCTATCGAGCTGATGTCGTAAACGAGTCATGACCTGGGCTCGGCCGTCCGCCGTTCGGCGGTGCCACTGACTCGCGCTGCCCTGTGGTTGCCGCGACCGCTTGTTGTTCTGTGGTTGCCGCGACCGCTTGTTGTTCTGTGGTTGCCGCGACCGCTTGTTGTTCTGCGGTTGCCGCGACCGCTTGTTGCTCTGCGGCTACCACCACCGTTGCCGTCACCGTTTGCCCTGCGATTGCCGTGGCGAGTTGCCCTGCGGTGCCGTCACCGTGTTGCCCTGTAAGTCCCGTTGCGACGTTGCTTCGCGGCTGCCCTGGCGACGCTGATTCGTCTACGACATCAGCTCCAAAGGACCCGTGACGCAACCAACGGCCCCGCGCCGGGTACTCGTCGCCGAGATCCGCGCAATATCAGGGATCTTGCGGTCTCCGGCGAGTCGGAGGCAGCAACATCGGAGATCTTGTTCGGATCTTGGGCGCGGGGCGCGGGGCGCGGGGCGCGGGGCGCGGGGCGCGGGGCGCGGGGCGCGGGGCGCGGGGCGCGGACCTGGACATGCGGAAGGGCCGGACCCCGTGGTGGGGTCCGGCCCTTCCGAGTTGGGTGGTGCTCAGCTGGTGGCGTAGCCGCGGGTGGCGATCCAGTCCGCGAGGTGCTCGATGGTGACCTCGTACGAGGCGGTGTTCGGGTCGGCGGAGTCGGCGATCTTGACGATGTTGCCGTTGTCGCGGTAGCCGACGACGCTGATGTAGTGCCCACCCTCGAAGGAGTGGATACCACCGTCGGTGTCGGTGGCGGTGCCGGCGATGTTGGCGACCACGGCCCGACCGTCGTCGACGGTCTTGACGACGTCGGCGCGAAGCTTGTCGGTCTGCTTCTCATCGGCCTTGGGGGTGCTGATCTCGACGGAGTGGTAGGCGTCCTTCTTGCCGGTCTCCTTGTTCAGCACGGGGGTGATGTCGTTGATGGAGTTGGTGCCGGCCTCGGTGGTGCCCATCTCCTTGGCCATGGCGTCCACGCTGATGTCCTTGCCCTGTACGGACAGGGCGTTGCGGGTGGCGGCGGGGCCGCAGTAGTAGAAGTTCGGCTGCGCCTCGTAGCGCACGCCCAGCTGACGCTCACCGTGGCCCTTGCGGTCGGTCTGCGCCTGCGAAGCCGGCTTGCTGGTGGTGGGTGCGGCGAACGCGGTGGTCACGGGGCCGGCGATGGCGCCTCCGGTGAACGCGAGGCCGGCGGCGGTCAGGGCGGTCTTACGGATCAGATCGGTACGCATGATGGCGTGCTCCTCTGCCTCGGGGGATTTCCACACCCACACCCGGGGGTGAGTGGTGGTGTGGGGAAAGTTCGTCTGCCCGGCGACCCGCAACGGGGGTCGGCGTCGGGACGGGGTGTAACGGGTGCCGGTGGCGGATCATTCCGCCTACCCGCTAGGGGCCGGCCGTTGTGGTGCTCGGCCGTTCGGGGGTGTAACCGGGGCGGCCTGCCGGGTGTTCCCGGCGGCTGTTCCGGCGGCCGGCCCGCGGTGACCCGGGCTGCTGCGGTCGTCTGCCACGTATAACGACCCGGCCCGGCCCACGATTCCGCCGCCGGGGTGGCCCCGGCCACCCGACACGCACCATCAAATCGGATGAACCGCCCGCCGCGCTGGCTGGACGATACGGACACGCCGGGCGAGATGGGGTGATCGACGGAATCCTGCAAGTCGCGTGCCACGGACATCCCGACGGCATGACCATGGCGGGGCATCATCGCCCATCAAGGGGACGAGCGGGGCAGCCATCGTGAAAATGGTCGGCCATTTCCCGCCTGCGTCCTTGGCGGGCCGCCTGGGTCGGGCCGGCGCGGGGGGCAGGGTGCCGTGTGGGCTGGGCCGGTCTCGGGCAGGGCGCCGTGATCGGGTCCTTTCTGATGTGTGAATTGCTCCCATTGGTGCGGGCGAGGGCGGGATTGCGCCACGCGAGGTGCGGCGGCGACCAATTCGCGTACGCACCAATGCTCTGCTGTCGGAACGGGCTTCGCCGCGTCCCGCGCCACACCGTCGGAAACGGTCGAATTCGAGCGAGTCGCACTGCGGTCGCTTGCCGCGAGCGCCAGTGGCCAAGCCCGGCCATCGTTGCCAACCGACCAAAATGGTCGATCTGCTCTGGATTCGACCTCAATTTTATCAACGAAATTGCGTATGGTTAAACGCAGTGGATCTATGTATTGTCTGCCGCAAGACTTCTTGGGCTGCTCTACGGGGGTGCGGCTGTGGTTCTACTTCGTCATGCCTGGCTGGCAAATATTACGGCCGGCACCCTTTTGGCGGGCGCGATAGCGGTTGTCGGGGCGAGCGGTCAAGCCACCGCTGCCCCCGAATCGGACCGTTGTTCCGCAGCCGCCACCGGCGGTGCGGCAATGGCGCCGTCCGAGAATGCAGCGATCTCGCTCGCACGCACCTGCGAGACGTCGGTCGAAGTGCTGGCGGCAGCCTCGGAGACCACGAAGGTCTTCGCGCAACCCTCCGGTGAACTCACCCTAGAGTCGTGGGCCGAGCCGCAGTGGGCAAAGGTCGGTAGTCGTTGGCGGGGGATCGACACGACGTTGGCGGTCGGTGGCGACGGTCGCGTCCGTCCGGTCGCCTCCACGGCCGACGTGGTCTTCTCCCAGGGCGGACAAGGCCCGTTCGCCACCATGACCGGCGCTGGCGCGGACTTCTCGCTCGGGTGGCCGAGCGCGCTGCCGCAGGGCGTCATCCACGGCGACACGATCACCTACCCGAACGTCTATCCGGACGTCGACCTGGTGGTGCGTGCCGAACGCGGGGGCTTCTCGCACCTGCTGGTGGTCAAGAGTGCTGTGGCGGCGAAGAACCCGGCAGTCCGGGAGACGCGGTTCGTCCTCGGCGGATCGGCCGACGTGGCGGTGACCGACAATCGCGTCACCATCTCCGGTCCGGGTGGGTTGTTCGCGGCTGCCCCGCCGGCGATGGCATGGGACTCGACGGCGGCGACTGGTGAGCCCTCCGCCGGGAAGCGGGGTGCCGGGACCCTCGACTCCAGCCGGGAAAGCGCCGTGACCAGCTCCAGTGTCAGTGGTCCGTCCGACGCCGCTGCGGTGGCTCGGGTCGACGTACGTGTCGACAAAGGATCACTCACAGTGGCCGTTGACCCGGCGGTGTTGAGCGGAACGCAGTTCCCGGTCTTCATCGACCCGAGCTATGACATGAAGTGGGCCAGGTGGGCCCCCGTGAATGATTCCAACGGAAACACCCAGTGGACCTCGGGTAGTTCCTGGCCCCGCGAGGTGGCCCGCGTCGGCTCAAATTGGGACGACCACGGGGACATCTGGCGGTCGCATTTCTACTTCGATATCTCAGCGATGTCGGGCCGGCGTCTCGTGAATACGACGAGTGTCGACGCGTACCTGGTGCACACGGGTAACTGTAATGAGTCTGTCGGCATCTGGCAGACGAACTCATTGGCAAGCAGCACTCCCACCTGGAATGGCATGGCCGGTACGTGGCTGCATGAAGGGCCGCTGCAGACCAAGACGGTCGGGGCCAACTGCGGTCAGTCGGCCAATTGGCAGAGTTTCAACGGAGGAAACGTCGGCTACCACGTCCAGCGGCACGCGAACGCAGGCGCTGCCTCGATAACCTTCGGCCTCAGGATGGGGAACGAGAGTGGTGGACACTGGGCCAAGTTCGATCCGGCCAACGTCAGATTGAAGGCGACGTACCAGTCCCGGCCTTCCTCTCCGGTGGCGATCCGCACGTCGCCCGGAGGCAACTGCAGCACGACGTCACCGGGGCCATGGGTCAACGTCCCCACTCCGACGCTCTACGGCAAGGCCAGCGACGGCGACGGCTCGGTGAAGGTGCAGTTCGACATCAACGGTCCGACCAACCCCCCTGACCACACCTCGGCATGGACCACCTCCGGCGTCGAGCGTGGATGGACCGCCCCCGCTCTCGTCGACGGGGCCTACAACTGGCGGGTGCGGGGTTACGACGACGTGGACGGCGAGGCCACCGGTTGGACGGGATACTGCTATTTCCGGGTCGACCACACCGCTCCCACCACGCCAGTGGTCACCCGCGTCTCGGGCACCCCGGTCGCCGGCGCGCCTGTGACACTCAGCTTCACCTCCGCTGACGCCATGTCCGGCGTCAAGCAGTTCGCCTACGGCATCGGCACCGACGCGATGCAGGCCTTCCAGGCATCCGGCGGCACGACGACCGTCACCTTCACTCCGGAGGTCGGCCGAACTGTCGTCTACGTCTGGGCGCAGGACAACGCCGGCAACTACTCGGCGCGGACCGCGTTCAACTTCTTCACCGGACGGATCACCCAAGCCCAGCCACAGGCCACCTGGAGGCTCGATGGGAACGGATTCGACGACTCGGGACAGGGACGCGATCTGACCCTCGGCAGTGGGGTCAGCTATGGCGCCGATCGCAAGGGAGTGCCGGGTGCCGCCCTCGCTATGAGCGGTGCGGGTTGCGCGAGGAGTGCACCGACGGTTCGCACCGACGCGGAGTACACCGTCTCCGGTTGGGTGAACCTGGCCGACAAGTCTTCCCTCCGTACCGTGTTCGCTCAGGTCGGTACGGCACGGCCTTCGTTCTACCTCCTCTACCACCACGTCCATGACCGCTGGGAGCTGGCCGTGACCGGCGGCGACTTTGACGGGTCGCCCTTCGCCAGCATCTACGCGCCGACGTCCACGCCGCTTGGCCAGTGGCAGCATGTGGCGGCCACTGTGGACCCGGTGGCGCGGATCATGCGGCTGTACGTGAATGGGCAGTTCGCGTCCGAGGGTGAAATTCCGTTCACGCCATGGAACGCGAAGAGCCGCTTCCTTGTCGGTTGCTTCGGGAGCGCGGATTCGGAGTTGTACCACCTGATCGGCGGGATCGACCACGTCGGCGTCTGGCAGGGCCTGCTCTCCGAGGAACAGATCGCCCGTGCCGCCGCCGAACTGCCCGCCGGCCTGGTCGGCGACTGGCAGCTGCGCGGTAGTGGCGCCGAGGCCACCGGCCGATCCTCCGACGCGGTGGTGCCGGAGGACGTGCCGTGGGTCGAGGACCAGCACGGCCGGGTCGCGTCCGCACTGAGACTGAACGGCCAGCAGCAGTGCGCTACGACGAGCGGGCCTGCGGTGCGGACCGACGAGTCATTCACGATCGCGACGTGGGTCAAGGTGGACGACCCGGGTCTGGGCAACCAGACGGTCATCGGTCAGGACGGCGAACGACACAGCGGCTGGTATCTCGGCACGCGGGTGTTGGACGGCACCCACTACTGGGGCTTCCTGATGATGGACGTCGATTCCGACGGCTCCTCGGCGCCGTGGGCGAGATCCCCCGCTGGTATGGCTGCCGACGTGGGTAGGTGGACCCATCTGACTGGCGTCTACGACGCCACAGCCCAGCGGATGACCCTGTATGTCAACGGTGTCCTGGCCTCGTCGGCCCCAAGGCTGGCGGCACCCTGGCAGGCCAACGGGCCGGTCACCATCGGCTGTGCGAAGTACACAGGTATTCCTGTGGATCACGTCGTGGGGTCGGTCAGTGGTGTGCAGGCCTGGCAGGGCGCCCTCACCGCCGCCCAGGTGGCCGCCGCGCACGGAGGTAACCCGGGGGTGAAGCTGGAGGGTCTGTGGCCGCTGGACGGGCCGGCCAGCGACACGCCGACATACCTGACCGACACGTCCGGCAACGGCCGCGACCTGACCATCACCGGCCCGTACGCCTGGGCACGCGATCGGGGCTTCGGTCGGGACGGTGCCCTGGGCCTGGAGTTGGCCGAGAACTCCTGCGCGGAGGCTCCGGGTCCGCTCGTGCGTACCGACGCATCGTTCACCCTGACCGCCTGGGTGCTGCTCGAGAAGGCCACCGGGCACCACACGGTGATGTCGCAGATATCCAATGGCAATACCGCCCTTTATCTCGGCTACCACCCGGGCGCCAATCGATGGCACTTCGGCATGCCGGACTCGACGGCAGCGGATGCCGTCTGGCACAACTCGGAGTCGCAGCAGCCACCGGCCCTCGGCAAGTGGACGCACCTCGCCGGTGTGTACGACCTCGGCGCCGGCAAGGTCCGCCTGTACGTCGACGGCGTCGCGCAGGGCGAGGTTGACGGCCCGGTCACTCCCTGGATGGCTCCCGGGCCAACCCTGATCGGCTGCGGCGGGGACACCAGCGGGAGCCGTCACTCGCGGCTCGGTGGCGTCGTCGACGACGTACGGATCTGGACCTCCACGCTTGCCCCGGAACGGATCGCCGACCTCGCCGCCGGCTGATCGCCCCGAGTGTGGCCGGAGATCCGCCGTTCGGGCGGGATGCGGCGGGCGTGGTGGACCATGCCCGCCGCATCGCAGCGCGGACCGCGTGGCGGACCTGGCCGGGCTGCGAGGGGAGCTGACGGACCGGCTGCTCGTCTAGCGATCGAACGTCGTTTCGAGGCTCGCGTCGCGCGGTGCGGGAAGTGCCGGCCCGGTGGGCCAGGGGACCTCGGGCGCGCGGTGGAAGGTGATTCCGGCCGCCGTCCAGCGCGGGCCCTGGCCGGCCAGGCGGTCGCGGAAGTCGGCCCAGTCGTGGCTTGCCCGGGGTGACCAGCCCAACTCGGCGATGGCCGGGAGGCGGGGCAGGAGCAGCAGTTCGATGTCGGCCAGCGAGGTGACCGATTCGGTCCAGAGCGGGGCCTCCACACCGAGAACCGCCTCGGTGGGTACGCCGGGGACGTGCGTGCCCGGATCCCAGTCGTACGCCTTTCGCACGTCGATGAGGCCGGCCCAGTCGTGCCCGATCGGGGTGTCCGGGGCGTACTTCATGTCCAGGTAGGCGTGGTTGCCGGGGGAGACGATCAGCCGGGCACCCCTGCGTACGGCCTCGACGGTGGTGGGGTCCTCGCCGTTCGTGCCCCACCACTGCAGGACCCGCCCGTCGAGGTGGGCGGCTGGCGCGAGCTGGTGCCAGCCGACGACGGTCTTGCCGAGGTCGGCCACGATGCGCTGGACCCGCTCGACGAAACCGGTGTAGACCTCGCCCTTGACCTTGAACGCCTCGTCGCCGCCGATGTGCAGCCAGGGGCCGGGGGTGAGCGCGGCCACCTCGCCCAGCACGTCGGCGACGAAGTCGTACGTGCGCTCGTCGGCGGGGTCGACGTAGCTGAAGCCGACCTCGGTGCCGGTGTACGGCGGCGGTGCGATCTTGTCCGGTGCCAGTTCCGGGTACGCGACCAGCGCCGAGTTGGTGTGCCCCGGCAGGTCGATCTCCGGGACGACGGTGATGTGGCGGGCTGCCGCGTAGGAGACGATCCGCGCGTAGTCGGCCTTCGTGTAGTGCCCGCCGGGGCCGCCGCCGACCTCGGTCGTCCCGCCGATGCTGGTCAGCTTCGGCCAGGAGTCGACGGTGATGCGCCAGCCCTGGTCGTCGGTGAGGTGCAGGTGCAGGTGGTTGAGCTTGTAGCGGGCCAGGTGGTCGACCACCCGCAGCACGTCCTCGACGGCGAAGAAGTGCCGCGCGACGTCGAGCATCGCGCCCCGGTAGGGGAACCGGGGTGCGTCGGTGATGGTCCCGCCGGGCAGCACCCAGCGTTCGGTGACCGGGGTGGAGCTCTCGATCGCCGCTGGCAGCAGTTGGCGCAGCGTCTGTACGCCGTAATGGAGGCCGGCGGCGGTGGCGGCGGTGAGGTTCACCCCGTCGGTGGCGATGTCGAGTCGGTAGCCCTCCGCGCCGAGGTCGGCGCTGCCGTCGAGCACCAGCGCGATGCCACCGGCGGGCTCCGGCGTGGTGGCGTCGGTTACCGGCAGCGGGTAGCCGGTGGCCAGGCGCAGGAGCTGGGCGAGCTGCTCGGCGACCGCCAACGCGGCGGGGTCGGCGCTGGACGTGATGACGGCTTCGGCTGGGAGGGTCCAGTCGGCGGTCGGGTCCGGCTGGACCTGCTGTGGGGCGGGCACGACGTCGGCCAGCCGGTGGGGGGCCGCCGGGGCGAGCAACGCGCCCGCTGTCTGCTCGGCCGTGCGGGCCAGCGTGGCCGCGTCCGGTTCCCCCGCCGAGCGCGGTGTGGGGACGGCGGTGGGGCCGGGGGAGGGGGTGGTCGACACGGCGGCGACTCCGGGGGTGTATTCGCGTCGGTTATGGCAAAAGTGAGGTTCACCGGCTGGCGTGCCGTCAAGCGTACGACGCTCGGCCGGATGCGTGATGGTGCGCATGGAAGCGTTCCCAAAAACCGGTACGAACACGGATAGTCGTGATAGCTGTGCCAATTGTCACCGAACGGTCCCAGGTCACTCGATGGTCGCTTAACCTTCGCCCACCGATCGACGTTGACCCCGGGATTACCGGCGGTCCGTCCCGGGGAAGAAGAAAACTGAACCTTCGTTAAGTGTCAATCCGGCGCGTGTGTTGTGGAGGCTCTGGTGGCAGCGCAAGAGACCGTCGATCACAAGTACGTCTACGACTTCTCCGAAGGCAACAAGGAGCTCAAGGAGTTGCTCGGCGGCAAGGGGGCAAACCTCGCCGAGATGACCAATCTGGGCCTGCCCGTTCCGCCCGGCTTCACCATCACCACCGAGGCGTGCCAGGCGTACCTCGCGACGGGACGGGAGCCGGACGGGCTCGCCGGTCAGATCGAGGCGCACCTGGAGTCGCTGGAGCGCGCGATGGGCAAGCGCCTCGGTGACCCGCAGGACCCACTGCTGGTCTCCGTCCGCTCCGGTGCCAAGTTCTCCATGCCCGGCATGATGGAGACCGTCCTCAACGTCGGTCTCAACGACCAGAGCGTGGAAGGACTCGCAGCCCAGGCCGGCAACAACGAGCGGTTCGCCTGGGACTCCTACCGGCGACTCATTCAGATGTTCGGCAAGACCGTCTGCGAGGTGCCGGGTGAGGAGTTCGAGCACGCGCTCGACGAGGCCAAGCACGCCAAGGGCACCCACAACGACCTGGATCTGGACGCCGACGACCTGCGAGGGCTGGTTGACGCGTACAAGAAGATCTTCTTGAAGCACACCGGCCGGGAGTTCCCGCAGCAGCCGCGCGAACAGCTCGACCTGGCCATCCGGGCGGTCTTCGAGTCGTGGAACGCCGAGCGCGCCGTGCTCTACCGCCGTCAGGAGCGCATCCCGGCCGAGCTGGGCACCGCTGTCAACGTGGTGACGATGGTCTTCGGCAACCTCGGGCCCGACTCCGGCACCGGTGTCGCGTTCACCCGTGACCCGGCCAGCGGGGCGCAGGGCATCTACGGCGACTACCTGGCCAACGCCCAGGGTGAGGACGTGGTCGCCGGCATCCGCAACACGGTGCCGTTGCAGGAGTTGGAGCAGCTCGACAAGGCGTCCTACGACGAGCTGCTCGGCATCATGGCCCGGCTGGAGGAGCACTACAAGGACCTCTGCGACATCGAGTTCACCATCGAACGCGGCAAGCTGTGGATGTTGCAGACCCGGGTCGGCAAGCGCACCGCCGCCGCCGCGTTCGTCATCGCCGGGCAGCTCGTCGACGAGGGCCTGATCGACCTGGACGAGGCGCTGCACCGGGTCAACGGCGCGCAACTGGCCCAGCTGATGTTCCCGCGCTTCCAGCTCGACCACGAGTTCCAGCCGGTCGCCACTGGCATCGGCGCGTCGCCGGGCGCGGCGTCCGGCACTGTGGTCTTCACCTCCGCCCGAGCCGTCGAGCTGGCCGCCGAGGGGAAGTCGGTGATCCTGGTGCGCCGGGAGACCAACCCGGACGACCTGAACGGCATGATCGCCGCGAAGGGCATCCTCACCTCGCGCGGCGGCAAGACCAGCCACGCCGCGGTGGTGGCCCGGGGCATGGGCAAGACCTGCGTCTCCGGTGCCGACGAGATCGAGGTGAACGTGCCGGCGAAGCGGTTCACTGTCGCCGGCCAGACCGTCGCCGAGGGCGATGTGGTGTCCATCGACGGCACCACCGGCAAGGTCTACCTCGGCGAGGTGCCGGTCATGCCCTCCGAGGTCGTGCAGTACTTCGAGGGCAGCCTCGACCCCGAGCACGTCGACAACGCGCTGGTCCGGGCCGTACACCGGATCATGACGCACGCCGACGGCAAGCGGCGGCTGGCGGTCCGCACGAACGCCGACACCGGCGCGGACGCCGCCCGGGCCCGGCGCTTCGGCGCCGAGGGCATCGGGTTGTGCCGCACCGAGCACATGTTCCTCGGTGACCGGCGGGAGCTGGTCGAGCGGCTGATCCTGGCCCGGGCCCCGGGTGAGCGGGAGGCGGCGCTGGCGGCGCTGCTGCCGTTGCAGCGGGCCGACTTCGAGGAGATCTTCCGCGAGATGGACGGCCTGCCGGTCACCGTCCGGCTCATCGACCCGCCGTTGCACGAGTTCCTGCCGCCGTTGGAGCAGCTCGCCGTCAACGTGGCGGTCGCGCAGGAACGCGGCGAGGACGTGGCCAAGGAGGAGGCGCTGCTCGCCGCCGTCCGGCGGATGCACGAGGAGAACCCGATGCTCGGGCTGCGGGGTGTACGCCTTGGCCTGGTCATCCCCGGCCTGTTCGCGATGCAGGTCCGCGCCATCGCCGAGGCGGCGGTCAGTTGCGCCCGCGACGGGGGCGCGGCCAAGCCGGAGATCATGGTGCCGCTGGTCGGGGCGGTGCAGGAGCTGGAGACGGTTCGCGCCGAGGCCGAGAAGATCATTGCCGAGGTGGTCGGGGACAGCGGCGTCGAGGTGCTGATCGGCACCATGATCGAGGTGCCCCGGGCGGCCCTGACCGCCGGGCAGATCGCTGAGGCCGCCGAGTTCTTCTCCTTCGGCACCAACGACCTGACCCAGATGGGCTGGGGCTTCTCGCGCGACGACGTCGAGGGCGCGTTCTTCTGGCGCTACCTGGAGTTGGGCATCTTCGGTATCTCGCCGTTCGAGTCGATCGACCGTGACGGTGTCGGCCGGCTGGTGCGGATCGCCGCCGAGGAGGGCCGGGCCGCCCGCCCCGGGCTCAAGCTCGGTGTCTGCGGTGAGCACGGCGGTGACCCGGACTCGGTGCACTTCTTCCACGAGGTCGGCCTGGACTACGTGTCCTGTTCGCCGTTCCGGGTGCCGGTGGCCCGGCTGGAGGCCGGTCGGGCGGTCGTGGAGACCGGCGGGTCGGACAGCCGTTGACGCACGCCGGCGGCGGCCCGGTCACCGGGCCGCCGCCGGCGCTCAGATCGGCGGACGACGCCAGGTCGGTCGGGACGAGCGGCGCAACTGCGCAGGCAGGGTCGCCATCGGGGTACGCGTGGCCAGCGGGGCGTGCGCGTCCGGTACGGCTGTCGCGCCGATGCCCGCGCCGCGAATGTCCAGGAACGACCCTGCCCGACGGGCCACCACCCGCGCCTCCTCGTGCAGCGCCTCCAGGTCGTCCGCCGCCGACGCGGTGACGAGGGTCAGCAGGGCGCTGCGCCCGGCCGGATAGGTGACCACGCAGCCTGCTGTGGTGCACACGACCGACTCCCGGAACTCACCATGCCGGACGGTGTCGGCCACCCGGTGCCCGAGCCCGAAACTCGCGGCGGCGAGCGCGGCGAGATGGGTGGCGTCGGTGCTGGGTAGGTCGCTGGAGATGAGCAGGCCGTCGGTGCCCGCGAGCACCGTGCCGGCGATGTCGGGTCGGCGCTGGCGCAGCCCGCGTAGCTCCGGTCCCATCACCGTGTCTGCGTCCACGAGCGTTACCCCTCACCGGTCGGCTCTGCGTGTCAGTCGGCTGGTCACGTTCCGCGCTGGGAACGCTACCGGTGGCGACTTCCGACCGCGAGACCGTAACCCTCGGCGATCGGTCGGCAACTGGGGGCCAATCGGTGGTTGTGTGCCATTCATCGATGCGTCGTGAGCGGGTCGGGCAGTGGTGGCGGGCGTAACCTTGGCTCGCTCGTACACGGCCGATTGGGCGCCGCGTCGAACGGGAAGAGGTGACTGCATGACGAGTGTCTGGGAGAGCCTGACTGTCGACGCCCGCGATCCGGCCCGACTGGCCCGTTGGTGGGCTGAGGCGCTCGGCTATCAGGTCGTCACCGAGAAGCCCGACGAGGTGGAGATCCGCCAGTCCGCCGACCGCCTGCCCGGCCTGGTCTTCGTGCCGGTGACCGAGGGCAAGGAGCGCAAGAACCGGCTGCACCTCGACCTGCGCCCCGCCGATCTGGAGGCTGAGGTCGAGCGCCTGGTCGACATGGGCGCCCGGCACGTCGACATCGGTCAGGGCGACGTCGAGTGGACGGTGCTGGCCGACCCCGAGGGCAACGAGTTCTGCATACTGCGTGAGAAGTGAGCCGGGGGCGGCGGACGCCCGGTTGGTCGAGGAGCCGCCCAAGGACACCGGGCATCGCCGGTCGCCGTACGAGCGCGACCGGGCCCGGGTGCTGCACTCGGCGGCGTTTCGCCGGCTGGCCACCAAGACCCAGGTGCACACCGCCGGCACCGACGACTTTCTGCGTACGCGGCTGACCCACTCGCTGGAGGTGGCCCAGATCGCCCGGGAGATGGGTTCCCGGCTCGGCTGCGACCCGGACGTGGTGGACGTCGCGGGGCTCGCGCACGACCTCGGGCACCCGCCGTTCGGGCACAACGGCGAGGCTGCGTTGGATCTGCTCGCCACGCCGTGCGGCGGCTTCGAGGGCAACGCGCAGACCCTGCGGGTGTTGACCCGCCTCGAGGCGAAGGTGCTCGCCCCGGACGGCTCGTCCGCCGGGCTGAACCTGACCCGGGCGTCGCTGGACGCGATCGGCAAGTACCCCTGGCCGCGCCGGCCGGGGGAGCGCAAGTTCGGGGTGTACGCCGACGACGCGGCCGTCTTCGACTGGATCCGGGCCGGCGCACCCGGCGACCGGCGTTGCCTGGAGGCCCAGGTGATGGACTGGGCCGACGACGTCGCGTACTCGGTGCACGACGTGGAGGACGGCATCCACGGTGGTTATGTCACGTTGCACCCGCTGCTCACCGACGCCGACGAGCGGGCCGCGCTCTGCGCCGACGTGGCCGCCGCCTATTCCGGGGAGTCCGAGGCGGACCTGGCCGAGGTGCTCGTCGATCTGCTGGCCGGGCCGCTGCTCGCCCCGCTCGCCGGCTACGACGGCAGCCATCGCGCGCAGGTCGCGTTGAAGGCCACCACCAGCGGCGTGACCGGGCTGTTCGTGTCCGCCGCGGTGGCGGCGACGGAGGAACGCTTCGGTCCGGGCCCGCACCGCCGCTATGCCGCCGACCTGGTCGTGCCCCGCCTGGTGCGGGCGCAGTGCGCGCTGCTCAAGGGCATAGCGCTGCGGTACGTGATGCGTCGCAGCGGCTTCCGGGGCCGCTACGAGCGGCAGCGGACGATGCTCGCGGAGTTGGTCGCCGCGCTGGTCCGACGTGCCCCGGAAGGGCTCGACCCGATCTTCGTCCCGCTGTGGCGGGCCGCCCCGGACGACCGGGCCAGGTTGCGGGTGGTGATCGACCAGGTCGCCTCGCTCACCGACCCGGCGGCGGTGACCTGGCACACCCGCCTGGTCGGCAAGGGGACACCCCCGGCCGACCCCGAGCCAACTTAGGCTAACCTAACTGACATGACGGAACGCCCCAGGAACGTCACCTCGGCCCGGGTGCTGCGCACCGAGCGGCCCACCCCGCACCTGATCCGGCTCGTCCTCGGTGGGGACGAGCTGGTCGGCCTGCCGGTGGGCGAGTTCACCGACCACTACATCAAGGTGGTGTTCCCGCAGCCGCACGTCGCGTACCCGCAGCCGTTGGACCTCGCCGCGATCCGCCGGGACCTGCCCCGGGAACAGTGGCCCCGGCTGCGCGCGTACACCGTGCGGCGCTGGGATCCGCTGGCCGGGGAGCTGACCGTCGACGTGGTGCACCACGGCGACGAGGGGTTGGCCGGCCCGTGGGCCGCTGCGCTGCGTCCCGGCGATCCGGTGCACTTCGTCGGCCCCGGCGGCGCGTACGCCCCGAACCCGGACGCGGACTGGCACCTGCTTGTCGGTGACGAGAGCGCCCTGCCGGCGATCGCCGCCGCGCTGGAGCGCCTTCCGCTGGGCGCCCCGGCCCACGTCTTCGTGGAGATCGCCGACCCGGCGGAGGAGCAGAAGCTGCTCAGCCCCGGGGCGGTCGAGTTGACCTGGCTGCATCGCGGCGAACGCCCGGTGGGCGAGGCGCTGGTCGCGGCGGTACGCGCGTTGGAGTTCCCGGCCGGCCAGGTGCACGCTTTCGTGCACGGCGAGGCGGCCTTCGTCCGGGAGTTGCGCCGGCTGCTGCGCGGTGAGCGGGGCGTACCCCTCGACCGGCTCTCCATCTCCGGCTACTGGCGGCGTGGCATGGACGACGAGGGCTGGCGTTCCAGCAAGGCCGACTGGAACCAGCAGGTGGCGGCCGAAGAGACGAGCGTCGCCGAGCCGGCCGGGGTGGCCTGAGCGCGCTCATCCCTCGGGCGTCTGGTTCGCCTGGCCGGCCTTGGCCAGTCGCCGGCTGACCAGGACGGCGTACCCGACGACGGCCAGGGAGAGCAGCGACAGCATCAGCCTCGGCTGGTGCACCGTCACGGTGATCAGCGAGACCGAGACCACCCCGTAGACGGCGATCGCGAACCGGGCGGCGCTCGGCCGCGTCCACAGCCAGTACAGGGCGAGACCGCAGAGCGTCCAGATCACCATCGACGCGCCGAGCAGCAGCCGCAACTCCAGCGGCAGGTGGTTGGCGTTGTCGTCGACCAGCCGGACCACCTGCCCGAGTGACCAGCCGAGCAGCAGCAGCGCACCGCCGAGCGGAATGTGCAGGTAGCTGTACGCCTGGCCGCCGCGCAGCCGGCGCTGGAGCAGGCGGGTGGTGACGAATGTGGTGTAGACCCACCAGACGGCCGCCGGGATCAGGAAGGCCAACGCGGCGGTGAGGATCATGTGGGGCGGGGGGTGGTCCGGCACGGCGAAGAGCAGGCTGGCCAGCGCGCTACCCAGCACGATGATGGTGAACTGCCCGATCCGTTCCGGCAGGTGCCTGTTGTCCACCGGCCAGCGGTTGAGCCAACGCGCCCCGACCCAGGGCGTCGACAGTTCGATCAGCATCGCGACGATCCACAGGACGGGTCGCAGCTCGGTGGGCACGATCAGCGACACCAACCAGATCAACCAGCCCGACCCGAAGCCGATCAGGTAGATGGTCGTCACCATCCGGGCCATCGGACTGGTGGAACGGGCGCGCAGGTACAGCAGGAGCAGCACACCCCGCACGATCAGGTACCCGATGGGCAGGAGCACGCTCTCCGGCACCTCGTCGACCCCGAGTGTCATCGCGCCCGCGCCCACCAGCGCGACGAGCACCAGCACCCGGTGCAGCGCGTCGTCCGGGTCGAACCGGGTGTCGTAGTAGACCTGTCCCATCCAGGCCCACTGGATCACCACGAAGAGCCCGATCACGGCCAGTACGTCGGTCGGCGACGGGCTCGGCTCGTCACCCAGCCGAGCCACCACCGCCGCCAGCGCGTACACGAAGATGAGGTCGAGGAAGAGCTCCAGCCAGGTGGCGTGGCGGTGTCCGGCTTCATCCGCACCCGGGGTCTGATCGGGTAGCCCGACCCGGCCGGCCAGCCATCTCGGCAGGCGGGGGGCTTGGCTGCGTACCCGGCGCATCTGGTCATGGTCCCCGGGCGGACCCGGCCTGCGGGCCGGAACCGCCCAGCCGGCAGCGGCCGCCGCCACACCGGCGTCCCCCGGCCGGCGTGTCGTCGGTCCGGCAGGGCAGGATGTACGGCGAGGGGGTGGCGCATGGCTGGGCGGATCCGGGACGAGGACATCGCACTGGTCCGGGAACGCACCTCGATCGGGGATGTGATCTCCGAGACGGTCACCCTGAAGTCCGCCGGCGGCGGCAACCTCAAGGGTCTGTGCCCGTTCCACGACGAGAAGAGTCCGTCGTTCAACGTGTCCCCGGCCCGCAACGTCTGGTACTGCTTCGGCTGCGGGGCCGGCGGGGACGCGATCAAGTTCCTGATGGACGCCGACCATCTCAGCTTCGTGGAGTCCGTCGAGCGGCTGGCCGGTCGCGCCGGCATCCAACTGCGCTACATCGAGGACGACAAGGGCACCCCGCGTCCCCGCCCGCAGCAGGGTCAGCGGCAGCGCCTGGTCGCCGCGCACGCCGCCGCCGTCGAGTTCTACAGCGCGCAACTGAGCACCGCCGGCGCGCGGGCGGCACGGGAGTTCCTGGCGCGCCGGGGCTTCGACCGGGCCGCCGCCGAGCGCTACGGCTGTGGCTTCGCGCCGGAGGGTTGGGACCCGCTCACCAAGCACCTGCGCCAGCAGGGCTTCACCCACCAGGAGCTGGTCACCGCAGGGCTGTCCCGGGAGTCCCGTTCCGGCACCCTGATCGACAGGTTCCGTCGCCGGCTGCTCTGGCCGATCCGCGACCTCGCCGGCGACGTGATCGGCTTCGGCGCGCGCAAGCTCTTCGATGACGACGACGGCCCGAAGTACCTGAACACGCCCGAGACGCCGATCTACAAGAAGTCGCACGTGCTCTACGGCATCGACCAGGCCAAGCGGGAGATCGCCAAGCAGGGTCGGGCGGTGATCGTCGAGGGTTACACCGACGTGATGGCCTGTCACCTGGCCGGAGTGACCACTGCGGTGGCGACCTGCGGCACCGCCTTCGCCGCGGACCACATCTCCGTCCTGCGCCGGCTCCTGTTCGACAGCGACGAGGTGGCCGGCGAGATCATCTTCACCTTCGACGGTGACGCCGCCGGGCAGAAGGCCGCGTTGCGCGCCTTCGAAGACGACCAGCGCTTCGTCGGGCGCACGTTCATCGCGGTCAGCCCGGACAACATGGACCCGTGCGACCTGCGGCTGGCCAAGGGCGACCTGGCGGTGCGTGACCTGGTCGCCCGCCGTGAGCCGCTCGTCGACTTCGCGCTGCGGCACGTGATCAGCCGCTTCGACCTGGACACCGTCGACGGCCGGGTCGAGGCGATGCGCCACGCCGCGCCGCTGGTCGCGCGCCTGAAGGACCGGGAGAAGCGCCCGGAGTACGTCCGCAAGCTCGCCATGGACCTCGGCATGGAGATCGAGCCGGTGCAGCGGGCGGTGCTCGCCGCCGGCAACACCACGCCGTCCGGCACCCGCGAGGCCGCCCCCGCCGGTCGGCCAACCTCCGCCCGCCCCGAGCCGGCGGTGGACAGCCCGCAGTCGATGGTCGAGCGGGAGGCGCTCAAACTCGCCCTCCAGCAACCGGTCCTGGCCGGGCCGATGTTCGACACGGTCGAGGCCACCGAATACCGCCACCCGGTGCACGTGGCGGTGCGTACGGCCATCGCGGCGGCCGGTGGTGCCGCGTCGGCGACCGGCGGCGCGGTCTGGATCGAGTCGGTCCGCGACGCCTGCGAGGACCTGGCGGCAGCGGCGCTGGTCGGTGAGCTGGCCGTCGAACCACTGCGGATCGACGGCGAGCCGGACCCGCGCTACGTGTCGATCACCATGGCCCGGGTGCAGTTCGGGTCGGTGACCGCCCGGGTCCGGGACCTCAAGTCACGCATCCAGCGGATCAACCCGGTCAACAACAAGGACGAGTACTTCGCCGCCTTCGGTGAGCTGCTGTCCCTGGAGCAGCACGCCCGGGCGTTGCGCGAGCAGGCTGCGGGAGGCCTCTAGATGGGACTGTTCAGCCGCAAGCCGAAGCTGCCGCCGGCCGACCGGCCGCCGCTGACCGCCGACGAGCGGGTGGTGGCCTGGGCCGCCGCCGGCAACGGCGAGGGCGACGGGGTGGTGGTCGCCACCAACCTCGGGTTGTGGCTGCCCGGTCGAGGGCACCGGCTCGGTTGGCACACCATCCTCAAGGCGGTCTGGTCCGGCCGGCAGTTGACAGTCACTCCCGCCGAGCCCGTCGTCGAGCGCGACGGTTACACGGTGGTCGCCGACGGTCCGGCCGAGACGTACCTGCTGCTCGACCCGGGGGAGCTGCCGCACCAGGTGCGGGCCCGCGTGACCCGTTCGGTCGCGTACACCGAGCACCAGCCGGTGCCCGGCGGCGCGGCGCGGGTCGCGGCCCGACGCGTGGCCGGGGTCGACGGTCTGACCTGGACGGTCCGACTCGACCCCGGCACTCCGACCGACGACGACGCAGTGCTCGCCGACACCGACCGGCTGGTCGGTGTGGCCCGCGCCGCCACCGCGCCGGCCGACGGCTGACCGGTCGGGTCAGTTCGCGCCGAGGTCGTTCAGCGCCTTTTCGGCGCCGCGGTGCAGCGGCACCGGCAGGGTCCGGCGGGCCCTCTCCAGCGTGATCCCCTTGGCCGCCGGGTTGGCCTGGGCCAGAGCGTCGCGCTTGTCGAACACCGTCCGGGTGATCGCGCAGGCCACGTTGGCGTCCAGATCCTTGCGGACAAGCAGCACGTTGGGCACGACGATGGTCGGGGTGTCGCTCGCCGTCTTGTACGCGTCCCGGCCGATCGTGCCTTCCTGGTAGCCGGGGCTCAGCGCGGTCATCTTCGGCAGCAACGGCGAGACGTCGACGAACTTCACCGAGTTGCCGGCCGTGGTGAACAGGTCGGTGAGGCCACCGGTGGGCAGACCACCGGACCAGAAGAAGCCGTCGACGCTGCCGTCCTTGATCCCCTCGACAGTCTTGGTGAGGTCCAGTCGCTGCGCCCGGATGTCCTTGGCCGGGTCGAGACCGGCGGCCTCCAACAACCGGTTCGCGATCACCTCGGTGCCGGACTTCGGTGAGCCTGTGGAGATCCGCTTGCCGCGCATGTCGGCCACCGAGGTGATCCCGGAGTCGTTGCGGACCACCACCTGCGTGTAGTTGTCGTACATGCGGGTCAGCGCCTGCACCGGCTGCGGCTCGGTGAAGCTGCCCTTGCCCTCCACCGCGTTGACCGCCGTGTCGAACAGCGAGAAGGCCACGTCGTACTGGCCACCGACCAGTTGCTCGACGTTCTGCACCGAGGCGCCGGTCTCGGCGGCGGTGCCGGTGAGCTTGCCGCCGGTCGCCCCGGACAACTGCCCGGCCAGGGCGTTGCCGACCACGTAGTAGACGCCCGTCGCGTTGCCGGTGGCGATGCCGACGCGGGTCTCCTTGGTCACCTCGCAGGTGACCTCGCTGGCCGTGTCGTCAGTGGCCGCGCCGCCCTGCTGACCTCCGCAACCCGCGGCACCGACCGCGACGAGGGCGAGCGCGCTCACGCCCGCCGCGAGCCGTACGTCGATTCGTCTCACAGTTGTTCCTCCACAGGATTTGCTGGTGATCCGGACGTTGACCGGCCGGCGGCGCCGCGTCGGACGAACACGCCCGCCGCCGCGACGGCGGCCAGCGCCGCGCCGACAGTGACCGGCACGGGTTCGAGCCAGAGCAATGTGACGCCGGCGAGAGCGCCCAGCACCCGCTCCGGTACGCCGGCCGGGCCCACACCGGGCAGCCAGCCACCGGCGGCGACGGCGAGCACCGCCACGCTGAGCGCTGTGACGCCGGCGGCGAAGGCGATCCGCTGGACACCACCGATGCCGAGCAGACCGAGCCCCGCCGGCGTGATGACGAACGCGATCGGGGTCAGGTAGGCCGGCAGCGCGTACCGCAGGGTCTGCCACATGGTCGGCACCAGCCGGCCGCCGGTGACCGCGGCGGCGGCCACCGCAGCGAGCGCGGTCGGCGGGGACACCTCGGACAGCACCGCGAAGTAGAAGACGAACATCGCCGCCGCCGGCGCGGTGACGCCCAGGTCGAGCAGGGCTGGTCCGACGATCACCCAACCGATCACGAACGACGCGGTGACCGGAACGGCCAGGCCCAGCAGGCTGAGCGCGACGGCGGCGAGCAGCGCGGTGAGCACCAGCACCAGGGTCGGGTCCGACGTGGCCGCCTGCGCCCCGCCGATCAGCAACGCCGCCGCCTGCGGCCCGAGGCCGGTCTTCGTGGTGGTCGCCGTGATGATGCCGGCGGCGGCGCAGACCGCGGTGACGGCGAGGACGCCGCGTACGCCGGTGACGAGCGCGGTCACCAGCCGGCCCGGGGTGAGTCGGTGCGCCCGGTCCAGGTAGGAGAGCACGACGGCGAGGACGATGGCGAACACGACGGCCCGCGTCGCGGACACACCGATGGCGAGGAACACGATGATGGCGATCAGTGAGGCGAAGTGGTAGCCGAACCGGGCCAGCAGCCGCCAGGGCGAGCCGACGTCGATGACCACCGGGCGTACGCCGGAGCGGCGGGCGTCGATCTCCACGGCCAACAGGATGCCGAGGTAGTAGAGCACCGTCGGTACCGTTGCCCAGCCCAGCACCTGGAGGTACGAGACGCCCAGGTACTCGGCGATGATGAACGCCGCCGCACCCAGGGTTGGCGGGGAGAGGATCGCGCCCACCCCGGCCGCGGCCAGCATGCCGCCGGCCCGCTCCGGCGGGTAGCCGGCGCGGCGCAGCAGCGGCCAGGTGACCGCGCCGATGCTCACCGTCGTCGCCGCGCCGGAGCCGGAGACGGTGCCGAGCAGGAAACCCGAGGCCACCGCCGTCCGGCCTGCGGCGGTCCGGGAACGTCGGAACGCCGCGGCCGACAAGTCGACGAAGAACCGCCCGGCCCCGGACAACTCCAGCACCGCGCCGTAGATGGTGAACAGCACGATGTACGAGGCGGCCACGTCGAGCGGCGTGCCGTAGAAGCCGCTGTCGGAGTTGTAGAACGCGTCGACCAGCTGACTGAAGTCGAGCCCGGCGTGCGCGACCGGCCAGGACTGCGGCAACAACCCGCCGTAGTAGCCGTAGCCGAGGAACAGCAGGCAGACCGCTGGCAGGATCCAACCGGTGGCACGTCGACACGCTTCGAGCAGCAGGAGCAGCAGGACGGTGCCCAGCACCAGATCCGTCGCCGCCAGCAGGCCCTGCCGGTCGAGGAACGCGTTGTAGCCGCCGCCACCGCTGCCGATCCGGATCGGGAGGACGGGGTAGAGGCAGGCCGCGACCGCCAGGGCGCTCAGAGCCCAGTCGGTCACTGTGGGCCGCGTCGACGCGGGTGCCGGGACGCGCCCGTCGCTGTCGCTCCCGGTGGCCTCGGCCCGGTTGGCGCTTAGTCGGGCGCGTAGGCGGGCCGGCAGCCGCAGGTCGGACGGGTAGGCGAGGAAGACCAGCGGGAGTACGCCGGCCAGGAAGATGATCAGGTAATACTTGCTGCCCTGCGACAGGGGGCGGAACACCTGCCACAGGGCGAGAGCGCCGACCGCCAGCGCCGCCACGGTGAGGAGCAGGCCCGCCGGCCCGGAGAGCACCCGCCCTGGTTTCTCGTCCTCGAACTGGGCGGCCAGGTCCCGAGTCGCCTGCTCGGCGACGCTCGGGTCGCTCGGCTCGGCTTCAGATCGCGGTCGGGGTGGCCCGCCGGGGCTCGCTGTGGGCCCGTCAACGGAAGAGTTGGCTGGTCGGGCACGTGACTGTGAACCATCGGGCGAGCTGATGGGCGGCACGAAAGGACGATACACGTCGATTGGCTGACGGGCGGGGCATTGATCGGCGTTTCGCCGTCGGTGGTACGGAAACCACTGTGATCGGCCGGGCGTCGGCGGATATTTGCGTGGAGGGGTGTCGGACCGGGCGGTTAGGGTCGGGCGGTGACTTCGGGGCGACCACTGATTCAGGCTCGCGGGCTGGTGAAGCGGTTCGGCGATTTCACCGCCGTGGACGGCATCGACGTCGAGGTTCGCCCCGGTGAGGCGTTCGGTTTCCTCGGGCCCAACGGTGCGGGCAAGTCGTCCACCATGCGGATGGTCGGCTGCATCTCCCCACCCAGCGCGGGTGAGCTGCGCATCCTCGACATGGATCCGGTGGCTGACGGGCCGGCCATCCGGGCGCGCCTCGGCGTGTGCCCCCAGCTCGACAATCTCGATCCGGAGCTGACCGTCCGGGAAAACCTGACCGTCTACGCCCGCTACTTCGGCATCTCCCGCCGGGCGGCCCGGGAGCGCGCCGCCGAGCTGCTCGACTTCGTCCAGCTCACCGAACGGGCCGACAGCAAGGTCGAGCCGCTGTCCGGTGGCATGAAGCGTCGGTTGACCATCGCCCGAGCGCTGGTGAACGATCCGGAGATCGTGCTGCTCGACGAGCCGACCACAGGGCTGGATCCGCAGGCCCGGCACCTGGTGTGGGAGCGGCTGTTCCGGCTCAAGCAGCAGGGCGTCACGTTGGTGCTCACCACCCACTACATGGACGAGGCCGAGCAGCTCTGTGACCGGCTGGTGGTGATGGACGGCGGCCGGATCGTCGCCGAGGGCTCGCCCCGCGCGTTGATCGAGCAGCACTCGACCCGCGAGGTGGTCGAGCTGCGCTTCGCCGCCGAGTCGCAGGAACCGTTCGCCGGCAAGCTCGACGGGCTGGGGGAGCGGGTCGAGGTGTTGCCCGACCGGGTCCTGCTCTACGTGCCCGACGGCGACGCGGCGGTCGCCGAGGTCAGCGCGCTGGGGCTCCAGCCGGCGAATGTGCTGGTCCGGCGCAGCGGCCTGGAGGATGTCTTCCTGCACCTGACCGGCCGCACCCTGGTCGATTGATCCACTCCGCTTCCTGCAAGTCGGGGTGATACGGCGCAGCGGACAGCCCGACTTCCTGAAACCCGAGTCGATCGAGCGGCCTGACCGGCTGCCGACGAGCACCGCTCAACGGGCTCTGGCCCAGGTGATGAATCGGTCGGTCAACCGGTCCTGACCGGCCTGGCCGGCGAGGTCCCCGGCCGCCTCGTACAGCAACGTGGCGAGGTAGACGAGCAGGCCGACCCGGTCCTCTCGGTACTCGCCCAGCAGCGCCAGGCGGGCCGGTGAGCAGGGCCACGCCGCGCCGCAGACCCGGCAGCGCCAGGAAGGGCGTGCCGCGACGTGCGGGCGGTACCGGGGCATCAGAGCCTGCCGCCGTCGTTTGCCGACCAGGTGAGTCGCACGGGGAAGAACCTCCATCGGGTGGGTGGGAGCGCCCCGGATCGGGGGTCACGGGGCGCTCCCGGCCTGGTTCCGCCCGCCGTCTGGATCCCGTGAGCGGTTCCGCTGCGTGACAGTCTGGTGAAGGCCCGACTACTGTGGGAGGTTCCGCACGCCGACGACCAGCGCGTACGACAATCGGCCCGGCACGGTACGGAGATGTACGGGGGTTGTCCGTGGAGAGTTCGTCCATGCTGGAGCACTTCGCCGAAGAGTTGCGACTGGCCCGGGCCGCCAGTGGGATGTCGCAGACGGCGCTGGCCGAGGCGTTGAGCTATTCCGGGGCGTTGGTCGCCAAGGTGGAGACATCCGAGCGCCGGCCGAGTCTGGACTTCGCCCGCCGTTGTGACGCCGTGTTCTCAGCCGACGGTCGGTTCGAGCGCATCCAGCGGCGGATCAGCCGTGAGGCGGTGGTGCCCTGGTTCCGCGACTGGGCCGGCATCGAGCAGGAGACCACAGCGCTGCGGTGGTACGAGCCGCTCTACGTGCCGGGCCTGGTCCAGACCGAGGGGTACGCCCGCGCCATCCTGGCCGGCGCCGGACTCTTCGCGGCGGACGAGGTCGAGCAGCAGGTGACCGCCCGGCTCGATCGGCAGGGCGTGCTCACCCGGGACCGGCCGCCACTGCTCAGCGTGGTCGTCGACGAGTACGCGCTGCGCCGCCACGTCGGCGGGCCGGAAGTCATGCGTGAGCAGTTGCGGCATCTGGTGAAGCTCGGCTCGGCCCTGCCTCGGGTCCGAATCCAGGTCGTGCCGCTGTCCGCAGGTGCGTACGCTGGGCTCGATGGTCCCTTCGTGATCGCCACCGCAGCCACCGGTGAAGATGTGGTCTTCCTGGACGGGCAGCGTCACGGGCAAGTCATCGACCGCGCCGAGTACGTCCGTCAGATGGTCGAGGTGTGGGAGTCGATCCGCGGTGAGGCACTATCGCAGCAGCAGTCCCTCGACCTGATCGCGGAAGTGGCGGAGACATGGATCTGACCGGTGCCCAGTGGCGCAAGAGCAGTCGCAGCAACGGCAGCGGCGGTGCCTGTGTGGAGGTTGCCGGCAACCTCCCCGGGTTGGTGGGCGTCCGGGACTCCAAGGACCCGACCGGCCCTGTGCTGGTCTTTGCGCCCGACACGTGGCGCGCGTTCGTCGGGTCCGACGCCGTCCGCCGCTAGCTGGTGCGGTGACCACGAACCCACTCGGCTTTCAGGAAGTCGGGGTGTTGGGGCGGCTCTGACACCGCGACTTCCTGAAAACCGAGTGGATCAAAGGGGCCCAGGCCGACGGCGCGAAACCCGGGCGACACGTCGGCGGGGTCGTCGTAGGGTGACCGGCGGTCTGTCGTACCCCTTGGGTAGACAGGTCGTGGTGGACGGCGCGGTGGGCGGGGTGATCGGGTGAGTGTGACGGGATCGGCGCGGTTCCCCTGGGTGCCGGCGTACGCGGTGTTCGAGCACTACCTGGTGGGTCTGCGGCGCACCTGGCGGGCCGGGGTGTTCTCGTCGTTCCTGCTGCCGGTGCTGACCGTCGTCGGCTTCGGGCTGGGCGTCGGCACCTACATCGACCAGGGCGTCGGCGGGGTGCGTTACCTCGACTGGTTGGTCCCCGGGCTGATCGCCTCGACCGCGCTCCAGGTGACCGTCGGTGACTCGACCTGGCCGGTGTTCAGCAACTTCACGTGGGTCAGGACCTACTTCGCGCAGGGCGCGTCGCCGCTTCGGGTGGGCGACATCGTGGCCGGGCACCTGGCGTTCGTGCTGTTCCGGGTGCTCACCACGATTGTGGCGTTCCTGCTGGTCACCGGGCTGTTCGGGGCGTTGCGGTCGCCGTGGGCGGTGGCCACCCTGCCGGTGGTCGCCCTGCTCGCGCTGGCCGTCGCCGCGCCGACCTTCGCGTACGCGGCGTCGGTGTCGAGCGACAGTTGGCTGGCGATGCTGTTCCGGTTCGCGGTCATCCCGATGACGCTCTTCGCCGGCGTGTTCTTCCCGGTCGAGTCGTTGCCCGAGGCGCTGCGCTGGCTGGCGTACGCGACACCGTTGTGGCACGCCGTGGACCTGTGCCGCGCGGCCACCCTCGGCGTCGCCGCACAGTGGTCGGTCGTCGGGCACCTGCTCTACCTGGCCGCCTGGGCGGTCGCCGGCTGGTTGCTGGCGGTGCGCGTGTTCCGTCGCAAGCTCGTCGTCTGAGCAGCGGCTCGTCTTCCGAACAGCTTGCAGAGAGGGTGTCGTGGTCACGCTGATCCTGCCCCGGCTGGTCGACGTCTCCGCCGCGTCCCGGCGGTCGGCGTCGGTGGTCGGGCGCAACGTCGCGGCGCTGAAGTCGGTCTACTGGCTGCTGCTGCTCTCCGGCTTCGTGGAGCCGCTGCTCTACCTGCTCTCCATCGGGGTGGGCGTCGGCGCGCTGGTCGGCGACCTGCCGCTGCCCGACGGGCGGCTGGTCTCGTACGCCGAGTTCGTGGCCCCGGCGATGCTGGCCGCCTCGGCGATGACCGGGGCGCTCGCGGAGACCACCTTCAACTTCTTCGGCAAGATGAAGTACATGAAGCTGTACGACGGGATGATCGCCACCCCGGTACGGCCGTTCGAGATCGCCGTGGGCGAGTTGGGTTGGGCGATGCTGCGGGGCAGCGCCTACTCGGCGGCGTTCCTCGGGGTGATGGTGGCGCTGGACCTGACCAGCGTCACCCGGGCGTTGACCGCCTTCCCGGCCGCGGTGCTTGTCGGGTTCGCGTTCGGGGCGCTCGGCATGGCGATCTCCACCTTCATGCGGAGCTGGCAGGACTTCGACCTGATGGGCTCCGCCCAGTTCACGCTCTTCCTCTTCTCCGGCACCTTCGTGCCGGCGCAGGCCTACCCGACTTTGCTGCACTGGCTGGTCGAGGTCACCCCGCTGTACCGGTCGGTGCACCTGATCCGTGGGGTCGCGCTGGGCGGCGGTGGCTGGGTCTGGGTGCTCGACGTGCTCTACCTGCTGGCGATGCTGGCGGTCGGCCTGTACGTGGCCTCTCGCCGGATGGGCAGGTTGCTCTACAAGTAGGGGTTATGTGCGCGCGTTCACGGGGCATGTCCGGAGGTGACACCACCGACGAAGAGGAGGGGCGATGGCCTCGGACGAGTCTTCCGCCCAGCGGGAGCGGGAGCATGATCCCGCGAACGCGCCGGTCGGGCCTGACGCGGGGCCGGACAGCCCCACCGATCTGCCCGGCAGTGGCTGGAAGGCGGCGTTGCGCCGGACGGTCCGCGAATTCCAGGACGACAGCCTGACCGACTGGGCGGCGGCACTGACCTACTACGGGGTGCTGTCGATCTTCCCCGGCCTGCTGGTGCTGATCTCGATCCTCGGCCTGCTCGGCAAGAGTGCCACCGAGGGCGTCAAGGACACCGTCAACCAGGCGGTGCCGAACGACAGCATCCAGAAGATCATCGAGGGTGCGATCGATACCGCCCAGCAGAACGGCGGCCTGGCCAGCATCGCGGCGATCATCGGTCTGTTGGCCGCGTTCTGGTCCGCCTCTGGTTACATCGGCGCGTTCATGCGCGCGTCCAACACCATCTACGACGTGCCGGAGGGGCGGCCGATCTGGAAGACGCTCCCGATCCGGCTCGGCGTGACCGCGGTGGTCGGGGTGTTGCTGCTGGTCAGTGCGGTGATCGTGGTCTTCACTGGGCGTCTCGCCGAATCGGTCGGTGACGTGATCGGGTTGGGCTCGACGGCGGTCGCGGTGTGGGACATCGCGAAGTGGCCGGTGCTGCTGATCCTGGTCAGCCTGATGTTCGCGATCCTCTACTGGGCCTCACCGAACGCGCGGCACGGCGGCTTCCGCTGGGTCAGCCCGGGCGGGGTGCTGGCCGTGGTGATCTGGTTGGTGATCTCCGGCCTGTTCGCCTTCTACGTGAGCAACTTCAGTTCGTACGACGAGACGTACGGGACCCTCGCTGGGGTGATCATCTTCCTGGTCTGGCTCTGGCTGAGCAACATCGCGATCCTGCTGGGGGCCGAGTTCGACGCCGAGTTGGAGCGGGGCCGCGCCATCGAGGCGGGTCACGACGTCGACGACGAGCCGTACGTCGAGCTGCGCGACGACCGCAAGCTCCGCAAGAAGCGAAATTCTGCCGGCCGTCGCTGACGGCCCCGCGCGAATCGCCCCGCCACCGAGGATCGGCTGGCGGGGCGTTTGCGTGTCCGTCGATGGAACTGTTGGCGAGGGGACGCGACCGGTCCGTGATCCTTTCCTTGATCGACTAGTAGCTTTTGTTCTTTCGGACAAAAGTTGGTCTCGGAACGGCTGAAGCTCTGGACAGGCGGCGTCGAACGCTCTTACTGTGTCGGACACAACACACCGACATTGCGTCGATGTGAACGCTGCCAATGAAGAGGGGGCCCAGGTGCGCACCGTCGACCCCCTGCACGTGCGCCTGTTGCGGCTGCTCCGCGACGAGGGCGCTGTGTCCCGGGCCGAGCTGGGCGACCGGCTCCAGATGCCGCGTCCGCGCATGCTTGCTGAGCTGGATCGCCTGGTGGCGTTGGGTTATGTGGCCGAGGCCGGGCTGGCCGCGTCCCGAGGTGGGCGTCGCTCGACTCTCGTCGAGCTGAACCCGAAGCTGCGCTTCGCCGCCGTCGACCTCGGCGCCAGTTCGATGGACGTCGAGGTGGTCAACGGCCGCCTCGAACCGGTGGCCCACTACGCCGAGGCAGCCGACATCCGCAGCGGCCCGAAGGTGACCCTGCAACGAGTGAACGAGCTGCTGCACAAGGCCCGGGTCGACGGCGCGTACGAGCGCCTGGACGCCGTCGGCATCGGCGTACCCGGCCCGGTCAGCTTCCGCGACGGCGTGCCGGTCTCACCGCCGATCATGCCGGGCTGGGACCGATTCCCGGTGCGTGAGCTGCTCAGCCGGGAGCACGGCTGCCCGGCGGTGGTCGACAACGACGTCAACATCATGGCGATCGGCGAGCGGCACGGCGGGGTCGCCCACTCGGTGGACGACTTCCTCTTCGTGAAGATCGGCACCGGCATCGGGTGCGGCATCTACCTCACCGGCGAGGTCTATCGGGGCACCGACGGCTGTGCCGGCGACATCGGCCACATCCAGGTCGACTCGCACGGTCCGATGTGCTCCTGCGGCAACGTCGGCTGCCTGGAGGCGCTGTTCAGCGGCGCCGCGATGGCCAAGGACGCCGCAGCCGCCGCCCGCAGTGGGACGTCGCCGGCGCTGGCCGAGCGGCTGGCGCTGCGGGGTGTCGTCACCGCGCTCGACGTCGCCGAGGGCGCCGTCGAGGGCGACGTGACCTGCATCCAGCTCATCCGGGACGGCGGACGGCGGGTCGGCGGAGTGCTCGCCGGTCTGGTCAGCTTCACCAACCCGTCCATGATCGTGATCGGTGGAGGGCTGGCGCAGCTGGGCCACATCCTGCTCGCCGAGATCCGCAGTGTGGTCTATCGGCGGTCGCTGCCGCTGGCCACCGGCAACCTTCCCGTCGTCCTGTCCGAGCTGGGCGGCCGTGCCGGTGTCACCGGCGCGGCGGTGCTCGCCAGCGACGTCGCCTTCGGGGAAGCCGCATGAAGCTGTTCGAGATTCCGTCGTGAGCGAGGAGGAGACTGTGGCTCTGCCCGAGGATGACCCCGCCACCGCGTCGGCCGAGGCCGTCGCCGAGGCGCCGCTGGTCGAGGCTCCCGCCGACACCGTCGCGGGCGAGGTGGTCCTGCGCCTCACCGATCTGGTGAAGACCTTCCCCGGTGTACGCGCGCTCGACGGCGTGCAGCTGGAGGTGCGTGCCGGCGAGGTGCACTGCCTGCTCGGGCAGAACGGCGCCGGCAAGTCGACCCTCATCAAGGTGCTGGCCGGGGTCCACCAACCGGATTCCGGGCTGGTGGAGTGGCGCGGCGAGCCGGCCACGTTCGCCAACCCGCAGGCCGCCATGAAGGCGGGCATCGCCACGATCTACCAGGAGCTCGACCTCGTCGAGGACCTGTCGGTGGCGGAGAACGCGTTCCTCGGGCACGAGTACCGCAACTTCGGTTTCGTCCGGCGCGGCCGGATGGCTCGGCACACCCGCCAGATCCTCAGCCGGCTCGGCCACGGTGAGATCCCGCCGAATCGGATGGTCCGGTCCCTGCCGGCGGCCGGCAAGCAGATCGTCAGCATGGCGCGGGCGCTGTCGCACGAGGCGCGACTGATCATCATGGACGAGCCGAGCGCGGTGCTGGCCCACGACGAGGTCGGCAACCTGTTCCGGATCATCCGGGAGCTGACCGCGCAGGGCATCGCCGTCATCTACATCTCCCACCGCATGGAGGAGATCCGCGAGATCGGCGACCGGGTCACGGTTCTCAAGGACGGCCGGACCACGGCGGCGAACCTGCCGGCGCGCGACACCCCGACCCGCGACCTGGTGAGCCGGATGACCGGCCGCACCATCGAGTACGTCTTCCCGGACCGGCCGACCGACGACCCCGCTGGCGCCGACCTGCTCCAGGTGCAGGGGTTGACCCGCACAGGCGAGTTCGCCGACGTGTCGCTGAACGTGCGTGCCGGGGAGATCGTGGGCATCGCGGGGCTGGTCGGCTCCGGGCGTTCCGAACTGCTGGAGACGATCTACGGTGCCCGCCTCCCGGAGGCCGGCACGGTGCAGATGGACGGAAAGGTCCTGCGGCCCGGCGTCGGCGCCGCGGTTCGCGCCGGCATGGGAATGGCCCCGGAGGAACGCAAGAGCCAGGCTCTGCTGCTCGGCGAACCGATCTACCGAAACGTCACGCTGGCCACCTTCGGCCGGTACGCGCGCCTCGGCTTCACCAACGCCGCCAAGGAACGTGCCGAGGCGGACCGGATCGCGGAGACCCTGGAGCTGCGGCCCCGGGACGTGGACCGGCCGGTACGCACGCTGTCCGGCGGTAACCAGCAGAAGGTGGTGGTCGGGCGTTGGCTGCTCGGCGGCACCAAGTTGCTGCTTCTCGACGAGCCGACCCGAGGCGTGGACGTGGGCGCCCGAGCCGAGCTCTACCAGGTCATCCGGGGCTTGGCCGCTCAGGGCGTGGGGGTGCTGCTGGTCTCCAGCGAGGTGCCCGAGGTGCTGGGTCTGGCCGACCGGGTGCTGGTGATGCGGGAAGGGCGTGTCGTCCGCGAAGCCGCGGCCGGCGAACTCGACGAGAACACTGTGCTTGACCTCGTGATGGCGGGGTCCTTGATGGAAGGCGCACCGGCATGAGCGACGCGACTCCCACTCCCACCGCGACACCGGAGCGCCCGCAGCTTCCGGCGCAGTCGCCTCCGGTGGATCCGGCGGAGACGGCGGTGGCCAGCGACAAAGCAGGATCCGGGGGCAAGCTCTCCTGGTGGCGGGGTGACGGTGGCGACGGCGCCAAGCGCAACCTCGGCCTGATCGGGGTGCTCGCCGCGCTCGTCGTGGTCGGCGCGGTCACCAAGCCCGACCTGTACGGCGACCCGAACTGGGTCTGGAACAACGTCCTGGCCATCCTCCAGTTGGCCTCGGTCGTCGGCGTGGTCACGGTCGGGATGACCTTCGTGATCATCGGTGGTGGCATCGACCTGTCGGTCGGCGCGATCGTCGCGCTCGCCGGGGTCTGGTGCACCACAGTGGCCACCCAGAGCTACGGCGCCGCCGGCATGATCTTCACCGCCCTCGCGGTCGGCGTCTGCGTCGGCCTCGTCAACGGTGTGCTCATCTCGTACGGGCGGCTGGTCCCCTTCATCGCGACGCTCGCGATGCTGGTGGCCGCGCGGGGGCTTGCGGCTTCCATCTCCAACAAGCAGACCCAGGTGTCGAGCAGCACCTTCATCAACGACATCGCCGCGCGCAAGGTGATCGGTATCCCGATCCTCGTCTACATCCTCGGCGCGGTGGTGCTGGCCGGTTGGGTGGTGCTCAACCGCACGACCTTCGGCCGGCGGACCATCGCCGTCGGCGGTAACCCGGAGGCGGCCCGACTGGCTGGCATCAACGTCCGGCGGCACACCATGCTGCTCTACGCCCTCTCCGGTCTGTGCTGCGGTATCGCCGCCATCATGCTCACCTCGCAGGCCACCTCGGCGCAGGCGGCGATGGCCAACCTGTACGAGTTGGACGCGATCGCCGCGGCGATCATCGGCGGAACGCTGCTCAGCGGCGGCCGGGGCACCATCGTCGGCTCGCTGCTCGGCGTCATCATCTTCGCCACCATCACGAACCTCTTCGCCATCAACGGCCTCTCCATCGAGGCGCAGAACATGGTCAAGGGCGGCATCATCGTCGCCGCCGTCCTGGTCCAGCAGTTCCAGTTCAAGTCCGTCACTCGGCTCCTCGCGCGGAACAGGGTCACCACCGCAACCTGACGCACCGCACCGTTGTCCTGGCGACGTCGAGAACGTTCGACGGTGGCCGGGCCTCGCACACCCTCGATAAGTCAAATCCCGCTCCCAGGAGGTCATTCATGACCCAGCACAGTCGCGACCTGTCGCGCCGCCGGTTGCTCTTCGGTGGAGCCGCAGTGGGCGCTGCCACCCTCCTCACTGCCTGCACCAGCAACGACACCCCGGCCGCCAGCACCCAGACCAAGGCCGCCGGAAACAGTGAGGGCAACAACGCCCCGGGCAAGAAGGTCGTCATCGGCTTCTCCGCCCCGGCCGCCGACCACGGCTGGATGGGCGCCATCCACGCCAACGCCAAGGCCCAGGCCGCTGCCTACTCGGACGTGGAGTTCAAGGAGGTCGACGGTGGGTCGAACTCCGAGGCCCAGCGCTCCACGCTCGGCACCCTGATCGCCCAGAAGCCGGACATCATCGTCGTGCTGCCGCACGACGGCAAGGAGGTCAACGCCGTTGCCCTCCAGGCCATGCAGGCGGGCATCCCGATCGTGAACCTCGACCGGGCGTTCCCCGACGCGCTGGCCTCGCGGCTGGTCATCAAGGGCGACAACTACGGCATGGGCGTCTCGGCCGGTCACTTCATCGGCAAGATGCTCAAGGACAAGGGCGTCGCCAACCCGGTCATCGGTGAGATCGCCGGCCTGGAGATCCCGCTGACCGTCGAGCGCAGCGAAGGCTTCAAGGCCGCCCTGGCGACCTACGGGTTCACGGTGAAGAACCGTCGTTCGGCCGAGTTCACCTCGGACAGCGGCCAGCGCGAGGCGTCCCAGCTGCTCCAGGCGCTGCCGAAGATCGACGCCATCTGGAACCACGACGACGACCAGGGCATCGGTGTGCTCGCGGCCATCAAGCAGGCCAACCGGTCGGAGTTCTTCATGGTCGGCGGCGCGGGCTCCAAGCTCGCGATCGACGCGATCAAGGCCGACAACAGCGTGCTGAAGGCCACTGTCACCTACAACCCGTCGATGGCCTCCTCGGCGGTCTCGCTCGCGCGGCTCATCGCGCAGGGTCGGGGCCTGGGCGACCTGACGGAGCTGCAGGTGCCGAAGGAACTGACCCTGGCCTCGGAGACGATCACCAAGGAGAACGCGAGCAGCTACGACAAGCTCGGGTTCTGACATACCGGGGGGAGACCCACCTTGTCCACGACAGACAAAGAACTGCGGGTCGGCATGGTCGGCTACGCGTTCATGGGGGCCGCGCACTCACAGGCGTGGCGCACCGTGAACCGCGTCTTCGACCTGCCGGCGCGGGCCCGGATGGCGTTGATCTGCGGCCGAGACACAGCGAAGGTGGCGGACGCCGCCGACACGCTCGGCTGGGACGCGTACACCACCGACTGGCGTGACCTGATCAACCGGGACGACATCGACGTTGTCGACATCTGCACACCGGGCGACAGCCACGCCGAGATCGCTCTCGCCGCGTTGGCCGCGGGCAAGCACGTTCTGTGCGAGAAGCCGTTGGCCAACTCGGTGGAGGAGGCACGGGCGATGACCGCTGCGGCGGACGTCGCCCGGGCTTCCGGAGTGCGGTCGATGTGCGGGTTCAACTACCGCCGGGTCCCCGCGGTCACGATGATGCGCCAGTTGGTCGCCGACGGACGGCTCGGGGTGATTCGACACGTCCGTGCGACGTACCTGCAGGACTGGATCGTGGACCCGCAGTTCCCGCTGGTCTGGCGGTTGCAGAAGGACAGGGCGGGCTCCGGCGCGCTCGGTGACATCGGTGCGCACATCATCGACCTGACCCAGTTCGTCACGGGTCAGCGGATCAGCGGCGTCAGCGCGGTCACCGAGACCTTCGTCAAGGAGCGGCCGTTGCCCGCCGAGTCGAGCGGTCTGGCGGCCTCGGTGGACGGCCACGCGGCGCCCACCGGGACGGTCACCGTCGACGACGCCGCGGTCTTCGTGGCGCGACTCGACGGTGGCGCCCTGGCCACGTACGAGGCGAGTCGGTTCGCTACCGGCCGGAAGAACGCGCTGCGCGTCGAGATCAACGGCTCGCTGGGCAGTGTGGTCTTCGACCTGGAGCGCCTCAACGAGCTGGAGTTCTACGACGCGACCCGCCCGACTGCGGAGCAGGGCTTCAGCCGCATCCTGGTGACCGAGGGCGAGCACCCGTACATGTCGGCGTGGTGGCCCCCGGGCCACATCATCGGCTACGAGCACTCGTTCACGCACGAGATGCGCGATTTCATCGAGGCGGTCGCCACCGGTGTCGACCCGACTCCCTCCTTCGCCGACGCGTTGCAGGTCCAGCTGGTGCTGGACGCGGTGGCCCGCTCGGCGGAGCTCGGCTCCTCCTGGGCCGAGGTGGAACCGACGCTGACCGCGGCGGCTCTCTGACCATTGACCATCCGCGACGGCGGTGTTCGCACCGCCATCGCCCGACCGGCTTTCCGAAGCCGACCGGCGAGGGACCAGCCACGGATTGCGCCCCGTGGCCGGGACAGAGGTCGGCATCGGAGAGCGTGCAGCCGGGCCCTACGGCCCGGTGGCGCACGAGCAGGACGGTCGTCCGGTGCGACCGGACCGGGATTCCCCGGCCGCACCGGAGGACCGCCACCACCGGTGACCTCCGGAGGACCTGATGACACCGCCCGCCGCTGCCCCCGCCCGTACCGCACCCGCTCGCCGGTTCCCGGCGGGTAGTGGTTCGGTCGGTGTTCCGGTGGGCGCGGCGGCCTGAGACGCCCGGCCGGGGCATACCAGTGCCCCGACCGGCCGGATGCGGGGGAGGCAGGGTCGAGACGCCGACCCGACCCTGCCTACCAGCCCCGTCTGCTCGCACCTGCCGGGATCCGGTCCGGCGTCGTCGCCGCCGACGCCGACGTCGGAAGCCGGTGCTGTTCCGGTGCGGGGCGAGCGGACGGGGCCCATTCCACCCGGCCCGAAACTTTTCCGAAACTGGGCCGTATCTTTCCGAAACATATTCTGATATTCCTATATTTAGCGGTACCGACGGTTCCTCGGAAATGGGGAAGGAGCACCATGCGAACAGGTGTCTGGCTGGTAGGAGCGCGCGGTTCCGTCGCGACCACCAGCATCGTCGGGGGGCTCGCGCTGCGGGCCGGCCTGGCCGGGCCGACCGGCTGCGTCACCGAGCTTCCCGATCTGCGCGGCCCGGCCCTGCCGGCCTTCGCCGACCTGGTCTTCGGCGGACACGACCTGGCCACCACTCCACTGTGCAAGCGCGCCGAGGCCCTCGCGGACGCCGGTGTCATCCCCTGGCGGTTGGTCGCCGCGCTCCGCGACGAGCTGGGCGTGGTCGAGCAGGAGCTGCGCCCCGCGCCGGTCGGCGACACCCAGGCTGAGCGGGCCGAGGCAGTGGTCCGCGACCTGACCAGCTTCCGAGAGCGGCACGAGTTGGACCGGGTGGTGGTGGTCAACGTCTCCGCCACCGAGCCGGCCCCTCGACCGCACCCCGCGCACGCCGACCCGGCCGCGCTACGCGCCGCCCTCGACGGTCCGGACGAGGTGCTGCCGGTCAGCTCTCTCTACGCGTACGCCGCGGTGCTCGCCGGCTGCCCGTACGTCGACTTCACCCCGTCCACCGGGCTGCGGCTGCCGGCGCTGGCCGCGCTGGCCGAGGAGGCCCGACTGCCGTACGCCGGGCACGACGGCAAGACCGGGGAGACCCTGGTCAAGTCGGTGCTCGCGCCGATGTTCGCGATGCGCAACCTGGCAGTGGGCTCCTGGTCCGGGGTCAACCTGCTCGGCGGCGGCGACGGCGCCACCCTCGCCGACCCGGCCGCGAACGCGGCGAAGGTGCAGAGCAAGCAGCGGGTGCTCGGCGAGACGCTGGGCTACGTCCCGCAGGGCGGCACCCGCATCGAGTACGTCGAGGAGCTGGGCGACTTCAAGACCGCCTGGGATCTGATCACCTTCAGTGGATTCCTCGGCACCGGCATGCGGATGGAGTTCACCTGGCACGGTTGCGACTCGGCGCTGGCCGCGCCGCTGGTGCTCGACCTGGCCCGACTCACCGCCGCCGCGCACGCCGCCGGGCAGGTGGGGCCGCTGGCCGACCTGGGCTTCTTCTTCAAGGACCCGCTGGGCGCCCCCACCCACTCGCTGGGCGAGCAGTGGGCCCGGCTGACCGCCTTCACCCGGCAACTGCACGACGGCGGGGACGGTGATCATGACAACGTTGGCTGATCTCGCCGAGCTGGTTCGGGCGCCGGCCGCGCTCTCGGTGCCCGGCGACGTGATCGCCGGGGCTGCGGCGGCGGGCGCGCTGAGCCCGCGTACCCCCGCCCTGGCCGGCGCATCGGTGCTGCTCTACTGGGCCGGCATGGCCGCCAACGACTGGTCCGACCGGGATCTGGACGCCGAGGAACGGCCCGAGCGGCCGATCCCGAGCGGGCGGGTCACCCCGGCCGCCGCGGTCGGTCTCGCGGCGGGCCTCACGGCCGCCGGTGTGGGCCTGGCCGCCGCCGTGGGCGGTCGCCGCGCCGCCGCGCTCGCCGTGCCGCTGGCCGCCACCATCTGGGGGTACGACCTGCTGGCCAAGAACACCGCGGCCGGTCCGGCCGTGATGGCCGCCTGCCGAGGGCTGGACGTGCTGCTCGGCGCGTCCGGCGGTCGGATCACCAGGGCGTTGCCGGCGGCGGCCACCGTCGCCGCGCACACCTGGACGGTCACCGCGCTGTCCCGCCGGGAGGTCACCGGCGCCGATGCCACCCTGCCGATGCGCACCCTCGCCGGCACCGCGTTGGTCGCCACCAGTGCCGCAGTCGCCGTGCCGGGCGCCTTCCGAACCGCGAACCCCGCCGGGGCCACCGACCGGGCCGAGACCGTCGACGAGACGGGCGTGCGCGCGGGTCGCAGCCGGTCGGCCACGATCGCGGCGCTGCTGCCAGCGGTGCTGGCCGGGTGGTACGCCGCCCGGTACGGCGCGGCCCAGGCCGAGGTTGTCCGGGACCCGTCGGCCAAGCGGGTCCGCGCGGCCGTCGGCGCCGGGATCACCGGGTTGCCGGCCCTCCAGGGAGCGCTCACCGCACGCGGTGGAGCAGGTCTGCTCGGGGTGGCCGTCGCGGCGGCCGCGCCGCTGGGTCGACGACTGGCCCGGAAGGTCTCCCCGACATGAGCGTCCCCGAGCCACGGCCCGGTGCGCCGGCCACCGACGCCACCACGCTGCGCCTCGGGTACGGCACCAACGGGTTCGCCAACCACCGCCTCGACGACGCGCTCGCGGTCATCGCCGACCTCGGCTACGACGGGGTGGCGCTCACCCTGGACCATGACCACCTGGACCCGTTCGCGCCCGGGCTCACCCGCCGGGTCGCCGCTGTCAGTCGACGGTTGGAGTCGCTGGGCCTGGCGGTGGTCATCGAGACCGGCGCCCGCTACCTGCTCGACCCGTGGCAGAAGCACGCCCCGACGTTGCTGCACGACGACCCGACCCGGCGGATCGAGTTCCTGCGCCGGGCCGTGCGGATCGGCGCCGACCTGGGCGCGGAGGCGGTCTCGTTCTGGGCCGGCGTCCGACCCGAGTCGGTCTCACCGCAGTGCGCCTGGGACCGGCTGGTGGCCGGCTGCGCCACAGTGGTCGACGCGGCCGACACCGCGGACGTCACCCTCGGCTTCGAACCGGAGCCGGGCATGCTGGTGCAGGACATCGCCGACTGGCGTCGGCTGCACGCCGCACTGGACAACCCGGCCCGCTTCGGCATCACCCTCGACATCGGTCACTGTCGGTGCCTGGAGCCCTGGCCGGTGCCGCAGTGCGTCGCCGAGGTGGCCGACCACCTGGTCAACGTGCAGATCGACGACATGCGCCGAGGCGTGCACGAGCACCTGGAGTTCGGCGTCGGCGAGATCGACTTTCCGCCGGTGCTGGCCGCGCTGCGCGACGCCGGCTACCAGGGGCTGGTCGCGGTGGAGTTGCCCCGCGACTCGCACGCCGCACCCGCCGTGGCCGCCCGGTCGATCGAGTTCCTGCGGGCCGCCGCGGCCACCGATCGTCACGCCACCCGCACCCTTTGCTCTGCACCCGCCGATGCGCCAGCGGCCGAGGGATCGTCCGCCGAGGCGACATCCGCGAAAGAGGCCCCGGTGCACATGTAGGTGCAGAGCAAAGGGTGGCGTGGCACCGGGAGCAGCACAAGGGAGGAGACGGGATGACACCGGATTCACTGCGGGCCGCGCTGGGAGGCGTACCCGACCCCGACTGGCTGGACACGGCGCTGCGCCGGGTCACCACCGAGCCCACCGCGATCACCAGGCTCTTTCCCGCCGTCGGCCGACGGTGCGGGCGGGCCGCGCTGCCCGACGCCCCCGGCTGGACCGCCGACGACGCGGCCCGGGTGCTGCTGCTCACCAGCCTTCCCGGCGAGCACGCGGCGTACGCCGAGCGCCTCTACCAGCACGGTGACGCGGCCGAACGACGAGCAGTGCTGCGTGCCCTGCCGCTGCTGCCGATCGGCGCGGACGCGGTCCCGTTGCTGCACGACGCGATCCGGACCAACGACACCCGGCTGGTCGCCGCCGCGCTCGGCCCGTACGCCCGGCACCTCGACCAGGCCGCCTGGCGGCAGGCGGTGCTCAAGTGCGTGTTCAGCGGCGTCCCCCTGGCCGGGGTGGCCGACCTGGACTCCCGGGCCGACAGCGAGCTGACCGCCATGCTCGCCGCGCTGGCCGCGGAACGACACGCCGCCGGCCGTGACCTGCCCGCCGACGCCACCGACCTGCTCGACCGGCTGACCGCCGCACTGCCCCGGGAGGCGTGAATGCGCATCTTCGACCCCCACATCCACATGACCTCACGCACCACCGACGACTACGAACGGATGGCCGCCGCCGGAGTGCGCGCGGTGGTGGAGCCGGCGTTCTGGCTGGGTCAGCCGCGCACCAGCGCCGCCTCGTTCACCGACTACTTCGACTCGCTGATCGGCTGGGAGCCGTTCCGGGCCGGGCAGTTCGGGGTGCGCCACTTCGCCACCATCGCGCTGAACCCCAAGGAGGCGAACGACCCGCGCTGCCGGCCGGTCCTCGACCTGCTGCCCCGTTACCTGGACAAGGACGCGGTGGTGGCGGTCGGCGAGATCGGGTACGACTCGATGACGCCCGAGGAGGACGAGGCGTTCGCGGCGCAGCTCGCCCTCGCGGTGGCGTACGAACTACCGGCGCTGGTGCACACCCCGCACCGGGACAAGGCGCGCGGCTGCGAGCGGACCCTCGCCGTGGTCGCCGAGTCCGGCATCGACGCAGGTCGGGTGGTCGTCGACCACCTCAACGAGGTGACAGTGAAGCTGGTCCGCGACAGCGGCTGCTGGCTGGGTTTCTCCATCTACCCGGACACCAAGATGACGCCGCAGCGGATGGTCGAGTTGCTGCGGGAGTACGGCACGGAACGGATGCTGGTCAACTCGGCAGCCGACTGGGGGCGCTCCGATCCGCTGCTGACCCGAGCCACCGGCGAGGCGATGCTCGCGGCGGGCTTCAGCGACGACGACGTCGACAAGGTGCTGTGGCGAAACCCTGTGGAGTTCTACGGGCAGTCGGGGCGGCTCGACCTCAGCGACCTGGACGCCGCCGCCGCCGTGGACCCGCAGACCGGCAACTCGATCCTGCGCGGCGGCAGCTGATGCGGCTGCGACATGCCGGCGGCGAGACCGTCCACCTGGGCTACTGCACCAACGTGCACCCGGCCGAGGACCTCGCCGGGATCCTCGGTCAACTGGACACCTACGCGGTGCCGGTCCGCGAGGCGCTCGGCAGCGACCTGCTCGGGCTCGGCCTGTGGCTGGCCGCCCCGGTCGCCGCCGAGCTGGCCGCCGACCAGACGCTACGCCGCCGGTTGCGCACCGAGCTGGACGCGCGCGGCCTGGAGGTGGTCACCCTCAACGGCTTCCCGTACGCGGCCTTCCAGGCCCCGGTGGTCAAGCAGGACGTGTACCACCCGGACTGGACCACCGAGCAGCGCCTGACCTACACCCTGGACCTGGCTCGGGTCCTCGCCGACCTGCTGCCCGACGACGCCGCCCGAGGTTCGATCTCCACGCTGCCGCTGGCCTGGCGTCAACCGTGGGACACCGGCCGGGCCGACGCGGCCCGACGCCGACTGGACCAGCTCGCCGCCGGCCTGGCCGACGTGCAACGGGACACAGGCCGTGAGGTGCGTGTCGCCTTCGAGCCCGAGCCCGGCTGTGTGGTGGAGAGCACCGGTCAGGCGGCCGCGCTGCTGTCCGGGATGGACACCGACCGCCTGGGTGTCTGCGTCGACCTCGCCCACCTGGCCTGCGCCTGGGAGGAGCCGGCCGAGGCGCTGCACCGACTGCGGGCGGCCGGACTGCCGGTGGTGAAGGTGCAGGTCTCGGCCGCTGTCGAGGCCGCCGACCCGGCCCGCGACGCCGAGGCGTTGCGCCGCTGGGTGGAGCCGCGCTTCCTGCACCAGACCCGGGGCGCCGGTTGCGCCGGTCTGGCCGACCCGGCCGAGCCCACGTACGCGGCCGACGACCTGGACGAGGCGTTGGACCGGGTGCTGCCCGGGCCGTGGCGGGTGCACTACCACGTGCCGTTGCACGCCCCACCCGAGGAGCCGCTCGGCTCGACAGTGCCGGTGCTTCGTGCGGCCCTGAGAGCGCTCTTCGACGGCCCGACCGCCGGCTGCGACCACCTCGACGTCGAGACGTACACCTGGGGGGTGCTGCCGGCCGCACGACGGCCCGGCACCGACGCGGAGCTGGCCGCCGGCATCGCCGCGGAGCTGGCCTTCGCCCGGGACGAACTGGTCGGCCTCGGCCTGACCACAGACCGAACCGTGAGCATGGGAGTGACGCGATGAGCCGGCGACTGGTGGTCCTCGACGTGGTGGGGTTGACGCCCCGACTACTGGCCCACATGCCTCGACTGCGCGGGGTGGCCGACGGCGGCTTCCGGGCCGAGCTGGGCACTGTGCTGCCCGCCGTGACCTGCTCGGTGCAGTCCACCTTCCTCACCGGCGAGCAGCCCAGCGGGCACGGGATCGTCGGCAACGGGTGGTATTTCCGGGAGCTGGGCGAGGTGCTGCTGTGGCGGCAGCACAACGCGCTGGTCGGCGGGGACAAGCTCTGGCAGGCCGCCCGTCGGGCCGAACCCGGCTACACGGTGGCCAACGTCTGCTGGTGGTACGCCATGGGCGCCGACGTCAACTGGACGGTGACGCCACGCCCGGTCTACTACGCCGACGGGCGCAAGGAACCGGACTGCTACACCGACCCGCCGGAGCTGCACGATGCGCTCACCGGGCGGCTGGGCACCTTCCCGCTCTTCACCTACTGGGGGCCGACCGCCGCCCTGCCGTCGTCGAAGTGGATCTGCCAGGCCGCCGAGCAGATCCTCGCCGACGTGTCACCCGACCTGACCCTGGTCTACGTTCCGCACCTGGACTACGACCTGCAACGCTTCGGTCCCTCGTCGGCCCAGGCCGCCGCGGCGGCAGCCGAGCTGGACGCGGTGCTCGGCCCGCTCCTGGACGCCGCCCGGGCCCGGGACGCCACAGTGGTGGTGCTGTCCGAGTACGGCATCACCGACGTGTCCCGGCCGGTGGACGTCAACCGGTTGCTGCGGGCCGAGGGCCTGTTGCGGGTGCACACCCAGGCGGGCATGGAGTACCTCGACCCGTGGACGTCGAAGGCGTTCGCTGTCGCCGACCACCAGATCGCGCACGTCTACGTCAAGGACCCGGCCGACGTGCCGGCGGTGGCGAAGCTCTGCGCCGGCCTGCCCGGGGTGGCCGAGGTGCTCGACGCCGAGGGCAAGGCCGCACACGGGCTCGACCACCCGCGCGCCGGTGAGCTGGTGCTGGTGGCCGAGCCGGACTCCTGGTTCACCTACTACTACTGGTTGGACGACGCCAACGCACCGGACTTCGCCCGGCTCGTGGAGATCCACCGCAAGCCCGGTTACGACCCGGCGGAGCTGTTCTTCGACCCGGCGAACCCCGGTGCCGCGAAGGCTCGCGCCGGGGTGGCCCTGGCCCGCAAGAAGCTCGGCATGCGGTACCTGATGAGCGCTGTCGGCCTGGACGCCGGTGCGCAGGCGGTTCGCGGCTCGCACGGTCGGCTGCCGGCAGACCCGGCGGACGGCCCGGTGCTGCTCTGCTCCGACCCGAGCGCGGCCCGGGACAAGATCGCGGCGACCGAGGTCAAGGCGCTGCTGCTGGAGTTGGCCGGATTAGGCGCTGACGGCGCGAGCGGCTCGGGGGAGCGGACATGACGGTCACCGTCGCGCCCACCGACGCCAGCGAACTGCGGGCACGCTTCGACGCGGAGCTGGCCGGTTTTCTCAGCCGACAGGGCCCGGACTGGCCGGACGGTGCGCCGCGGGGCGTGTTCACCGCGCTGCAACGGTTCGTGCTGGCCGGTGGCAAGCGGTTACGACCGCTCTTCTGCTACTGGGGTTGGCGCGGCGCGGGGGCGGCCGACGGCACCCCGATCGTGGTGGCCGCGGCGGCCCTGGAGCTGTTCCACGCGTTCGCGCTGATCCACGACGACATCCTGGACGGCAGCGACCGCCGCCGGGGTGAGCCGTCGGTGCACCGGCTCTTCGCCGACCTGCACGCCCGCTCGTCGTGGCGTGGTGACCCCGAGGCGTACGGCCGCAACACCGCGCTGCTCTGCGGGGACCTCTGCGCGGCCTGGTCGGATCAGATGTTCCACGAGTGCGGGCTCAGCACCGAGCAGGTGCACCGGGGGTACGGCGTGTTCGCGCTGATGCGTACCGAGGTGATAGCGGGGGAGTACCTGGACCTGGTCTCCGGGGTGGGCGACGGCTCGGTGGCCAGCGCGCTCACCGTGATCCGGATGAAGGCTGCCCGGTACACGGTCACCCGGCCGTTGCAGATCGGTGCGGCGCTGGCTGGGGCGGGGCCGGAGCTGATCGCCGCGTTGGGCGAGTTCGGTGACCCGCTGGGTGACGCGTTCCAGCTCCGCGACGACGTCCTGGGTGTGTTCGGTGACCCGGCGGTGACCGGCAAGTCGGTCCTGGACGACCTGCGTGAGGGCAAGCCCACGGTCATGATGGCGCTGGCCCGCAGCGCCGCCGACCGGCCCCAGACCGTCCGGTTGCGGGAGCTGTTCGGTAACCCGGCGTTGGACGCCGAGGGCGCGGCGGAGCTGCGCGACATCATCGAGGCGACCGGCGCGCGGGAGCGGATCGAGCAGATGATCCGGGTCCGGACCGAGGCCGCGCTCGCCGCGCTGCGGAACGCTGTGGTGGCCGACGAGGCCCGCGAGGCCCTGGTTGCGCTGGCCGGGCAGGCGATCGACCGACGGGCCTGACCGGCGACTTTCGATCAAATCGACAAAAGTTGATGCTGAACCGCCGGAAGGTATGGACACATCGACACGTGCGACTTAGTGTCGTGACCAACACGAAAATGTTTCGTCGAGGTGAACCGGCGGCGCGGTAACCCATCGACCCCCCACCACCGCTACGGCATCCGGCGCGACGGCGCGCGCCCGGCCTGGCAGTCACACGTCAGGAAGGGACAGCACAGATGTCAATGAAGGACGCTCCCCGACAACGGTCCCGACGATGGTTCTCCAGCGGATCCGCGCTGCTGCTGGCGGTCGCCGCCGGCACTGTCACCTTCGCCGCCGGCTCGGCCCCCGCCCAGGCACACACGATCGTCGCCAGCGACTTCCAGCAGGTCGAGTTGGCTCGCGGCGTGACCGACATGGGTGAGCCGATGTCCCTGGCGGTGCTGCCGGACCGCTCGGTCCTGCACACCGCCCGCAACGGCACCCTGCGCCGCACCGACGCCAACGGCACCACCTCCGTGATCGGCACCGTCTCGGTCTACACGCACGACGAGGAGGGGTTGCAGGGCGTCGGGGTCGACCCGGGCTTCGCCAGCAACCGCTACATCTACCTCTACTACGCCCCGCCGCTCTCCACCCCCGGCGGCGACGCACCGGCCACCGGCACCGACTTCTCGGCCTTCGACGGGGTCAACCGCCTCTCCCGGTTCACCCTGAACTCCGACTTCACGCTCAACCAGTCGAGCAAGGTCGACGTGCTCGACGTCCCGGCCAGCCGTGGCATCTGCTGCCACGTCGGCGGTGACATCGACTTCGACGCCGCCGGCAACCTTTACCTGTCCACCGGCGACGACACGAACCCGTTCGAGTCGTCCGGCTACTCACCACTGGACGAGCGGACCAACCGCAACCCCGCGTACGACGCGCAGCGCAGCGCCGGCAACACCAACGACCTGCGCGGCAAGATCCTGCGGATCAAGGTGAACGCCAACGGCACGTACTCCATCCCGTCAGGCAACCTGTTCGCCCCCGGCACGGCCAGGACCCGGCCGGAGATCTACGCCATGGGGTTCCGCAACCCGTTCCGGATCAGCGTGGACAAGGCCACCGGGGTGGTCTACGTCGGTGACTACGGGCCGGACGCCGGCTCCACCAGCTCCACCCGCGGGCCGTCCGGCCAGGTGGAGTTCAACCGGGTCGCGGCACCGGGAAACTACGGCTGGCCGTACTGCACCGGCACCAACACCAGCACCGAGACGTACAACGAGTTCGACTTCGCGACCAGCGCCAGCGGCGCGAAGTACAACTGCACCGGCGGGCCGACCAACAACTCGTTCCGCAACACCGGCCTGACCACCCTGCCGCCGGCCCAGCCGGCCTGGATCCGGTACGCCGGTGACGCCGGCACCCCGACCGAGTTCGGCGGCGGCTCCGAGTCGCCGATGGGCGGCCCGGTCTACCGGTACAACGCCTCGTCGACCTCCACCACCAAGTTCCCGCAGTCGTTCGACGGGCAGTTCTTCGCCACCGAGTTCGGCCGGGGCTGGATCAAGCCGATCCACGTCAACTCCGACGGATCCCGGGGCACCATCGACACCTTCCCCTGGGTCGGCAAGCAGGTGATGGACTCGGCGTTCGGCCCGGACGGCGCCTACTACGTCCTCGACTACGGCACCGGTTACTTCAACGGTGACGCCAACTCCGCGCTCTACCGCTTCGACTACGTCGGCGGCGGCAACCGGGCGCCCACCGCGAAGGCCAGCGCTAACCGCACCTCAGGTGCGGCCCCGCTCGCCGTGACGTTCTCCTCGGCCGGCTCGTCCGACCCCGAGGGTGGCACGTTGACCTACGCGTGGGCCTTCGGTGACGGCACCACCTCGACCGCCGCGAACCCGACGAAGACCTACAGCGCCAACGGCACCTACACCGCCACGCTGACCGTGCGGGACCCGCAGGGCGCCACCGGCAGCAGCAGCGTGCAGATCAGCGTCGGCAACACCGCGCCCACCGTCACGATCAACAACCCGGGCAACGGTCAGCTGTTCGGCTTCGGGGACACGGTGCCCTACAGCATCACGGTGACCGACCCGGAGGACGGCACCATCGACTGCACGAAGGTCAAGATGACCTACGTGCTCGGCCACGACCAGCACGGCCACCAGATCACCTCGAAGACCGGCTGCTCCGGCTCGATCACCATCCCGGTCGACGGTGAGCACGACGACGCGGCGAACATCTTCGCGATCTTCGACGCCGAGTACACCGACGCCGGTGGGCTGACCACGCACACCCAGCACACGTTGCCGCCGCGGCACCGCCAGGCCGAGTTCTACGGCACCTCGTCGGGGATCAACGTGTTCAGCAAGACCCCGGCCGAGGGTGGCAAGACCGTCGGCGACATCAACAACGGCGACTGGATCGCGTTCCAGCCGTACCGGCTGGGCAACGTGACCTCGTTCAACGCCCGGGTCTCCTCGGCGGGCGCCGGCGGCACCCTCCAGGTCCGGGCCGGCTCGGCCACCGGCACCGTGCTCGGCTCGGCCACGGTCCCGGTGACCGGCGGCTGGGAAACCTTCACCACCGTCACCGGGACGATCAGCAACCCGCCGACCGGCACGACCACGCTCTACCTGACCTTCGCCGGGTCGGGCACCGGGGCGCTCTACGACCTGGACGCCTTCACCTTCGTCACCGGGACGCCCCCGGCCGGTGGGGCCGGGCCGATCAAGGGCCTGGCCAGCAAGTGCCTGGACGTGCGCAACGCCGCCACCGCCGACGGCACGCAGATCCAGATCTACACCTGCAACGGCAGCGCGGCGCAGACCTGGGCCGTGACGCCGAACTCGACGATCAAGTCGTTGGGTAAGTGCCTGGACGTCGCGGGTGCCGCCACCGCCGACGGCACCAAGATCCAGCTCTACACCTGCAACGGGACCGCCGCGCAGAACTGGGTGGCCCAGGCCGACGGCACGTTGCGGAGCCCGGCGTCCGGCAAGTGCCTCGACGTCTCCGGCAACAACTCCGCCGACAGCACCGCGGTCCACCTCTGGACCTGCGTCAGCGGTGCCGCCAACCAAAAGTGGATCCTGCCCTGAGCTGACAGGTGGGGGCCCCTCGGCGCGCCTAGTGTGAGGCGAGGGGCCCCTCCTAACCGCAGTTAGGAGAGCGATATGCGCAGACGTCTGCGACCCGTCCTCGGTGCGGCAATGGCCGCACTCGCCGTCATCGCCTGCACCACCCCAGCCACCCCGGCCAGCGCCGCCGACGCCCCGTACGACGTGCTGGTCTTCTCCAAGACCGCCGGTTTCCGGCACGACGCGATCCCGGTCGGCATCCAGACCATCCGCGACCTGGGCGCGGCGAACAACTTCACGGTCACCGCGACCGAGGACGCCGCCGCGTTCACCACGAGCAACCTCAACCAGTACGAGGCTGTCGTCTTCCTCAACACCACCGGCGACGTGCTCAACGCCAGCCAGCAGACCGCCTTCGAGTCGTACATCGGCTCCGGCCGCGGATACGTGGGTGTGCACGCCGCAGCCGACACCGAGTACGACTGGCCGTTCTACGGCAACCTCGTCGGGGCGTGGTTCGCCTCGCACCCCGCGATCCAGCAGGCCAACATGAAGGTGGAGGACCGGGGCCACGCGGCCACCGCTCACCTGCCGCAGACCTGGACCCGCACCGACGAGTGGTACAACTACCGCACCAACGCCCGGTCCAGCGCCCACGTGCTGGCCACCCTCGACGAGTCGTCGTACTCCGGCGGCGGAATGGGCGCCGACCACCCGCTGAGCTGGTGCAAGAGCTACAGCGGCGGCCGGTCCTTCTACACCGGCGCGGGGCACACCCAGGCGTCGTACGCGGAGTCGGGTTTCCGGAACCACCTGCTCGGCGGCATCCGGTACGCCTCCGGTCGGAGCAAGGCCGACTGCCGGCCCGAGACCGGCTACACCCCGCTGTTCAACGGCTCGACGGCCGGTTGGTCACAGGCCGGCCCGGGCAGCTTCACCAACACCGACGCCACCCTGACCTCGGTCGGCGGCATGGGGCTGTACTGGTACAACGCGAAGCAGTTCACCAACTACTCGCTGAAGATGGACTGGAAGCTGGCCGGTGACGACAACTCCGGCATCTTCATCGGGTTCCCTCCGTCGAGTGACCCGTGGTCGGCGGTCGACAACGGGTACGAGATCCAGATCGACGCCACCGACGCGGCCGACCGCACCACCGGCGCGGTCTACACCTACAAGTCCGCCGACATCGCCGCCCGCGACGCGGCGCTGAACGCGCCGGGGGAGTGGAACACGTACGAGCTGCTGGTCGAGGGCGAGCGGCTACAGATCTTCCTCAACGGGGTGAAGATCAACGACTTCACCAACACCAACCCGGTACGGTCGCTGGCCGGCCACATCGGCATCCAGAACCACGGCACCGGTGACGACGCCTCCTTCCGCAACATCCGGATCAAGGAGCTGGGCGGCACCCCGCCGCCGACCGGGAACACCACGATCCAGGCCGAGGCGTTCAGCTCGGCCAACGGGGTCTCCGCGTTCACCAAGGCGGGCGCCAACGGCGGGCAGACCCTCGGCTACATCGAGCCGGGTGACTGGGCTGCGTACAACGGGGTCAACCTGGCCGGTGTCACCTCGTTCACGGCGCGGGTCGTCTCCGGCGGCGCTGGTGGCGCCATCCAGGTGCGCACCGGTTCGGCCACCGGCCCGGTGCTCGGCACTGTCGCGGTGCCGAACACCGGCAGCTGGAGCACCTACGCCAACGTCTCCGCGGCGCTGTCCAACGTCCCGTCCAGCACCCAGAACCTCTACCTCACCTTCACCGGTAGCGGCACGGGGCTCTTCGACCTGGACGACTTCACCCTGGTCAAGGGCGGAGGTGGCACGAACGGGGTGGGCCCGATCAAGGGTCTGGCCGGCAAGTGCCTGGACGTGCGCAACGGCGGCACCGCCGACGGCACCCAGATCCAGCTCTACACCTGCAACGGCAGCGCCTCGCAGACCTGGACCGTGACGCCGAACTCGACGATCAAGGCGCTCGGCAAGTGCCTGGACGTCAACGGCAGCGGCACCGCCGACGGCACCAAGATCCAGCTCTGGACCTGCAACGGCAGCGGCGCGCAGAACTGGGCTGCCGCGTCCGACGGCACGCTGCGCAACCCGTCGTCGGGCAAGTGCCTGGACGTCTCCGGCAACAACTCCGCCGACAGCACCGCAGTGCACCTCTGGACCTGCCTCAACGCGGCCAACCAGAAGTGGACCCTGCCCTGACCGACTGACCCGAAGGGGCCGCGGCTCACGTCGTCGGCCCCTCCGGGCCGGCCGGCGTGCCCGGCCGACGTGCCCGGTTGGCGTCCCCCGTCAGCCAGTTGCGTCGGCAAAGGGCGACGAGCGGTGTCTTCAACGAGCGTGATGCCTCTGAGTCATCCTGATGACTCAGAGGCATCACGCTCGCACCGATTCGTCCGCCGGTTGCCATCCCGCCAGCCCGCCGTTTACGCGGGGGTGCGCGGGGTTGTTGGGGAGGCCGGAGTCCCGGTGCAGGGCTGGTCCCCGCACCGCTGCCGGCGCACTCGGATGCAGCCACATTGCGTGGATGCCGCCGACCGGCTCACAGGTGGCTGCCGTACCTTGACCTGCATGGGGTTGTTCGCGCAGTGGCGCGGGACGGTGCTGGCGCGAGGCCATCAGCTGCTCGGTGCGCTGGGCCGGGCCGACGAGCCCGACGACCCGTCCCAGCCGGCGCCCAGCCTGAACCGCCTCGACGCGCTGGTGGAGGGCTTCACCGCCGGTCAACCGGTGCGGTGGACCATGGCCGGGCAACCCCGCCCGCTACCCGGCCCGGTCGACGTCGTGGCGTACCGGATCATCGAGGAAGCGCTGACCAACGCCTGCCGGCACGCGCCGGGCGCTCCGGTCGGGGTCCGCCTGCGCTACGACGCCGCGGGCATCAGCATCGAGGTCCGCGACGAGGGCGCCGGTCCCGCTCCGTCCGGCGGCGGCACCCAGGGCGCCGGTCGGGGTCTGCTCGGGGTACGCAGGCGCGCCGAGCGGCTCGGCGGCACGTTCTCGGCCGGCCCGCGTGCCGGTGGCGGCTTCACGGTACGGGCTGTCCTGCCCGCGCCCGAGGAAATGATCGGATGATCGGCCGACTGCGGGGCTTCCCCGATGGGGCACTGCGGAAATAGGGTGGGGGTCGGCGACCGTGCTGGTGGCCGGTGACCCGGTGGGAGGCGCAACCCGCCGGGCTCAGGTGTGCTCCGCACCCACCGGTGACCGTTCGGGTGCCACGCACGTCCGGTCACCCTCGCCCCGGTCCGCACAAGGAATCCCCATCACATCAGGGGAGAAGGACAATGGCGCGACCCATCACGCTCTTCACCGGCCAGTGGGCCGATCTTCCGTTCGAGGAGGTCTGCCGGCTCGCCTCCGAGTGGGGCTACGACGGTCTGGAGATCGCCTGCTGGGGCGACCACTTCGAGGTCGACAAGGCGCTCGCCGACGACTCGTACGTCGAGCGCAAGAAGGAAACCCTCGCGAAGCACAACCTTGAGGTCTTCACGATCTCCAACCACCTGGTCGGTCAGGCGGTCTGCGACCACCCGATCGACGAGCGGCACCAGGACATCCTGCCCGGCCGCATCTGGGGCGACGGGGAGCCCGAGGGGGTTCGCCAGCGGGCCGCCGAGGAGATCAAGGACACCGCGCGGGCGGCGGCGAAGCTCGGAGTGAAGACTGTCGTCGGCTTCACCGGTTCGTCGATCTGGCACACCCTCGCGATGTTCCCGCCGGTGCCGCCGTCGATGATCGAGCGCGGCTACCAGGACTTCGCCGACCGGTGGAACCCCATCCTCGACGTGTTCGACGAGGTGGGAGTGCGGTTCGCGCACGAGGTGCACCCCAGTGAGATCGCGTACGACTACTGGACGACGAAGCGGACGCTGGAGGCGATCGGCAACCGGCCCGCGTTCGGGCTGAACTGGGACCCGTCGCACTTCGTGTGGCAGGAGCTGGACCCGGTGAACTTCATCTTCGACTTCGCCGACCGGATCTACCACGTGGACTGCAAGGACGCGAAGGTGCGTACCGGCGATGGCCGGCGTGGCCGGCTCGCCTCGCACCTGCCCTGGGCCGACCTGCGGCGCGGGTGGGACTTCGTCTCCACCGGCCACGGCGACGTGCCCTGGGAGGACTGCTTCCGCGCGTTGAACGCGATCGGCTACACGGGCCCGATCTCGGTCGAGTGGGAAGACGCCGGAATGGACCGGCTGGTCGGCGCTCCGGAGGCGTTGCAGTTCGTCCGCCGGCTCGCCTTCGACGCACCGAGCGCCGCCTTCGACGCGGCGTTCAGCAGCAAGGACTGACCGCGCGTCGGACAGACCACGGGCCGGTCGCCCTGCGGCGACCGGCCCGTCGACGTGCGATTGGTCAGAGCGTGCTGGCGTTCGTGCCCGAGCCGGACGGCTTGGTGCGGGGGTTCGTGGACGACGGCGACCCGGAGGTCGTGCCGACCGTGCTGGTGCCCGCCTTGGCGCCCACAGTGGCGGGCGTGCCGGCGAACGCGTCGTCGGCGGCGGTCAGCTCCTGCTTGCCGGTGCTGCCGTTGCCGTTGCCCAGCTTCTCGCCCAGTTTGGTCTGGCCGAGCTTGTCCTTGCCCTCGCTGTAGAGCTTGTTGGCCTGGGCCTGTGCCACCCCGGCCGCCTCCTGGACGGTCGGGTGGTCAAGCACCTTGCGGCCCCGGACCACGAGCTCTTCGTACTTCTCCCGGCCGGCACGGGCGCCCAGGACGAATCCCGCAGCCAGCCCGCCAAGAAACATGATCTTTCCGCGCATGGCGGCTCCTTCCGTACCTGACGCGCCGTCACCCCGGCGAGTTGCCCCGTCGGAAGGCGACCTGTTCGCGCCTGCGTCCTCTGTCCGCAGCTAACTACCCATCCTGCTCCCCGCTCAAGCATGGTTGTGCCGGGATGGCGATTTACCCTGTTTGTCAATGCGTCGCGGACCCTGACCTGCGCCTCTTGATCAACCGGCGCCGGGGTGGAACCCACTGGACCGCCACCGGGGAAAGTCCTGTACTCTTGTCCCGTCGCACGGCGTCGGCGAGATCCGATGTCAGGCGGTGCACGATCCCCTGTAGCTCAATTGGCAGAGCAGCCGGCTGTTAACCGGCAGGTTATTGGTTCGAGTCCAATCGGGGGAGCTTCTCCACCCAACGCCCGTCGGCCCCAGGCCGACGGGCGTTCTTCGTATCTGCCCCCATCCGCAGGGTCGATCATGCAGTTGTGGTGCCGGTTGCACCCTGCTTTGCGCATTTCATCCACCACCACAACTCCTTGATCGACGCTGACGGTATGCCGGATTCGCGCTGCCTCGACGGGTTTGGGCGGCAGGATGGGCGATGGTGGCCGCGCTCAGAGCGCGTCGAACCTTGGGGTGTGAGGGGCGGATGTCCGGACGAGGCGGCAGGGCCACGCTGATCGCGGTGGCGGTCGTGCTGGCCTGGTTGGTGATCGGCGGCGTGTCCGGCCCGTACGCGGGACGCCTCAGCGAGGTCGCCACCAACGACAACGCCGCCTTCCTGCCCACCGACGCCGAGGCGACCCGAGCCCAGGACCTCGCCAGCGAGTTCGTCGACAGGCAGACCATCCCGGCTCTGGTCGTCTACGAGCGGCCCACCGGGATCACCGACGCGGACCGGCAACGGGTGAGCGCCGACGCCGCCCGGTTCGCCCAGATCCCCGGAGTGGTCACCCCACTGCCCCCGCCCATCCCGAGCGAGGACGGCCAGGCACTCCAGGTCGTCGTACCGGTGGACGACGCCGAGGGCGAGGAGATCGGCACCGTCGTCGAGCAACTGCGCGACATCACCGGCGGAGACCGGGACGGCCTCACCGTGGACGTCTCCGGCCCGGCCGGTCTGCTCGCCGACCTGATCGAGGTCTTCTCCGCCATCGACGGACCACTGCTGCTGGTCACCCTGGTCGTGGTGCTGGTCATCCTGCTGGTCGTCTACCGCAGCCCGGTCCTGTGGATCTTCCCGCTGCTCGCAGCCGGGATGTCGTACGCCCTCGCCTCGGTCTTCGTCTACCTGCTCGCCGACGCGGACGTGGTCAAGCTCAACGGGCAGGCCCAGGGCATCCTCACAGTGCTGGTCTTCGGCGCCGGCACCGACTACGCGTTGCTGCTGATCGCCCGCTACCGGGAGGAACTGCACCGGCACGAGCGCCCATGGGACGCCATGAAGGCCGCCTGGAAGGGCGCCGCGCCGGCCATCATCGCGTCCGGCGGCACCGTCATCGTCAGCCTGCTCTGCCTGCTGCTGTCCAGCCTCAACTCCAACCGGGCGCTCGGACCGGTCGCCGCCATCGGCATCGCCGCCACCCTGCTGGTGATGCTCACCTTCCTACCCGCACTGCTGGTGCTCGGCGGACGGTGGGCGTTCTGGCCCCGACGACCCCGAGCCGACCAGGCCGACCCTCGGGCCGAACACGGCATCTGGAGCCGCGTCGCCGGCTTCGTCGCCCGGCACGCCCGCCCGATCTGGCTGAGCACCGCCGTCGTGCTGGCCCTGCTGACCCTCGGCCTCACCCAGCTCGGCGCCACCACCCTCGGCCAGTCCGACCTGTTCACCCAGCGCACCGACTCCGTCGACGGCCAGGAGGTGATCTCCCGGCACTACCCGGCCGGCACCGGCAGCCCGGCCACCATCTTCACCACCGAGCAGACCGCCCGACAGGTCGCCCAGGTGGCGAAGGACGTGCCCGGGGTCGCCGATGTCCGCCCCCTCACCGCCGGCCCGCAGACCGGCCCACCCCAGGAGAACGCCGCCCCGAAGGTCGTCGACGGGCGGGTGCAACTGGAGGCGACCCTGGCCGACCCACCAGACAGCGACGGCGCCGAGCGGACCATCCGCGAGCTGCGGGTGGCCGTACACCGGGTGCCTGGCGCGGACGCTGTGGTCGGCGGCTTCACCGCGATCAACGTGGACACCTCGGACGCCGCGAAGCGCGACCAGAACGTCATCATCCCGGTGGTGCTGGTGGTCATCGCTGTCATCCTGGCCCTGCTGCTGCGCGCGCTGCTCGCCCCGCTGCTGCTGATCGCCACGGTGCTGCTCAGCTTCGCGGCGACCCTCGGCCTCTGCGCGCTGCTGTTCCGCCACGTCTTCGACTTCCCCGGCGTGGACTCGTCGTTCCCGCTGTTCGCGTTCGTCTTCCTGGTCGCGCTCGGCATCGACTACAACATCTTCCTGATGAGCCGCGTCCGCGAAGAGTCGGTCAAGCGCGGCACCCGCGCCGGAGTGCTCGCCGGCCTCGCCGTCACCGGCGGGGTGATCACCTCCGCCGGCATCGTGCTCGCCGCGACGTTCTCCGCCCTCGCCGTCCTGCCACTCGTGGTGCTCGTCGAGTTGGGTACGGCGGTCGCGATCGGGGTACTGATCGACACCATCATCGTCCGGTCGCTGCTGGTGCCCGCACTCGCGTACGACATCGGGCCGAAGATCTGGTGGCCGGGCCGGTTGTCCCGGGCGAACGGTGAGCGGGAGGCGCGCGGTGCTGGCTGAAACCGATGTGGTCATCGTCGGCGGCGGCCTGGCCGGCCTCGCCGCCGCCCGCCGGCTGCACCGCGCCGGCGTGCCCTGGCGGCTGGTGGAGGCCGAGGGTCGGCTCGGCGGCCGGGTCGCCACCGACGTGGTCGACGGTCACCTCATCGACCGGGGCTTCCAGGTGCTCAACACCGCCTACCCCCGGCTCGGCACGCTGCTCGACACCGACCAGCTCAACCTCGGCTACTTCACGTCCGGGGTGCTGGTCCGCAAGGGCGACAAGCTGCTGCGGCTGGTCAACCCGTTGCGCGAGCCGACCGGCGGGCCCGGCACCGCGCTCGCCGGGGTCGGCTCCCTGCTCGACCGGCTGCGCTTCGCCGCCCTCGCCACCGGTTGCGCCACCCTCCCCGCGTCCCGGCTGCTCGACGCGCCGGAAACCAGCACCGAGACCGCGCTGCGCCGCGCCGGCCTCTCCGACGCCATCATCGAGGAGCTGCTGCGACCGTTCCTGTCCGGTGTGTTCATCGACCGGGAACTCTCCACCTCCAGCCACGTGCTGGCGATGGTGCTGCGCTCCTTCGCCCGCGGCCGGATCGGCCTGCCCGCCGAAGGAATGGCCGCGCTGCCCCGGGCCGTCGCCGCGCCGCTGCCCGCCGACCTGCTCGACCTGAACACCCCGGTCGCCGAGGTCACCCCGGGCCGGGTCCGCACCCAGGCCGGCGACATCCGCTGCCGGGCCGTCGTGGTCGCCGTCGACCCGCCCGCCGCGGCCGCGCTGCTGCCAGCCCTGGCGACGGTACGCATGCACAGCTACACCACCTACTACCACAGCGCCCCTGAGCCGCCGCTCACCGAGCCGATCCTGCTCGTCGACGGCGAGCGACGCGAACTCGTCGCCAACACCGTGGTGCTCAGCAACGCCGCCACGACGTACGCGCCCACCGGGCGGCACCTGATCGCCACCTCGGTGGTCGGCCCGACGGCCCCACCCGAGCCGACCATCCGGGCCGAGTTGACCCGGCTGTACGGCCGTTCCACCGCCGACTGGACCCACCTCACCACAGTGGCCATCCCCGAGGCGCTACCCGCCGCGCCACCGCCGCAGGGACGGCTGCGCAAGCCGGTGGCAATGGGGGAGGGCCTTTTCGTGGCCGGTGACCACCGGGACAGCCCATCGATCCAAGGTGCTCTCACCAGCGGCTGGCGCGCCGCCGGCGCCGTACTGGACGAGCTGCGCGCCGGCTGACGGTCGTACCCGAGCACGCTGTTATATTCCTGTTGCCCATCGTGCTGGCGCAGGCGTGGGCACCGGCCGGCTTGATGCTGGCTGCTGATCGCCGAGCGGGATAAGATCCGGCGCGGTGTTTCGGGGCGGTAGCTCAGCCGGTTAGAGCAGGGGACTCATAATCCCTCGGTCGCGGGTTCGAGTCCCGCCCGCCCCACCAGCCGTCTTCCCTGGTCAGCCATGCTGCCGATGACCCGGACGGACCGCATCGAGGTCCGGGCCGACGCCCTCAGTCCGCACTGAGTCCGCAGCAGCACGACCCGCCGCCCGGTCGAGGCGGTCCGCCACCTGGTCCAGGTCGTCCTCGAAAAGGTCCGCGTACACGTCCAGCGTCATCGCCGCCGAGGCGTGCCCGAGCATCCGCTGCACCGCCTTCACGTTGGCGCCCTCGGCCACCGCCAGACTGGCCGCCGTGTGCCGCAGCTCGTGCGGCGTCAGGCCAGCAAGACCGATCGACTCCGCAGCCCGATCGAAGACCCGGCGACGGAAGTTGTTGTTGCGCAGCACCTCGCCGGCCGGGGAGGTGAACACCAGCTCGTCACCGGAACGGCCGGCGATCTGCGCGGCCAGGGGCTCGACCAGGAACCGGGGGAGTGGCACCGACCGGCGTTGGTGCGTCTTTGGCGTACCGAACACCGCGCGTCCGTTGACCTCGGTCACCGACTCCGCGACCAGCAGCCGACGCTTCACCAGGTCCACCCGCCGCACGCGAAGCGCGGCCAGCTCGCCCCAGCGCAGACCGGTGTAGGCGAGCACGCGGATGATCAGCCCGTGCGGCTCTGCCGCTGCCGCCAGCTCGCCCACCTGGCCGTGGGTCAGGAACACCTTCTCGGAGCGTCCGACCCGTGGCAGCCGCACACCTGCCGCGACGTTGCGAGTCAGCCGACCATCCCGAACGGCGAGGGCCAGCAGCAGCGAGAAGACCCGGTGAGCTTGCCGAACGGTGGATGGGGCAAGACCGGCCTGCGTCATGCGGCGGACCCACTCGCCAACGTCGGCGTGCGTAACTGCCGAAAGCGGGACGCGTTCCCACACCGGAAGCACCTGCCTCCGCAGCAGACTGCCGTACCGCTGGCGAGTCGACGGCTTGAGCTGCACCTGATTGGCGAACCACCGAGCGGCCCAGTCGCCAACCGTGACCCGCGCGAGAGCCGGATCGACCCACTCACCGCGAGCGAGCGCCGTCTTCATCGACGCATGCCACCGATCAGCGTCGACCTTGCGGTCGAAGTGCCGAGCGTGCTCCTTGCCGGCAGCATCCCGGTACCGGGCACGCCATTTCCCGTTCGGGCGCTTGACGACGCTCACCGGTCTGCCTCGTCCAGCCAGGAACGCACGTCGGCCGGGTCGTACCGCAAGTGACGGCCGACCTTCCGGGCACGTGGACCCAGACGCCGGTACCGCCACTGATAGAGGGTGCTCACCGGCACGCCGAGGAACGTCGACACGTCCTCAGCCGTCCACAGCGGTTCGATGGTCCGGGCCTTCATGCTGCTCCCTCCTGCGTCGTGACGGTTGCCGAAACATCGGGCGGGTCGGCAGCGGCGCGTCTGGCGCTGTCGAGCTGGACGCGCCATTGGATGCGTTCGGAGATGGCGCGCAGGACACGATGCCCGAGCGGCGCGACATCGGGGTCGGTGGGTTGAGCGAGTTCCCAGGCGTGGCGTTGCTCGCCGCCGGCCGGGGCGGTGTCGGCGTCGGTAGTTACGCCAAGCAGGGCCTTGACCCACTCCCTCCGGTCGGCGCGGTGGTCGGTGAGGGTCTTGCCGGACCACTGCCGGGAGATGAGGACGCGTCGGCCACCGATGCCGAGGGTTTCCCGTTTGTGGACCTTGTTCTTGCAGTTCCCCGGCCGCAGCCCCGGTCGGGCCTTCTTGGGCTGGACTCCGTAAAGCAGCCAGTTGGCGCACCGCTCTGAACAGGGCGTGTGCCGCAGCTCTTGCCAGAGCCGTTCCAGGTGCGCCCGCTGCCGCCCGGTGGTCACCTCGTGGCAGTCGGCGGCCTGCTTGGTGAGGTACTTGGTGATGTAGCCGACGCACCGGTCAGCGTCCTTGGTGCCGGCAAGCACGCCCTTGGCATCGACCTGCACACCGAAGCGGGCGACGTGCACGGGGTGGGCGTCGGGGTCGGCGTCGACCAGGTCGAGCGCGTCATCCCACGACGGCAGCAGCCGCCCGGTGGCGGGGTCGGTGTAGCCGGAGGCGTCGGCGTCCCACTGCGGCACGTTGCCCCGTTCGTAGACCCGCACGTCGACCGAGGGCCACCACACCTGGTGATACGTCGCGGCGGCAACCTGCCGCACCAGCGACCGGGGGATGGTGCCCCGGATGGCGAAGTGTGCGTGAGGGGCGAGCCGTCGCTGTGGCTCGACGGCACCGGCGTATTGGACGTTCCAGCCGACCGCCCGGCGCAGGTTTTGCCAGAACCGATCGAGCAGCCGCGGGAAGTGCACCGCATCCCAGGCGGCCCGCCGGTAGTCGTAGCCGTCCGGGTCGACCGGTGTCCCGTCGGAGTGCACACGGCCGTAGGAGCCAAGGGTGAGGGTCAGGAACATCGACGGCCGGAACACCTGCCCACCGCGACCCTCGAAGGTACGCCCAACGGTCCGATTCTCCACGGGCAGCCGGGGCAGGTCCGGGGCGTCCTGTCTCCGCCTGGTGGAGCGGACCCGCCGGTTGCCGTCGCCGTCCTCCTGATCCTCGCCACCGTGGCGTGGGGCGGGGCGACCGCGCATGCCCTCGGTGGTGATCTGGCTTTCCAGTTCCTCGATCGCGTCGTCCAGGTCCGCGACCTGATCCCACTGCGAGATCCGGGCCGCTTCGTCGCGGGCGAATTCGAGATGAGCGCGAGCGACGATCAGGCCGCGTTGCGCGTCGGTGGCGGGCTGCGGACCGGGGTCGGGTTCGTCGGTCCGGTGCCAACCTTCCCGAATCTGCTGCTGGCGCAGCCGACGAGCCTTGGTGGCGCAGGCGGGACACTTCGCCTCTTGGGTGGCGCCGCACGGCATGTCGATGACTTCGGTCTGTCCGGAGTCGAGGTCAGTGCGGCGCAGGGAGACGGGGCGGGTGCAGACGCCATAGTCGGCCGCCAGATCCTTGACCACGTCGACGGAGCGGGGCATGAGCATCCGGGCGGCCCGGGAGCCCGGCCTCGGCTCCACCACGGGGGCGGGTTCGAGGCCGGGCAGCGTCGGGGTGAGCGTCATCGGCCCACCTCCACAGTCGGGGTGAGGTCACGGACCCGCACGACCGGGCGGGGGTCGGCGGTGGCGTGGTCATCACGCAGCGGGTCGAACGCCACCACAGCGGCCCGGGTCGTCTTCGCCCGATACATTGCCGCGTCAGCGTCAGCCAGCGCGGCGGCGAGCCCGGCCGGACTGGCGGGGGCCAGGCCGATGCTCGCGGTCACCGACACCGACACCCCCGAGGGCAAACGGACCGGCGAGGCGATCGCGGCAGCCATCTGCCGGGCAGCCGCAGCCGGGTTCGGGTCCAGGAGCAGCGCGGCGAACTCGTCCCCGCCGAGGCGAGCCGGCACGCCGTGGATGGCGCGCAGGCGGGAGGCGACGGCGGTGAGGACCAGGTCCCCGGCGGCGTGGCCGTGGGTGTCGTTGACCGGCTTGAAGCCGTCCAGGTCGACCACCACCACCCACGGGCGCAGCGAGGCAAGCTGGGTCCACGCGTCGGCCAGGCCAGTGCGGTTGGCAAGACCAGTGAGCGGGTCGCGCAGGGTGGCGCGTTGCAGGGCGGCCAGCTCGTAGCGGGCGACGTAGAGCCGGTACTGATCCCAGGCAAACAGGGCCAGGACGGCGACGAGGAACAGGCCGGACACGAGTGCGTCGGTCATCGGGTCACCTCTCCGATCAGCGGAACGCCGTTACGGCGAACGAAGGCAGCCGGCGGCACCGGGGCGACCGGAGCCGGGAAAGCCGGATCGACGGGGACCAGGGCGACGGGCTCAGAGACGGCCGGCGCGGCGACGGTGGCCGGGGCCGGCGGGGCGGGCTGCGCGACCGGCCCGGCCGGCGCGTTGTCGGCGAGGGCCGGGTCGGTGGACAGGACGAGTTTGGACAGGCCGATGAACGCCAGCGCCGGCACAGCGGACAGCAGCCACCCGGACAGGCCCGGCTTCGCCACGGCGAGCTGCGCGGCCAGGGACAAGGCGACGGCGGCGACGAGCAGGAACATCGGGTAGCCGATCGAACCGCCCGAGCGGCGTCGGCGGCGGATAGTCAGCAGCGCAGCAGCGGGGATCAGCTCGGAGATGACGGCGTTAGCCCAACCGAACCACTCACCCGTGCCCGCCGGGGAGTTGTCGAGGGTCCAGTCCTTGACGTGGGTGAACGAGGCGGCCCCGGCGAAGCCAGCGACGATGAGCAGGATGACGACGAGGACCAGGCCCTCGACGCGGTCGGCGCGCGTGGCCGTGGGGTGGGGCTTCATGCGACACCTTCCAAGATCTCGCCGTCGATCACGCGCAGCCGGCCGTAGGTCTGGGCCATAGCGCGGATCTCGTCATCGCTCAGGTAGGAGAAGCGGACCCGCATCGGGGTCGGGTCACCGTCGATGACCACGAACCCCACCCCGGGCAGGGACTGCGGAATGCGGTCACACAACGCCCCGCGATCGCGCATCCCCTCGCCAAGCACGAGGTCGACCTGGGCGGCTTCCGCGAGGCGCAGGCCGATGCGGGTCGGGAACAGGTCCCGGAACGGCAGGACCTCCTTGCGGGGGTCCTGGATCGCGGCGACGACATGCACGCCGACCGCGCGACCCTGGGACAGCAGGATGGACAGGGCGGCCTTAATGCGGTCCTTCAACTGGCGGTCGGTGAGGTAGGCGGTCAGGTTCGCCAGCTCATCGATCACCAGGACGATCAGCGGCTCATCAGGGGTCGGGGTGTGCTGGCGGGTGCGGCCGTAGAGCTTCCCGGCCCGGTCCTTGGCAACGGTCGCGGCTTCCTCGATCAGCTCACACATCGCCGTGTAGTCCTTGCGGGCGAAGCGGGTGAACATCGGCGCACCCATCCCGAGTTCCATGCCGCCCTTGGGGTCCAGGCCCCAGATCTGCACCAGCCCGGAGGTGACCCCAGCGGCGAGGGAGCGGACCACGGACCAGATGACCGAGCCCTTGCCCGACCCGGTGGCACCCACGACCAACACCTGTGTGCCGAACAGGCGCAGCTCGTAGCCGTCGCCGTCCTCGCGCTTGCCCACCGGCAGGGCGGTGAACTCGGGCACCGCTGGCACCGGCATCGGGCGGACGAGCTTGGCGAGGGGGTCACCGCGGAACAGGTGCAGCAGCACCACATCCGGACGCGGACCCGGTGCGGCCTTGACCTGCCGGACACCGAATGTGTGCGCCAACCTCTCGGCGACGCGGGCGAAGTCGTCGGGGATCTGCCCGGTGACCATCCGCACGACCACCACGTCGACACCGCCGCCGCAGCGCACCCGCCGCAGCACCGGTAGGACGGTGTGTCCGTCGAAGGAGACGGCGAGCTTTGCGGTCACCATCGCGGCCATCCACTTGCGGCGGTAGAGCATCCGGCGGTAGCAGGACAGCAGCGGCCACCACCCGAAGCGCAGGAACGACGGCCGATGTCCGAATGCCCAACCGGCAGCGGCGGAGGCGACCAGGGCGACGAACCCGACCGGACCGGCCCATCCGAACCGGCCGTAGAGCCAGGCGAAGAACACCGCCGGGGCGGTGACGTACCAGAACCGCACCACCACGAACACCAGCCGGGCCAGGCCCTTGAGCGTCCACCAGGTCAGGGCCATCCACATCGGGATGCGGATGAACGGGGTCCGGACGTTGATCGGAGCAGAGTCGATCCGCTCACCCCGGATCACATTGACCAGCGGCACGGCTCAGCCCTCCCCAGCGGCGGCGAACAGGGCGGCCTGCCCCGGCGTCCCGGGACGACGGCGCACCACGCGACGACGCACCGGCATCCGGGCGGGCAGCAGCGCGGCCAGTTCGACGGGTCCGGACTCCGGGGCGGGGACGTGGCGGGTCATGGTCGGCAACCACCGGCCACGACCGAGGACCGCGCGCAGGTCGACGCGGTCGGAGACGTGTGGGGCGATCAGGTCCGGATCGAGGTGGCGCAGCTTCACCACCGTCCGGGCCAGGGCGGCAGCGGCGGCGGCAATCTCCACCAGCGCGGCCACGCGGACCGCGTCGGCGGGGACGGTGGTGTAGACCTCGCGGGTGGCCCGGATACCGGGACCGGCGAGGCGCATCACGGTGCGGCGGTGAGTGCGGCGGTGGGGGGCGGGGCGCGGGTTCCCGACGATGCGGGCAGCGTCAGCTAGCGTGGGCATCAGCCCAGCTCCTTTCAGGGAGATGAGGGTCAGGCGCGGGGCGGGAGTTGTCTTGGCGGGCGAGTCCCACCCCGCGCGTTCCTGTCTGGTCAGGCCGCCTGCTTGATCGCGGCCGGTTCGGTCATGGCCCCGGCGCGGATCGACCACGCCTGACGCGCCCGGCACTTCCCCGAGCCCTTGCACCGCTGCGAGTCCACGTACGGCGTCAGCGTCACGTCGGTGAAGGTCACGGCCGGCGGGTAACCGGGGATCTTCGACGCCGGCGGCACCGGCTGCACCGGGGCGGCGATCTTCACCTTGACTTCCTTGGTCCCGCCGAACTTGCCGGCCTCCGGGTCCAGGTCGAGGACCTTGACCACCCACAGTCGTTCGCCCGTGTCCTTGTCGCGGGCCTGGTCGTCGCCCTGGCCGCGCTTGTCGAAGTCCGTCACCGGCTCCACACCCAGGCACAGCGCACCCTGCGGAAACACGTACTCGAACGGCACGGGGACCTTGATCGTGTTGGGAATCGCCATCGGTTCCATGTCCTCTCAGTCGCCGCCGGCTCGTCGCCAGCACTTGGCGTTTCGTGCGGCCGTGCCGCACACAAAGGACGGTACCCGCACTTTTAGTGCGGCTCAATACTTAGAGTGCGGGTCGATGCGGCGAGCGGGAAAACAGACAAGTCGCCCGCCATTGGCGCAGGGCCAGCAGCGGGCGACTTGTGGTGGTGACTATGAACAGAGGCAGCGCCTCGATGTCAGCGCATGCCGAACCTCTCGGCGAGCGCGCGCAGATCCGGATCTTCTGACTGGTCCATCCGCAGCAGGTCTGCAACAAGCCCACGCGCCAGCGGGTGTGCCGCCACCCGCTCGGGCGTCAAGTCGGCGGCCTGTGTCAGCGCCTCCACTGCGGCGGCCAGGTTGCGGCGCTGACCATGGGCGCGAGCGATGTCGATGAGGTACCGGCTCCGCCGTTCAGGCGATAGCCCTGATGGGTCGAGGGTGGCGGCAGTTCGCAGAGCAAGTCCGGCATCGCCCAGCTCAACCGCGACAGCCACCTCATGAAGCGCAACATTGGTGGGACCAAACTCCGTGTTGTAGTCGTTGCGGTCCTCGCCGAGGCGTTCCGCAGCTCGTCGCGCTACCTCAATCTCCCGGTACGCCCGCTCGGCGTCGTTCTGCCGAGCCGCCACGACGGCCAGTTGGAGATGCAGCGCGCCCGACACCGACAGGGCCCCTGGTTCGCCAACGTCCGCGCGGTCCTCTAGGGCCACCGCGGCTGTACTGGCGGTCTGGTGCGCCCGGTCCAGTCGTCGCGCAGCCTGGAAGACCAACGTAAGCCGAAACGCGCCCTCACTCATGAGGAGCACGTCCTCCGCACGCTCGGCGGCAGCGATCGCGCGGTCCGCTGCGACCCAAGCAGCCCCCGAGTCGCCAATAGTGGAAAGCACTGCCGCACAGGCGTGGTACGCCCGAGCAAGCGCCGCATAGACGGCCCGCTGCCCTTCCCCTTCGGTGGAACGAGCCGCGCTCTCTAGATCCGGCAGCAGCTGCACAAGCAGCTCACCGACCTGAGTGACCTCCGACGCGTGCGTATGGCTCCACGCTCGCTCGACCCGATCCGACAACTCGCCGATATCGACGGATGGCGATTCCGTCCTGAGGACGGCAGCCAAGGCGTGACTTGAACTCAACGCCAGGCTCAGCTCCGTTGCCGCTTGTGGCTCTTCGTGAACGGCAGCGATCACCGGAGCCTCAGGGGCCAGTTCCGACAGTGGCACATCGAGGACCTGGGCGAGACGCTCAAGGACCGTCATACGGTCGATCTTTCGAGCCCCCCGCTCAACCTGAGACAGCCACGTCTCGGACCGATCGATCAGACGGGCAAACTCCCGCTGCGACAGCCCTCGCCGCTGACGGTGCAACGCAATCCGCCGCCCCAGCGCACGCTCGGCGCTCGGGTCCTCGCTCACGAGGCCACACCCTTCATGCCCATCGGCTCCAAGAACTCCACACGGACTCCCGACAGGTACTGCTCACGCTCAGCCAGAGCCCGCAGGGTGTGCGGCTGCCGCTCGTGCTCGTCGAAGGCCGCACGATCCCGGTAGACCTCGTAGAAGACCCGCGCCAACGGCTCACCCTCCACCTGGTGTGTGGCGTACACCAGCGTCCCCGGTTCGAGCGACTGAATGCCCGGCAGCGTCTCTTCCATCAGTCGGTCGAAGCCCGCCGCAGCGTCCTCGTCTTTCAGATCAAACCGGACCACCAGCGCAAACATCGCAACCTCCCGAAGAGAAGACCCGCACTCCTTGTGTGCCATCGTACCGGCGCTGCGGGCTAGTGAGTCGGTTGCCGAATTGGCCTCTTATGAATCAAGGCGGCCCGCAAGCGGGCCGCGCCGGCCGCGCTCGGCCTGCTGGCGGCGCAAGCGCCGGCATCGGCCGGCGCGCCGGCCGATAAGAGCCTTTGCCTCCGGCGGGGGCCAGACGACTCCGAGATGGAGTTGCCGAACGGTTCCGGTTCGTGGGTGGTGGGATGCCATCCCGCCAGCCGCCGACCCAGGCAGAGCCGAGCAGACCAGGGCTAGGGCGCCAAGGTCGTTCGTCCGGTAGGGCGCTCCACCTTGTCGCCCTAGCCCTGGTCCGCTCCACGGTGTGTGGGTCGGCGGCAGACGGGATGGCGGCAGGCTAGGTCGTCGCTGACGGCGGGGCGGCCATTCGAGAGATTTCGTCCCAGTACCAGTTTTCTCTAAAATGATCACCAAACAACAGCAGGGCGAGGACTTTCCCCGCGCCCGTCAGTTGAACGTTGTGGCGTCCCTGCGGTAATGGCTGCCCCCGCAAAAGGCGACGATCAAAAAGCTCCTGCAGGGCAGGGTTCTGATCGCCTGCGAGAGATAAAAAGACGATAGTACGCGAAAAATCAGGAGCCCCTGTTGTGGCTATATTGATGAACAGTAGCAGGGCGCCAGGGCTGAGAGTGCGAAAAATATCAAGGATCTGTCTGCCCGCCTGCGCAGCGAGCGTTCCCGGAACTCGCATCCGCGTCTCCCCGCCAACTCCCGTAGCAGATTGATGCGAAAGCAGCTTCTTTACTCGCTCCTCGACTCGCTCCGCAACCGCCTCTGGATCGATGGCTCCCGCCGGCCCGCCGGTGTCGTGCACGTCTACCACGGTGGAGGCTTCGGTCGCTTCCCTGACGGCATCCTCGGTGGCTGAGCGAAGAAGTGCCGATAGTACTTGGTTGAACTGTTCAGACTGATTGGTTAGAAGCGCGTTCGCGGTCGACTTGACCTCGGCAAGTGCCGATCTCGTCTCGGAATTTACTCGCTCCGTTTGCGTCAGTTGCTGCGCCGACCCTTGGGCTTGGGCGAGCGAGACGATCAGTTGAGAGGCGAAGGCAAGTACGGCCAACGCCAAAGCGATGGTGGAGAGAATGTCGACATTCTTAATTCCTACAACGACGCTCAGTGTTCCCAGTGAGGTTATTGCGAGGACCAGTAATCCGAGGCTCAACCATGACCAGGGCACATGCAGACCCGCGCGCTCAGGAGCTTTCATAGTGTGAAAGTTGAGTCCTCCGACGACTACTCCACTGTTGGCAGCCTGCGATTCGTCCCGCATGAGAGGAGTCTACTCATGCTCGTGTATGGAACTAGTGAGGCGATGCAGCGCTGCAGGCGTCACAAGGCTGGAAGAGCTGCGGACGCAGAGCCGGCGAGTGGTCGGCTCGGGTGGTGGGTCACCCCGGACGAGTGGCGTTCACGCGGCTGTACAGCCAGGCGTACAGCCAAGCCGACCGACGGACGCAGCCCGAGTAGCACCTGGCCGCGAGTAGTCCGCATCCAGTCCGCAAGAGGCCGACGAACGGTGGGGAGTGGTGAGAGATGTCGAGAGGCGTTTCCGCTGCTAGAAGGCCACTAGGGCAGGTCGCCGGGTAGCCCAACTTGATCTCATAATCCCTCGGTCGCGGGTTCGAGCCCCGCCCGCCCCACCAGCCGTTTTGCTGGTCAGCCATGCTGCCTATGACCCGGACGGAACGCGTCGAGGTCCGGGCCGACGCCCTCAGTCCGCAGCAGCACGACCCGCCGCCCGGTCAAGGCGGTCCGCGCTACCAGGCTGGACGGTCTACGGCTGCCCGACGAGGAGATCCGCCGCCAGCGCGGAAGCGGTGGGAGATGCCGAGAAGTGCTTCCGCTGCTCCCTCGACCCCGGCCGGTTCAGCCGTCGTGGGGATCCGGTAGGAGTTGATTGGCGAGTGATCGTGCTGTGGCGGTGAGCGTCGCCGTGTCCATGCCGGTCCGGCTCATGAACAGCAGGCCTTGTTGCGCGGCCAGGAGTGCGCGCGCCAGTGCGATCGGATCCGCCTCGGCGGGTAGGTCGCCCTCGCGTTGGGCGCGGGCGACGCAGTCGCCGATCAGCGCGGTGGACGTCTCGTACGTGCGGTGGGCGTGATCGAGGACTTCGGGGTCGGCGTTGCCGAGTTCCGAGGTGCTGTTGGCCATCAGGCAGCCACGCCGTTTGCCGGCGCCGGTCGGGTCGCCGATCGGTGGCTCAAGGATCGTGCGTAGTGCGACCACGGCCCGCGGAGCTTCGGTGAGGGCTTTGCGCAGGTGGTCGTGGTTGTCGTCGGTGTAGCCGCGCAGCGCCCGGAGGAAAAGCCGGCGCTTGTCGCCGAACGCTGCGTACAGGCTGCCTTTGCCCAGCCCGCTGACCCGCATCAGGTCCTCCAGCGAGGTCGCGGCGTAACCGGCGTTCCAGAACTGATCACGGACGGCGTTGAGTACCTGCTTCTCGTCGAACCCTCGCGGACGTGCCATGCGACCCAGGATACGGATCCTTGACCGTCCGGTCCACAATCCTTATGGTGGACCGGTCAGTCAATAACTCGTCGTACGCGGGAAGTGGGCAGCAGTGGGAAAGCTGGACAACAAGGTGGCGATCGTGACCGGCGGATCGCGGGGGATCGGCACCGCGATCGCGCTGGCGCTGGCCGACGAGGGAGCCGACGTCGCAATCAGCTACGTGGCCGCGGAGGATCGGGCCAAGGCCGTGGTCTCCGACCTGGAGGCGAAGGGAGTTCGCGCGGCGGCGTTCCGGGCCGACCAGACGGACGTGACGCAGGCGACCAGCTTGATCCACCAGGTGGTCGAGCAGTTCGGAAGGCTCGACATCCTGGTCAACAACGTGGGAATCGGTGGTGGTGGCCGCATCGACGAGGTCGATCCCGATGAGGCCGCCATCGAGCGCCAGCTCACCGCCAACTACAGGAGCCCGGCGGCCGCGATCCGGGAGGCGTTGCCGCTGCTGCCGGATGACGGGCGAATCATCAGCATCAGCTCGGGTGTGGGAATGCGGGCCGGTTTCCCCGGGATGGCGTATTACACGGCGACGAAGTCGGCCCTCGAGGGCTTCAGTCGAGGCGTGGCCCGCGATCTGGCCGGCCGGGGCGTCACTGTCAACGTCATCCAGTCCGGATTCATCGACACCGACGCCAACCCGGCTGACGGCCCGGCCGCAGCCGTGTTCCTTCCGACGACGTCAATGGGGCGCTACGGCAGGGGGGAGGAGATCGCCGCGGGCGTCGTCTTCCTGGCCAGCCCGGAGGCCTCCTACGTCACCGGTGCGGTACTCCGGATCGACGGCGGATACGGCGCCTAGCTCGAACTCCAACCTGTGGCCGAGCGACAACGACCCCGGCCGATCACGACGACGGCCCTCGGTCGAGGCAGGTCGTGCAGGAGCTTTGCCGCACCCGTCCGATGCTGGCGGGCGCCGAGACCACCGGCACCTGCGCAGGCGCCGGTGGTCTCGGACCGGCACCGAACAGAGGTTGCCGGGAAGTCGCAGCATCCCGCCCGTACGCACTCCATTCACGGCGCGCGTCCAGGACGAGCAACACCAGGGCAACCAGATGTCCGCAGACGACAAGCGGCGGGCGGTGTGTCAGGACCAGCGGAACATCCGCACCGGCAGGAGTACGAGGACGACGGTCGCAGCGACGGCCAGCAGAATGCGCACCGTGCGAAGACCTCGCCACCATGGAATGACCCAGAGCAGCAACCACATGACGCCTGAGATGAGCACATGTAAGCCGGCCACCCCGAGGATGGTCTCCTCGCACATGTTTTCTGCTATGGCCTCCTTGCACAGCGCCGGTGGACCGTTGTGGTCCCCGAGGCTCCCCAACACCCCGACGAGGCAGGCCAACACTGGAGCGGCTATCAGGGTGAACAGCGGCGTCACCAACCACCCGGCGAGATCACGCTGCCGGTCCAATAGCCGTCCCACTGGCAGAACGCTACAGCCGGACATCGGCACTTCTCAAGCTGACGATTCGGGCCCCGCGCCAACGGCACGGCCCGCATCCAGCCGCACGAGGTTCACCGACGGTGAAGGGGCGGTGAGAGGTGCCGGCAGGTGTTTTCCACTTCCAGACCACCATGTGCCTGACGCCCGCACCGTCGAGCCGACGAGGGGATCCGCCCCAAACAGTTGTCGCACCCGAGCTTCGGAATCCTGATCTTGACGATCGCCGTCGCGGGGGCGGAGGGTGACCAGATGACGTCGAAGGTCTGGCTCCACCGTGACGAGGACTTCCGTCCGGGTGTCGAACTCTTCCGTAGCGAGCGGCTGTTCGCGCTGTGGTCGTACTCGGCGACGCACGGCCAGCTCCTGCTGCGCGCGGACCAGATGCCCGAGGGCCACGGCCGGCTTTCGACGACGATCGAGGTGCTGTTCAACCCGGTCGACGCCGTGCAGATCCAGGCGGCGTACCGCGGGCTGGTGATCCGGTGCGCGACCAGGGACGAGGCCGCGCTGATCTGCGGTGACATCAGTGACGACGGTTACCGCTCGGAGAATGCCAGGGTGCTCGTGCTGGAGAGCGAAGGGGTGACCGGCCACGTCATCACCGCCAATGTCGGGTGGTGCGAGGGCGAACTGTCGGACGTGCAGCCCTCGTTCTTCAACACGTTCAGTCCGTACGACCCGATGTGGCCAGTCAAGCCGCTCAGCGGAATCGGCGGCGAGCTGGACATCGCCTCGCCACAGAAGGTGGCGGAGGCGTTCCTCACCGGCCTACCAGAGGGCGTACGCCGGGAACGACACCGCTACCTGCACCTGCTGACTGCGTTGACCGAGCAGGACGGCCGTCGGAGGTGGCACAACCTCGGCGTCTTCCTCACCGAGAAGGATGTCGAGGAGGCCAAGCGACTGGTTGAGCCCCACGTGACGATGTGCGACATCGAACTGATCCCGGTGGTGCTGTAGCGGGCCGCAGCCTGGTGGACCGAATAAATGACGCCTGGCATGAGCCGATGATCGAGCAGAGTCGACGACGCGTTCCTGTGCCGGTCCCCGTCGCCGCCGTGATTCTGCTTGTGGGCGCCGCCATCCCGGCGTCGATGATGTTTGCGAATGGTCCATCCGTTGCCACCGGGTTGACAGGCGTACTTCTCCTACTGGCGTTGGCTTACGGCCTGTGGCGTGGTAGCGGGCGGGCCCGGTTCTGGACGACCGTTTTCTCGACCTGCCGGCGGCGGGCACTGGTAGGTCCCGCACACCACGAGCCCGGAGTGTCGAGGTCCGGCGCACCTGTGCGCTGAGTGTCAGCGTGTCCGGCTGACGGACGAAATCCTCGGGTCTACGGAGTAGCGGCGGACGACGTCGGCGGCGTCGCCAGCGGTGGCACCGGGATCGGACAGCACCTCCAGGCACGGCGCGCGTCCAGGACCAGCAGCACCAGGGCAACCAGGTGTCCGCAGACGACAAGCGGCGGGCGGAGGTACGCCAGGATCCGTGCGACCATCGGAAGACCCTGCGTGATGTGACCGACTTCGACGAAGGCTCTGATCCGGCCCGACCGGCGAGCGGTGACGTGAGGAGGGGCAGGACATGGTTCAAGGCACCCGCGGCGAGCTGCTCGAACGGCTGGCTGAGGCAGTCGGGTCCGTTGCAGTCGCCCACCCGACGCGGGTTGCCGTCGACGGGCCGCCCGCCGCAGGCAAGACCACCCTCGCCGACGAGTTGGCCGTCGTCCTGCGCGCACAGGGCCGCGAGGTCATCCGCGCCACGATCGACGACTTCCTCTTCCCTCGGGCGCGGCGCTATCCGCGCGGCGAGTACTCGGCCGAAGGCTGCTACCACGACACCCACGACTATCAGGCGCTGAAGCGGTTTCTACTCGACCCGCTGGGGCCGGGCGGAGATCGACGCTTCCAACCCGCGGTCTACGACAGCGCAACGGATGCCGTGCTGTCCCCGCCGGTCGTGACTGCACCGGCCGACGCCGTGCTCGTCTTCGACGGCGTCTTCCTGCTGCGCCGGGAACTGGTCGACCGGTGGGAGCTGCGCGTCTTCGTGTCGACGGCACTGGGGAAGACCGTGGACCGTGCCGTGGTCCGGGAGCGCCGGGTGTCGACCCGGGCTGACGTCGAACGGCGCTGGCGGGAGCGTTACATTCCCTCCCAGCAGCTCTACCTCGCCACGGCTCGGCCGACCCAGCACGCCGACATCGTCGTGCACAACGACGAGCCTCAGCGGCCGGCCTGGGAGACGCGGACGCACTGACCGCACTCATCCTGACTCTGGGCAGGCCGGTCCAGCGCACGGTAGGCAACCATGTCACCCAAGGTCGGGGTGTGGGGTTTCGACGTACTGGCCAAACGCCTCGCATCCTGTCTCCCCGAGGCGCTGGTGCGTCGGCGCTACCGTGAGTGCGTCAACCCCACCGAGGAGCGCCGCATGACCGCCGCACCGCGCAGGGCCGTACGCCGGGGTCTCATCGTCCTTCTCGTCCTGCTGGCGGTCACCGGCTGGACCTATGTCGCCATCGGTGACCGGTGGAAGAGCAACGTCGCCTTCTTCACCCTCGACGAGGGCGACAACTACCGGCTCCGGGTCACCGGTTCGTTCGATGTCCGTTGCGCCAAACTTGAGCGGGAGACGTTCTCCGACCCGTACGTCAACTGGCGGGAGGCGGGTAAGGACTGCGCCTGGCCCCGGGTGGCTGACGGCGACGGCTGGCTGGCCGGTGGGCGGGTCGAGCAGGTCCATTCGGAGCGTCTGGGCAGGCGACTGCCGGAGGTGATCCTCTACGGCATCGTGCCGGCCGCCGCCACGTCGATCCAGATCACCCTTGGCGACGGGACGCCACGCGAGGCGGCCACGATCGCGTCGGGTCACGACGCCTACCGGGTCTACGCCGTGTACGTACCCGATGCGGGCGACCGGGTCGAGGTCGTGTCGCTGCGGCTGCACGACGCGCAAGGCGGTGATCTGCGTGTCTACTAGCCGTTTCCGTACCGTGGTGGCCGCCGTGGTGGTGTTCGGTGGTCTTGCCGTGGTCGGCGGCCTCACCTGGGAGGGCTGGGACGGGCGGCGGCCGAGCGTCACCGGTCCCCGGTTACTCACCGAAGGCACGACCGGCGGCGTGAACTGGTCGGTGGTCCAGGTTCGGGAAAGCACCTGGGGCGAGTGTCTCTACCTGCGTCAGGACGGCGCGACAGTGGAACGCGCCTGCACCGAGTCCGGAGTTCTGCAGAACTACGAACTCAGCGTCCGTACGCTCCGCGGCGCCGCCGCCCCGATCATCTTCGGCGTGCTCCCCGCCGCTGCCGCCCGAGCCGAGGTGGCCGCGGACGGCGGAGATGTCCAGGCCCGCTTCCGCAACGCCGAACTGCTGCCTCTCGAGGTCCACGGCTCCGACGGGTCCAGGCGCTTCGTGGTGCAGGCCGCACCACCCGGCCCGGACTGGGCTGGCAGGAAATCGGTGTCAGTCGCCGTCCAGGACGCGGCGGGTCGGCCGCTCACCCCCCGCGACCTTCGGCCCCGCTAGTCGCCGGGGTGACAGGGCAGTTGGTTCGTGGCTACTGGTCACCGTGACTCTGCTCGCGGGTGCGCTTGATGCTGCCGACCTCGCCCTTGATCGGCAGCCAGTAGAAGGGGATGAACGCGATGACCACCACGAGGCCCACGACCGGATGAATAGCGCCTAGTGCGGTCCCGACGACGATCCAGAACGGCGCGGGGCGGAAGCGTCTGCTGATCGCCCGTGCGGTGTCGTCGTCGGTGGTGGAGGTCAGCAGGCGACGGCCGTGCCTGGCGTACTCCCAGATCACGTTGAAGAGGATGGCGGCCACCACGTAGGTGGCTCCGTAGAAGATGAGTGCGGTGCGCTGGCCGTGGCCGGACTCGAACGCGTGGGCCAGGAGGGACGAGGCGAACGGCAGGAACGCGATCACCATCAGCAGCAGCGTGTTGAGCAGGAGCAGCATGCGGTCGGCGGAGCGGATGTGGTCGAACATGACGTGGTGGTTCACCCACATCTGCCCGATCAGCAGGAAGGTGATCGCGTACGCGAGGTAGGAAGGCCACAGTTCGGAGAGGCCGCGGAGCAGGTGCTCGGTGTCCTCCGGCGGCTGGATCTCCAGGACGAGCAGGGTAACGGCGATGGCGATGACCGCGTCACTGAAAGTGACTGCCCGCTTCGGATCTCGTTCCGCACCGATCGGGTTGCTGGCTCTGGTTGTGCCCTCGGTGGAGGTGCCGCGAGCCGCGCGAAACCAGCGCATCAGCCTCCCCCACGGTGGTCACCCAAGAGCCCTTCCGGTGCCGCGGGTTCCCGCCGTCGCCGGAACCAAACCGGCCTGCGGGTCAGGCAGCGTCCTCCGCCGGGACGAGTCGGCCTCAGCCGATGTGCAGCAGCAACACCTGGCGGTCGCTGAGGTCGGAGACGCAGTCGCGCAACAGCCTCAGCCCGTCCAGCCCGGCCGGGCCACTCTCCTCGAAGTCCATCCCCATCTCGGCGAAGTGGGCCGCCAGATCCTCCGCGCGGTGCCCGCCGGGATCGAGCTGATCCAGTAACCCTGGTGCAGGAGTGATGAGCGTGGTCAGGCCGTACGCGCTGTTGATGGCCTCCGACTCGGCGTTGAACTCCGGCGGATCCAGGTCGATGCCGCGCTCCTCCAGATAGGTCAGGACGTACAGCATGCAGTAGCCGGACCAGTCGTACTCCTGTCGCGCCCTGCGCCCGTGTTCGGCCAGGTACGCGCGGAACGACGACGGCGATGTGCGGGCCAGGCGGGCCAGCTCAAGGATGCCGTCCCTGGGGAGCACTGTCAGTGACGCGATGGCGGACAACGCATCCTCCGTCGGTTCAGGAGAGCACGCGGTAGGCGACGTGCAGGACCGCGCTCGCCGCCCGTGCCGTCACCTGTTCCAGTTTCAGCGACGGGACGCCGTCGAACAGCCGCACACCGGTGCCGAGGGTGAGCGGCACGATGTGCAGGCGCAGCTCGTCGACGAGGCCGGCGGCGAGGTACTGGTTGATGGTGGTCGCACCGCCGTGGATCAGGATGTCGCCGCCATCGGCCGCCGCACGGGCCCGCGTGAGCGCCGACTCGATCCCGTCGGTGACGAAGTGGAAGGTGGTGCCGCCCTCCATCGGCTGCGGCTCCCGTGCGTGATGGGTGAGCACGAACACCGGCTTGTGGAACGGTGGGTCGTCACCCCACCAGCCGTTCCACTGCCGATCCCATGCACCGCGTACCGGGCCGAACATGTTGCGCCCCATGATGACCGCCGACGCGTCGGTGATCTGGTCGAGCTCGGCCTGGTTCTCCTCGGCGGCGTCGAACATCCAGGCGTGCAGCCCACGGCCCCAGCCGTCACCGCCGTCGTCGCCGAACGGGCGTTCCTCGGTCTGGTTGAGCCCGGCCGAGTACCCGTCGGCGGAGATGGTCTGGTCGACGATCACCTTGCCGTTACGTGTGGTCACAGCGTTCTCCATCGACGACGTCTGCGCGGGAGATCAGCCTACGGCCACACATGGTCCCGATCGTGCACGATCCGACCCGAGTCGACCGGCACCGCCCCGGGAAGCAGCCGCGCCATCACGGTCCGCGTCTGGTCGTCGCTGGGCGCAGTGACACCGCGACCGCCGTACCAGGAACCGAGGCTGAGGCCGACCGTACCCAGCAACACCGCGCCGAGCAACACCATCGCGACGCGCCGCAGCCGACGGCTCATCAGCGCACCTCCCTGCCGCAGTGCGCTAGAGGGTAGCTCCCGGAGTCCGGTTCTGGTGCCCCCTGGATCGTGTCCAGTGCGCGACGATCGGATCGAGCATGCCGGGGCGGAGATTTAGCCTGATTCGGTGATCTCGATGGTTGGTACGGGCGTGCGGGTCAGGCTGCTCGGGCCGGTGGAGGTGGTCGTCGCCGGCGCTCCGCAGGCGGTTAACGGTGTACGGCGCAAGGCGGTTCTGGCCACGTTGGCATTGCACGCGGGCCGTGTCGTCAGCATCGACCGGCTCGTCGACGTGGTCTGGGGCGACCAGCTACCGGCCACCGCGGCGAACACGTTGCAACGCCACGTGTCCTACCTACGCGGGGTGCTCGGTGAGCCCGGGTCGATCGTGGCGCGCCAGCCGGGCTATCTGCTCGACACCGGGCCGGACTCCACTGACGTCCAGACCGCCGAGCGCCTCATCGAGCTGGCCCGGCGCTCGACCGACCCCAACGAGCAGGTGAAGCACCTGACGGCCGCAGTGGCACTGTGGCGGGGCCCACCGCTGGCCGACGTGGCCGGGTCGGCCTGGCTTGAGGAGCAGGCCGAACACCTGGCACGCCTACGGTTGGAGGCCGAACGGTCGCTCGCCGAGGCCCGGCTGTCCGTCGGTGAGCACGCCGGCCTCGTCCCCGGGTTGGAACGGCTCGTCCGACAACACCCCTTCGACGAGCACCTGCACGCGCAGCTGATGCTCGCCCTGTACCGCGACGGCCGGCAGGGCGAGGCGGTCGCCACGTACCGGCGGTTGCGCGACAACCTGCGGGAGAACCTCGGCCTCGACCCGGGTCCGCGGCTACGCGACCTGGAGTGCGCCATCCTGCGCCAGGACACCGCCATCGCCGCACCGGCCCCGGCGGCACCGACGCGGGTGGCGGCGCAACTGCCTCCTCCCGTACCCACGTTCACCGGACGCGACGCGGAGCTCGCCGCCCTCGACGCGCTGATCGACCGGGGCGGCGCCGTCGTGGTGTCCGGGACGGCCGGCGTCGGCAAGACCACCCTCGCCGTGCACTGGGCGCACCGCGCGGCCGAGCGCTTCCCCGACGGGCAGCTCTACGTCAACCTGCGCGGCTTCGACCCGGCGGCCCCACCAACCGAACCGGCGCGGGCCCTGCACGGTTTCCTTGAGGCGCTCGGCGTTCCGGTGGCCCGGATGCCCCGCGACCTGGACTCGATGGCGAGCTTGTACCGCACGACGGTGGCGGGCAAGCGACTGCTGGTGGTGCTGGACAACGCGCGCGACGCGGAGCAGGTCCGGCCGCTGCTGCCCGGCTCACCGGACTGCCTCGCCATCGTCACCAGCCGCGACCAGCTCATCCCGCTGGTCGTCACCGAAAGCGCCCAACCGGTGCCCCTGGACCTGCTGAGCCCCGGCGAGGCCCGCGACATGCTGGTCCGCCGGCTCGGGGAGCGCCAGGTCGCCGCCGAACCCGCCGCGGCCGACACCATCGCCGACCGGTGCGCCCGGCTGCCCATCGCCCTGGCCATCGTGGCCGCCAGAGCCGCCACCAACCGACACTTCTCGTTGGCCGCCGTCGCCGGCGAGCTGGGCGACCTGGATGCCTTCCGCGCAGGTGACGAGGCCACCGACGTACGGGCGGTCTTCTCCTGGTCGTGCCGGACGCTCAGCCCGGCCGCAGCCCGGCTGTTCCGGCTGCTGAGCCTGCATCCCGGCCCGGACGTCTCCGCCCCGGCCGTGGCCAGCCTGGCCGGCGTCGACGGGCAGGCGACCGGCCCGCTGCTCACCGAGCTGACCCGGGCGAATCTCTTCACCGAGCACACGTACGGGCGCTACGCGTTCCACGACCTGCTGCGCGCGTACGCCGCCGACCTGGCCGAGGAGACCGAGCCGCCGGCCGAGCGTCGAGCCGCCATCCACCGGCTGCTCGACCACTGCCTGCACACCGCTCACGCCGCCGACCTGGCACTGCACCCGCACTTCAGCGCGATCAGTCTCCCGCCACCCCGGGCGGGCGTGACGCCGGAACGCCCCAGGAGCCGATCGGCCGCCGCGGCGTGGTTCGCCACCGAGGTCCCCGTCCTGCTCGCCGCCGTGCCGCTCGCGGCGCGGTCCGGGTTCGAGGGACACGCCTGGCAGCTCGCCTGGACCATGGCCGGCTTTCTGCACCGGCAGGGGCACTGGCAGGACTGGCTCGGCACGCAACAGATCGCTCTGGCCGCCGCGTCCCGCATCGGGGACCAGGCGGGGCAGGGCCACGCGCACCGCAGCCTCGGTCTCGCCTGCTCCCGGCTCCGACGGTACGACGAGGCCGACGACCACCTGCGGCGCGCACTCGACCTGTTCACCGACGTCGGCGACGACGCCGGACGGGCGCACACCTGCCTGAACCTTGGTCAACTGGCCGAGCGGCAGGGGCAGCACCAGCAGGCGCTGCGCCATTCCCGGCGGGCGCTGACCCTGTTTCGGAGGGCCGGAAACCGGGCCGGGCAGGGGTACACCCTCAACGCGGTCGGTTGGCAGGAAGCGCTGCTCGGCAACTACCACAGTGCCCTCGAATCGTGCGGCCAGGCGCTGCGCATGTTGCAGGAGGTGGACGACGTCCAGGGGCAGGCCGACACCTGGGACAGCCTGGGCCACGCCCACCACCAGCTCGGCGACGACCGGCGGGCCATCGCCTGTTACGGGCACGCCCTCGAACTCTTCACACAGGTCAACGACAGGTACGCCGAGGCGGGCACGTACGTCAATCTCGGCGGCAGTCACCTGGCGCTCGGCGACGTGCCCGCCACCCGTGCCGCGTGGCGGCGAGCCCTGACCATTCTCGACGAGCTCGGCGATGCCGACGCCGACTCGATCCGCGCCGACCTCGAACAGCTCGACGCCACTCGGCTGCGCTGACGTACGCCGCTTTCTGCGCCGTTTCCGGGCCGCTTCAGCGTGGCCCGGCACTCTTCGGACACCAGTCTCTTCCGCATCAGGAACGGAGCGTTCGATGAGTCGTTTGGCACACCACCTCGCGGTGATCGGGGTGGTCAGCGCGACGGTGCTGGCCATGTCCTCCGCCGCCGTCGCCCAGAGCGACAAGCCGCCACGGAAGGGCGTCGACTGCGTGGTTCAGCACGTCGACGAACGCGGCAAGGTCCTCCGCACCGAGACCGCGCCCGAGGGCCGGGAGTACGGCCCGTTCCGCTGCGTCGGCGGGAAGTGGACGTTCGCCTGGGCACCCTTCGGGGCGGACGACATGATCACTGCCGCCGAGATCCAGATCGAGCCGTCCGGTGCCGTGTCGGTCCGGCGGTTCACCGGCCCCGCGCTCGGCAACGACCTCACAGTGGGCGAGATCGCCGGCATCGCCCAAGCCGTCAGCGGAAGCCGGGAGGTGCTTGTCGACCGCGCCATCGTTGCGGTCGACGACGGCAAGGAGCGGACCCCGGAGCAGATCGAGGCGCTGCTGGCCGGCAAGGACGACACCGGGGTACGGGTGCTGGACATCATCGAGAAGCCCGACGCCGCCATGTCGACGAAGGACGTCATCGACGAGGCCGGCGGCACACCCGAGACGACTGTCGTCTATTTCAGCCTCTGGGGCGCGATCAAGTCGGTGTTCGCCTGGATCGTGGACACGATCGGCGAGATCGGCGAGTGGATCGACGACCACTGCGACTGGGGGTCCCCCAACACCACTGGCGACATCGTGACGTGTCGGTGGTAGCCCGTCCCACCCCGCCGGCACCGATCACGGAAATGAGGACAGCATGACAACTCTGCGGGACATCACCAGGCGCGCCACCATCGTCACGACCGCCCTGATCGTCGGACTGACGGCTTCGTACGCACCGTCGCAGGCCGCCGAGGGGGAGGCCCGGACGACGATCACCGACCACCCCGGTGCCCCGGGGACGATGCTTCGACAACTCGAGGACCTGACCGGCCGGCCCGTCGGCGACCTGGACAAGGTGCTGGCCGTCGACACCGGCGGGCGGAACCTCACCAGCGACCAACTCGCGGCGCTCGCCGCCGGCAAGCAGGTCGACGGCGTCAAGGTCGTCGGCACGATCCCGGGCAGCCGGGAGGTGCTCGGCACGACAATGGCCGACCTCGCCGACGGCACGTACGACGGCACTGGCGACGGCGGGACGGCGACGTCCCTGCTCTTCGCCTCGTCCACCTCCGGCGGCCGGGAGTGGTGCCTGACCATGTGCGTCGCGTCGGGCAAGTCCGTCTGGGAATGCCTGCTGTCGCGCCGGACCGGCGAGCTGATCCTCACCCTCGACCTGGCCGGCGGCACCACGGTCGGCGGGACGAAGGCGGCCTTCGAGAAGGCGAACGGTGTCGCCGTCGACGGCCCGTCCAGCGTGCAGACGCTCATCGGCGACGGTGAGCCGTCAACGGACGAGATCAGGACGCTCCTCGACGGCAGGGACATCACGTCGTTGCGCCGGGTGGCGACAGTGGACGGGCCGGACCCCGGGTGGGCGCTGGCCGACATCGCCGAGAAGTCCGGCGTCGTGTACGCGAAGACCAAGGCCCACATCTTCACCCTCAACCTGCCGATCCTCGGGAAGATCCTCGTGGTCTGCGTCTCGCAGGACGGCGGAAAGACCTGGAAGTGCTCGGCTCGTCAATGGGGCGGGTTCTGACCGGTAGGCCGTCCACGGTCCCGCTCCGCCCGACCTCCCCGGTCGACGCGGAGCGGGGTTCCGCGCTTGAGCGGGCCGCTCATACTCACGAGATGATCAGCAGCGACCCTCGCGTCCCGTGGCCGCCTCGGGATTCCCACCCGACAGAAAGCTCGACATGAGCCCGTCGACTACGACGCCGCTCGTGCGGTCCTCCACTCAACCCCGGAGACCGCCGGCTGCGTCTCACTCTGCGTCCGCACGAAGACGTGGGGTGGACGTGACCTGGAGGTGGAGTGAGTCGGCACGAGGACGACGAAGAGTTCCGGCTGTTTGTCCAACGACAGTGGGGATCGCTGCTCCGAACGGCCTACCTGCTGACCGGTGACCGGGGGACAGCCGAGGACCTGACGCAGTCGGCGTTGGAGAAGACCCATCGGCGCTGGGGGCGGGTGCTGCGCCGGGACGCGCCCGAGGTCTACGTACGTCGGGCGATGGTGAACACGGCGATCTCCTGGCGGCGTCGACGGCGGCCGTTGGAGGTGCCGCTGCTGACCTCCGACAGCCAGCCGACTCACGACGCGTACGTGCAGGTGGAGCAGCGGCAACTCCTCCTCGCCGCGTTACGGCGATTACCGCCCAGGACGCAGGCGGTGCTGGTGCTGCGCTACTTCGAGGATCTCAGCGAGGCGGACACCGCCAAGGTCCTCGGCTGCTCCGTCGGCGCGGTGAAGAGCCAGGCGTCGCGCGGCCTGGCCCGACTGCGCAACGACTTCGCCCCACCCGCCGCGCAGTCCCCGGCACGGCTCAAGGAGGAACTGGCATGACCGGAAGCTTCGCCAATTCGACGCTCGGTCCCGCGCTGCGGCAGGCCGCGCACGGCGTCGACGTACCCGAGGATCCCTGGCCCGGATTCGCCCGCCGGGAGCGACGGCACCAGCGGACGCGGCTGATCCGCACGGCGTTGGCCGCCGCGGTCGGGGTCGCGCTCGTCGGGGTCCAGACCAACGTGGTTCCGTTGCCCGGATGGGCGCCGGGTATCGCGGTCGCCGCCACTCCGACGGCGCTGCTCGACGCGCCACCACGCGGCGCGCTGGCCGGAGATCAAGCTTGGCTGGACACGCTACGGGCGCGGATCACCGCCGATCCGCCGGTGCGAATCGACGCCCCGGTGGGTGCCTGGAAGATCGGCGACAGTGATCGGATCCGTCTGATCTACGGCAGTGACCAGCCGGGCCATCGGGTCGCGCTGGTCGCGGTGCCGCTGCGGTTCGGCCTGCTGACCAGAGAGGCACTGGTCTGGTACGTAGGCCCCGCCGGGGCCGGTGCCCAGCAGATGCGGTACAGCGGCCACAGCGAGGGTGACGACGACCCGGTGATGACGCTGATGCGGGCCTACCCCGACCGGGCCGGGTTCGCGGTCGCCGTCGGTCCGCCCGAATCCACTGTGATGATCAGTGGTGAACCTCGATACACGCCCAGGGGCACTGTGGAGTACCAGGACATCGCCAGGGCGGACGGAGGTGGGGTCGGGTTCGCCGTGCTGCCGCCCGAACCCCTGCCGCACGAACCCGTCGTCCGGGTCAGCCGCGGCGACCGGGTGTTCTTCCAGGGCGGTCTGGGCGGCGGCCCGTACGCCGGGCTCGACCCGACCGGGCCGGAGATGGACGCCCTGCTCGTCGGTGCTCGTCAACCCGTCCGAGGTAAGCCGCTCGACGACACCAACCTGCGCGACTTCGTCCAGACGGCACTTCAGAACAGTCACCTCGCGGCCGGCGGCGCGACAGTACGGGTGCGGTGGTCGGGCCGCGATAACGGGCAGGCCGCCGCGCTGCTCACCGTGCAACCGGCCGGGGGCGGAGTGATCGCGTACGCCATGCACGGCGACGGTCGGACCGGCTGGTACATCGACCTGCGGCTGCTGCTGCCGACCGAGGGCGCCGACCAGCGACCGATCGGCTGGCGGGTCCGGACCGAGGACGGTGCCCGACCCGCCACCGGAGAGGTGCGGGTGATCGCCCCGCCGGACGCGGCCCGCGTCACGGTGACGGTCGAGGGCGCACCCCCGGCCACTGTCACCCTCGACGCGTCGAACGCCGGCACCACCCGGGTACCAGCGGACCGGGCGGCCACTCTCACCGCGTACGGCAGGGACGGCGGCGTCCTCGGGACCACCCCGCTGCCGCCCGTGGAGACCGACAGCAGCGCGGGAGGTCTGCCCGGCGACAGCCCTGCCACCCGGGTGACACCCTGACGTGACGTCAGGCGGGCCGAGCCGTCCCCGGACGGCTCGGCCCGCGTCGGCCTCCAGGATCGACAGTCTTGACGGCGACGACGGCCTGCGGGAGCGCGTGGTGACGATCGAGGCAGAACGGCCAGCCGACCGGCTCGCCGACATCGCCGAGCGGGCCGAAGCCGTACTCGTGGACTTCCGGGGCGTCGTCCTGCCCGACGCGCTACGCGACGGAGACGACCCGCTGGCGCTGTTCCGCGCGACAGCTGCGTTCGCGCCCGAGCTGGTCGGCGTCGTCGTCCTGGCCCCAGCTATGAGTCGAGCCGGGGCTCGCACATGCGCAGGGCATCCTCCTGCCATGCGCTTCCGACGAGAGCGACCGGGTAGCGCGCCTCTCTGAGCCGCTTGTCCTCGGTCTCGACGGAGAACCGCACCGACAGCGGCTCCGGCTGGAACGCGGTCGAGCACTCCAGTTGCAGATCGACGAGAATCTGCCCGGTGCCACCCGGGCGTATCAGCCGGGCTTGGCCCATGCCGCGTACCTGGACGCCCGGCCTTTCCGCTTGGATGGCGCGAATCGTGATCGGCGCGGGGCCGGTGTTGATCAGTGTCAGCTGCCCGTTGAGCCGGACGATTCCCCTGGAGTTCGAGCCTCCCGAATAGCCTGACTCGGGGAGGGCCACGAGGGCAACCACAGAGGACCGGTCGTGCTGGGCGCGGGAGTCCCGCAACTCAGCGACACCGATGCCGCCGAGCACCACACCGATCACGAAGGCGGCGACGAGTTGAAGGAGCACCTTCCGCCTGTTCGCGATGTTCCGGTGGGTGATGGCGCTCCTTTCGGCCGACTCATGACCGTGCTCGTCGAGGTCGATCACCACCTGCTCCACCGCCATCGCGACAGCCTAGGGCTGGCGCACATCCGGTCAGGACGCGGCCGTGCGGATCTCCGATCGGGTGGGGACGACGCGGTGGCGGCGGACCGGGTACAGGACCGGGTGCGCCATGCTCCAGGCGGCGCCCGCGCAGACGAACTCCTTGTACCGGGCCGCCAGCTTCCCGGTGAGCTGGGCGGGCCTGGCCCTGTCGTCGGCGGTCACGTACTGGATGATGCCGTCGCGGCGACCGAGGCTGATGCACTGGTTGAAGTAGCGCAGCGGGGCCTTGGGGAACTTCGCCCGACCGGTCAGGCGTGCGGCGATGGCGTCGGCGGCCTGCCAGGCCATCGGGATGCCCGAGGCGCAGGACATCCGCAGTGGCTTGCCGCCCGGTCCTTCGGCGGTCGCGGCGTCGCCCACCGCGTACACCTCGGGGTGTGAGACCGACCGCATGCTGGCGTCGACGATGATCTGGCCGGTCTGCGCGACCGCCAGGGTCGTGGCGGCGGCGATGGGGTGCACGGCGAAGCCGGTCGTCCACACCGTCACCTGGGCCGGGATCTCCCGACCGTCGCGGGCGACCGCACCGTCCGCCTCGACCCGCGTGATGTCGGCGTGCTCGTGCACTGTGATGCCGAGCCGGTCGCAGACGCCGCGCAGGTGCTGCTGCGCCTTGCCGTTGAGCCAGTCGCCGAGACCGCCGCGGGCGGCGAGCGCGACGTCGAGGTCCGGCCGGGTCTCCGCGATCTCGGTGACCGCTTCGAGGCCGGTGAGGCCGCCGCCGACGACGAGCACGGTCCCGCCGGCAGCGAGGTGGGCGAGGCGGTCGCGCAACCGCAGCGCCGAGGGCCTGCCGGCGATGTCGTACGCGTGCTCGCCGACCCCGGGGACGCCGTGGCCGGCGGTGACGCTGCCGAGGGCGTAGACGAGCGTGTCGTACGCGATCTCGTCGGTGCCGTTGTCGTCGACGAGCGCGACGGTCCTGCGGTCGGCGTCGACGGCGGTGACCCGCGCCTGCCGAAGCGTGACGCCGGTGCCGGCGTAGATCTTGCTCAGTGGGCGTGGTGTGAGGTCCTGTCCGGTGGCGAGTTGGTGCATGCGGACCCGCTCGACGAAATCCGCGTCGGCGTTGACGAGGGTGATCTCGGTGTCGCCCGGGTGCAGCCGCTTGGCGAGACGCCCGGCGGCCATGGCTCCGGCGTAACCCGCTCCGAGGACGACGATGCGGTGCTTCATGGTGGCACTCCTGTCTCGGTGGTGGTCACTTCCTGAACCGGACAGCGACGCGATTCCTGACAGGAGTCGGCTATGAGCTGGATCACCAGACGCGGAGGGTGGGCTCCCCGTGCTCCGAGGCGGACCACTGCCGGGTGGCGCGGACGAGCTTGTCGGGGTTGACCTGGTTGTGGATGGCCGCGACGCCCCCGGGCGTCACCTCCAGCGACATCACGCCGATGACCCGGTCGTCGATCACGACCACCACCGCCGGAGCGCCGTTGGCGGCGGCGACGTGCACGGCTGGGCTGCCACCCACCAGGTCCCGTTTGACGTCGGTCGGCTTGAACAGGCCACGCAGGAACTTCGCCACCGCCAGTGCGCCGACGATCGGCGCGGACCGGGCCGGGATCTTGCCGCCACCGTCGGCGGTGCTCGTCGCGTCACTGGTCAGCAACTCCACCAGCCGCTGGATCTCGCCGTTGTTGGCCGCTGTGAGGAACTCCGCGACGACCTTCCGGGCGGTGGCCCGGTCGACCTCCGCGCGGGCCCGTTCGGCGGTGACGTGCTGCTTGGCACGCCGGTAGGTCTGCTGGCAGTTCGACTCGGTGATGCCGAGGATCTCGGCGATCTCACCGTGCGGGTAGCCGAAGGCCTCCCGCAGCACGTACACCGCGCGCTCGTTGGGTGACAACCGCTCCAGCAGGGTCAGCACCGCCATCGAGACGGACTCGCGCTGCTCGGCGGTGTCGAGCGGGCCGAGCATCCGGTCCCCGCCGAGGACCGGCTCGGGCAGCCACGTGCCCACATAGGTCTCCCGCCTGGCCCGCGCCGAGGTCAGCTGGTTGAGGCACACGTTGGTGAGGACCTTCGTCAGCCACGCCTCGGGCGTCTCGACGTGTTCCCGGTCCGCGCCCTGCCAGCGGAGGAAGGTGTCCTGGACGGCGTCCTCCGCGTCGCTGGCCGAACCCAGCAGGCGGTAGGCGATCGCCTCCAGGCGGGGCCTGGAGTGCTCGAACACCTCGACCTCGTCAGGGCTGAGCGGCATGACTAGACAGTATCCGGGCGGACGGCGGCGTCCCGGTGCCCGTTCCCACCGCTCGCACCATGATCAAGGGATGAAAAGTAGCTTTGAGCGCTGTTTCCTGACCTCCTTTTCATCACTTGATCAACGGATCGCACGGCACGACTCGCCTTCCAGGCGACCCATCCGGTACGCGGGTGAACCCGGTCAGCGGCTCGTCGGACCCGTCCCAGCCGTCCGGCGTGGTGTGGACGCGGTCGGCGTCTCGTCGTACGGCGTCGACCGGCGGCGGAACGTCGCCATCACCACGGCGGTCAGGCAGATCGCCGCGGCTGCCATGAGCGGCGGGCGGGCACCGAGGTGGACGGCCGCGGAGCCGAGCGGAATCGCCACGACGAGCGGTCCGAACATCGCGGTGTTGGCCGTCGCGGAGACCCGTCCCAGCAGCGCTGACGGCGTGTGGGTCTGTACGGCGGTCACCGCCGCGACCAGGGTCCAGGGCAGCCCGACGCCGGCCACCACCGCCCCGACGACAGGTGCCGGCCACCACGGCAGGCAACGCGTCAGGCAGCCGACCGCGAACAGTGCCGTTCCGGCGACACCGACGGCCACGGGACCTCTCGCCGCGATGAGCCGGCCGACGATCAGGCCACCGAGAACGGAACCCGCGCCCTGCGCGCTGGCCAGCACACCGAGGAACGTCGTCGGCAGGCGTAGCTCGGTCACGACGATCGCGTAGATTCCCGCGGTCGTGAAGCCGGACATGGCGATCGAGACCGCGGCGAGCACGACCGCCAGCCGTGTCGCTCGCTGTCCGAACAGGACCAGCAATCCGGCACGTGGGCCGTCGCCGCGTTCGGTGGGCCGGCCGGTGGGCACACCGTTGAGGCGAAGGAGCGCGTACAGGGTGGCGACCAGGACCGGCATGGCGGCACTGAGGACGGCGACCGCGTGGCCGCCCCGCCACGCGTAGAGGCCGGCCCCGGCCAGGGGAGCGACGAGCTTCATGCCCTCCTGCGCGCTGGAGCGCCACCCGTTGACGTCACCGAGTTCGGCCGGCGCGAGTGCCGACGGCAGCAACGCCGTCTCGCCGGCGTCGATCAGCACGTAGCTGACGCCGTAGGCGCACGCGACGGCGAAGATGAGCCAGGTCTGCCCCGGCCCGCGCACCGCGAGGAGTGCGAGCAGGGCGGCCGCCAGCATGAGGTTGACGGCGATGACCAGCGGCCGTCGGGCCGCCCGGTCGAGCAGACCGCCCAGCCACGGGCCGGTGAGCACCGGGGCGTAGACGCAGAGCCCGGCGAGGGCGGCGAGGCTGGTGGAGCCGGTCAGGTCCAGGATCCAGATGCCGGCGACCAGGGACATGGCGCTGCTTCCGAAGCCGGACAGCAGGGAGATCGCCACGAACAGGCCCGCGTTGCGACGCATGAGCACTCCGAGTTGAGTCGAGGTGACTCATATCCTCAAGCTTGAGCGGAGCCGCAGGCAATGCCGCTGGCATTTGTCAATCAACCGTTGACAGGGCGACGTCGATCTTCCTCGCCGCGGTCCGCGCCGGCGCGGGCAGTCGCTCACCCGCTCCGGTGAGATCGGTGGTGAGGTGCAGGGCCAACGCGTGCAGCGAACCCGGGGCCGCGTCCAGCGCGGCGTCCACTGTGCTCCGCACGAGCGCCGCTCGACGAAATCGGCCGTCCCACCGCTGGTCGGCCCCGATCCACCGGGCCAGGTCGGCCACCGCCGCCCGCAGCGCCGCGATCTGCTGAGGCATCCGGAGGTCGAGCTGCTGCCGCCGGGACCACCGTGCCGCCACCAGCCGTTGTCGACGCTGCTCGGCGGCCTGCCGGCTGCCGAGGCCGAGTGCCGTCGCGATCTGAGCCCACGTCGCACCGTCGTGGCGTGCGCGGTCGATGAGCTCCAGCTCCTGCTCGTCCAGGCGGGCGCGGGTGGCGCGGATCTCCGCCAACTGGGCCAGCTCCGACGTCATCCGTCAACGTTACATTGACACTGTCGGAGTCCGGGCGGCGATCGTCCTGGGGGCGCGAACCATGAACACGTCCACCGCATCCTCGGTGTCGAGGGTGAAACCGTGCCGCTCGTACAGGCTCCGGGCCGGGCTGCCCCGCAGCACGTTGAGCCGGACCGGCGTGCCGGCGCTGTCGCACCGGCGCAGCAACTCGCGCAGCACTGCGGTGCCGATGCCACTGCCCTGTAGCCGCGGAGCCAGGTAGAAGTGCTCCAGCCAGTGGGCGTCCACGGCGGGCCGTAGCGCCACGCAGCCGGCGAACGCGCCGTCCACCTCGACGACCCAGGTGTACGCCGGTGCGAAACCGTCCCGCAGGCGCTGCCGCACCCGCTGTTCGTCGTACCGCCCGAGCCGCTCCAGATCGGCCCGCAGTACCACCGCCCGCAACTCGGCCACCGCCTCGACGTCCGCCGCCGAGGCCGGCCGAAGCTCCCAGTCCACCATGATCAATAAGCTAGCGCGGCCCGGTTTCCCGGTGGTGGCGCAGCCCCGCGACGAGGAGTTCGACCATGCGACGCGCGTCATAGCGGGGTTCGCCGGCGCCGATGCAGAGATTGCCGACACCGCGCAGCAGCTCGAAGGCCGTCACGTCGGGGCGGATCTCGCCAGCCGCGGCAGCGGCGTCGAGCAGTTGGGCGCACACCGGCAGGAGCCGGTCCAGGAAGTAGGCGTGCAGCGCCTCGAAGGCCGCGTTGTCGGACTGTAGCGCCTCGGCGAGGCCGTGCTTGGTGACCAGGAAGTCGACGAAGATATTGATCCACTGGGCGAGGGCGGCGTGCGGTGTGTCGCTCTCCGCCAGCAGCGTCGGCCCGGCCTCCGCGCACGCCTCGACCTGGTGTCGGTAGACGGCGACGATGAGGTCGGCTCGGGTCGGAAAGTGGCGGTAGATGGTGCCCACACCGACGCCGGCCCGGGTGGCGATGTCGCGTACGGGCACGTCCACGCCCGAGGTGACGAAGGCCGAGGCGGCGGCGGCCAGCAGTGTCGCCTCGTTGCGCCGGGCGTCGGCCCGCTTCCGCGGGGTCGGCCTCCCTGGTTCGCCGTCGATGTCGACCAACGCGCCGTACCTCCGTCACTCGGCAAACGGAACAGTGTCCCGTGTCATTGTTAGCGGAACGAGGTTCCACTTGCCCAGGATGCCAGATCGGGTGGACCAGTCGCCACCGCCGCGGACACCGCGCTCCCGGCCGACCTGCTCGGGCGCTGCCGCTGCCCGATCCAGGGTGTCTGAGTAACCGTCGCACCCCGCCCTTCCGGGCTCTTGTCGCAATTCGGACAAGACGGTAAATCCCCTGGTAGGGCACCCTTGGGGCAGGTGGAGGTAGACGGGTGGCGGGCCACATCCCGATCCTCCGGCCCGGTGGGGACAACATCGTCCGCACCGGTGCCGCCCTCACCCAGCCCGGCCTCGAAGCCGTGGCGGTCACGGCACAGCTGCCGTGTCGATCGCGCGTACGACAGGTCGTGGCTGTCACCGACACCCCTGCGGGCGCCCGCAGCGGTGCCTCCGCCCATCGGGACAAGGACGTCAGCACCATCGGCAGTCAGGCAGCGCCGTCGGCCGATCGTGCCCACCGTCCCCGTGCCCCGCCGGCCTTTCGCACTGTGGACCCCGCCGGGGTCCGGCGTCGCTCGACCGCGCGCCGAGACCCGGCGACCGAGCAAGAAAGGGCCCGACATGGCCGCTCCCACAGCAACCGCAGCCCTGAACGCATCCGTCTTCGCGCCGGGTGACCAGATGCTGCTGACCGTCACCTACTCAGACGCCGACACCAAACCGCTGACCGTCACCATCGTGGTCACCGACGCGCAGGGCAACAGCAGCGCGCCGGTCAAGGTCACGGCGGTCATCGACCCGCTCACCGTCACCGTCACCGACAACTCCGGACGTACCTGGACCCGGGTCTCCGACAACGGCTCCGTGGCCGTGTATCGGTCGGTGGCGTGATGCCCAGGGTCACCGTCCAGGTCCGCGACGCCGCCGGCAACACCGCGACGGCAGCCGCCGACTACAGCCTGAGCCAACCCGTGCTCGGCGGCTACTACCTCTCCGGGGGCGCCGACCCGACCGCCGACATGGCCGGCGGCAACTTCCGGTCGCTCACCCAGTACCGCAGCTTCGCCGACGGCTTCATCTTCCCCGGCTACAACCGGCCCTGGCTGGTCAACCTGGGTAAGGCCGGTGTGCAGATGAACATGGTCCTGGAGTTGAAGAGTTACGGCGCCCCGAACTACGGGCCGCAGAGCTTCACTGTGGACGGCGTCAGCTACACGGTGCCGGCCCCGTCGATGACCATCCAGCAGCGACCCGGCACCACCTGGCCGAGGGCGTACGGGTACAACCAGGTGATCAAGGGGCAGTGCGACGGGTTGTTCGCCCGCGCCCTGTCGCAGTACCGGGCGCTCGGTTTCGGGGTGAACATCCAGCTCGCCTCGGAACTGGACACCGATCACGAGTTCGGCACCACCGAGGACGGGAAGGCGTACACCTGGGCCGAGTCGGACGCTCGCGCGGTGCAGGCGATGAACTACATCCTGACGTGGTTCAAGGCGCGGACCCTGCCCACCGGGACGACCTTCTCGGTGGGGTTGGGCGGCTTCGACAGGGAATGCTTCCAGCGCACCCACCCGGAGTCACTGATGTCCCGCCTCGACTACCTCCAGTGGAACGTGTACGGCACCAACGCCAGCCACACCGCGCTGGCCCGGTTTCGTCGCACCAAGGACTGGGCGGTGGCGGATCTCGGCCCGGTGGCGCTGTCCCGACCCGTGATCATCGCGGAGTGGGGCGTCAGGGTCGCCGAGATTCCGAACCAGGCCGCCTGGATCGCCACCGTCCCGCCGGCGATCGCCCAGCTCAACGCCGAGCGCGGGCCACGGATCGTGCGCACCAACTACTTCAACTCCGGGTGGGGCACCCTGGTGCCGAAGGCGGCCGGGTTGACCGCGCTCCGCGAGGCGTACGCCAAGCGACCGTACGTCTGACCGGGTTCCGGCGGCTCCGGGCTCCGGGGCCGCCGGAACTGCACCGGTCAGCCCTCACCGAGCCGTTCGGCGTACGCGTCGCGCAGCTCGGGCCAGCCGAAGTCCTTGGCCTCCGCGCCGCGGATCGGGCCGACCGGGTCGCCGTCGAGCAACCGGTCGGCCACGTCGAGGCAGAGGTGCCAGCCGGCCGCGACCATCGGCAGCATGCCCCGGTCGGCGACGGTGTGCCGCAGGGTGAGCCGGGTGCCGTTGCCCAGCGGGCTCAGCTCCCAGCGCAGCAGGTCGTCGCCCCAGGTGTACTCCAGCAGGTGCGGCGGCTCGGCCCGGCGTACCGTCGCCGGGTCCTCCTGGGTGGTCTCGCCGTCGACGAGGGTGAGCACGGCGGCGCCGGCGTTGCCGAGATCGCGGTCGGCGAGGAACGGCGCCCACTGCGCGAGCTGCGCCGGGTCGGTCAGTGCCGCCCAGACGGTGGCTGGCGGATGCCGCAGGTCGCGGACGAAGACGAGGGTCGCGCGAGCGTCGTTTCGCTCGGCGCGCACGTCGGCGGGTGGGCTCGGGCGGAACGCGTCGCGGTCCATTCACTGCTCCTGACTGTCGAGGTGTCGTTCCAGGGCGTCCAGGTGTCGGGCCCAGAGCCGCCGGTACGGGTCGAGCCAGCCGTCGACGACCCGCAGCGGGCCGGGGTCGAGGCGGTAGATCCGCTGTCGGGCGGCCGTCCGGCAGGTGACGAAGCCGGCGTCGCGAAGCACCCGCAGGTGTTTGGAGACGGCTGGCTGGCTGACCCCGAGCCCATCGACCAGCTCGCCGACGCTGCGTTCGGCGTCGCGGAGCTGATCGAGGATCCGGCGCCGGGTGGGCTCGGCGAGGACGGTGAAGGCGTCGGTGGACACCTTCCCAATATGCCTCTTTCGTCATATGACCGTCAAGGCATATGGCGGCGGTCGCCGTCCCGACGCGCCACCGCCGATCGGCTTCCTATGCTCGGATCATGGAACTTCGGATCTTCACCGAGCCCCAGCAGGGTGCCAGCTACGACCAGTTGCTCGCCGTCGCCCGGTGCGCCGAGGACGCCGGCTACGGGGCGTTCTTCCGGTCCGACCACTACCTGAAGATGGGTGACGTGAGCGGCGAGCCCGGCCCCACCGACGCGTGGACCACGCTCGCCGGCCTGGCCCGGGAGACCAGCCGCATCCGGCTCGGCACGCTCATGACCGCCGCCACCTTCCGGCTGCCCGGCCCGCTGGCGATCACGGTGGCGCAGGTCGACCAGATGAGCGGCGGCCGGGTGGAGCTGGGCATCGGCACCGGCTGGTACGCCGAGGAGCACAGCGCGTACGGCATCGCGTTCCCGCCGCTGGGCGAGCGGTTCGACCGGCTGGAGGAGCAGCTCGCCGTCATCACCGGGCTCTGGGCCACGCCGCCGGGGGAGCGGTTCGACCACGACGGCCGGTACTACCCGGTCCGGAACTCGCCGGCCCTGCCCAAGCCCGTGCAGCAGCCCCGTCCTCCGATCCTGCTCGGCGGTACGGGCCCGAAGCGCACCCCTCGGCTGGCCGCCCGCTACGCCGACGAGTTCAACCTGCCGTTCGCCTCGGTGCCGGACACCGCGGCGCAGTTCGACCGGGTACGCGCGGCCTGCGTCGAGATCGGCCGGGACCCGGCCGAGATGGTCTGGTCCAACGCCCTGGTGCTCTGCTGCGGGCGCGACGACGCCGAGGTGGCCCGCCGCGCTGCCGCCATCGGTCGCGATCCGGACGAGCTGCGGGCCAACGGTCTGGCCGGCACGCCCGCCGAGGTGCTGGACACCATCGGCCGGTACGCGGAGATCGGCAGCGAGCGGCTCTACCTCCAGGTGCTGGACCTCAGCGACCTGGAGCACCTGGAGCTGGTCGCCGGCGAGGTGATGGCGAAGCTCTGAGTCGGCCGGGTGGCCGTGGGACGACGTCGCCGGTCAGGCCCGGTGGAAGTTTGTCCCGACCGCGCTCGGGTCACCCAGCACGGTGTCCAGCCGTCCGTCGCGGTCACTGTCCAGATAGGTGATGTCCGGGATCCCGTCACCGTCCACGTCGATCTGGACGACGTCGGCGACGCCGTCACCGTCGAGGTCGGTGACCACCTCCACCGAGCCGTCCAGGTGACGCGTCACGATCGACTGTGCGCCAGGAGCGCGCGGCGGCGGGCCGGGTGCCGGCACCGGCGTCGGGGCGGGCGCGGGCGTCGGTGTGGGCCGAGGGCCGGGCGTCGGCGACGGGTGGCTCGAAAACTCGCCGGCCGGCGGCGCGCTGGCCTGCTCGACCTCGGTGCCGGTCGGGTCCAGCTCCTCCTCGGAGGGGAAGACGTCGCCTCGTGCGGCCGGATCACGGTAGCTGCTCATGGGCGTAGGGTTCCCCGACGGCGACGAGAACAACCGTGCCCGATCGACCGGTGTCCCTGGTGCCCGGTCTGGCGGAAGATGTCGGGACCGACGCCACGGTCATGAAACGGGGGTCCGAGCGTGGAACTGCGCCGGAATCGGGGGGCCCGTGCGCTCGCCTCGGTGTGCGTACTCGGTGGAGTGCTTCTGTTGGTCTATCCCAGCGACGGCGCCCTGCTACGGACGATCATCGCGGTGGGGGCGATCGCGCTCGGCGCGGTGGCGCTGGTCAGCGCGATGCGGCCGTTCCGGTTCGGGATCCACTCGGAAGGGCTCAGCATCCGGCGTCCCGGCCTGCGCCGGGAGATTCGGTGGGACGAGGTCGACACGCTGGTCCTCGACGAGCCGCCCCGACGCGACGGCTACGCGAAACCGCCGCGACTGTTGCTGGTTCCTGTGCAGGGTGTGCCCCGTGAGCTGGTGACGGCGCGCCACCCGTCCGACGGTCGCCCGGCCATCGAGTTGCTCGTCCTCGACCAGGTCCGTGAGCAGCCCGAGCAGGTGTCGGAGGCGTTGACCCGCTATGCCGGCGACCGGTTCGTCGACCTGCTCGCGGTGCGCCGCGCCGCCTTCGAGGCACCGGAGCTCATGATCGGTCTGCGTGGCTACCAGATGGACCGGGTCGACCGGTTGATCCGACGCGGCCAGGACGCGCTGATGTCCGGGGACACGTCAGCCCGGCAGGCGGCCCGCGGGGAGATCCAACGCGCCACCAGGGCTGGTCTGCCGATCGCCCAGCGTGGCTACAACACGTCCGAGACGGATACCGTTCTGGGTGCCCTCGTCGCCGCGTTGGCCGACCAGCAGAGCACCGATCGGGAGACCGCCACATGACCGCGCAGGGACCGCACACCGCGTCGACCACTGACGTTCCGCGCCGCAACTGGGCCGGCAACGTGCGGTACGCCGCGAAGGCGTTCCACCGCCCCACCTCCGTCGACGAGCTGCGCCGGCTCGTCGCCGGCAGCAGCCGGATCCGGGCGGTGGGCAGCGGGCACTCCTTCAACCGTCTCGGCGACACCGACGGTGACCTGGTCAGCCTCGCCGGGCTGCCCCCGGTCGTCGAGGTGGACCACGAGCGCGGGCAGGTCACAGTGAGCGGCGCGATGCGCTACGGCGACGTCGCCCGACAGCTGCACACCCAGGGGTACGCGCTGGCGAACCTCGCCTCGCTGCCGCACATCTCGGTGGCTGGCGCGGTGGCCACCGCCACCCACGGCTCCGGTCAGACCCACGGCAACCTGGCCAGCGCGGTCGCCGGCCTGGAACTGGTCACCGCCGACGGCGACCTGCTCCGTGTCGACCGAGACAGCGACACGTTCGCCGGCATGGTGGTCGGGCTCGGCGCGCTCGGCCTGGTCACCCGCGTCACACTGGACGTCGTACCGACCTTCGCGCTGCGCCAGTACGTACGCCTCGACCTGGACCGGACGGCGTTGGACGAGGCGCTCGGCTCGGCGTACAGCGTGAGTGTCTTCACCGACTTCCGTACGCCTCGGCTGCGCGAGGTGTGGCGCAAGCAGGTGGCCGACGAGCCGTCACCCCCGGCGGACTGGCTGGGCACCACGGCGGCCGACCAGCCTCGGCACCCTGTGCTCGGGATGCCGGCGGAGAACTGCACCCCGCAGCTCGGCGAGCCGGGCCCGTGGCACGAGCGGCTGCCGCACTTCAAGCTCGGTTTCACCCCGAGCAGCGGCGACGAGTTGCAGTCCGAGTATCACGTCGCGCGTACGGCGGCGGCGGACGCGCTCGCCGCCCTGGACGACGTGGCGGACCTGATCGCCCCGGTGCTGCTGGTGTCCGAGCTGCGGACGGTGGCGGCCGACGAGCTGTGGCTCAGCCCGAACTACCGGCGGGACAGCTTCGTGCTGCACTTCACCTGGGTCGACGACACCGCGGCGGTGCTGCCCGTGGTGGCCGCCGTGGAGGAGCGGCTGGCGCCCTTCGCGCCCCGCCCGCACTGGGGCAAGGTCTTCGTGACCGACCCGGCCGAGCTGTCCGCCCGCTACCCGCGCTACGACGACTTCGCCGCGCTCCTGGCCGACCTTGACCCGAAGGGCACGTTCCGCACCGAGGCCATGGACCGCTACTTCCCCCGGTGACCCGGCGCGTGTCATAGCGCTGCGGCATGGGGCGGCTGGGATTGGTGGGGTGCGAGACCCCGAGCGGACACTGACGTCTGTCGATGAGTCTCATCGTCCGGTCCCCGTCCCGGGACCGTCGGCTCCACCCCTCGGAGCGAGACATGCAGCCCGTACCCGCCATCATCCCCGAACCAGTCGTCCCTCGCCCCCGCCGCGGTCTGCGCTGGGCGCTCGCCCTGGCCGTGCTCGGCGCCGGACTGGGCGCAGCGACCCCAGCCGCCCACGCCGCCGCCAGCCCCTACGAGCGCGGCCCGGCCCCCACCGTGGCCAGCATTGAGGCCAGCCGGGGCGCGTTCGCCATCGCCCAGAGCACCGTCGCGGCCTCCAGCGTCAGCGGTTTCCGGGGCGGGACGATCTACTACCCGACCAGCACCGCCGAGGGCACCTTCGGCGCGGTGGCCATCTCACCCGGCTACACCGCCACCCAGTCCAGCGTGGCCTGGCTGGGGCCGCGCCTCGCCTCGCAGGGCTTCGTGGTGATCACGATCGACACGTTGTCCCGCTACGACCAGCCGGCCAGCCGGGGCACTCAACTGCTCGCAGCCCTGGACTACCTCACCAACACCAGCGGCGTGCGTACCCGGATCGACCGCAACCGGCTCGCCGTGATGGGGCACTCGATGGGTGGCGGCGGCAGCCTCTCGGCGGCGAACTCACGACCGCAGTTGCAGGCCGCGATCCCGCTGACCGGCTGGCACACCGTCAAGAACTGGTCCGGCGTACGGGTGCCGACGCTGGTCGTCGGCGCGGAGAACGATTCGGTGGCACCGGTCTCGTCGCACTCGGAGCCCTTCTACACCAGCCTGCCGTCCACGCTGGACAAGGCGTACCTGGAACTCAACAACGCCAGCCACTCCGCGCCCACCTCGACGAACGTGACGGTCGCCAAGTACAGCATCTCCTGGCTGAAGCGCTTCGTGGACGACGACACCCGCTACGACCAGTTCCTCTGCCCCGCACCGCAAGCCTCAACAACCATCCAGGAGTACCGCGACACCTGCCCCCACTCCTAACCCCCCTGCCCGTCCCCGCCCCGCCCCGCCCTGCCCCGCCCGCCCCGCCCCGGTCGATCATGAAGTTATTGCCACTCGGCACGGCGTGTCGGCGCAATAACTTCATGATCAACGGGAGGGGGTGGGGGTGCGGAGGGTGCTGCGTTGGACGGCGCGGCTGATGTCGCTGGGGGAGACGATGCCGGTCAGGTGGCCGTCTTCGGTCACCACCAGGGCGCGGCCGTCGGCGCACTCGGAGAGCCGGGGGAGCAGGTCGTTGAGCTGTTCACCGGGCTGGGCCAGCACCAGATCGTCGGCCCGGCAGGCCACCTCGGCCAGCGTGGTCGACGCCCGTCGCTCCGGCGGCACGCCCCGCACCCGGTCGACGGTGACCAGCCCGGTCGGCCGGCCGTCCTCGGTCAGCGGCAGCGCCGAATGCCGGTACGCGAACAGGTAGTGGTCGACGAAGTCCGCGACAGTCATCTGCGCCGAGGCCGTCTGCGGCTGCGGGGTCATCACGTCGCCCACCCGGATCCCGCGCAGCGCGGTGCCGGTGCGGGCCTGCCGCTCCTCCATGCCGGCCGCCCCGATCAGGAACCAGCCGATCAGCGCCAACCAGAGCCCACCGAAACCGACACCGGACAGGAACTGCCACAACCCCAGGCCGATCAGCAGCACACCCAGCACCCAGCCGGCCCGAGCGGCGACCACCGACGCCCGGGTCCGGTCACCGGTGGCCTTCCAGACCGCGGCGCGCAGCAACCGGCCACCGTCCAGGGGCGCGGCCGGCAGCACGTTGAAGACGGCCAGCAGCACGTTGATCCCCGCCAGCCAGGCCACCGCCCCGAACAGCAGACCGCCCTGCCCGGCCAGCGCGAGCAACGCCGCGATGGCACCGAAGAACGCCCCGATCAGCAGGCTGATCAGCGGGCCGACGCCTGCGATGCGCAACTCCGCGCCCGGGTCACGCGGCTCGCCCCGCAACTCGGCCACGCCGCCGAACAGCCACAGCGTGATGCCGTCGACCTCCAGCCCGTTGCGTTTGGCCACCACCGCGTGCGACACCTCGTGGGCGAGCAGGCCGACGAAGAAGACCACCGCCGCGGCCAGGCCGGCGAGGGTGTACGCCACGGGCGAGCGGTCCGGGTACGAACGGGGGAACTGGTTCGCGGCCAAACCCCACGCGATCAGCGCGAAGATGACCAGCACGCTCCAGTTGACACCGACCGGCACTCCTGCGACCCGGCCAAGCCGGAAACTGGCCCTCATCGCACAGAGGTACCCCGCCAGGACGCCGACATGCCGCACCGCCAGAGTGGTCTTGCGTGATCAGGTGATGAGAAACAGCTGTCAGAGGCGTTCCTGAGCTGTTTCTCATCACCTGATCATGGCAACCGGGCAGGGCGACCAACCGGGTCAGCGGCGGGGGGTTTCGCTGGCGATTGTCGCCTCGCGGGGCAGGGCCGCCGCGCGCAACGCCCAGTCCAGCGCGTAGTCGGCGATCGGCTCCCAGCCGGGTTGACCGACGGTGAAGTGTGACCGGCCCGCGAACTGCTCGTACGCGGTGAGGGCCCGGGACTTCTGGTAGAGCCCGGCGTTGGCGCGGACCACCGACGCCGGCACCACATGGTCGGCCTCGCCGGCCATCAGCAGCAGCGGTGCCCGGTCGTTGCGCCCGACGTCGACCCGGGCGGGTGAGCGCGGGTCGACGTTGGCGAAGGCGCCCTCGAAGAAGACCCGGCCGGCGCCCGGGACGGCGTAGCGCTGCCAGGCCCGGTCGGAGTCCTCGCGGCTCATCGTGTTGCCGAAGGTGTAGGCGAAGTCGTCCTGGGTGAACGGGACGGCCTTGCTGCGGTTGGCGGGGCTGCGCAGGATCGGGAAGCCCGAGCGGAGCTGACTCAGCGGCACCTTGAGCACTCCCTTGATCGCCGCGGGATGCACCCCCACCACTGCCGCGCCGAGGCCTCGGTCGGCGAGGACCTGGGCGAACAGGCCACCGAACGAGTGCCCCATGATGATCGGCGGTCGGGGCAGCGCCCGGATGATCTTGTCGTAGTGCGCGACGATGGTGGCCATGCTCTGCTCGGCGATGGGGCCGGGATCGTCGCGCAACTGCTCCACGGACCGGTCCATGCCGGGCCAGGCCGGGGCGATGACGTGCATGCCGCGTTCGGTGTAGCGCTGGGCCCACCCCTCCCAGCTGCGCGGCGTCATCCAGAGCCCGTGGATCAGCACGATCGTGTCGACCTGACCCTGCGGCGTGGCACCCATCGCGTCCTCCCGGTGTCGCGGCTTCGGCCCGGCGGTTACCCGCTGCCGGGCGGGGAAACCCTCCGGGGGAACGGGCCCCTGACAAATGTCACGGTCGGAGCGTGACGACCGCTCCGGGCATCGGGGTACGCGCCGCCGGAGCATGATTGGCATGACCAGTACGCATCCGGCTGTCGAGTTGGACGGCCTCACCAAGAGCTTCGGCGCGGTCACCGCTGTTGACGGGTTGAGCCTTCGGGTGCAGCCCGGCGAGGTGGTGGCGTTCCTCGGCCCGAACGGCGCGGGCAAGACCACCACCATCGACATGCTGCTCGGGCTGTCCCGCCCGGACACTGGCACCGTCCGCGTCCTCGGTGGCACCCCTGACGAGGCGGTGGCCCGAGGTCGCGTCGCCGCCGTACTCCAGACCGGTGGGCTGCTCAAGGACCTCACCGTGGGCGAGACGGTGCGGATGACCGCGCACTTCTACCGGCACACCCGCCCGGCGGCGGAGGTGCTGGAGCGGGCTGGTATCACCGACATCGCCGATCGGGTGGTCGGGCGCTGCTCGGGCGGTCAGCAGCAGCGGTTGCGCTTTGCGCTGGCCCTGCTGCCCGACCCGGACCTGATGGTGCTCGACGAGCCGACCACCGGCATGGACGTCGAGGGTCGGCGCGACTTCTGGCAGGCCCTGCGCCGTGACGCCCGGCGCGGACGGACCGTCATCTTCGCCACCCACTACCTCGACGAGGCGGACGCGTACGCCGACCGGATCGTGCTGGTCCGGCAGGGGCGCATCGTCGCCGACGGCACCACCGCGGAGATCAAGAACCTGGCCGCCGGCCGTACCGTGCGGGCCACCCTGCCCGGTGCCGACCAGGCCGCGCTCGCCGCGCTGCCCGGCGTGGACGCCGTCGAGGTGCGCGGCGACAGCGTGCTGGTACGGACCGGCGACTCGGATGCCGTCGCCCGGCACCTGCTGACCCGGACCGCCGCCCGGGACGTCGAGATCACCTCCCGCAACCTCGAGGACGCCTTCCTCGCCCTGACCACAGCGCAGACCGGAGCCTGAGATGACCACCTCCACCCCCACCCGCGCCGCTGTCACCGAGCCGGACCGTCGGCTGCCCGCGCTGGGCGGGTTCGCTCCCGGCGCCCTGGGCATCGAGCTGCGCCGGGTGCTGCGCAACCGCCGCACCCTCGCCTTCACGCTGATCATGCCCGGCGTCTTCTTCCTCATCTTCGGCCTGCCGCAGGGCGGGCAGTCACTGGACAACGGTCGGCCGGTGACGGCGTACGTCATGATCAGCCTGGCCGTCTACGCGGCGATGGTGGCCACCACCAGTGTCGGTGGCGCGGTGGCCACCGAACGGGCCCTGGGCTGGAGCCGGCAACTGCGGCTCACCCCGCTGCGCCCGGCGGCGTACGTGGCGACCAAGCTCATCACCGCGATGAGCCTCGGTCTGCTCGCGGTGGTCGTCGAGTTCCTGGTGGGTGCCGTGGCCGGCGTTCGCGTCCCGGCGTACGTCTGGCTGCTGTCCGGGCTCGCCGCCTGGGTCGGCTCGCTGGTCTTCGCCGCGTTCGGTCTCTTCATCGGCTACCTGGCGCCGGCCGAGAACGTCATGCAGATCATCGGCCCCGTGCTGGCGGTGCTGGCCATGTTCGGCGGGCTGTTCGTCCCGGTCGAGGTGCTGCCGGACGTGCTCCAGCAGGTCGCGAAGTTCACCCCGGTGTACGGCATGGGCGTGCTGGCCCGTGCCCCGCTGACCGGCGACGGGGTGAGCATGGCGGCGGTGGCGAACCTCGTCGTCTGGGCGCTGCTGTTCGGCGTCGGCGCGGCCCGGCTGTTCCGCCGGGACACCGCGCGGGTCTGAGCGACCGGGCCGCTAGCGTGAACCCGATGGACCTCCCGACCGGGCAGCCCTGGCCGGTGAGCCGCCACTGGCGGGTCACCGGCTGGCTGCTGGCCGCCGTCTGGCTGTTCTTCCTCAACGTGCCGCTCGCCACCGCCCTGCACCAGCCGGAGCTGTGGCGGCGGCTCCTCGGTGTGGTGGCCCTTGTCGTCTTCGGCATCGGTTACGTGTTGCTGTTCCAGTGGGCGCGCAAACTGCGCCAGTCACTGTCGCCCATCCCGGCCGGCCGGGCTCGGGCCGGGCTGGCGCTGCTGCTCGCGGTGGGCCTGGCCAGTCTCCCGGGCACCGAAGGGGACTGGCTGGCCACCCTGGTCTACGTGGCCGCGGCGGCGGTCTTCCTGCTGCCGCTGCGGGAGGCGTTGGCCGTCGTCGTGCTCTGCGCGGTGACCCCGGTGCTGGCGTCCTGGCTGGTGCCGGGGTGGTCGGCGGAGAGCGGCATCGTCTTCGCGGTGCTGCTCGCCTCGTTCGCCATGTTCGGGGTGTCCCGGTTGGCCCAGCGCAACAGCGAACTCCGGGCCGCCCAGCAGGAGATCGGTCGGCTCGCGGTCGCCGAGGAGCGGTCCCGTGCCGCCCGCGACCTGCACGACATCCTCGGGCACTCGCTGACCGTGGTGGCGATCAAGGCCGAGTTGGCCGGCCGTCTGATCGAGGTCGACCGCGAGCGGGCCGCCACCGAGATCGCCGAGGTGGAGGCGCTGGCCCGGGCCGCGCTGGCCGACGTACGACAGACGGTCGGGGCGTACCGCGAGGTGAGCCTCGCCGCGGAGCTTGCCGGCGCCCGCTCCGCGCTGGCCTCGGCGGGCATCGCGGCGGACGTGTCGGCCGAGGTGCCCGAGCTGCCGCAGGAGTGGGACCGGTTGTTCGGCTGGGCGGTACGGGAAGGGGTGACCAACGTGGTCCGGCACAGCGGGGCGCGGTGCTGCGTCATTCGGGTGCACCCGGATCGGGTCGAGATCAGTGACGACGGTGGCGGGCCGTCCACTCCCGACCCGAGCGGGCACGGGCTGGTGGGCCTGCGGGAGCGGGCGCGGCGGCTGGACGCTGTGGTGACCGTCGGCCGGCGGTCGACGGGCGACGGTTTTCTGCTGCGGGTGCACGCGCCGGGGGAGGCCCGGTGAGCGGCGGCTCCACGCCGATCCGGCTGTTGCTCGCCGACGACCAGGCGCTGGTCCGGGGTGCACTGGCGGCCCTGCTCTCGTTGGAGGAGGACCTGACAGTGGTCGCCGAGGTCGGCCGGGGCGACGAGGTGGTGCCCGAGGCCCGACGCAGCGCTCCGGACGTGGCTCTGCTGGACGTGGAGATGCCCGGCCTGGACGGGATCGCCGCCACCGCGGCATTGCGGGCCGCGCTGCCGACCTGCCGGGTGCTGGTGGTGACCACCTTCGGTCGACCCGGCTACCTGCGGCGGGCCATGGAGGCCGGCGCGAGCGGTTTCGTGGTCAAGGACACGCCGGCCCGGCAGCTCGCCGACGCGGTCCGTCGGGTGCACGCCGGGCTGCGGGTGGTCGACCCGACGCTGGCCGCGGAGACGCTGGCCGCCGGGCTCAGCCCGCTGACCGAGCGGGAGACCGAGGTGCTGCGGACGGCCCGGGGCGGTGGCAGCGTCGCCGACCTGGCCAGGGCGTTGCACCTGTCCGAGGGGACGGTACGCAACCACCTGTCGGCGGCGATCGGCAAGACCGGTGCCCGCAACCGGGCCGACGCGATCCGGGTCGCCGAGCAGAACGGCTGGCTGCTCGGCGACTGACCGTGCGGGCCGGTGTTCAGGCGGTCGGCGGTGGGGCGGCCAGTTGGTCGACGACGACGACGCTGCTGCCGGGGCGGACCTCGGCGAGCAGTTCCCGTTGACCGCTGCGGGTCAGCCGGATGCAGCCGTTGGTGGTGTTCTCGCCCAGCTCGTCGTCGTTGTGCCAGGTGTGCACCCCGATGTGCGCGCCGCGCAGCCCGGACGGGACCGACTCCGGGTCGTCGGGCACCGACCCGAGGGCGTAGATGTCCACCCCGCCGTAGACCTCCTCCGGCGGTGGGGTGCGGCCCAGGATGAAGGTGCGCCCCAGTGGGGTCTCCTGGCCCGACTGGCCGAGGCTGACCTCCCAGGAGCGCACCGCCTTGCCGGCCCGGTACCAGGTGAGCCGGTGGACCTTGCGTTCCACAACGATCTGGTCGCGCAACGCCACCGTCTCGAACCCGCCGGGCGGCAGCCAGGCGAGGCGGCGGTTGGCCGAGGGCAGCAGGACCGCCGTCCAGCCGGCGCGCCGCTGGGCGATCGGCATGGTCAGCTCGACACCGCGGATGGTCGGTTCGAGGAAGGCGCGCGGCCGACCGCCGGGCGCGTCGTACGCGGCGATCCGTCTGGTCGGGTGCGCGCCGTCGGCCAGCGGTGTGACGTCCATGCTGAACGGATCGGCGGGGAACCCGCCGGGGGCGGGGTCGTAGTCGACAACCGGCAGCCCGTCCGGGGCGGGCGCGGCCGGGGGGATCGGCTCCTCCGGGCTCTGCTCCACACTGCTCGGAGTGGGGTCGGCTGCCACCACGTCGCGGTCGGCGGGGGCCGTCGAGCTCGGGGTGAGGGCCTGGCCGACCAGCAGCGCGGTCACCAGCAGCGCGGGTACGCCGATCGCGGCGGCCACCCAGACGCCGCGACGGCGGTACGGAGTCTTTCGGTCAAACGGCACGAAACCACTCTATGGTGGCGAATGCTTCGGGGCCCCCGGTTCGGCGAGACCCGCCGTCCGGAGGCCCCGATCGCGTCAGACCCGCGCGCCGATGTGGATGGCCACCGCGTCGTGCGCCGGCACGTTCGCCGCGAACCAGCCGTTACCGTCCACCGTGATCACCGGACCGCTGCACGTCCCACCCGCGTAGGTGCCGTGGATGACGTCGCAGTACCGACCGGCGGGCAACCCCGTGTAGTAGGAGCGGCCGTTCACCGCCGCGTCCTCGTCGTTGACGGTGAGGAAACCCTTGCCGCTGCGACTGAACGCGATGTGGTTGTTGCCGTTGTCGTACCAGTTGGCCACGCCGGCACCCTCGGTGGCGTTGCGGAAGCCGACCATGTTGGCGATCACCGGCCAGCGGTGTTCGCACTCCCAGCCGGAGTAACAGGTGGCGCTGAGCGTCTTGTTGGCGCCGTCCGACGGTGGGCCGGCGTCCCGGTTGCTGAAGGTGTAGCTGGACATGACGGTCGGAGAGCCGTACGGCCAGGCCAGCATGAAGGCGTTCGCCAGCGCGTAGATGCCCCGGTCGCGGTAGGTCAGCACCCCACCGGAGTCGCGTTGGGTGTCGTGGTTGTCGACGAACACCGAGGCCGGGCCGGTGGGCAGGTGCCCCCAGCCCTCGCCGAAGTTGCGCAGGTACGCCAACCGCTCGGAGCGGAACACTCGGGCCAGGTCCTTGCCGTAGCGGAACTCGTGCACGTCACCGTTGCCGGTGTACTCGGTCGGCTGGACCGGCTCGCCGGCACCGTAGATGACCTCCTGCACGATGTACGCGGAGCGGGACAGCTTGCCCCTGATGGCGGCGATGTCGGCGGCCGGCATGTGTTTGCTGGCGTCCATCCGGAAGCCGTCGACGCCGAGCGAGAGCAGGTCGTTCAGGTACGAGGCGATCTTCGTGCGGACGTAGTCCGACTCGGTCTTCAAGTCCGAGAGGTTGACCAGTTCACAGTTCTGCACCTCGTACCTGTCGTTGTAGTTGGCGATGTCGTCGCCGCCGTTGCGCCCGCAGTGGTGGAAGTCCTGGGTCTGGTAGATGCCCGGGTAGTCGTAGTGCGAGTAGGACGAGCCGGCCCAGCCGGTGCCGCCGTTGTCCTGACCGGACATGTGGTTGATCACCGCGTCGACGATCACCTTGACCCCGGCCGCGTGGCAGGTGTTCACCATCGACTGGAACTGGGCCCGGGTGCCCTTGCGGGACTCGATCCGATAGCTGACCGGCTGGTACGCCAGCCACCACTGGTTGCCCCGCACGTGCTCCTGCGGGGGCGAGACCTGCACGTACCCGTAGCCCTTCGGGCCGAGGGTGCTCTGGCACTCGCTGGCCACCGAGGGCCAGTTCCACTCGAAGAGCTGGACGATGACCTTCTTGCCGCCGGACGGGGCGGCGACGGCCGGGGGTGCCGTCACGGCGGTGGGGACGAGCAGGCTGGCGATCAGACCGAGGGCGAGGAGCGCCGAACCACGTCGACGTCGGTGCATGGGGGACTCCTGACGGGAGCGGGAGCGGGAGCGGGGGTGGTGGTGCGGTGGGGGAGTGCCGGCTTGCCGGGATCTTGCAAGCCTGACTGAAAATTGCTGAAAGGTTACAAGCGTGTTGCGAGGACTGTCAATGCATGGGCATTCGTCACTGTCCTGATCGGTGGGTGTGAGCGGGTGGAACGCACGGCTGCGCCCCTCGGTTCGATGTCGGCCCAGAAATTTCCTTCCGCAGGTGATCCGCGCGCCCCGCCGGTCCGTACTGGATGGGGGAGCAGGGGTCGGCCGGTGGTGCGCCGCCGCGAGACGATCGAGGAGCAGATGGCCCGGGCAGAGCAGGACAAGAAGGCGGCGACGGTCCGGACCAGCGCCAGCAGTCGGGGGGTGCGCGCCCCGTCACGGTCGGCGAGCGCCCTGCTGATCGCGTCGGTGCTCGCCGCGCTCTGGGCGGCGATCATGCTGACCGGCGTTGGCCAGACGGCGTACGCGTACGGCTTCTTCTTCACCGAGTTCTTCGCCGGGGTCATCTCCCTGGTGGCGTTGAGCCTCACCGTGATGCTCGGTCTGCTCGCCACCGACCGGCTGGTGCTGCGCATCCCGCACCGGGTGCTGATGCAGTCGGCGCACCGGGCCACCGGCGTGCTGGGCGTGGCCGGGCTCGGCTTCCACGTCCTCACCAAGGTCGCCACCGGGCGGGCGGCGGCGACCGACGCGCTGGTTCCGTTCGTCGGCGGCCGTGGGCTCTACATCGGGCTCGGCACTGTGGCGGCGCTGCTGATGGTCAGCGTGATCTGGACCGGCATCATCCGCGCCCGCTTCGCCGGCGTCGGCCCGAAGTGGCTGTGGCGCACGCTGCACTCCACCGCGTACCTGGCCTGGCCGTTCGCTGTCTTCCACGGCCTCAACGCCGGTCGGGCCGCAGCGCCCTGGGTGATGTTCAGCTACCTGGGCTGCATTCTGCTGGTGGTGCTGGCCCTGCTGGTCCGGTTCTCGGTCAGCATCGGTCGGCGCAGCCGCGAGCAGCACCAGGCAGCGGTGCGCAACGCGGTGATGGTCGGCCGGGCCGAGGAGGCGAAGACCGCCAGATCGCTGCTGGCCGGGTTGGGTCGGCGCCCGAAGGCCGCCGAGAAGCGTCCCGCCTGGGCGGACACGACCACCGCCACCTGGGCCGCGCCGGCCACGCGGCGCGACCCGGAACGGTTCACCGTCCCGGTGGTGCCCGAGCCCGGTTCCCTCGTCGAGCCGGCCCGCCCGAGCCGCCGTCGGCGGGAGGAGGAGCCGGCCGCCCGCCGCGACACCGAACGGTCCTCACGCGGCCGACGTGCCGAGGAGGAGTCGACGACCCGCCGGTCGGCCCGCCGCAGCGTGGAGGAGACCGACACCCGTCGACGCGACGAGGAGGAGGTCGAGCCGGTGACCCGGCGGCGCGCCTCGCGTACCCGCGACGAGGCCGTGCCGACCGGACGGCGCCGCGTCGAGGAGCCGGCCGCCGAGCGGTCCCGTCGCCGGTCCCGCACCGAGGACGACGGCAGCCGTTACTCGGCGCCGCCGCTGCCGGCCCTCGCCGAGCCCGAGGAGCCCTGGGACAGCCCGCGCCGGTGGCAGGCCGACGAGCCGATCTCCGCCGGCCCGGTCTCCGCCGAGCCGATCTCGTCGGCGCCGCGCAGCGGCAGCGGCCGGCACAGCGTCGACGACGACCTGCCCGAGGAGCCGGACTACTGGCGTCCGCCGGCCCGGTACGTGCCGGACGAGGTGGCGCCGCCCGTCGACGACACCCCGACCCTTGTCGACCTGGCGTCCCGCCGCGCCAAGCGGGCAGCCGGCGAGGGCAAGTCCAAGCGCCGCAAGGCCAGCGCCGACGCGGTGGACGGGGCGTACTGGGCCGGGCTGCGGGGTGAGGCGAAGTGATGCGGACCGCCGTGCCACCTGTCGCCTGTGTGGGCGAGCCCCGGCTCACCGCCGGATTCGCCGAGTACGGCCGACTCGACCTGCGCGCGCACGAGGAGGTGCACGGACCGATCGGCCCGATGGAGCCCGCGCAGCTGCTCCAGCTCGCCGAGGGCATGCAGCTCAAGGGCAAGGGCGGGGCGGGGTTCCCGTTCGCCCGCAAGATGCGCGCGGTGCTGGAGTCCTGCGAGCGGCAGGACCTTGCCGCCGTGGTGGTCGTCAACGCCACCGAGGGGGAGCCGGCCAGCTGGAAGGACAAGGTGCTGCTGACCCGCGCCCCGCACCTGATCCTGGACGGTGCCGCGCTGGCCGCGTACGCGCTGGACGCCGACGAGATCGTGATCGGCGTGGCGGACGACGGGGTCGGCCGGGACTCACTGATGGACGCGCTCGACGAGCGCCGGATGCCGGTGCAGACGACGATCGTCACAGTGCCGCACCGGTTCATCTCCGGCGAGGGCGGCGCACTCGTCAACGGCATCAACGGGCTGCCGCACATCCCGCCGGGCACCAAGAAACGCTCCAGCGACTCCGGGGTCAGCGGTCTGCCCACCCTGCTGTCCAACGCCGAGACGTTTGCCCAGCTCGCCATCGGTGCCCGACTGGGCCCGTACGAGTACGCGGCGCTCGGCACCGACGACGAGCCGGGCACCGTGCTGCTCACGGTGACCGGCGCGGCGGGCCGACCGGCCGTGGTGGAGTGCACCGCCGGCATGCCGCTGCGCGACGTCCTCGACCTGTGTGAGGTGCCGGACGTCCAGGGCATCCTGATGGGCGGCTACCACGGCAAGTGGATCACCCCGGAGGCGGCGGAGAAGGCCGAGGTTTCCCGCAAGGGCCTGGCCGCTGTCGGCGGCACCCTCGGCGCGGGCATCATCGTCCCGCTCGGCGTCGACACCTGCCCGCTCGGTGAGGCCGCCCAGGTGGTGCGCTACCTGGCCGGCGAGTCCGCCGGCCAGTGCGGGCCGTGCAAGATGGGCCTGCCGGACCTGGCCCGCGCGGTGGACCTGGCCGTGGCCGGCAGCCAACCGGCGGACGTCGTGCGCGCCGCCGCCGGCGAGGTGAAGGGCCGGGGCGCGTGCAGTCACCCCGACGGCACCGCCCGGTTCGCGCTCTCCGCGATCGAGGTCTTCGTCGAGGACCTGCGGCTGCACAGCACCGGCGACGGCTGCGGCCGGCGGGTCAAGGGCATGATGGGGCTGCCGGGCGCACCCGACGCGAATCCGCAGAAGCTCACCCTGGACTGGTCCCGCTGCGACGGGCACGGCCTCTGCGCCCACGTCGTACCGGACTTCATCCGGCTCGACGCGAACGGATATCCGGCCTTCCCGGCCACCCCCGTGCCGACCTGGCTGCGCGAGGGCGCGCTGAAGGCGGTCAAGGTCTGCCCGGAGTTGGCTCTCCGACTCGCCAAGGCCGAATAGCCAAGCGTCAGGCCCACCAAGGGGTCCCTTCCGGACCGGAACGGAGAATCGGATGCGGATCAGCATGGCGTGGACAGGGGCCGGGCAGTCACGCCGCCGGACCGCAGCCGGGCAGTTGCGCCGCGGGACCGCGGCCGGGCAGGTACACCGGGCCGCTGCCGCCGGGGCGCTCGTGGTGGCACTGTTGGGTGTCGCCGCCTGCACCGGCACCGCGCCGGGTGGGCCCGCCGCCGCCGGGTCGGCCCCGGCGTCGACCGATGTCCCGTCCACCACGACGGGGGCGCCACCCGCACCGACCGGGGCAGCGTCCACGCCGACCGGCGGGCCGCCGGCCGCTCCGGCGCAGGTCCCGGACGTGCTGCGCTTCACCGGGACCACGCTCGGTGGGGCGGCGTTCGACGCGGCACGGCTCGCCGGCAAACCGGTGGTGCTGTGGTTCTGGGCGCCGTGGTGCGCCACCTGCGCCAGCCAGGCCTGGACGGTGGCCGAGATCGAACCCCGATACCGGGACGCCGTGCCGATCGTCGGCGTCGCCGGGCTGGGCGAGCGGAAGGCCATGAAGGAGTTCGTCACCGAGTTCGACCTCGGCGCGACGACGCAGATCGAGGACACCAAGGGCGCGCTCTGGAAGCGGTTCAAGGTGACCGAGCAGAGCATCTTCGTGATCATCGACCGGAACGGCGCTGTCGTGCACCACGGCTTCCTGGACGGTGAGGCGCTCACCGCCAAGGTCGCCGCACTGGCCGGGGCGTGACCGCCACACTGCTGCTCGCGCTGACCGCCGGCATGCTCGGCGCTGTCAACCCGTGCGGCTTCGCGTTGCTGCCCGCGTACCTCTCGCTGTTGGTCGCCGGGAAGTCGGACACCCGCGGCGCGGTCGGCCGCGCGCTCACCGCGGCGGCCGGGCTGACAGTGGGGTACGTGCTGGTGTTCGGCGCGTTCGGCCTGGCGCTGGCGCCGTTGGCCGGCTGGCTGCGACCCCGGCTGCCGTGGCTGACCGTGGCGCTCGGCGTGCTGCTGGTGGTGGCCGGCTGCTGGTTGCTCGCCGGTCGGCGGCTGCCCGCCCCCGGCTGGTCGGCCCGTGCACCTCGGCTGACCCGCACCTGGCCGTCGATGGTGCTGTTCGGCGCCGCGTACGCCCTGGCGTCACTCGGCTGCGCCATCGCGCCGTTCCTGGCCATCGTGGTGACCAGCCTCCAGGCCGGCTCGACCGGTCAGGGGTTGGCGCTGTTCGGCGCGTACGCCCTCGGGATGGGTCTGGTGGTCGCGGTCGCCGCGCTCGGGGTGGCGCTGGTGCGCGACGGCCTGGTGGCCCGGCTGCGCGTCGCCGGCGCGCTGGTGCCCCGCCTCAGTGGACTGGTGCTGCTGATCGCCGGCTGCTACGTCGCCTGGTACGGCTGGTACGAGCTACGGCTCGCCGCCGGCCGCCGTGATGCCCTGCACGACCCGGTCATCCGGGTGGCCGCCCAGGTCCAGCGAGCCCTGGCCGACGCCCTGGACCGGATCGGCCCGGCGGTGCTGCTGGCCGCCCTGGCCACGTTCCTCCTGGCCGCGCTCCTGGTGAAGCGCGCCCACCGCCCGCCCCCAGCCTCTGTCGATCATGAAGTTATCGCCGCGACACGCCGGGGTGACGGGCAATAACTTCATGATCAACCAGGAGGGCGCGGTGGGGATTGACCACGGCGTTACACCTGTGGCCTGAATGGACGGCGGCCGGGCCGGTGCGTTCGCACCGGCCCCGCCGCTTTCGACCGCTTCGGGGGCCGGCTAGCGCAGGGGGGTCAGGCGGTCGGTGCCCAGGCGGTCCTGGAGGACCTTGGGGACCAGGACGCTGCCGTCGGCCTGCTGATTCTGCTCCAGGATGGCCGGGAAGAGCCGGCTGGTGGCCAGTGCCGACCCGTTGAGGGTGTGCACGAAGCGGGTCTGCTTGCCGCCCGGCTCGCGGTAACGGATGGCCGCGCGACGCGCCTGGTAGTCGCCGGCCCAGGAGACCGACGACACCTCCTTGTACTTGCCAGTGCTCGGCATCCACACCTCGATGTCGAGGGTCTTCTTCATCGAGGCGCTGGCGTCACCGGCCGAGAGCAGCGTGCGCTGGTAGTGCAGTCCCAGCCCTTCGACCAGGCTCTCGGCGTGGGCGAGCATCTCCTCCAGCGCCGCGTCGGCCTGCTCCGGCAGGGTGAACTGGAAGATCTCCACCTTGTTGAACTGGTGCCCCCGCACCGTGCCGCGCTCGTCCGAGTGCGAGCCTGCGGACTCCCGCCGGTAGCACGGGGTGTACGCGAACGCCTTCAGCGGCAGCTTCGGGGTCTCCAGGATCTCGTCCTGGTACGCGCCGAGGATCGCCGTCTCCGACGTGGGCAGCAGGAACTGGCCGCGCGGGGCGGACGCCGAGTCCAGGTGGTAGACGTCGTCGTAGAACTTGGGGAACTGCCCGGCGGCGAAGCCGGCCGAGTCCAGCAGCAGGTGCGGCGGGAGCAGGAACTCGTAGCCGGCCCTGATGTGCTGGTCGACGAAGTAGTTGAGCAGCGCCCACTCCAGCCGGGCGCCGACCCCGGTGTAGATCCAGAAACCGGAACCACCGAGCTTGACCCCACGCTCGTAGTCGACCAGGCCCAACGCGCGGCTCAGCTCCACGTGGTCGCGGACCTTCTCGATCACCGGCGGCTCACCGAAGGTCTTCACCACCCGGTTGGCTTCCTTGCCGCCGGCCACGACGTCGTCGCTGGGCAGGTTGGGCAGCTCACTCATCGCGTCGCGTAGCCGGGCCTGCACCTCGTCCAGCTGGGACTCCAGCTCGGCGAGCTGCTTACGCTCCGCCTCCGGTGCGGCGGCCTGCGGCTCCTCGCCGGCCCGCTTCGCCTGCGCGTACGCCCGGGCCTCGGCCTTGCGGCGCTGCCGCTCGGCGTCGATCTCCGTGATCAGGGCGCGGCGTTCCTGGTCGAGCCGCTGGATCTCGTCCAGGGCACGGGTGACCTCGGCGGGATCCAGACGCTTCGCCAGCGCGGTCGCCACCGCCTCGCGATCCTTCCGGATCAACTCCATGTCGAGCATGCTGCTCCGTACGCCTCCGTCCGGGGTTCACTGGTGAACCATCAGATGCTACCGTCGCGGCCCTCTCGGCCCGGGACGGGGAGGTTCTCCAGCCGGATCGGCATCAGCACCGAGTAGGTGTCGGCGTCATCGGGTCGGCGTACGGCCAGCGGTGCGATCGGCCCATCCAGCTCCAGCACCAGTTGCGGTGCGCCGGCCGCGTTCAGCGCGTCCAGCAGGTAACCGCCGTCCACCCCGACCCGCAGCGCGTCAGTGCCCAGGTCGGCGGCGGGAAGCAGCCGCAGCCCGCCCTGGTCGTCGACGCCGAGCACGGTGACCGGCCGGGTCGTGCCGTCGTGGTCGAGGGCGACAGTGGGTGCCGCCGGGTCGGCCAGCGCGGCGCGCAGCGCGGCCACGTCCACCGGGATCCGGCGCGCGGTCGGTCGCTCACCGACGGACTTACGCAACAGCCGGTGGTAGTCCGGGAAGTCGTACGGCAGGGCGGCGGCGGTCAGCGTGCGGTCGGCCACCCGCACCCGCAGGTCCGTGCCCGCCACCGTCAGCCGTACCGGCCAGGTGTCGCCGGTGTCGAGCAGCGGCCGGAGCTGGTCGACGAGGGCCACCGGCAGGAACACCCGCACGGGCGGCCCGTCGACGTCGGCCCCGGCCCGAGCCAGCGCGAGCCGGTACCGGTCGGTGGCGACGAGCCGGACGCCGTCGGACTCCACGTCGAACAGCACCCCGGCCAGCATCGGCAGCTCCGGGTCGACGCCGACGGCGAAGCGCACCGCGTCGAGCGCTGCGGCCAGGGCGGTGGGGGTGACCAGGAGTGTGGTGGCGGTCGGCGGGGCCGGGTCCACCAGGGCGCGGAGGCGGTCGACCTCGCGGCGGGCGTCGCTGAGCCCGTCGGCCAGCCGACGCAGGTGCGCGTCGAGCAGGTGGTGCACCACTGCCGGCTCGGCGCGTACCGCGGCGGCGATCTCCGGCACCGGCATGCCGATCCGACGCAGCCCGGCCACCAGCCGGGCCGGGGCGATCTGCCCCTCGGTGTACCAGCGGTAGCCGGTCACCGGGTCGACCAGGGTCGGCTCCAGCACACCGGCCGAGTCGTAGAAGCGCAGTGCGCTGACGGTCAGGCCGCTGGCTCGGGCCAGCTCGCCGATGCTGTGCAGGTCACTCACGCTGGGCATCCTGCCCCCTCGACCCGGTTGAGGGTCAAGCGGCGGGCTCCCGCGTCTCCTGCTTGAGCACCCGGAAGGTGAGGCCGGCCCGGACGAGCCGGTCGAGCAGCGCGTCACCCATCGCGGCGACCGGGGTGAGCTGACCGGCGGTCGACGGCAGCTCGTCGAGCGCCAGGCACAGCGCCGACTCGGCGAGCATCTTCGCCGTCTCGTCGTAGCCGGGGTCACCGCCGGCGACCTCGGTGACCACCCGCCGCCCGCCGCCGGTGCCGACGAACCGGACCCGGAACCAGGACGATGCCCGCTGCTCCGCCGTGGGCCCCTGCCCGGACGCGAGCCGGCCGAGCAGCCAGCGTCGGCTGGGCGGCAGCTTCACCAGCCCGATCAGCGCGCCGAGCCCGGCCGCACCGGCCAGCACGGTGGGCAGCCGCTTCACGGCGGCGAAGTGCCGGTAGCGGAAGTCCGGGCCGTACTCCGGGCGGGCCGCAGCCGAGCGGCGGACCACCTGCGGGTCGATGGTCGGCAGCGGCACGGTCCAGATGCCCAGCTCCGCCGAGCGGGCCAGCCGGCCGGGCACCGCCCGGACGCGCCGGTCGGTGGGGCGCGGCTCGACCGCCCGACGGTCCCGGGCGGCCTGGCTGGCCTGCCCGGTACGGGAGAACGCGGTGAGCGCCGAGTGGTAGGTGCCGGCGGAGAACCGACCGCCGGCGCGTACGTACCCGTCCACTGTGATCGGGACGTCGGTGGGCAGCTGTTTGACGGTGAACCAGACGCCCAGGTCGTGCGGGACGGAGTCGAAGCCGCAGGCGTGCACCAGCCGCGCGCCGGTGCGTGCCGCCTCGGCGTGGTGACGCACGTACATGAGGTCGACGAACTCCGGCTCGCCGGTGATGTCCAGGTAGTCGGTGCCGGCACGGGCGCACGCCCCGACCAGCGGCTCCCCGTGGTGGATGTACGGGCCGACAGTGCTGGCCACCACCCGGGCGCTCTCCGCCACCGCCCGCAGGGACTCGGCGGCGGTCACGTCGGCGGTGAGCAGCGGCAGGTCGGCCAGGCCCGGGTCGATCGCGGCGAGCCGGTCCCGCAGGGCGGCGAGGCGCTGCGGGTTGCGCCCGGCCAACGCCCAGCGCAGCTCGGCCGGCGCGTGCCGGGCCAGGTATTCGGCGGTCAGGCCGCCGGTGAACCCGGTCGCTCCGAACAGCACCACGTCGTACGTTCGCTCGCCAGTCATCCTCAGAGTCTGCCATTCGTGGTCGCCGATCAGCGATCACGAGGAGGCGGTCACGGCGTGAACACGGCGCGTACGCAGCCGTCGGCCCGGTCCCGGAACAGCGCGTACCCCTCGGGGCCCTGCGCCAACGGCAGCCGGTGGGTGGCCAGGTGTTCGGTCCGCAGCTCGTCGCGGGCCATCCGGTCCAGCAGCATCGGCACGTCCCGCAGATCCGGCCGACCGGCGCCGCGCAGCGTGAGTCGCCGTTCGGTCAGCGCGCCCAGCGGGAACGCGTCGACGAACCCGCCCGTCGTGCCGAGCACCACCACCACACCGCTCTTGCGGCACGCGTGCACTGCCTCACGCAGCGCGTCCGGTCGGTCGGCGTGCTGGCCACCGAACCGGTCGGCCCTCGACCGGGCCGGTGGCGTGCCGACCGCCACCACGCACACGTCCGGCCCGCGCCCACCGCTTCGGTCGCGCAGTTCGGCCGCGACGTCGGTGTGGCGGTAGTCGAGCGGCTCGGCGTCGGAGTGCCGCTCGGCCATCCGCAGCCGCTGCTCGTGTCGGTCCACGACCAGCACCCGGGCGGCTCCGCGCAGCACCGCCGCCCGGGCGGTCACCTGACCCACCGCCCCGGCGCCCCAGATCGCCACCACGTCGCCGGGACGCACCGCACCCAACTCGGCGGCGAGCCACCCGGTAGGCGCCACGTCCGCCGCGAACACCGCACGGTCGTCGGCGACGGCGTCCGGCACCCGGAACGCGCTCACATCGGCGTACGGCACCCGCACGTACTCGGCGTGGCCGCCAGCGAAACCGCCCGCCGCCCGGGGTCGGCCGAAACAGCCTGCGTCGGAGCGGGCCCAGTCGGGGTCGGCGCTGGGCAGGTCGGCGTGGGCGTTGTCGCAGCAGGAGTGCAGGCCCTGGCGGCAGTACCAGCAGCCGCCGCAGGCCACGCTCGCACCGACGACCACCCGGTCGCCGGCGCGGTGTCGGCGGACCCCGGGGCCGACCTCCACCACCTCGCCCAGGAACTCGGCGCCGAGCACCTCGCCGGGCCGCAGCAGCGGGTGCCGGCCGGCCAGCAGCGGCAGGTCACCGCCGCAGGTGGCGCTGCGCCGAACCCGGACGATGACGTCACGCTCGTTGCGCAGCTCCGGGTCGGGGACCTCGCGTACGGCCAGTTCGCCGGGGGCCACCCAGCAGAGCGCTCTCACCCGGGGACCTCGGGGCGGTCCAGCGCCGAGCGGTCCGCGCGGAGCACCTCACCGGCCTCCACCCGTTGCTTGATCTGGCGCAGGGTCCGGCGGACCAGCAGACCCGGGTCGTCGCCGACGACGTGGGCGGCGAGCCCGGTGGGCGGTGTGACGCCGGCCAGCGGTCGGGCGGCCAGTTCGGTGCCCCGGTCACCGGGCGCCGGGCGCACCCGCACCTCGACCGCCCCGTCCAGGCGACGCAGCGGCTCCGGCCAGCGGCCCTCCGGCAGCACCTGCTCCGGCGGCCGGTCGACGGTCACCACCTCCCACCGGGCCGACGCTGCGGCGTCACCGTCCGCGCCGTGCCGGCCACGTGGTGCGGCGTCGCCGTCCGCGCCGTGCCGGCCAGCCCGACGGGGTACGCGCAGCAGCCGCGCCGCCCCGGCCAGCGCCGCCCCACCGAGGGCGGGTCCCGCCCGCGCCAGCCGTCCCATCGGTACCACCCGTCCTCCCGGTTCACGTCCCCCGATCGTCGGTCGCACCCGGGTGAAGCGCGCTCGCCCGGAAGGGGTGAACCGGCCCGTGCCGGGTAACCGCTCGCCGACCGGGGGCGGAGCGCGTGGTGGGGGTGGGGCTGGGTGCCGGAACAGGATCACGTACGGGTCGAACCGGCATCGGGGCCACCGCTGTTGGCGTCCCGGCTGACGCCGGCCGTGCCGCCGGAGCCGGTGGTCGCCCGGCCCCGCCTGCTGCGCCGGTTGGACGAGGGCAGTGCGGGACCGGTCACCCTGGTCGCCGCTCCCGCCGGCTGGGGCAAGACCACCCTGCTCGCGTCCTGGACACGGCTGGGCGGCGCGCCGCCCGACGTGGAGCCGGGCGGGATGGTGCCGGACAGCGGTGACCTGTCGGTCTCGTCGGCTGACGTCCCGGTCTCGGCGTGGATGTCGGTGGAGGCAGGCGACGACTCCGACCGGCTCTGGGCGTACCTCGCCGCGGCGCTGCGTTCGGCGACCGGGGCGACGGAGGGCGGCCCGGTGCCCGACCGGCCGCCCCGCCCCGACCAACTGGAGGCGCTGGCCGCCATGCTCGCCGCCGCCGACCGGCCGGTGCTGCTGATCCTGGACGACCTGCACCGGGTCGCCGACCCGGCGGCGTTGACCGGCCTGGAGTTCCTGCTGCGGCACGCCGGGCGGCGGCTCCGTCTGGTGATCGGCGCGCGGGCCGGACTGCACCTGCCACTGCACCGGCTCCGTCTCGCCGGCGAGCTGACCGAGATCGGCCCGGACGAGCTGGCGTTCACCGACGACGAGGTGGCCGACCTGCTCACCGCCCACGCCGCCGCGCTGCCGGCGACCGCTGTGCGCCGGCTGCGGGAGCGCACCGGCGGCTGGCCGGCCGCGCTGCGCATCGCCGCCCTCGCGGTACGCGGACAGTCCGACCCGGAACGCTGGGTGGGGCAGTTCGGCGGAGACCACCCGGAGATCGCCGGCTACCTGCGCGAGGAGGTGCTGGCGACGCTCGACCCGGCCGAGGAGGAGCTGCTGCGCCGTACCGCAGTCGTCGACACCGTCAGCGCCGACCTGGCCGAAGCGCTGACCGGCCGCGCCGACGCCGGGCAGGTGCTGGCCGACCTGGCCGGGACCGGTGGTCTGCTGCACCGGGAGGACACCCGGCCGCCCTGGTACCGGTACGACTCCCTGCTCGCCGAGCTGCTCCGCGCCGACCTCGCCCGGTTGCCCGTCGACGAGCTACGCGACCTGCACGTCCGGGCCGCCGACTGGTACGCGGCTGACGGGCGGCCCGCCGACGCTCTGCGGCACGCCCTGGCCGCCGGCCGCTGGGACCTGGCCGGTGACCTGTTCGTCGCGCACTGGCCGGAGCTCACCCGCTACGACCGGGACCCGGTGCACGCCCCGGCACCCACCCCGCCGCCGGCGGAGGTGATCCGGGCCGACCCGGAGGTGGCGCTGGCCTGCGCCGCCGAGCGCGCGTACGCCGGTGACCTGCCGGCCGCCACCGGTCACCTGCGGGCCGCCGCCGGGCACGCCGCAGGGCTGCCGGTGCCGCGCCGGGACCGGTTCCTGCGGTTGGTCACCGCGCTGGAGCTGACAGTGGCCCGGCTCGCCGACGACCGCAGCGAGGCCCGGGCCGCCGCCGCTCGCCTGCTGCGGACCCGACCGGCGGAAGCCACTCCCACCGGGCTGCCGACCGGGGTTTCCAGTTCCGCCCCGACGGCCGGTGGCGGCGGCACCGCCGACGACCTGGACCTGCGGGCGTTCACCGGTACCGCGCTGGGGCTGGTCGAGTTGGCCGACGGGGCGCTGCCCACCGCCCGGTTCGTGCGGGCCCGGGCGGCCGCGCGGGAAGCCGGCCGGCCGCGCACCGAGCTGGTCGCCACAAGCCGCGCCGCGCTGCTGCTCGCGGTTCGCGGCGAGCTGCGGGCAGCCGAGCAGGCGGCCAGGGAGGCGCTCGGCATGCCGCCCTGTCGGGGCTGGTCCTGTCGGCTCGACTGCGGCCACGCGTACCTGGCTCTCGCCGTGGTGGCACTGCTGCGCGACCAGCCCGAGGAGGCCGCCGCGAACCTCGCCCTCGCCGTCGGGGCGCTCGACGTCACGCACGGCTGGGCCGGCGACCCCGCCCTGGGCGACCCCTCCCTGGGCGGCGACTGGCTGGCCGCCGCCTCCGACGAGCCGGTGGCGGCGGCGGTGGCTGCGCTGTGCCGGGCACAGCTACGCCGCGACTCCGGTGACCCGGCGACCGGCCAGCGGCTGCTCGTCCAGGCCCGGGAGGCGCTGGCCGACCGGCCGTCCGCCGACGAGCTGACCGGCCTGCTGCGGGCCGCCGAGGCCGAACTGCGGGCCGCGCGGGGCGACCTGGACTCCGCCCGCGACCTGCTGGCCGACGCCGCCGACGAGGGGGCCGACCCGGTGCTCGCCGTGACGTTGGCGAAGGTGCAGCTGCGGGCCGGTGACGCCGCCGTCGCCGAGCGGACCCTGCCGGACTGGCAGGCGCCGGCCGCCACGGCCTGGCCGCTACCGGTACGCCTGGACGCCGGTCTGCTCGACGCGGTGCTGGCCCAGCGCGCCGGGGACGGGCGTCGGGCGGGTCGGATCCTGGAGCAGACGCTGAGCCTGGCCGGCCCGCAGGGCTGCCGCAGGGTCTTCACCCGCGCCGAACCACCGGTGCGGGACCTGTTGGCCGCGCACCTGGACGCGGGCACCGCGCACTTCACGCTGGTCAGTGACCTGGTGCGGGGCGCGGGACAGGGCGCCGCCGGGCCAACCGCCGGGCCGGGGGGCGCGCTCGACGAACCGCTCACCGAACGGGAGCTGACGATTCTGCGCTACCTGCAGAGCATCCTGTCCAACGTGGAGATCGCCGCAGAGTTGTCCCTCTCGGTCAACACCGTCAAGACCCACGTCCGCAACATCTACCGGAAACTCGACGCGACCCGCCGGCGCGAGGCGGTCCGGCGGGCGCGCGAGCTGCGTCTGATCTGAGCGGGTCAGGCGTTCGCGGCGGCATCCGCTGCCGTCAGCAGGTCGGGCAGGTCGTACCCGCCGTCGTGCCTGATGCCGTTCACGAACAGGGTGGGGGTGCCGTTCACCCCGCTGCGGATGCCCCCCACGAAGTCCCGACGCACCCGGTCCGCGTGCGCACGGTTCTCCACCTCGGCGTTCAACTCGTCCGGCGGCAAGCCGACCTGCTCGACGCCGAGCGAGAGGTGCACCGGGTCGAGCTGGTCCTGATGCTCGTAGAGCCAGTCGTGCATCTCCCAGAACCGGCCCCGGACCCCGGCGGCCTCGGCCGTCTCGGCGGCCCGTTCGGCGTACGGGTGCACGTTGGCGATCGGGAAGTAGCGGTAGACCAGCCGTACGGTGTCGGCCCGCTGCCGCAGCAACTCGTGCAGGTTCGGGTACGCGGCACCGCAGAACTGGCACTGGAAGTCGCCGTACTCGACGATGGTCACCGCCGCGTCGGCCGGCCCCCGGATGTGGTCGTCGGTGGTCACCGGGTCTCGAAGTCGGGCGGTGACCTGCAGTGGCGTGCTCATCGGGCCATCACCTTCCGATCGGCGGCGAGTTGGTCCAGCGCGTCGAAGATCCCGTCGGCGCCGGGGTTGACGTCGGGCGGCGACAGGTAGCTCCAGGTCACCTTCCCCGCCGGGTCCAGCACCACGAGCGCGCGTGCCGCCTCACCGTTGGGCATGTACGCGCCGTAGCTGCGGGCCACCTCGCCCTTGGGCTCGAAGTCGGACAGCAGGGGGAACTCGATGCCCCGGCTCTCCGCGAACGCCCGGTGTGACCAGATGCTGTCCACCGACAGGCCGAGCACCACCGCCTGGTACTGGGCGAAGACGGGTGCCGCCGACTGGTAGAGCGACATCTGGTCACCGCAGACCGGGCTCCAGTCGGCGGGGTAGAAGGCGAGCACTACCGGCCGGCCACGGAACTGCTCGGGCCCCAGCAGGGCCCCGTCCGGGGTGGCCGGCAGGGTGAAGCCGGGTGCGGTGCGCCCCGGTTGGATCAGCCCGTTCGGATCACTCATGCCACCAGCCTGCTCCCGGGGTGGGTGAGACGGGCTCACCCACCCCGGGTGGTTTCCCGCCCGTTCAGCGCCCGCTGAGCGGGCGCCCGCGCCCGCTCAGCGCAGCACCGGGGCGACCGCGATGTGGTTCTGCACCTCCCGGATGCCCGGTGCGGACCAGGCCACCTGCTCGACCTCGGCCCGTTCGGGCATCGAGTGCACCAACCCGGCGAGGATCGCGGTGTCGCCGTGCACCCGGACGCTGATCCGTTCGGCCTCGGTCGCTCCGGCCCGGGCGAGGGCGTCGACGATCCGGTCGGCCAGGTTGCGGGCGTCCGGCGCGCTGGCAGGTCGGACGGTGATGCCGTTGCTCACCCCGCGTACGCCGGTCAGCCGGGCCACCGCGCGTTCGGCCGCCCGGCGTTGGTACTCCCACTCGACGTCGCCGTGCAGCGTCACCCAGCCGGCGGAGACGGTGACCTGGAGCTTCTCGATGGGTACGAACGCGTCCCACTCCAGCCCGTGGCTGGCCGCGGCGGCCAGGTCGCTGTCGTCGCGCTCGGTGCCGTTGGTGAGCTGCACGGCCAGGTCGTTCGCGACGGCCCGGACCGAGGCGACCCGGTGGGTGGCTCGTTCGGCGGCCCACTTCTTGGCGTAGCTGTCCACGCGGCCGGTCAGGGTGACGACGCCCTCGGCGACGGTGACGCCGATCTCGTGCGGCTGCACCCGTGGTTCCCAGGTCAGCTCGTCGAGCACGGCGGACTGGATGTCCTGGTCGGTGCGACTGATCTCCGCGATGGCCATCTGTCCCTCCTCCGCTGTTCCGATGGCGGACCGGGTGCTGGCCGCGGCCGGAGGTCCGCCGTGCTGCGATCCTGCCGCCGCCCCGGGTGAGCCGCCCTCGCCCGGACCGGGTGACGGAGGGGTCCGACCTGGGCGGGGCGAGTGGGGGAGCGCGTCGAACATCGATGATGGGAGCGCTTCCAAAGCGAGCTGCTTTCGGTTACGGTAATCGCATTCCTCGATTGCGGGAGCCGTCGCGTCGGGTGGTGGAGTCAGGGCAGCTCTACCCGTCTCGTCGTCGTGCTCGTCCCCCGGGCCACGGCGGCAGTCAGGTGATCAATCCCGTCCCCCGGGGCCCGATCCCGAGAGGAACCGCCCTTGCGCAGATCAGTCCGGCGACCTCCACCGGCGCCGACGTCCACTTCGGCCTGCCACCGACCGGCAGCCTCGGAGTATCGCGCCGACAACCACCCAGACCTGCCGTCGTGACGGGCGCGAGCCACTGAGCGGGTGATCCGGACGGGACCCCGGATCACCACCGATGCACCGGTCCGCCGGGCCGCCTGAGGGGTCCGGCACCCGGCGGACCGGGTTCCACCCGAGCGGGCGGATGACAGCGGGCCCCGCCCGACCGGGGTCGAGCGGGGCCGATGGTGGTGCTGTCGGTCAGACGGCGGGGGAGTTGGGGCGGTCGACGTCGACGAACTCCACGTCGTCGACCGTGTCGTCCCGGCTGCCGGCGGCCCGCGCGGCGGAGCCGACGGCCCACCCGACCGCCGCGCCGACGAGCGCGGCGCCGATCAGGAGCGTCCAGGGCAGTGCCGGCTGGCGGCCGGCGAGCGCGTCGAAGGCCAGCGAGGCGCGGCGTCGCGCCTCCTCGGCGGCGGAGCCCACCAGGTCACCCGCCCCGTCGGCGAGGTCGCTGCTGTTCTGGCGGGCCGATCGGGCGGTGTCCCGCACACTGTCACCGGCGTAGCTGACCGCTGAGAGCAGGTGCTCCCATGCCTGGTCCGCGATCCGCTCCGGCTTGCTGCGGCGGTCCAGCAGGTTGGTTCCGAACATCGTGGTTACCTCCTCAGGTGCCGAAGCCGCCGGCCACTTCGGACTTCGGCGTCTTTCCAGCGCGTCACGGTGTCGCCTACCCCGCAGTGCCCCGGGTCAGCCGGACGCAAACCCCGAGCTGCACGCAGCACCGGTAGCCCGGCGCGCCGGGAACCTGCGCGCCACCGAATCAGCGCACCACTGACACGGCGACACCTCGGGCGAAGTCGTCGTCATCGTCGTCATCGTCGCCTCCCCCGCCGAAACCGCAGGCCAGGACGAGGGCGAGCAGAACACCGACGCCGGCCAGCCCGGCAAGTCGCTTGATCATCGAAGATCCTCTCCGTAGCGGTGGTGTCCAGGCCGATGCTAGGGCGCGTCGGCAACCGGGGGGCGCGGGCCGCGCCGGCCGACGGTGGGCGACACGCCGACGGCACACGGGGCGGGCGTACGTCATGGGCCGCATGTCGGGCGCGCCGGTTCCGGACCGCTACCCTGGTTCGGCGGCGGGCCGGTCCCGACTGATCGCCGATGGTCAGATAACGAAAAGTCTTGAGTAATCAGATACTGAAAAGTACGGATATGGGTGGCTTTGTGGGCCCGGATCCGTGAATTGCTCATCCCGAGGGGTGGCGACCGAGGCCGTCAGAGGAATACTCTCGGTCGCGGCCCGCGTACTGATGAGGCGCCCGGGGGACGGGCGGGTGGAGGTGCTCGCGTGAGCCTGTCGATCGTGAAGTCGGTTCTGTCCGGTGGTGTCGTGGAGATCGCCCCGCGGGGTGAGATCGACGTCGACACAGCGTACGAGGTGCGCGAAGCGATCGCAGAGGTGCTGGCCAAGGGCCGCCCGCTGCGCATCGAACTCAACATGAGGTTGGTCACCTTCATCGACTCGGTCGGCATCAGCGCCATGGTCGCCGGCTTCCAGACGGCCGAGGTCAGCGACGTCAAGCTGGTGGTGACCCAGCCGAGCCGGTTCGTGCACCGGCAGCTCTGGGTGACCGGCCTGCTCGGCCTCTTCGGTGCCCCGGAGCCCTACTTCGCCGGCGCTGCCACCCCCGAGGTGCTGCCCGGCGCCTGAGCGCGCCGGGTCTCCCCGTCAGGGTTGCTCGTCCAGACCGGTCAGGTCGATGTCGGTCGCCTCGGTGACCGCTCGGATGGCCGTCACCGACGCGTACCCGGCGGCCAGCAACGCCACGTCCGTGCCCGGCTGTGCGGCCTGCCCCGGCTCCTCCAGCGAGGTACGGACGAACCCGTGGCCGGATTCGGCCACCGTCATCTGCACCTGGCCGAAGCTGGCCAGGGTGCCGCGCCGCACCCCACGCAACTGCCCGTGCGGCAGGTCCGGGGTGTTCACGTTGAGCACGCTCTCCATGGGCGCGGAGGTCAGGCGGGGGAGCAGGTCCAGGGCGACCCGCGCGGCGGTGCCCCAGTGCCGCTCGGCGTCGCGTATCCGGGCTGCGGCATCCACTGCGGCGCCACCGCTCGCGGCCGTCGCCTCGCCCACGGAGAGCACGTCCAGGGAGACCGCCATCGCCCGGCAGCCGTTGCTGGCGGCGGTGAACGCGGCGCCCACGGTCCCGGAGTGCAGCACCGCCCGGCCGGCGTTGGCGCCCCGGTTGACGCCGGAGAGCACCACCGACGGCGGTGGTCCGAACGCCCCGTGCAGGGCGATCAGCGTGATGAAGCCAGGGGACCCGGCGACCCCGTACGTCGGCACCCCCGCCAGGTCCGGCAGCGGATGGTCGTTCACGACGACCCGTCCGTCGCGCTCCACGGCGCTCATCGCGGCACTGGTGCCGCTCGCCTCCTCCATCGGTGCGGCCACGACGACGTCCAGGCCCCGCTGCCTGGCTGCCCAGGCCAGCGCCTGGATGCCCGGCGCGGCGACCCCGTCGTCGTTGGTGATCAACACCCGCAGGGTCATCGCTCGACCACCCGGCCGGCCAACTCGTCCGGGGTGGTCCGCTCCTGTTGACGGCTGTCCGCCGGCACCAGCCGGACCCGGTCCACCAGGCCGGTGATCGAGTCCAGCCGCCCGGTGCCCAGGCCGTGCCGGGTCACGTTCAGGGCGCCAGCGGCGGCGCCGGTGCGAATGGCGGTCCGAATGTCGCCGCCCCTGGCCACGACGGCGGCCACTCCGGCCGTCATCGAGTCGCCCGCGCCGCGTGGGTCGGCGGCCTCCAGCCGGGGCATCTCGACCTGGAACAGCTCCCCGTCGATGAGCGCCAACGCCGGCTGGTCGGCGCGGCTCACCACCACGGTCTCGGCGCCGCCCGCGTGCAACTCGTACATGGCCCGGGTCAGCTCCTCGGTGTCGTCGCTGCGGGCGCGGCCGTCGCGGATCAACTCCTCGTGACTGACCTTGAGGAAGAACACCCCGCTCTCCAGCACCGAAGCGAGGTGATCGCCGGAGAGGTCGACCACCACCCGAGCACCGTTCGCGCCGAGGTCGGCGGCGAAGCGTCGGTACAGGTCGGCCGGTACGAGCCACGGTTCGTTCGGCCCACTGAGGATGCTCACCGAGGCCCGCAGGCCCTCGCCGAGGGCGAGGTTGTACAGCTCGTCGATCTCGTGCCGGCTCAGCGGCTGTCCGGGCACGTCGGCGATCTCCTGCCGGGAGCCGTCGCGGCGATCGTGCACGTACCCGCCGCTGCCGGAGTCACGGACCACCACCTTGAGGTCCACACCCTCGCTGACCAGCAGTGGCTCCAGCACCTGGCCGATCTCACCGCCGAGGGCGGCGCAGAGCACCACGTGGACTCCGAGGGAGAGCACCATCCGGGCCTGCCAGACGCCCTGCCCGCCGGGGTGCAGGTGCAGCTCGGGGTGGTCGTTGGGCTGGTCCACCATCACCGTCAGCTGTGGGGTGGGCGCGAAGACCATCACGTGCCCACTCATCGGTCGTCGCCGTTCATGCTGGCCGCCCTCCGGCACCTTCGGGATATTTCGTACTAACCGACCTTAATGGCGCAGGTGGTGGCAGGTCGTCGCATCAGCCCGGTCCGGCGCGGCGCTGAGGGTCAGTGGGGCGTTGCCAGCCAGACATAGGTACGGGACGATCGGGCGACCAGACGACGGCGGGAGACGGTGTGCTCAGCAGCGATACCTTCAGCTACACCGTCCAGGCCCGGTGCTCACCCGCCGAGGCGGCAGCGTTGCTCAGCGACCTGACCCGGCAGGGCGAGCTGCATCCGCTGATCGTGCGGGTTCGCCGGGTACCGCCCCGGCCCGGCGCCCATGCGAGCTACACGATCAACGACCGGTTGGCGGCCGGTCCGCTGCGCTTCCGGACCACCTACCACGCGGACGTGCTGATCAGCGAGGCCGACGAGATCGTCATGGTGGCCCGCCAGTGGCCGGCCACCACGGTGCGAAACCACACTCGACTACGCGCCGAGCCGGACGGCCTGACCCGCGTCGACGTCGAGATCACCCTGACCGCGCCGAGGCCCCTGTTCCGCTACGCGTTCCGCCAGGCCCAGGCCGCTCACCTCGCCCTGGCCACCCGGCTGGGCGCCGCCCTAGACCGCACCACCAACACCCCGCCCCCCAACCCCTGACCCACCCCGCCCCGTGGCCGACCCCGTGCGGCGCCCCTCGGCGCGCCGATCTTGCACTTTCGGCTGTCGATATCAGTGGGATGAAGCCATATGTCGGCGCAGCAAGTGCAAGATCGCGGGCGCGTAGGGCGGGCAGGGCGGGCAGGGCGGGGTGTGGGGGCGTTAGATCGGGGTTGGCGTGCTGTTGCGGGTCGGGCGGGTGGTGGGACGTCGGCCCCACGGCTTGTAGGTGGAGAGCACTGTCGCGATGACCATCAGGCTGGTCGACACCGCCGGCGCGATGACCAGGTCAGCGCGATCGCGGGCGGGCAGGGCGGCGCCGACCGCTCCGGCGTGACGCAGATTCGGGGTGAGCAGGAACAGCACCAGCCCGACCATCACCGTGGTGAGCACGAGCTTGACCAGCACCCAGCGGTGGCGCAGCAGGCCCCATGGGGTGAGCAGCGAGCTGGCGACTCCGATCAGCCAGACCAGGACGCTCAGCGGCGCGAACAGCACCGTGCCGACCAGGGCCGTGACCGGATAGACCACCGCCGGGTCGGCGCCCCGCTGCACGGCGACGCCGAGGGTGAGCAGCACCAGGTCGGCGCCGAGCCAGCCGAGCGAGGTGACGAGGTGCAGGGTGAGCAGCGCCTTGCGGGTGGTGGGTCGGATCCGAGGCATACCGCGATGCTGCCCGCCGGCCGCGGCCGGGTCGTCCGACGAGCGACGACATCAGGGGTACGCCCGGTGACGTAGCCCGGCCCCGGACGCACGTGATGCCTGTGAGCATCAGTGGCTCACAGGCATCACGACGCGTGGGTCAGTAGACCGACAGGTGTACGTGGTTGGTGTGGTCGGTCGACGGGGTGCCTTGCGCCCCGCTGTACGACTTCCACCCGCTGCTGGGCAGCCAGATCTGCCTGTACCAGATCACGTAGAGCACGGCGAGCCGGTCCGCGTTGCGGATGAAGTACGCGGCCAGGTTGCTGCCGTACGTCTTGTCGCCGCCGGTGGCGTTGCCGCCGAAGCCGTTCTTCTGCGCCGCGAAGTCGCAGGCCCGGCCCTTCGGGTGTTCACCCGAGCCGCTGGGGCGGTGGCACGAGACGTACCGGGTGAATCCCGCGGCCTTGGCCTGGTTGAGCGCGTGCAGGGTGCGCGGGGTGATGCAGCCGTTGGCCGGCGTGGGGTCGTTGACGCTGCACGACTCGGAGGGCCAGGAGCCGTCGGAGTTGCGCGGTGCGGCCTTCGCGTTGGCGCTGGAGGTGCCCCGGTTGGAGCCGGCGTCGGCAGTGGTCTGCGGCTTGGGCGTGGTGGCCACGGTCAGGGCCCGTTCGGCCTGCTCCTTGCGCTTGGCCATCACCGCGACCTGCTTGCGCTGTTCGTTGATCTCGCCGTCCAGGGCGACGCGGGTGCGGTTGGCCTTGTCCTTGGTGTCCAGCAGGTCGCGCAGCACCCGGTCCTCGTTGGCCGCCACCGCGTCCAGCGCGGCCGCCCGGTCCATGAAGCCTTCCGGGGTGTTGCTGTTGAGCAGCGCCGACACCGCACCGAGCCGGCCGGTGCGGTAGGCGACCTCGGCGATCTCGCCGACCTTGCCGTTGCGCTGGTCGATCTCGACCTCGATGGTCTTCAACTGGGTGCCGAGCTGCTTCTGCCGTTGCACTGAGGTGTCCAGGGCGCGCTTCGCGTCCAGGTAGCCCTTGCTGGCCGCCTCAAGCTGGGCCCGCAACGCCGGGGTGCCGCCCTCCTCGTCGGAGTCGGGTGCGGCGGCCCGCAGGCCGGTCGGGGGTGCGGCCGAGGCGGTGCCGGCCGGAAGCGCGACGCCGAGGGCGAACATCGCGACGATCAGGGCCGCCAGTCGGGCGGCGGGTGGTCGTGCTGGTGCCACTGCGCATGTCCTTCCGTCAGCCGCCGACCGGGTTAGCTGACGGGTTCGGGACGGAAGATCCCTACCGCTGACGCGGATACACCCCAGGAACATGGTTCCCCGGTTCGCCCAGGTGGGCGATTAGGCGGCGACCGCCACCGGCGCCGGGAGGGCGCCGCCTGGTGACGGCCGGGACCGAGCCTACCGGTGCGGGTGGGGCCGCTGCAGCCGATGTGACGGACGGTGCGTGCGTCACCACGGAAATCGACGAACCGGTCACCATTCGATGGAGCCGCAGGCTCCAGAAGCGGCGCCGGGCTCGATCTGCAAGGTCGCGTGTTCGATGCGGAAGTCGTCGTGCAGGGCCGTACGTGCCGCGGTGAGCACCGCGCCGACCTCCGCGCCCGGTGCCATGGTCAGGTGGGCGGAGGCCACCTCCATGCCCGAGGTGAGCGTCCAGACGTGCAGGTCGTGCACCTCGACGACACCGGGGACGGCGGCGAGCCGGTCGTGCACGGCGGTCACCTGGAGGTGCTCCGGGGCGGCCTGCACCAGGATGCGGATGGCGGCGCGGGCCAGCCGCCAGGTGCGCGGCAGGATGAACACGCCGATGGCGACCGCGACCAGAGGGTCGGCCCACCACCAGTCGGTGACGGTGATGAGCAGCGCCGCGCCGATGACGCCGACCGAGCCGAGCAGGTCACCGAGCACCTCCAGGTAGGCGCCCTGGAGGTTGATGCTCTCCCGGGCTCCGGCGCGCAGCAGCGCGAATGCGGCGATGTTCGCGAGCAGGCCGAGCACGGCCACCGCGAGCATCGGGCCGGCGATGACCTCATGCGGGTCACCGAAGCGGCGGATCGCCTCGACCACCACGTAGATCGCGACGCCGGAGAGCAGGACGGCGTTGGCCAGCGCGGCGAGCACCTCGAGCCGGTAGAGCCCGAAGGTGCGCTGCGGGTCGCCGGTGGCCCGCCGGGTCGCCGTGATGGCGGCGAGCGCCATCCCGATGCCGAGCACGTCGGTGAACATGTGCCCGGCGTCGGAGAGCAGGGCGAGCGAGCTGGTGTGCAGTGCGACCACCGCTTCGACCACCATCAGGGTGGCGAGCAACCCGAAGGCCGCCCAGAGCCGACCTCGGTGCTGGTGTGCGGCATTGGCGACGGACCCATGGTGGTGGTCATGACCTGCGCCCACGAGAACCACCTTCCGCCGCTGGTCGGGACCCGGTCAAATGTATGCTCACATCGCTATGTGTGCAAGTGTACGGGCAGGGCGTGCCGCCTGCGGCAGTCCGCACACGTCAGCCGGTCGGGTCGATGGTGGTGAGACGCTGGGTGGCCCGGGAGAGCGCCACGTACAGAGTGCGCACCCCGGCGCCCGGATCCGCCCGGATCTCGCTCGGGGCGACCAGCACCACCCCGTCGTACTCCATGCCCTTGGCCTCCAGGCTGGTCACCACCTGCAACCTGGGCGCGCCGAGCGCGCCCAGCCAACCGGCGACCTCGTCCCGGCGGGGGACCGGCGTGATCACCCCGACCGTGCCCTCCACCTCGGCCAGCAGGCCGGCGGCGGCCTCCACGGTCGCGGTCTCCAAGCCCGTCGCGGGCACCACCAGCTCCACCGGCTCGACCCCGGTGGAGCGGACGGCGGTCGGCAGCGGCAGGTCCGGGTAGAGCCGCCGGATCTCCGCCGCCGCCACCGCGAAGATCTCCGCCGAGTTGCGGTAGTTGGTGGTGAGCGTGAAGTCGTGTCGCTTACGCCGGCCCAGCGCCTGGTCGCGGGCCCGGGTCAGCTCCTCCGGATCGCCGGTCCACGCGGTCTGCGCGGGGTCGCCCACCACGGTCCAGGAGGCCAGTCGGCCGCGTCGACCGATCATCCGCCACTGCATCGGCGAGACGTCCTGTGCCTCGTCCACCACCACGTGCGCGTAGTCCCGGTAGTCCTCGGGGCGCTCCCGGGCCGCCGCGCGGGCGGCCCGTTGCCGTTCACCGAGGGTGCTCAGCTCACGGACGCCGCCGGCGAGGTGGAACGGGTCGCGTCGCGCGCGGGCCGGCTGCGCGGGCTTGCCGAGCAGCGCGTCCAGCTCGTCCAGCAGTGCCACGTCGGCGATGGTCAGCCCGGCCGAGTCCAGGTTCCGGTACGCGGCGTTGAGCAGCCGGATCTCCGCCGAGGAGAGGATCCCCCCGGCGTACCGGCGCAGCCGGTCCGGCTGCGCCAGCCAGCCGAGCACATGCCGGGGGTGCAGCCGAGGCCACCACGCCTTGAGGAACTCCCGGAACTCCGATCGCTCGGCGATCTCCGCCTCGAAGGCCGGTTGCTCCGGCAGCCGACCGCTGCTCAGCTCACGGGCCTGCGCCCAGAGCGCGGCGAACACCCCGTCGAAACCGGCCCGGCGCACCTCGTTGCGCCGTGCGCCGCGTTGCAGCGCACGGTCCCGGATCCGGTCCAGCGCGACCCGGTCCAACCGCAGCAGCGTGCCCCGGTAGAGCAGCCGCAGCTCACCCGGGCCGCCCGGCACCGCGTCGCGGGCCGCCCGCTCCAGCACCCGGCGCATCCGCAGCGAGCCCTTCACCGCCGCCACCTCGGGCGGGTCGGGGCGGGTGGCCGTCATGCCCGGGAAGAGGGTGCCCAGCGAGTGCAGGGTCGCGGTGTCCTCACCGAGCGACGGCAGTACGGAGCCGATGTACTCGACGAACACCGACGACGGGCCGACCACCAGGATGCCGCCGCCGGCGTAGCGGCTGCGGTCGGAGTAGAGCAGGAACGCGGCCCGGTGCAGGGCGACAGCGGTCTTGCCGGTGCCGGGGCCGCCCGCGACGATCGTCACCCCGGAACCCGGCGAGCGGATCGCCTCGTCCTGCTCCCGCTGGATGGTCGCCACGATGTCGCGCATGCCCCGGCCGGTGGCCTTGGACAGGGTGGCCAGCAACGCGCCGTCACCGACGATGGTCATCCCCTCCGGGGCGGCCGTCGGGTCCAGCAGGTCGTCCTCGATCCGGGTGACCCGCTCGGCGCGGGACTGGATGGTGCGGCGCCGCACCACGTCCAGCGGCTGCGCCGGGGTGGCCTGGTAGAACGCGGCGGCGGCCGGCGCGCGCCAGTCGACGACAAGCGTGACGGCGTTCTCGTCGCGGATCCCCAGTCGCCCGACGTGCAGTACCTGACGGTCGCGCAGGTCCAGTCGGCCGAAGACCAGCCCCTCGTGCTCGGCGTCCAGGGTGTGCCGCCGCTGCGCGGCGTGGAAGACCATCGCGTCGCGCTCGACCAGTGCGCCGTGCGTGCCCACCCGGGCCATCCGGTAGCCGTCACGCTCGGCGCGTACGGCCGACTGCCGCAGCTCGGCCAGTCGGGCGTACACCCGGTCGAGGTGTCGTTGCTCGACGGCGATCTCCTGCTCCAGGCCGGTCTGGTCGGTCAACGCACGCTCCTTCAGAGGTCGCCGGCAGGCGGCGGAAACCGCGCGGGCCAACGGAGAAGAGTACGGCCCCGGAGCGGACCCGCCGCGCCCGAGGTGCGCGAACGTGCTCAGGCACCCGTCTCGGCGGGGGCCGCGCCACGGTGGGCCGGCGGTGACGCGCCGAGGTGGGCCGGCGACGATTCGGCGATCGCCCGTCGTACGACGCCGGTGAGCGCGGCGTTCACCTCGTCCGGGCGTTCCATCATCAGCATGTGCCCGGCACCTGGGCAGACGGTCAGCTCGGTGGCCGGCAGAGCCGCCGCGATCGACTCGGCGCACGGCGGTGGGGTCAGCCGGTCCCGGTCGCCGACCAGGGCGGCGGCCGGCAGGTGGGCCAACGCGGCGAGGGTGTCCAGGCGGTGCTGGGTGCCGATGGAGGCGCGGAACCCGCCGATCGAACGCAGCGAGGCCCGGGCCACCGCCGACGTCACCAGGCGGATGTCGGCCGGCTCGCAGCGGTCACCGAAGAGCATCCACCGGATGCTCGGTCGCAGCGCGTTCAGCAGTGCCCGGGGAGCACGCCACGAGCCACACCGGGCCAGCACACCGGCGCCGGTCGTCTCGGCCAGCCGGATCAACCGGGCGATCCGCGGCGAGAGCCCGTAGACGGTGTGCGTGTGCCCCTCGGCGGTGGTCGAGACGAAGACCAGGCCGGCGGTACGGGCGGCGAAGTGCGCGGGGTGGCGGTGGGCGTACTCCATGATCGTCATGCCGCCCATCGAGTGCCCGACCAGCACCACCGGGCCGCTCGGGGCGACCGCGTCGATGACCGCGGCCAGGTCGTCACCCAACTGGGCCAGGGTGGCCGTGGGCAGCGCCATGCAGCTGGACCGGCCGTGCCCCCGCGCGTCGTAGGCGACCACCCGCACCGCATCGCCGAACTGCGGCGCGGTGAGCGCCTCGACCTGCCGGTGCCAGGCGCGCCGGTCCAGCGTCCAGCCGTGCAGCAGGATGGCGGTGACCTGGGCGTCCGTCGGACCCGTCGCCTCGACGTTGAGCCGTACACCGTCCGGCAGGCCGACCTCGAACCGCTCCGGCATCGCCACCTCCCCAGGGCCGCCAGTATCACCAGCACCGGGATACCCGGCGGTAACACCGGCTACCCGCCATGACACCACGCCAATCGCGCCGTGGCGAACATTCCCGACCTCGCCCGTGCCGGACGGCGGCGGGCCAAGCTGGACGGCATGGGGTCGTCGGGAGCGCCCATGGGTGCGACGTCGGGGCAGGGGCGGCAGGCCGGCGGTACGCCCCGCGCCGCCCTGGCCGACCTGCTCGCCGGCAATCGGCGGTTCGTCAGCGGCCAGCCGGTGCACGGACACGACGTCACGGCAGCCGCCGCGGCCTCCGGCGACCAGCAGCCGTACGCGGTGGTGCTGGGCTGCATCGACTCCCGGGTGCCGTTGGAGGCGATCTTCGACCAGACCTTCGGCGCGATCTGCGTGATCCGAACCGGTGGGCACGTGCTCGATCGCGCGGTCTGCGGCTCGATCGAGTACGTGGTCGGCCAGCTCGGCGTACCGCTGGTGATGGTCCTCGGCCACGAGCGGTGTGGCGCGGTGCAGGCCACGGTGGAGGCGCTGCGCATGGGCCAGCGTCCCGGCGGGTCGCTGGCGCACCTGGTGGACGAGATCGCGCCGGCGGTCACCGAGGCGGGGATCGATGATCCGGCGGTCCTGCCGCTGGCGATCCGCCGGCACGTCCGGCGTACGGTGCGCACCCTGCGCCAGGACGATCTGCTGGCCGGGCCGGTGGCCGCCGGCCGGGTGGCCGTGGTCGGCGGCCTCTACGACCTGGCCACCGGCGAGGTCGCCCTGCTCGATCCAGGCTGACCCGCCCTGGCCCGAGTGACCGTCCCCGCCGCCGCCCGAAGCCGATCCGCGCACGCGAAACCGCCCGCCGGGAACTCCCGGCGGGCGGTTTCGTTGGAGCGGTGGGGGAGGGCTCAGCCCTCGAAGACGCCGGCCGCGACCAGGCGCTTCTCGGTGGCCTCCCAGCCGTCACCCGGGTGGGTGGCAGCCAGGTTGTTGATCTCCGCCCGGATCTTGGCGGCGTGGCCGGCGGCGGCCAGAACGCGGATCTCCTCGACGAAGGCGTCGGAGTCCGTGCGCAGGTGCGCGGTCTTGCCGTTGGTCAGGTTCCGCACGTAGGCGTGCTTGCCGCCGTTGAGCGGGATGAGGTACTTGAACTCGCCCAGCACGCTGAGGGCGCCACCCTGGCCAGCCTGGCCGGCCCGGACTGACGCGCGCGCGGTCTTAGAGGTGTTGCTCGCCACGGAGGTACTCCTTGCAAGACGTACGGGAGGACTAGACGTCCGGGGGCTGTGTGCGGGTCGTACGTGACTCGGCCCGCGAAGGTGTAACGCGGCATAAGCCGCCGGTGGAACTGTACAGGACCACGACATCATGCTGGTCGTCGCGGTGTCCTGAGAGGCAACGGCGACCACCCGTCCGGCTATTCCACCCGGCGTTTTTTCCGATTCCCTGGCGCACCACGCGTCACAGGAGTCATCATGTGTTGCAGCAGCCACCTGGGTGGACGAGGTCGTAGGGGAAGACGCACCTCGCTCTCCGGGAGGTCACCGTGCCAACGCGTGGCGTCGTATACGTCCACTCGACCCCGCTCGCCGTGTGCTCACACGTCGAGTGGGCGATCGCGCGCGTCCTAGCCGCGCCGGTCAACCTGCAGTGGACGGCTCAGCCCGTCGACCCCGGCGCACGCCGGGCCGAGTGCGGGTGGACCGGTCGTCCGGGGACGGGCGCCGAGCTGGCTGCTGCCCTACGGCAGTGGCCCATGATCCGTTTCGAGGTCACCGAGGAGCCGAGTCCCGGCGCCGACGGTGAGCGCTTCATGTACGTGCCAGCCCGTGGCCTGTTCCGGGCGACGGTCGGTGTGGCCGGCGACATCCAGCTCGGCGAGGACCGGCTCCGGGCGCTGATGGCGGCCTCCCGGGCTCCCGAGGCCCTGGCGCACGCCCTCGACAAGGCGCTCGGCACGGCATGGGACGCTGACCTGGAGCCCTACCGGTACGCCGGCGACGGCGCCCCGGTGACCTTGCTCACTCGGGTCGGCTGACTCGGTCGGCGGACCGCTGGCCGTACGCCGTCGCGCCGGTGACGACCGGTAAGGTCAAGTTGCCCCGATAAGGGAGAAGCTGGTGGGATGGGCGACGTGTCGAATCGCCCGTGGCGCGCCAGTGTCGCTGTCGCCGCCCTGACCGCCCTGCTCGTCTCCGGCTGCTCAGGTGACCCGGAGCGCCCCACGCCGACGCCCAGCCCCGTCGGGACGTCGGCGGGCCCGAGCGTCCCGCCCGCGCCGCCGGCCAGCGACCCCGCCGGCCGCGCCGCCGCGCTGGTGGCGACGCTGTCCGACGAAGACCTCATCGGCCAGGTGCTGATGCCGTACGCCTACGGCGACTCGGCGACGCAGGTCTCCGCCGGTTCGGCGGCCGGCAACCAGGCCCTCGCCGGGGTGGACACCCCCGCCGAAATGATCGCCAAGTACCGACTGGGTGGCCTGATCCTGGTCGGCTTCAGCGCCGACGACCCGACCAAGGGCAACCAGGAGACCACGAACGTCGACAACCCCAAGCAGGTCCACGAGCTCACCACCGGGCTGCGCAGCGCCGCCGGTCGGCTCGCCGCCGGTTCGGCGCCGCTGCTCATCGGCACCGACCAGGAGTACGGGGTCGTCACCCGCGTGACCGACGGTGTCACGGTGCTGCCCAGCGCCCTCGCGGCCGGCGCGGCCGGTGACCCGAAGCTCACCGAGGCCGCCTGGCGGGCCGCCGGCGCCGAGCTGGCCGCGATGGGCATCAACATCGACTTCGCCCCGGTGGCCGACGTGCTGGCCACCCGCAGCACAGTGATCGGCTCCCGGTCCTACGGCTCCGACCCGAAGCAGGCCGCCGCGCAGGTGGGCGGCGCGGTCCGTGGCCTCCAGGCGGTCGGGGTCGCGGCCACCCTGAAGCACTTCCCCGGGCACGGCCACAGCGCCGACGACTCGCACAAGGATCTTCCGGTGCTGACCCAGTCCGCCGCGGCGTTGCAGAGCGGCGCGTGGCCGCCGTTCACCGCCGGAATGGACGCGGGCGCGATGGCCGTGATGTCCGGTCACCTGGACGCGCGCGCGATCGACCCGGGGACCCCGGCGACGTTCTCGCACAAGCTGCTCACCGACGTCCTGCGCGGCCAACTCGGCTTCAAGGGCGTAGTGATCACCGACGGGATGAACATGCCGCCCGCGATGCGCTGGGCTCCCGGCGAGGCGGCGGTCCGGGCGCTCAACGCCGGTAACGACCTCATCCTGATGACCCCGAACGTCGGTCAGGCGTACGACGGGCTGCTCGCCGCGCTGCGCGGCGGGTCGCTGCCCCGGACCCGGCTGGTCGACGCGGTCACCCGGGTGCTGACGATGAAGTTCCAGCTCGCCGAGCTGCCGGCGGCGCAGATGTCCACGCTCAACACCCCGGCACACCGGGCGGCGGCCGACGCGCTGGCCGCTGCCGCCGTCACCGTGCTGCGTGGCGCCTGCGGCGGAGGGGTACGCGGGCCGGTCACCGTCACCTCGTCCGGCGGTCGGAGCGGCACCCGGGCCACCCTCACCGCCGCGTTGACCGCCGCCGGAGTGCAGGTCAAGCCCAGCGGCGGCACTGTCGTGCACCTGGTGGGCTACGGCGACGGCGCCAAGGACCTGAGCCCCGACGCGGCGATCACTGTCGCCATGGACACCCCGTACGTGCTGGCCGACGCGAAGTCACCGAGGCTGTTGGCCACGTACTCGTCCAGCCGGGCATCGATGACCGCCCTGGCCGCTGTGCTCGCCGGCAAGGCCCGGCCGGGCGGCCGGTCCCCGGTGACCGTTCCCGGACTTCCCGCGACGACCTGCGCCAGCAACTGAGCCAACGGGGCCGACCTCAGCGGGCAGCCGTGAGCCCGCGCACCGCGAGCCGGTACGCCGGCAGCACGTCGGTCCGTTCGGTGATCAGGCCCTCGTTGACCGCGAAGACCAGCGTCTGCCCCGCCGACTGAACGGCCAGCGCCCAGTTCCGCGCCGCCTCCTCCTCGGCCAGCGGGCTGGTGGCGAGCCAGGTCATCTCGGTGGCGTCGAGGCCGCCGGCGCGGAGGTCGCGGAACTGCTGGCCGGTGACCGTCTCGCCGGCTCCGGTGGCGAAGCTCTCCAGCGCGGCGCGCGGAGCGGCAGTCGGCGTGTCCGTCGCCCAGATCCGCAGGAACCCGCCGCCGGCCGGCCGGCCGTCCACCTCGCAACGCACTGTGGTGCCGCCGCGCTTGGTGAGCGCCTCGCCGACCAGCTCGGCCAGCTCACCCTTGGGAGGCTCGACAGCCTTCGCCGTCCACCCGTCGGCCAGCGGAAACGTCACCGGTACCGGGCAGGGGGAACCGGCGCCGCCGGTGGTGCCGCCGGACGCCGCCGGGGTCGTCTCGTCGTACCAGGGCTCGCCCGTGGCCTGTGGGGCCGGGTCGCCGGCCGCAGGAGCGGCGGCGTCGTCGCCGCAGCCGGCCAGCAGGCCGAGGATGAGCGCCGCCGACACGGCGACGCGGGTACGAGCGTCCATTGTGGTGATCCCCGTCAGTCGATCTTCAGTCGGCCCATCTAAGCCGCGCGGTCCCTCGACGTCAATCGGGATCGAGTGCCCGCGACGGAAATCCGGTCGCCTGCGCGCCGATCGGTCTGACAGCCTCACCCCATGGGAGCGGCAGCAGGATTCCGGCACGTACGACGGGCGGACGGCACCGTGGTGATCACTCACCACGGCCGGGTCGCCGGCACGCTGCGCGGCGCTCGGGCCGCCGAGTTCCTGGCCGAGGTCGACGACGACCCGCAGCTGGTGATGGCCCGCTGGACCGGCAACTACCGCCACGGCAACGAGCGCACCGCGAAGCAGCACCCCCGCAACCGGGGCTGAACGATGAAAGGGCCCCTCCTCTGGACGAGGAGGGGCCCTTTCGCAGGATCTCAGGGGCGGGCGAAGACCAGTGCCACGTTGTGGCCGCCGAAGCCGAACGCGTTGTTCAACGCGGCAGGGATCTCCATGTGACGGGCCTTGTGCGCGGCGACATCCAGGGTGAGGCCTGGCTCGGGGTCGTCGAGGTTGATCGTCGGAGGGACGACACTGTCGCGGATCGCCAGGATGGTGGCGATCGACTCCAGCGCACCGGCCGCACCGAGCAGGTGACCGGTCATCGACTTCGTCGCGGACAGCACCGGGTGGTCGCCGAGTGCCTTGTGCAGGCCACCGATCTCCAGCATGTCCCCGACCGGGGTCGAGGTGGCGTGCGCGTTGACGTGCACGATGTCCCGCTTCGCCACGTCCGCGTCGGCGATCGCCTTGGCGATGGCCCGGATCGCGCCCTCGCCCTCGGCGTGCGGCTGCACGATGTCGTACGCGTCGGAGGTGATGCCGGCGCCGGCGAGGCGCGCGTACACCCGGGCGCCCCGGGCCGCGGCGTGCTCGGCCCGCTCCAGCACCACGATGCCGGCGCCCTCGCCGAGGACGAAGCCGTCCCGGCCCCGGTCCCACGGGCGGGAGGCCCGCTCCGGGTCGTCGTTGCGGGTCGACATGGCCCGCATCGAGCTGAAGCCGGCGATCGGAAGGGGGTGGATGACCGCCTCGGTGCCGCCGGCCACCACCACGTCGGCCCGACCGGAGCGGATGATGTCCAGACCGAGGGCGATCGCCTCGGCGCCGGTGGCGCAGGCGCTGGCCACCGAGTGCACGCCGGCCTTGGCGCCCAGCTCCAGCCCGACCCAGGCGGCCGGACCGTTCGGCATCAGCATCGGGATGGTGTGCGGGGAGACCCGCCGTGGGCCGGAGGCCTCCAGGATGTCGTCCTGGGCGAGCAGCGTGGTGGCACCACCGATGCCGGAGCCGACGCTGACGGCCAACCGCTCCCCGTCGAGGTCGGAGCCGGCGAGGCCGGCGTCCGCCCAGGCCTGCTGCGCCGCGATGATCGCGATCGCCTCGGAACGGTCCAGGCGGCGCAGGCGGACCCGGTCCAGCACCTCGGACGGCTCCACGGCCAGCTGGGCGGCGATCCGGACCGGCAGTTGCTCGGCCCACTCCTGGGTGAGGGCACTCACCCCGGAGCGGCCGGCGAGCATTGCGTTCCAGGTCGACGCGACGTCCCCGCCAAGCGGGGTCGTCGCGCCGAGCCCGGTGACGACGACGTCTGGACGACTCATGATCAGGACTGCGCCGCGATGTAGCTGACAGCGTCGCCGACGGTCTTCAGGTTCTGCACCTCGTTGTCCGGGATCTTGACGCCGAACTTCTCCTCGGCCGCGACCACGACCTCAACCATGGAGAGCGAGTCGACGTCGAGGTCGTCGGTAAAGGACTTCCCCTCGGCCACGTCGTCCGGGTTCACCCCGGCAACCTCTTCGAGGATCTCGGCGAGGCCGGTGGTGATCTCGTCACGGGTCATTGCGGTTGGTTCCTTTCATCGGGGTTCTCCGGCGGCCGGCGTCGCCGACCGCCAATCCTGGACGCGTACGCGCCCGAGGGGGTCATCAGGGGCAGCGGACAACCTGACCGGCGTAGGTCAGGCCGCCGCCGAAGCCGAACAGCAGCACCGGTGCGCCCGAGGGCACCTCCCGGCGCTCGACCAGCTTGGACAGGGCCAGCGGCACGCTCGCCGCGGAGGTGTTGCCGGACTCGACGATGTCCTTCGCGATGATCGCGTCGGGGATGTTGAGCCGCTTGGCGATGCCGTCGATGATCCGGGCGTTGGCCTGGTGCGGCACGAACGCGGCCAGCTCCGACGGGTCGACCCCGGCCCGCTCGCAGGCCTGCAGCGCGAGCGGCGCGATGGCGGTGGTGGCCCAGCGGAACACCGCCTGCCCCTCCTGCTGGATGTACGGGCGCCAGCCCTCGATGCGGACCGCGTCGCTCTTGTCCGGCACCGAACCCCAGACGACCGGGCCGATCCCGGTCGGCTCGTCGTCGGCGGTGGCGGAGACCACCGCGGCACCGGCCCCGTCGGCGAAGATGATGCAGGTGGAGCGGTCGGTCCAGTCGGTGAAGTCGGACAGCTTCTCCGCGCCGATGACGATCGCGTTGCGCGACGCCCCGGCCCGGATGGCGTGGTCGACGGTGCCCAGCGCGTACGCGAAGCCCGAGCAGGCGGTGTTGAGGTCGAACGCGCCCGGCGCGGTGATGCCCAGCTTGCCGGCGACCCGGCAGGCCACATTGGGGCTGCGGTCGATGGAGGAGCAGGTGGCGACCACGACCAGGTCGATGTCGGCGGCGGTCAGGCCCGAGTTGGCCAGTGCCTTGCCGGCAGCCGCGGCGGCCATGTCGGCGACCGTCTCACTGTCGGCGATCCGCCGGCTGACGATGCCGACCCGGTCGCGGATCCACTCGTCGTTGGTGTCGACGAGCTGGGCGATGTCGTCGTTGGTCACCACCCGGGAGGGCTGGTAGTGCCCCATCGAGACGATGCGACTGCCAGTCATGAACGGCCTCCGATACGGGCGATCAGGTCCCGTGCGGCCGGCAGGTCGTCCGGGGTGTTGAGGGTGACGATCTCCGGGGCGCCGTCGCCCTTGAGTTCCCGCTTGACCAGGCCGGCGAGGGTGCCGGCCGGGGGTAGTTCGATCACGCCGGTGACCCCGAGGTCGGCCAGCGTACGCATGCACAGGTCCCAGCGCACCGGCGCGGTGACCTGACGAACGAGGCGCCGCACCATGGCCGCGCCGTCGTCGACAGCGGTGCCGTCGAGGTTCGACAGCAGGGTGCGGGCCGGGTCCGCCGGGGTGATCCCGGCGGCTTCGGCGGCGAGCGCGGTCTCCGCCGGAGCCATGTACGGGGTGTGGAAGGCGCCGGCCACCTGGAGGCGGATGATCCGGGTCCGGGTGGGCGGCGCGGCGGCGAGCTTGTCGAGCCCGTCCAGGGCACCCGCGGCGACGATCTGACCGGCGCCGTTGCGGTTGGCCGGGTAGAGCCCGTTCGCCTCGATCGCGGCGATCACCTCGTCGGGATCACCACCGAGCACCGCGGCCATTCCGGTCGGCTCCAGCGCACACGCGGCGGCCATCTCCCGGCCGCGCACGCCGGCCAGGGTGATCGCGGCGTCGGCCGACAGCACACCGGCCAGGGCGGCGGCACCCAACTCACCGACGCTGTGGCCGGCGGTGACGGCGACGCCGTCCAGCGGCAGGTGCTCGGCCGCGAGCAACGCCGCGGCGACCAGCAACGGCTGGGTGCGGGCGGTGTCCTTGATCTCGTCGGCGTCGGCGTTGGTGCCCAGGTGCAGCAGGTCGACCCCGGCCAACGCCGACCAGTCGCGCAGTCGCGCCTCAGTGCCGGTCAGGTCGAGCCAGGGGGTCAGGAAGCCGGGTTTCTGAGAACCCTGGCCGGGACTAAGTACGGCGAGCACGTCTATGACTCTCCCGGATAATGGCGGGTAACGCGGTGCCGCCTTCGACCAAACCACACTAGGACCTTTAGAGGTTTCCTACAAAGATCGGCGGGGATCATCCTCGGTTTGGGCGGATTTCCGAGTAGCCGGGGTCATTGTCTGAGTCGGGACCGGCGAGGCCAGCGGGGCGACCGGATCCAACCGACCCACGGTCAGCGCGACCTGAAGGGCGAACGCGTCGCGCGGCGACAGTGGCGAGAACCCGGTCACCTCGGCGATCCGGCGCAACCGGTAGCGCACCGTGTTCGGGTGCACGAACAGCGCCCGGGCCGCGCTCTCCAAGGTGCCACCGGCGGCCAGGAAGGCGTCCAGGGTGGCCAGCAGTTCCCCACTGGCGCGCACCAGCGTCGCGTACACATCGTGACGCAGCCGCCGACGGGCCTCGGTGTCGCCGGCGAGGGCCCGCTCCGGCAGCAGGTCCGCGGCCGGCACCGGCCGGGGCGCGCTCGGCCAGGCCGGTGCGGCCCGAAAGCCGGACAGCGCGGCCCGCGCCGACTCGGTCGCCTCGTCCAGGCTCGGTACGGCGGGACCGACCACCACCGGGCCGTCCCCGAACGCGCTCAGCAGCTTCGCGGTGGCGGTCAGCGGGTCAGGTGCGCCGCCCAGCACGATCACCAGCCGGTCGCCGTGGACGCCGCCGATCACCTCCACGCCGATCCGGCGGGCCTGCCGGTAGACCACGTGCAGCACCGCGGAGACCTCGCCGCCGGGCGACCGACCGACAGCCACCGCCACCGGCGGCGCGTCCGCCCAGCCGAGAGCGGCGGCCCGACTGGCCAGGACGTCCGGCGAGTCACCGCGCAACAGCGCGTCGACGAGCAGCGCCTGCAACCGGGCGTCCCAGGCGCCACGCGACTCCGCCGCCCGCGCGTACACCCGGGCGGCGGAGAACGCGATCTCCCGGGAGAAGCGCAGCACCGCCTCGCGTAGCTGCTGCTCCTCACCTTCAGCGGCCAGGTGCGACACCTGCTCCTCGACCACGTCGATCGTCACCTTGATCAACGCCACGGTCTGCTGGAGGGTGATCGACCGGGCCAGCGCCTGCGGGGCGGCGGCGAAGACCTCGTCCGAGACCTCCTGGGTGCTGTCCGCGGTGCCGCCGCCCTCGCGCAGCCACTGCACCAGCGACCTCGCGCCCGCCTGCGCCACCAGCATCACCCAGGAACGCTGGTCGGCCGGCAGCGCCCGGAACCAGGGCAGCGTCTCGTCCATCCGGGCCACGCTGGAGGTGGCCAACGCCCCCGCCGATCGTTCGATCCGGCGCAGCGTGGCCGACAGCTCCCCACCGCCCGGCGTGCTCACCGCCCTAGCCTGACACGTCGTGAGCAGGCCAACCACGCCGGCACCGGTCCGCCGCGTACCCAGTGGGCCGGTCTCACGACTGCGGGGGAGCGGGCAGGCCCACCTCCTGGGCCAGGATGGCGGCCTGCACCCGGCTGCGTAGGTCCAGCTTCGCCAGGATCCGGCTCACATGGGTCTTCGTGGTGCTCTCCGCCAGCACCAGCCGATCGGCGATCTGCTGGTTGGACAGACCCAACCCGAGGCAGGCCAGCACGTCACGCTCACGCGGGGTGAGGGTGTCCAGCGCGGCCCGCGTGTCAGCCGACGCACCCGGCGCGGTGGCCGCGAAGGCGGTGATCAACCGACGGGTCACAGTGGGCGCGATGAAGCCGTCGCCCCGCGCCACCGTCCGCACCGCGCCGACCAGGCCGTCGGCGTCGGTGTCCTTGAGCAGGAACCCGGCCGCCCCGGCCCGCAACGCCCCGAAGACGTACTCGTCCAGGTCGAACGTGGTGAGCACCAGCACGTCGGCGAGCCCTTCGCTGACGATCGCCCGGGTCGCGGAGATCCCGTCCCGGCGCGGCATCCGCACATCCAGCACCGCCACGTCGGGGCGCAACTCCCGGCACAGGCGCACCGCGGCGTCGCCGTCGGCCGCCTCGCCGACCACCTCGACACCCGCCGAGCCGTTCAGGATCAGGGCCAGTCCGGCCCGTACCGCCGGCTGGTCGTCGGCGAGCACCACCCGTACCGTCGCCGGGGCCGTGTCGTCCGACGGCCGCGCCGGCCCGGTCACCCGCCCTCCCCGGTGGGCAGGGCCGCCCGTACCTGCCAACGGCCGTCGTGCGGCCCGGCGGTGAACCGGCCGGCCAGCAGCGTGGCCCGCTCCCGCATGCCGATCAGCCCGGCCCCGGCGCCCGGCAGCCCGGCCCCGCCCCCACGCACCGGGTTCTCCACAGTCAGCACCACCTCGGCCGGCCGGTACGCGATCGTCAGCTCCGCCTCACCAGTACCGTGCTTGAGCGCGTTCGTCAGGGACTCCTGCACGATCCGGTACGCGGCGAGGTCCACCCCCACCGGCAACGCGCCCGGCGTGCCATCGGTCCGGACCCGCACAGCGAGGCCGGCAGCCCGGACCCGGTCGACCAGTCCGTCCGCCTCGGCCAGCCGCGCGGTGACCACCTCCGGCGCGGCCGGGTCGGCGCTGGTCCCCGGCTCGCGCAGCACCTCGATCATCTGACGCATCTCGGCGAGGCCCTGCACGCTGCTCTCCCGGATCACCCGCAACGCCGACTCCACCTGACCGCGATCCAACCCGGGTACGGAGAGTACTGCGGTGGCGTGGATGGCCACCGCGCTGAGGTGGTTCGCGACCACGTCGTGCAGCTCCCGGGCCATCCGCGCCCGTTCGGCGCTGACCGCCTGCCGACGGTCCAACTCGACCAGCCGGGCGGTCTGCTCGGCCCGCGCCCGCTCGGCGGCGGCCTGATCTCGGTACTGCCGCACGCTGATGCCGGTCAGGACCGGCAGGAGGCCGACGAGCACCACCAGCACGCCGATGGCCACCCCGCTCCACTGGTCGGAGAGGATCACGCCGACGACCGCACCGAGCACGCTCAGCCCGATGGTCGCCCACAGCAGCCACCGCCACAGCCGTGGCGGACCGTAGACACAGGCGTCGTAGAGGACCTGCGTGTAGATCAGGATCGCGCCCAGCGAGCCCCCGAGCGCGATGTCCACCACCACTGCCACGGTGCCGACGGCGAGGCTGGCACGCGGGGCGGCGCGGCGCAGACCCACCGCGACGCACATCGCCAGCAGCGACGGCAGGAACAGGACCGCGGGCACGTCCGGGTGCGGACGGATCTGCGGTTGCCAACCCAGGGTCCACAGCACCAGCCCGCCGGCCAGCGACGCCCCGGCCAGCGCCAGGTCCCGGCCGCGAGTGCCGGAGCCGAGCCACGGTGGCGGACGCATGCCCCGATCCCACCACAGTCGCACCGGGTCGGAGTCCGACCGGGGGAGGAGACCGCCGCCCGCGACATGCGCCGAAAGGGGTACGCGGGCCGCGCCTCGCCAGCCCAATAATGATCATCATGACCGTCTGCTGGACCGGGTGGCCGCCGAACTGGCGCTCCTCGTTCCGACGGAGACCGAGGTCCTGGCCGGTCTGGAGATGGGCGGCATTCCGGTGGTGACCGCGCTCGGTCGGCACACCGGGCTGCCCTGCGCCTTCGTCCGTAAGAGCGCCAAGGCGTACGGGACGGCCAGGCTGGCCGAGGGAGCGGAACTGGTCGGCCGTCAGGTGCTGATCGTCGAGGACGTGGTCATCTCCGGCGGCCAGGTCGTCATCTCCGCCGGGCAACTGCGCGATCTGGGAACACGCCCTCTGCGTCATCGACCGGGCTGAGGGCGGGGCGCAGGCGCTCGCCCATCACGGCGTGACACTGCGGGCGCTCTTCGCCAGCGCCGACCTGGAGGCTCACCGCGCCCGCTGACCGCCGGTCCGCCGCGCCGCCGAACCTCACGGTGAACGACACGAAAAGAAGCTGTGAACTGCGTAACCGGCTCCCGCGCTCAGCGGCGTCTCCGGGGACCGGCCGGTCCGGACCCCGGGTACGCTGCGCGCGGCCCGTCGGTCCCGGCCAGTACGGTGACAGGGCACCTCGGGGAGCATTCGAGGGTGAGGCGAGCGTGAGGAGACCGGGGATGGCGCACGGGGAGGCCGAGCACGGCTGCGCCCAGGGCGAGCCCTGCCGGCCGGGGCACCACGACCCGCAGGCGGCTGGCAAGCCCCGCCGGCCGGTCGGCGGTGCGCCATCGCACCCGGTGGAGCCGTTGCCGGGGCGCATCGACGACGAGCCCGTGCTGCCGCGCCAGCGCTCTGCCGAGCCCGACTCGGACGTTCCCGCTGGTTGCCTCAGTGAACTTTCCGGCTGGGCCGGGGCGCACCGGCACGGCGCGGTCCGGCCGCGTCCACGAGCCACCCGCCGGGAGCGCCCACCGCGCCGCTGGTGCTGAACACCGCGTTGCAGTGCCCGGTCGGCACACCGCGTTCCGCTGCCCGGTCGGCCGACGCACCCGCTGACCAGCGAGTGCGTCGGACCGTCGCGTGTTGTTGCGGGTCAGCGAGAGCGTGACCTCAGCGCGTGCGCCAGCTCAGCGCGTGCGCCTGCGGATCAGCAGGGCGATCCCGGCGAGGCCGACGGTGATGGTCAACATCACGCCGACGTTGAGCAGCAGCAGGCGTTGCAGGTCGCCGAGCGCCTCGTCGAGGTCCTTCGCCGGGTCCAGCGTGTCCTCCGGGAGGACACGTTCGCCGCCGCCCGCGCCGCCACTGACCGTGTCGAACTGCCGCTCCAGCGGCACACCGGCGGTGCGCAGGGTCTCGGACATGCTGAGCCGACCCAGGAACCAGCCGGCGCTGGTCTTACGGCCGTCCGGCTGCTTCGCCGGCCGGAAGACGCGAGGGCCGCCGATCGCCTTGGGGTAGAGGTCGTAGGTCTGCTTCGGCGTCTCGCCGGCGAGCACCACGACGGTGTATTTCGGACCGAGGTTGGCTGCCTTCGGCCCGGTCGGCATGCCGGTGCGTGCGAGGAAGTTGACCTGGTCGATGACCGCGCCCACGAGGGCGGGCTCCTTCTCCGCGCGCAACCGCAGCGGTGCGGACAGCCCCGTGCCGGTGATGTCCACTCCGGCGGGTGCCGGCTTCGGCGCCGCCGAGGCCGAGCCCGCGGTGCCGAGCGACAGCAGTGCCACCGCCAGCGTGCCCGCCAACACGGCGGCCAACCGCCTCATGTGTCGGAGCATCCCGCCTCCTCGCCCCGTTCGATGGATGGCTTCGTGGTGACGTCTGGACCGATCTGCCGGTGCGGCATCGACCGGATGGTCGCGTCCACTCCTACAGACTCCGCAGAACGTCGATGAGTTGCAGCTTTTGGAACAGTAATTGGAACTATCTGCGATCTCTGCTCGACTAATGAGGAGCCGTTTGATCAGCGGGCGGATCGTACCCTTACGGAGGGGTTCATGGGGGGCAGGGTTACACGTACGGTGCGGGTCGTGCCAGTGGTGCTCGGCGTGGCGTTCGGTGTGTTGTTTTTGGTGCCGGCGACTCCGGCCGCCGCCCACAACCAGCTGACCGGCAGCAACCCGCGCGACGGCGCCCGCGTGGCGTCGGCACCCGCCCGGGTCGAGCTGCGGTTCCTCGCCAAGCCGTCGCCGACTACGACGAAGATCACAATAACCGGACCGGACAATGTGGTCGCTGGCGGGACTCCCGCCTTCGACGGCAGTCGGGTGCGGGTGCCGTTCAAGCCGGCCGCAGCCGGGCTCTACATCGTCGGCTACCAGCTCGCGTCGTCCGATGGGCACCCGGTGAAGGGCGAGGTGCGGTTCACCCTCACCACCGGCACCGCAGCCGACCCCACTGCCTCGCCGTCGGCCACCGCCGGAACCACCCCGGCGAGCTCGCCCTCGGCTGGCGCGTCGGCCATCGGCGTACCCTCCGCCGGCTCGCCGTCGGCGGCGCCCGGCAGCGCGACGGCCTCCCCGGTGCCGGCCGCCTCAGAGCAGTCCGACTCCGGCAGTCGCTGGTGGATCTGGGCTCTCGGCGGCCTGCTGCTGCTCGCCGCACTCGCGGCCGGCCTGTTCTTCCGCCGCCGCCGAGGCACCGCCTAGTCGATCATCTGATGCCCGGTAGGTCCCGAACCCGACCGGGCATCATGGCCCCCGGGGCCGAGCTGGCCCTGCTCCGCGATCTTGCACTTTCTGTCCCGACACAAGGGGCATCCCACCCATGTCGACAACCGAAACTGCAAGATCGACGCGCTGGAAGCGGGAGCGGCGCGCGGGAGGGGGAGCGGCGCGCGGGAGGGGGAGCGGCGGGGGCGGGGGCGGGGGCGGGGGGTTAGACCAGGCGTAGGCGGGCGGCGCGGATTCGGGTCAGGGTGCGCTCGCGGCCGAGCACCTCCAGCGACTCGAACAGCGGCAGACCCACTGTGCGACCGGTGACCGCGACCCGCACCGGCGCCTGCGTCTTGCCGAGCTTGAGGCCCCGCTCGGCGCCGACCGCCTCCAGCGTCGACTTCAACGACTCGGCGTCCCAGGACTCCAGCGCCTCGAACGCCGCGACGGCGTCGTCCAGCAGCTCGGCGGAACCGTCCTTCATCGTCTTGGTCCAGGCGGCCTCGTCGATCAGCGGTGAGGCCAGGAAGAGGAAGTCGACGTTCGGCACGATCTCGCTGAGCACCGCGATCCGCGTCTGGGCCAGCGGCGCCACGGCGGCGAACGCGTCGGCGTCGAACTCCTCCGGCTGCCACGGCGGCGGCGCGATGGTCGCGGTGCCGGTCAGCCACGGCTGGCAGGCGTCGATGAACTCGGTCACCGGCAGCGCGCGAATGTACTCGCCGTTGAACGCGCGCAGCTTCTTCTCGTCGAAGAACGCCGAGGAGAGGTTGACCTCGTCCAGCCGGAACTCGTCCTCGATGACCGACCAGGGAACGATCTCCCGGTCGCCGGAGGGAGCCCAGCCGAGCAGCATGAGGTAGTTGCGCATCGCGCCGGCCAGGTAACCCTCGTCGCGGTACGCCTCCAGGGCGACCTTGTCCCGGCGCTTGGAGAGCTTCTGCCGCTTCTCGTTGACCACCACCGGCACGTGTGCCCAGATCGGCGGCTTGACCCCGAGGGCTTCCCAGAGCAGCTGCTGCTTGGGGGTGTTGGGCAGGTGCTCCTCGGCCCGGATCACGTGGGTGATCCCCATCGTCATGTCGTCGACGACGTTGGCCAGCAGGAAGACCGGCGAGCCGTCACCCCGGGCGATGACGAAGTCCTCGATGAGCTTGTTCTCGAACGTGGGCTCACCGCGGATCAGGTCGACCACCACTGTCGCGCCCTCGTCGGGCGTACGGAAGCGCAGGGCGTGCCCGGGGCCGGGGCCGAGGCCACGGTCGCGGTGGTAGCCGTCGTAGCCCTGGTACTGCGAGCCGGTGCGGGCCTGCACGTCCTCGCGGGTGCAGTCGCAGTAGTAGGCGCGGCCCGACTCGTACAGGCGCGCGGCGGCGGCCCGGTGTTCCCCGGCGTTGGCCGACTGGAAGTACGGGCCCTCGTAGCTGCCCCGGGAGATCCCGATCCAGTCCAGCGCGGAGAGGATGCCCTCGGTCCACTCGGGCTTGTTGCGTGCCGCGTCGGTGTCCTCGATGCGCAGCACGAACACGCCGCCCTGCTGCTTGGCGTAGATCCAGTTCTGCAACGCCGAGCGGGCGCCGCCGACGTGGAACATACCGGTCGGGGAAGGGGCGAAGCGCACACGTACTGTCACGTCCCCCAGCCTACGGCGGTCCGCGACTGCATTCCGCCACCGCCCCCCACGGCTCAGGGGACCGAGCGGATCTTGACGACCAGCGCGCTGCCGAGCAGGGTGACCACGGCGGTGACCGCGTAGAGCGTGGGATAGCCGCCCAGGTACACCACGAGCGGGGCGGAGAGTGCCGGGCCGAGCACCTGCGGCGCCGAGTTGGCGATGTTGATGACGCCAAGGTCCTTGGCCCGGTCGGTGGCCCGGGGCAGCACCTGGGTGATCAACGCGGCGTCCACCGAGAGGTAGACGCCGTAGCCGGCGCCGAGCAGCAGCGCCGCGACGATCGCCATCGGCCAGACCGGCGCGACCGCGAGCAGCAGCGCCGCCACCGCCATGATCAGCCCGGAGACGATCACGTAGATCTTGCGGCGGCCGGAACGGTCGGACAGCCGGCCGGCGACCACAGCTGTCAGCATCATCCCAAGCGTGTAGAGCAGGATCAGCACCAGCAGGCCACCCTCGGGATCGGGGTGGCGCACCCCGTCGCTGAGGAAGTACAGCAGGTAGAGGGTGCCCAGGGCGTTGCCCAACTGGACCAGGAACCGGGTGATCCAGGCCCAGGCGAAATCCGGGTGCCGTCGGGGGCTGATCCACATCGAGGCCAGCAGCGCCCGCGCCCGGATCGCCGGCCGATGGGTACGCGGCAGCGGTTCGTCGGGGGTGAGCAGCGCGAACGGCAGCGACAGCAGCAGGACGGCCACGGCGATGGCCAGGTAGCCGGCGGCGTTGCCGGTGACCACTGCGGTGACCAGCACCGCGCCGAGCACCAACCCGAGCGCCTGCGGGATGCCCACCCACCCCGAGACGCCGCCGCGCTGCCGCACCGGGACCCGGTCGGGGATGGCGGCGCTGAGGCTGGCCAGCATCGCGTTGAAGCAGACCTGCGCGGCGACCCAGCCGAGGGCGACGCCGAGGATGGTCCGCTGCTGGGCCAGCAGCACCAGGGCCGCCGCGCCGAGCACGGCCCCGCCCGCCGTCCAGACGTGCCGACGGCCGAACTCGCGGCCGGCGATGCGCAGGCAGGTCCGGTCGGAGAGCGCGCCCGCCAAGGGGTTGGCCAGCACCGCGGCCAACGCGCCGAGGCCGGTGACCACGGCCAGCATGTTTTCCTTGTCGCCGGGCGCGATCTGCTCGATCTGCTGGGGCAGCAGCACCTGGATGGGCGTGAAGAACGCCATCCACACGCCGAGGTTGGCCGCGAAGATCAAGCCGACCCAGCTGCGCCTCACCGGCACCGTCGGCTCGGCGAGCGCCGCCGGCAGCGACGCCGGCGTCGGGTCGAGGGTGGTCACCGCGCCGACCCCGGCCGGCTGGCCGCGATCACGTCCCGCAACCAGGTGTACGACGACTTCGGCGTACGGGTCTGGGTGGGGTAGTCGACGTGCACCAGACCGAAGCGTTTGGTGAACCCCTCGGCCCACTCCCAGTTGTCCAGCAGCGACCAGACGAAGTACCCGCGGACGTCGACCCCGTCGTCGATGGCGGCCCGGACCGCCCGCAGGTGCCCGTCGAGGTACGCGATCCGTTCCGGGTCGGCCACCTGCCCGTCGGCGTCGGGCTCGTCGTCGTACGCGCAGCCGCTCTCGGTGATCTCGATGGGCGGCAGCGCGTCGCCGTAGGTGTGGCGGAGCCAGCCGAGCAGCTCGCGTAGCCCGTCGGGGTCCACCGGCCAGTCGAAGGCGGTACGCGGGTAGCCGTCCAGCGGCACGAGGTCGAACGGCAGGGGTGAACCCTCCTCGGCCGCCCGTACACCGGTGGGGTTGTAGTAGTTGACCCCGAGCACGTCGATCGGCGCGGCGATCGTGTCGAGGTCGCCGGGGTGGATGACGCTCGGGTCCAGGCCGGGCAGCTCCGGGTAGCCGCGGCCGAGCAGCGGGTCGGTGAAGAGCCGGTTGTGCAGCGCCTCGTACGCGGCCCCGGCGGCCCGGTCGGCGTCGCTGTCGCCGAGCACCCGCACCGGTGAGTAGTTGTTGGCGATCGCCACCGGGCTGGTGGTGTGGGTCCCCAGCGCGGCGACCGCGAGCCCGTGCCCGAGCAGTTGGTGGTGGGCGACCGGGAAGGCGTCGAACAGCAGCATCCGGCCGGGAGCGTGCACGCCCATGCCGTACCCCATGCTCATGTGGACGAACGGCTCGTTCAGGGTGATCCAGAGCCGGACCCGGTCGCCGAGGCGAGCGGCGGTCTTCTCGGCGTACTCGGCGAAGCGGGCGGCGGTGTCCCGGTGCATCCAGCCGCCGGCGTCTTCGAGGGGTTGCGGCAGGTCCCAGTGGTAGAGGGTGGCCACCGGGTCGACTCCGGCGGCCAGCAACTCGTCCACGAGGCGGTCGTAGAAGTCCAGGCCGGCCGGGTTGGCCGGGCCGGCGCCGGTGGGCTGGACCCGGGGCCAGGCGATGGAGAACCGGTACGCGGAGACGCCCAGGCCGGCCAGCAGCGCCACGTCCTCGGTGTGTCGGTGGTAGTGGTCGCAGGCCACCTCGCCGCTGCTGCCGTCGCTGATCCGCCCGGGGGAGCGCGCGAAGGTGTCCCAGATGGACGGAGCGCGGCCGTCGGCGGTGGTGGCCCCCTCGATCTGGTGGGCCGATGTGGAGACGCCCCAGCGGAAGCCGGTGGGGAACTGGGGCATCGGTGCGGTCGACATGCGCCCTCCCGGTCAACGTGAAACGTGTTCGGGACTTTAAAGCGCTCTCGATGAATGCGCCATAGGCCGCCCTGGCGTAATCCGCAATGGTTGATCGGCGTGTCTTTTTCCGAACCCGTCCGGGTAAGTCCGATTTAGCGCATAGAGTGCCGATATCGTGGGATGTCCTCACCGGAGGAAAGACGGAAATGATCCTCGTGGAACGCAGTGCGCACGTGGCGGCGCCAATTGAAGTGGTCTGGGATGTCGTGCAGCGGGCCGAGCAGTTGCCGGCCTGGCTGGCCGGGGTCCGAGCGGCCGAAGTGCTCTCGGGAGAGGGCTTCGGACGGCGACAACTCGTCCAGGCTGGGCGCGGCTCGGCGCATGAGGCCGAGGTGATCGCCTACCAGGAGCCGACGCTGATCGGCTGGCGGGAACGGGCCAAGGGCGCTGGATCTCGGGCGGAGGCGCGCACCGAGATCTACGTCCAGCTCACCGGAGACGAGGAGGAGGGCGGGACCATCGTGCGCCTCATCGTGGTCCGCTGGCCGGCCGGCCCGGTCAAGGCGGCCATGCTGCGCCTCGGACTGCGTCGGGTCGGCGCCGACCTGGAGGACTCGCTGGCCCGGCTCACCGACCTGGCCGCCGTCGGCTGACGAGCGCCCATCCTCCCGGCGTCACCCGCGACGGCGGTGGTCCGGATCCCCGCCAGGGCCCCCGGACCACCGCCGCTCCGTACCCCCCGACCGCAGTTGGGGTTGGGCCGTAACCGCAGAAGGGCCCGGCGCTGACGCGCCGGGCCCTTCTGCGGTCGTGCTGGGTATTAGCTGTCGCCGCCGGTCTCGCCGACCGGGGCGGCGTTGACGTCGTCGATCGCGTACTTCTTGGCGGCCTCGGCGGGCACCGTGGTCGCCACCGCGCCGCTGCGGGCGAGCTGCCGCAGCGTGGCCACCACGATCGACTCCGCGTCGACGTGGAAGTGCCGGCGCAGCGCGTGCCGAGTGTCCGACATGCCGAACCCGTCGGTGCCGAGCGACGTGTAGTCGCCGGGTACCCAGCGGGCGATCAGATCCGGTACCGCACGCATGAAGTCGCTGACCGCGACCTTCGGCCCGTCCGCCTCGGCCAGCTTCTGCTGGATGTACGGAACCTTCGCCTCGGCGCCCGGGTTGAGCAGGTTGTACTCCTCGGTCTCCACCGCGTCGCGGCGCAGCTCGGTCCAGGAGGTCACCGACCAGACGTCGGCACCCACCCCCCAGTCCTGGGCGAGCAGCTGCTGGGCCTTGAGCGCCCACTGCATCCCGGTGCCCGAGGCGAGCAGGTTGGCCTTCGGCCCGTCGACCTGCGGTGCCGGCGAGTAGCGGTAGATGCCCTTGAGCAGGCCCTCCACGTCCACGTCAGCCGGCTCGGCCGGCTGCAGCGTCGGCTCGTTGTAGACCGTCAGGTAGTAGAAGACGTTCTCCTGCGCGTCCCCGTACATCCGGTGCAGACCCTGCTCCAGGATGTGCGCGATCTCGTACGCGAACGCCGGGTCGTACGCGACCACCGCCGGGTTGGTGGCGGCGATCAGCAGCGAGTGCCCGTCCTCGTGCTGAAGGCCCTCACCGTTGAGCGTGGTCCGACCCGCTGTGGCGCCGAGCAGGAAGCCCCGGGCCATCTGGTCGGCCGCTGCCCACAGCCCGTCGGCGGTCCGCTGGAACCCGAACATCGAGTAGAAGATGTACATCGGGATCATCGGCTCGTCGTGCGTGGCGTACGCCGAGCCGGCCGCGGTGAACGAGGCCACCGATCCGGCCTCGTTGATCCCCTCGTGCAGGATCTGCCCGGAGGTCGACTCCTTGTACGACAGGAACAGCTCGCGGTCGACCGAGGTGTAGCGCTGGCCGTGCGGCGAGTAGATCTTCGCGGTCGGGAAGATCGAGTCGAGACCGAAGGTGCGGGCCTCGTCCGGGATGATCGGCACCCAACGCTTGCCGAACTCCTTGTCCTTCATCACGTCCTTGAGCAGACGGACGAAGGCCTGCGTGGTGGCCACCTTCTGCTTGCCCGAGCCGCGCTTGATGTCGGCGAACCGCTCCGGACCCGGGATGGCCAGCCGCTTCGTGCTGGTCCGCCGGGACGGCAGGTACCCGCCGAGCTGCTCGCGCCGCTCCTTGAGGTACGCCAGCTCCTCGGACTTCTCGCCCGGGTGGTAGTACGGCGGCAGGTAGGGGTTGTCCTCCAGCGCCTTGTCCGGGATGTCCAGGTAGAGCCGGTCGCGGAAGGTCTTCAGATCCTCCAGCGTCAGCTTCTTCATCTGGTGGGTCGCGTTGCGGCCCTCGAAGTGCGAGCCGAGGGTCCAGCCCTTGATCGTCTTCGCCAGGATGACGGTGGGCTGACCGGTGTGCTCGGTGGCCGCCTTGTAGGCCGCGTAGAGCTTGCGGTAGTCGTGCCCGCCCCGCTTGAGGTTCCAGATCTCGTCGTCGCTGAGCGGCTCGACCATCTTGCGGGTCCGTGCGTCACGGCCGAAGAAGTGCTCCCGCACGTACGCGCCGGACTCCGCCTTGTAGGTCTGGTAGTCGCCGTCGGTCGTGGTGTTCATCAGGTTGACCAACGCGCCGTCGGTGTCCGCCGCGAGCAGCGGGTCCCACTCACGACCCCAGACGACCTTGATCACGTTCCAGCCGGCACCCCGGAAGAACGCCTCCAGCTCCTGCATGACCTTGCCGTTGCCCCGGACCGGGCCGTCCAGCCGCTGCAGGTTGCAGTTGATCACGAAGGTGAGGTTGTCCAGCTCCTCGCGGGCGGCGACGCCGATGGCGCCGAGCGTCTCCGGCTCGTCCATCTCGCCGTCGCCGAGGAACGCCCAGACATGCTGCTGGGAGGTGTCCTTGATGCCGCGGTGCTGCAGGTACCGGTTGAACCGGGCCTGGTAGATCGCGTTCAGACCGCCGAGGCCCATCGAGACGGTGGGGAACTCCCAGAAGTCCTGCATCAGCCGAGGGTGCGGGTACGAGGGCAGCCCACCACCGGGGTGCGACAGCTCCTGGCGGAACCCGTCGAGCTGGTGCTCGCTGAGCCGCCCCTCCAGGAACGCCCGCGCGTACATGCCGGGGGACGCGTGGCCCTGGTAGAAGATCTGGTCGCCACCGCCCGGGTGGTTCTTGCCCCGGAAGAAGTGGTTGAAGCCCACCTCGTAGAGCGACGCCGAGCTGGCGAAGGTGGAGATGTGCCCGCCGACGCCGATCTCCGGGCGCTGAGCCCGGTGCACCAGCATGGCGGCGTTCCACCGGACGTACGCCCGGATCCTCCGCTCGACGTGCTCGTCACCCGGGAACCAGGGCTCGCGCTCCGACGGGATGGTGTTGATGTAGTCGGTGGTGGTCAGGGGCGGAACCCCGACCTGGCGCTCACGGGCCCGCTCCAGCAGGCGCAGCATGACGTAGCGAGCGCGTTTGGCGCCGCGTTCGTCGATGACACCGTCAAGCGACTCGACCCATTCGCTTGTCTCTTCAGGGTCGATGTCCGGAAGCTGGCTCGGTAGGCCGTCGCTGATCACCGGGCGCTTGCGTTCCGTAGCCACAGGCGTTCCCTCGGTTGTGTGTGGGATAGGTCTCTAGCGCCATCCTGCCCCCTGGTGGCACCCCTCGTCACGTCTAGGTCCCCCCGACGCGATGCTGAACACAGGTACCCGCCGGTAACTTAGCGCGACGACGCGGTGGAACCTGAGCGGTTTGACCGCCCGTCCTACCGTTGCCCCCATGAACGGACGCCGTGTCGCGGTCGCCGCTAGCATGATCGTTGTCGGGGTGGTTGGCCTGGTCATCGGCGCGGTCGCCCTCGCCTCCGGCAACCTGCCGATGGTCGGACTGGTGGCCCTCGGCGCCCTGGTGGCAGTGCTCGGCGCGGGCCTGCTGCGCGACGCGAGCCGAGCGGCCCGTCCGAGCGGCCAGGCCGGCGGCCGTCGCCGCCGTCCGGACTCGGGTGGCGGTGGGTACGGCTACCATCCGATGCCCGCCGGGGATGCAGGGAGCGGGAACGTCGGCCACCAGCGGGACGGCGACCACGACCGCTCCGACGACACGGAGCCGGCCGGCGGCAGCGGCGACTCCGGGGGAGGCTGGTCCGGCTGGGGCTGGTCCAGCGGTGACTCCGGCGGCGGCTGGTCCGGCAGTGACTCGGGCGGTGGGTGGTCCGGTGGCGGCGACTCCGGCGGCGGTGGCGGCAGCTCCTGACCTCACCCTGCGGCAGAATGCGACGTATGCGCAGCGATGTGATCACCGTCCAGACCGGGTCCCGGCCGACCGTCCGGGACATCACCGCGGAGGCCCAGCAGTTCGTCTCGGGCGAGGGCGACGGCCTGCTGCACGTCTTCGTGCCGCACGCCACCGCCGGCCTGGCGATCATCGAGACCGGGTCGGGGTCCGACGACGACCTGCTCAGCGCCGTGGACGACCTGCTCCCCACCGAGGACCGCTGGCGGCACCGACACGGCTCGCCCGGCCACGGCCGTGACCACGTGCTGCCGGCGTTCATCCCGCCGTACGCCACGCTGCCGGTGCTCGGCGGTCGACTGGCGCTCGGCACCTGGCAGTCGATCTGCCTCGTCGACACCAACGGCGACAACCCGACCCGCCAGGTCCGCTTCTCCTTCCTCCCCGCCTGACCGTCGGCCCGCCTCAAGATCCACGCAACTTCCCCGGAACTGCTGCCTCGGCGCGTGGCGAGGCAACAAGTTCCCTGATGTTGCGCGGATCTTGAGGCATAGGGCGGGTTACGGGCGGACGGTCTCCTGCTGGACGGTCTGCTGGCCGGGGTCCGCGGCTGGCGCGGCAGTGCGGGCCGCTGACGGGACTGGGTTGTCCGCCGTCTGGTGCAGGCCTGCCACCCGATCCTCGATCACGAACGAGGCCCGGGTGTACGCGGGCGCGCCCGGCCGACTGACGTACGGCAGCACGTCGAAGTCGGCGGTGAGCTGTCCCGGGGTGATCGTGGTGCGCACGTACCCCCGGAGGTTGTTCTGGAAACGCAGGTGCGGGTTGAACGCGAACCACGGGTGCGAGCCGGACGCCGAGTCCGCGCCGTCACCGGTCGAGGTGATCGAGGAGCAGACCAGTTCGGTGCCGACGGTCCGCGAGGTCGGGTCGGCATAGTCCAGCTTGAGATCGCTGGCCCAGTGCGCGTGCACGTCGCCGGTCAGCACGACCGGGTTGCGTACCCCGGCGGCCAACCAACCCCGGGTGATGCGGTCCCGAGAGGCGACGTAGCCGTCCCAGGAATCCATGCTGGTGACGGTGAGCGGGCCGGAGTTGTTGTCCCGTTGGGCGAAGAAGACCTGCTGGCCCAGGATGTCCCACTGGGCGTCCGAGCGGCGGAAGCCGTCCAGCAGCCAGGCCTCCTGCTCGGACCCGGTGATCGACCGGGCCGGGTCGGATGCCGCCGCGCAGTCCCGGTAGCCGTCGCCGCAGGCCTGGTCGTCGCGGTACTGCCGGGTGTCGAGCATGTGGAACGTGGCCAGCCGCCCCCAGCGCACCCGCCGGTAGAGCTGCATGTCGATGCCGCGGGGGATCGAGGTGCGCCGCAGCGGCATGTTCTCGTAGTACGCCTGGAACGCCGCCGCCCGCCGCGCGGGGAACTCCGGATCCGGCGCCTCGGGCACCTCGTCGGCCCAGTTGTTCTCCACCTCGTGGTCGTCGAACACCACCGCCCACGGCGCCACCGCGTGCGCGGCCTGCAGGTCGGCGTCGGTCTTGTACTGGGCGTGCCGCTGCCGATAGTTGGCGAGTGTCCGGGTCTCCGGGCCCTCGTGGTCACGCGGGTTGCCACCGGGGACGTTGTACGTGTCCGGGGCGTACTCGTACTGGTAGTCGCCCAGGTGCAGGATCAGCTCCGGCTCGGTCTCGGCCAGCCGCCGGTAGGCGGTGAAGTAGCCGTGCTCGTACTGGGAGCAGGAGGCGAAGCCCATCGCCAGGGCGGCTGGCATGGTCCACGGTGCGGGGGCGGTGCGGGTGCGTCCGGTCGGCGAGACGTGACGCTCGGCCCGGAACCGGTAGAAGTACTCGCGTCCGGCCAGTAGGCCAGCCAACTCCACGTGCACGCTGTGCGCCGATCGGGTGCGGGCGATCGCGACCCCGCGGCGCACCACATGCCGGAACCGCTCGTCGGCGGCCAACTCCCAGTGCACCGGCACGTCGCGGTCCGGCATGCCGCCGAGGCCGTCCTCGGCCAGTGGCTGTGGGGCCAGGCGGGTCCACAACACGAACCCGTCGTCGTCGGGGTCGCCGGAGGCCACCCCGAGGGTGAACGGGTAGGCCAGCGGCCGGCCCGCCGCCGCGCCGGCCGCCGCCGGCAGCCCGGTGGCCGCGCCCGCGGCGCCGATCGCGGCGCCGGACAGCAGGATGGTACGTCGGGACAGTGACACGAATCCTCCCCAGAGTCCGATCTTCGTGACTCCGGGAGCCTGGCGAGCCCCGATGGCCGACAGATGACGGCGGGTGGCCCTGCTTGTCGCCAGCAGTCGAACACCGATGACCGCCGTCGATCCGTGCTGACCGCCGTCCAACGGGGTGATCCGGCCGCTGCCGTGACCGACGACGCCCATCTCTGCGTACCATGTGGCCGTGACGCAGGAGGTGGGCCGCGCGGCAGGTGAACGGGTGGATCGCGCCGGTCTCGCCGCCGACGTGCTGCGCCGGATGGCCCACGTCAGCGACGCGGTACGACACCGGCAGGGCAGCGCGTTCGCCGAGGTTGGGCTCACACCGGCGGCGGCCCGGGCGCTGCGGGAGCTGGACCCTGATCATCCGCTGCCGGCCCGGGATCTCGCCGGTCAGCTGGGTTGTGACCGGTCGAACGTGACGGTGCTGGTCGACAAGCTGGAGCAGGCCGGGCTGGTCGAGCGTCGCACCGACCCGGCGGATCGGCGGCAGAAGACGCTGCTGGTCACCGAGGAGGGCCGCGTCGTACGGGCCCGGGTGATCGAGGTGATGTCCGACTCCCGACTCCTGTCCGGGCTGGGCGACGAGGAGCTGCGTACCCTTCGTGACCTGGTCTGGAAGGTGTCCGACGGCGGCTTTCCGGAGCCCTGCGGGTCGGAGTGAGCGGGACCCTTCCGGCCGTGTCCCACTGGGCGAGCGGAGCTTCCGTCGGTAATGCTGTCCGACGTGACCACCCCGCAAGATCTCGACGACCGGTTCCGGGAGACGCTGGCAGCGCTGCCTGCCGCCGAGCGACGGCGTGACCCCGCCGACCCGGTCACCGACGACGCCCCGCTGACCGGCGGGCAGGTGCTGGACCTGTTCGACGCGCAGGTGACCAGCCGGCAGCTCGACCTGGCCGGCCGCTGGTTGCGGAGCTTCGGGGAGGGTTTCTACACGATCGGCTCCGCCGGGCACGAGGGCAACGCCGCGGTCGCCGCCGCGCTGCGTCCCACCGATCCGGCGCTGCTGCACTACCGCTCGGGTGCCTTCTACTGCCTGCGCGCCGCCCAGGCCGCCGCCGACCCTGCCCTGGCTCCCGTGGGCCCCGCGCCGGCCGCCGCGGACGCTACCGAGGCCGCCGCTGACCAAGCGCCGGGCGCCGGCCGGGCGCGAACCGTCGACTCCGAGCGGTCCGCCCCGGCGGGAACCGTCGACTCCGAACCGGCAACCGGCACTCAGCCGACCGTCGACGGCGCACCGACCCGTGACCCCGACCCCGGCTCCGATCCGCAGGCGTCCGAATCGGAGCCGTCCGGGATCGAACAGGCCCCGGCCGCCAACGGGTTCGCGGCGTACGCCGACGCGGCCCGGGACGTGCTGCGCGGGATGGTCGCGTCCAGCCTTGAACCGATTGCCGGGGGACGGCACAAGGTGTTCGGCCGGGCCGATCTGGCCGTCGTGCCGACCACCTCGACCATCGCCTCGCACCTGCCCCGCGCGGTCGGGATGGGACTGGCAGTGGAGCGGCTGCGCCGGCTGGACAGCGCCGGACGGCGTACCGGGGCCGGGATGCGGGTCGGCAGCGGCGCGGGCGCCGCGCACGCCCCCTGGCCACCGGACGCCATAGTGGTCTGCTCCTTCGGCGACGCCTCGGTCAACCACGCGAGTGCCACCGCCGCCTTCAACACCGCCGGGTGGTACGACCACGCGGGGCTGCGGATTCCGGTGCTCTTCGTCTGCGAGGACAACGGGCTGGGCATCAGCGTCCGCTCGCCGGAGGGCTGGGTCGAGGCGACCCTGCGGGCCAAGCCGGGCATCCGCTACTTCAGCGCGGACGGAGCCGACCCGGTGCGGACGTACGAGGTGGCGGCGGAGGCCGCGGCCTGGGTACGCCGTAACCGGCGGCCGGCCGTGCTGCACCTGCGCACCGTTCGGCTGATGGGGCACGCCGGGGCGGACGCGGAGTCGGCGTACCGGGGCCCGGCCGAGCTGGCCGGCGACCTGGACCGGGACCCGGTGGCTGCCACCGCGCGGCTGCTGGTCGACGCCGGCGTGGCGACCGGCGAGGAGCTGCTGGCCCGGTACGACGAGACCGGCTGGCAGGTACGCCGGCTGGCCGAGGAGGTGCTGGGCGAGCCGAAGTTGGCCTCCGCGGCCGACGTGGTGTCGGCGCTGGCCCCACGTCGTCCGGTGCGGGTGGCGCGGGCGGTGGCCGACGCCGCGGCGCGGGCCAGTGGGCCGGGAGCGGGCGCTCGGGCGGAGGCGTTCGGCGGCAAGCCGCCGGAGCTGGCCGGGCCGATGACCCTGGCGCAGAGCATCAACGCCGCGCTCGCCGACGGGATGCTCGACCACCCGCAGATGGCGCTCTTCGGTGAGGACGTGGCCGCCAAGGGCGGCGTGTACGGGGTGACGAAGGGGCTGCGCGACCGGTTCGGGGCGGCCCGGGTTTTCGACACCCTGCTCGACGAGACGTCGGTGCTCGGGCTGGGCCTCGGTGCCGGGCTGGCCGGGATGCTGCCGGTGCCGGAGATCCAGTACCTGGCGTACCTGCACAACGCCGAGGACCAGCTGCGCGGTGAGGCGGCCACCATGCGGTTCTTCTCGCAGGGGGCGTTCCGCAACCCCATGGTGGTGCGGGTGGCGGGCCTGGCGTACCAGGAGGGGTTCGGCGGGCACTTCCACAACGACAACTCGGTGGCCGTACTCCGGGATGTGCCCGGTCTGGTGGTCGCGGTGCCGGCGCGGCCGGACGACGCCGCGCCGATGCTGCGGACCTGTCTGGCGAGCGCGGCGGTGGACGGCAGCGTCTGCGTGTTCCTGGAGCCGATCGCGCTCTACCACACCCGCGACCTGTACGCGACTGGTGACGGTGAGTGGCTGGCCAGCTATCCGGAGCCGGGCGGGTGGGTGGCCGGGCACGTGCCGATCGGGCGGGCCCGGGTCTACCCGGTCGGCTCGGCGGACGACCTCACCATCATCACCTTCGGTAACGGGGTGCGGATGTCGCTGCGGGCCGCGGCCGTCCTCGCCGAGGAGGGGGTGGGCACCCGGGTGGTGGATCTGCGCTGGCTGGCTCCGCTGCCGGTGTCCGACATCATCCGGGAGTCCTCGGCGACCGGCCGGGTGCTGGTGGTGGACGAGACGCGCCGCTCCGGCGGGGTCGGCGAGGGCGTGATCGCCGCGCTGGTCGACGCCGGATATGTCGGTGCCGCGCGTCGAGTGGCGGGAGTTGACTCGTTTGTACCATTAGGTCCGGCAGCACGTCACGTACTGGTCTCCGCTGAAGCCATTACCGACGGTGCCCGTACGCTGCTGGCACGGTAAATTCCGTTCCACCCGGTGCGCCACTTGCGCGCAGCCCAACAACTGTGTGGACTTTGCCTGACGGCGTCGCACCGACGTCGCGAGCAGGGACGAGATGAGGAGGCACGCGACAGTGAGCGCGACCGCTGGTCAGGCCGCCGACGGGGTACGCAGCCTGGCGGACCGGTTCGGGATCGAACCGGGGATGGTCGTCATGGAGATGGGGTACGACGACGACGTCGACCAGGATCTCCGAGACGCCCTGACCGACCGCTGTGGAGATCTGGTCGACGAGGACACCGACGAGGTGGTCGACGCGGTGCTGGTTTGGTACCGGGACGGCGACGGTGACCTTTTCGAGCTGCTCGTCGATGCCCTCGGCCCGCTGGCCGACAACGGCGTCGTGTGGCTGCTCACCCCGAAGGCGGGGCGCGAGGGGCACGTCGAACCGAGCGAGGTCGCGGAGTCCGCGCCCACCGCCGGCCTTCAGCAGACCTCGACCGTCAACGCCGGCCGGGACTGGAGCGGCGCGCGTCTGGTGCTGCGTCGAGGTGCCAAGGCCAAGAAGTAGCCAGCGCCGCTCCGCTCGCCCGACGGTCCGCCCACCGTCGGGTAGCAGGCTGGTGCCGTCCCCCGCCCCGACGCCGTCGCCGGTGTGGCCGAGCAGCGAGGAGAGTTCACATGCCCTTCGAGGTTGGTGCCGAAGCACCCGACTTCGTGCTCAAGGACCAGAACAACCAGGAGGTCCGCCTCTCGGACTTCCGGGGCAGGCGCGCCGTGCTGCTGGTGTTCTACCCGCTCGCCTTCACCGGAACGTGCCAGGGCGAGTTGAGCGAGGTGCGCGACAACCTCGGCGAGTACGTGAACGACGACGTGCAGGTGCTGACCGTCAGCGTCGACTCGGCCTACAGTCACAAGATCTGGGCCGACCGTGAGGGCTACCAGTTCCCGATGCTCGCCGACTTCTGGCCGCACGGCGCCGTCGCCCAGGCATACGGGGTCTTCAACGACGTGGCCGGCTTCGCCAACCGGGGCACCTTCGTCATCGACAAGGCCGGAGTGGTCCGCTTCGCCGAGATGAACGGCCCGGGCGAGGCCCGCGACCAGCAGGGCTGGCGCAAGGCCATCGCCGAAGCGACCAACTGACCGGGGTACGCCGTGCGCCCGGGTCGGTGGCGGGCAGGTAAGCTTGCCAGCCACCGGCCCGCCACATGGGCGATCCGGGCGCGTAGCTCAGTGGGAGAGCACCCGCCTTACAAGCGGGGGGTCGCAGGTTCGAAACCTGCCGCGCCCACCAACACCCAGCGCGAGCTGATCAGGTGATGAAAAGTAGGTCAGGGACGGTTCCTGGCACCTATTTCTCATCACTTGATCATGGAAGCCAGGGAAGCGCCAGTGCGGCTCCTCAGCTGGTGAAGCCGCCGTCCACGTTGACCACCGCACCGGTCACGTAGCCGGCCTCGGGGCTGGCCAGGTGCGCGACGGTGGCCGCGATGTCGGCGGGGCGAGCGTACCGGCCGACGGCGGTGAATCCGCTGATCGTCGCCGCGTTCGGTCCGTCCGCCGGGTTGGCGTCGGTGTCCGTCGGCCCGGGGTTGACCAGGTTGACGGTGATGGCCCGTGGGCCCAGTTCACGGGCCAGGCCGCGGGTCAGCCCGACCAGAGCGGTCTTGCTCATCGCGTAGAGCGTCAGCCCGGGAAAGACCGCCCGCTCACCGACGTTGCTGCCGATGCTGATGATCCGTCCGCCGTCGCCCAGGTGCCGCAGGGCCGCCCGCGCGGCGACGTACGGTGCCCTGATGTTGACCGCGATCGTCTGCTCCACCTCTGCCGAGCCGAGCTCGTTCAGGGCGCCGACCAGGAACACCGCGGCATTGTTCACCAGGATGTCCAGCCGACCCAGTTCGGCGGCTGTCCGGTCGACCGCGCCCCGCACAGCGTCCGGGTCGGCGCCGTCCGCCTGGATCGCCAGCGCTCTGCGGCCCAGCGCCTCGATCTGCTTCACCACCATCGCGGCCCGCGTGGCGTCCTGCCGGTAGGTCAGCGCCACGTCGGCCCCGTCCTGTGCCAGGCGCAGCGCGATGCCGGCTCCGATGCCTCGGGAGCCTCCGGTCACCAGGGCGACCCTGTCGTTGAGTGTCGTCGTCATGCAAACGATCATCTGGCCGCGCCGCCCTCCCGTCTGGCGGCCATCGGACGTCTCGCTCCGACCGCCAGGTCCGATTCCCGCGATCGTCGACGGCCTGCGGACCCGGTGGGTCACCCTGATCCGCGCACCTTCACCGACCCTGCTGCCTCACCAGGCGACGAGACAGCAGGATCACCGAAGTTGCGCGGATCTTGCGAGGTGGGGGAGGGTGGGGCGAGCGATCCGGGGAGCGTGGGCGTGGAACTGGCGGGCATTGGCGCGGTGCTGTTCGACATGGACGGCACCCTGGTCGACTCCGACGCCGCCGTTGAGCGGGCCTGGGAGCGGTGGGCGGCCGAGTACGCCGTCGACCCGGCCACGGCGCTGGCGATCGCGCACGGCAGCCCGGCCGACCGGACCGTCCGCCGGCTGCTGCCCACGCTCGACGACAGCGCGGTCGCCGCCGCCGCGGCACGACAGCTCGCGTTGCAGTACGACGACCTGTCCGACGTGACGGCCACCCCCGGGGCGCACGAGCTGCTGAACGCGCTGGCCCGGCTGGGGTTGCCCTGGGCGGTGGTGACCAGCGCCGACGCGCGGCTCGCCGAGGCCCGGCTCGGTGCCGCCGGCATCAAGGCACCGGTGCTCGTCACCGTGGAGGACGTCAGCGTCGGCAAGCCGGACCCGGAGGGCTACCTGCGGGGCGCGGCGCTGCTCGGCGTACCCGTGGGGCGGTGCCTGGTCGTCGAGGACGCCGAGGTCGGCCTGCGGGCCGGTCGGGCTGCCGGGGCGATGACCGCAGCGCTGAAGGGCCTCGACGGGGACCTGCGTCTGCGCGACCTGGCCCAACTGGCGCACCAACTGGAGTCGACGCCCTGACCAGCTCGGCCAGGTAGCGCTCCGCGGACCAGTCCGTCGCCGCCGCCCGGCCGTCCCGTCCGCCCCGGGCGGGGAAACAGTTGGCGTGGCCGGGCCGGTTCTGCTGCACTACCGGCTCGCGACGACGAAGGGGAGACGCGGTGGAGTTGACGTTGACGCCGATGACGGCACAGGAGTTGGCCCGCCTGCTCGAATCACTGGAGCAGGGGTACGCCGACGATCTGGTGGCGCACCGGGGGATGACCCCGCAGGCGGCCCTCGACCGGTCGGTCAGCCAGATCCGGGAGTCGCTGCCGGCGGGTGCGGCCACCGAAGGGGCCCTGCTGCGGGTGGGCCGGGTCGGCGACACCGAGGTCGGCTGGATCTGGGTGACCCTGCCGACGGCCGCCGCCCCGGACCAGGCCTGGATCCACAACATCGAGGTGCACGAGGAGCACCGGGGACGCGGGTACGCGCGGCGGATGATCCAGCTCATCGAGGCCGAACTCACCCAACACGGTGTGCCCGAACTGGGTCTGAACGTCTTCGGTACGAACTCCGTGGCGATCGGCCTCTACCGCAGTCTGGGCTTCGAGGTCACCTCGCAGCAGATGGCGAAACGCCTCACCCCGGGAAGCTGAGCCGGCGGCCCGGGGACGGGTCCCTTCGGCAGGACTGTTCACCTGCCCAGCGGGAAACCGGCGCGGACCGCACCTGGGGAGGAGCGACGGATGACGCACGGCGCCGGACTGACCATCGGTGTGCTCGGCTCGTACGGTGGGCGAAACCTCGGCGACGAGGCGATCCTCACCGGCCTGCTCACCGATCTGCGTACGCAGGAACCGAACGCCCGGATCATCGTCTTCTCACGGAACCCGGCGCACACCCGGGCCGCCCACCCCGATGTCGAGGCAGTGCCGTGGGAGGGCGTGAGCCGTACCGACTCGGCCCTGGTCCTGGCCCAGCTCGACCTGCTCATCCTGGGCGGTGGCGGCATCCTGTACGACCGGGAGGCCCGCCGTTACCTGCGGGTGGTCCGGGTGGCCCAGGAACGCGGCCTGCCGCTGATCACGTACGCGGTGGGGGTCGGGCCGCTCAGCGAGGGGGTGGACACCGGCATGGTCCGGGAGACGCTCTCCAGCGCCACCCAGGTGACCGTCCGGGACCAGGAGTCCCGGATGGTGCTGGAGGAGGCCGGCCTGCTCAACCCGATCACGGTCACCGCGGACCCGGCGTTCCTCCTGAAACCGGAGGAGTTCCCGGCCCACCTGTTGGCCGAGGAGGGTGTGCCGGTCGGCAAGCGCCTCGTCGGGATAAGCGTGCGGGAGCCGGGCCGGGCCGCCGAACGCCTCGACGTGGACGGCTACCACCGGCTGCTGGCCCAGATCGGTGACTTCCTGGTGCACCGGATCGACGCGTACGTGCTGTTCGTGCCGATGGAGCGCGACGACATCCGGCACTCCCACGGGGTGCTGTCGCACATGGTCGCCGCCGAGCGAGGTCGGATCCTGCACGGCACCTACTCGCCACAGCAGGTACTGGGGTTGATGCGCCACTTCGACCTGGCCGTCGGCATGCGCCTGCACTTCCTGATCTTCGCGGCGATGGTCGGTACGCCGTTCCTGCCCCTGCCGTACGCCGGCAAGGTCTTCGACCTGGCCCAACGACTCGGCGTGCCGGCGCTACGCGGCGTGGAGCGGGAGGTCGAGGGCCCGCTGCTGGCCGAGGTGGACCGGCTCTGGGACGAGCGGGAGCAACGCGCCGAGGCCACCGCACGGCGGGTGGCGGAGGTGTGCGATCAGGCCCGGGGCACCTCGGAGGTCACCCGCGGCGTGCTGGAGAGCCTGCGCAGCCAGACCCTCACCCGGGTCTGAGCTGGCTGTCACACCGCCGGGCCGGTCCACCGGTAGCGCCACTCGCGGGCCTCCTCGCGGGCGGTTTCCAACTCGTAGATCTGCGCGTCGGCCAGCCCGCCGGAGCCGAGGTGATGGTGGGTCAGCGGCGGACGGCCGTTGCTGTCCAATTCGACGGTGATGGTCTGCCCGTCCGCCGAGCCGCCGACGAGAAGGATCTGCACGGATGAAGCCATGCGCCCATCCTGCCCGGCCCAGCGCCGGCCCGCAGCGGATAGCGGGGCAGCGAGGAGCCGGGCCCGTGGCTAGGGTCGGCGGATGGAGCAGACGATCGATCCCACGCTCGGTCCGGTGCTCGCCCGCACCGGCGACGAACGCGCTGTCCTGACCTCGTTCCTCGACTTTCACCGGGCCGTGCTGCTGCGCAAACTGCGCGGTCTCTCCGATGCCGACGCCCGACGTCGGCTGGTGCCGTCGGCGACCACGCTCGTCGGGCTGGTCAAGCACCTGACAGTGGTCGAGCGGAACTGGTTCCCGACCCTGTTGGCCCCCGAGCCCGGCGACGTCTACCTGACCTCCGAGGAGGACGCGGTCGCCAGCTTCACGCTGAGCGACCAGGAGACCATCGTCGGTCTCACCGAGGCGTACGAACGGGCCTGCGCCCGCTCCCGGGCGGTCGCCGCGAGCATCGACCTCGACCACGTGGTGCCGCACCCGCAACTCGGTGAGGTGTCGCTGCGCTGGATTCTGGTGCACATGATCGAGGAGACGGCCCGGCACGCGGGCCACGCCGACATCCTGCGCGAGTTGACCGACGGCGAGGCCGGCGCGCTCTGAGCTCCGGGTCGCCGCACGCCGTCGGCCGTCACCCGGTGGGCAACAGGCCCGGCGGGTACTCCATCCCGTCGTGCGTGCACGCCGCGGCGGCAACCCGCGCCGCGTACCGGGCGGCATGCGTCAGTGGCTCACCGCGCAACCGGCCGGCGATCAGGCCGGCCGCGAAGGCGTCGCCCGCCCCGTTGCTGTCCACCACCGGTTTTCCCGGGACGGCGGGCGGCACTGGTACCGCCGTGCCGTCGCCCGGGTACACCTCGGCGCCGTCCGCGCCGCGGGTCACCACCATCGTCCGGGGCGCCAGCGTGCCGGCGAGCGACGCGGCCCGGTCGCCCAACCGCACCCCGCTCAGCAGAACCAGGTCGGCGACCTCCGCGAATGGCTGGTGGTAGGTGTTCTCGCCGTCCCAGTCGTGCAGGTCGGTGGAGAGCGCCACGCCTGCCGGAACGGCGGCCCGCACGGCGGACAGCAACGGCACCACCCAATCCATGATCGAAAGGTGGACGTGCCGGGCGTCGCGGACCAGTGCGGCCAACTCGGTGGCGCGAAACGGTGGACCACCCTGCCAGGGGCGCGGGTCGTACAGCGACGTGCGCCGCCCGCCCGGGTCCACCAGGTTCACCGACCGGCGGGTGCCGCCCTGGTGCTCGGCCAGCATCGCCGGCACCTCGGCCCGGGTCAACGCCGCCCGGACCAGCTCACCGGCCGGATCGGCACCGAGGGTGTCGACGACCAGGACGCGCAGGCCGAGTGCCCGGGCGGCCAACGCCACCCCGGCACCGGTGTTGCCGATCCGCAGCTCGATCGGCTCGACGGTGTGGGAATCGGCAGCCGGGAGCGGCAGCGCGGGCACCCGAACCCGTACGTCCACCCCGAGCCCACCAAGAACCAGAAGATCGACCACAACGCCGACGCTAGACCGTTGCCCGCGCCCTCCCTCCCGCACCTCCCTCCCGCACCTCCCTCCCGCACCTCCCTCCCGCGCCGCCGCGATCTTGCACTTTCTGTGGTGACAAAAGGTGCATTGTTTGCAGAACGTCGACACAAAGTGCAAGATCGCGCGAGTGCGGCGATGGGTGCGGATCGCCGGCCGGGTGGGCCGCCCTATTCTGGGGGCGGGCGGCGAGTAGGGGGAGCAGGTGCTGGTCATCCACGGGCTGTGGCTGCCCGGCGGCAGTTCCACCGGCGGCCTCGCCGTCTGGGCCGAGGACAGCGCCGCACCGATCCCCGCTCCGCGTTCGGGCCGGCCGGCCCGGGAACGCCCGCATCCCTTCGCCGCCGGGCACTCCGACCTGGCCGTCGTCCTCGCCGACGCCGCCGAGCCGAGCCGGCCGGACACCGCGCTGCTCACCCTGCCCACCCTGGCGGGCACGCCGACCGACTCACCCGAGCTGATCCGGACCACCGTCGCACCTGCGGCCCGCGGTCGGCTCACACTCGCCGGGTGGCGGGTCCCCACCCTGGTGTACGCCCCGGACGACGCGCTGTCGCTGCTGCAAGCCCTGGACGACATCCCGGCGGTGGCCGGGGCGACCCTGCGACACCTCGCCGAGCTGGCCGACTTCGCCGCCGACCTGGTGACCCGTGGCCGCGTCCTCCCCGGTGTGCGGACGACGACGGCCGACGTGACGCCCGGCGCTGACGTGCCGGTGGCGTCCGACGTTCCCGTGCAGGCGGTGTGGCGTCCGTTGCTGACCGGCACTGACGCCGCCTGGGCGCGTTCGCTGGCGCTGGCCCTGCCACCCGCCGCCCGAGCCACCGTCCTGCCGCCCGCCTCCGAGCAGACCACTGCCGAGCGGCCCGCGTCCGAGCGGCCCGCGTCCGAGCGGCCCGCGTCCGAGCGGCCCGCGTCCGAGCGGCCCGCTGCCGAGCCGCCCGCCTCCGAGCTGACCGCGGCCGTCCTGGTCGCGGATGCGCTGGACGCGCTGACCGACGCCGCCGCGCGGGCTGCGCTGGCGACCACCACGCTGGCCCGGGGGCTGCGGCCAGGGGGTCCGGCGCCGGCCTGGCTGGCCGCGCTCGCCGGCCCGCAGCGGGACTTCACCATCGACCCGGCCGGGCTGGCCACCCTCTCCGCCGAACTGGACGCCTGGCAGCGCGACGCCGCCGGTGGCCCCGTGCGGGCCAGTTTCCGCCTTGTCGAACCGGCCCCCGACGAGGTCACCGAACCGATCCTGGCCACCCGGGCGGTGTCCGCCGACGGTGTGCCGGTGCCTGCCGACAGCGCGCCGGTGTCGGTCGGGTCGATCGGTGCCGGGCGCTGGCGGTTGGAGTTCGGGTTGCAGGCCGCGGACGAGCCCGGCCTGCACGTCGACGCCGGGGACATCTGGCGAGCGCCGCAGACCCTCGACGGCCTGGTCGGCCGGACGACCAGCCCACAGGAGACGCTCCTCGCCGAGCTGGGCCGGGCCAGTCGACTCTGGCCGGACCTGGACGCCGCGCTGCGTACCGCCGCCCCGGAGGCGATGGACCTCGACGTCGAGGGGGCGCACCGGTTCCTCAGTGCGGGTGCCCCGGTGCTGCACGCGGCCGGTTTCGGGGTGCTGCTGCCGTCCTGGTGGCAGCGTCCGTCGGCGCGACTGGGCGCCCGGTTGCGAGCGCGCAGCCGCACCGCACCGGGCACTGTGGGTGGTACCGATGCCGGTGTCGGTCTGGACGCCCTGGTCGACTACCGCTGGGAGATCGCGCTCGGTGACCAGCCGCTCTCCGCCGAGGAGTTGGCGGCGCTGGCCGAGACGAAGACCCCGTTGGTACGGCTCCGCGGCCGGTGGGTGGAGCTGGACCCGGGGCGGCTCGCGGCGGGGCTGCGTCTGCTCCGCTCCGCGGGCGAGCTGACCGTCGCCGATCTGCTCCGCCTCGGGCTGGCCGACGGCGAGGCTACCGGCGAGCTGCCGGTGCTGGAGGTGACCGCCGACGGTGCGTTGGGCGACCTGCTCGCCGGCGCGGTCGAGCGGCGGCTCACCCCGCTGGACCCGCCGCCGGGCTTCCGGGGGACGCTGCGGCCGTACCAGCAGCGAGGGTTGGCGTGGCTTGCCTTCCTGCGCTCACTCGGTCTGGGCGGTGTGCTCGCCGATGACATGGGGCTGGGCAAGACGGTGCAACTGCTCGCGCTGCTCGCCGGGGATCCACCGGCGGCCGGGCCAACCCTGTTGGTCTGTCCGATGTCGCTGGTCGGCAACTGGCAGCGGGAGGCGGCCCGCTTCACCCCGGAGCTGCGGGTGCACGTACACCATGGTGCCGAGCGGGCGCGGGGGGCGGAGTTCACAGCGGCCGCGCACGGCGCGGACCTGGTCCTCACCACCTACTCGGTGGCCGCCCGCGACGCCGCCGACCTGGCCGGCATCGACTGGCACCGGGTGGTGGTGGACGAGGCGCAGGCGATCAAGAACGCGTCGACCCGGCAGGCCGAGGCGGTGCGCGCGCTGCCCGCCCGGCAGCGGGTGGCGGTGACCGGTACGCCGGTGGAGAACCGCCTCGCCGACCTCTGGTCGATCATGCAGTTCGCCAACCCGGGTCTGCTCGGGCCGGCCGCGACGTTCCGCAAACGGTTCGCCGAGCCGATCGAGCGACATGGCGACGCCGAGGCCGCCGAGCGGCTCCGCCGGATCACCGGTCCGTTCGTGTTGCGCCGGCTCAAGACCGACTCGTCCATCATCTCCGACCTGCCGGAGAAGCTGGAGATGGAGGTGCTGTGCAACCTCACCGCGGAGCAGGCCGCGCTGTACCGGGTGGTGGTCGACGACATGCTCGCCCGGATCGAGACCAGCGACGGCATCGAGCGTCGCGGTCTGGTGCTGGCCACGATGACCCGTCTCAAGCAGGTCTGCAACCACCCCGCCCAACTGCTGCGCGACGGCTCGGCGCTGGAGGGCCGCTCCGGCAAGCTGGCCAGGTTGACCGAGATCCTGGAGGAGGTGCTGGCGGCGGGGGAGAAGGCACTGCTGTTCACCCAGTACGCCGAGTTCGGTGCGATGTTGCGCGGTCACCTGTCGGCGCGGTTCGGCCGGGAGGTGCTGTTCCTGCACGGTGGCCTCGGCAAGGCCGAGCGGGACGCTCTGGTGCAGCGTTTCCAGTCCGCGGAGGGTCCGCCGCTGTTCGTCCTCTCCCTCAAGGCCGGCGGCACCGGGCTGACCCTGACCGCCGCGAACCACGTGGTGCACGTGGATCGGTGGTGGAACCCGGCGGTCGAGGACCAGGCCACCGACCGGGCGTTCCGGATCGGGCAGCACCGGCGGGTGCAGGTACGCAAGTTCGTGTGCGCCGGCACCGTCGAGGAGAAGGTGGCCGCGATGATCGCCGACAAGCGCAGCCTCGCCGAACGGGTGGTCGGCACCGGCGAGCAGTGGATCACCGAGTTGTCCACCGGCCAGCTGCGGGACCTGTTCGCCCTGGAAGCCGGCGCGGTGGTCGAGTGAGCGAGCGGAGTGCCGACGTGAGCATGGACTTCGCCGATTACGGGCGTCCCCGTCGGGTCGACGGGGGCCTGCGGGCGCGCAGCGCCCGGGGCGCGATCGGCCGGTCCTGGTGGTCGCGGCGTTTCCTGGAGGTGCTGGAGTCGTTCGCGCTCGGCACCCGGTTGACCCGGGGCCGGTCGTACGCGCGGGCCGGTCAGGTGCTCACCCTCGACATCGCACCCGGGCGGGTCAGCGCGGTCGTGCAGGGCTCCCGGCCTCAGCCGTACCAGGTGTCGATCGCGCTGAAGCCGTTCCCGGCGGCGCTCTGGTCCCGCATCGAGGACGAACTGGCCGGGCAGGCGTTCTTCAGCGCCCGGCTGCTCGCCGGGGACCTCCCCGACGAGTTGGAGGAGGTCTTCTCCGCCGCCGGCGCGCCGCTCTTCCCAGCCGGTGTGGACGAGCTGACCCAGCGCTGCAACTGCCCCGACTTCGCGGTGCCGTGCAAGCACCTCGCGGCGACGTTCTACCTGCTGGCCGAGGCGTTCGACGCGGACCCGTTCGAACTGCTGCACTGGCGCGGTCGGTCCCGGGCGGAGTTGCTCGACGAACTCCGGGCCCGCCGGGCCGCGACCACCGGTGCCACCCCACCGCCCCCACCGCTCGACCCACCGTCCGAACCGGACGGTGCGGAATCGGGTGTGGACGCTGTGGCGCCGGTCGGCGCCGCCCGGGCGCTCGCCGGGCTGTCGGTGACGCCGCTGGCGGACACGGCGGACCGGTTCTGGTCAGCGCCGGTGCCGCTGCCGGATCGGCCGCCCCGACTGGTGACCGGCACGGACCTGCTGCTGCGACAGCTCGGAGCACCGGCCCCGGCCATCGGTGGGCCGGGTCTGCTCGAACGGTTGCGCCGCGCGTACCGGGCGTTCGGCCCGGCCGACAAATGAGCTGTCACGTCCACCGGTTGAGCCGTCCCGTCGAGCGGTTCAACAGTCACGTCCAGCGGCGGCGAAACCGCCACATGATGGCGGCGTTGGCCACCAGCACCACCGCGCAGATCGCGCCGGTGAGTCGACCGGCGAACACGGCTATCGCCGGCAGCGACGCCCACAGCACGATGGTCAACAACATCAGGTAACGGCCCCTGCGGGCTCGGGCCCGGTGGTCCAGCCGCTTGAAGAACGCCGGGTCACTTTCCCGGAGCTGACGGGTGATCTGGTCGAATCTGCGCTGATCCTCTTTGCTGAGCATGGCGCTGCCTTCCCCTCACGCGTTCAGCGGTTCGGCGGCATACCCGCTGCGGTGGTGGCTCACGCTCGCCCGCTGCTGCTACTTTCCTCCACGCGAGCACGCTTCACGTCCGGCTTACCTGAACCTTAAGTTTGCCTTTGGTGGTGAACGACGCCGAAACTGTCGCGTGCGGCGGCGAGGTCCGGTCCGTGCTCGGCTGGCGCGCGTACGCCCTGCTGGGAAGGTCTGCGGGCGGGTCCGTTCCTCCGCCCGCCGCCGAGGTCGCGCTGAGGGCTGTCTTAAGTGCCCTCCCGAGTGGGTTCCGGCCACCTTGAAGGCCCCTGGGGCCTTGGTTACCTTGCCGTAGCAACCCCCTCAGGCAACAGTCGCCGCACCTGCCGCACCTGCCCGGTAGCAGCTTCCGGCGCTCATCAGAAATCGGGATTGGTACATGGCCGACCAGAATGTGCCACCACGTCGACCGCGGGACGACCGCGGTTGGGACGGACATCAGCACCCCAGCGCTGACGGCTACGGCGACCCCCACCCGCCGGCGCCCTACGGCTACGACTCGCCCCACCCCTACCAGGGCGGCTACGCCGCGCAGGCCGACCCGCGTGAGCAGTACGCCGGGCAGCCCGCGCCCGCTCCGCGCGGCCCGCAGTGGGTCGGCCCGGAGGGCCTTGGCCGCCCGGCCCCGGCGCGACCGGCCGGCACCGGACTGCCCACCCTCGACGATGACAACGAGCCGGATCGCAAGGTCGGCCGACGTAAGGCGATGGTGGCCCTCGGCGGCACCGCCGCCGTCGTCGCCGGTGGCGCGGCGCTCGCCATGACCCCGCAGATCCGTGGCCTCTTCGGCGACGACGCGCTGGCCGGCGACGCGACCGGCAGCACGGTCACCGACGGCACCGCGGCGCGGCCCAGCGGCCAGCAGCCCAGCACCGTGCGTACCTACACCGAGCAGAACGAGAGCTACATGGGCTCCCGGGCCGGTGAGGCGCTGAAGAAGAACGCGCCGGCCGGCGGGCGGACCTACTCCGGCCCCGCCGCCGCCGCGGCGGCGACCACTGTGACAGTGAAGACGGTGCTGGCCAAGGACCCGATCCTGCACCTGGCCCGGCGCGCCACCTTCGGCGTGACGCCTGCGGTGGTCGCCGACATCAAGCGCGAGGGCATGGACGCCTGGATCCGCGCCCAGCTGGACCCGGGGAAGTTGGAGCCGAGCAAGGGCGAGCTGAAGCTCGCCGAGCTGCCGACCCAGAAGCTCTCCGTGCAGCAACTGCGCGACCAGCGGGACAAGCTCAACGAGCAGGACGCCCACCCCGAGCGGGAGATGGTCGACGCCACCATCGCCCGGCAGATCTGGTCCAAGCGCCAGCTGTTCGAGGTGATGGTCGACTTCTGGAACGACTTCCTGCACGTCGCCGCCGACTTCGACGGCGGCGAGGTGTACCGCAACTCGTTCGACCAGGACGTCGTGCGCAAGCACGCGCTGGGCAGCTACCCGGAGATGCTGGTCGCCGCGAACAAGCACCCGGCGCTGCTGATCTACCTGAACCAGAAGGACTCCCGCAAGGACGCGATCAACGAGAACCTCGCCCGGGAGAACCTCGAGCTCTACTCGGTCGGCGTCGACGGCGGCTACAAGGAGCCCGACGTCCGGCAGGCCGCCATGTTGCAGACCGGCCGCGGTGTCGACGACAAGGGCAAGTACGTCTTCCGCCCCGAGCAGCACTACGTCGGCAAGGTGAAGATCCTCGGTTTCACCCACGCGAACAACTCGGCCGACCCGAAGAAGGCCGAAGCGGCGATCGACGCGTACATCACCTACATCGCGACGCACCCGTCGACGGCGAAGTACGTGGCGCAGAGCCTGGCCACCCGGTTCGTCTCGGACACCCCGCCGAAGTCCCTGGTGGACCGGCTGGCCAAGACGTACACCACGAACAAGGGCATGATCAAGCCGGTCCTGATGACGCTGTTCTGCTCCTCGGAGTTCTGGGCCGGGGTGGGCCAGAAGGTGCGCCGGCCAATGGAGTACCTGGTCGCCACGTACCGCACCCTGGGCGTCTCGCCGGAGGCGTCGCCGAAGCACAACAACGGCGACAGCAAGCGCACCGCGTACGCCCGGGGGCTGCGCCAGATCCACGACAAGATGCGCGAGCTGGGCCAGTCCCCGATGGGTCACCCGACCCCGGACGGCTACCCGGACGTCTACGTCGCCTGGACCTCGGCCGGCACGATGGTCAACGGCTGGAACGAGGCGGGCGAGATCCTCGCCGGCTACCGCACCACCTTCACGTACACGGCACCGGAGAAGTTGGTCGCCAAGCCACCGGCGACGGCCGGGGCGTACGTGGACGCGCTCTCCCAGCGGCTGGTAGGCCAGAAGTTGAGCACGCGGGAGAAGAACCTCATCCTCGGCGTGGCCGGTGTGGCGGCGACCACCAAGGTCGACGCCACGTTCAACGGGGCCATCACCGCCGTCGCGCGGGCGATCCTCGCTTCCCCCCAGCACCACCTCCGGTGAGGCACCCGATGGAGAAGACTGTGTACAACTCTTTCCCCCTGCACCCCGAATGCCCCGACGTGCGCCGGCTGGCCGACAACCCGGCCGAGGCTCTGCTGCGCGCCGAGGCGGACATCGTCGCCGCCGAGAACGCCGCCGAGTTCGACAGGTACCGCACCCTGGAGAACCTGGAGGAGGCCCAGCAGGACGGTCGCGGCGTGACCCGGCGGACCTTCGTCGCCGGTGCCGCGGCCACCGCCACCGCGCTGGCCACCGCCCAGTTCGTCACCACCTCGGCGTCGTTCGCGGCGACCAAGACCGGCACCCTGATCCACGTCTTCCTCTACGGCGGGCTGGACGGCCTGAGCCTGATCGCGCCGGACAACGACGCGGTGCTCAACAAGGCCCGGCCCGACCTGCTGCTCGGCAACGACTCCCTGGCCCTGGGTCGCGGCTTCAAGCTGACCAGTGCGTTCAAGCCGCTGGAGAAGTGGCTCACGGCCGGTCAGCTGGGCTTCATCCCGGCGGTCTCCGACGAGCGGCTGTCCCGCAGCCACTTCCAGGCCGCCGACGCCTGCAACCTGGGCGGGCTGCCCAACGAGACCGGCGGTCGGGGTTGGCTCGACGGTCTGGTCGACAACCTGGGCAAGGGCACCGCGTTCCGCAGCGTCGGCATCGGCAGCACGCTGCCCCGCTCGCTGGTCGGCAACAACGGCGCGCTCTCCCTGAACAACGTCGGCTCCCTGCGGCTCAACGGTGACGAGCGGTTCCGGGCCGCCACCGAGAAGGCCATCAAGGGGCTCTTCACCGGGATCAACCACCCCGTCGAGGAAGCCGTGCAGGAGGGCATGGGCGCGCTGGCCACCGCCCAGAAGCTTGCCGCCAAGCCGTACCAGCCCGCCGAGGGCGTCAAGTACGAGGGCGTCGGCAACGCGTTCCAGCAACTCGCCCAGCTGATCAAGGGCGGTGCCAACGTCCGGGTCGCCACCGTCGGCATGGGTGGCTACGACACCCACGAGAACCAGGGCACCCGCGAGGGCGGCCAGCTGCACCGCCGGCTCAACGAGCTGGCCAACGCCATGGCCGCCTTCTTCACCGACCTCGGCCCGAAGGCCGCCGACGTGACGATCATGGTGTCCAGCGAGTTCGGCCGTCGGGTTGGCTCCAACAACAACGGCACCGACCACGGGCACGGCGGCGTGGTCACCCTGCTGTCCGGCAAGAAGCTGGCCGGTTCGCTGCTCGGCACCTGGAACGGTCTGGACAAGCTGGACTCCGGTGACGTGCCGGAGTACAACAACATGTTCAACGTCTACGGCGCTGTGGCGCAGGGCCGGTTCGGGCTCACCAACGCGGAGGTCGACAAGGTCTTCCCCCGCCAGAAGTACGCCCCGATGAAGCTGTACGCGTGACGTACCCGCACACCCACGCCGCCGGCCGTCGTACCGGGACCTCGTCCCGGCACGGCGGCCGGTCGGCTGCGCCCGTACCCCCGCAGATCCCGGCCCGGCGCGGGCCCGGCGGCCGACGGCTGCTGGGCGTGCTGCTCCTGGTCGGCCTGCTCGCCAGCGTGGTGCCCTGGTGGCTGGGCACCCCGGCCGGATCGCTGCGGACCACAGCGGCCACCGTCACCTCGGCCGGCCGGATCACCGGCCTGGTCGCCGGCTACCTGCTGCTGGTGCAGGTGCTGATGATGAGCCGACTGCCGGTGCTGGAACGGTGGATCGGCGGCGAGCACATGGCCCGCTGGCACCGGGACATCGGCGCCACCCTGCTGGTCACCGTGCTGGCGCACATGTCGCTGATCCTGGTCGGCTACGCCGACCTGCGTAATCAGTCGATCCTCGCCGAGGTCGGCACGTTGCTCGGCGACTACGAGGACATGGTCTCGGCGTTCGTCGCCACCGGCATCATGATGCTCGTCGGGTTCAGCAGCATCCGGGCGATCCGGCGGGCACTGCCCTACGAGATGTGGCACCTGCTGCACCTGTCCAGCTACCTGATCCTGCTGCTCGGCTTCGGCCACCAGTTCACCCACGGCGCGCAGCTGTACCGGCCCGGCCCGGTGCGCACCGGCTGGATCGCGCTCTACCTGCTGGTGGTCGCCGCCCTGCTCTGGGGCCGCGTGATCGCACCGCTGGCGTTCAACCTGCGCTACAAGCTGCGGGTCGCCGACGTGGTCGCCGAGAGCACCGACACCATTTCCATCTACCTCACCGGGGAGCGGCTCGACCGGCTGGCGATGCTCGGCGGCCAGCACTTCCGCTGGCGGTTCCTCACCCGGGGCTGCTGGTGGCAGTCGCACCCGTTCTCCGTCTCCGCCGCCGCCAACGGCCGCTGGCTGCGCGTCACCGTCAAGGTGGTCGGCACCCACACCGCCGACCTGCGCGACCTGGAACCGGGCACCCGGGTCTGGGCCGAAGGCCCGTCGGGAACCTTCACCGCCGCGCACCGGCTCCGGGAGCGGGCGTTGCTGATCGCCGGTGGCAGCGGCATCACGCCGATCCGGGCCATGCTGGAGGAGCTGCCGCCGGGCGCGGCGCTCATCTACCGGGCCCGCACACCGGCCGACGTGCTGCTCAGCCGCGAGTTGGACTGGCTGGCCCAGGAACGCGACACCTCCGTCTGGTACGTCATCGGCTCCCGCGACGACCCCGGCCCCCGCCAGCTGATGAGCCCGGACGGACTGCGGCAACTGGTGCCCGACGTGGCCCGGCGCGACGTCTACCTGTGCGGGCCGCCCGGTCTGGTGGAACAGTCGGTGCGGGCGCTGCGGCGGGCCGGTGTGCCCCGACGGCAGATCCACCTCGCCACGTTCGAGCTGTAGGAAGGGCATCCCCATGCGTCGCGCGCTCCTCGCGATCACCGGCCTGGCCGCCAGCACCACCGCACTTGTGGTGTTCAAGGGCTCGCCAGGCACCAGCCAGGTCGCCCAGAACCTGCCGACCGCCCAGCCGGTCAACCCCACCCCGCAGGATGTCGAGCCGAGCGCGGACCCGTCGGGCGGGGCGCCGAAGCCGTCGGTGACTGCCGACGCGCCCTCTTCGCCCAAACCAACAAAGAACACCGGCCGTCCGTCCGGCACCCGCACCACCACGAAGGCCGCACCCCGGACCACCACCAAGGCACCCCAGTCGACCACCCGCCGGGTCACCGGCAACGGTTTCGACAACGAGTACGGGTACGTGCAGGTGCAGATCGTCGTCTCGGGTAACCGGATCGTCGAGGCCGTCGCGCTGTCGCTGCCCAGCGGGGGTGAATCCGACATCCACAGCGGCGACGTCCGCAATCGTTACGACGGCAGGGGCGGTGAGGTCGTGCAGAAACAGAACGCGAACCTCAACACCGTCTCCGGCGCCACCGAGACCAGCAACTCCTACAAGCAGTCGCTGCGGTCCGCCATCGAGCAGGCATTCTGACGTGCGGGCCACGCTGACCCGACCCGGGCTGTGCCGGGTCGAACAGATCATGGGTACGACGATCACCCTGGACCTCGCCGACGATCTGCCACCGGCGACGCTGCGCGAGCTGGCCGATGAGGTCTTCGCCTGGATGCACGAGGTGGACGCGCGGTTCAGCACCTACCGGCCGGACAGCGAGGTCTGTCGCTTCGACCGTGGTGAGGTGCTGCTCTCCGAGGCGTCCGCTGACCTGCGGTACGTGCTGGAGACCTGCGCCGACCTGTGGGGTGCCACCGACGGGTTCTTCGACGCGTACGCCACCGGTCGGCTCGACCCGTCCGGCTTCGTCAAGGGCTGGGCCGCCCAGGTCGCCTCGGACCGTCTCGTCGCCGCCGGTGCCGTCAACCACTGCGTGAACGCCGGCGGCGACGTACGGGTGCGGGGTCTGTCACCGTCCGGGGAACCGTGGCGCATCGGTATCCGGCACCCGTGGGACGCGATGGCGGCCTGCCTGGTGCTCAGCGGGACCGACCTGGCGGTGGCCACGTCCGGCGTGTACGAACGCGGCCGGCACGTGCTGGACCCGCGCCGGGGCGCACCGGCCAGTGGGCTGCGCTCGGTGACTGTGGTCGGCACCGACCTCGGGGTGGCCGACGCGTACGCCACCGCCGCCCTGGCCATGGGCACCCCCGGCCTCAACTGGCTGGCCCGCCTGGACGACCACACCCACGCGGTGATCACCGACAACGCCCGCGAGTACCACTCGTTCAACCTCCCCCTAACCGACTAGCCCGCGCCCCCTCTCACGCCCCCTCACGCCCCCTCACGCCCCCCGCGCCCCCCCCGCACGCCCTCTCACGCCCCGCGATCTTGCACTTTCGGTTGGCGTTTTGTCCCTTTGTGTGGAGATTGTCGGGACAGGAAGTGCAAGATCGCGGAAAGCTGGGCGGGGCTTCGGGCGGGCGGGGCTGGGGGAGACGGGGAGCGGCGCGGGACTAGCGGAGGGGGCGGTGGGTGCCGGCTGGGCGGGTGCCGGTGGGGCGTGGGCGGCCGGGGCGGGACCCGGACGGTCGGGTGCCGGCCCAGCGGCGCCCCCGGTGGCTGCGCCGGGGCGGCTCGGTGCCGCCGGGGTGAGGCGCTCTGTCGTTTGTGGACATCGTTCCCCCGTTCGTGGCGCGCGTTCGCACCGTCCCCCTGTCAACGAGGACCGACGCCTCGGCGACGCTGTCGGGCACCGGATCGAATCCTCGACCGGGCCGGTTTCACATGCCTCGTCGGGGCAGCGGCAGGTGACCGGGGAGCAGGTCGGGGGCGAGCGTCACCCCGGCGGCGCGCAGCGCCCCGATCAACGTGTTCTGCACGAGGTACGAATCCGGAAGCTGCCAGCGCGCCTGCTCCGGGGCAACCGCCCAGCGGACCGTGCCCTCCGGCAGCCGGGTGGGCGGCGCGGGGATCCACGAGCCCGGCCCGTGCCGGACCACGTGGAAGCAGTGCTCCAGCTCCGGCCTGAGCGGGTCGCCGGGGCGGACCAGGAACATCCACCGTCCGGTGGGAGTGACCAGCACCGGTCCGCGTACGCCGGTGCCGGCCGGGTGGATCTGGATCGCGTCGAGCACGTGCCGGCCGAGGTGGGCGGGCACCTCCAGCACGTCGAAGGCCCGACCGGTGGGCAGCAGCACCCCGTGCGGTCGGCTCCGCCACCAGGTCGCCACCCGGGCCGGGTCGGCGCTGGCGGCCAGTTCCCAGTTCTCCAGGGCGGGGTGGCAGCCCACTGTGGGGCAGCCGGCCCGGCCGCAGACGAAGCGGCTGCGGGCCAGACAGGCCCCCGGGGTGACTTCCCAGCCGTGTACCGCGTACCGGATGGCGACCCGGCGCAGCCGGACCCGTTCCAGCGGCGACAGTTCGGCAACGCGCGGTACGACATTCCCCCACATGTGTGCCAACTCCTCTCGTCGGGCCCGGCGTTCGCCAGGTCGCATGTCGAGCACCGTCACTGCCGTAACCCACGATCGTTGAGGTTGACGAACGGCCCGTGCAACTTGCACGAAAAGTACGAGGACTACCTGTCCGGCTGACGTACATCCTGTGCGACCAGCCAAAACCTGAACATGAACGGCAGTCGCCGCACCCGCGGACATCGCCCCGACTCGATTGGTCGTCGGTGGCAGGGGAGGATGGGGAGATGGACGAGCTACCCATAGGACGGCGAGTTGCCTACTGGCGGGGGCGGCGCAAGATGTCGCAGCAGGTCTTCGCGGACCGGCTGGGAAAGTCCAAGAGCTGGGTGGACAAGGTCGAACGCGGTGTCCGCCGGTTGGACAAGTTCTCCGTCCTCTACGAGATCGCCGACATCCTCCAGATGGACGTGCAGCTGCTGATGGGCAAGGACCCGGAGCGGCGCGCCGACGCCCTCAACTGCATCGACCAGGTCGAGGTTCAGGAGATCCGGGCGGCGCTGGAACGCTACGACTCGATGAGCGCGTACTTCGACGCGGCGCCGTACCCGCCGCCGATGGACGACATGCGCAAGGCCGTCAACCACGCCTGGCTCACCTACCAGTACGGCCGCTACGGGATGCTCACCCGGGCGCTGCCGAAGCTGCTGCGTGACGCTCAGGCGGCCGACGCCGCCTACGGCGGTGAGCAGGCCGCCGAGGCGGCCCACCTGCTCGGGCAGGTCTACCAGATCGCCTCCTCGGTGCTGCGCAAGCTCGGCGAGTGCGAGCTCGCCTGGTTGGCCGCCGACCGGTCGATGGCGGTGGCCCAACGGGCCGACGACCCGCTGCTCGCCGGGATCGCCACCACCCGGGTGTGCAACGCCCTGGTCGCGATGGGCCGGGCCCGTCCCGCGCTGGAGCTGAACGTCCAGATCGCCAACCGGCTGGCACCGGGTGGAAGCAACACGGTCTCCCCGGCCCGCCTCTCCGTCTACGGGATGCTGCTGCTCCAGGGTGCGATGGCCGCGTCCCGCATCGGTGACTCGGCCAGCGTCGACGACCTGATCAACTGCGCGCAGGAGGCCGCCACCCTGCTCGGCGGCGATTACAACCACTACTGGACGTCGTTCGGCCCGACCAACGTCGAACTGCACCGGGCCGCCGCCGCCGTGGAGCTGGGCGACGGGGGGCGCGCCGTGGAGGTGCACCAGTTGCGCATCGCGGAGCCCGCCTTCAACGCGCTGCTGCCCGAGCGCCGCGCCCACCACCTGCTCGACATCGCCCGCGGTTACGCCCAGATAGGTGACGTGGCGAACGCCGGCGAGATGCTGCTGCTCGGTGATCGGCTCGCCCCGTCGGAGATCCGCTGCCGACCGATCGCGCACGAGGTGATGTCCGACATCCTCCGTCGCACACGTGGTGCGCCGCCTTCTCCGGTAGCGGAGTTGGCTGAGCACATGGGAGTAGGGGTATGAGCGCGGAGCCGGTCTGATGGCCGGTGCAGCGCACAACAGCGGGCACCGTGAGGTGCTCTACGTCATCGCCTGCGGCTCGCCGCTGGCCCGGCACGTCGGTCGTCTGGTCGACCTCGCCCAACAGGACGGTTGGGACGTCTGCGTGGTCACCACGCCGGACGGCGCGAAGTTCGTCGACCAGTCGGCCCTGATTCGGCAGACCGGCCACCCGGTGCGGACGCACTACAAGAACCCCGGTGACCCGGACGTGCTGCCGCCCGCCGACGCCATGATCGTCTGCCCGGCCACCGTCAACACGGTCAACAAGTGGGCCGCCGGGATCACCGACACGCTGGCGCTCGGGCTGCTGGTCGAGGCGCAGGGCAAGGGCGTCCCCATCGTGGCGGTGCCGTACACCAACGCGGCGATGGCCTGCCACCCGGCGTTTCGTGCCGGGGTGGCCCGGTTGGCCGAGTGGGGCGTCACGGTGCTCTTCGGCGACGATGTGATCGCGCTGCACCCGCCCGGAACGGGGGAGCAGCACCTGCACGCCTTCCCCTGGGCGATGCCGCTGGCCGCATTGCAGACCGTCTCCTGGAGCGCCGCGTAGCGCGTCCGGCAGATCTTCCACCCGACGCGGCCGGGCCGGGTGTCACCGCCCGGCCGCCCCGACGCCGGTAAGCTGGCCCGCCGTGAGCACAAGCGGATCCGTCCCCACAGTCAGCGACGTGGTGGCCGCGCTGGAACGGCGCTTTCCGCCGGTCTGGGCGGAGGAGTGGGACCGGGTGGGCCTGGTGCTCGGTGAGCCGGCCGCTCCGGTCCGCCGGGTGCTCTGCGTGGTCGACGTGGTGCCCGAGACGGTCGACGAGGCCCTGGCCGCCGAAGCGGACATGATCGTTTCGCATCATCCGCTACTCCTGCGCGGGGTGTCGTCGGTCGCCGCGACCACATTCAAGGGGCGGATCATCCACCGGTTGATCCGGGCCGGGACGGCGCTGTACGCGGCGCACACCAACGCCGACGTGGCCTCCCCGGGTGTCTCCGACGCCCTCGCCGCCCGCTTCGGGCTCACCGGTCTGCGCCCACTCCAACGACCCGCGCCCGGCTCGCCCGCCCACGGCGACGACAGGGGTTTCGGCCGGATCGGCGAACTGCCCGAGCCGATGACCCTCGCCGAGCTGACCCGGCACGCGGCGGCGGTGCTCCCCGTCACGTCCTGGGGAGTTCGCGCGGCGGGGGATCCCGGGCGTATGGTTCGTACCCTCGCCGTCAGCGGCGGGTCGGGGGACAGCTTCCTCGGCGCCGCGACCGCCGCCGGGGTGGACGCGTTCCTCACCGCCGACCTGCGGCACCACCCGGCCGGCGAGCACCTCGCCGCCGATGGTCCCGCCCTGATCGACGCCGCCCACTGGGCGACCGAACGACCGTGGCTGGACGACCTGGCCGCCTTCCTCAGGGAGGCGCTGGACGTCGAGACGCTGGTGTCCGACCTGGACACCGACCCGTGGACCGTGCACGCCGCCGCACCCGTTGTGGACGACAAGGAGCCCGACCGTGAAGGCTGACCCTCAGGTGCAGCGCCGCCTGCTCGACCTCCAGGCGATCGACACCAACCTCGCCCAGCTCGCCCACCGTAGGCGAACGCTTGCCGAGCGGGCCGAGCTGGAGTCGCTGGCCCGGGAGCTGTCGTCGATGGAGGACGAGCGGGTTCGCGCCCAGGTGGCGGTGGACGACCTGGACCGGGACATCGCCCGGTTGGAGAAGGACGTCGAGCAGGTCCGGGCCCGCAAGGAGAAGGACGAGAACCGGCTGGCCGCCGGCACCGGCCCGGCCCGCGAGCTGGAGGCGCTCCAGCACGAGCTGGTCTCGCTCAAGCGCCGCCAGGGCGACCTGGAGGACGCCGAGCTGGAGCTGATGGAGCAGCGGGAGACCGCGCAGGGCGTACTGGACGGCGTGGAGCAGCGGCTGGCCGAGACCCGGGACAAGCGGGCCGCGACCGAGCAGCGCCGCGACGAGGCGCTGGCCGAGATCGCCAAGGAGGAGGAGTTCAAGCGGGGTGCGCGTCAGCCGCTCGCCGGCGATCTCCCGAGCGATCTGGTCAACCTCTACGACAAGATCCGCGCGGACACCGGGTTGGGTGCCGCGCTGCTCACCGGGGGCCGCTGCGGCGGGTGCCGCCTGGACCTGTCCGGCGCCGACCTGGCCCGCATCCGCAAGGCCGCCCCCGATGACGTGGTCCGCTGCGAGGACTGCCGGCGGATCATGGTCCGTACCAACGAGTCGGGCCTGTAGGTCGTGGCGCCGCGCGTCGTCTCCATCGAGGCCGACGGTGGATCCCGGGGCAACCCCGGCCCCGCCGGCTACGGCGCTGTGGTCCGTGACCCGGAGACCGGCGAGGTGCTCGCCGAGCGCTCCGAGTCGCTCGGTACGGCCACCAACAACGTCGCTGAGTACCAGGGCCTGATCGCCGGGTTGACAGCCGCCGCCGAGCTGGGCGCCGCCGAGGTGGACGTCCGGATGGACTCCAAGCTGGTGGTCGAGCAGATGTGCGGCCGGTGGCAGATCAAGCACCCCGGCCTGCGGCCCCTCGCCGCCCAGGCCGCCGCGCTGGTGGGCCGGTTCAGCGCGGTCCGGTTCAGCTGGATTCCGCGCGAGCAGAACCGGCACGCCGACGCCCTCGCCAACGCCGCCATGGACGCCGCCGCGGGTCGTCCGTCGGCGACCGCGGCCCCCGCCCGTCCCGAGACGACGACGGCCCCCGGTCGTCCTGCGACGACGACGGCCACGGGCCAGCCCTCGACGACACCCGCCGCCCCGATCATCGGCAGCGACCCGGCGACCGCGCCGGCCTCCTGGGAGCCACGGCCGAGCTTCACCGCCACCCGGCTCATCCTGGTCCGGCACGGCGAGACCCCGTACACCGAGCAGGGGCGTTACTCCGGGCGCGGCGACGTGCCGCTCTCCGAGCGTGGCCGGGCCCAGGTGCAGGCGACGGCCGCCCGGGTGGCCGAGCTGGCCCCGTCCGTCGCGGCCGTCCTCAGCTCACCCCTGTCTCGGTGTACGGCCACCGCGGCGTCGATCGCCGGGGCGCTCGGTGACGTGCCGGTCCGCACCGACGACGACCTGATCGAGTGCGACTTCGGCCAGTGGGAGGGGCGCACCTTCGCCGAGGTGCGCCAGCAGTGGCCGGGGGAGATGGACGCCTGGCTCGCCTCACCGCGGATCGCGCCGCCGGGCGGGGAGTCGTTCACCCAGGTCGCCGAACGCGCGCACCGTGTCATCAGGGGGCTGCTCACCGCGTACCCCGGTGAGACGGTGGTGGTCGTCTCGCACGTCTCGCCGATCAAGCTGGTGCTGCGTGACGCCCTCGCGGCCGGCGACGGCTTCCTGCACCGGCTCTTCCTGGACGCGGCCGGCATCTCGGTGTTCGACATGTGGCCGGACGGCGGCGTCGCGGTGCGCACTGTCAACGACACCGCCCACCTCGCGGCCCTCTAAGGCGGTCACCCTTCGGCTGGTGGCCTGCGCCGTTCGGCGCAGGCCACCAGCCGTTCGGCGCAGCACCTTCCGAACGGGTCACGTGACGCCCATCACAAAGTCATAGCCTCCGGCCGTTGCATCGAGAGCCACGACTCCCCGGAGGTGTGTCAGATGGCTGCACCCGAACCGGAGGCGCCGCCCACGGCGCCGACCAGGGCAAAGGACCACAGCCCCTGGAACTGGTTGCTCTTCATCCCCATCGTGGTGCCGCTGATCCCGGCGTTCTTCAATGGCGACTCGCCCCGGGTCTTCGGCTTCCCGCGCTTCTACTGGCTGCAACTGGCCTTCATCCTGCTCGGCGTCGGCACCACCACGTTGGTCTACCAGATGACGAAGAAGCGGGGAGGCCGCTGATGTGGCGCGACCATCTCACCGAGATCATCGTCTTTACCCTGCTGTTCCTCCTGGTCAGCGTGATGGGCTTCGTGGCGGCCCGGTGGCGGGCACCGAAGGACATGGCGCACCTGGACGAGTGGGGGCTGGGCGGGCGCAGCTTCGGCGGCTGGATCACCTGGTTCCTGGTCGGTGGTGACCTCTACACCGCGTACACCTTCGTGGCGGTGCCGGCGTTGATGTTCGGTGCCGGCGCGGCCGGGTTCTTCGCCGTGCCGTACACCATCGTCATCTACCCGCTGGTCTTCCTGGTGCTGGTGCGGCTCTGGTCGGTGTCGCACCGGCACGGGTTCGTCACGCCGGCCGACTTCGTCCGCAACCGGTTCGACTCGCCGGTGCTGGCGCTGCTGATCGCGATCACCGGCATCGTGGCCACCATGCCGTACATCGCGTTGCAGTTGATCGGCATCGAGGCGGTGCTCAAGACGATGGGCGTCACCGGCGACAACGCGCTGGCCCGACACCTGCCGATCATCATCGCGTTCGCCATCCTGGCCGCCTACACGTACCAGTCGGGGTTGCGCGCGCCCGCGTTGATCGCGTTCGTCAAGGACAGCCTGATCTACATCGTGATCCTGGTGGCGGTCATCTACCTGCCGTACAAGCTGGGCGGTTGGGGTGACATCTTCGCCGCCGCGGACGCGAAGTTCGACGCCTCGCCCAACCCGAACGACGGCATCCTGCTCAACGGCAACAACCAGCTTCAGTACGTGACGCTGGCGTTGGGCTCGGCGTTGGCGCTCTTCCTCTACCCGCACAGCATCACCGGTGTGCTGGCCAGCCGGAACCGCGACGTGATCAAGCGGAACATGTCGGCGCTGCCCGCGTACAGCCTGCTGCTCGGGTTGATCGCGCTGCTCGGCTACATGGCCATCGCGGCCGGCGTGAAGCCGCTGCCCGGCGCCAAGGAAGGCACTGTCGACAGCAACACCGTCGTGCCGTTGCTGTTCGACCAGCAGTTCCCGGACTGGTTCGCCGGTGTCGCGTACGCGGCGATCGGCATCGGCGCGCTGGTGCCCGCGGCGATCATGTCGATCGCGGCGGCGAACCTGTTCACCCGCAACATCTACAAGGAGTACCTGAAGCGGGATGCCTCCCCGGCCCAGGAGGCGAACGTCTCGAAGATCACCTCACTGGTGGTCAAGGTCGGGGCGGTGGCCTGCATCGTCTTCCTCGACCCGCAGTTCTCCATCGACCTCCAACTGATCGGTGGCGTGATCATCCTGCAGACGCTGCCGGCGGTGGCGCTGGGCCTCTACACCCGTTGGTTCCACCGCACCGGCCTGATCGTCGGCTGGGTCGCCGGCATGGGGCTGGGCATGTGGATGCTCTACCAGGTGGCCAGCCCGACCCGGAAGCACTTCGGCGGCTCCGCGTTCCCGCTGTCGGAGTTCGGGTTCGACACCACCAAGACGATCTACGTCGGCATTGTGGCGGTGGCCGTCAACCTGGCCGTGGCGGCGCTGGTGACGCTGGCACTGCGGGCCGCGAAGGTCGAGGAAGGAGTCGACGGCACCGAGCCGGACGACTACTTCGCCGACGAGGACGACCCCCGCGTCACCCCGGGCACCGAACGCGACGCCGACCCAACCCGAGAACCAGTCGCCTAACCCCAGGCCCCGCGCCCCGGGCCTGCCCTTTCGCGTCGATCATGGAGTTGTGGTGCCTGGTTGATGACTGTTCACGGCAGTCGTCCCCCACCACAACTCCATGATCGACGGAGTCTGCAGCGAACAGCTACGGTCGGCCGGCTGACCCGATTCCCCTGAGGGCGAGGGTCAGCAGTTGTTCCGCCTTGAGCGCGCCCATCGGTTGCGCCGCGAATGAGATGCCGTTGGCGAGGATCATCAGGTCGGCCATGGTGATGTCGGGCCGTACCGAACCCTCGTCGACGGCTCGGCGTAGCAGCGGTTCACCGGCGGCGACGAGCATCGCGCCGCAGGCCTCGGTTTCCTCGGGGGGCTCGTTCAGGAGGGATTCCGCGAGGCCGCGGGTTGTCGTGGCGTACGCAGTGACCTCGTGCAGCCAGGTCGTCAGCCCGTCGAGGGTGTCCGACGCGGCGAGCAGATCTCCGGCACGCGCCGCCAGGTTGCGGACGCACCCGCGGAAGACCGCCTGAAGCAGCGACCACCGGGTGGGGAAGTGCCGGTGCAGGGTCGCCGAACCGACCCCGGCGGATCGCGCGATCTCCTCCAGCGAGGCGTACGCGCCGTCGCGGGCGATCGCTTCGGAGGCCGCCGCGACGACGAGGTCGTAGTTGCGCTGTGCGTCCGCTCTCATGGCCCGCCTTGCAGAAATGGGGTGGTCCCCCGTATCGTAGCCGACTGGAAGTGGGGGATCACCCCACTTGTTTCTCAGGAGGCATCGTGGCTGTTCTCGTCATCGGCGCGACGGGCAAGCAGGGCGGGGCTACGGCCCGAGCGCTGCTCGACAAGGGCGTCCCGGTCCGTGCCCTGGTCCGTGATCCCGGCGCCGACAGCGCCCAGGCGTTGCGGGATCGGGGTGCCGAACTGGTCACCGGCGACCTGGACGACGCGGAGTCGCTGTTCGCCGCCGCCGACGGCATGGATGGCCTCTTCTCCATCCCGTATCCCGACGTGACGGACATGCAGGGCGACGCCGAGGTGACCCGCGGCCGCAACGTCGTCGAGGCGGCGCGCCGGGCCGGTGTGTCGCACGTCGTGCACAGCAGCGTCTCGGGTGCCGGAGACTTCCACCGCAACCAGCCCGGATGGGCCGAGGGCCGGTGGGACAGGCACTACTGGGAGAGCAAGGCGACCATCGACGAGATGGTGCGCTCTGCTGGCTTCGCACACTGGACCATCCTGAAGCCCTCGACCTTCATGGAGAACCTCGTCGGCTGGTCCTACCTCTTCGGCGACTGGTCCAGCGGCACCATCATCACCGGCTTCGCCGCTGACACGAGGATGCCGTGGATCGCCGTCGACGACATCGGCGAGGCCGCGGCGATCGCGTTCACCGACCCGGGGAAGCTCGACGGTCAGGACGTCGAACTCGCCGGCGACATGCTCACCATGACCGAGGTCGCGGCCATCCTGAGTGAGGTCACCGGCCGGGCGATCACCGCTCCCGTGCTCACCCCGCAGGAGGCCGTCGAGCGCGGGCTGCTGCCCGCCATGGTCAAGGCGGTCGAGCAGATCAACGAGAACGGAAGCCCGGCCCGTCCGGAGATGGCCCGCGCCCTCGGCCTGCCCACCACCGACTTCCGCACGTGGGCGCGGCGAACGTTCTCCTGAGAACCAGTCGGTCGCGGACCCGCGCCGGGTGTGGGTCACGCGGCCGGGCCGGGTGTGTTTGGCGGTGGGACGAGTTTCGTGCGGCTGGATGGCGCGGTGAGCCAGGCCCCGAGACCGCCACGCGTGGTCAGCGGCGGCGGTTGCGGTCCACCAGGGCCTGGTTGAGGCGGCCCAGCAGTCGTGCCAGGGTCTCCCGGTCATCGGTGGTCCAGTCAGCGAGCATGTCCCCGTAGAGCCGGGTCCGGGCCGCCTGGACGGCCGCCATCCGTTGCAGACCGGTCGCGGTGGGGGAGATGACAGTGCCGCGGCCGTCGGACGGGTCCGGGGTACGGGTGATCAGGCCGTCGCGCTGAAGCGCGGACACCTGTCGGGTGACTGTCGAGCCGTCCAGGTTGAGCCGGGCGGCGAGCGCCGAGACGTTCTGCGGGCCGGCGTCGGCCAGGTGGCGCAGGATGACGTACGCCGCGCGGTCCAGCACCCGGTGCTCGGCGGTGCCGGTGGCCCGCCGGGTGGCCTCGCCGAAGCGCATCAGCAGGGCCACCTCGGTCTCGATCTGGCCGAGGGTGCTCTCGTCACTGTCGTCGCTCATAGCTGTATCATACAGAATAAATACCTGTACGATACAGCTATCTGAGGAGTCGGAGTGGATCGGCGTTCCGAACCGAACCGCAGTGCCATCTACGCCACCACGCTGGTGGCCTTCCTCGCCATCGCCGGCATCGCCGTCGTCGACCCGATCCTGCCCGCCATCGGCGAGGCGATCGGCGTCACCGCCTGGCAGGTCGAGCTGCTGTTCACCGCGTACATCGCGGTCATGGCCCTTGGCATGATCCCGGCGACACTGGCCAGCGGCCGCTTCGGCTTCAAACCGGTGCTCATCACCGGCGTCTCCGTGGTCGGCGTCGCCGCGATCCTCGCCTCGTTCAGCGACAACATCGTCCAGCTCTCCGTGCTGCGCGGCGTCTGGGGGCTGGGCAACGCGATGTTCTTCGCCACCGCCATGGTGGTGCTCGTCAACCTGGCCGTCGACAGGGAATGGGTGGTGGGCCTCTTCGAGACTGCCCTCGGCCTCGGCTTCGCCGTCGGACCGCTGATCGGCGGCCTGCTCGGCGAGGTCAGCTGGCGGCTGCCGTTCTTCGTCTGCGGCGTCTTCATGGTCCTCGCCCTCGGCGTGGCCTCCCGCAAACTCCGCGAGCCCACCAACCGGCAGGCCCCGGTACGCGTCGGCCAGATCTTCGCCACCTACCGCCGCCCGGCGTTCATCGCCCTCTGCGTGGTCACCGCCGCGTACAACTTCGTGTTCTTCGTGGTGCTCGGCTACACGCCGCTCTTCCTCGGCCTGGACGTCATCCCGCTGGGGCTCGCCTTCACCGGCTGGGGTCTCGGCCTGGCCGCCGGCATCATGGTGATCGGTCACCGGCTGGCCCACCGCATCGGCGCGGTACAGACCGTCGGCGTGGCCATCGCCGGGCTGCTGGTCTGCATGGTCCTCTTCGCCACCTCCACCAGCACCGCCGAGGCGCTCGTGGTCCTGGTGCTCGCCGGACTCTGCATGGGCCTGGCCAACGCCAACCTCACCGACCTGGCGCTCGGCCTCGGCTCCAGCGACCGGCGCGTCGCCACCGGCGCGTTCAACCTGGTCCGCTGGGGCGCCGCCGCGCCGGCACCGATCATCTCCGGCAAACTCGCCGAGCAGTCGCTGGCGCTGCCGTTCTGGGTCGGCTTCGGCGTGCTCGCTGTCGGCGTGCTGGTCTACCTGGCCTTCGCGCACCTGATGGCCGCCGGCTACGGCGAGCGGATCCTCTGGTCCCGCTGGAACCGCGCCGCCGCCGACACCGAACACGAGCCCGTCGGCGAGACCTACTGACCGCTGGGCGGCCGAGTCAGTGCAGGGCGCGCCAGAGCAGGTAGAGGCCGATCGTCGTACCGAACACCACGATCACCGTCTTGAGCACCACCGGCGGCAGCCGGCGGACGAGCCGGGCGCCCGCGTACCCCCCAATGAGGGTGGCGGGCGCGACCACCGCGACCGCCGCCCAGTTCAACGGGCCGAACAGGGCGAACACCACGAGCGTCGTCAAGCCCACCACCGCGGAGAGCAGATTCTTGATGGCGCTCACCCGGGCCAGGGTCGCGTCCAGCACCAGGGCCAGCCCGGCCACCAGCATCACCCCGAGCGCCGCACCGAAGTACCCGCCGTACACCGCGCCGAGCGCGACCATCGTCTGCACCGCGACCGTCCGTCGGCGTGGCGACAGGTCCCGGGGGTGACCGACCAGCCGGCGCAGCGGGTCCTGGAAGGCCAGGACCGCTGTCGCGCCGAGAACCAGGAAGGGTACGACCAGCTCGAACGCGCGGGCCGGAGTGGCCAACAGCAGCAACGCCCCGACAATCGTCCCCACGATGGTGGTAGGAACGAGCGTGGCCAGCGCACGGGGACGCGGCAGATCCTGCCGGCTGCCCGCCACACTGGCCAGGTAGCCGGGGAAGACCGCGACGGAGTTGCTGACGTTCGCCGGCACCGGGGGCAACCCGATCGCGATCATCGCCGGAAAGGTGATCAACGATCCGCCACCGGCCACCGCGTTGACAGTGCCAGCGGCGAGACCGGCGGCGAGCAGCAGCGCGGCGTGGGAGAGATCCATAGCCCCACGAGGCTAGTACGCGCGCCGAACCCGTCGTGAGCTGGCCGGCGAGGCGGAACAGGGTGGCGGTATACCAGTCGTATACTCCGGTCGTGGATACCACGATCAAAGTCGACACCGAGGTACGCGACCGCTTGGCGCTCCTGGCGAACGAACGTGGAACGACCATGCGGGACCTCGTCGCCCAGCTCACCCAGGCGACACTCACCGCCGACGAACTGCGCGACCGCGCTGCGCGCGCGGAGCAGTACGTCCGACTCAAGATCGCTTCCGACCTGAGCGCCGACGACCTCACCCGGGGCGAGGACGTCTGGGCGGCCGTCGAGGCTGGCAATGCCCCGGAATCTCTAGCCGACGATGGCCGGCGGGCAGCGTGACCGAGGCCGCGGTCATCCTCGACCACACGGCGCTGCTCGCGCTCGGTGCCGGCAACCCGGCGCTCTCCGGGCTCGTGGTCACCGCACACAGGGGTGCGGGGCGGCACGTCCAGGTGCCGGCACTCTGCCTTGCCGCAGCCACCTCCGCCCGCCCGGCCCTGGGAGAGCACATCGGTGCCCTACCAGCACTGGAGGTCGTCGAGCTGGGCTACGCGACCGCTCTGCTGGTGGGGCGCCTGCTGCGTCAAGGTGTGGACTGGCAGCTAGCCCATGCCGCCGCGCTGGGACGTCCCGACGCCGAGTGGCCCACCGGGCGTCCGGTCCTCACCGAGTTGCCGAAGGCGTACGCCGGAACCGGTGTCGTGACGATCAGCGTGAACTGACCGGTCACTACCCAAGGTCCGTCTCCACGCGCTGCCGTGCGGGCCGAGTCTGTCGAAGGCCCGCCTGCGGGGCAGGCCTGCGCGGGGGCACCCGCCTGCGGGGCAGGCCTGCGCGGGGGCACCCGCCTGCGGGGCAGGCCTGCGCGGGGGCACCCGCCTGCGGGGCAGGCCTGCGCGGGCACCCGCCTGCGGGGCAGGCCTGCGCGGGCACCCGCCTGCGGGGCGGCAATAGGCGCGCGAGCGGCGTCGTTAGGATGAGAGGGCGACGGACGAGTCGACCGGGCGGCCGCGTCGGCGGGCTTCGGCCCGCCGCCGAGGAACGTCCGGACTCCACAGGGCAGGGTGGTTGTTAACGGCAACCCGGGGCGACCCGCGGGACAGTGCCACAGAAAACAGACCGCCGACCCCAACGGGGACGGTAAGGGTGAAACGGTGGGGTAAGAGCCCACCAGCACCCCGGGTGACCGGGGTGGCTCGGTAAACCCCACCCGGAGCAAGGCCAAGCAAGGGCCGTCACCGCAAGATGACGACCCGGCGCAGACGCTTGAGGGCTGCCCGCCCGATGTCTGCGGGTAGGCCGCTGGAGCCTGCCGGCAACGGCAGGCCGAGATGGATGGCCGCCGCCGGCGCAAACCCCTCGGGGTACGCGCCGCGCACAGAATCCGGCGTACAGGTCGACTCGTCCGTCGCCCTAAAGCTGGGAGCTTCGACTACGGCTTCGAATGGTCGATTGTTGGGTGCCGTTGGTTGGCCTCGTCATCGTTGGTTGGCGTCTGACCGCCTGGGACGGACTGGCCACGGCCTGAGCGCTGGGTCAATTCGCCTGGCCTCGGTCTGCCGCGCTCTGCTGCCTGAAGGCCTCTTACCGGACGAGGGCTTGGTGGTCTGAGTCGGTACTGCCACGCTTCTGACTTGCCGCTGCCTGGGCTCCACTGTTGGCCGATATCGGTGCCTGCATTGCCACGCGGTCTTTCGAGGCGAGCAGTCATCAACTAGCCTCCACGATGGAGGCGATGTCCATGTCGTTGTATGGCCGAGATGATGAGACGTGGGAACGGCTGACCACAGCCGGGCTCGACTTCATCGTTCAACGTGCACGGCTTGAAAATGTTACGACCTATACGGAGCTAAACGCCACGTTGGTGCACCGAACAGGGATCCCAGGTTTCGATTTCGACCGTGAGGACGAGCGAGCTGCTATGGGACACCTATTGGGCTTAATCGTGGAGCGAAATTATCCCGCTACGAATTTGATGATCTCTGCTCTAGTGCGGTACCTCGATGCCAACGACGCAGGTCCTGGGTTCTACGCACTTGCGATCAGAATGAAGTTACTTGGACGGAACCCATCGAAGCGGGCGAAGATGGACTTCTGGGTGGGTCAGGTCAAGGCGGCGTATCGGTACTACTCGCGATCTCCAAACCCGCTAGCGTCCTGAATGCTACCGCCAATTACAAAATGCTTGCACTCGGTCATTTCCGCGACAAGTCTGCTGCCGCGTCGACGCCGGTTCGCCTAGGAGGATATGCGGAGATGGGCACATCGAAGAGCGAAACCGGGAAGAGGAAGCCCTCACCGCTGCGGGGGCTCCTAGTTGGCATCGTCATCCTTCTGCTGATTCCCGGTACCCGGGACGTGGTAATCGACCTCGCAATAAACGTCGGCTGGGTGATCTTGGCGATCTCCTTCTTCGCCCTAATCGTGATCGCCATGTTTAAACCGCGGTAGCAACAGCACAATCAGCCCAACCCGAAGCGCGCCCGCCTTGGACAGAGTTAATTGCTCCTATATGCCTGGGTCGTTAACGGCCGCTTGGCGAGCTGCGAGACGAACGCAGCCCAAGCGGCCGGGGCGAAGGTCAGTGATGGTCCGGCGATGTCTTTCGAGTCGCGGACGGCCACTGCGCCGGGCAGGTTGCTTGCCACCTCGACGCAGTTCCCGCCGCTCGCGCCGCTGCGGCTGGACTTGCGCCATCTGGCGTTACTGAGGTCCATGAGGGCTCTCACACTTCCTTCAGCAAGTCGATGGATTGCCGGCGCAGCAGCGCGGTGATCTGGGACGTGGTCGGTTGCGGCACTTTGGCCCGGCGCAAAGCCCTTCGCGCGCTTGACCTTGCTTAGGGCCGCGCGCCGGCCTGAGCGACGAACGCCCGCCAAGCCGCCGGACCGAAGGTCAGGGCCGGGCCGGACGGATCCTTGCTGTCCCGGACACCGACGACGCCGGGCAGGTTGTCGGCGACCTCGACGCAGTTGCCTCCGGACGATCCGCTGCGTCGGGACTTGCGCCAGATGGCGTTAGTGAGGTCCATGATGGCTGTGCACTTCCTTCATCAGCTCGTTGGACTGTCGGCGCGGGAGTGCTTCGTTCCTCACGTTCTCCCACCTCGTCTGAAGAGTATGTAGCCCATCTTCGGTGTCGACCACGATCCCGCCCAGCTGATTTTCGAGGTGCCCGACCCAGGCGCCGTCGCCGGCCCGGGCCAGCGCGAACGGCCCGGACAGCCCGATGTGGAGGCCAGCTCCCGCCGGGATCACGTGGACGTGGACGTGGGGCAGCTCGGCGACGGTGATGAGGTGGGCGACCTGCTCGGCCATGATGCCGGCGTGCTCGTCGCCCGCGCGGCGGAGCGTGGACTCATCCAGCACTGCTACCACCTGCGGTGGGCTGTCACCGGTGAGGATCTTGTGTCGGCTCATCCGGGCGCTTACCTGTTGGTCGACCTCGGTGGCCGACATGAGGTCGTTCAGGCGCATCACGACGCGGGCGTAGTTCTCGGTTTGAAGCAGGCCCGGGATCAGTAGTGGCTCGAAGAGACGAAGCTGTCGGGCCCCGCGCTCGGCGTCCAGCCACGGCAGAAACCACGACGGCGCGCCGAGTTTCACCACCAGGCGTCCGAACAATCCGTCGTTGTTGAAGGCGCGGTCGGCTCCCCGGATGAAGTCCATCGTCAGTGCTCGGGTGCCGCTTTCCACGGCGCTGACATGTGAGGCGCTGAAGCCCGCTGCCCGGCCGAACGAATCTTGTGTCATCCCGGACGCTCCACGAGCGCGGCGGATCTCGCTCACGATGAAGTCCGCGAGGGGACTCGGTACGTCAGCCATTCAACGCCCCTCAACTCAAAGATCGACTACCCGACGTGCCACACGTCTGGAGCCTGTTCTGCCAGCTCTGGCCCGGACGCCGGAAGCACCTTCCGAGCGTAGTGGTCTCCACAGCAGAGTGTCACCAGGCGGCGCGGCTGGCAGGCCCACGAGATCCGGTGGTCGCGTTCGCAGCGGGGCCGCTCCCGACAGGCGAGCACTCACGGGAGCGGCCCCTTCCCAACGGCACCAAGGGGAGACAGTGCCCGACGACAAACCCGAGAAGCCCCTGAAGGCCGGGAACCCGAGACACCTGACCACGGCGGCGAGTTTGCAGTTTCTGCGCCTCATCTTCGTACGCGTCATTCGCGAGTTGCCCGAGCGGCACACGTACCACGGTTGGGTTTGGATTGAGGGTTACCAGCTGAACGCGGCGGGCGACGCGGTCGCGCACCGCGAGTTGTCCGTGCGGCGCGCAGGCGTGCGGATGCGGGCCCTGCCGGCCAGACGCCGCCGACGTCCGGTGCGGGTCGGATGATCCCGCACCTGCCGATGCGCCCGGCGTGGCTGTGCCGCAACTGCGCCGCGCCCTGGCCGTGCGGCCCGGCTCAGCTCGCGCTCGTGACCGAGTTCTACGGTCATTCGATCGCGTTGGCGTTCTACCTGGCGGCGTCGATGCAGGAGGCGACCGATGACATGTACGGCCTGGGGCTGCGCCCGGACCTGCCGGCGCTGCACGCCAGGTTCCTCGGCTGGTTGTCGCGGGCCCGTCGGTCCCACCGGCGTTGAACCAGAGGACGCCGGCCGGGTGGGTTGCCCCCACCCGGCCGGCGTTCGGATCCGTGGAACGTCAGTGCTTCTTGAACACCGGCATGGTGTCCAGCGTGGTGGTGATGTTCTGCGTGGTGCCGCCCCGGTACGTCTTCCCGGTGAAGATGTCCGTCCAGTTGTCGCCCGGCGGGAACCACACCGACGTGGTGGCGGTGGTGCCGGGCGTGGTCACGGGTGCCACCAGGTAGTCCGGGCCGTAGAGGTACTGGGAACCGGCGGTGGCGTACGCGGCCTGCTCATGCGGGTACGCGAGGTACATCGAGCGGACGATGGGCGTACCCGTGCGGGTGGCCTCCTTGGCGGCGGCGTAGGTGTACGGCTGTAGTTCCTTGCGCAGGTTGAGGAACTTCTTGGCCGACTTGTTGGCCTCCGGGCCGTACTGCCAGGGCAGCCGGTCGCTGTGGTTGGAGTGCAGCCGGTCGATGGGCTGGAACGTGCCGAACTGGACCCACCGGGCGTAGAGGTCGTCGGGCAGCTTGGTGCTGCCCGGTTCGCTGCCCGGCTCCTGGAGGCCGCCGGTGTGCCCGCCGATGTCGTGGCTGACCGCGGCGAGCCCGGTCGCGGCCGACTCGCCCGGCGTGTAGCCGACCTCCATCTGGAGGGTCGACCAGTCGGAGGTGGTGTCGCCGGTGAAGTGCAACGTGGTGCGCTTGTCGGCCCACGGCCCGGTCGGCACCGGGGTCGGGCTGCTGTAGCCGCCGGCCTGCAACGAGCCGTACGCCCGGGAGAAGGCGAAGCCGGTCTTGTCGGCGTACTGCTGGTTGATCCACGCGTCACCGGTGACGCCGGCGAGCGACGACGTCGTGTTGTCGCAGCACCAGTCCAGCCACCACAGGTCCGGGCCCTTGCTGCCCTTGGGGATCATTCCGTCGTGCAGCTGCATGTACGCAGTGAGCTGGTCGGGGTCGCCGAAGTCGAACGCGTAGCAGTCGGGGCCGCCGTTGCAGCCGACGCGCTGGAGCTTGCCCTTCGCGGTGGCCTGCGCCTGGGCGAACTTCGGGTCCGAGCCGAGGATGCTGGGGTGGATGTTGATGCCGGTGTGCAGACCCTGCTTCCTGGCCCAGTCGAAGAACGCCTTCGGGTCGGGGATGCGGGTGGGGTCGATGCTCCAGCCGTTCCACTTGTCCGGCGCCTTGACGTCCGTGTCGAGAACAAGAACATCAAGGGGTACGCCTTCGGCCTTCGCCCGGGCCACCAGCTCCTGGAATTCGGTGGCGGTGCGGTCGTAGTACTCGGAGTACCACACCCCGTACGCCCACTTGGGCAGCAGCTTCGTGGGCCCGGTCAGGGTCGACAGGTCCTTCAGGCCACGGGTGAAGTCCTGCCCGTACGCGAAGACGTAGCCGTCCTGCTCGGGCGCCGGCCGGGGCTTGGTGGTGCTCAGGGCCGAGGCCGAGTCGTCGAGCAGGTACCAGCCGTCCTGGTAGAGCAGGCCCGGGGCGGTGAGCGCGGAGCCGGTCACGCCGTCCAGGCCCCGGCGGTAGCCGCCGAGTGGCGCGTGCGGGGCGAGCAGTGGGGAGCCAGTGCTCGTGACGGCGACAGTGTCGACGTTGACGTTGCAGCTGGCGTCCGTGGGGCAGCCCAGCGTCACGGTGTTGGTGCCCCGGTCGAGGTGGACCGGTACGGAAACGGTGTTCCAGTAGTCCCACCCGCTGGTCGGCGGAAGGGTCGCCGTGACCGGAGCGGCCGTTCCCGCGGTGACCGACATGGTGCGCGTCTGGCTCGGCTGGGCTCCGGCCTGACCGTTGGCGTAGCGGATCTGCACCTGGTAGTCACCGGCGGACGGAACATCCGTGACGGTGAGGGCGGCGGCGGAGGTGGTGCTCTCCAGGCCGGCCAGGAATCCCGTACCGGATGCGCCGTTGTGGTCGTTCGCGGGCCTCGCGCCGCCGGTCAGCGCGCCGGTCTCGGCCTCTCCCAGCGTGCCGAACCGCAGAGGTTGCGGCTGTGGCGGGGTCGGTGCCGGGAACGGATCACCCGGGTTGACCACCGCGAGGCTGTCGACGTTCACGTTGCCGGAGTCGTCGGGACCCCGCACGACGCTGATCTCGTGTCGGCCGGCGGTGAGGTCGACCGGCACGGTGGCCAGGCCCCAGGTGTCCCAGTTGGCGGTGGGCGGCAGCGTCAGCGTGTGGCCGGCGTCGCCGTCGACCCGAACCGTGAGGGTGCGGTCCACGTTCTGGCCGTCGCCGCCGGTGCTGTTGGCGTAGCGGACGGTGAGCTGCTTCGTGCCGGCCGCCGGGGCGTCGAGCGCGAAGGTGACCGAGTCGCCGGCCGCGGCGAAACCGGCAGCGAAACCACGCCCGGTGTACCCCTTGTGGTCGGTGGCCACGCCGGGGCCGTTGAGCTGTAGCGATTCGGCCTCGCAGAGCGCGCCGAACGCACAGGCCGGGGCGGTGTGGCCGGCCCACGGCTGGCCCTGCACGGTCTGCTTGCCGGCCTTGAGCTGCACTGTGAGGTTGTCGGCGGTGAACGCGCCCGAGCCGACCCGGTACCGCACCGTCATCGCGCCGGTGTCGATGGTGAGCCAGCCGTGGTCGACGCGCTTCGTGAAACGCGTACGGGGGAAGTCATCGCGCCCGATGGCGTTGAAGGTGGCGGCGTCGGTGAACCTGCCGTCCTTCTGGTACTCGGTGCGGATCAGCGTCGGGGACAGCACCTCGAAGCGTGCGTCACCCGAGCGTACGGCGTCGTCCTGCGCCCGATGGTGGCTCGCCTGGGCCGGCGCGGACGGGGCGAGCGCCAGCCCCGTGATGAGGATGCCCGCTGCTGCGGCTGCTGTCGCGCGGCGACGGTGTGAGTTCCGATAGAGCAAGATGCGCTCCTCGTCTCATATGGAGGAAATGAGTCGATGACAACGCTGTCACTCGCTCGAAACGCATGTCAACAGGCCTCGGACGGTGTCCCTTCTCTCTTTCGTCACCTGCCGTACTCATCCGGCAGGCGTCGCTGCGCACTGTGACGTGGACCCGCGCGACGACCAGTTCAGGCGTACGGAGTCCAGGGCTCGGGCTGTTCGGCGTCCCAGCCCAGCTTCTCGAGTGCCCGCAGGACCGCGCCGACGCGGGGGGTCCAGAAGAGCAGGACCTGGTCGCGCTCCTCGACCTCGAAGGCGACGGCGGTCGCCGGCAGCGGGAACCGCCGGTGAAACGGATGGTGGGCCACCGCGGCGACGTAGAAGTGCTCCAGGGTGTCCGACCCGGTACTTGACGTGAAGGTCACCGTGCTGTCGTCGGCGTGCAGCCGCACCGTCGGCCAGACCATTCGCCGGACAGCCCTGAGCGTGTCGCCCTGGGTGAAGTCGAGGCGGTCAACGTAGGTGAGACCGCCACGCGCATCGAAGGTCTCCGAAATCATCGCTGGATGGTACGGCGGGCATGAGGGTCTGGGCCCGGCGGTGGCAGCTACCAGATGTGCGCGCGTTCGTCGATGAACCAGGTCGGTTCGCCGAGGAAGGTGTCAGCCGGCACCGCGCCATGGGCCAGGTTGAGCGTGTCCAAGCGGTACAGCCACGCACCACCACTCATCCCGACGAACCGGTAGTTGATCTGCCAGCGCAAGAACCTCTAGCGACCGAGCATCGCCGTGTGGACGCCGTGGTGCAGTGGGTTCGTACGTCGTGGACAGATTCGCCCTGCCACTCGGCTCTCATGAAATTGGGGTGTCCGACGGCTGGGGAAGGGCCGACTTCCTGAAAGCCGAGTGGATCAACGGTCGTCCGGGCTCGACCGACGGCAAGGCGGTGGGCTACCTGACCGTGCAGACGTTCAGCAGCGGGGGCGGTCGAGTGGCGCGGCACCGGCGAGGGCTTCGACCGTCGTCGTGGGTGCGACCGATTCCGTTGCAGTCGGTGAGGGCGCTGCGCTGGGGGTCGGCGGGGCCGAGGGTGAGTTGCTGGGCGTGGGGGAGGCGCTGGCGAGGGTGGCCGTGCTGCGTTGCACCTGCTTGGTGACCAGGCGGATGCCGGTGGCGGTCGCCTGGCGTCCGTACACGTCGGTGACCCTGATGCTGTAAGGCCCGGGGCCGATCCCGCCCTCGATGGCCCAGTGGTTGTCGCTCTGCCGGGCGGCCTTGCGGAAGCCGCCGCCCGACCCTTTCGCCTCGACCGAGCGCAGTGGGTTGCCGTGGTTGCCGACCTGCACCGCGAACCAGTATGTCGAGGCACCGCCCTTCATCCGGAAGGTGAGCCCTCCGTCGAGCGGTGGGTTCACCACCGCCCGGTACGTCACCGACGCGATGCCCTGAGACCGGTCCGCGATCCTGCTGAACGCCTCGGTGGACAGGTCGATCTTGCTGGGCCCGCAGCCGCCGCACTGGTCCATCACCATCACCCGGACCTTGCCCTTCGGGCCGCTCACCTCAAGGTAACTGCCGCAGGCCGCCGATCCGGAGTACTGGGATGCGCCGAGGGCCACGTAGAGCCGGTCCGCCGGTGGGCCCGGGAAGGAGCAGTTGCCGCCCGAGCGGCCCGCGTCGTAGAAGCTGGCCTTTCCCTTGTGGACGGCGTTGCCCGACGGCGGCGCGGCGCAGGCCGGGGTGGCGCCCCCGCGCACGACGAGGGTGATGCCGAGGGTGGCGGCCAGGGCGGTGATGCCAGCACCGGCCAGCCAGTGCCGGACCCGCCGATTCGACCGGGGCGTGCTGGCCGGGGTGTCGTTCTCGGGTTCCATGCCTGGTGCCGTCACGGCGCCTGATATTGCCGCACCAGGCTGAGGCATCGCAAAGGCGGTCACTCGCTGGGTCTGCGGGGTCGCCGCCCGTTGAAGGAGCGGTGAAACGGGTGTGCCCTGAAGGGCGGGACGGCGGATCAGTCGCCGTGCCGGCGGAGGCGTAGTCCGTCGAGGGCGGTGGTGACGACCTGGTCGGCGTGCTCGGCGGGTGTTGCTGGCCATCAGGTTGTCGACGGGGTGATGTAAGCAGTCGGGCGCTGACGTTGAGTGGCTTGCGCGTGGGTACAGTCGTGGCCGTGAAGTTCGCGATGGACGTGAGACAGGGCTAGCTCCCGCGGGTCTTTGAGGCGCGCGGGCGATGGATGCTGCCCCTGCTCACCTCTTTCGCGAAGGTCTTGAATGTCTGTCCACTCCGGGCGGCGCGCTATTGACGCGTCGCTTACTGCTTCTCTTGTGTTCGTTTCCATCGGAAGCGGACTGTTCCTGCCGCTCTCGCTGGTGTTCTTCGTCGAGCTCACCGACATCCGCCTGAGCATGCTGGGCGTTCTCGTGGGGCTCGCGGGTTTCACGTCCGTGCCGGTGCCCGCCGTGGCCGGCCGCTTGGCCGACAGATACGGTGCACGCCGACTCGTCCTCGCCGCGCAAGGCATTCAGGCGCTCGCCTATCTCGGCTATTCCCTCGCCCGAGACCCGCTGAGCGTCTTCGTCGTCACTGCGATCATGTCGATCGGCGGCCGGCTGTTCTGGTCGACGATCTTCGCGGCGCTCGCTGATCATGTGCAGGACGGCCCCAGGCAGCAGCACTGGTTCGCGCTGGCGAACATCGCCCGCACCGCGGGGATTGCGGCAGGCGGGATCATCACCGGCGTCGCGCTGACGGTCCCGGGCACGCGGGTCTATATCGTGCTCGCACTCCTCGCCGCCGGCTGTCTGGCGGCATCCGTCCTGCTCATGCTGCCTGTCGCACGGTCGCGAGCGCGCGCACGGGTTGCCGGCGCAGCGCACGCTCAGGGGACGGTGCTGCGTGACGGGCGTTTTCTCGGTCTGCTTTCGACAAACGTCGTCTTCGCGATCTCGACGCTCCTCCTGGGCCTGACTGTGCCGGTGGTCATGAACACGGCGCTGGACGGCCCGGGATGGGTCAGCTCCGTCGTGCTGGTCGGGAATGCGCTGCTCATCTCTGGCTTCGGCATCATCGGCGCCCGCCAAGCGGGTCGCCGCGAACCGTTCGCCGTGCTGCGGACCGCGGCCGTCACATGGGCTGCGGGCTGCGCGCTGCTGGCGTTCGCGGCATCCTCGGCGCTTCCGTTCGCGGTCGCTCCTCTCGCTGCGGCGGTCCTCGCGTTCAGTCTCGCCGAGATCCTCCATGCGCCGACATCGGTCGCCATCGTCAGCAACATGGCACCCGAGGCGGAACGGGGCGACTACCTGGCCGTGTGGCAGTACTCGTTCATGGCAGCCGAGATCGGCGGCCCCATCCTCTTCGGCACACTGTTCACGCTCCACCACAGCGCGCCGTTCATCGTCGTGCTCGCGCTGAATCTGGTCACGATCCCCGCGCTCCGCGTACTGGGCCGCCAACGCGGTCGCGTGGCGCTGGCCTCGACGGGCTCCCGCGATGATGATTGATGCGGCCGCGTGAGCCACCGCAACGCACCCGTCAGGCGGTTGTCATGGGCGGGGGCGCAACCCGTCGAGGGCGGTGGTGACGACGAGGTCGGCGTACTCGGCGGTGAGCGGTCCGCTGCGCTGCAGCCATCGGCTGAACAACGGTCCCCAGATGAGGTCCACCGCCACGTCAAGGTCGATGTCGTCGGCGAGTTGCCCGGCCTGCTGGGCGCTGCGCAGGCGTTGCCGTTTGGCCTCCTTCAGCGGCCCGTCCAACCGCTCGGCGTAGGCGGCCGCCAGCTCGGGGTCGAGCGCGATCTCGGTGGCCAGGGCGCGCATCGGTTGCTCGTACCGGGGATCGTTCATCTCCTCGACCGTGGCGCGGAGCACCACTGTCAGGTCGGCTGCCAGGTCGCCGGTGTCCGGCAGCGTCGGCGGCTCGCCCTCGGCACCCTCGCTGAGCATGAGGAAGGCGTCGAAGATGACAGCGCCCTTCGACGGCCACCAGCGGTAGATGGTCTGTTTGCCGACGCCGGCCCGCGCGGCGATGCCCTCGATGCTGAGCTTCGCGTACCCCGTCTCCTGGAGCAGGTCGAATGCCGCGGTGAGGATGGCGCGGCGGGAGGTCTCCCGCCGCCGGGCCGTGTTGGGCGTCATGGGCCGAACGATAGCACTTAACGAGACGAACCGTCTCGTCTTGACGGCGGTCGTGTCGCGCGCCTAACCTCGATCAAAGCGAGACGGACCGTCTCGTCTTGAAATGAGGAGAAGCGCATGCGTACCTGGTTCATCACCGGTGCCAGCCGCGGCCTGGGCCGCGCCTTCGCCGACGCCGCACTCGACCGGAGTGACCGGGTGGTCGCCGCCGCCCGGACCATCGCCCAGGCCGACTTCGACGAGAAGTACGCGGACAAGCTGTTGGCCCTGACCCTCGACGTGACCGACCGGTCGGCGGTCATCGCCGCCGTGGACACCGCCGTCGAGCACTTCGGCCGGCTCGACATCGTCGTCAACAACGCCGGCACCCTGTCCATGGGCATGATCGAGGAGTTCACCGAGGCCGAGGCGCGCGCCCAGTTCGAGGTCAACTTCTTCGGCGCGCTCTGGGTCGGTCAGGCCGTGCTGCCGCACCTGCGCGCCCAGCGGTCCGGCCACATCGTGCAGGTCTCCAGCGTCGCCGCGCTCGGTGGCTTCCCGAGTACCGGCCTCTACAGCGCGAGCAAGTTCGCCCTGGAGGGCATGAGCGAGGCGCTGGCGATGGAGGCGGCGGCCTTCGACGTCACCGTCAGCATCGTGCAGCCGGGCGGCTACTGGACCGACCTCTACACCAGTCTGAGCGCCACCACCCCGATGGACGCCTACGCGCCACTGCGCGCCGAGCTGGAGCGCCAGTGGGCGGAAGGCTCGATCGACAGCGAACCCCGGCTGGCCGCCGAGGCGCTGCTGCTCCTGGTCGACAGCGAGGATCCACCGCTGCGGCTCCTGCTCGGGAGCATGGTGTACGACCTGGCGTTCGACATCTCCCGTCGGCGGATGGACACCTGGGCGGGTTGGGAGCAGGTCAGCCGAGCCGCCGAAAAGGCCGTCGCGGCCCCTGGACCGCACCAATGAGAGGGCTGCTCGTATCGCCACGAGCGGCAGGTCCGTCGTTCTAGGCTCCGAGATATGGCGGCGGCGTGCCCAATCCCATTGGCACATAAGTCCGGGCAGAGCCTTCACCCCATGATTTCTCCTCGCGAGGCGCAAACCTAGACGGAGAGGAAACACGCATGGCTGTCAAAACCAAGACTCGTCCGGGCACCACGGAGATTCGACCGTTCTCGGTCGACATTCCTCAGGCCGACCTTGATGACCTGAAGAGGCGCATCAAGGCCACTCGCTGGCCGGACAAGGAAACGGTGAACGACCAGTCACAGGGCGTGCCACTCGCGACGATTCAGGCCGTCGCCCGCTATTGGGAGAAAGAGTACGACTGGCGCAAGGTCGAGGCGCGGCTGAACGCCGTACCGCAGTTCATGACCACCATCGACGGGGTGGACATCCACTTCATCCACGTGCGCTCGAAGCACGAGGACGCGATGCCGCTCATCGTCACCCACGGGTGGCCGGGCTCGGTGATCGAGCAGATGAAGATCATTGAGCCGCTCACCGACCCCACCAAGCACGGCGCGAGCGCGTCGGACGCCTTCCACCTGGTGATTCCGTCGCTGCCCGGCCACGGCTTCTCCGGCAAGCCGACCGAGTCGGGATGGAACCCGCAGAAGATCGCGACCGCCTGGACGGAGCTGATGAAGCGGCTCGGCTACAACCGGTTCGTCGCGCAGGGCGGCGACTGGGGTGCGGTCATCGTCGACCAGATGGGCATCCAGGCGCCTCCGGAACTGCTCGGCATCCACACCAACATGCCCGGTGCGATCCCACCCGAGATCGACCTGTTGTTCCAGGGCGACACCACCGGTGCGAACAACGCCATGGGCTCGCTGCCGTCAGGGCTCTCCGACGACGAGATGCGTGCCGCCGAGGAAGCCAACTTCGTCTGGAAACACGTCGCGTACGCCCTCATGATGGCGACACGTCCGCAGACGCTGACCGGGCTGGCCGATTCTCCGGTCGGCCTGGCGTCCTTCCTGCTCGACCACGACGCGAAGAGTCTGGCCCTGATCTCGCAGGTGTTCGACGGGGCCAAAGCGGGCCTCACCCGCGACGACATCCTCGACAACATCTCGCTCTACTGGTTGACGAACACCGCGGTCTCCGCGTCCCGTCTGTACGCGGAGAACAAACTCTCGTTCTTCGCCGCCAAGGGCGTGAAGGTTCCGGTCGCCGTGAGCGTCTTCCCCGACGAGCTGTACGAGGCGCCACAGAGCTGGGCCGAACAGGCGTACTCGAATCTCATCTACTACAACAAGCTCGACGTGGGCGGGCACTTCGCAGCCTGGGAACAGCCGAAGGTCTTCTCCGAAGAGCTTCGCACCGCCTTCCGGTCGCTGCGCTAGATGGCCGTGCACCTGCCCCCGCTCAACGGGGCGGCCGAGTGGCTCAACTCCGAGCCACTCGGCCCCGCCGACCTGGGCGGACGCGTCGTCCTGGTCAACTTCTGGACGCTGACCTGCATCAACTGGCTGCGCCAGGAGCCGTACGTGCGTGCCTGGTCGCAGGCATACCGCGATGACGGGCTGGTGGTCATCGGGGTGCACACCCCGGAGTTCGGCTTCGAGCACGAGGTCGACTGGGTGCGGCGGGCGGTGGCGGCCCGATCGATCGACTACCCGGTGGCGGTCGACAACGACTACGCGATCTGGAGCGCCTTCGACAACCACTACTGGCCGGCGCTCTACTTCGTCGACACCGACGGCGTCATCCGCGACGAGCACTTCGGCGAGGGACGCTACGAGCAGTCCGAACGGGTGCTCCAGCAACTGCTCGGTATCGAGCGCGAACCCGTACCCGTCAACGGGCTCGGTCCGGAGGCGGAAGCCGACTGGAACAACCTGCGGACGCCCGAGACGTACCTCGGTTTCAGCCGAGGCGAACACTTCGCGTCGCCGAACGGCCCGGCGCTCGACGAACGTCGCGCCTACCAGGTGCCGGAGAGCCTCGGCCTGAACCAGTGGGCGCTGGCAGGAGAGTGGACGATCGGGTCGGAGAACGTCGTGCTGGACCAGGCCGGCGGCGGCATCGCCTTCCGATTCCACGCCCGCGACGCGCATCTCGTGCTGGCCCCCGGGGCGGGAGGGCCGATCCCGTTCCGCGTGCTGCTCGACGGCGACCCTCCCGGCCCGTCACACGGCGTCGACGTCGACGAGAACGGCAACGGCGTACTCCAGGACGGCCGGCTCTACCAGCTCGTCCGCCAGGACGACGCGGTCGGTGAGCGGACCCTGGAGATCACGTTCGACGAACCCGGGGCGGCCGCGTACGCCTTCACCTTCGGCTGACGCGCAGATCGACAGTGCTCACGGTGCCGGAGACCGGCGAGATGCTGTGCACCTGCGGGCCGGGGCGGAGCCGGGCGTCGCTGGCGTACCGGTCGGCGAGGGCCTTATCCGCGGTCTCGTCGCCGTCGTCGGCGGCGAGCAACAACGCGGCGATCTCGTCCACGAGCGTGAGGTCGGCGGTGGTGATGTCCTCGGTCATCGCGCCGAAGCGGTCCCAGAGCAGCAGTTCGTCCTTCTGCCGGTGGGCCAGCTCGATCAGGACGTAGTCGTGGATGAACCAGTCGCCTCGGATCGGCAGCTCCGGGCTGACGCCGTAGCGCTCGGGGTCGATCGTCCCGGCCCGGTACGCCGACCACACCCGCGCCGCCGAGTCGAAGAGCCCTGCCTTCGGGTCGATGTCGTAGCCGTCGAACCCCCAGTCGCCGGCTGGGTCGAGCTCCGGGTCGGCCCAGACCCACCGGTCGCCGTTCCAGTACTCCACCAGCACGTGGTCGTGGTGCCAGTCGGGCGCGAAGTACGAGGCGAAACCGACCCGGCTGCGGCTGGGAATGCCGTGCTGACGCAGCACCGCGACCGAGAGCAGCGTGTGGTCCCGACAGCAGCCCGCCACGCGGTCGACGGCCGGACGCTCCGCCGCGAGGGGCAGCGGAAAGCGGGACTGGTCAGTGTCGAGGATGCGGTCCACCCAGCGGCAGTTCACCTCGTCGAGCCGATCGTCGGGCAACTCGACGCCACCGGCCCGGTAGTGAACGATCACGTTGCGGGCGGTCGCCGCCACGGTGGGAAAGTCGGTCGCCACGGCATCGAGGAGCCCGCTGTGCCGACCCGGGTCGCTGTACGTGGAGTGTTTCCGGTAGTCATCGAGGTCCATGCGACCAGTCTCCGGTCCGCCACCGTGTCAGGGTCAAGGCGCTCTTCCCGACTAGTGTCGACTGCTGTGACGACGCCCGAGATCACCATTGCCACGCCCGCCGACCGCGCCAGAGTTGTCGACACGCTCGTCGCCGCGTTCGTCAAGGATCCGATCCTGCGGTGGCTGTTCCCCGATGAGGAGACCTATCCCCGGTACTGCGCCGCCTTCTTCGGGCACCTCTTCGACAAGCGGGTGCACCAGAAGTCGATCTGGACGATCGGCGGGGGTGCGTCGGTCGCCCTCTGGGACCCGCCGACCGGGCAGCCGGCTGCCGGCACGGCTGCCGGGCCGGCCGCTGCGCACGGGGTGCCGGAGGTTTCTCCGTACCCGGCCGACGTGCTGGCCCGCGTGCAGGGCTACGACGACATCGTGCACGACGCCCTGCCGGCGTTCCCGTTCTGGTACCTCGGTGTCCTGGGCACCCACCCGGACAACGCCGGACGCGGTTGGGGTCGTGCCGTGATGCGGGCCGGGCTGGACCGCGCTGCCGCCGACGGCCTGCCGGCGATCCTGGAGACCAGCAAGCCGGGCAACGTCGAGTTGTACCGCCGGGCCGGCTGGGAGGTGATGAGCTTCCTGCCGGAGCCCGTACCCACCTGGCTCATGATGCAGCAGCCGCCGCGCTGATCAGACGGCGCGCCTCACCCGAGGGTGAGCGGGACCGGTTGCCCTTGGCGTACGTCGAGGACCGCTCGCTTGCCCAGCGGCTGTGCCAGGTTGAGGGTCGCGTTTCGCGGGGAGCCCAGAAGGGGGCACACCTCGCCGCTGTTGTGGTGCTGCGCGATGACGATGACCACGACGGCGTTGGCCGACTCGACCGACTCCGCGTGGTAGTCGGCGCCACAGCGTCCGGTCGCCGGCCCGAAGGCGCCGGTGAAGTCGACGGCCAACTGCGTACCGGCCCCGCTTGTGGTCGCCGACTCGATGGCGATGCCCGGCGGGGAGTTCCATGGTGGTGGTGTCGGGGTGACGGCGCCAGCGCCGCCTGCGTCGACGACCGCCTGGTCGTATCGGGCCAGAGCCTCCCGTGCCTGCTGACGCAGCTCGCCGAGGCTCTCACCGCGGGGTAGCGCGGCGTCGACAGTGGCGTTCGCGTCGGTGTCACAACCAGCAAGCATCGACACCGCCACAACCCCGACGACCCAGTGCCAGCGCGCCATCGACGACCCCTTTGTCCGGCAGAGTGACCGCCAGGATTATCAACCCTCGGCCCGGGACGTTCGGCCCTCCTGCTCGACCTCGGCGTCCGAGCCGGCGAAGATGCGCGCGTAGATCTCGTCGATGACGTCGTTCTTCGCGAGGCTGTAGTCGCGGGGCCGGTGCGCGGTGTCCCGCACGAGGCGGCGCTTGGTCGCGGCGTACCGCTCCCGGTCGTCCGGATGCGAGCGCAGCCAGTCGCGGAAAAGCTGGTGCCGGACCGGTTCCGGAGCACCCTGCGGCCAGACGTGCAGGTTGACGTCCTCGGCGGGGCTGAGCAGCATCCGGTGCCCGTGCCACCAGGGTTCCCGAAGGACAAGCCGGTACCCGAGCCGTTCCAGGGCGGGGAGATAGGTGGCCTCGTCGGCGGTGTCCTCGATGACGAGGTCGACATCGATGACGGGCTTGGCGGCGAGCCCCGGCACCGCCGTCGATCCGACGTGTTCCACCCCGATGATCAGATCACCGAGCGCCTCGGTGAGCGACGACCGGACGTTGACGAACCGCTGCGCCCAGGACGGGTCGTACTCCTCGATGACGACGGACTCCCACGTCCGCGGTGGCTCGCCCACCAGGCCGGCGTCGACCTGTTCGGGGGTGCCGTGGAAGCGCTGCACGACGTTCTGCGGGTACTCGGCCACGTCGACCTCCTCGGGAAGCGAAGTCCGCCAGGCTACGACACGGCGGTCGCTGTGGCCGCACCCGACCGATGCGGGCATCGGATGTCGGGTGGGCGACCGACCCCGCGACCTAACGTCGGTGTTCGAAAGGGAAGGAGGCCCGGGTGCTGGATCGGCTCAACGAGGCCATGACGTACATCGAGCGTCACCTCGACCGGAAGATCGAGGTGGCGGAGCTGGCGCGGATCGCGCTGACGTCGGAGTACCACTTCCGGCGGCTGTTCTCCGCGTTGGCCGGAATGCCGCTGTCGGAGTACATCCGTCGGCGTCGGCTCACCGTCGCCGGTGCGGACGTGCTGGCGGGGGAGCGGACGTTGCTCGACGTCGCTGTGCACTACGGCTACGGCTCGGCGGAGGCGTTCGCCCGGGCGTTCCACGCCGTGCACGGCGTGGGGCCCGGAGAAGCTCGGCGTACGGGGGCAGCGCTGCGTGCCCAGCCCCGGATGTCCTTCCGACTCACAGTCGAAGGGAGCGGCAGCATGGAGTACCGGATCGTCGACAAGGACGCGTTCGCACTGGTGGGGCGCAAGGCCCGGGTCCCGCTGGTGCACGAGGGGATGAACCCGGCGATCGTCGCGTTCATCAGGAGCATCGACAAGGAGACGACCGAGCGGATCGAGGCGCTCTCCGATCAGGAACCGAAGGGGATCGTCAACGTCAGTGACAACCTCGCCGACAGTCGGCAGGAGGGCACCGAGCTCGACTACTGGCACGGGGTGGTGACCGGCACCGAGCCGCCGGAGGACCTGGACGCACTGCCGGTGCAGGCGGGGTCGTGGGCGGTGTTCACCACCTCCGGCGCGTTTCCGCAGGCGGTGCAGTTCCTGTGGCGTGACGTGTTCACCCAGTGGTTTCCGTCCAACCCGTACCGCAGCCGACCTGGACCGGAGATCTCCCGGGTCCGGGTGTCGGCGGACGGAACCCAGGCGGACGCCGAGCTGTGGATTCCCGTCGAACGGGTACCCACCCCTATGTAGAGTTCCGATACAGTGGTCGGATGCGGATGACCATTCCGGTCGCGAAGGTGCTCGCGGCGCTGCTCGCCGACCCCGACGAGCAGCGCTACGGGCTCGACCTGATGCGATTGACCGGCCTGCCCAGCGGCACCCTCTACCCGGTGCTGCACCGGTTGCAGGGGGCCGGCTGGCTGGCCGCCGACTGGGAGGCGATCGATCCCGTCGCGGCCGGGCGGCCGGCCCGCCGCTACTACCGACTGACCGCCGTCGGGGTGACGCAGGCCCGCCAGGCGCTCGCCGACCTGCGGGCCGCTATCCCCGACGGCCGTCGCTCGTGGGGCGGCACCGAGCCCACCGGAGCACCGGCGTGGTGACCCGCCGGGCCGCCGAGCTGCTGTTGGAGTTGGCCGCGCGCCGCTGGCCGGCCGAGGTTCGCGACGACCTGCGCCGCGAGTGGGCCGCCGAGCTGCACGTACTGGCAAAGAGCGGTCACCGGACGAGGATGCTGGGCTTCGCGGTGAGCCTGGCCGCCAGTCGGACCGGCGCCCCGATCGTCGACCGCCGCCTGATACGCGGTCGGATCGGTCGCACCGCCGCCGCCTTGCTGCTCTCCCCGATCGCCTGCGTCGGAATCGTGCTCGCCAGTGCCTTCGCCCTCATGCCGATCGAGCGGATGGTGACCCAGGACTGGTCCCAGCGGGTGCAGAAGCCGATCTGGACGGCACTCACCATCGGGTTGGCGGTGCTGCTGGCGGTGTTCGCCGCGCGCTGGGCCCGGCACACCGCACTCGACGGCCCGCTACGCATCGCGCTCGGCGTGGTGCTTCCCATCGGCGCGGTCGGTGTCGTGTTCCTCTCTGCCATCTCCCCGGACCACCCGGTCACCTTCGTACCCGGGCTGCTGCTCTGGTTGGCCGGCCTGACGCTGGCCCTCTGGGCCGCGGCGAGCCTCGCCTCCCGCAACCGCCTCCGGGTGGCCTGGTGGGTGGGCATCCTCGGCGCACTCGCCGCCGCCGACCTCGCGGTGATTCTCGCCGTCGTCGACGTCATCGCGGCGGGCCGTCGCGCCGGCCCCGTCAGCAGTCCGACGCCACTGGGCGGCGTCGACTGGATCTCCTCACCGCTGTGGCTCCTCGCCACCTGGACGGAATGGAACATCAGCCTGCCCCGACCCACCATCTCGTGGGAGATCTTCCACATCGTCATCAACGAGGTGCGGGCGGAACCCATGCTCTACCTGGCCTGCACACCGTACGCGCTCGCGTACACCATCCGGGCGGCCCGATCGGCCCCCGCCGAGCCGGTCGCCCTCGCGCCGACCCCGGCGTGAACCTCAGTCGGGTACGTCGTCCCACGTCGTACCCGGCTCCAGGTAACCGGCCACCTGCTTCTCGCGCAACGCGTACGCGATGACCAGCAGGGCGTGCTTGTCCAGCTCGGGCAGCCGGTCCAACGGGAACCACCGCACGGCCAACGACTCGTCGTCGTTGACCCGGGCGGTGCCGCCGATCGCCCGGCACAGGAACCCCATGTTCAGGTATTCACAGCGGTCCCCGTTCGGGTACGTGTGCGGGTGCGACACGGCGCTGGACATCCGCACCGGCGCCACGTCCACGCCCGTCTCCTCGCGCACCTCGCGGACCAGCGCGGTGGCCGGCTGCTCGCCCGGCTCGACGAAACCGCTGATCACCGACCACCGCCCGTCGTCGGCGCGTTGACCGAGCAGCAGCTCACCGGCCTTGTTGCGGACCACCGCGCTGACGCTCGGCAGCCAGAGCAGGTCGTGGCCGACGTGCTTGCGCAACCCCAGGATGTAGTCCGGTATCGCCATCCCGCGATCATAGAGGTGCCCACAGCGGGGCTCACCTGCGCATCTTCTGGTGTTCCAGTCCCACGCGTTTCGCCATTTCGGCCCGACGAACGCAATGCATATCTACTGTGGAGATCGTCGGCGACTTGTGCGATCCGGTGGCGGCCGGCCGGTTCGCGGTGCACAGTGATTCCCATGAGCGACAGCGGACGTGGTGGGCAGTTCTACTGGTGCACCCGGCATCACCGGGTCGAGACGGACTCCAACGTGTGTCCGGCGAAGCACGTTCTCGGTCCGTACGACTCGGCGGCCGACGCGGAGAACGCCCTGCAACGAGTGCAGGAGCGGAACGAGGCGTGGGATGCCGAGGACGCTCGTTGGGCCGGGGACGACAGATAGGCGGCGCGGGACGGCTCGCGCCGAGGTTTTCGTGCTCCGCGAGGACGCACGCGAGAGCACGTCCCCCAAGGAGGGAACCACGATGGCCGAAGCACAGCAGGCCACCAAGCGCCCGGCCGCCCGACGCACCACCGCGAAGAAGACCGCCGCGGCGGAGCGGAACACCGCGGCGAGCCGGACCACCCCCGTGCGCAAGTCCACCACGGCTGCCGCGAAGGCACCGGCCCGCAAGGCCGCCGGCGGGGCGGGCCGCGCCCCGGCCAGGAAGACCACCACGGCGGCCACGAAGGCCCCCGCGAAGAAGACCACGACCAAGACCACAGCAGCGGCCAAGAAGGCCCCCGCGAAGGCCTCGACCACCACCCGCAAGACGACCGCCGCCGCCAAGCGGGCCCCGGCGTCCACCGCGCGCAAGACGACCACCGCCGCGAAGAAGACCACAGGCGCGGCGAAGAAGACAGCGAGCGCGGCGAAGAAGACCACCACCGCCGCGAAGGCCTCGGCGCGCAAGACCACCACCGCGGCGAAGGCCCCGGCGCGCAGGACCACCACCGCGGCGAAGGCCCCGGCGCGCAGGACCACCAGCGCGGCGAAGGCCCCGGCGCGGAAGGTGGCGACCACGGCGTCCGCCGCCAAGAAGACAGCGACGAAGAAGACGGCGGCGGCGAAGAAGACCGCGTCGACCCGCCCCAGCGGCGGCGCCCGCAAGGCTCCGGCCAAGAAGGCCCCGGCCGCGAAGGCGTCGGGTACCTCGTCGACCACTGCCCGTAAGGCGGCGGCGAAGAAGGCACCGGCGAAGAAGACCGTCGCGGCCAAGGCCCCGGCCCGCAAGGTGACCGCCCGCAAGTCGCCGGCCCGCCCGGTCGCCGCCCGAGCCACCGCCCCCAGGGGGGCCCGCAGCGCCGCCCGCAAGGCGACCGGCTGAGCGCGGAGCATCCCCTGAGCGGGCGGATTTCCGGCCGGTCACCGGAAGCGGATCACCCGTGGCGCTGTCAGGATTGACCCGTGGTCATCCGACGCGTACTCGCGCCCCGCATCGACTTCGGCGCGTTGCGCCGCGAGCTCGGCCTGCCCGAGGAGTTCCCGGCCGACGCCCAGCGTGAAGCCGACGAGGCGGCTGCGGCACCGCCGCAGCCGCCCGTCGACCGCACCGACATACCGTTCGTCACTGTCGACCCCGCCACCTCGCGGGACCTGGACCAGGCGATGCACCTCGCCCGCCGCCCCGGTGGCGGCTACCGGGTGCGGTACGCGATAGCCGACGTCGCCGCGCACGTCACCCCGGGTGGGGCGTTGGAGGCGGAGACCTGGCGGCGGGGGCAGACCATCTACCTGCCCGACGGCAACGTGCCGCTGCACCCGCGCACCCTCAGCGAGGGTGCGGCCAGCCTGCTGCCCGACGACGACCGGGCCGCGGTGCTCTGGACCATCGACCTGGACGCCGACGGCGGCACCGTCGCCGTCGAGCTGGAACGCGCCCTGGTCCGCAGCCGCGCCAAACTCGACTACACCGGGGTGCAGGCGGCAGCCGAGGCCGGGCGGCTACCCGACCCGATCGCGCTGCTACCGGAGATCGGCGACCGGCTGACCGCCCGTGGGCTGAGCCGGGGCGCCATCAACCTGCCGCTGCCCGAGCAGGACCTGGAACCCGACGGTGAGGGCTGGCGGCTGGTGCTGCGCGCGCCGGTGCCGATGGAAGAGCACAACGCGCAGATCTCCCTGCTGACCGGAATGGCCGCCGCCGACATCATGCTGGCCGGCCGGGTGGGTCTGCTGCGGACGATGCCGGCGCCCAAGCCGGAAGCGGTGCAGCGGCTCCGGGCCGCCGCCGCGCCGCTGGGCGTGCACTGGCCGGACGACGTGGGCCCGGGTCAGGTCATCGCCGGTCTGGACGCCGCCCAGCCGCGCGCCGCCGCGTTCATCGACCAGGCGGCGGAGCTGATGCGCGGTGCCGCGTACACCGCCTTCGACGGGGAGCTGCCGGAGCATCCGGAGCACGGTGGCGTGGCGGCCGCGTACGCCCACGTGACGGCACCGTTGCGGCGGCTGGCCGACCGGTACGCCACCGAGGTCTGCCTGGCTCTGCACGCCGGCCAGGCGGTGCCCGACTGGGCCCGCGCCGCGTTGCCCCGACTGCCCGAGGTCATGGCGAGCACCGACCGGGTCGCCTCGGCGGCGGCTCGCGGCGCCGTCGAATTGGCCGAGGCGGCGGTGCTGGAGCACCGGGTGGGCGAGACCTTCGACGCGGCCGTCCTCGACGTCGACGCCCCGCCCAACGGCAAGTCCCGGCCCCGACCGCCCGGTGGCACCGTCGCGCTGGACGCCCCGCCGGTCCGCGCCCGCTGCCTCGGCCAGCTGCCGCTCGGCGAACGGGTCCGGGTACGCCTGGTCACCGCCGACCCGGCGGCCCGTACCGTCCTGTTCGAGCTGGCCTGACCGGGCCGCCGTCGCGGGCCCGATCCTCCCCGTGGGCGCGGTCGCCCGCCGTGGCTCGGTCCTCGGCGGTGCTCTCGCCCGCCGTGGCTCGTCCTCGGCGGCGCTGTCGCTCACGGCAGCGGGGATTCTCACAGGGCTCGGCGCTGCTGACGGGCCGGGCGGTTTGCGAGGATGAGGCCATGGCATACGACGCGAGCACGCTGCCCGACGTGTCCGGGCTGACGGTCGGCATCATCGGCGGCACCGGCGACCAGGGGCGGGGCCTCGCCTACCGGTTCGCGCGGGCCGGCCAGACGGTGCTGATCGGATCCCGATCGGCTGAGCGGGCCGCCGAGTCCGCTGCCGAGATCGCCGCCCTGCCCGGGGTGCCGACCGGCGGCAGCGTCACCGGCGCTGCCAACGACGAGGTGGCCCGACGCAGCGACGTGGTGATCATCGCGGTGCCGTGGGACGGGCACGCCGCCACCGTCGCCGCCCTCGCCGAGCCGCTCGCCGGCCGGATCGTCGTCGACTGCGTCAACCCGCTCGGCTTCGACAAGCAGGGCCCGTACGCGCTGACCGTCGCCGAGGGCAGCGCCGTGCAGCAGGCCGCCGCGCTGCTGCCCGACTCGCGGGTCTGCGCCGCGTTCAACCACGTCAGCGCCCCGCTGCTGGCCGACCCCGAGGTCGACCGGATCGACCTGGACGTGCTGATCTGCACCGAGGACCGTGAGCTGGTCGACATCGTGGGCGCGCTCGCCGCCCGGATCCCCGGCATGCGGGGCATCTACGCCGGGCGGCTGCGCAACGCCCACCAGATCGAGGCGTTCACCGCCAACCTGATCGCGATCAACAAGCGCTACAAGGCGCACGCCGGTATCCGCGTCACCGACCTCTGACCCCGAGCGGCGGGGTGCCCCGGCGCGGGAGCACCCCGACCCTCGTCGGTACTAGAAGGTGTGTTCGGCGGCGGGGAACTCGCCGCCGCGGACCTCGTCGGCGAAACGGCGGGTGGCGTCGGTGAGAGCACCGGCCAGATCCGCGTACCGCTTCACGAAGCGCGGCGCCCTGCCCGTCCGCAGCCCGGCCATGTCCTGCCAGACCAGCACCTGCGCGTCGGTGTCCGGGCCCGCGCCGATGCCCACGGTGGGGATCGGCAGCTCGTGGGTGATCCGCTTGGCCACCTCGCCGGGCACCATCTCCAGCACCACAGCGAACGCGCCCGCCTCCGCCACCGCCCGTGCGTCGGCCAGCACCTCGTCGGCGGCGTCGCCGCGACCCTGCACGCGGTAGCCACCCAGGGTGTGCTCGCTCTGCGGGGTGAATCCGATGTGCGCCATCACCGGGATGCCGGCATCGACGATCGCGGCAATCTGCGCGGCGTTACGGCGGCCACCCTCCAACTTCACCGCGTGACAGCCACCCTCCTTCATGAACCGGACGGCGGTGCGCAGCGCCTGGGCCGGGCCCTCCTCGTACGAGCCGAACGGCAGGTCACCGACGACCAGCGCCTGCCGGGTCGCCCGCACCACGGCCCGGACCAGCGGCAGCAGCTCGTCGGCGGTGATCGGCAGGGTGGTCTCGTAGCCGAACACGTTGTTCGCGGCCGAATCGCCGACCAGCAGCACCGGAACACCGGCCTGGTCGAAGATCGACGCCGTGTACTGGTCGTACGAGGTGAGCATTGGCCAGCGCTCGCCGCGCTCCTTGGCGGCCATCAGGTCGCGGGTGCGGACCCGTCGGGTGGCCGGGCCGCCGTACAACGCGGTCACCTCGTGCGGAGTGGACTCCACCATCTCTGTCTCCCTTCCTCGAGGCCGCCTGCGCGGTCCCCGGGTTCCGTCGCGATCGTCGCACCGCGAGACGGGCTGACGGCAGGGCCCAGTGCAAGATGTCACTCCACCAGCGCGAGGCCACCCCAGCCGGCCACCCGGGTCCGCGCCGCGCGGCCACCGCGCGGCGGCGCCGGGCCGCGCCACCGACCCGGCACCCCCAGGGGTACGGCTCAGCCGTGCTCGCGCCACCGATTGGTGATCGGCAGACGGCGGTCCCGGCCGAACGCCTTCATGGAGATCTTCGTGCCCGGCGCGGACTGCCGTCGCTTGTACTCGGCGGTATCCACCAGCCGCAGCACCCTGTCCACCACGGCCGGGTCGTGACCCGACTCGATCAGCCCGTCGCGGCCGAGATCGCCGTCGACGTAGCCGATCAGGATCGGGTCCAGGACGTCGTAGTCGGGCAGGCTGTCGCTGTCGAGCTGGCCCGGGCTCAGCTCGGCGCTCGGTGGCTTGCCGATCGAGTTCTCCGGGATCGGGGCCGTCTCACCGCGCCGAGCCGCGTCCGTGTTGCGCCACTTCGCCAGCCGCCAGATCAGCGTCTTCCAGACGTCCTTGACCGGGTTGAAGCCGCCCACCGAGTCGCCGTACAGGGTGGAGTAGCCGACCGCCAGCTCGCTCTTGTTGCCGGTGGTCAGCACCAGGTGGCCCTCCTGGTTCGACAGCGCCATCAGGATCACGCCACGGACCCGGGCCTGGAGGTTCTCCACTGCCACACCGGACAGCGACAGGTTGGCCAGGAAGCCGTCCACCATCGGCTGGATCGGCTCGACGCGGTAGTCCAGGCCGGTGCGCTTGGCCAGGTCGGCCGCGTCCTCGCGTGAGTGCTCGGAGGAGTGCTGGCTGGGCAGCGACACCCCGACCACCCGGTCCGGCCCGAGGGCGTCGACGGCCAACGCGGCCACCACCGCCGAGTCGATGCCGCCGGAGAGACCGAGCACCACCGACGGGAACCGGTTCTTGTTGACGTAGTCCCGCAGGCCGAGCACCAGGGCCTGCCACACCTCGGCCTCGTCGGCCACCGGCTCGATCACACCGCCGGTGGCGGCCGGACCGGTCGGCGTGGCCGGAACGCCGTCCAGCGTGCTGTGCACGATGCGCATGCCGTCCGCGACGGTCTCCGTGGTCGTCGCGGCGGTGGCGGCTGGCAGCTCGACGTCGTGCACGAGTAGGTGTTCGACGAACTGCGGTGCGCGGGTGAGCAGCTCGCCGTCGGCGGTCACGATCATCGAGTCGCCCTCGAAGACCAGCTCGTCCTGCCCGCCGATCATGTTGACGTACGCGACGGTGGCGCCCGCCTCGGCGGCCCGGCGGCGGACCAGCGGGAGCCGGAAGTCGTCCTTGTTCAGCTCGTACGGCGAGCCGTTGATGTTGACGACCAGGCCGACGCCGGCCTGCCGGGCGGCGGCGAACGGACCGCCGGCCTGCCACAGGTCCTCGCAGATGGTCAGCGCAACGTCCACGCCCCCGATCCGCACCACGGTCAGAGTGTCGCCGGGGACGAAGTAACGGTCCTCGTCGAAGACCCCGTAGTTGGGCAGGTGGTGCTTGAAGTAGCGGGCGACGACGGCACCCCGGTGCAGCAGCGCGGCGGCGTTGCGGGCGCCCCGGCCCGGCTCGGCGTCCCCGCTGACCTGCGGCGGACCGTCGGCGTCCAGGTAGCCGACAACGACCGGCAACTCGCCGAGACCGTCGGCGGCCAGGTCGGCGGCCAGCCGCTCTACGGCGGCCCGGGACGCGGCGACGAAGGAACGCCGGAAGACCAGGTCCTCGACCGGGTACCCGGTCAGCATCATCTCCGGGAAAAGCACCAGCTGGGCACCGGCGTCGGCGGCCTGGCGAGTCCAACTGCGGACCAGATCGGCGTTTCCGGCGAGGTCGCCGACGCTCGGGTTGACCTGGGAAAGGGCGAGACGCAGGGTGGGCATGCCTTCATCTTGCCCCAGCCTCGCCGCGACAGTCCGTACCCTCCGACGAGACGGCCGCCACCCGCCGCGACGGGCGCCCGCGAGGCCGCGGCGGCAGGTGCTCGGCCGTCGTGGCGGCCCTCGGTGGTGGTTCGGCCGTCGGTGGTGGTTCGGCCGTCGTGGCGGCAGGGGTGGGCCCCGCGCTCGCCCGGCGGGACACGAGGGGACGGCCGGCGGCAGTTCGCGTAACGTCTGCGTAACCAGGCCCGGGAACACTGGGCGATCAGGTCGGGTTCAGCCCGGCCAAGGCGGACAAAAGAGTGTCGCGAGGGGTTGGGGAAGTGGACCGTCAGCAGGAGTTCGTCCTCCGCACGCTGGAAGAGCGGGACATCCGGTTCGTCCGGCTGTGGTTCACCGACGTTCTGGGCACGCTCAAGAGCGTTTCGGTGGCACCCGCCGAGCTCGAGGCGGCCTTCGAGGAAGGCATCGGCTTCGACGGCTCGGCGATCGAGGGCTTCGCCCGGGTCTTCGAATCGGACATGGTTGCCATGCCCGACCCGACCACCTTCCAGGTCTTCCCCTTCGAAGGCGGGGTCAGCGGCGAGAGCGCCCGGATGTTCTGCGACATCCTGCTGCCCGACGGCGGGCCGTCCTGGGCCGACCCCCGGCACGTGCTGCGCCGCGCGCTGTCGAAGGCGGCCGAGAAGGGCTTCACCTTCTACACCCACCCCGAGATCGAGTTCTTCCTGCTCGAGAACGGTCCGCAGGACGGCACTGTGCCCACCCCGGTCGACACCGGCGGCTACTTCGAGCACACCACCCACGCCGTGGCCCGGGACTTCCGCCGTCAGGGCGTACTCGCGCTGGAACGCATCGGCATCTCGGTCGAGTTCAGCCACCACGAGGTCGCACCCGGCCAGCAGGAGATCGACCTGCGGTACGCCGACGCGCTCACCACCGCCGACAACATCATGACCTTCCGGCACGTGGTCAAGGAGGTCGCGCTCTCCACCGGTGTGCAGGCCAGCTTCATGCCGAAGCCGTTCACCGACCAGCCGGGAAGCGGGATGCACACCCACCTGTCGCTGTTCGAGGGGGAGCGCAACGCCTTCCACGACAGCGGCGACCCGATGAAGCTGTCCAAGGTGGCGAAGTCGTTCATCGCCGGCCTGCTGGTGCACGCCCGGGAGTACACGGCTGTCACCAACCAGTGGGTCAACTCGTACAAGCGGCTCTTCCCGCAGCACCTGCCCGACCGGATCACCGAGAGCCCGGCGTACGTCTGCTGGGGTCACCTCAACCGGTCCGCGCTGGTCCGGGTTCCCGCGTACGGCAAGCCCAACTCGGCCCGGGTCGAGGTCCGCTCGCTGGACTCGGCGACCAACCCGTACCTCGCCTTCGCGGTGCTGCTCGGCGCCGGCCTGAAGGGCATCGAGGAGGGATACGAGCTGCCACCGGGCGCCGAGGACGACGTCTGGTCGCTGACCAGCGCCGAGCGGCGTGCCATGGGCTACGAGGCGCTGCCGGAGAACCTCGCCGAGGCGATCGACGTGATGGCGGAGTCCGAGCTGGTCGCCGAGGTGCTCGGCGAGCACGTCTTCGACTTCTTCCTACGCAACAAGCGGGCCGAGTGGGAGCAGTACCGCCGTGAGGTCACCCCGTACGAGCGGCAGCGCTACCTGGCCCTGTAGACGCAGGGGCTGACGCCGTTGCGCGCTGCCGCTATCGTCTCGATCACCGCGCCGGTACCCCTCCGGGCGGAGAGTCGGGAGGCAAGTCGGTGCTGGAGGATCTGTTCAGCGGTGCCTGGCAGAGCGTCGTTTTCGGGATCGTCGGCGTCGGCCTCATGGCCGCCGGCTTCGGGCTCGTCGACCTGCTCACCCCGGGCCGGCTGCGAGACCTGATCTGGGTCGAGCGCAACGCCAACGCGGGGTTGCTGCTCGCCGCCAACCAGCTCGGCATCGCCGGGATCGTCTTCACCGCGATCCTGACCAGCTACAGCGACTTCGGCAAGGGGATCGCCTCCACCGTGGTCTTCGGACTGGTCGGGTTGGCGATCATGGCGCTGGCCTTCGTGGTGCTGGACCTGCTCACCCCCGGCAAGCTCGGCGAGGTCATCTGCTCGCCCGAGCCGCACCCGGCTGCCCGGGTCAGCGCCGCCACCCACTTCGGGGCCGCGCTGATCGTCTGCGCCTGCATCGCCTGACGGCCACTTCCTGCGTCACCACGCGGGCGGTGCGCCTGCGTTCCGTCGTGCGCGGCCGGTCGTGCGTGGCCGGTCGTTGGCGGCCGGTCGTGCGTGGCTGGTCGTGCGTGGCCGTCGTGCGTGGCCGGTCGTTGGTGGGCCGCTGGGCGTCCGTGGGTGGGCGCCCGTGAGGTGGTCCGTGGCCGGGGTCGTTGGCAGTCGGCCGCTCGTCCGTGGGCGGGCGTCCATGGCCGGTCGTTGGCGGGCGGCCGCTCGTCCGTGGCCGCTCGTCCGTGGCCGGTCGTCCGTGGCCGGGCGTGCGTGGGCCGGCGTCTGTGGGTGGGGCGTTCGTGGGCCGGCGTCTGTGGGTGGGCGTGCAGATCTTGGACACTTTCCGTCATGACCTGACGGAAAGTGTCCAAGATCTCTGGCCGGTGGGCCGCTCGCGGCTGTGGGCGGTCGACGCAGGGCGTCGTACCTCGGCCGTAGCGTGCCGGGTATGAACCGCACCGATCGCCTCTACGCGCTGGTCGAGGAGCTGCGGGCGGTGTCACCACGGCCGCGCAGCGCCCGCTGGCTGGCCGCGCGTTTCGAGGTGAGCAGCCGGACCATCGAACGGGACCTCGGCGCGTTGCAGGAGGCCGGGGTGCCGATCTGGGCTGAGCCCGGGCGCACCGGCGGCTACGTCCTGGACCGCGCCCGCACCCTGCCGCCGGTCAACCTGACCGCCGCCGAGGCGGTGGCGATGGCCGTGGCGCTGCACCGGCTTGCCGGCTCGCCGTTCGCCGGGCCGGCCGCCACCGCGCTGCGCAAGCTGGTGGCGGTGCTGCCGGCCGCCGATGCCGCCGAGGCACACCGCCTCGCCGACCGGGTGCACCTGATCGGCGACGGGCCGGCCGCGCCCGTCCCGGCCACCGTCGCCGACGCGGTCACCGCGCGGCGGGTGCTGCGCATCCGGTACGCCGACCGTGGCGGCGCCGACTCGACCCGTGACGTCGAGCCACTCGGCTACCTCGGTAACTCCCGACACTGGTACCTGGTCGCCTGGTGCCGTCTGCGCGACGAGCTGCGGTGCTTCCGTACCGACCGGATCCTGAGCGTGTGGGCGCTGCCCGACGTGGTGGCCCGGGAGCTACGCCTGACGGATCTCGACATCCCGCACGAGCGGGTCCGCCCGCTGAGTCTGGTCTGAAGCGGGCTCGGCGCTCGGCGGCCTGGTCTGGAACGGGCTCGGCGCTCGGCGGCCTGGTCTGGAACGGGCTCGGCGCTTCGGCAAGGTCTGAAGCGGGCTCGGCTCGACGGCCTGATCCGAGACCCGTCCGCGGCGCGGCGGGCTGGGTCTCGTCACCGAGAAACCCGCCGGTTGATCCGGAAACACCGACAGGACGCTGTCGCCAACGGCCCTGAGACTGCTCCAGACGACGGCCGAGCGGCCGGCACGAAATATTCTGGAGGCAGTAGATGTCCAGGTCCACCACGCCCATCACCTGGTTCGAGATCGGCACCGACCGGCCCGAGGACGCGGAGCGGTTCTACGGAGAGCTGTTCGGCTGGACCTTCGAGGAGCAGGGCTCGCCCAACGGTGGGTCCTACCGCGTGACCGGGGCCGGCGGGGACACCGGGATCGGCGGGGCGATCCGGGCGACCGACGGAACGTCGCCGAACTACGCGGTGTTCTATGCCGAAGTCGCCGACGTGGCAGAGACCTGCCGACAGGCCGAAGCTGCCGGCGGCCGGGTCCTGGTACCAGCGCGTACGGCACCGAGCGGTCTCCGGTTGGCCCACCTACTCGACCCGGCCGGCAACCACCTGGGCGTGTTCACGCCCCCGCCCCCGCAGCCCTGACCCCTTCAAGTCCCGCTGATGCCCGGGGTTGGCCTTGTCCCCGGGGATGGCCTGGCCCTCGGGTGGGTCTGGCCCCGGGTGGGGTTGGCCCTCGGGTGGGGTTGGCCCCCGGGTGGGGTTGGCCCGGGTTGGCTTGGTCCCGGGTTGGGCTGGCCCTCCGGTGGGTCTGGCCCTCGGGTGGGGCTGGCCCGGGTTGGCTTGGTCCCGGGTTGGGCTGGTCCCGGGTCGCTTGGTCCCGGGGGCTTGGCCCTGAGGCCGTCGCCCTGAGCGGGTGCGATGGCCGGGCCAGCCGGGCAGCACCCACGCGCGTGATCGACTCGGATTCCTGATGTCGGGGTGTCCGAGCGCACGGGACACCGCGACATCACGGAAACCGAGTGGATCAAGCTGCGACGGGCCCGATCCGGGGCCGGGCACGACAGGCTGGGCCGGGCACGACAGGCCGGACCGGGCCGGACCGGACCGGACAGGCGGCCCGGGGCCGGACCGGCCTGCCCGTGGCGTACCGAGCCCGGCCCCGGCCTGCTGATGGCTGCCGGGGCCGGGCCCTTCGGGCTACTTGCCGGGCGTACCAGCGCCGTGGTGGCCGCCCATGCCGCGGTGGCCGCCGGGGCCGGGGAAGACGCCGGCCTCGACGGCCTTGGTGATGGCGTCGGCCTGCTCCTGGGTGAGCTTGCCGTCCTTGACCGCCTGGTCCAGGCGCTGCTTGAGTGCGGCCTGACGGTCCTCGGCGGACGGGCGCTGCGGTCGGTCGGCCGGCCGGTGCTGTTCGCGGATCTTCTCCAGTGCGGCGGTAACCTTGTCGGTGGGCACGCCAAGCTCCTTGGCGAGCTCCTCGGCGAACTGGCCCTGCCGGTCGGCCTTCGCACCTGGCGCCGCGTCGGGAGCCGGGGCGGTGCTGGCGCTCGGTGTCGGTGTCGGTGTGTCGGCGGCGAACGCGATCGTCGGGGCCGCGATCCCGACGCCGAGGACGCCGGCGGTGGCCAGGCCGGCCAGCAGGTGCTTCCTGCGGATGGTGCGGGACATGCTGTCCTCCAGAGGTTCGGTCATCCTGCGCTGTCATCACCGACAGTGACCGGGCCGTCTGGGCGGAAGCCGTGGCGACCCTGTCAGCGAGCTGATAATCCCGGGCGGCGGTGGGCGAAATCGGTTGTGTGGTCGCTGGCCGAGCGGTCAGGGTGGACGATCCACCGACGGAAAGGACACTGCGGCATGACCGTCGAGATTCGGGAGATTCCACTTGTCGGGCCGGACGCCGGGCCGTACGGCATCACGCCTGGCCCGGACGGCGCGTTGTGGCTTACGTTGGCCCATGCCGGTGGCATCGCCCGGTTGTCGCCCGACGGCGCGGTCCGGACCTGCCCGCTGGATCCGGCCGGCGGTCGTCCGTTGATCATCACGGCAGGGTCGGACGGGGCGCTCTGGTTCACCCGCTCAGGGGACGACCGGATCGGTCGGATCACCGTCGACGGTGAGCAGCGCACCATCGCCCTGCCGGCCGGCACCGGGCCGGGCGGCATCGCGGCTGGGCCTGATGGCGCGCTCTGGTACGCCGGGATGACCTCCGACACCATCGGCCGGGTGGGGACCGACGGCAGCCACACCGCATTCCCGCTGCCGGTGACCGGCGGGTTCGCCTCGATGATCACTGCTGGCGCGGACCAGGCTCTCTGGTTCACCCTCAACCAGGGGAACGCTATCGGCCGGATCGATCTCGACGGCAGGGTGACGCTGCATCCGCTGCCCACAGTGAAGGCGGGCCCGGTCGGCATCACCGTGGGCGTTGACGGCGCCATCTGGTTCGTGGAGATCGCCGCCGGTCAGCTCGGTCGCCTCGACCCGGATGGCGAGATCGTCGAGTTTCCGCTGCCGGACCGGGCGGCCCGCCCGCACGCGATCGTGGGCGACCCGGACGGCGGCGTGTGGTTCACCGAGTGGGGTGCCAACCGGATCGGTCACCTTGATCCCACCGGAAGGTTCGAGGGCTACGCCCTACCCACCCCCAACGCCGAACCGCACGGCATCACCCGCACCCCCACCGGCATCTGGGCCGCCCTGGAAATCGGAGCAGTAGCCCACCTACCCCTCTGACCCAACCCCGGTGATCAAGAGATTTGCGTCAGGATCCGCCCCGAACATGACGCAAACCTCTTGATCACCGGGCCGGGCTGGGCGCGAGCACCGCCGGGGTTAGTGGACTGCGGGGGTTGCGGTGAGGGTGGCTGTGGTGGTGTCGAGGGTTGCCTCGGTGCCGATGGGGACTGTGAGTTGGTTGGGGCCGTGGCCGATGGGAAGGCCGCCGAGGACCGGCACGCCCAGATCGCCGAGGCGTTCGGTGAGCACGTCGACGATTGTGGTGTCCCACCCGTCGCCGCAGTCGGTGAACTGTCCGACCGCCACCCCGGCCAGTCCGTCCAACGCGCCGGCCCGGCGCAGGTGGGTGAGCATCCGGTCGACCTTGTACGGGGGTTCCTGCACGTCCTCGATCAACAGCACCGCACCGGTCAGGTCGGGCAGGTCGGGCGTGCCGATCGACGCGGCGATCATGCACAGGTTGCCGCCGAGCAGGGTGCCGGTGGCGCGACCCGGGACGCGTACGCCGAAGGTCTCCTCGGTGGGCACCGCGGTGATCGACACCGGTTCGGTGGTCATCAGCGCCGCGTGCAGGGATTCGGCGGAGCGCAGCGGCGTCCGCTCGTCGCGCCAGGCCGCCCCGGGGCCGTGCACCCCGACCAGGCGGGCGCCCCGCCACAGTGCGAACTGCAACGCGGTGATGTCTGAGAAGCCGGCCACCACCTTCGGGTCGCGGCGGACGGCGGCCATGTCGATGGCGTCCACGATCCGTTGGGCCCCGTAGCCGCCGCGGGTGCAGATCACCCCGCGGACGTCAGGGTCGGCGAAGGCCGCGTTCAGGTCGGCGGCACGCAGGTCGTCGGTGCCGGCGAGATAGCCGTGGCGCGCGTACGCGTTCGGTGCCGGCACCGGGCGCAGGCCCCAGCCGGTGAGCAGTTCCATGCCCCTGGCCACCCGCTCCGGCGAGGTCGGCCCGGACGGCGACACCAGCAGCACCGTGTCACCCGGGCGCAGCACGGGCGGGCGTACGGCGGCGGTGTCCTCGCTGATCACAACCGCAGAGCCTAACGACCCGGCCGAGGCGGGAACGCCACCCGGCCGCGCGGCCCGTGCCGGGGCGTGATGCCGTGCGGCGTACCGGCTAGCCTCGACGGGTGGCAACCGCGCTGGTGATCGAGAACGACCCGACGGACGACGCGCGCCGGCTGGGTGAGTGGCTGACCGAGGCTGGGCTGGAGCTGTGGGTGGTGCGTCCGCACGCCGGCGACGAACTCCCCGCCGACCTGGAGGGGTACGCGGCGCTGGTGGTGCTCGGCGGCGACCAACAGGCGTACCCGTTGCCGGACGGCTCGCCCGGCGCGCCCTGGTTTCCCGCCGTGGAGGGCCTGCTGCGCAAGGCGGTCCGGTACCGGGTGCCGACCCTGGCGGTCTGCCTGGGCGCGCAGCTGCTCGCCACCGCACACGCCGGGTTGGTGGAGCGCAGCCCGTCCGGGCCGGAGATCGGCCCCGGCGTGGTCGGGCGGCGCGACGCCGCCGAGAACGACCCGCTGTTCCGGTACGTGCCGCTGATCCCGGACGTGCTCCAGTGGCACGCCGACGAGATCACCGAGCTGCCTCGGGGCGCTACCCTGCTGGCCGCCTCCACCCGCTACCCGCATCAGGCGTTCCGCCTCGGTGACCGGGCGTGGGGGTTGCAGTTCCACATCGAGTGCGACGCCGCGATGATCGCCGACTGGGCCACCGACTCGGTCCAACTCGCCGAGCTGGGCTACGACCCGGAGCTGGTCGTCGCGGCCTGCGCCTCGGTGCTGGCCGACGTCGAGGAGGTCTGGCAGCCGTTCGCCGCCCGGTTCGCCGCGCTGGCCCTCGGCGAGTTGGACGACAGCACGACGCGGCGCGGCCTGCCGCTGCTCGGGCACTGATGAGCCGGCCGACCAGGGCGTCGGGCCGACTGGCCCGGTACGGCTTCGGCACCGCCGAAGGCGATGGTGGCGCGCGCGCCGCGGACCTGCTCGGCCCGGAGGGGCTGCGACTGTGGCGGCCGGTCGAGCAGGAGCCGGTCGACGAGACCGCAGCGGAGCTGCTCTCCGCGCTGTCCCGGGCCGCCGACCCGGACCTGGCGCTGCGCCAACTGCACCGCATCGTGGAGGCCGAGGGCCGCACACTCGCAGGCAGCGCCGAGGGCCGCACCGCAGGCCGCGCCGACCGCCGCCCGCCCGCAGGTGGCGCCGAGGCCAGTACCACCGCAGGCGGCACCGAATCACCGCTGCTCGCGGACGTGCACGCCGATCCCGGACTGCGGCGGCGGCTGATCGCGGTGCTCGGCGCGTCGGCGGCGCTCGGCGACCACCTGGTGGCCCACCCCGAGCACTACCGGGCGCTGCGGACCGCAGCGGACGGGCTCGCCCCGGTCGCCGAGGGGCGGCTGGAGCCGGCCGACGGCGGTAACCCGGTGGCGGCGCTGCGGACCGCGTACCGCCTGGCGTTGTTGCGGATCGCGGCGGCCGACCTGACCGGCGGTCGCGGCCTGGAGCAGACCATGGCCGCGCTCTCCGCGCTGGCCGACGCGACGCTGTCCGCGGCGTACGAGATCGCGGTCGCGGAGCTGGCGGAGGGGACCGAGCGGCCCCGACTCGCGGTCGTGGCGATGGGCAAGTGCGGCGGCGGCGAACTGAACTACGTCTCCGACGTGGACGTCATCTTCGTGGCCGCCGAGGACGCCGACCTGCCCGCCGCGACCCAGGTGGCGACCCGGTTGATCTCCATCTGCGGGCTGGTCGCCTGGCCGGTGGACGCCGCGCTGCGGCCCGAGGGCAGCCGCGGCCCGCTGGTGCGGACCCTCGCCAGCCACCTGGCCTACTACCGGCGGTGGGCGCGCACCTGGGAGTTCCAGGCGCTGCTCAAGGCCCGCCCGGCCGCCGGGGACCTGCCGCTGGCCCAGGAGTGGATCGACCAGCTCGCGCCGCTGGTCTGGCGGGCTGCCGAGCGGCCCGAGGCGGTCGAGGACGTCCGCGCCATGCGCCGCCGGATCATCGACCACATCCCGCCGAAGGAGCTGGAGCGCGAGATCAAGCGCGGTCCGGGCGGGCTGCGCGACATCGAGTTCGCCGTCCAGTTGCTGCAACTCGTGCACGGTCGCGGCGACGAGACGCTGCGTCCGCCCGGCACCATCCCGGCGTTGCGCGCGCTCGTCGCCGGCGGCTACGTCGGTCGGGCCGACGGCGAGGCCCTGCTGCGCGGCTACCGCTTCCTGCGCGGCGTCGAGCACCGGCTGCAACTCCAGGGCCTGCGTCGTACGCACACGGTGCCCGCCGAGCCGGGCGCGCTGCGCTGGCTCGCCGCCGCGCTGGGTTTCACGGCCGCGCCGGGGCGCAGCGCCGTGGAGAGCTTCCGGGCCGAGTGGGTCACCCACGCCACCGAGGTACGCCGACTGCACGCCAAACTGCTCTACCGGCCGCTGCTGGAGTCGGTGGCCCGGGTTCCGGCCGACGGGTTGCGGCTCACCCCGGAGGCGGCCAGGAACCGCCTGGAGATCCTCGGCTTCGCCGACCCGGCCGGGGCGTTGCGCCACCTCCAGGCGCTCACCGGCGGGGTGAGCCGTACGGCGGCCATCCAGCGCACACTGCTGCCGGTGCTGCTCAGCGAGTTCGCCGACGCGCCGGAGCCGGACCGGGGGCTGCTCAACTACCGCAAGGTCTCCGACAAGCTGGGCAGCACCCCCTGGTATCTGCGGCTGCTGCGCGACGGCGGCCCGGTCGCCCGTCGGCTGGCCCGGGTCCTCGCACTGTCCCGGTACGTCGCCGACCTGCTCGCCCGCGACCCGGAGGCGCTGCGGCTGCTGGCCGAGGAGAACGAGCTGGCGCCCCGCGCGTCCGAGGTACTGCGGGAGGGGTTCCTGGCGGCGGCGGCCCGGCACACCGATCCGGTCGAGGCCACCAGCGCGGTGCGCGCGCTGCGACGTCGCGAACTGGTCCGGGTGGCCTGCGCCGATCTGCTCTGCCGGGCCGGCGCGCTCGCGCCCAGCCCCACCCGGGCGGACGGCGCGAACCGGCCCGCCCGCAAACTGTCCGACATCACCGAGGTGGGTACGGCGCTCGCCGACGTCACCGACGCCACCCTGGCCGCCGCGCTGCGGGCCGCTCGGGCCAGCCAACCGGCACCGGCGGGGCTGCGGTTCGCGGTGATCGGCATGGGCCGGCTCGGCGGGTACGAGTCGAACTACCTCTCCGACGCCGACGTGCTCTTCGTCTACGACCCGCCCCCGGGCACCAGCGAGAGCGCCGCCAGCGCGGCCGCGCACGCCGTCGCCGAGGAGCTGCGCCGGCTGCTCGGCGTACCCGCCCCCGACCCGCCGCTGGGCGTCGACGCCGACCTGCGTCCGGAGGGCCGCCAGGGCCCGCTGGTCCGCAGCCTCGCCGCGTACGCCGCGTACTACGCCCGCTGGTCGCGGGTGTGGGAGGCGCAGGCACTGCTGCGCGCCCGGTTCGTCTGCGGCGATGCCGACCTGGGCACCGAGTTCGAGGCGATGATCGAGCCGGTGCGCTACCCGGCCGACGGGCTGACCCGCGAGCAGGTCGTCGAGATCCGGCGGATCAAGGCCCGGGTGGAGACCGAACGGCTGCCTCGTGGCGCCGACCCGGCCACCCACACCAAGCTGGGTCGCGGTGGGCTCGCCGACGTGGAGTGGGCTGTGCAACTCGTCCAGCTCCGGCACGCCGGCGCGATCCCGGAGCTGCGCGGCACGCGTACCCTCGACGCCCTCGCGGCGGCCGAGCGGGCCGGCCTGATCGACCCGGCGGACGCCGCGGAGATGGCCGCCGGTTGGGCCCTGGCCGCGCAGGTCCGCAACGCGTTGATGCTGGTCCGGGGTCGGGCCGGCGACCAGCTGCCCCGGCACGGGGTGGAGTTGGCCGGGGTGGCCCGGCTGCTCGGCCGCGACGACCCGGGGGAGTTCCTCGACGAGTACCTGCGCACCGGCCGCCGCTCCCGCGCCGCTGCCGAACGGGTCCTCGATGCCTGACGCGTCGCCGCCCGCGACCGGGCGGAGCGTCGCGGGCTGGGCGGCGGCGACCGGGGTGGCATTGCTGCTCGCCGTCGCGTTCCTCCTCGCTCCACCGATGGGCACCGACCTCGCCGCCCAGGTGGCGCGTGCCGGGTTCACCGAGCGGTACGGGGCCGCGCCGGTCGATTTCGGCTGGTACGGCGGCGTCAACCAGTACGGCTACAGCCTCTTCACGGCCAGGTTGGGCACCCTGATCGGGGTGCGTCCGCTGGGGGCGGTCGCCGCCGTGGTCGGCGCGGGCGCGCTGGGTTGGCTGTTCACCCGCAACCGGGCCCGCCGACCGCTGCTGGCCGGCGTCCTCGGCGCGGTGGTGCTGGTCGGCAACCTGGCCAGCGGTCGGATCACCTTCGCGGTCGGGCTGGCGTTCGGGCTGCTGGCGCTCTGCGCGGTCAGCGCGGAACGCCCACCGCGCTGGCTCCGGCTGACGCTCGCCGCCGTCTGCGCCGCCCTGGCGACGGCGGCCAGCCCGGTCGCCGGCCTGTTCACCGGGCTGGCCGGCGCGGCGCTGCTGCTCAGCGCCCTGCGCACCGGTGACGGGCCGGGCCGCCGGCTTCCCGGAGGCTGGCGGGCCGACCGACCACTGGCCGAGGGGTTCGTCCTGGCAGTGGCGCCCGCCGTCACGCTCGCCCCGATGGCGTTCGTCTTCGGCAACGGCGGCACCCAGCCGTACTCGGCCGAGTCGATGCGCATCAACGTCGCGCTCGCGGTGCTGGTGGCGGTCGTGCTGCCGCGTCGCCGCCGGGTGCTGCGCGTTGGCGCGGCGCTCACCGTGCTGCTGCTGATCGGGGCGTACTACGTGCCCAGCCCGATCGGTTCCAACGCGCTGCGACTGCCGATGCTGTTCGCCCTGCCCGTGCTGGCCGGGTACGCCGCCCTGCCGGGGCCGTGGCTGGCCGGGTTGCTCGCCGCGACCGTGTGGTGGCAGTCGCCGGTGATGATCAGCGACGTGACCCGGGCCGGCGCCCCGGAGAGCGCCGAAAGTTTCTACCAACCGCTCGTCGCCGAACTCGACAGGCGGCAGCCGGCCGGGCGGGTCGAGGTGGTGCCGCTGCGCGACCACTGGGAGTCCGCGTACCTTCCGCCGACCGTGCCACTGGCCCGGGGTTGGGAACGCCAGGTCGACAGCGACCGCAACGCGCTGTTCTACGACGGCAGCCTGAGCGCGCAGACGTACGAGAAGTGGCTACGGCACGAGGCGGTGAGCTACGTGGTGCTCGCCCCGGACGCACCCGCCGACCGGTGGGGCCGCGACGAGGCCGCGCTGATCCGTGGTGGCCTGCCGTACCTGCGGGAGGTCTGGCGTGACCCGACCTGGCGGATGTACGCCGTGGTCGATCCGACCCCGCTGGTCGGTGCCCCGGGTCGACTCGTCACCGCCGACCGCGGCGCGGTCCGGCTGACCGCCACGCCCGGGGACGTGCCGGTCCGGGTGCGCTGGTCGCGCTGGCTCACACTGAGCGGCCCGGACGGCTGTCTGCGACCGGGCGCGGACGGGTGGACCGAGGTGCGAATCCGCGCCGCCGGCGACTACTCGATCTCCAGTGGGCTGGCACCGACGCGCCACTGCTGACCGTGCCTGCCGTCGGCCTCCCACCGACGGGCTGGCAGCATGTCCGGCGTGCCTTCCCACCTCGCGCGCTGGACCGGCCTGGCCGGCTCGATGCTGCTCGCGCTGTCCGCCTTCCTCGGCGGCGCGTTTCCCGGCGGCCCCCTGCGCAGCACCCCGGTCAGCATCTGGCAGGGGCCCAACGGCCCGCTGATCCTCGCCGCCTGGCTGGTCGGCACCGGCCTGATGGCGTACGCCTGGTGGGCGCTACGTGACGGGGGACCCTCGACGCGCTGGGCCCTGGTCACCGTCGGGCTCTGGCTGCTGCCGTTGCTGATCGCACCGCCGTTCGGCAGCCGGGACGTGTACGCGTACGCCTGCCAGGGCGCCAGCTTCGTCGGCGGCCTCAGCCCGTACGAGCAGGGTGTCTCCGCGCTGCCCTGCCCCTGGCTGGACACGGTCTCGGTCATCTGGCGCGACACCCCGGCGCCGTACGGGCCGCTGTTCGTGCTCGTCGCGGGCGCCGTGGTCAAGGCCACCGGGTCGCTGACCGCCAGCATCGTGCTGTTCCGTGCGCTGTCGCTGGTCGGCGTCGTCCTCACCGCGTGGGCACTGCCGGCGCTGGCGCGTCGGGCCGGTGTGCCGGCGAAGCGGGCGGTGTGGCTGGCGTTGGGTTCCCCGCTGGTCGCCGCGCACCTGATCGGTGGCCCGCACAACGACGTGCTGATGCTCGCCGCGTTGGTCGGTGGGCTGGCCGTGGTGGCGGCGCACCCGGGCCGGCGCGGAATGCTGCTGGTCGGCGGGCTCCTCCTCGGGGTCGCGGTGGCGATCAAGGTGACCGCCGTGGTGGTGGTGCCGTTCGCCGCGCTGGCCGCCACCGCCGGGCCGTACCGGATCCGCACGCTGATCCGCGACGGCGGCTGGGTGGTCGGCGGCACCGTAGCCACAGTGGTCGGCGTGACCGTCCTCGGTGGGCTGGACTTCGGTTGGATCGGCGGGCTGTCCCAGGGTGGCGCCGCCATCGCCTGGACGTCCCCGTCGACCGCGGTGGGGCAGACTGTCGGTTACGTCGCGGCGCTGTTCGGTGGTCACATCGACGCGCTCCCGGTCACTCGCGGAATCGCCGTGGTCCTCCTGGCGGTGCTACTCGTCTGGCTCTGGTGGCGGGCCCGTACCCGCGACCCGCTGTACCACGCCGGCCTCGCGCTCGCCCTCACCGTCGCGCTCGCCCCCGTCGTGCACCCCTGGTACTGGACCTGGCCGCTGTTCGTGCTCGCGGCCACCGCCCAGCGGACCAGATGGTTCACAGTGGTCGCCCTGGTCGCGTCCTTCCTGGTGCTGCCCGACGGCACCGGGCTGCCCCGGTACACCAAGACGGTCGGGGCGCCGCTGATGACGCTGTTGGTGATCGTGCTGGTCATCCGGTTGGTACGGTCGGCTCGGGCGGCCCGTCAGCCGGTCGCCGCCGACTGAGGGAAGGTGCGCCGGTGACCGCTCCCGGTGCCTCTCTCTCCCGGTACGCCGGCCTGTTCGGGGCGGTTCTGCTCGCCGTGGCCGGATACCTCGGTGGGGCACTGCCCGACGCCCCGCTGGGCGTGACACCCGCGTCGATCTGGCGGACCCCGGACGGCCCGGCGACGCTGACCTGCTGGCTGATCGGCACCGTGCTGCTGGTCGGGGCGTGGTGGTCACTGCGCGAGGGTGCGCCGTCGACCCGTTGGGCGTACGTCACCGCCGGGCTGTGGGCGCTACCGCTGCTGCTCGCGCCACCGCTGGGCAGCCGGGACGTCTACTCGTACGCCTGCCAGGGCTGGACGTACGCGCACGGCGTCGACCCGTACACAGTGGGGGTGGCGGCTGCGGGCTGCCCCTGGCTGGACACCGTGGCACCGATCTGGCGGGACACCCCGGCACCGTACGGTCCGGTCTTCGTCCTGCTCGCGGCCCTCGCCGTCGGCCTCGGCGGCGGGCTCACCGGGACCATCGTGGCGCTGCGCGTGATCGCCGTGGCAGGGCTGCTGCTGGCCGCGCTCTGCCTTCCCGCTCTGGCCCGGGCGGCCGGGGTGCCGGCCCGGCGGGCGGTCTGGTTGGCGCTGGCCGGTCCCCTGGTCGGCGTACACCTGGTGGCCGGCTCGCACAACGACGCCGTGATGCTGGGCCTGCTGCTGTGTGGACTGCTGGTAGTGGTCCGGCGACCAGGTCGGCCGGCGGCGCTGCTGCTGGCCGGAACGCTGCTCGGGCTGGCCGTCACGGTGAAGGCCAGCGCCGCGGTGGTGGTGCCGTTCGCGGTGCTGGCCGGGATGCCCGACCAGCACACCGTTCGGGCACTGCTGCGCCACGCTGGATGGCTGGCCGGAGGGCTGCTCGCCGCGCTGCTGGTCACCTCCGCGGTGTCCGGCCTCGGCTTCGGCTGGGTGGGCGGGCTGACCCACAGTGGCGACTCGGAGCAGTGGACGTCGCCACCCACCGCCGTGGGATTCGTGGCCGACTACGCCGGCGCGCTGGTCGGCCGGGACCCGCAGGCGGTGCCGGTGGTCCGAGCGGTCGCGCTGCTGCTGCTCGTCGGGGTGCTGCTGGTGCTCTGGTGGCGGGCCTGGCGAACCCTGCGCGGACTGAACGACGTCGCAGCTCATCGGGGTGGGTCCGTCGACGAGTTCCAGTGTCCCGAGGCGGGACGTTCCGGGGTCGCGGGTCACGAGGTGGCTGCTCGCGTGGGGGCGTCTCCCGGTGGCACACCCTCGGGGTTCGCGCGCCCTGAGCGTGGGTGTCCTCCGGTGGTGCGGTCCCGGGTGGCGCTGCACGGCGCGGCGTTGGCACTGGTCGCCACCGTCGTCCTGTCCCCGGTCTTCCACCCCTGGTACGCGACCTGGCCGCTGGCGCTGCTCGCGCTCACCGCCGCCCGTACGACGTGGTTCGTGCTGCCCACCGCTGCGGCAGCCTTCCTCGCCCTGCCCGACGGCACCAACCTGGCCCGCGTCACCAAGGCACCCGGTGCCCTGGCGATGACCGCCCTGCTCCTGACCGTGCTCCTCCGCACCGCCCGCCGTGGACGCCGTTGATCATGAGGTTGCGGGTGCAGTTCGGACGCAGCGCCTCGCCAACCTCATGATCGTCAGCGTCGGGCGGGACGGGGCCCGGCGGGGCGGGGCGGGGTTGAGGGGGTGGGGGGCTAGGCTCGCGCGCCGCAGGTGGGGCAGGGCTGGGTTGAGGGCTGGGGGGTGGAGGCCCGGCGAGAGCGGAACAGGACGCTCAGGAACAGTACGGCGGGACCGGCGAGCGCGACGGCGACAGCGGTCACTGCCAGCTCCGCGAAGGTGACGGCGCCCTGTGCCGCGCCGAAGTTGTCAGCCAGGCCGGGCACCGCCAGGAAGCCGGCGGGAGTGAGCAGTGTGACGAGCGCCCAGCCGCCGCGGGTGTCCCCGCCCAGTGCCAGCCCCATGGCCAACAGTGCCCCGACGGCCAGCATCAGTCCGCCGACGGACGGCAGGAAGATCTCCAGGGTGGCGCCGTAGTAGCTGCCGACCGCATCCAGGCCCACCAGGAACTCCGTCGCCAGCACCGCCAACAGCGCGGACAGCGCCGGCGCGAGGCGGATCGCCCGGGACGGTCGATCGGGCAGGGCGAGCCCCAGCAGGCCCAGGACCACCTGCGGCAGCAGCACCATCAGCGGCGGTCGGAGTGCGTCGAGCGCCGCGGCCACCGGTGGCAGCGCGATCGTGAGCACCAGCGCGAGGGTGATGGCCCACCGGGCGGCCCGGCTCGGCGCGACGGCGATCACCACCGCCGCCAGCAGCCATGCCGCCCACGTGACGACACCGAGCGAGACGAACGGGCCGACGTGGGGGACGCCCCACTCGGCGGGCGGCGGGTGCAGCTCTGCCGTACCCCAGACACCGGCCAGGGCGCTGGCGGTGACCAGGGCCAGCAGCGCCGCGAGGCGTACCCCGGGGATCAGGTCGGTGACGCCCGCGGCCCGCAGCCGCTGGCGGAGGCCGCCGCGCACCAGGTCCGCGGCGTCCGCCGGCGTCGGCCAGCGTTGGTCAAGGGCGGCCAGGTCGAGGTAGGTGCCGACGATTTCGGCGCCGCGGGCGCGCCGGTAGTCGGCGGGGTACGCGCGCAGCAGCCGGAGGTAGCGGCGTTCCAGGTCGTTCATGCCAAGCCTCCGGCCGTGCGTGGGGTGACCGGGAGGGCGGCGCGAGTCCGCTTGGACAGCCGGGCGGTGGCGGCGTCGACGTTGCGGCGCAGCCGCTCGGTCTCGGTACTCAACGTGGTCTCACCAGCGCGGGAGAGGCGGTAGTAGCGGCGCAGTCGGCCGTCCACCACCTCCTCCCGGTCGACCTCGACGAGGCCGGTGTCGACCAGCCGGTCGAGCGCACCGTAGAGCGTCCCGGGGCGTAGCGACACGCGGTTGTCGGAGAGGGCGGCGACCTCACCGATCAGCCCGTAGCCGTGCATCGGCTGGGCGGCCAGCGCGGTGAGGATCAGGAAGGTCGGTTCGCGCAGAGGCGTGTCCACCGGAGCAATATATCGGACGCGAAGGTATGTCGGGGGGTGGCACACAGCGAGCCGGGCCGGCTCCGCGGTGAGCGGAGCCGGCCCGGCCGGTGTTTCGAGCGACTGCTCAGCAGTCGTAGTACATGGCGAACTCGTGCGGGGTCGGTCGCAGACGCACCGGGTCGACCTCGTTGGCGCGCTTCCAGTCGACCCAGGTGGAGATCAGGTCGGGGGTGAAGACGCCGCCGTCGAGCAGGTAGTCGTGGTCGGCCTCCAGCGAGTCGAGCACTGCCGACAGCGAGCCCGGCACCTGCTTGACGTCGCCCCACTCCTCCGGCGGGAGGTCGTAGAGGTCCTTGTCGATCGGCGTCGGCGGCTCCATCTTGCTCTTGATGCCGTCCAGGCCGGCCATCATCATGGCCGAGAAGGCCAGGTAGACGTTGGCCGACGGGTCCGGGACGCGGAACTCGACGCGCTTGGCCTTGGCGTTGCTGCCGGTCACCGGGATGCGGGTGCAGGCAGAGCGGTTGCGCTGCGAGTAGACCAGGTTGACCGGCGCCTCGTAGCCCGGCACCAGGCGACGGTACGAGTTGATCGTCGGGTTGGTGAAGGCCAGCAGCGACGGCGCGTGGTGCAGCAGACCGCCGATGTACCAGCGGGCCATGTCGGACAGGCCGGCGTAGCCGGTCTCGTCGTAGAACAGCGGCTCACCGTTGAGCCAGAGGCTCTGGTGGGTGTGCATGCCGGAGCCGTTGTCGCCGAACAGCGGCTTGGGCATGAACGTCGCGGTCTTGCCGTTGGCCCAGGCCTCGTTCTTCACGATGTACTTGAAGAGCTGGAGCTGGTCACCGGCGTGCAGCAGGGTGGAGAACCGGTAGTTGATCTCGGACTGGCCGGCGGTGCCCACCTCGTGGTGCGAGCGCTCCACGTTGAAGCCGGTGTCGACCAGGCGGCGCACGATCGAGTCACGCAGGTCGGCGTAGTGGTCGACCGGCGGGACGGGGAAGTAGCCGCCCTTGTACGCGGTCTTGTAACCGCGGTTGCCGCCCGGCTCTTCGCGGCCGGTGTTCCAGGCGCCCTCGATCGAGTCGATGTAGTAGAACGACTGGTGCGCCGAGGTCTCGTGGCGGATCGAGTCGAAGATGTAGAACTCCGCCTCGGCGCCGAAGTAGGCGGTGTCGGCGATGCCGCTCGCCGCCAGGTACGCCTCGGCCTTCTTCGCCACGTTGCGCGGGTCGCGGCTGTAGGCCTCGCGGGTGAACGGGTCGTGGATGAAGAAGTTGAGCGCGAGCGTCTTCTGCGCGCGGAACGGGTCGATGAACGCGGTGGCGACATCCGGGAGCAGGAGCATGTCCGACTCGTGGATCGCCTGGAAACCGCGGATCGACGAACCGTCGAACGCGAGGCCGTCGGTGAAGAGGTCGTCGTTGACGGACTCGACCGGCAGGTTGAAGTGCTGCATCACGCCGGGCAGGTCACAGAAACGAACGTCGACGAACTTCACGTCCTCGTTCTTGAGGTATCGCAGCAGTTCCTCGGGATTGGCGAACACACATCCTCCTGGCACGTCCACGGGGTGGCTAGGCTTCTGGCGACGCTAGGGCCGGGGGGTTGCCCGGCCGTGTCTCCGTTGTTTCTGCCGTGTTACGTCCCTCGCGGAGCGTCAGTGGCGCCCCGTCCACGCCTCCGGCCCGCCAGGGACGCCGTACCGACTGTGCCAGTGTAATGACATCTGATCGCTTTGGCCTGAATCGGCACACAGTGGCGGCGGCACCCGGCAAGCCCTCACCCCGGCGCGGATACCCTTGACCGCTGTGACCAATCCGCACCTCCCGGCAGCGCCGGCCACCGATCCCACCTTCACCGCGCCGAGCCTCGGTCGGCGGTTCGGGGCGCTGATCATCGACTGGGTGCTCTGCCTGCTGGTGTCCAACTTCTTCGCCGACCCGGTACGCGACGGCTGGGCCCCGGTGCTGGTGTTGGTCCTGGTGTACGGCATCTTCCTCGGCCTGTTCGCCCAGACTCCGGGCATGTTCATCACCAAGATCCGCTGTGTGAGCTGGAACGACGGCGGCCGGATCGGCGTGCTCCGGGGGCTGATCCGTGGCCTCCTGCTGGCCCTCGTCGTCCCCGCACTGATCATGGACGAGCACCGACGCGGCCTGCACGACCGAATCGCCGGCTCGGTCATCGTCGACGCCCCCCGCGCCTGACCCGACCCACGCCGAGCCCGCTCCCCGCCTCCCCGCCACCCGGCTCCCGCCGCGCGGCTCCCGGCTCCCGCCGCGCGGCTCCCGGCTCCCGCCGCGCGGCTCCCGGCTCCCGCCGCGCGGCTCCCGGCTCCCGCCACACGGCTCCCGGCTCCCGCCACCACGGCTCCCGGCAAGATCGCGCCCAATCCAGGATGTGATGGCCCCCGCTACGCACGATGCCACTACGTCAGGGACAGCGCCGTGCGTCAGTGATCGGTGCTGGCCCAGGTCGCACGGCGAGTTCCGATCCCAGGGTCGCCACTCCAGAACCCCCCGGGCCCGCGTCGATCTTGCAATTCCTGTCGCCGATATACACGAGATGCCCGCTTATGTCGCAACAGAAAGTGCAAGATCGCGGAGGAGGGGGAGCCCGGCCTCGTCGATCATGGAGTTGTGGTGCCTGGTTTGGTCTGATGCAGGCACTTTGTCACCCACCACAACTCCATGATCGACGAGGGCAGGGGAGGGCGGCGGGCGGGATGGGCGGGGCGCGTTTGACGCCACGACGCGAAAGAGCCGGACCCGTGTGGGTCCGGCTCCTTTACGCGTACACCTGGGGGGTCAGCGGCCCCGCGACTGGCGGAAGGCGCCCGGCGGCCGCATGTTCTTCGGGATCGCGCCCTTGGGCATCTGTGGCCGGGCGGTGAGCGCCTTGAGTCGCTTGTCCAGCGAGTTGACGTCCTTGCCGGAGAGGGCGCGGGGCAGGCGCAGCAGCGTGGTCCGCAGCTTGCGGATCGGCAGCTCGCCTTCCTCCTGCCCGATCACATAGTCGTGCAGGGGAGCGGAGCCGATCACCTTGGACAGCCGCCGCTTCTCCTGGCCGAGCAGGCCGCGCACCCGCTGCGGGTTGCCCTCGGCCAGCAGGATCACGCCCGGGCGGCCGATCACCAGGTGGACCATGTCCATCTGGGTGGTCGAGCTGACCGCCGGGGTCACCCGCCAGTCGCCGCGCATGTTCTCCATGATCTGCGCCGCCGCGCCGGGTTGTCCCTCGGCGGCGTTCATCATCGCCTTGTTGGACCGAAGGTTGAGCACGATCAGCACCGCGAGCAGGATGAACAGGATGCCCAGCGGCAGCCAGATCCAGCCCCAGAGGATGACCGCGACCACGGTGAGCGCGAGCGGGAGCAGCACCGCTGCGGCGACCAACGGCGCGAACCACCGGTCCTGCTTGGCGGTGAACTGGAACACCATCCCGATCTGCTTCAGCCGCTGGCCGAACGAGACCTTCTCCTGGGGCTTTGCCATGCCGCAGAGTCTAGTGGTCGCCGCCGGCCCGGTTGATCCGCGTCCGGGTGCCGGGGCAGCTGAGTACCTTACGTCGCCGTGAGCGCCCTGAGTGGCCGGGTAAGGAGGCTGTGGGCGCGGAAGATGAGGCACCGTGCCCATGCCCGAGTGGGGCCTTCGCGCGAAGAGTCGTCAGCAGAAGACGACGACGCCACGAAGGAGCCCGACATGTTCGGCAACGACGCAGATTTCCTGCTCACCCTGCACCGTACCCACGCCGCCGAGCTGCGCGCCGACGCTGCCGCCGACCGGCTCGCCCGGTCGCTGTCCCGTCCGGTCAGCCGCGGGTGGCTGGGCCGGCGCAGGCAGGCCGGTCGCACCGGCGACGCCCGCCGGTGACCGCGCTCAGCGTGGCTGCCACGTCCACCGCGCCCGGCGTGGCTGCCACGTCCACCGCGCCCGGCGGGCTGGCCGCTCGACCCGATCCGACCCCGCCGCCCGGCCGCCGGCCGATCGGCGGGGCCGGCGGGGTGGGCCGCCATGGCATGCTCGAACACGTGACCGTACGCGCCGCCAGCTCCGTCCTCGTCGGGCGCCACCGCGAGACCGTGGCACTACGAGACGCGCTGGGCCGGGCGCGGGCCGGGGAGCCGACCGCCGTGCTGGTCGGCGGCGAGGCTGGGGTGGGTAAGACCCGGCTGCTGGAGGAGTTCGCGGGCTGGGCCACCGAGGGCGCGGCGCGGGTGCTCGTCGGCCAGTGCCTGGAGCTGGGCGAGGCGGGTCTGCCGTTCGCGCCGTTCGCCGCCGCGTTGCGGGCGGTGCTCCGCGCGGACGGCCCCGAGGTCTTCGCCGGTTACGAGGCGGAGTTCGCTCCGCTCCTGCCGGAGCTGGGCCGTGCCTCCGCGGCGCTGACCACCCCGCGCGCCGTCCCGCTCAACGACGCCCCGCGCGGCTACCTGTTCGACCTGGTCGCCGAGCTGTTCCAGCGGCTGGCCGATGCTCGCCCGCTGGTCCTGATCATCGAGGACCTGCACTGGGCCGACCGTTCCACCCGCGACCTCATCGGTTTCCTCGTCCGGGCGGCGAGGCCGGGCCGGCTGCTGCTGGTCTGCACCTACCGCACCGACGAGTTGCAGCGCGGGCACCCGCTGCGCCCGTTCCTCGCCGAGCTGGATCGGGCCCGGGGTGTGGAGCGGGTCGAGCTGGCTCGCCTGGACCGCGACGGCACCGCCGCGATCCTCGCCGACCTGCTCGGCGCCGAGCCGCCCGCCCGCGCCGTCGACGACGTCCACGACCGTACCCAGGGCAACCCCTTCTTCATCGAGGAGTTGGCCGTCGCCGGTGACCCGATCGGCTGCGCGGCGCTGCCCGAGACGCTGCGTGACCTGCTGCTGGCCCGGGTGGACCGGCTTCCGGAGCCGGCGCAGCGGGTGTTGCGGATCGCGGCCGCCGGCGGCACCCGGTTCGCCCACGACCTGCTCGCCGAGGTCGCCAGGCTGCCCGAAACCGAGCTGGAGGACGCGTTACGCGCCGCCGTCGCAGCCCAGTTGGTGGTGGCCGACCGGGACGGTGACTACGAGTTCCGACACGCGCTGGTCCGCGAGGCCGTCCACGACGAGTTGTTGCCCGGTGAGCACGCCCGGCTGCACGCCCGCTTCGCCGCCGCCATCGAGGCCCAGCCGCACCTCGTCGCCGCCGGCCGGGCCCCGGCCGAGATCGCCCACCACTGGTACGCCGCGCACGACCACCCGCGCGCCCTCGTCGCCGCACGAGCCGCCGCGTGCGCCGCCGCCGACCGCTACGCGTACGCCGAGCAGCGCCGACTGCTGGAGCGGGCGCTGGAGTTGTGGGAACTGGTGCCGGACGCCGCCGACCTGCTCGGCATGGACCATCTGGCGTTGCTGGAGCAGACCCTGGCCGCGGCGGTCACGGCCGGCGACTTCAGCCGGGCCATCACGCTGACCCGGGCCGGCCTGGCCGAGGTGGACACCGACGCCGCACCGCTGCGCGCCGCCCGCCTGCTCAACCAGCGGGGTCGGCTGATGGCCCTGCTCGGCAAGAGTGACGGCCGCCGGGAGCTGGATGAGGCGTACCGGCTGGCCGCCGGCGGCCCCCGTGACGTGGCGCGGGTTCGGCTGCTCGCCGACATAGCCGCGCACATGGTCAAGATCGACCCCGGACACGCGGCCCGGGTGGCTGCCGAGGCTGCCGTGGACGGCAAGGCACTCGGCGAGGACCTGGCGCTGCTGCACACGCGGATCGCCCTGCTCTGCCACGGCGAGCGGGACCTGGAGCGGGGGTTGGCCGAGCTGAGCCAGGCTGAGGCCGTCGTCCGCGAGTCCGGAGACTCCACGGCCCTGGTGCTCGCCCGGGTGTACCAGTCCGACGTGCTCTGCGAGTTGGGCCGCTACGCCGAGTCCGCGGAGGCCGCCGAGGCCGGCGTGGCCGAGGCGCGACGGGTGGGGATCAGCCGCTCCACCGGGGCGTACCTGCTCTCCAACCGGGCTGAGGCGCTCATCGCGTTGGGTCGGTGGGACGAGGCCGAGGCGGTCTGCGGAGAGGCCGCCCGGATCGACCTGTCCGGCGTCACCAGTCTGCACTGGATCCAGTTGGGCGCCGGGCTGCGGCTGGCCCGCGCCCACCCGGGCGCCGACGAACTGGTCGACCGGGCGCTCACCTTCCTCAATCGACCGTACCTGTGGCCGAACCACCGCCTGCCCCTGCACGAGCTGGCGATCGAGGCGGCGCTGGCCGCGGACGACAAGGTCGAGGCGGTACGCGCGGCCCGCGTCGCGGTGGCCGACGAGAGCCTGCCGCGCCTGCCCCGGGAGGGTTGGCCGGTGCTCAGCGCCGCCGCGCGTACCGCGGCGCGGGTGGGTGACCGGGAGTTGGCCGCGGCGGTGGCCGCGCTCGCCACCGACCTGCCGGCGCGGCACCCGGCGGCCCGCGCGCACGCCGCCCAGGTCACCGCGCTGCTCGCGGTCGGCGACCAGGCGCTGCCGGCGTGGCGTGCGGCTGTCGACGCGTGGCGGGCCGACGGGCAGCCCTACCCGTTGGGCAGGGCGCTGCTGGCGCTGGGCGAGGCGACGGCCGCAGCCGGGGAACGCGACGAGGCGGCGACGGCGGTCACCGAGGCCACCGAGATCGGCCGGCGGCTGGGCGCGACCCCGCTGGTCGAGGCGGCCGCCACACTGGCGCGGCGGGTCGGCCTGCGCGCCGGGGGCGGGGCCGGAGCAGACCTGTTGACCGCCCGGGAGCGGGAGGTGCTGCGCCTGGTCGCTGAGGGGCACAGCAACAGCCGGATCGCCGAGCGGCTGTTCATCTCGCCGAAGACGGCGAGCGTGCACGTCTCCCGGATCATCGCGAAGCTGGGTGTGACCAACCGGGTGGAGGCCGCCGCCCTGGCCCACCGCCTCGGCCTGCTCACCGAGGCCGCCGCGCCGGATCAGCGCGGCAGGTAGATGCGCCAGCCCTCGATGGTGACCAGGTCGAGGGTGCCCGGTGTGACTCGCTGCCGTTCGTCGAGCACCTCCGCCAGGGGTGAGCCGGCCGGCGCGACCCAGGCCGGTGCCGCCGCGCTGTCCACCTCCCGCCGGTACGCGGGGTAGCGGTCGAAACCGGGGCGCAGGGTGTCGTCGACGACCGCGCAGACCACCTGCTCCGCGCTGGCGAAGGTGAGCCGGTTGCAGGTCCAGTAGCCGGCGCGCACGTGCCGTACGCCGAGCTGGCGCAGGGTGCTCACCAGGTCGGTGTGCCGGGCCTCGGCGGCCCGGGTCGCCGGGACGGTCTCCGCTGCCCGCCAGGTGGCGTGGGCCGCGGTGCCCAGCGTGGCGGCGAGCACCACCACAGCGACCGACCGGGCCAGCGTCGACCCGACGCCGCGTCGGCCGGTCGCCGCCCGACGCAGCCCGTGCCGGGCCACCGTCCACACCGGCCAGAGCAGCGCCGGCAGGGAGATGAGCAGGCAGGACAGGTAGCGGGAACTCTCCACGGGGGTGAGCCCGGCGGAACTGCTCACCGTGTACGCGCCCAGGGTGGCCACCGCGGCCAGCACGAGCGCCAGCCGTGCCGTTGCGGCCACCCGAGGCGACACCGCGTCGGGGCCCACAGCGGCAGAACCGGCAGGATCGGGTTCGCAGGTGCGCAGGGCCCGCCAGGCGGTGGCGGCGGCGATGGCCAGCAGCAGCGGCAGGGCGAGCGCCCACCACAGTTGCCAGGTGGCGCACTGACCGGGAGCGCAGAAGCCCATGCCCAGCCCGGGGCCGAGCACCAGGCCGCCGTGCAGCCGGTCCGGCCAGCCCGTGCTGGCGTTCGTACCGCTGGCCGCGAGCACGGCACGCAGCGGGTTGCGCCCGGTCAGCAGGCTGTGCAGCAGCAGCGGGGCCGCTCCCAGCACGGCCGCCGCCCCGAGCAGCGCCCCGGCGGCACCCCACAGCTCCCGGCGGCAGAACCCGACGAGGACCGCGCCGGTCGCCGCGACGTACGGCAGCACGAGCGGGTCGACCCAGACCATCAGCCCGGCCAGGAAACCCCACGCGGCCCAGCGCGCCAGCCGCCAACCGGGTCGCCCGGTGTCGGCCGTCCGCCCGTCGGGACGCTCGGTGTCGGCCGTCCGCCGCCCCGGTCGACCGGTGGCGAGATCCACTGCGAGCAGGGCCAGCGCCGCCCCGGCCGCGTTCATCTCGGGGTAACCGCCGCCGGCGATCAGCTGGTTCTTGACGATCCGGTCGGAGCCGAGGGCCAGCAGCGCCACCATCAGCAACCCGAACCACCGGTCCCCGGTCAGCCGCAGCGTCAACCGCCAAGCCAGCAGCAGGAACAGCGCGTACAGGGCCAGCGTGGGCAACCGCAGCCCGAGCAGCGACGGCCCACCGGCGAGGGCGAACACCGGCGCGGCCAGGTACGCCTCCAGCGTGCCCATGTACTGCTGGCCGTAGAACCAGACCGGGAAGCCCTCGCCCCGGGCGATGTGCAGCGCGGCCAGCCCCATGGTGGCCTCGTCGCTGTTCGTCGGCGGGGCGGCGTGCAGCAGAAGCCAGAGCCGGTAACCCACCCCGGCGAGCACCGCCAACCCGGTGAGCCAACCGACCAGGCCGGAACGCGCGCCGGGTCGCGGGCGCGGCGGGTCCGCGCCGCGCGGCTGCTCGCGTACGCCGACGGTCATCACAGGATCATGACACCCGGACGCCGAACGGCCGTGCGGCGCTGCCGGCGGGGTCAGCTGGCGGTGGCGACCGAAGCGGCGGCGCGGGCGTCGATGGCCTGCTTGTAGAGCCGGCCGGCCCGGTACGACGAACGCACCAGCGGCCCGCTCATCACCCCGGCGAAGCCGATCTCCTCGGCCTCCTCGCGCAGCTCCACGAACTCCTCCGGCTTGACCCAGCGGGTCACCGGGTGGTGCCGGGGCGAGGGGCGCAGGTACTGGGTGATGGTGATCAGCTCGCAGCCGGACTCGTGCAGGTCACGCAGCGCCTGCGAAACCTCGGCCCGCTCCTCGCCCATGCCCAGGATCAGGTTGCTCTTGGTGACCAGGCCGTCGGCGCGGGCCTGCCGGATCACGTCCAGCGAGCGGTCGTAGCGGAACGCCGGCCGGATGCGCTTGAAGATGCGCGGCACCGTCTCCACGTTGTGGGCCAGCACCTCGGGACGGGAGCTGAAGACCTCGGCCAACTGCTCGGGGACGGCGTTGAAGTCCGGGATCAGCAGCTCGACGCCGCAGCCGGGCTGCAGGGCGTGGATCTGTCGGACGGTCTCGGCGTACAGCCAGGCACCGCCGTCGGGCAGGTCGTCACGGGCGACACCGGTGATGGTGGCGTAACGCAGCCCCATCGAGACCACCGACTCGGCGACGCGACGCGGCTCGTCGGCGTCGAACTCGGCCGGCTTGCCGGTGTCGATCTGGCAGAAGTCGCAGCGCCGGGTGCACTGGTCACCACCGATGAGGAAGGTGGCCTCCCGGTCTTCCCAACATTCGTAGATGTTGGGGCAGCCGGCCTCCTGGCAGACGGTGTGCAGCCCTTCGCGCGAGACGAGCCCGCGCAACTGGGTGTACTCCGGGCCCATCTTGGCCTTGACCTTGATCCATGGCGGTTTGCGCTCGATCGGCGTCTCGGCATTACGCGCCTCGATCCGCAGCAGACGCCGCCCCTCGGGGGCCGCCGTTGCGGTGCGCGCTGCCTGGCCGGTCGTCGGCGCGGAGTGCTCGATCGTCACGAAAATGAGCCTACGCCGGACGGCGGGTGTCTATGTGCGTCAGGCGACCGGCGTCACGCCCCGAACGTTGTGACGCCGGACACCGGGGTGTCGAAAATGTGCGTCACACGAGCGGGATTCGGGTGCTACGGTCACCGCCAACAGCGACGACGGAGCCGAGTAGCCCCCGACCCGCCAGTGCAGAGAGCCGCCGGTGCTGAGAGGCGGTCTGGCACCGGGGCGCGAAGACCCTCCCGAGCTGCGGGAAGAACGGCCGCGGGCCCCTCGCGCCCAGTAGAGCCCGCCCGGCTGGCCCCGGTCATCAGGCGACGAACGAGGTCCCCGCTCCGGCGGGGGCGAAGGTGTGGTGGCACCGCGAGGTTCCCGCTCGCCCACACCTCCCTGGGGCTGATGCGACGCTTTCGCCACCCCAGGGCGGCGACGGCGTGGCGATCGACCGAGGAGCAGCCCGCCATGCAACGAACCCTGTCCGAGCAACTGCCCGCCAGGATCGGCACGACAGTGCGGATCGCCGGCTGGGTGCACCGCCGCCGACTGCTCAAGTCGGTGGCCTTCCTGATCGTGCGCGACGCCACCGGCCTTGCCCAGGTGGTCGTCACCGACCCGGCCGTCCGCGCCGAGCTGGAGAAACTCACCGAAGAGACGGTCGTCGAGGTCACCGCGACGGCCACCGCGAACGGCACGGCGCCCGCCGGGGTCGAGCTGACCGACCCGACGGTACGTCTCCTCGGGTCGCCCGCCGAGCCGCCGCCGTTCGACCTGTACCGGCCGGCACTCACCGCGAGCCTGCCCACCCAGCTCGACAACGCGCCCACCGCGCTGCGGCACCCCACCCGTTCGGCCGCCCTGCGGATCTCGGCGGCCGCGGTGGCCGGGTTCCGGGCCGCACTCGACGCCCAGGACTTCGTGGAAGTCCACACGCCGAAGGTGGTCAGCTCCAGCACCGAGAGCGGTGCGAACGTGTTCGCGCTGGACTGGTTCGGTCGACCCGCCTACCTGGCCCAGTCACCGCAGTTCTACAAGCAGTTGATGGTCGGTGTCTTCGAACGTGTCTACGAGGTCGGGCCGGTCTTCCGGGCCGAACCCCACGACACGGTCCGGCACCTCGCGCAGTACACGTCGCTCGACGCGGAGCTGGGCTTCGTCGCCGACCACCGGGACGTGATGCGCGTGCTGCGCGACACGGTGGCCGGGATGCTCGGCACCGTGGACGAGCGGGCCGCCGGCGCACTGGCGACGCTCGGCGTCTCGCCGCCGCAGGTGCCGGCGGAGATCCCGGCGGTGCACTTCACCGAGGCGCTGACGATCGCCGGCGCGCCCGCCGACGAGCCGGACCTCGCGCCCGCCCACGAACGGGCGCTGGGGGAGTGGGCCCGGCGCGAACACGGGTCGGACTTCCTGTTCGTCACCGGCTATCCGATGGCGAAGCGACCCTTCTACACCCACCCGGACCCGGCGCGGCCCGCGTACTCGAACGGTTTCGACCTGCTGTTCCGGGGTCTGGAGCTGGTCACCGGCGGGCAGCGGTTGCACCGGCACGCCGACTACCTGGCGGCGTTGGCGGCCCGGGGTGAGCCGGTCGAGCCGTACGTCGGCTACCTGGACGCGTTCCGGCACGGCATGCCGCCGCACGGTGGCTTCGCCATCGGCCTGGAACGGTTCGTGGCCCGGCTGGTCGGCGCGGCGAACGTCCGCGAGGTCACCGCGTTCCCCCGTGACCTGCACCGGCTGACCCCGTAGGTGGGAGCCCTGCCGGCCCACTCGATCCGTGGAGCGGGCCGGCAGCGGCTCAGGCGGGGCCGAGGAGGTCCCAGAGGTTGCCGGCAACGTCGCGGAAGACGGCGACCCGGCCGTACGGTTCGGTGCGCGGCGGTTTGACGAACTCGACGCGCTTCTCGACCATCCGGCGGTAGGTGGCGTCGAAGTCGTCGACCTGGAGGAAGAACCCCACCCGGCCGTGGGTCTGGTCGCCCACCGCGGCCTCCTGCCGCTCGCCGTCGGCACGGGCCAGCAGCAAGCCGGTGCCGCCGCCCGGCGGACGGACCACCACCCAACGCTTCGGCCGCCCGTCATTGGTCAGCGACGGGGCGTCCTCGGCCAGCTCGAAGCCGAGCACCCCGGTGAAGAAGGCGATGGCCGGGTCGTACTCGGTGATGACGACGGTGACGAGATCAATCTGCACCGACCGAGGGTAAGCCGCCAGTCGGTCACCCGACGCGCGGCCGACTCTCAGATCGCGACAAGGGTGGAGAGCCGGCGCTCGACCACCGGCAGCACGTCCGCGACGCTGATCGGCCGACCAAGCTCGGCGGTGAGCGAGGTGACGCCAGCGTCCCGGATGCCGCACGGCACGATCCGGTCGAAGTACGTCAGGTCGCAGTCGCAGTTGATCGAGAAGCCGTGCAGGGTGACGCCCCGGGCCACCCGGATGCCGATGGCCGCCACCTTGCGGGCCGGCCCCCGGTCGTCCTCGGGCACCCAGACCCCGCTGCGCCCCTCGACCCGGCCGGCGGTCAGCCCGAACTCCGCGCACACGTCGATGAGCAGCTCTTCGGTCCGGCGCACGTAGGCGACCACGTCCACCGGGTCGGGCAGGCGCAGGATCGGGTAACCGACGAGCTGCCCCGGCCCATGCCAGGTGATCTTGCCGCCACGGTCCACGTCGACGACCGGGGTGCCGTCCATGGGCCGGTCCCACGGTTCGGTGCGCTTGCCCGCCGTGTAGACGCTCGGGTGCTCCAGCAGCAGCACCGTGTCGCCGCGCTCGCCAGCCACCACCGACTCGTGCAGGCTCCGCTGCTCGTCCCAGGCGGCCTGGTAGTCGAGCAGACCGGCACGGACGGCCGTCAGGCCGGGGGTCGTCGTTGTCACGGCAACCAGCCTAGTCCCGTCCGGGGCGATCATCCCTGGTGAGCCGCCTCACGAGGACCACGTCAAGCCGCTCGGCGGCTCGTTGTCACGCCGGAGCAGGGCCCGTCGCAGCGCGGTGGCGGCGGACCCGGCGGACGATGAGAGCGATCACGAGCAGCGTCGGCACGGCCAGCGTCAGGTAGACCCAGAGCGGGGCGGCGAAGGGTGACGGTTGGGGTTCCGGCCCACCGAACGCGGCCCGGGTCAGCAGGTCGCCCGGCACCATCAGGTTGGTCGACCCGACCGGCGTGGTCACCAGCACCTCGCGACCGCCCTCGGGCGACAGCGCGGCGAGAGTGGCCTGCCGGTCCGTGGCCGCCTCCGTTCTGCTGACGTACCGCAGGAGCGGGTCGTCGCCGCGCCAGCCGACGATCCCGCTGACCGACGTGCCGGCCGGCAGGGCCTGGCCGACCGCCTGACCGGTGGCCGTGTCCAGGAACTCGATTCGCCAGCTGCGCGCCGCCAGCTGCTCGGCCGTGCACCTGGGCCCGGCGCAGCCGTCGAAGGCGAGCAGGGCGAGCCGCCGGCCGTCCGGATGCCAGGCGGCGGGGCCGGCCAGCATCCGCCGGTCGCCCAGGTCGACCTGCCAGCGAGGACCGCCGCCGGTCGGGTCCAGGACCACAAGTCGCTGGCGCTCGGCGAGCCGGGCAGGCACGTCCGGCGAGCCGGTGACCGCCACCAGGTCGCCACCGGGTGACCAGGCCGCCTCGTTGTGGGCGGCGAAGGTGCCGGCCTCGACCACCTGCTCGGTGCCCTGGTACGGGTCGACGACGAGCAGGTCGTCGGGCTTTTCCGGGTCGTTGAGCTGCTGATTGTCCGGCCCGTAGCTGATGACGTGATCGTCGTTGTTGCGGGTGCCGAGCACGCGTCGCCCATCCGGTGACCAGGCGAACGGGTGCAGCCCGGGTTTCACTGTGCGGCGCTGCCGGCCGGTGGTGAGGTCCAGCAACTCGCCGGACTGCGGCCGCAGGTAGTGGCGCCCGTCGGGGGAGAGCAGCCCGTGCCCCTCCGCCATGCCGATCGGGATGAGCCGGTAGGCGCCGTCCCGGGCGACAAGCACGCCGGTCGACTCGAAATAGCGGGTGCGGTCGGTGAAGAACACCAACGCGGCCGGACCGGCCGGTCGTTGCCCCACGGTGGCCTGCCACAGCCACGGATCGCGCACCCGGCTCGGCACCACCCCGGCCGTGCTGTCGGTGAGAGCGCTGCTCGCGGCCGCGGCGGGGCGGTCAGTGGCCGTGGCCGCTGGCGCGCTGAGCGCCACGAGCCCCAGCGCGAGCCCGACAACGGTGGCACGCCGCAGTCGCCCGCCGGTCGATTCCATCGGCCCATTAGACGCGATGACGGCCGGTCGTGATGCCCCGACCGGCCGCGTCGCGGACTACCGATCGGTGGGCGGGATGCGCCAGAGCCAGACGTCGTCGACCCGTTGCGGCTCGCCGAACAGGGCGATGCCGGTACGTCGCAGCGCCTCCTCGTCGACCTCGAACTTCGCGCCGTGCACCTGGTCGGCGAGCACCACCGTCTCGATGCGCCAGTGCCGCAGGTCCGACTGGACCTCCCGGATCGTGCCGTCGGTGATGATGGGGACCAACCCGGTGCGGCCGGCCTGGTCCATCAACGCGCTGAGCGTGCGCGGCACCGGACCGATCCGGCCCCGCCCGTCCGGCCCACCGGGCCCGAGGAAGAAGCCGCCCGGGATGGCGAACTCGCCCTGCCGGTGCGACAGCGCGTACGCCTGCCACCGCTGACCGTCCGGGTAGATGTCCACGGTCAGCGGCACCGGGGTCAGCACCCCGTCGGGCGAGACGTAGTCCCGCCAGGTGCCGGAGGTGATGAACCGCGGGATCGGCTCCCGCTCGTCGGTCAGCAGCGGGGTGGGCAGCAGCGGCACCAGGGCCGCCGCGAAGCCGAGCACCCAGGCCAGCTCCGTGGGGCGGTACCGGGGTGGCGCGGCACGCAACTGGTCGACGGTGTACGCCAGCACCAGCCCGATCACCGGCGCGACCACCAGCGCCAGCCGGGCGGGCAGCGCGGCGTTCACCACCGGCAGTTGTCCGAGCAGGTCGAACGGCATGGGGAGGTCGGTGCGTCGCCCGTCGACCTTGGCGATCGGGCCGAAGGAGAGCACCGAGAAGATCAGCGCCAGAACGCCCAGCGCCCAGAGGGTGGCCCGGCGGCTCGGGTCGGCCCGCCGCCAGAGCGTGACGAAACAGACCACGGTGAGCACCAGCAGCGGAATGCCGAAGAACGAGTTCTCCTCGGTCGGGTTCGGCGCCAACGAGGTGCCCAACCCGGCCTCGCCGGCCAGCGAGCGGCGTGGGAAGGCGGCGAACGCCGCGATGTCCTCGGAGTGGATCACCGGGTCGAAGCCGGTGCCGTGGAACCGCTGCGGCCCGGCGAAGTGCAACCACAGGGGGTACGACAGCAGCACGCCGGCGACCACGGCGGTCACCCCGAGCCCGCGCACGAAGGTGGGCAGCACGGCACGGGCCTCCGCCCGGTTGGCCGGGTGCAGCGCCCAGATGGCGACGAACACCCCCAGCGCCAGCGCGGTGAAGAAGAGCCCTTCGGCGGCGATCGAGAAGGCCACCGCCACCAGCACGCCGAGGATCACCCCGTCCCGAAGCCAGTGCCCGGCGCGGCGTAGCGCGAACAGCCGCCAGATCAACAGCGGCACCAGCCAACCGGCGGTCCAGTTCAGGTGCGCGTTGGCGTGCGACACCATGCCGGGGGAGTAGGCGATGAACAGGGCGCCGACCCCGGCGGCCAGCCGGCTGCGGACCAGGTGCCGGGAGAGCAGCCAGTACCAGACCAGCGCGGTGGCGAGCAGGTTCAGGGTGAGGATCACCAGGAACGTCGCCGGCGGCCCGATCAGGTACGTGAGCGGGGCGAAGACCACCGCGTACACGGTGATCGTCGTGTTGACCGCGAGGTTCACGCCGTCCGGGACGTTGATCAGGTAGGTGAAGAGCGGGTTGTCCCAGTGGGTGACCGAGTGCCCGCCGAAGGCCAGCAGCCATTCGAACAGCGCCTGGTCACTGGAGTTGACGGTGATGGTGCGGGTGTTCGGGTCCCGCCACAGCCCGCTTGTCACCCAGACGGCGAGCGCGAGCGCCACCAGCACGACGATCAGGTCGGCCCGGCGGTCCCGGACGGTGCGCTGCGGTGACGCGGGGGCGGGCCCGGTGGCCAGCGACGGGGAGGACGGCACGCAGCGGACGTTACCAACCGGACCTGGACGGTCCGGTCAGACCGGCGGTTGTCGTCGGTTCTGGTACGGCGTCGGCGGGCGGGGTTCGGCGTACACAGCGTTCGTCGTGAATGTGTGAGTCCACCCCATGTCATAGCGGCGACACATCGTCGTAACGTCTCGGCAACTCGACAGTGACCCAGTTCACAGTCCGCCCCTTCCAGGAGGCCGCCGTGCGCCGCTCCTCGTCCACCCTCACCAGGCTGCTCGGTGCGGTCGCCGGGCTCGCCCTCGCCGTCACGGGCGCGGTCGCCGTCGCCGCACCCGCTCAGGCCGCCACTCTCACCCAGGTCACCGGGTTCGGCTCCAACCCCGGCAACCTCGCCATGTACGCCTACCGGCCGGACAACCTGCCGGCCAACTCCCCGGCCGTCGTCCTGCTGCACGGGTGCACCCAGAACGCCTCCGGCTACTTCGCCGGCTCGGGCTGGCAGAAGTACGCCGACCAGTGGAAGTTCGCCCTGATCGTCGCCCAGCAGCCCAGTGGCAACAACGCCAACTCGTGCTTCAACTTCTTCGAGGCCGGGGACACCACCAGGGGGCAGGGCGAGGCGCTGTCGATCAAGCAGATGGTCGACCACGCCAAGGCCAACTTCGGGGTGAACGGTTCCCGGGTCTACGTCAGTGGGCTCTCCGCAGGCGGGGCGATGAGCGCCGTCATGCTGGCCACCTACCCGGACGTCTTCGCCGCCGGATCGATCATCGCGGGAATCCCGTACCGCTGCGCCACCAGCATGGTCAACGCGTTCAGCTGCATGAACCCGGGTGCGGACAAGACCCCGGCCGCGTGGGGCGACCTGGTGCGGGGCGCGTACTCCGGTTACACCGGTCCGCGCCCCCGGGTGGCGATCTGGCACGGCACCTCGGACACCACAGTCACCCCGCTCAACGGCACCGAGTCCCGCGACCAGTGGACCAACGTGCGAGGCGTGTCGCAGACCCCGACCAGCACCTCGTCGCTGCCCGGCAACACCAGCCTGGAGGTGTACGGCAACGACGACGTACGCCTTTACCGGATCTCCGGAATGGGCCACGGCACCCCGGTCGACCCGGGCTCGGCGGCCGAGCAGTGCGGCACCGCGGGCGCGTACTTCCTGGACACCATCTGCTCGACGTACCGTGACGCGCTCTTCTTCGGTCTGAACGGCGGCGGGACCAACCCGACCCCGACCCCGACGGCCACCCCCACGCCGACGCCGACCGCCACCCCCACGCCGACCCCGACGGCCACCCCGACCACGCCGCCGACCTGCGTGACGGCCAGCAACTACGCGCACGTGGCGGCCGGTCGGGCGTACCAGTCCGGCGGCTACGCCTACGCCAACGGCTCCAACCAGCGGATGGGCCTCTACAACACGTTCTACACCAGCACCCTCAAGCAGACCGCCCCCAACCACTGGGTAATCGGCTGCTGACCCCACCCGCCCGCCTCTGTTGATCAAGAGGTTTGCGTCATCCGGGAGCCGGATTCTGACGCAAGTCTCTTGATCAACAGGGTGGGGAGGGGGTGGGGTCAGGGGGTCAGGGCTGCTTTCAGGGCAGTGTCGAGAGTGGGGTGCTGGTAGGGGTAGGCGGCTCTGGTCAGGACTCCGGGGAGGACCCGGGTGCTGGTGAGGGCCTCGTGGGAGAAGCCGCCGAGGGCCACCTTGAGCGCCAGTGCGGGAATCGGGATGACCGCCGGCCGGTGCAGTTGCCGAGCCAGCTCGCGGGTGAACTCGGCGTTGGTGACCGGGTTCGGCCCCACCACGTTGACCGGGCCGGCGATGTCGTCGCTGTCGAGCAGGAAGCGGACAGCGTCCAGCCAGTCGGCCATCGAGATCCACGGCAGCCACTGCCGGCCACTGCCCAACCGGCCGGCGATGCCGAGCTTGAACGGCAGCAACTGCGGCTTGAGCAGGCCGCCATCGCGGTGCAGCGGCAGGCCGGTACGCAGCCGGACCACGCGTACGCCGGCGTCCTCGGCCGGACGGGTCGCGGCCTCCCACACCCGGCAGACGTCGGCCAGGAAACCTTCGCCGGCCGGGGCGTCTTCCTCGACCGCCCGGTCGCCCGTGTTGCCGTACCAGCCGACGGCGGATGAGTTGAGCAGCACCCGGGGTCGGCCCGTGGCGGGGAGCCCGGCGATTGTGGTCGCCAGCGTGGTGGTGGTGTCCACCCGGCTCGTGCGGATCAACCGCCGGTAGTCGTCGTTCCAGCGTTTGTCGCCGACGCCCGCGCCGGCCAGGTTGACCACGGCGTCGGCCTCGGCGACCACGGCCGGATCGAGCTGCCCGGCGGCCGGGTCCCATCGCTGCTCCTGCGGCCCGCCCGGCGCTCGACGGACCAGCCGGGTGACCTCGTGTCCGTCGCGGACGAGCAGGTCGGCCAGCCGGGTGCCAAGGAAGCCGGACGTGCCGGCCAGAAGGATCCGCATACCCCCATCTTCGTCCAAACCCCCGCCCCCGGACGCATCTGGAGCCCTCCACCCCTCGCCGATCTTGCACTTTCGGTTGCCGTTCTGCCCTGCTACGCCCTTTTTGTCGACACAGAAAGTGCAAGATCGACGGCGCGAGAGGGCGAGGCCGGGGGCGGGGTTAGGGGTGGGGGCGAGGGGTGGGTTAGGGGGTGCGGAGGTCGGTTAGGAGGCGCTCCACCTCGGCGTAGGACTCGGCGCTCAGGGGGCCCAGCTCCAGGGTGGTGAGGTTCTCGTCGGCCTGGGCGACCGTGCGCAGGCCGGGGATCGGCACGGTACGGGGGCTGCGCGCCAGCAGCCAGCCCAGCGCGCCCTGGGCCAGGGTGCGCCCGTCGGCGGTGAGCGCCGCGCGGACCTGGTCGACCCGGGCCGCCCAGCGTGGCGTCGGCCGGCCCTCGGTGAACCATTCCAGCCACTCCGGTGCCCGTCCGCGCACATCGTCCGCCCCGACCGCCCGGGTCGACCCGGTGAGCAGCCCCATCGCCAGCGGGCCGCGGTTGAGGCTGGCCAGGTCGTGCTTGTCGCAGACCGCCAGCACCGCCGCGTTGTCGCGCAGCACCGACTCGTCGTGCTGGATCGCGGCGCAGTGCGGGCCGGCGGCCGCGAACGCCTCCGCCGAGGCCGGGTCGTCGGTGCTCCAGCCGTACGCCCGGATCTTGCCCTGGTCGACAAGGGCCTCCAGGGTGTCGACCAGATCGAGCGCGGCGGGCACCGGCAGTGCGTTGATGTGCAGTTGGTAGAGGTCGACGTGGTCGGTGCCGAGCCGGCGCAGCGAGTCTTCCAGGCTGCGCACCGCGAAGGCCGGGCTGGCGTCGGTGCCGAGCGCCCGCCGGGTGCTCTCCTCGCTGACGTTGCCGAACTTGGTGGCGATGACCACGCTGTCCCGCCGCCCGGCCAGGGCTCGACCGAGGATCCGCTCGCTGTGCCCGGCGCCGTAGTTGCTGGCGGTGTCGAACAGGGTCACCCCGAGATCGAGCGCCCGGTGGATGGTGCGGATCGACTCGTCGTCGTCCACCTCGCCCCAGCCGAACGGCTGCCCGTCGTCACCCCAGAGCGGGCCGCCGATGGCCCAGCACCCCATTCCGATCGCGCTCACCGCGATGCCGCTGCGTCCCAGCGTCCGTGTCGTCGTCATGGTCACCAGCCTCCAACCTGGAGCGCGCTCCAGGTCAAGCGCTACCATCTCGCGAGATGAGCGGTTACGCCCCTTCGGAGGCCGCCCGCCGCAGCGGCTTCAGCCTGGACACCCTGCGGTACTACGAGAAGATCGGCCTGCTCGCGGACGTTGAGCGCACGGCGGGCGGGCAGCGGGTCTTCACCGACGACGACCTCGGCTGGCTGGTGCTGTTCCGCTGCCTGCGGGACACCGGGATGCCGATCGCGCAGATGCGCCGCTACGCGCAACTGGCCCGCGACGGCGAGCACACCACCGACGAGCGGCACGAGTTGCTGTGCCACCACGCGGCGCGGGTCGAGGAGCAGATGCGCCTGCTTCAGCGCCAGTACGACCACCTCCGGGAGAAGATCCGCTTCTACGAGCGGCTACCCCCGGTCGCCCCGGGCTCGGAGGCCGAGCAGGCCGGCTAGGGGGAACCGTGCGCGCTCAGGCCGGCTAGCCGGAACCGGGCGCGGACAGGCCGAGCAGGTCCGCTGTCGTTCCGGGTCGACCGGTGAGCGCGTTCAGGGCGGTGACCAGCCGCTTCTCCTCGTAGCGGAAGTGCGACTCCAGCAGGGCGGCGAGCCCGGCCAGCTCGGCGCGTACCTGGGCGACCGGCACCGCCGCGTCGCCGCCCAGCAGTGCCTCGACCCGTTCCAGGATCCCCGCCACCACCTCGTGATCGGTGATCAGGTTGTCGATGACCGGGCGCAGCTCGGGGGCCTCCTCGGCCAGCAGCCGGAACGCGCCCGCGTCCTCACCGGTGTGGTGTCGGCCGAGCGCGGCGCAGAAGGTGAGGCAGTGCGCGCGCAGGTCCCGCGACGGGGTGTCGAGGCTTGCCTGCAGTCGGGCCAGCTCCGCGCTGAGCCAGAGGTGAATCTCGATCATCTGATTGCCGACGGCGGCGAGCCGGCCGGCCGGTGAACTAGTTGGGTGCACGTGTCGTCCCATGCTGTCCCCGCGCCTCCATGCCCACGGCGGCCTTCGGGCCGGGTGCACTGCGACGCTGGGCCGAAGTCTAGGGCCGGCCGGCCACGCCTCCCAAACCCGGGAATCACGGAGTGGTCGGTTCGTCGGTCTCCTCGACGTCGTGCCAGCGCGCCCGCCAGGCGGCCTCATGGGCCTCGTGGCTGGTCCGCTCCTGGAAGACGACGGCCCGCAGGGCGTGCCGCGACTGCGCCATCACCACCACCTCCACGGCCACCAGCGCCACGCAGATCACTGTCGCGAGGATGAGCGCGCCCAGCGCCGGCAGGTGCTGGCCGACCGGAAGGGCAGCCGTGAGAACCACTATGACGCCGATGCGGGTCCAGGTGACGGTGTGCAGGGTGCGCAACTGGAAGAGCAGGTTGACGGCGAAGTAGCAGATCAGACCGCCGAAGAACATCGGTATCGCCGGTCCCTCGATCTTCTCGGCGATCCCGCCGGCCGGGTCGGTGATCTTGTGGAGGATCTGCTCGTTGCCGATCGAGAAGAGGATCACCCCGGCGATCATCGGCAGGTACGCGTACGCGTACGCGTCGCGGGCCATCGCCACCCGAGGGCCGCCCTCCGCCGCGTGCAGGGCGATCCGGGCGGCCGGCCCGATGAAGTCGAAGTGCGCCCACCAGAGGGCTGCGGTGACCACGATGCCGAGCGCGGCGGCGGCCACCGCCGGCCAGGTGACCGGCTTGCCGAGCAGGTTACCGCCCACCCCCGTCGAGATGATCGACTCGCCCAGCGCGATGATCAGGATGAGGTCGTAGCGCTCGGTCCAGTGCTCGGCGCTGGTCACCCCCCAGCCCCAGGTCCCGACGATGAAGCCGGTGGCGTACTGCACCACCACCACGGCGATCCACAGCCCGTCGCGGACCAGGGCGGCCCGGTCGGGGTCGGTGATCTGCGGCGGGATGAGCGCGGCGGCCAGCAGCAGCACGATGCTCACCGCCAGCTCCGGAGCGAAACGCCGCAGTTGCCGCCGCTCCTGCGGGCTGTCCCGCACCACGTGCTGATAGAGGATCCAGTGGATGCCGCGGACCACGACGTAGCTGATCGCCACCAGCATCGGGCCGGCGGCGCTCCCCTTCGGGTCGCTGAACGCCTGCGGGAGCGCCAACGCGAACGCGAACAGGGCGACCATCGCGATCACCATGAGCACCGGGACGTAGCCCTCGCCGAGCCGGACCCGGGTGGCGACCAGGCTGTGCACCACCCAGATCCACCAGAGCACGGCGAGCACCAGGCTGGCGTGCAGCAGTTGCCGACCGGAGATGTTCGCGGCGGTGGCCCGGGTGATGATGAAGAACGAGAAGACGAAGACCAGGTCGAAGAAGACCTCGAACTTGTCCACCCGGGCGCCCGGGGCGATCGGGACGGCCGGTCCCAGCTGTCCACGCCGCCGGTAGCCGCCCACGATCCCACTCTGGCAGCGTCCGGGCTGGTCGGAGGCCCGAACGGCGAGGGTGACGGGCTCGGCGTTACCTCCGGCCCGGGTCGGGGAAACACCGGGGCCACGGCCTTCCGCAGCGGGCCGGTCGGTCCGCCCACCCCGGACAAGGATGGACAATGACGACCAAAAACCCGATCACCACTTCGTTCGCCCATCACTCCACAGCGATGGACGTGATCCGGGGCGTGGACCTCGCCGGGCGGCGGGCGGTCGTCACCGGCGGGTCCTCCGGGATCGGCGTGGAGACCGCCCGCGCCCTGGCCAGCGCAGGCGCGGAGGTCACCCTGGCCGTCCGGAACCCGGACGCGGGTCAGCAGGCCGCCAACGACATCACCGGCACCACCGGCAACGACCGGGTCCTGGTCGCCCCGCTCGACCTCGCCGACCAGGGTTCGATCGCCGATTTCGTGGCCAACTGGGACGGCCCCCTGCACATCCTGGTCAACAACGCCGGGATCATGGCGGCACCGCTGTCCCGCACACCGCAGGGCTGGGAGATGCAGTTCGCCACCAACCACCTGGGGCACTTCGCGCTCGCCAACGGGCTCCGCCCGGCACTCGCCGCCGGCGACGGGGCCAGGATCGTCTCGGTCAGCTCCGCCGCCCACCTGCGCTCACCGGTGGTCTTCGAGGACATCCAGTACGACAAGCGGGAGTACGAGCCGTGGCAGGCGTACGGGCAGTCCAAGACGGCGAACGTGCTGTTCGCCGTGGAAGCGACCCGACGCTGGTCCGACGACGGCATCTACACCAACTCGCTGATGCCCGGCGCGATCCAGACCAACCTGCAGCGCTACGTGAGCAAGGAGGAACTGGACCGGATGCGGTCGGGCAACGCGGCGGCCTGGAAGACCGTCGAGCAGGGCGCTGCCACCTCCGTGCTGGTCGCCGCGTCACCGCTGCTCGACGAGGTGGGTGGGCGCTACTTCGAGGACTGCCAGGAGGCCGCCCCCGCCCAACCGGGCCAGCGGACCGGGGTCGCCGACTACGCGCTGGACCCGGAGGCCGCCGAACGACTCTGGCAGGTCTCCACCGCCCTGCTCAAGAGCTGAGCACCAGGACGGGAAGGGCGCCCCGGTCGATGACCGGGGCGCCCTCTCGTCGTTCAGCGGATCAAGCCAGGCCCAGCTCCGACTCGAAGTTGCCGGCCTCCAGCCGCTCCTTGACAGTGGTCAGGAAGCGGGCCGCGTCGGCGCCGTCGATCAGCCGGTGGTCGTAGGACATGGCCAGGTAGACCATCGACCGGATCGCGACGACCTCGCCCAACTCCGGGTCGTTGACCACGACCGGCCGCTTGACGACGGCACCGGTGCCGAGCATCGCCGACTGCGGCGACGGCACGATCGGGGTGTCGAAGAGCGCACCCCGGCTGCCGGTGTTGGTCAGCGTGAAGGTCGCCCCGGCCAGCTCGTCCGGGCTGATCTTGTTGGTCCGGGTCCGCTCGGCCAGGTCGGCGACCCGCTTGGCGATGCCGCCCAGGTTGAGGTCGCCGGCGTTGTGGATGACCGGCGTCAGCAGACCCCGCTCGGTGTCCACGGCGATGCCGAGGTGCTCGGCAGCCGGGTAGGTGATCGTGCCACCCTCCAGGTCCATGCTGGCCTGGACGATCGGGTGGGTCTGCAGCGCCTCGATGGCGGCGAGCGCGAAGAACGGCAGGAAGGACAGCTTCACGCCGTGCCGCTGCACGAACGAGTCCTTCGCCTGCGCCCGCAGCTTGGCGATCCGGGTGACGTCCACCTCGACCACCGTGGTGAGCTGCGCCATCTCGTGCAGCGACTCGTGCAACCGCTTGGCGATGGCCTTGCGGATCCGGGGGAGCTTCTCGGTGGTGCCCCGCTTGCCGCTCGGCTGCGGCTTCGCGGCCGGGGTGGCCGCAGCCGCCGACGGTGCGGCCGACGGCGCCGGTGCGGCGGCGGGAGCGGCCTTGGCGGCCTTCGCCTTCTCGGCCGCCTCCAGCACGTCCTGCTTGCGGATCCGACCACCCACACCGGTGCCGTTGAGCGCGGCCAGGTCGACGCCGTGCTCACCGGCCAGCTTGCGCACCAGCGGGGTCACGTACCCGGCGGCCTCCTCGCCGGCACCCGGCGCCGGAGCGGACGGACGTGCCGGCGCCGAGGTCGACGCGGCCGGCTGCGCGGCCTGCTCGGTCTTCGCCGGCTGCGCCGAGCTCTCGGTCTCCGCGGCGGGCTCGCTGTACGAGGCGCCCTGCGTCGGCTCCTCGACCTTCGGCTCCGGCTTCGGCTCGGCCTTCGGCGCCGGCTTGGCCTCCGCCTTCGGCTCGGGCTTCGGCTCGGGCTGCGCCTGGGCGGGGGCCCCGCCGGCAGCGCCGATGATCGCCAGGTCGGCGCCGACCGCTGCGGTCTCGTCCTCGGCGACCTTGATCTCCAGCACCGTGCCGGCGACCGGCGACGGGATCTCGGTGTCCACCTTGTCGGTGGAGACCTCCAGCAGCGGCTCGTCGACCTCGATGGTCTCGCCGACCTGCTTCAGCCAGCGGGTGACCGTACCCTCGGTGACGCTCTCGCCCAGGGCGGGCATCTTCACCGCGGTGCCCTCGCCCGACGAGGCGGCGGCCGGAGCCGGAGCCTCGGCCGGGGCCTCGTCCTGGGCCACCTCGTCCGCGGTGCCCTCGGCGGCGGCCGTCGGCTCGGCGGCCGGCTCGGCCGACTCGGCCGGGGCCTGCTCCTGCGGGGCTGCCTCGCCGCCGCCGGTCGACTCGCCCTCACCGGCGATGACGGCCAGCTCGCTGCCGACCTCGGCGGTCTCGTCCTCGCCGACCACGATCCGGCTCAGCACGCCGGCGGCGGGTGACGGGATCTCGGTGTCGACCTTGTCGGTGGAGACCTCGAGCAGGGGCTCGTCGACCTCGACCGTGTCGCCCTCCTGCTTGAGCCAGCGAGTGACGGTGCCCTCGGTGACGCTCTCGCCGAGCCGGGGCATGGTGACCGATACCGGCATGTTCTGAGACTCCTTCATTCCCCTGGTGGGATCTTCGCCCGTCGCCGGACGCCGCGGTTGTGGATGATCAGGCGTGCGCGTGCAGCGGCTTGCCGGCGAGGGCCAGGTGCGCCTCGCCCAGGGCCTCGTTCTGGGTCGGGTGGGCGTGCACGAGCTGGGCGACCTCCGCCGGGTACGCCTCCCAGTTGTAGATGAGCTGCGCCTCGCCGATCAGCTCACCCACCCGGGCGCCGATCATGTGTACGCCGACGACCGGGCCGTCCTCGACCCGGACCAGCTTCACGAAGCCGGTCGTCTTGAGGATCTGGCTCTTTCCGTTGCCACCCAGGTTGTAGTTGTACGTCTTGACCTTGTCGGCGCCGTACTGCTCCTTGGCCTTGGCCTCGGTGAGGCCCACCGACGCCAGCTCCGGGTCGCAGTACGTGACGCGCGGGATGCCGACCTCGTCGATCACGGCGGGGTTTTGGCCGGCGATCTCCTCGGCGACGAAGATGCCCTGCTGGAAGCCGCGGTGCGCGAGCTGGAGGCCGGGCACGATGTCGCCGACCGCGTAGACGTTCGGCACGCTGGTGCGCAGCCGCTCGTCGGTCAGCACGAAGCCGCGGTCCATCTTGACGCCCTGCTCCTCGTACCCGAGGTTGGCGGTGTTCGGGCCGCGACCCACGGCGACGAGCAGCAGCTCCGCCTCGACGGTCTCGCCGCCCTGGATGGTCAGCTTGACGCCGCCCTCGGTCTTCTCGACCTTCTCGAACGGCTTGCCGACCTTGAAGTTGATCTTCCGCTTGCGGAACGCCCGCTCCAGCGCCTTGGACGACTCCTCGTCCTCGGCGGCGACCAGCCGGGGCAGCGCCTCGACGATCGTCACGTCCACGCCGAAGGACTTCCACACGCTGGCGAACTCGACGCCGATCACACCGCCACCGAGCACGATCACCGACGACGGCACCCGGTCCATCGTGAGGGCGTGGTCGCTGGTGATGATCCGCTCGCCGTCGACCTCCAGGCCAGGCAGGCTCTTCGCGTACGAGCCGGAGGCCAGGACGATGTTGCGGCCGGTGTAGCGCTTGCCGTCCACCTCGACCACGTTCTTACCGACCAGCTTGCCGGCACCCTCGACGATCGTGATGCCCTTGTTGCCCTTCAACATGCCCTGCAGGCCCTTGTAGAGGCGGGCGATCACGCCGTCCTTGTACGAGTTGACGCCGGCCATGTCGATGCCGATCAGCTCGGCCTTGACCCCGAACTGCTCCGACTCACGGGCCTGGTCGGCGATCTCGGCGGCGTGCAGCAGAGCCTTCGTCGGGATGCAGCCGTTGTGCAGGCAGGTGCCGCCGAGTTTGCCCTTCTCGACCAGCGCGACCTTCAGGCCCAGCTGGACGGCGCGCAGCGCGGTCGCGTAGCCGCCGCTGCCACCTCCGAGAATGACAATGTCGAAGGTCGCTTCGTTCGGCTCGCTCACGTCCAACTCCCAGGTCGCGTCGCTGCATCGGGGGTCACAGAGGTGTAACACGGACACACCCCACCTCGGTCATCTTGTCACCACTGGGCACAGGGTGCGTACCGAGGTGCCCAACGACACGTCATCGACACGTACCCTTGGCACCGTTGTCGATGACGCTCGGTGGGGGAGAGAACCGGTGGGCTTGTTCCGGCGCCGCAAACAGGCGGCTGTGCCGAGCCATGACCGTGCTGCCAGTCGTGGGGATCTGGACCATTTGGAGAACTTCATCCGGAGTCGGCGCGGCGTCGAGGCGTACATCGAACCCCGTACGACGGTGACCGAGACCACCGTCATCCTGATCGCCGACGACGGGGAGTGGACCCGTCGGCGCATCGACGGCCCGGACGGAGCCCGGCGCTTCGCGTACCGGATGGGCATCCCGGTCTACGACGTCCGGCTGATGGGCTACCCGCAGCGGATGCGTGACTTCAACGAACGCCGCAAACGTCGCCCCGAGCGGTAGTGAAAGGGGCCCCCGGCGTCGACCGGGGGCCCCTCGCTTTCCGTTCCGTCAGCCGTTGGCGGCGACATCCTCGACGAGCTGCACCAGCGTGCGGACCGGAACGCCGGTGCCGCCCTTGGTCCAGTAGCCGGTCGGCTCGCCCGAGTGGTAGCCCGGCCCGGCGATGTCGATGTGCGCCCACGCCACGTCGTCGGTCACGAACTCACGCAGGAACACGCCGCCCTGCAGCATGTGACCGGCCCGGTCCATCCCGGCGTTGACCTGCGAGATGTCCGCCACGTCCGACTCCATGCCCTTACGGACGTCGTCGGGCAGCGGCATCGGCCAGGCTGGCTCGCCGACGGCGTCGCCGGCCACCTTCACCCGGTCGCACAGCTGCGGGGTGCCCATCACGCCGGCCATCCGCTTGCCCAGCGAGATGACCTGGCCGCCGGTCAGGGTGGAGGTCTCGAACAGGTAGTCGGTGCCGTCCGCGCAGGCACGGGCCATGGCGTCGCCCAGGATCATCCGGCCCTCGGCGTCGGTGTTGAGCACCTCGACCCGCTTGCCGTTGAACATGGTGATCACGTCACCCGGCCGGTAGCTGGTGCCCGACGGCATGTTCTCCGCCATCGGCAGGTACGCGCTGACCGCCACCGTCGGCTTCAGCGCGGCGATCGCCAGCATGGCCGCGCCCACCGCGGCGGCGCCCGCCATGTCGGACTTCATCTCCCACATACCCTGCGCCGGCTTGATCGAGATGCCGCCGGTGTCGAAGGTGATGCCCTTACCGACCAGCGCGACCCGCTTGCCGTTGCCGCCGCCCTGCGGGGTGTAGGTCAGCTTCACCAGCCGCGGCGGGGCCTCCGAGCCCTGCCCGACCGCGACGATGCCGCCGTACCCGCCAGCGGCCAGCGCCGCCTCGTCGAGCACCTCGACGCCGAGGCCCGCCTCGCGCGCCGCGCTGGCGACCGCGTCGGCGAACGACGGCGGACGCAGCTCGTTCGGCGCGGTGTTCACCCAGTCCCGGCTGAGCCGGACCGCGCCCGCCACCGCCTGCGCCCGGACGACCTCCGCCTGGGCGCCCGCGTCGCCGGCGTCCGGCACCGCGATGAGCACCTCGGCCACCGGCTCACGCCGGGTCGGCTGGGGCCGGGTCTTGTAACCGGGGAACCGGTACCCACCCAGCAGCGCGCCCTCGGCGACCGCGCGCAGCTCGGCCGACGCGTCCGCGTCGTCCGGCAGCGGCAGCGCCAGCGCGACAGTGGGCGCGCCCGCCAGAGCCCGGATCGCCGCACCCGCGGCCCGGCGCAGCGTCTCCGGGGCCGGGGCGGCACCCGACGGCTCCGGGCCGAGCCCGACCGCGGTGACCAGCGGGGCGGTCACGGTGCCCAGCGTGGCCAGCTTGATCACCTCACCCGGCCCGCCGGTCGCGCCGAGCAGCGCGAGGGTCTCGGTCAGCTTGCCGTCGAACGCGGCAGCGATGCTCTCGGCGCCGCTGGCGAGCAGCAGGGTGCCGGCGAGGCCGCTGGTGGCGCCCTGCTCTCCGGTCTGGCTGTGCACGCCGATCACGATCGCGTCGACGGCGAGCTCCGCCGGGTCGGTGTCGACCAGGCTCAGGTTGGTGGTGCGGGGTGAAGTCACTGAAGCTACTCCGGGCGGGCCGGGCCGGTCGCGGCGTCGCGTACCAGCGGTGAAGGTCTCCGGCGGAACCTACCCGCCGGACGTCATGGCTGTCCCGCCGACAGCGCCAGCGGGCTCCCGCCGATGCTAACCAGCGACGTTGCCCCCGGTAAGTTGCCACCCATGACCGACGTGACCTCCGACGCTGCCGCGACCCGGCTGCGCCGTTCCCCGCTGCACGAGCGGCACACCGCCGCCGGAGCCAAGTTCGCCCCCTTCGGGGGCTGGGAAATGCCCCTGGAGTACGCCGGCGGCGGGGTGCTCAAGGAGCACACCGCGGTGCGTACGGCGGTCGGGGTCTTCGACGTGTCACACCTGGGCAAGGCCCGGGTGAGCGGCCCCGGCGCGGCCGACTTCGTCAACTCCTGCCTCAGCAACGACCTGGGCCGGATCGGCCCGGGCCGGGCGCAGTACACGCTCTGCTGTGACGACGCCACCGGCGGTGTGGTGGACGACATCATCGCCTACCTCTACGCCGACGACCACGTCTTCCTCATTCCGAACGCGGCGAACACCGCCGAGGTGGTGCGCCGGTTGCGTGCCGCCGCTCCCGCGCAGGTGACAGTCACCGACGAGCACGAGGCGTACGCGGTGCTGGCCGTGCAGGGTCCCCGCTCGGCCGAGTTGCTGGCCGCCCTGGACCTGCCCACCGAACACGGCTACATGAGCTTCTCCGCCGCGAGCCTCGCCGGGGTGGAGCTGACCGTCTGCCGCACCGGCTACACGGGTGAGCTGGGCTACGAGCTGGTGGTGCCGGCGGAGCACGCGGTCACCGTCTGGGATGCGCTCTTTACCGCCGGCGCGGCGTTCGAGCTGCGCGCCTGTGGGCTCGCCGCCCGGGACACGCTGCGGACCGAGATGGGTTACCCGCTGCACGGGCAGGACCTCTCCCTGGACATCAGCCCGGTGCAGGCCCGCTCCGGCTGGGCGGTCGGCTGGGACAAGCCGGCCTTCTGGGGCCGCGACGCGCTGCTCGCCGAGAAGGCCGCCGGCCCCCGGCGTACGCTGCGCGGCCTGGTGGCCGTCGACCGGGCGATCCCACGGCCCGGCATGACCCTGCACGTGGGCGACACCCAGGTGGGTGAGGTGACCAGCGGCACCTTCAGCCCGACGAGGAAGCAGGGCATCGCGCTGGCCCTGCTGGACACCGACGCCAACCTGACCGACGGCGACGAGGTCGAGATCGACATCCGAGGCCGCCGAGCCCCCCTGAAGCTGACCAAACCCCCCTTCGTAACCCCCTCAGTGAAGTAACCCCACCCCTAACCCCACCCCCAGACCTGGTTGATCATGAAGTTATTGCCACGACACGCCGACGGCGGTGGCAACAACTTCATGATCAACGCGGAGAGAGGGCCGGGCGGACCGGGAGTGGGCGGGGGAGCGGGGGGTTAGCGCGAGGGGGTTGGGGGTTCGCCGGAGTCCAGGACTGCCTGGGTCCAGCCGCCTTCGATGACGCCTGTGGCGTCCAGGACGGCCCAGTCGACCACGTCGGTCGTCTCTACGACCACGGGGGCGCCGATGCGGACGCTCTGGTCGGTGTTGGCGTCGCTGGCGCTCACGCCGACGATGCGTTCCGGGGTCTCCCACGACGTGACGCCTGCCCAGACGTACTCCGGGCCGTCGTCTCCGGGCAGGCCGTACTTCACCACCAGTTGTGACTCGGTGGGGAGAAGGCCTGCGACGAACCGGGCCCGAGCGTCGTCCAGCGCGGCCCGGGCGGTGGCGACGGCACGGCTCATCGCGTCGCCGGAGCGGGCGTAACGCACGTCCGGCTGGATGCCGGAGAACAGGGTCGCGCAGGCGGCGGCGTAGTAGCGCCCGTCCGGGCCGGGGTGCCCGGCCGGCGGGCGCAGGCTGAGGAACGAGTCGGCCTCCGGGTCGGTCGCCGGGTCCAGTTCGAGGCGCAGCAGCACCGGGGCGGTGGCGCCGTGCTGCTCCGGGTTGCCGTACGCCACAGCGATGTCGTGCCCGGTGACAGTGGCCAGCACCGGGAGCTGCACGAACGCCGGCACCTCCTCGCCGGTGAGCCCGTCGGTCCAGTCCCGCAGCAGTCGGCGGGCCGCCCCGGTCATCACCGCACCCCAGGCCCGGGTGAGGTGGTCGGGCACCCCCTGGGTCTGCAACTCCAGCAGACCGAAGCGGCGCAGCCCCTTGGTGGTGAACCACAGGCCCTCGGTGTCCGACGAGTACGGCACCAGCACCCAGTCGACAAGTCGGATGCGGCCCTGCTCGTCGGGGAGGGAGCGCAGCGCGGTCGCCGGGTCGAGGAACTGGAGGCCGAAGACGTCCACCACGTCGCTGTCGACGGATTCCGCCACGGCTGCCGCGACCGCCCGCGCGGCCCACTCGTGCGCGGGTGGCCAACCGGGCCGATACTCGGCCTGTACGACCACCAGGTGCGTCGCCGCCGCCAGCCGGTCCAGTTGCTCCTTGGTGGCACCGAACGCGGTGAGCAGGTCCGGTGGCAGCTCGGGGAACTCGGCGATCGGCCGGGTCTCGACGCTCATCAGCGGGCTGTCGAGCATCTGCCGGGCCAGCCCGTGCACCGGCTCGGCCAGTCGGCCGGTCAGGGCCGCCACCGCGGTCTTCGCACTGACCTTCGGTAGCCCCGCCATCGGCACCAGGTAGGTCGCGCTGAGCGACTCCGGCACCGGGACGGGCAGGAAGTCGTCCGTGATGAGCATTGTGGGTTCCCCCGGTGGCCGCGCCGGTGTTGTCGAGCCGAACGCTACCCGGCCCGCCGGGCCCGGTTCAGCCGGACAGCACCAGACCCAGGTAGACCAGCGTGGTGACCACCTCGACGGTCGCGCCGAGGACGTCACCGGTGATCCCGCCGAGGCGGCGTACCACGTGGTTGAGCAGCGGTAGCGCGACGGCGGTCGCGGCGACGACGGCCAGCGGCCCCTGCCATGGACGGCCCGGCACCGCGGGCACCGCCAGCAGCACGACGGCGACCGCGCCGGCGGCCACCGCCACCGGGCCGACAGTGCCGGCGACCAGCGCGCCCAGCCCGTCGGGCCGGGCCGCCGGCACGCCCCGCCGGCAGGCCACCGTGACACCGAGCCGCCCGGCCGCGGTCGCCGCGACCACCGCCGCGAGGCACGCCGGCCAGGACCGACCGGCGAGGTCGGCGAGCGCCGCCGCCTGCACCAGGAGTACGACCACCAGGGCGACCACCCCGAACGGGCCGACGTCCGGCTTCTTCATGATCTCCAGGGCCGCCGCGCCCCGGCGGTAGGAGCCGAGCGCGTCAACTGTGTCGGCCAGCCCGTCCAGGTGCAGCCCTCGGGTGAGCAGCGCGGCGACGCCGACGGTGACGCCGGCCGCCACCAGCGGCGGTGCGAGCGCCCCGGCCAGCAGCAGCACACCGGCCAGCAGGGCGCCGAGTAGCGCGCCGACCACCGGGGCGAGAGCCATCGCCGTGCCCGCGACGGGTCGGTCGATGCGCCCGGCCCGCACCGGCAGCGTGGTGAACGTGGTGACCGCCAGCCGGGCTCCCGCGAGCAGCCGTGGCTCAGCCGGCACGCCAGCCCGACGCCGGCTGCTCGTCCACCCCGGTGCTGGCCGGGCCCGGCCCGGCCGGCACCGGCTCGGCGAAGTCGGGCTCGGTCGAGTCGGGCTCGGTGAGATCCGGGTCCGCGTAGCTCGGGTCGGTGGACTCCGGCTCGTCGGCGGGCGGGTCGGTGTCGTCGGTGCCGCCCAGCGACGGGTGCACCGGCAGCGCGGCGGACAACGCCAGCACCGAGCGCAGCAGCGGCAGCGCGACCAGCGCGTTGGCGCCCTCGCCGAGATCCATCCGCAGGTCGAGCAGCGGGGTGAGGCCCAGCACGTCGGCGGCGAGCCGCACGGCCGGGTGCCCGCCGTGGTCGGCCAGCAGGCACCAGTGCCGGGCCTGCCCGGCCAGGTCACGGCTCACCATGGCGGCGGCCAACCCGACCGGACCGTCGAGCAGCACCGGCACCCGGCGGGCGGTGGCGCCGAGCAGCACGCCGGTGGCCACCGCCACGTCGCCGCCGCCCAGCTCGGCCAGGATGTCCTTCGCGCCGCGAGACGAGCGTCGGGTGCGGTGCAGCGCGTCGCGCACCGCCGCGCAGCGGATCATCCACGCCGCGTCGTCGATCTCGCCGGAGTCGGTGATCACCCGACCCAGCACGGCGGGCGGCTCCGCGCCCGCGGTCGCCGCGAGCACCGCCGCGGCCGCCGCCTCGGTGCCGGCGCCGCACGCGGCGAGCACCAGCAGGTGTACGCCGGCGTCGGCGGCCTGCTCGGCCAACCGCCAGCCGTAACGCAGCGCGGACTCCACCTGCTCCGGCGCGAGGGCCTGCTGGTCTTCGATCGGCGCGGAGGCCGGGGTGTCCACCACCTGGAGACTCGCGCCGCTCTCGGCGGCCAGCCGTGCCAACGCGCCCTGACCGGCGCGAGCCTGTGCGGCGCGGCGTGCCGACTCACCGGCGACGGTGCCGGCCGCCGCCCCGCCGGCGTGGTCGCCGTGCAGCAGCAGAACCCGCGCCGAGCTCCAGGCGGCGGGGGTCGAGGTGCCCTGGGTGGCGGCGGCGAAGCCCACCACCCGGTCCAACACGCCCAGCCCGGCACCCGGTACGTCCAGCGTGGCCAGTCGGTCGACCGCCTGCGGGCCGGCGTACTCGTCGGGCATCGGCAGCTCCATGCCGGGCTGGATGACCAGCCCGGTGGACACCATCGGCAGCGCCATTGTCGGCGCGGCCCACGGGTTGCCCGGTTCCGCGGTCGGGGCGGCCGGCGGCGTGGGGGTCAGCACGTCGGGGAGCTGCACCTCGGGGGTGGGCTCGGTGTCGGCCAGGCTCGCCACGGCCGGCGAGGTGGCGGCGGCCGGCGACGCGGTCACGGTGGCGGGAGCGGACGGTTCGGTGGCGGTGGCGGTGGCGGGCGACTTGAGCCAGACCGGCTGACCGGCGACGACCAGTACGACCGCGTCGCAGGCGTCGGCGACCGCACGGTTGGCCGCGCCCAACGCGTCGGTGAACGCCCGGCCCAGCGGGGTGGTCGGCACCAGCGACAGCCCCACCTCGGGGCTCACCAGCACCACCCGGGCGGCACTTTCGCGGATCGCCTCGGCCAGCTCGGCGATGGTCGCCACGTCGTCGGCGGGCTGGTGGTCCGGGTCGAGCAGCACCGTCACCCAGCCGCCCAGGTCGTCGACCAGCAACAACTCGTTGGGCTCGGCGGACCCGAGCACGTCGGCCAGCCGGCGTGGGTCCTCGGTGGTCTCCTCGGTGGTCCAGCTGCCCGGCCGTCGGGCGCGGTGCGCCGCCAGCCGGGTCGCCCACTCGGTGTCCTCCGGGTCGCCCTCGGGCGCGGTGGCGACGTACCGGACCACCGGCGCGTCGCTGACCAGGGACTCGGCGAACTCGGACTTGCCGGACCGGATACCGCCGAGCACCAGGACCGTGTTCCACCCGTCTACGGACATGCCCGTACCTTAGTTCTCATCCTTCGGGCCCGGGCACGTCGCCCCGACCCTGCCGAAGATCGAAAGTCCGTTCCGCCTCCATTGCGGGGAAGCGCCCAGTTCCCCCACCCGAATGCGGCGCGACCCCGGCCCGCTGCACTGCCGGCGCGGCGGTCAGTCGCAGTGTTCGAACCCGCTGCCGTAACTGACGCCGCCGGTGGTGCCGCCCCACTTGACGCACGTCCCGGCGGCGGTGGCCCGCACCGGCCCGGCGTAGTAGTCGAAGGACCCGCTGTCAGTGCTGCGGGCCCGACCCTGCACCTCCAGGTACGCCGACACGGCGGACTTCGCGCCGACCGCGGTGTCCTTGAGGGTGACCACGCAGTTGGTTCCGGTGCCCGCGTGGTACAGCAGGAAGACCCGGCCCTTGCGCTGCCCGTCCCCGCCGGTCAGCGTCGCCGAGTCGATCACCTGGTAGCCGCTGCCGCACGCCTGGGCGGCCGTGTACGGGTTGGGCCGGCTGGACGGGGTGCGGCTGGGTGTCGGTCGGCTGCTGGTCGTACCGGTCGGCGTACCCGGCGCCGCGGCGCCGGTGGGGTCGCCGCTGGTCGTCGCGTCGGCGGGAGACCCGGTCGGGTCGGCCGTCGCGGTGCGACCGACCCGTGGCGTTGCGCTGGGCCCGGGCCCGGTGGTGGTCGCGTCCCCGGGCGGCAGCGGTGCGTCGGTGACCGCCGCCGACTCGCCGGCCAGCGCGGGTGGCTGGTCCGCCGAACCCGACTTCGCTTCGGGTCGAAGCGCCACCACGGCCACCGCGACGACGAGCGCGACGAGGACGGCCGCACCTGCCCCGACCAGCAGCGGACGGCGTCGGCCCGGCGGCCCGCTCCCGAGCGCGTCCTCCCGGGTCGGCTTCGGCTCGGTCGTCGCTTCGACCGCGACGCCCGCCGGTGGGCGTAGAGCGGCGGGCCCTGCCGACACCGACCCGGCGGGCGGCGTCGCCGCGACCGACGGTGCGGAAGCCGGGCCGGCTGGCGGAACGGGAGTCGGGCCGGCCGGCGGTACGGAAGTCGGGACGGCGGGGGCCGCGACGCCCGGGGTGGGAGCGGCCAGCGCCCACGGTGGGCGGGCGGAGACCGGAATGCTCGCCACTGTCGCGTCGCGGGCATCGGCGGCGGCAGCGGCCAACTCAGCGGCGCTGCCGAACCGGTCCTCCGGACGCTTGGCCAGCGCGCGGGCCACCACTGCGGCAACCGCCGGTGGGGTGTCCGCCGGCAGCGCCGCCGGGTCCTCCTGGGCGTGCCGCAGCGCCACCGCGAGCGGGTTGTCACCGTGGAAGGGCGGCTGCCCGGAAAGGCAGAAGTAGGCCACCGCGCCGAGCGCGTAGATGTCGGTGGCGGCTGAGACCGGCTGCCCGGTGGCCTGCTCGGGGGACATGTACGAGGCGGTGCCGAGCACCATGTTCGCGGCGGTGAGCCCGGCCATGTCGCGGGACCGGGCGATGCCGAAGTCGACGAGCACCACGGTGCCGTCGCCCTTGACCAGCAGGTTGCCCGGCTTCACGTCCCGGTGCACGATGCCGGCAAGGTGTGCGGTGTGCAGCGCGTCGGCGGCCTGGGCCAGCACCGACATGGTGGTGGCCGGGTCCAGCCGCCCCACCGCGCGCACGCGGGCGGACAACGGCTCGCCCTCGACGTACTCCATCACCAGGTAGTCGACCTGGCTGCCGTCGTCGAGCACTGCCTGCCCGACGTCGTGCACCGGCACCACGCCGGGGTGCCGCAGCGCGGCCAGCATCCGCGCCTCGGCCCGGAACCGGGCGGTGAACTCCGGATCGGCGACCAGCGACGGCAGCAGCACCTTCACGGCGACCTCGCGTTCCAGCAGAACGTCGGTGCCGCGCCAGACCGCTCCCATCCCACCCGTCGCCACCCGCTCGCCCAGCCGGTACCGGCCGCCGAGCAGCACTCCCCGTGTCAGCACCGAGCCACCGTACCGGCCGGCTTCGATCGGATTGATCCACCCCGTCGGCCCCGCGGGGGCGAGCGAGCGGCCGTTGCGCGCCGGGCCGACTACGCTGGCGAGGGTTCGTCCCACGGGGACTTCAGCGGCGAGGGGAGACGCGGCATGGCGTGGAGCTGGCGGTACGAGGGCACGGACGGCCAGACGGTCGAGGGACCGGCGGAGTCGTTCGGCAGCCAGGCCGACGCCGAATCCTGGATCGGTCAGACCTGGCGGGAGCTCGCGGCGTCCGGCGTCACCTCGGTCGCGCTCGTGGAGGACGACCGGGTGGACTACCGGATGAGCCTGCTGCCCACGGCCGAGTGATGGCCTACGACCGCCCGGGCGGCGACGGGCTGGTCCTCGGCGTGCCCAAGGCGGCGTTCCGGCCCAGCCCGGTCTTCCTCGGTCTGGTCGCGCTGTTCGCGGTCAGCGGGGTGCTGACCTGGAACGGGTACGGCAACGTCCGGCTCAACGTGTTCCTCTTCGTGGTGTCCGGCTGGCTGGTGTCGCTCTGCCTGCACGAGTACGCCCACGCGGTGGTGGCCTACCGGGCCGGCGACCGGGACATCGCCCATCGCGGCTACCTGACGCTCAACCCGTTCAAGTACACCCACCCGTTGCTGTCGATCGTGCTGCCGGTGGTGGTGGTGCTGCTCGGCGGCATCGGCCTGCCGGGTGGCGCGGTCTGGGTGGACCGGCACGCCATCCCGGGTCGACTGCGGCACACCCTGGTCAGCCTCGCCGGCCCGGCGACGAACGTGCTGTTCACGCTGCTGTTGGTGGCGGCGGTGCAGGTCGGCACCCGGTCGGATGGTCCGGTGGAGTTCTGGGCCGGGGTGGCGCTGCTCGCCTTCCTCCAGCTCACCGCCAGTGTGCTGAACCTGCTGCCGGTGCCCGGGTTGGACGGCGGCAACATGATCCAGCCGTGGCTCACCCCGCAGTGGCGCAAGATGTACGACCTGTTCGCGCCGTACGGCTTCATCCTGCTCTTCGCGCTGCTGTGGAACCCGCGCATCGGCGGCTGGTTCTTCGACGCGGTTTTCGCTGTCGGTGACCTGCTCGGTCTGCCGTCGTGGCTCTACGCCACCGGCCTGGAGCTGATCCGCTTCTGGCAGAGCTGACCGGGCCCGGCGACCGGGCGAAGCTGACCGGGCCCGGCGACCGGGCGAAGCTGACCGGGCCCGGCGACCGGGCGAAGCTGACCGGACTGAGCTGACCCGGCCCGGTCGGCGCGAGGGATTCGCGCCGGCCGGGCCGGAACAACGTCAGGGACGCTGCGCGGGGGACTCGGTCTTCGCCGCGTCCCGCTCGACGATCGGCTCGACGATGTCGTCGATCGCCGTGAGCAGGTCGGCGTCGAGCTTCACCCCGGCGGCCTTCACGTTGTCGTGCACCTGCTCGGGGCGGGACGCGCCGATGATCGCCGACGAGACGTTCGGGTTCTGCAACACCCACGCCACGGCGAGCTGGGCCATGCTGAGCCCGGCCTGCTCGGCGAGGGGCTTGAGCTGCTGGACCCGGGTCAGCACGTCGTCGTTCATGAACCGGGAGATGAAGCCCGCGCCCGACTTCTCGTCGGTGGCCCGGGAACCGGCCGGCGGCGGCTGGCCCGGCAGGTACTTGCCGGAGAGCACTCCCTGCGCCATCGGCGACCAGACGATCTGCCCGATACCCAGCTCCTCGCTGGCCGGCACGACCTCGGTCTCGATGACCCGCCAGAGCAGCGAGTACTGCGGCTGGTTGGACACCAGCGGGACGTGCAGCTCCCGGGCGAGCGGGTGGGCGGCGCGCAGCTGGGCGGCGGTCCACTCGGAGACGCCGATGTAGTGCGCCTTGCCGGAGTGGACGACGTCGGCGAACGCCTCCATCGTCTCCTCCAGCGGGGTGCTGTAGTCGTACCGGTGGGCCTGGTAGAGGTCCACGTAGTCGGTGCGCAGTCGGCGCAGCGAGCCGTTGATCGACTCCATGATGTGCTTGCGGGACAGGCCACGGTCGTTGCGGCCGGGCCCGGTCGGCCAGTAGACCTTGGTGAAGATCTCCAGGCCCTCACGGCGCTCGTTCTGCAACGCCCGGCCGAGCACGTCCTCGGCCCGGGTGCCGGCGTACACGTCGGCGGTGTCGAAGGTGGTGATCCCCGCGTCGAGAGCGGCCCGGACGCAGGCGAACGCCGCGTCCTCCTCGACCTGCGAACCGTGGGTGATCCAGTTGCCGTACGAGATCTCGCTGACCATCAGGCCGGAACGGCCCAGGTGTCGGAATTCCATGTACCGACCCTAGCCCCAGTGGATCAACACCGGCGACCGGCGACTCAGAGCACCGGGTTGGCGTCGGTGAGGAGCCGGTCGATCTCCTCCAGCACCTCGGCGCGATCGCGGTGCACCGGATCGATGAGCGGCACGCCGCGCCGGTCCAGCGCGCCCCACCGCCCGTTGTCGCTCTCGACCAGGAACGCCACCGGGTGGATGACCAGCATCGGGTGCGCCGGCGGGACCAGCACCGTGCCGGTGCGGTCCACCACGCCCCGCCGACCCGCCACGTCGACCACGGCGAGCCCCTCGTCGGTGAAACCGTCGATCTTCTGGCCGTCGGCCAACTCGGTGACGAAGCCGTGGTAGCGGGTGGGCACGATGACCCGACCGGTCCGGTCGACCGCCCCCCAACCCTCGCGCCGCACCGCGGCCAGCCCACGCCGGAACGGTCGTACCTCGGCGAAGTTCGGCGCGACCTGCACCGCCCCGGTCGCGTCGATCGCCGTCCAACCACCCTCGCCGACCACCCACGCCAGGCCGTCGCTGAACGGCTGCGCGGCCCGGAAGGACGGCGGGATCACCGTCGTACCGAGCAGGTTGATCAGCGACCAGCGGTCGGTGTCCGGCCGGCGGACCCAGGCCAACCCGTCGTGGAAGGGCTGTGCTTCGGCGTACCGGGCGGGGACGACCACGTCGCCGTCCTGGCTGGTGTAACCCCACAGCGACCCGTCCCGGTCCGGCAACGGGGGCCGGTCCCGGTCGAGCACCTCGTCCCGACCCCGGGGGTACGCCCCGAAGCCATCCGCCTCGGCCCGCACGGTGACCGCGTCGAGGGCGACCCGGACCCGGTCCAGCAGTTCGGCGTCGCCCGCGCCGCGCAGGTCGAGCGCCTTCTCGAAGTGCTCGCACGCCTCCATGAGCCGCCCCTGGTCGTAACACGACCGCCCGGCGTGCTCGTGCAGCGCGGCCCGTAGCCGGTCGGGCAACTCGACCGAGTTGGCCTGGGCGAAGAGCTGGTCGGCCTCGGCGAAGTTGCCACGCCAGCGCAGCACGTGGGCCAGCCGGGCCTGGGCCAGCGCGGTCCGGCGCAACTCGCCGGTGGCCTCGGCGTAGGTGAGGGCGAGCCGACCGTCGGCCAGCGCGTCGTCCAGGTCGCCGAGGATCCGCGAGGCCACCGCCCGCAGGCTGAGCAGCCGGGCCCGGGCACGGTTGTCGACCGCCGAGCCCAACTTCTCGGTCAGCCGCCGACGGATGGCCCGCAGGTCGTCCGGCTCCGTCAGCTCCTCGCGCAGGGTGACCGGGTCCAACCGCCACCGGTACGCGGCCAGCACCTGCTCCGGGTCGCCCGGGTCGGCCAGCGACGGGCGGGTCACCACCGGCGGTGCTTCGTCGGGTGGCGCGGACGCCTGCTCGTGCTCTCCGTCCGAGCCGCTCCTCGGGCCGGGTACGGCCGGCGCTGGCGGTCCGGACGTCGGCGCCACCGACGCTGGCGGCGCGGACGTCGGCGCTATCGACGCCGGCGGTCCGGAGACGGGCGCTGCGGCGGGCGGTGGTGTCGAGGCCGGTGGCGCGGAGGCGGGCTCTGCGGCGGGTGCCGGCGGTGCGGAGACCGGTGCTCCGGAGTACGGCTGTGCCGGCGCGGGTGGCGCGGATACGGGCGCTACGGAGTACTGCTGCGTTGAGGCGGGTGGTGCGGACACCGGAGCTGCGGTCGGTGCCGGCGGTGCGGAGACGGGCGCGGAGGAGAGGGGCGGCACGGAGACGGGCGCCGCGGGTGGCGCCGATACGGGCGCTGCCGGAGGAACGGAGACCGGCGTGACCGAGGCGGGCGGTGCGGAGAACGGCGGTGCCGAGACGGGAGGTGCCGAGACGGGGGGGCTCGTGTCGTCCGCAGCCGTGACATGCGTCGCCGCGTCGCCCCGCCACTCGTCGACTCGCGAGCCGTCGGCCGGGCTCGCGCTCGGGTCGTCGATCGCGTCCGTCAGCTCGCCGGGTGGCGCGGGTTCGTCCGTCGGGTCGTGCTCGACCGGATCGGTGTCCGCGCTGGGTGATGCGGCGAAGGGGTGCTGGTCGGCGTCGAGGTCGGCTTCGGTCCGCTGGTGAGGCATCGCGACGACAGGTACGCCGGAGACGGGCTGGTCGCCATCCACAGTTTCCGTGTCGAAGCCGGGCTGCGGGTCGTCGTCCAGGTCGTCCGCCCAGAGCCGCGGGGCACCGGAGACCGGGTGGGCGGGCGGCGCGGAGACCGGGTCGAACGCGTCGTCTGGTGCCGACCCGCTGGCATGCTCGTCGGCCACACCGTGATGAGTGTCGGCTGCCGGCGTGGACATCTGCGCGTCCGGTGTCGCGGAGCGGTCGGGGTCGCCGGTCTCGTCGTCGACCGGGTCGACCGGCCGCTGGTCCGTCGCAGGCTCGGCCTGGTCGGATTCGGCGGGCTGAGCGGGGCTGAACCACGCCTCCGGTCCGCGGGCACCCGGGACGTCGTCCGGCTCGTGAACGGGCGCCACCGGCTCTTCCGCGGGCGGCGGGGGTACGTAGCGGCGCGGCGTACCGGGGGCCGGCGGGAGCACCGGCTCGACCTCCGCCGCCGGTGGCTGCGGGGCCGCCGGAGGCGGAGCCACCGGGCTCGTGTCGGCCGGGGTCGGGTCGGACCGGGTCGCCGGAGGCGGCTGCGCCTGCCAGGTGGGTGGCGGGGCCACCGACGGGCGGGCGTCCGCCGTCGGTGCCGGTCGCTCCGGTGGGTACGGGCGCTGCTGCGCGGCCGGTCGATCCGGCGCGGCCGGTCGATCGGCGGGGTGCGGCGGCTCCGCCGGGGGCGAGCGGTCCGGGGAGGTCGGGCGGCGGTCGGTCGGTGGGGCGCCGGCCAACGGGTCGTCGACCCGACGGCGGTCCGGGCCGGGCTCCTCGCCGCGCCGCTCGTCCGCCGGACGGTCCCGGCTGTCCGGGCCGGGGTAACGCGGCGGCGGAGCGGGATGCGGTCCGGATGCCGGTGGCGGTTCGGCCAGCGGCCGGCGTCCCGATGCCGGCGGGGCGTCCGAGCGCTCGTCGGCACCGGGCAGGTCCACCGGCGCGGGCAGGTACTCCAACCGCAGGCGCGCGGCGGGTGGCCCCGAGACTGGCCGGTCGGAGGCGGGTGAGACCGGGACGGCTGACACCGGTCGGTCCCAGCCGCGGCTGGTGGGGGAGTCGGGTGCTGGCGACACCGGCCGTTGCGGGGGAGCTGGGGCGGCTGACACCGGTCGGTCCCAGGCGGGGGAGACGGGTGCTGGCGACACGGGCCGCTCCGGGGAGACCGGCATGGCGCGGTCGGAGGCGGGCGGCGCCGTGGCGGCCGGGCGTACCTGTCGCTCGTCGTACCGCGCCGGAGTGGCCGCCGGGCGCTCGTCAGGCCGGGACGGCGTGGCCGCCGGCCGGTCGGGCCGGGCGGCCGGGCGCGGCGACATGCCCGGCTCGGTGCCGCGGTACGGGTCGGCGCCACGGTACGGGTCCGTGGTGCGGTACGGGTCCGTGGTGCGGTACGGGTCGGGGCTGCCGTGTGGGTCGGTGCGGTGCGGGTCCGTGGTGCGGTGGCCGGGCTCCCGGGTGCGGTCCTGGCGCACCGGACCCGGTGCTGGCCAGGGCAGACTGCCGTCCGACCGTTGGCCCGGCTGCGGCCGGGGCTCGCGGTACGCGTCCTCACGGGGTGCGTCCTCGCGGTACCCGTTGTCGCGGTACCCGTCCGGGCGGGCCTGCTCGCGGGGTCGCCGGTCCGGGTACGCCTCGGCGCGGGCCGCCGCCTCACGGGGCTGCCGCCGGTGCGGGTCGGTGTCGGGCCGCCGCCGGTCGTCGTCGAGGCGCGGTTGGTCGGGCAGGTCCGGCTCGGGGCGACGCCGTCGCCCACCGTTGGGTGAGGGCGCTGCGCCGATCCCCTCGTCCGCGCGGTAGCGCGGCTCCGGGCGGCGCAGGTCGTCTGCGGCCCGGTCCGGGTACCCGTCGGCGCGGTATCGCGTGCGGCCGTCCACTGATGCCCACGGGTCGACCCCGTCGGCGACGCGGCCGTCGTGGTCGCGGGTGGGTCGGACGCCGTACCCGTCGGCGGTGTGCCGTTCGTGACCAGCGGCGGGCCGTTCCGGCGTGCCGCGCCGACGTGGTGTGTCGTCCGGCTCCGGCACCCAGCCAGGTTCCGGTCGGGGCGCGGGGGAGACCGGCGGGGATCCCCGGTAACTCCGATCCCGCTCGGCGGGCTCCTGCCGGGGGCCGCGGCTGTCGTACCGCTCGGGGTTGGGCTGGTCCCGATGCCAGGCGGCTTCCCGAGCGGGACCTCGCTCGTCGGCGGGGCGTCGGTCGGACCAGGCGGTACGTCGGTCCGACTCGGGCGAGCGGCGGTCGTCGCGGCGGGGTGGCTCGGGCAGCGGACGACGGTACGGCTCGTGGTCGTAGTGGCGGGAGTCAGCGCTGTCGGGCCGGCCGTAGGCGGACGCGTCAGCCGCGAGCTCGTCGCTGCGGAGTCGGCTGTAGGCCGACGCCTCGCCCTGCTCGTCGTCGGCCCAGGAACGGCCGTGAGGTGCCTGTTCCGCCGGTGATTCGTCAGACCAGGACCGGCCGAGGTAGGTGCCGTCCGGGCGGGTAGGCGCCAGCGGCGGCACCTCGGCGCGACCGGACACCGTCGCGCGTCCGCGCGGTGGTGGCTGGTGCGGCATGCCGATGTCGCCGGCGTAACGCTGGCCGGGGAACTGGGGGTGCCACTCGGTGGTCGGCTCGACCACCCAGGACGGTTCGTTCGGGTCTGACCACCGGTCGGAGTAGCGGCCGTTCATCCGTCGAGCCCGTCGCCACACCCGGCCGCTCGGTCGATTCTCGCCGGGGGTGAGGTGTCCGCAGCCGCCGTCGGGTGACCGCTGGGCGTCCGGTCGCCGCCTGCCACGCCCCGGTGGCCGGCTCGCGTCCGCTCGCTCACGCGTTGTCACCTCGTTGCAAATTGTCGCGCTGGGGCCGCACGCGCCGGTCAGATCGCCGCTCCGGCAGGCCGTGGCTGCGGATGGAGGGTAACGGCGTGGGCTCGCTCACCGCCACTGTGCTGCCGCCCACCGGCGCAAACGTTATCCCATTGGTTTCGGACATTTGGTCCTATAAGCGAATCTGGACTCCGACCTTACCGCACTCAAGGATCACCTGGCTGCGGCGGGAACGCCCACGTCCCTCAGGGGTGCTCCATGACGAGGACGGCGAACGTACCGGGAGCGAGCGCCTCGTAACGGTGCGGGGCGTCGCCGGGGAACGTGGCGTAGTCGCCGGGTTCGAGTTCGACAGGTGCCGCCTCGGGCCCCACCCGCAGCCGGCCGGCGGCGACCACCACGTGCTCGATACTGCGCGGGGTGTGTCCGGGCCCGGCCCGCACCGCGCCGGGCTCAAGCCTGATCAGGTAGACGTCCCGGCGCAGGTGCGCCGCACCGGCGCTGAGCAGCGTTCCGCTGAAGTCGGCCTGCTCCGAGCGGACGTGCGGCCCGTCCCCGGCCCGGATGACCCGTACGCCGTCGTCGACGGGCTCCACCAGCCGGCTGAACGGCACACCGAGGGCGACGCCCAGCGCCCAGAGTGTCTCCACACTCGGGTTTCCGGTGCCCGACTCCAGTTGGGAGAGGGTGGACTTGGCCACCCCCGCTCGGCGGGCCAGCTCGGTCAGCGAGATGCCGACCCGTTCCCGCTCCCGGCGCAGGGCGGCGGCGATGGTGGCCAGGGGGGCAGCCGGTTCCGAAGGCATGCCTTCGCTCCATTGGTCACATGTTCGGTCTGTCGAACAACGACCCGTTCAGCATGAAGAACGCGCGACAAGATCCGCGCAGTTACGGCGAAACTGCTGCCTCGCAGATGTCTGAGGCAGCAGTTTCGCTGATGGTGCGCGGATCGTGGAGCTGTGGGACGGCCCGCCCGCGGGTCAGACCTTGTCGCCCAGCTTGACCTGGGGCGCCGGAGCGCGCATCCGGCGGAAGGTGATCGACCGCATGACCGCGTAGAGGAAGAGCGAGCCCATCCGCTGGTCGGTCTTCGGGAAGCGTTCCCGGACCAACTTGCTGATCTTGCGGCAGATCAGCACCGAGTCGACGACCACACCCAGCGCCAGCGCTCCCCAGAGCACGTTGGAGATCAGCCGGACCACCGGCGGCATGGCGGCGTTCGAGCCGACCAGCACGATCAGCGCGCCGCCGAAGAACCAGGTGCCGACGGTACGCCGGGAGTCGACCACGTTGCGGGCCAGCAGCCGTTCCGGGCCACGGTCGCGGGGGCCACCCTCGCGGCGGAACTCCGACGCCGCCTCGGCGCGCAGTTGCCGGCGGCGCTCCCGCTCCTCCTCCTTGGTGAGGGGACGGGTGGGGCCGGCCGGCCGACGGCCGACGGTCGGCCGCTTGGGCGTCTCCCGACCCTTGGCCGGGGTGTAACCCCGGGAACGCTCAGCGGTCTCCTCGGGGGTCACCGAGGTGACGGCCTCGTCGACGAGGTCGGTGGACTTGCGGCGAAAGAGCGACGGCACGCGGCAAGGGTAGCCAACGGTCCGCGCCCGGTGCACATCGCGGTACAGCGACCGACGGCTCCAGGTCGCAGCGCGACCTGGAGCCGTCGTGGCCGAACGATGGGTGAGCGACGTTACGGACGCTCGGCGTGCGCGCCCAGGTCGGCGAGCTTCGCCTCGAAGTCCTCGTAGCCCCGGTTGATCAGGTCCACCCCGTACACCCGGGAGGTGCCCTCGGCCGCGAGCGCCGCGATCAGGTGGCTGAACCCGGCCCGCAGGTCCGGGATGACCAGGTCGGCGGCGTGCAGCTTGCTCGGCCCGGCGATCACGGCGGAGTGCTTGAAGTTGCGCCGGCCGAAGCGGCACGGGGTGCCGCCGAGGCAGTCCCGGTAGACCTGGATGTTGGCGCCCATCGAGTTGAGCGCCTCGGTGTAGCCCAACCGCTGCTCGTAGACCGTCTCGTGGACGATCGACAGGCCACGGGCCTGGGTCAGCGCCACGACCAGCGGCTGCTGCCAGTCGGTCATGAAGCCGGGGTGCACGTCGGTCTCCAGCGCCACCGCGTTCAGCTCGCCACCCGGGTGCCAGAAGCGGATGCCGCCCTCCTGACCCGGGTCGCCCAGCTTCGGCGCGCGGGCGTCGGTGACCTCGTACTCGCCGCCGACCGAGCGGAAGATGTTCAGGAAGGTCATCATGTCGGCCTGCTGAGCGCCCAGCACCTCGACGTGACCACGGGTGGCCAGGGCGGCGGCCGCCCAGCTCGCCGCCTCGATCCGGTCCGGGATCGGCCGGTGGGTGTAGCCGTGCAGCTTGGGCACGCCCTGAATCTCGATCACCCGGTCGGTGTGGACCTTGATGATCGCGCCCATCTTCTGCAGGATGCAGATCAGGTCGATGATCTCCGGCTCCACCGCGGCGTTGCGCAGCTCGGTGACGCCCTCGGCCATCACGGCGGTCAGCAGCACCTGCTCGGTGGCACCGACGCTCGGGTACGGCAGGGCGAACTTGGTGCCGTGCAGCCCGTTCGGCGCGGACAGGTGCAACCCCTCGGGCCGCTTCTCGACAGTCGCGCCGAACTCGCGCAGCGCCTGGAGGTGGAAGTCGATCGGACGCGGGCCGATGTGGCAGCCGCCCAGATCCGGGATGAACGCGTGCCCGAGGCGGTGCAGCAGCGGGCCGCAGAACAGGATCGGGATCCGGCTGGAACCGGCGTGCACGTTGATCTGGTCGGTGCTGGCGCTCTCCACGTTCGCCGGGTCGAAGACGAGCTCGCCGTCCTCGGCGCCGTCGGTGACCTTGACGCCGTGCAGGCCGAGCAGACCCCGCACCACCTCGACGTCGCGGATCTTCGGCACGTCGAACAGTCGGCTCGGGCTGTCGCCGAGCAGTGCGGCGACCATCGCCTTCGAAACGAGGTTCTTCGCGCCGCGCACGCGGATCCGCCCTTCGAGCGGAGTACCTCCGTGCACAACCAGGACGTCGTCGGTCAACGCAACCTCCAGCGCGTCGGTGCTGCTGTGTTGATGGTGGGGTGCCTGAACGTCGTCGCTACCCCGGATGCGGCCACATCGAAACGGCTCGCGTGTGTCGTCGCTTGGGCAGCATAGCCCTCGGTGACGAAAAAGGACTCGGTCACATCGGCGTGTGTGGCATTAATCGGTGATCCGGCACTTTTGCGTACCAAGAGCGCTACGGATCGTGATCAGGACACCGTCGGCGGCGGGGTGTCCGCGCCGGGCAGTGCGAGCATCTGATCAAGCGCCACCCGGGCGTGGTGCGCGGTGTCGGCGTCCACCGTGATCTGGTTGACCACCCGGCCCGCGACCAGCTCCTCCAAGGCCCAGACCAGATGCGGCAGATCGATCCGGTTCATCGTCGAGCAGTAGCAGACGGCCTTGTCCAGGAACATGATCTGCTTGTCCGGGTGCGCCAGGGCGAGCCGGCGGACCAGGTTCAGCTCGGTGCCGAGCGCCCACGCCGAGCCGGCCGGAGCCGCCTCGATGGTCTTGATGATGTATTCGGTGGACCCGACGTAGTCGGAGGCCGTGACCACTTCGTGCCGGCACTCCGGGTGGACCAGGACGTTGACCCCGGGCACCCGCTCCCGTACGTCGTTGACGCTCTCCAGGGTGAACCGGCCGTGCACCGAGCAGTGCCCCCGCCACAGGATCATCTTGGCGTCGCGCAGCTGCTCCGGGGTGAGCCCACCACCGGGCTTGTGCGGGTCGTAGAGCACGCAGTCGTCCAGCGACAGGCCCATCTCCAGCACAGCGGTGTTACGGCCCAGGTGCTGATCCGGCAGGAAGAGCACCTTCGACCCCTGCTCGAAGGCCCAGTCCAGGGCGCGCTTGGCGTTGGACGAGGTGCAGACCACGCCGCCGTTGCGGCCCACGAAACCCTTGATGTCGGCCGAGGAGTTCATGTACGTCACCGGGACCGTGTCGCCAGCGATGCCCAGCTCGCTCAGCGTGTCCCACGCGGCCTCGACCTGGCCCAGCACGGCCATGTCGGCCATCGAGCAACCCGCCGCGAGGTCCGGCAGGATCACCCGCTGGGTGCTGGTGGTGAGGATGTCCGCGCTCTCGGCCATGAAGTGCACGCCGCAGAAGACGATGTACTCCGCGTCCGGGCGGGCCGCGGCCTCCCGGGCCAGCTTGAACGAGTCGCCCGTCACATCGGCGAACTGGATCACCTCGTCGCGCTGGTAGTGGTGCCCCAGCACGAAGACCTTGCTGCCCAGCTTCGCCTTCGCGGCGGTGGCACGGGCCACCAGATCCGGATCGCTGGGCGCCGGCAGGTCGCCCGGACACTCGACGCCGCGCTCGGTGTCGGGGTCACTGCCCCGGCCGAGCAGCAGCAGAGCCGTCGCCGTGTTGGAGGGTTCCACCCAGGTCGAAGTCACGTAGCCCATGGTCCCACAGCGCGAGCGCGACGCAGCCTCGCTCGGTGTGGGCTGCCACACTGCTCGGCATGCGCGTGCTGCTCTGCCCGGACAAGTTCGCCGGCACCCTGTCCGCACCGGAGGTGGCCGCCGCCGTCGCCGCCGGTTGGCGCACCGTCACCGACGGAGACGATCTGCTGATCCGACCGCTCGCCGACGGCGGACCGGGCTTCGTGGAGGTGCTCGCCGAGGCCCTCGGTGGCCGGCGGGTGCCGGTGTCGACGGTCGACCCGCTGGGCCGGCCGGCGGCCGGTGAGATCCTGCTCACCGCCGACGGCTCGACCGCCTACCTGGAGAGCGCGCAGGCGTGCGGCCTGCACCTGCTCTCCCCGGCCGAGCGCGACCCGAAGACCACCACCTCGTACGGGCTGGGTCTGTTGGTGGCCGCCGCGGTGGAGAGCGGTGCCCGCACCGTGGTGATCGGACTGGGTGGCTCCGGCACCAACGACGCCGGCGCCGGAATGCTCGCCGCGCTGGGCGTGACCCCCCTCGACCAGGGCGGTGCCGCTCTGCCGTACGGCGGGGCGGCGCTCGCCGCCGTCAACGCGCTGGACGGCGCGCCCCGGCTGCGTGGCGTCCGGCTGGTCGCGGCCACCGACGTGGACAACCCCCTGCTCGGCCTGCATGGCGCCAGCAACGTGTTCGGCCCGCAGAAGGGCGCCGACCGCGCCGACGTGTTACTGCTCGACGCGGCCCTGGAACGTTTCGCGGCGGTGCTGGAAGAGGACCTGGCCGGCTGCCCGGCGGGGCTCGGCGCGCTGCCCGGGGGCGGGGCCGCCGGCGGCATCGGCGCGGCGCTCCTCGCCCTGGGCGGCGACTGCGAGTCGGGGATCGGCCTGGTCACCCGGGCCACCCGTCTCGACGCCGCGCTGGACACCGCCGACCTGGTGATCACCGGCGAGGGGTCGTTCGACCACCAGTCGCTGCGTGGCAAGGTCGTCGCCGGGGTGGCCGGCGCCGCCCGCGACCGGGGAGTGCCCTGCGTGGTGGTGGCCGGGCAGGTGAGCACCGGCCGGCGGGAGGCCGCCTCCGCCGGGGTTACCGACGCGTACAGCCTGGTGGAGCACTTCGGCGGCGAGGAGACCGGCGGGCTCGACGCGGCGCTCAGCCGGCCTGCGGAGGGGCTGCGCGAGCTGGGGGCCCGGCTGGCCCGGCAGTGGAGCCGCTGAGCGTCCCGGCCGCCCGTGCGCCCGCCCCGACCGGGGTCGACCTGCGGCGGGGGTCACGCCACGCGGGTGGACCCGGCCAAGGCGGCGTACGATCGGTTGAGGACCACAACCGGGAATCACTGGACGACGCGCGACGTTGGCCAGTGCGTCCGGACCCAAACCGCGCAGGGAGACTTCCACGTGACCACGCCAGCGCAGACCGAGTCGACCGAGGCCAAGGCCCCTACTTCCGTCGTCCTCACCGACGTCGCAGCGCAGAAGGTCAAGGCCCTGATCGAGCAGGAGGGCCGCGACGACCTGCGGCTCCGCGTCGCCGTGCAGCCGGGCGGCTGCTCCGGCCTGCGGTACCAGCTCTTCTTCGACGAGCGTTCGCTCGACGGTGACGTCGTGACCGACTTCGGTGGTGTCGAGGTCGTCGTCGACCGGATGAGCGCCCCGTACCTTTCCGGCGCGACGATCGACTTCGCCGACCGGATCGACGCCCAGGGCTTCACCATCGACAACCCCAACGCGGGCAGCTCCTGCGCCTGCGGTGACTCGTTCAACTGAGTCACACCACACATCAGCGACGATGGGGCCGTTCTTCGGGACGGCCCCATCGCCGTACCGGTCGGCTGTCGCACCGGTCCCGGAGGGGCCGTGGCGGGCCGGTTGCCGGTGTCCGACCGAGCGGTGACCATCGCGTTGCCGTCCCGGTAGGCTGACCGCGCCCTGCTCCCGACCCTGAGGGTTGACATGAAGATCGCCGTCACCGGCTCGATCGCCACCGATCACCTGATGAGCTTCCCCGGTCGCTTCGCCGACCAGCTCATCGCCGATCAACTGCACAAGGTGTCCCTCTCCTTCCTGGTGGACGACCTGGTGCTCCGCCGCGGCGGCGTGGCGGCGAACATCTCCTTCGGGATGGGTCAGCTCGGGCTGCGCCCGGTGCTGCTCGGCGCGGTCGGCGCCGACTTCGCCGACTACCGCTCCTGGCTGGAGCGCCACGGTGTGGACTGCGACTCGGTGCACATCAGCGAGGTGGCGCACACCGCCCGCTTCGTCTGCACCACCGACACCGACATGTGCCAGATCGCGTCGTTCTACGCCGGTGCGATGAGCGAGGCCCGCAACATCGAGCTGGCCCCGGTCGCCGACCGGCTCGGCGGTCTGGACCTGGTGCTGGTCGGCGCGAACGACCCCGAGGCGATGCTGCGCCACTCGGCCGAGTGCCGCACCCGCGGGTACGCCTTCGCCGCCGACCCGTCCCAGCAGCTCGCCCGGATGCCCGGCGAGGACGTGGTGGCGCTGATCGAAGGCGCCGAGTACCTGATGACCAACGACTACGAGAAGTCGCTGCTGCAGAGCAAGGCGCAGCTCAGCGACGACCAACTGCTGGACCTGGTCAAGGTGCGGGTCACCACGCTGGGCAAGCACGGTGTGGAGATCGCCGGGCGCGGCATCGACCCGATCCACGTACCGATCGCGCGGGAGATCCGGGCGGTCGACCCGACCGGCGTCGGCGACGGCTTCCGGGCCGGCTTCTTCACGGCGCTCTCCTGGGGCCTGGGCCTGGAACGCGCCGCCCAGGTCGGCTCGCTGCTGGCCACGCTGGTCCTGGAGACCGTCGGCACCCAGGAGTACGACGTCCGCCGCGACCTGTTCGTCAAGCGCCTCGCCGAGTCCTACGGCGACGCCGCGGCAGAAGAGGTCCGCCCCCACCTCCTCCCGGCCTAGCCAAACCCCGCCCCCGCCCCTCGGCCCCCGCCCCCGGCTCTCGCCCCCGCGATCTTGCACTTTCTGTCGTCGTTTCGCGGCTTCTGCGCATGTTTGTCCCCGCAGAAACTGCAAGATCGCGCGGTGAGGTAGGGCGGGGGGTGGGGACGGCGCTCAGCCCACGCCGCCCCGCCTCTGCCCGCGTCGATCATGGAGTTGTGGTGGCTGGATAGGCGCCTTATGTGGCTTTTGTCCACCACCACAACTCCATGATCGGTGCGGTGGTGCGGTGGTGCGGTGGTGCGGTGGTGCGGTGGTGCGGTGGTGCGGTGGTGCGGTGGTGCGGTGGTGCGGTGGTGCGGTGGTGCGGGGGGAGCGGGGTAGGGGCGCGGGGGAGCGTGGGTTAGTGGGTTCGGCGGATGTCGTAGGCGGGGCCGTCCGGGCCCGTGACCGAGCCGAGGAACTCCTGTCCGCGCATCCGGCACCAGGCGGGGATGTCGACCGCCGCTGCCGGGTCGTCGGCCAGTACCCGGACCACAGTGCCGACCGGCACCTCGGGCATCCGTCGCGCCGCAGCGATCACCGGCAGCGGGCAGCGTTGCCCCCGGCAGTCGATCACCTCGTCGGGCGTCGTCACAGCCCCACCACCCCGGCCTCGGCGCGCAGCCCGGCGACGATCCCCGGCAGCTCGGTCAGGAACCGCTCCACGTCCGCCTCGGTCGTCTCCCGGTGCAGGCTGACCCGCACGTTGCCGTGCGAGAGCACCCCCATCGCCTCCAATACGTGCGACGGACGCAACGTGGACGAGGTGCAGGACGAACCGGACGACACGGCGAAGCCCCGCCGGTCCAGGGCGTGCAGCAACGCCTCCCCGTCCACGTACAGGCAGGAGAAGGTGACCAGGTGCGGGAGCCGGAGCACCGGGTCGCCGACCACCTCCACGTCGGGCACCTCCGTCGCGACCCGCTCCCGGACCCGTTCCACCAGGGCGGTCAACCGGGTCGCCTCGGCCGCCGCGTCGGCCGCCGCCGCCCGCAGGCTCGCCGCCGCCGCCACGACCGCCGGCAGATTCACCACCCCGGGGGTACGTCCGCTCTCCCGCTCGTCGGACGGCCAGGGTGACTCCCAGCGAGTGCCCTTCCGGACCGCCAGCACCCCCACGCCGGGTGGCCCACCCCACTTGTGGGCGCTCGCCGTGAGCACCGACCAGCCGGCCGGCAGGGGTACCCGGCCCACCGACTGTGCCGCGTCCACGTACAGCGGCACACCCACGTCGGCGCAGGCCGCCGCCGCCTCGGCGACCGGCTGCACCGTCCCCACCTCGTGACTGGCACTGATCAACGCGGCCAGCGCGACCCTCGGGGCCCGAACGGCGGTCGACCACGCGGTCAGGTCCAGCCGGCCCAACCGGTCGACCGGCACCGCGGCGGCCGTCCCGCCAGCGCCGACGTGCCGTTCCGCAGCGTGCAGCACCGCCGAGTGCTCGATCGCCGAGTGCACCAGCGTCGACCCGACCCGGCGTCGACCCGCCAGGCCGCCGAGGACGGCGCCGTGGGCCGCGGTCGTACCACTGGGGGTGAAGGAGACCTCATCGGCGCGGACGCCGAGCGTCACCGCGGTGGCCTCGCGGGCGGCGTCGAGCAGTTGCCGGGCCCGGCGGGCCTGCGTGTACAGCTTGCCCGGATCGGCCCAGCCGTCGTCGAGCGCGGCCAGCAGAGCCTGCCGCGCGACCGGATGCATCGGCGCGGCGGTCGCCGCGTCCAGGTAGACCGGGGATGCGCTCACCGACCCGCCTTCGTTCGCGACTGCGGGGCTCGCAACCCCGGCTCACTCCTCGCGCTCACCGACCCGCCTTCGTTCGCGACTGCGGGGCTCGCAACCCCGGCTCACTCCTCGCGCTCACCGACCCGCCTTCGTTCGCGACTGCGGGGCTCGCAACCCCGGCTCACTCCTCGCGCTCACAGACCAAGACGCTATCGCGGCGGTATGCCTAGGATCCCCCCGATGGGGGTCGGACAGTGACCCCACCACGGCCGAGTCCGTCATGGTCGAGTAATCTGCGACCGTCGGTGACGCCTTTGCCGCGGGTGCTGAGGAAAGACGCACCGCGGCGCGCTAGGGAGGCAGGACCAGGTGGTCGCAAGGAGTTCGGAGGTACGGCCGTCGGCCGTACGGCACAGCGCTTCCCCAGGGGTTGGTGGACGCCGGGGGCGTGGTGCTGGTCGCCTGGCCGGGCTCGGTCTCGGTGGCGTGGCGTTGCTGGTTCTGCTCACGGGCTGTGACGTCGGTCAGACGTTCCACGGCTTCGGCTGGCCGCAGGGCGGCATCTCGCCGGAGTCCAAGCGGATGTACGACCTGTGGATCGCCTCCTGCATCGCCGCGCTCGCGGTCGGCGTCTTCGTGTGGGGCCTGATCTTCTGGTGCGTCGTGCGCTACCGCAAGCGTGGCAACGCGCTGCCGGTGCAGACCCGCTACAACATGCCGATGGAGTTCCTCTACACCATCGCGCCGATCCTGATCGTCTCCGTGCTCTTCTACTACACGGCGATCGTGCAGACCGACGTCGACAAGTTGTCGAAGAACCCGGACGTCACGGTCGAGGTCGTCGCGTTCAAGTGGAACTGGCAGTTCAACTACCGGGACGGCCAGGGCACGGAAGCCCGCACCACCGCGTCGACGCTCGGCACCAGCGAGGTCATCCCGGTGCTGGTGCTGCCGACCAACCGGTCCATCCGGTTCGAGGAGACCAGCCGCGACGTCATCCACTCGTTCTGGGTGCCGGAGCTGCTCTTCAAGCGGGACGTCATGCCGGGCAAGATCCGCAACGTGTTCGAGGTCTCGAGCCTGGACGCCGAGGGCGCCTACGTCGGGCGCTGCGCCGAACTCTGCGGCAGCTACCACGCGTTCATGAACTTCGAGCTGCGGGTTGTCTCGCCCGAGAAGTACGACCAGTTCCTCGCGGCCAAGCAGAGCGGCAAGTCCACCCAGGATGCGCTGTCCGCGATCGGTGAGCAGCCGTACGCGACGACCACGCAGCCGTTCGACACGCGGCGGACGCAGGACAACTTCAACCCGGACGACGTTCCGGCCCGCACGGGAAGCTGAGGCAGCCGCATGAAGACCGAGTGGCGTATCTTCCTGATCATCGCCGGGTTCCTCTTCGGCGCCACCATCCTCTACGGTGCCTGGACGAACGGTGCGTCGGGCGGCATCGAGTGGGTCGGCACCGTCGCCCTGCTGCTGTCGTTCCTGCTCTGCTCGATGTGCGGTGGCTTCTTCTGGTTCGTCTCCCGCCGCATCGACCTGCGCCCGGAGGACCGCCCGGACGCCGAGATCGCCGACGGCGCCGGTGAGGTGGGCTTCTTCAGCCCGGGCAGCTACTGGCCGTTCGGTCTGGCGCTGGCCGCCGCGATCGCCGCGCTCGGCCTGGTGTTCTGGCAGTACTGGCTGATCGGTGCCGGCCTGCTGGCCGTCGTCTTCTCCGCCTGTGGGCTCCTGTTCGAGTACTACAGCGGCACCCGGCGTACCGCCGAGCACTGACCCACCCGGTCGCCGTCGCGACCGACCCGGCACGACGAAGGCCCGTTCCCCGAGTGGGGGAGCGGGCCTTCGGTCATGCGCCACCCCGCCCGGGGTGGGCCTGCGGTGCTGCGGTCGGGCGGTGCCTGTGGTCAGGCGGCGCGGCGGTGGGCGGGCTGGCGGCTGGCGGCCAACCGGGTGACCGGGACGGCGAACGCGCTGAGCACCACGGCGGCGCCGCAGCCGGTGCAGATCAGCTCGGGACAGTCGGTGCCGTGGCCGTCGACGCAGGGCGGCGGCTCGAACGGCGCCACGCCCTCACAGACGTCGCAGTAGAGATCGCGGTGCGACACGGGCGTCTCCTCTCACGTCAGGCGAACCGCCCCCGGATGCGACAGTGACACACCGACGGCAGCAGAAAACTACTCAGCTGTAGTTTCCCAGACGGGTCCGACAAATCTCCGCGCACCGTCGTCCGCTCGCCGGCATCCGCGCGTGATCCACACGACTTCGTTGAAGTCGGGGCATTGGAGCGGCCCTGACACCACGGATTCGAGGATCCCGAGTTGATCATGCCTAGGACTCCGCCTGCGGACGGCGCCGCCGGGTCCGATGGTGCTGAGGTCAGGCGGCGGCGTTGGCGGTGGCGATCCAGCGGTCCAGGGTGGCGGCGGCCGCGCCGGAGTCGATCGACTCGGCGGCACGGGCCAGGCCGGCGCGCAGCGCCTCGGTCAGGTCGCCGTCCAGCGGGCCCTGGGTGGCCAGCGCCGCCGCCGCGTTGACCAGCACCGCGTCCCGGACCGGGCCCTTCTCGCCGGCCAGCAGGCGACGGGCCACGCCCGCGTTGTACGCGGCGTCACCGCCGCGCAGGTCCGCCAGGGTGGACCGGGGTACCCCCAGGTCCGTCGCGTCCAGCACGACCTCGCGTACGGTGCCGCCCTGGGCCGCCCAGATCCGGGTGGGCGCGGCGGTGGTGAACTCGTCCAGCCCGTCCTCGCCGCGCATCACGATCGCCGAGTCGCCACGGGCCGCGAACACGCTGGCCATGACCGGGGCCATCCGCAGGTCGAAGCAGCCGACCGCGCCGGCCCGGGGGCGGGCCGGGTTGGTCAGCGGGCCGAGGAAGTTGAAGAAGGTGGGCACGCCCACCTCGCGGCGGACCGGGCCGGCGTGCCGCATCCCGGGGTGGAAGCGGGCCGCGAAGCAGAACCCGATGCCGGCCTCCTCGACACAGCGCGCAACCTGCTCCGGGCCGAGATCCAGCGGGATGCCGAGGAACTCCAGCAGGTCGGCGGTGCCGCACAGGGAGGAGGCAGCCCGGTTGCCGTGCTTCACGACACGGACGCCCGTGCCGGCGACCACCAGCGCCGTCATCGTGGAGATGTTCACCGTGTGGGCGAGGTCACCGCCGGTGCCGACCACGTCGAGCGCGGTGCGGCGCAGCTCCTCGGGGAGCGCCACCGGGACCGCGCGACCGAGCATGGCCTCCACCAGGCCGGCCAGCTCGGCGGGCGTCTCACCCTTGGCCCGCAGCGCCACGGCGAAGGCGGCGATCTGCGCCGCGCTCGCCGAGCCGGTCATGATCTCGTCCATCGCCCAGGCGGTGTCGGCGGTGGAGAGTTCGTCACCGCGCAGCAGCGCGTTGAGCAGGTGCGGCCAGGTCCGATCGCCCATGGCGGGCCTCCCGAGCATGCGAAGTGCGGGTGGGCTGGAACCGGCGCCGACGAGATCCGGCGCCGTGGGGGTGCCGGAGGAGCGGGGGACGTCAGGCGGGTGCGTGCGTCCGCAGCAGCTCGGCCACCGTGCCGCCGGTGGTCACCGGGTCGAGCGGGTGCACCAGCGTCGCGTCGACCTCGGCGTACGCGGCGAGCCATCGGTCCGCGGCGCGGGCGATCACGAGGCAGGTCGGGGGAGCGTCGTCCCGGTCGTCCTTGACCTGCCGGGCGATGCCGATGCCGCCGCCCGGGCTCGCCTCACCGTCGAGCAGCAGCAGGTCGATCTCGTAGTCGTCGACCAGCCGGATGGTCTCCGCGTAGGTCGACGCCTCGACGAACTCGATCTGCAGACCGGGAGCGGGCCGGGTGCCGACGGCCATCCGCATCCGATCACGGACCTGCGGGTCGTCGCTGTAGAGCAACACGGTGCAAAGACGATCGGTCATGCCAGGACTCCGCTTCCACCTCGTAGCTGCCCGCAGATCGTACCGGTCGGCGTGACGTAGCCGACATCCCGCCCGACGTCGCGCGCCGGGCGTGCCGTCCGGGCAGCTCAGGCGGGCGCGGCGTCGGCGGCGCGTTCGCGGGCCTCCTGGCGGTCCAGCTCGCGGTCCACCCGCCGGGCCTCCCGCTCGGACTGCTTGACCCACTGCACCACCAGCACCGCGAGCATGGTCACACTGACGAATTCGCCACCGGCCCAGAGGATGCCGCCGGCGACCACCTGGTCCTGCCACGGGTCGGACCAACCGAGGTTGAGCGACGGGTACCAGTCGCCGCCGAAGAGCGTGCTGCTCTGCATGATGGTGAGGCCGAGCACTGTGTGGAACGGCACGGAGAGCAGCATGAGCAGCGCACGCGCCGGGTACGGCCAGCGGCCGGGCAGCGGGTCGAGGCCGAGCAGCGGCCAGAAGAACACGCAGCCGGTCATGATGAAGTGCGCGTGCACCAGCTCGTGCGCCCAGGCGTGTTCGAGGGTGTAGCGGTACAGGTCACTGAAGTACAGCACGAACGGGTTGACCACGAAGATGGCGAACGCCACCAGCGGGAAGCTGTAGACCCGGGCGACACGGCTGTGCACGATCGCGAGCAGGCGCTTGCGCGGCCCGACCGGCAGGGTGCGCAGGGCCAGGGTCATCGGCGCGCCCAGGGCCAGGAAGATCGGCGCCACCATGGACAGCACCATGTGCTGGATCATGTGCACGGACAGCAGCGCGGTGTCGTACGCGTGCAGTCCGCTGACCGTGACGAGCGCGATGCCGCCCAGGCCGGGGCCGAGGAAGAACACGGTACGGGTGATCGGCCAGCGGTCGCCGCGTAGGCGCAGCCGGTACACCCCGTAGAGGTACAGGCCGGCGGCGAGCACCAGGCCGAGGGCCAGCCAGCTGTCCAGCCGGGTCTCGGTCAGCACCGCGCCGACGGTGAACGGCGGCGGGGCCGAGGTGGCGGCGAAGATCGGATCGACGTGCAGCACGCTTTTCAGGCTAGGCCAGGCGAACCGGACCCTGACGCTCGGGCCACGGAAGGCGCAGGTTTGCCACCCCGCTGATCGGCGGCCCCGGTCAGGGGCAATAATGACGGCGTGACTGCGGCCCCAGCCATTGACAAGAGCCGGATCCACTCTCTGACCCGACCAAACATGGTCAGCGTCGGGACGATCGTGTGGCTCTCCAGTGAACTCATGTTCTTCGCGGCGCTGTTCGCGATGTACTTCTCCATCCGCGCGGCTGCGCCGGAGCAGTGGGAGAAGCACACCGAGGCGCTGAACATCCCGTACGCGACCACCTTCACGGTGATCCTGGTGCTGTCCTCGGTGACGTGCCAGCTCGGCGTCTTCGCGGCGGAAAAGGGTGACGTGCACGCGCTGCGGCGCTGGTTCACCGTCACCTTCGTGATGGGCCTGATCTTCGTCCTCGGCCAGCTGAACGAGTACCGGCACCTGGTCGCCGACGGCATCAAGATCAACGGAGACGGGTACGGGTCGGTGTTCTACCTGACCACCGGCTTCCACGGCCTGCACGTGACCGGTGGTCTGATCGCCTTCATCATCTTCATGGTCCGTACGACCATGGGCCGGTTCACTCCGGCGCAGGCGACCTCGGCGATCGTCGTGTCGTACTACTGGCACTTCGTCGACGTCGTGTGGATCGGGCTGTACGCCATGATCTACTGGCTCCAGTGATCTTGCGCGTCACATTCCGCGCTGCTGCTCCGTCCCCTGAGACAGGTCCAACCGGTTAAGGACACCGCTCATGACTTCTGACAACGACCGCCGACGCGGTCTGCTCGCGCGGTTGCGTGAGCGGCCCGCCGCGCGCAGCAGGGGCCGCCGCCGGCTGGGCGCCGCGGTCCGGCTGATCGCCGCGTTGATGCTCGCCGGTGGCGCGTACACCGTCTTCGCCCCGGGCGCCCAGGCGCAGGACAACCCGCAGCTGACCGGCGCCGCCGCCGAGGGCAAGGCGCTGTTCGACGTGAGCTGCGTGACCTGCCACGGCCGCAACGCCCAGGGCGTCGAGGGCCGCGGGCCGAGCCTGATCGGCGTCGGCGCGGCATCGGTCGAGTTCCAGGTCAGCTCCGGGCGGATGCCGCTGGCCCGCCAGGAGGCCCAGGCGCACCGCAAGCCCCCGGTCTTCACCGACGAGCAGACCCGTCAGCTGGCCCAGTACATCCAGGAGCTTGGCGGCGGCCCGGTCGTGCCCGAGGGCGACGACCTCCGCGAGGACGGCAACATCGCCGCCGGCGGTGAGCTGTTCCGGATCAACTGCTCGCAGTGCCACGCCTTCGGTGGCGGCGGCGGTGCGCTCTCGTCGGGCAAGTTCGCCCCGAGCCTGCACCCCGCGACCGACCGCCAGATCTACGCGGCGATGTTGAGCGGCCCGCAGAACATGCCGGTGTTCGGCGACAACCAGCTCCGGCCGGAGCAGAAGGCCGACATCATCGCCTACATCCAGGAGACGCTGAAGCACGACCAGGACCCGGGTGGGTTCAACCTCGGACGGTACGGCCCGTCCACCGAGGGTTTGGCGATCTTCCTGGTCGGCATCGTCGCGCTCGTCTTCGCCAGCCTGTGGATCGCGGGTAAGTCGTGATCGAGCAGGCCATCCGATTCAGTGCTGTGGTGCCGCTCGGCGCCACCCGTAGCGAGGTGACGGCATGAGCACCCACCCCGAGCACCAGGCCTCACACGGCCCGGAGCCGCTCGACGTGAACGACCCCAGGCTCACCCGGTTCGACATCGTTCGTGAGGGCGCTCGTCGGGACGACATCGAGATCGTCCACTACGAGCCGCAGGTGCTGCCGGGCACCAAGGCGGAACGACGGCTGACCCGGGTGGTCGCCGGCTTCTTCCTGATCACCGGCCTGGCCGCGACCGCCTTCCTGGCCATCTACATCTGGTGGCCGTGGCAGTACGAGGCCGGCCGGGGCGGCGACAAGTTCTACACCCCGCTGCTCGGCTTCACCCTCGGCGTAGCCCTGCTCGCCGTCGGCTTCGGCATCCTGACCTGGGGCAAGAAGTTGCTGCCCAAGGAGGTCTCGATCCAGGACCGGCACGAGGGCCAGGTGGACTCCGAAGGCCGCACCATCACCGGCCAGACCATGCTCTACATGGCGGACGAGCTGGGCGTGAAGCGTCGCCCCCTGCTCGGCATCTCGCTGCTGGCCGGCCTCGCGCCGGTCGCCGCGGTCGCCGCGGCGCCGCTGGTCGGCGGCCTGATCTCGCAGCCGCACAAGAACAACCAGATGTTCACCACCGGGTTCGCCACGCCCGAGGGCGGCCAGCGGATCCGCCTGGTCCGCGAGGACGGCCGGCCGATCCGCCCGGCGGACATCAGCACCGGTGGGCAGCTGACCGTCTTCCCCGGCATCGACCACGGCGTGAGCAACAAGCACGCCGACTCGCCGACGCTGCTGATCCACCTCCGCGACTCGGACGCGCAGGAGTCGCGCCGGGCCAACGAGAAGGTTGGTCACGGTGACTACATGTGGGGCAACTACGCGGCGTTCTCCAAGATCTGCACGCACGCGGGATGCCCGGCCAGCCTGTACGAGCAGCAGACCAACCGGCTGCTCTGCCCGTGCCACCAGTCCCAGTTCCTGATCACCGACAACGCCCGGCCAGTCTTCGGCCCCGCCAGCCGGCGGCTGCCGCAGCTGCCGATCGAGGTGGACTCCGAGGGCTTCTTCGTGGCGAAGTCCGACTTCACCGAGACCGTCGGGCCTGATTTCTGGGAGCGGCCATGAAGCGTCGAAAGTTTGACCTTGCGGCGACGCCGGGCAAGGCAGCGGTGGGAGTGGACGACCGCTTCGCGGTGGCCACCCCGCTGCGCAAGCTGCTGAACAAGGTCTTCCCGGACCACTGGTCCTTCCTGCTCGGCGAGATCGCGCTGTTCTCGTTCGTCGTGCTGCTGCTGACCGGTGTGTTCCTCACCTTCTTCTTCGAGCCGGCGATGACCGAGGTGGTCTACGACGGCAGCTACGCGCCGTTGCAGGGCACCCCGATGTCCGCCGCGTACGCCTCCAGCCTGGACATCTCGTTCGATGTCCGGGGCGGTCTGGTGATGCGGCAGATGCACCACTGGTCGGCGCTGCTGTTCATGGCCGCGATCGTCGTGCACATGCTGCGGGTCTTCTTCACCGGCGCCTTCCGCAAGCCGCGTGAGACCAACTGGATCATCGGTTCGCTGCTGTTCTGGGTGGGCTTCCTGGCCGGCTTCAGCGGCTACTCGCTGCCGGACGACGGCCTGTCCGGCACCGGCCTGCGGATCGCCTCGGCGATCATGCTGTCCATCCCGGTCGTCGGCTCCTGGGTCACCTCGTCGATCTTCGGCGGCGAGTTCCCCGGCACGATCATCATCAGCCGGTTCTTCATCGCCCACGTGCTGCTCATCCCGGGTCTGCTGGTCGCGCTGATCAGCGTCCACCTGGGTCTGGTCTTCAAGCAGAAGCACACCCAGTGGCCCGGCCCCGGCCGGACCAACAACAACGTGGTCGGCGAGCGGATGTTCCCGCGGTACGCGCTGAAGCAGGGCGGCTTCTTCATGGTCGTCTTCGGCGTCATCGCGCTGATGGGCGGTCTGTTCCAGATCAACCCGATCTGGTTGTTCGGCCCGTACGAGGCGTGGGTGGTCTCGGCCGCCAGCCAGCCCGACTGGTACGTCATGTTCCTCGACGGGTCGACCCGACTCATGCCGGCCTGGGAAATCAACATCCCGCTTGGCGACGGGTACGTCATCCCGCCGCTGTTCTGGCCGACTGTCGTGCTGCCCGGCATCCTGGTGGGCCTGTCGACGATGTACCCGTTCCTGGAAGCCCGGCACCTCAAGGACCGCAAGAGCCACAACCTGCTCCAGCGGCCTCGGGACGCTCCGGCCCGGACCGCCGTCGGCGCCATGGCCGTCTCGTTCTACATCGTGCTGACGCTCTCCGGCGCCAACGACGTGATCGCTGACAAGTTCCAGATCAGCTTGAACGCGATGACCTGGGCGGGCCGCATCGGCCTGCTGGTGGTCCCGCCGTTGGCGTACTACGTCACCTACCGGCTCTGCCTGGGTCTGCAGCAGCACGACCGGGAGGTGCTCGCGCACGGCGTGGAGACCGGCATCATCCGGCGCCTGCCGGACGGCCGGTTCGTCGAGGTGCACCAGCCGCTCAGCGCGTCCAACGGGCACGCGGACGGTCACGGCCAGCTGGACTACGTCGGCTGGGTCGTACCGAAGAAGATGAACCGGCTGGGGGCCCTCGGCCCGGCCATCCGGGGCTTCTTCTACCCGATCGAGAAGCCGGTCGAGGCACCGGTCTCGCCGGGGCACCCGCCGGTCGAGGCCCGACCCGAGCGCGAGGAGATCGGCAGCGGCGAGAGCCGCCGCTGACCGCCCAGTCACATTGAGGGGCGCCCGCCGGATTCCGGCGGGCGCCCCTTCGTATCCACCCCTGGAGACCCATTCGGCCAGGAGTCGGACGCCTCTGACGGGACCGGTCGACGCCGCGCGACGGGCGATCGCAGGAATAACCCCGGTGAGCCGGGTATGCGTGCGGTCCAACGTCTCAAGGGGGGGAAGCATGTTGGGTATCAAACGCCTCGGCCTGTTGGCCGCGCTGGTACTTGTCGGTGTCGCGCCGGCTGCGGCCGCGCAGGCCGCGGCACAGCCGTCAACGCAGGACACCCAGTACCTGCAGGCGGTACACCAGGTCAACCTGTTCGAGATCACCGCTGGTGACCTGGCTCAGCAGAAGGGTCACGACCAGGGGGTCAAGGACCTGGGCGCGATGCTGAAGACCGACCACACCCAGCTCGACCAGACGGTGCAGCAGACCGCGTCGCAGCTCGGGGTGGAACTGCCGAACGAGCCCACCGCCGATCAGCAGGCGGTCATCGACAAGCTGAACAACGCCAGCGGCGCGGAGTTCGACCGGCTCTGGGTGACCAGTGAGCTGGCCGGTCACGTCCAGGCCATCCAGGCCACCCAGACGGAGATCTCGCAGGGCTCCGAGCAGTCGGTGGTCCAGTTGGCGCAGACGGCGCTTCCGACGCTGCAGACGCACTACGACGAGTTGGTGGCGCTCGCCAACAAGCTGGGCATCCCGGTTCCGCAGACCAGCGCCAGCGGCACGCCCAGCCCGGGCGGCACCGGCACCGAGTCGCCGGCTCCGGGTGGCACTGTCACCGAGTCGCCGGCTCCGGGCGGCACCGGCACCGAGTCGCCGGCTCCGGGCGGTGGCAGCACCGAGGTACCGGCTCCCAGCGAGAGCTGACGTAGCCACAAGCAGACGGCCGGCCCACCCTCGCGGTGGGCCGGCCGCCCCTGTGCGCGCCATGCGCCGCCCCGCGGGCGGCACCGGCCCCGAAACGGCGAGCGGGTCAGTCGGCGCTGGCCAGACCGATCGCGAACGTCTCCTCCAGGTCGTGCTGGGAGTACGCCCGGAAGGCGATGTGGGACTCGGTGTTGAGCACCCCCGGGACCTTGGAGATGCTGCCCGCGATGACCTGGGCGATCTGGTCGAACTCGCGGACCCGGACGATGGCGATGAGGTCGACGTGCCCGGCCACCGAGTAGACCTCGCTGACACCGGGAAGGTTGGCCAGGTTCTCCGCCACCTCAGGGATCGCGTCGGTGGCGCAGTCGATCAGCACGATCGCGGTGATCACGGGGTATTTCTCCGTTCGTCGGCGTCGTCGCCCATGCTAGATGTTCCGGTCCGGGACCGGAGGCGGGAGCATGTTCCGGTCCGGGACCGGAGGCGGGAGCAGTCGGTGCTCAGCCCTGGGCGGGGCAGGGCACGGTCAGGTCGCTGCCGGCCCGGATCACGTTTCGCAGCCGCTCGCCGGCCCGCACGGTCGCGCCCGGCCACACCACGGTGCGGGACACGTCACCGTCCACCCGCGCTCCCGCGCCGACGACCGACTCCACGCAGTGGCCGGTCACCGTCGCGGACTCCTCGACGAGAACGCCGCCGGCCGCGGCGTGCAGGTTGGCCGCCAGGTAGTCGGCCGGAGTGCCGGTGTCGAAGAAGGTGCCCGGGTAGGGCACCACGGTCAGGGAGCCCGCGGCCTCGGCCGGACGCCACACGGCGCGAACCAGGTCCGAGAAGACGACCGGCAGGTCCCGGACCAGCCGCCAGGGCAGCAGCGAGAAGCCGGTGAAGCAGTTCCCGGCGAAGGTGCCCGGCGCCGCCGGGTCCGCGGCGGGCTGGCCGAGCAGGCGTACGGAGTGCCCGTCCCAGCCGTCGAGCAGGGCGGCCACGTCCGGGCCCGGGGGAGCAGCCGGGTCGGCGAGGTACGCGTCGGCGTTGCCGACAAGCACCGGCCGCCCGTCGATCCAGTCCCGCAGGTTGGCCACCCCGCCGGCGGTGCCCAGCGGGTCGCCCGGCTCCACCGACAGGTGTGCGCGGTCGCCGACGTGTGCCACCACCTGGTCGCCGAGGTAGCAGGCATTCACAGCGACCCGGTCGGGACCGGTCAGGCCCAGACCGGCCAGCCGCGCCAACGCCCGATCCAGCAGGGGCACGTTGCCCACCGGGCAGAGCGCCTTGGGCAGCCGGTCGGTGAGCGGGCGCAGCCGCGTGCCCTCGCCGGCGGCCAGCACCACCGCGCACAGCTCGGCCGGCACACCGACCGCGCCGGTCACGGGGTCTCGTCGGGCACCGGCGGCGGGAACTGCCCGGCGAGTGGCCCGATGTCGTAGTAGGCGAGCAGCCGGGCCGTCGGCCAGGTCAGCTTGGGCAGGTCGTCCAGGGGGTGCCAGGCGGCCTCGAAGACCTCCCCGCCGTCGACGGTCAGCTGGGTGCTGGACGCCGGCACCTCGGCCTCGAAGACCATGTCCACCCAGCCCTTGGCGTGCACTATCGCGTTCGGCACCGCCGGGCGAAGCCGGGACGGTGGAAGCCGGACGCCGGACTCCTCGAACAGCTCACGGGCCGCGCCCACCACCGGGGCCTCACCCCGGTTGAGCAGGCCGGCGGGGAGTGACCAACCCTTGCCGGGAGGCTGGCGGAGCATGAGCAACCGACCCGCGCCCGTCGCCTCGGTGTCCCGGACCAGGGTCACCGCGCCGACGATGTACTTGGGCACCGCCAACCGGACCAGGCGCCGACGAACCGGCAGCGGCAGCCGGTAGAAGGCCTGGTAGAAGAGGGCCCGAGCGGTCGCGCGGGAGCGGGGGATCATGACTCCAGGCTAGTGGTCACGAATGTCCTTCGTACGCACTGGGGCCGGCCGGGTCACTGTCGATGATCGACCAGGTCGATGAGCTGGCGGACCACGGTGTCCGGTTCGATCACCCGGTCGAAGACCGCGACCAACAGGGTTTCCAGGTCGGGGTAGCCCAACTCCTCGGAGAGGCGCAGTAACGGCAGGTCACTGGCGAGGCCCCGGTTGTGCTGGCGCAGGGCGAGCCCGATGGTGGCCCGACCGAGGCGCACCTTGTCGCTGATCGTGATGCCCGGCTCGGTGTGCTCGGCGAACCATCTGTTGATCTGCATCTGCGCGTGCGGCGACTTGACGAAGGTCAGCCACTCCCGCCGGGGACCGCGCGGCGCCACACCGGCCTCGAAGCCGTTGTCGCCGTCGTTCTCGGTGAAGATCTCCACGACGTCGCCCTCGTCCAGCTCCGAACTGAGCGGGGCCAGCCGACCGTTGATGCGTGCGGCCAGGCAGTGGTCGCCCCGGTTGTTGCCCAGCTCGTAGGCGAGGTCGACAGGCGTGGCACCGGCCGGCAGCACGACCTGCCGCCCGTCGGCGAAGACCTGGATCTGCCCCTCGGCCAGGTCGCAGCGCAGCGACTCGTAGAACTGTGCCGGGTCGGCGGCGTCCGGCTCCCAGTCGAGCACCCGGCGCAGCCAGTCCAGCTGCTCGGCACGGGCCGCTGTGGTGCTGCTGCCGGAGCTGGGGAAACGGAAGTCGGCGGCGATGCCGTACTCGGCCGAGCGGTGCATCTCCTCGGTGCGGATCAGCACCTCCACGGTGCGGTCCTGGGGGCCGCAGACGCTGGTGTGCAGCGAACGGTAGAGGTTGTTCTTCGGCGAGGCGATGAAGTCCTTGAAGCGGCCGGGCACCGGTCGCCAGGTGCCGTGGATCGCGCCCAGCGCGGCGTAACAGTCGGTGGCCGGGCCGTCGACCACCACCACGATGCGGGGCAGGTCGTACGGGGCGGTGTGGCCGCCGGCGATGGTGTCCTTCCAGATCGAGTAGAGGTGCCGGGGACGGGGGCTCACCTCGGCGTCGACCCGGCTGCGGCGCAGCGCCACCCGGGTCCGGGTGACCACCGAGTCGAGGTACGAATCCCAACCCGGCCGATCGTGCACGTGCCGGGCCAGCCGGGCGTGCTCGTCGGGCTCGAGGTGCAGCAGCACCACGTCGTCCAGCTCGCGTTTGAGGGTCTGGATGCCCAGCCGGTCACAGAGCGGGACCAGCACCTCCTGGGTCTTGCGGGCGATCCGTTCCCGCGACGACGCGGAGCGCACCCCGAGCGTCCGCATGTTGTGCAGCCGGTCGGCCAGTTTGATGATCAGCACCCGGACGTCCTTGGCGGCCGCGACGATCATCTTGCGGACCGTCTCCGCCTCGGCGGCCTTGCCGTAGAACGCCTTGTCGAACTTGGTCACCCCGTCGACCAGGTGGGCCACCTCGCCGCCGAAGTCCTCGGAGAGCGCCTGGAGGGTGTAGCGGGTGTCCTCCACGGTGTCGTGCAGCAGCGCCGCGACCAGGGTGGTGGTGTCCATCCCCAGCTCGGCGCAGATCTGCGCCACCGCGAGGGGGTGGGTGATGTACGGTTCCCCGCTCTTGCGGAACTGCCCGCGGTGCATGTTTTCCGCGATCGTGTAGGCGCGGCGCAGCACCGCGGGGTCGGTGCCGGCGTGGATGCCCCGGTGGGTGCGGACCAGTTGGGTGACCGGGTCCGAGTCGGTGGTCGGCCAGCTGAGCAGCGACCGCAGCCGGCGGGCGAGCGGCAGCTCACCCGGCTGTGTCGGCAGGGCGCCCCCCAGGGCGGCGCCGTGTCCGGCGTCGACGTCCACGAGGGACACCTCCTCACCCCGGCTCCACACCGCCGGATCCCGGCGGGGGAGCAGGCCCACGAATCGGGCAGGACTGCACTTCTCTAACAGCCTAAGCGAGTCGACGTAGTCCGATCGGTCAGTTGGTCATGAGCGTTCGGTCGAGAGTTGGTGGGACGCGCCGCCCTCGGCCTTCGCCAGCAGGTCACGGAACCGGGCCGCGCCACTCGCCGGAGAGGACCAACCGGAGGACATCTCGACGAGTCGGGTCTCCGGTCGCTCCAACCAGGACAGGATGCGCTCGGACTCCTCGGCGGTCGCCGCCGGCACCGGACCATGCCCGCCGGACACCGTCTCGGCGGTGGCCCGGATCGTGGTCAACGTGGGACGCGGGTGCACGCCCGGCGGGGACACCCCCGCACCGGCCAGTCGGCCGTGCCGGACCAACGCCAACTCCCAGCCGCCCCGGGCGGCCGGTCGGGCCGCGGCCAACTCGACGATCCCGGTCAGCGCGGCCAGCCGCTGCATCCGCACCGTGGCGCGCAGCACCGCGGCCAGCCGGGACCGCACCACGGCGGCCTCCTCGTAGCGCTGGTCGGCCGAGAGCACGTCGATCCGCGCGAGCAGCGCGTCCACCACCGGCTGAGGGTCGCTGGCCGTCGCGGTGCGGAAGGGCGCGGCGGCGCTGTCGTCGTACTCCTCGGGGGTGATCTTGTGTTCGCAGGGCGCCGGGCACCGACCCAGCTCGGCCAGCACGCAGGCCGGCGTGACGGTGCGCAGCGAGAGCCGGTGCGTGCACTGGCGCAGTGGCACCGCGTCGTGGAAACCGGCGGCGGCCAGCTCGGCGGCCCGTCGGGAGGTGAACGGCCCGAGGTACGCGGTGTCGGTGGGGGAGAGGTCGCGGACGATCGACAACCGGGGGTACGGACCGTCGGTCAGCTTGAGCCAGACCATGCGTTCCGGGTATTTGGACCGGCGGTTGTACGGCGGGGCGTGCGCGGCGATCAACCGCAGCTCACGGACCTCCGCCTCCAACGAGTGGGCGCACTCCACCGCCTCGACCCGTTCGGCCGCGCCCAGCATCTCCGAGATCCGGGCGCGCTTCTCGCCGGCGGTGAAGTAGCTGCGCACCCGGGTGGCGATGTCGACAGAGGTGCCCACGTAGAGCGGTCGGTCGTCGGCGGCCCGGAAGATGTAGACGCCGGGGACCTTGGGCAACCCCTCGGCCAGGTGCCGCTTGCGGCGCTGGGTCGGGGTGACCGCGCGGGCGAACTCGATGGCGTCGCCGACCGTGTCCACCCGGTGCCCGCCGAGCCGACCGATCAGCCCGTGCAGCACGTCGACGGTGGCCTTCGCGTCGTCCAACGCCCGGTGGGTGGGCTGGGTGGCGGTGCGGAAGTAGGCGGCCAGGGTGCCCAGCTTGCGGTTGGGCACCTCGTCGCGGGTCAGCACCCGGCGGGCGAGCGCCGCCGTGTCCAGGACCCGGGGGTTGGGCCAGCGGTAGCCGTGCCTGGCGCAGGCGGCCTTGAGGAAGCCCACGTCGTACGGGGCGTTGTGGGCCACCAGCACCGCGTCGTCGATGAACTCCAGGAAGCTCGGCAGCACCTGCTCGATCGGTGGCGCCGGCACCAGCATGGCCTGGGTGATGCCGGTCAGCACCGTGATGAACGGCGGAATCGGCTGGCCCGGGTTGACCAGGGTCGCCAGCACCCCCAACTGTTCGCCACCGCGCACCTTGACCGCGCCGATCTCGGTGATGCCGCCGCCGTCCGGCGCGCCGCCGGTGGTCTCCAGGTCGACCACCACGAAGGTCGTCGCGTAGAGCGGCAGCGCCGGGTCCACCCCGCCCACCGCCGGGTCGAGACCGGCCAGTGACTCCTGGACGTACTCCGCCTGTGCCATCGGCGGCACGCTAGCGCCCCGGTCCGACACTCCCGTCGCAGCCGTCCCATCCGTCACCATGGGGCTAGGATGAGAGATCGGCTCACTCACCGGGCGGTGGGCCCGGTCGCGGTGGGAGACTTGCCACATGCCCCTCACCGAGCCGTATGACGACCACCTCCCGCAGGAGGATCCGGTCGCGCTCGACGGTGCCGTGGGCAACCCGGACGACAACGTAGTCAACGACGCATCAGGCGCATCTGACCCGACAACGGTTGACGGCCTCGCCGCCGAGCCGGAGCCGACCCTGCCCGAGCCGGTCCGGCAGCGGATCGTGACGCTGACTGCCGCGGTGCTGCCCACCCTCCCCACCGACGAGGTCCCGGTGCCGCTGCGCCGGGTGGCCAAGTTCGCCCCCAACCGACGCGCCCGGCTCGGCGCGCCGGTCATCGCCGCCCAGCTCACCGCCGACCCGCTGTTCCGGCAGCGGGTCACCGCGCGGGTCCTGGCCGACGCCGGTGACCTCGGTGCGGCGGTGGTCGAGGGCACCGCGCCGGCCGCCGCCGACCCGGTCGAGGTGGCCGCGCTGGCCTACCTGGCCCGGCCCCGTGGCTGGCGGGAGCTGATCGACGCCAGCGGCGCGGCAGTGCGCGCCGAGGCGGACAGCGCCGTCGTCGCCGAGTTGGTCCGCGAGGCCGAGCAGCGGGCAACCCGGGCCGAGCACGACCGTGCGGTGGCCCGGGTCGAGGCCGAGAAGCTGCGCGACGAGTTGGCCCGCGTCCGGGAGGAGCTGGGTCAGCTCCGCGAGGAGTCCCGACAGGTGGCCCGCACCCTGCGCGAGACCCAGGCCCGCGAGCGCAAGGCCACCGAGCTGTTGGCCACCGAGCGCGGCCGGGCGGCCCGCGCCAGCGCCGACGTGGACGCCGAACTCCGTCGCGCCCGGGCCCGGCTGGCCGAGGCCGAGGCCTCCGCCGGGGTGGCCCGCGCCAGCGCCAAGGAGGCGCGCTCGGTCGACGACGCCCGGCTCTGGCTGCTCCTGGAGACCATCGGCCAGGCCGCCGTCGGGCTGCGCCGGGAGCTGGCGCTCGACCCGGTGGACAAACTCCCGGCCGACTTCGTCGCCGACGCGTTCGCCGAGCAGCCGGGCACCGCCCCGGCCGGTCCCGCCGCCCGCGCCCGCGACACCGACGACCCGGCCCGGCTCGACCAGTTGCTCGCCCTGCCGCGGGCGCACCTCGTGGTGGACGGCTACAACGTCACCAAGCGTGGCTTCGGCGAGATGTCCCTGGAGCAGCAGCGCAAACGCCTGATCACCGGGCTGGGCGGGATCGCCGCGCAGACCGGCGACGAGGTCACGGTGGTCTTCGACGGCGCCGAGCGGATGCACGGGCTGCCGCCCGCGCCGCGCGGCGTACGGGTGCTCTTCTCTCGCAAGGGTGAGACCGCCGACGAGCTGATCCGGCGACTGGTCCGTGCCGAGCCGGCGGGCCGGCCGGTGGTCGTGGTCTCGTCGGACCGCGAGGTCGCCGACGGGGTACGCCGCCACGGCGCGTACCCGCTGGGCGCGGACTCGCTGCTGCGGCGGCTCGCCCGCTCCTGAGAGGACGCGTCCTGCTGATCCTGAACGAGGAGTGGCAGCACCTGCGCTTCGCCCTGCGTGACCTCGACGCGCAGAGCTGACACCCTGGCCCTCACTGCCGCTCGGGCCGCTGTCCGGTGGCCGGTAGTCGCCGGGTCAGCTCGCGACGCAGCGCGTCGGTGCCCGGCTCCATCCAGGTGAGCCGGACGACCAGCTCGTAGGGGCCGCGTCCGGGAGTCGACCACTGTCCGGCTCGCATGGGCGGACGAGTCTGCTGCGGGTCGCGGGTCACGACCACCAGCCGCGGATCCAGGCGTCCCCGCACCTGGGCGCTGGCCACGTTGACCCAGTCGATGCTGAGTGTGGTCCCCTTCGGTCCGCTCAGGTGCAGCGTTTCATCGGTCAACCGCAGCGGCAGGCGAGGCTGATGGCGCAGCTGCCAGTTGGTCGTCAGCCCGACGACGGCGCCGATCATGCCGAAGCGCAGCAGCACCTTCCACCACGCCTCGTCGAACACCACCGTGTAGAAGGTGAGGAGAGCCGCGCCGACCAGCACGGCGAGAGCCATGGCGAGGCGATGTCGGCGCGGGGAGTACCGGAATTCCACGACTGACGACGCATCGAGATCGGCCACGGTCGCCCAGTGCCCGGGTGGTCGGTCGGCCAAACGATGCCTCTCCTTCGCTCGGTCGGGCATGGGTTCGTCGGGTTCGTTGGTCGGGGGCTCCCGGTCGGGTGGGATACCCCGATATCGCTGATCTGGAGTGGATCTAGCCCTGAAACAGGCGGTCGGATCGGGTTGCTGTCGTACCCGGTGGTTAGTGTCGATGTCACCGACGGTGTCCGGTCGGCGACAACAGGAGTCGCCCGTGCGCCGCGAGCCGATCAGGAGGCGTGATGCTCATCGACTGCGACGGGTGCGCGAAGCGGGCCGACGGCTGTTCCGGCTGCCCGCTGACCGCCCTGTTCGACGAGACGTCCCCGGCGGCCGGGTTGGTCGCCGCCGAGGTCGAGGCCATCGAGGTGCTCGCCCGGGCCGGCTTCGACGTGGAGGTGCTGGCCGCGCCCGCGCGCCCGGAGGTCGCTCCTCGCCGCCCCGCCCGCCGGGTCGCCTGAGCCTTACACCGCGCCCGGAAGCAGGCTTCTCGCGGGCCATAGGATGAGCGGTCACGGCGGGAGGAGCGGCGCGATGAGCGAGGTACGGCGGGACGACGGCGGGCTCGTCGGCGGCGCTGCGTCCGGTGGCGTTGCGTCCGGTGGCGGCGATCCGGCCCACCGGGCGGTGACGCGGTGACCCCGCGGGGTTGGGCGCTGCTGACCCTGGCCGGGCTGGCCCTCGTGCTGGTCGTGCTGGCCGCGCTGCTCATCCCGTGGCACCGCCCGCCGGCACCCCGTGCCGACCAGCTCGCCGCGCTGGGCGACCTGCCGGCCGAGCAGGTGGCCAAGGGGCGGGAGTTCCGAGCCGCGCTGCGTCCCGGTGGCTACGCCGCGCTCGCCGTCGGGCTGCTGATCGCCCTCGCGCTCGGGTTGACCCCGCTGGGCAGTCGCCTGGTCGAGCTGGTCGGCCGGCCCTTCGGTGGGCACTGGGCAGCGCAGGCTGTGCTCGGCGGGCTGGCGGTGGTGCTCGTCGCCGACCTGGTGACGCTCCCGTTCGCCGCCTGGCGGCAGAGCGTGCTCACCCGCTACGGGTTGAGCACCAACGGCTGGAGCGGCTGGGCTGTCGACCTGCTCAAGTCGTACGCCGTCAGCGCGGTGATCGGCGCGGTGGCGCTGTTCGGCTTCTACGCGGTCATCCGGCTCGCGCCCCGCTGGTGGTGGGCGTTCGGTGCGGCCGGCGCCGCCGTGCTCGTGGTGCTGCTGTCGTTCGTGCTGCCGGTGCTGGTGGAGCCGGTGTTCAACCGGTTCACCCCGATGGAGCAGGGTCCGTTGCGCACCGAGCTGATGAGCATGGCCGCCCGCGACGGGGTGCCGGTGCGTGACGTGCTGGTCGCCGATGCCTCCCGGCGCACCAGGGCGGTCAACGCGTACGTCTCCGGTCTCGGGCCGACCCGACGGGTGGTCGTCTACGACACGCTGCTGCGCGAGGCGACCCCGGCCGAGGTGACCGCCGTCGTGGCGCATGAGTTGGGGCACGCGAAGGACTCCGACGTGGCGGCCGGCACGCTGACCGGGGCGCTGGGTGCCGCGGCCGCTGTGGTGGCGCTCTACCTGCTCGGCTCGTGGGGGCCACTGCTACGGCTGGCCGGTGTCGACTCGGTGGCCCAACCGCGCGCGTTCCCGCTGCTGGTCGCCCTGGTCACGGTGGCCGGGCTGGTTGCCGCCCCGGTGCAGGCGCTGATGTCCCGACGGGTGGAGGCGCGGGCCGACGCGCACGCGCTCGCGCTCACCGGCGACCCGGAGTCCTTCGAGTCGATGCAGCGCCGGCTGGGCTCGGTCAACCTCGGTGACCCCGACCCGCCCCGCTGGGAATACCTCTACTCGGCCTCACACCCGTCCACAGTGGAGCGGATGGCCGCCGCCCGCGCGTACGCCCGGGAGGCCGGCCGATGAACCGCACCCTGCTGATCACCAATGACTTTCCGCCCCGCCCGGGTGGGATCCAGTCGTTCGTGCACCACCTCGCGGTCCGTCAACCGGCCGGCTCGGTGGTCGTCTACGCGTCGAACTGGCGCGGGGCGGCGAAGTTCGACGCCGACCAGCCGTACGAGGTGATCCGGGAGCGCACCCGGGTGTTGCTGCCCACCCCGTTGATCGCCCGCAGGGCGGCCCGGCTGGCTCGCGCGTACGACTGCGACACCGTGTGGTTCGGCGCGGCGGCCCCGTTGGGCCTGCTCGCGGCCGGCCTGCGGCGGCGGGCCGGCATCCGTCGGGTGGTGGCGCAGACCCATGGCCACGAGGTCGGTTGGGCGGCCGTGCCGGCCGCCCGGCCGGCGCTGCGGCGCATCGGTCGGGGTGTGGACGTGACCACCTATCTGGGCGAGTACACCCGCAGCCGGTTGGCCCGGGTGCTGGACGGGGTGACCGAGCTGCGCCGCCTCGCGCCCGGGGTCGATGTGGACACCTACCACCCGAGCGTGGACGGTGAACAGGTCCGGGCCCGGCTCGGTTTGACCGACCGGCCGGTCGTCGTCTGTGTGTCCCGGCTGGTGCCGCGCAAGGGTCAGGACACCCTGATCCGGGCCCTGCCGGAGATCCGCCGCCGGGTGCCCGACGCGGCGCTGCTGATCGTCGGTGGTGGGCCGTACCGGGCGACCCTGGAGAAGCTGGCCCGCCAGGCCGGTGTGGAACGGGATGTGGTGTTCACCGGCACTGTGCCGTCGGTCGAGTTGCCGGCGCACTACGCGGCCGGTGACGTCTACGCGATGCCGTGCCGTACCCGCAACCGTGGCCTCGACGTCGAAGGGCTGGGCATCGTCTACCTGGAGGCATCGGCGACCGGCCTGCCAGTGGTGGCCGGTGACTCCGGGGGAGCGCCGGACGCTGTCCGGGAGGGGGAGACCGGCTACGTCGTGGGCGGCCGGGACATCGCCCAGCTCGCCGACCGGGTCGCCCGGCTGCTCGCCGACCGGGACCTGGCCCGTCAGCTGGGCGCGGCCGGCCGGGCCTGGGTGGAACGGGAGTGGCGCTGGGAGGCGCAGGCGGACCGCATGGCGGCACTGCTCGCCGGCTGATCGCCGCCCGCGTTCAGCTCTCCCGGGCGGGCGCGTAGTGCGGCACGTACTCCTGGCCGGTGAGCTGCTGGATCGCCGCCATCACCTCGTCGGTGACCGTCCGGATGTCTCGCGGCCCGTTGATCCGCTCGGCGACCGGGATCGGCGGGCCGAACCGCAGGGTGATCGGGTGGCGACGGGGCAGCCGCGCGTCGACCGGCAGCACCTCGGCGGTGCCGAGCACACCGACCGGGATGATCGGCACCCCGGCGTCGCGAGCCAGCCGGGTCATCCCGACCCGGCCCCGGTAGAGCCGCCCGTCCGGGGAGCGGGTGCCCTCCGGGTAGACGGCGACCAGGCCGCCGGAGCGGAGTACCGGGACGGCGGCGTCGAGGGCGCGCAGGGCGGCCCGGCCGTCGGAGCGGTCCACCGGGATGGCGCCCATGCCGGCGACGATCCGCCGGTTGAGCCAGCCGCCCGGACCCCGGCCGTTGAAGTACTCGACCTTCGCCCAGAAGGTGACGTGTCGGGGCGTCGAGGTGACGAGAAACAACTCGTCGGCGACGGACAGGTGGTTGCCGGCGAGGATCGCGCCGCCGTGTCGGGGCAGGTGCTCCAGCCCTTCCACACGGGGCTGCCAGCCAAACCGCAGCACGGTGCCGACGGTCAGCTTGGTGACGTCGTACAGCAGGGGCACGTGTCCTCCGGGTCGGTTTTCAGGCGGGCGTCGGGCCGAGGTGCGCGTCCAACGCGGCGTGCAGCAGGGCATCGTCGTCGGTGGTGCCGGTGGCCAGCGGCAGGCTGCCCCAGGCCCAGAGTTGGGCGATGCCGTGCAGGTTCGCCCAGAGCGCGCCGGCCAGCACCGCTGCGGGCGCGTCGGTGGGCCGGCGTGCCTGCGCCACCAGGTCGGCCAGCATGGCGAACAACGGCAGGCTCGTCTCGCGCAGCCGAAGTCGGCCGCTGTCCAGCAGGTCGTGGCGGAACATCAGCTCGAACATGCCGCGGTGGGCCGCCGCGAAGTCCAGGTACGTCCGGGCCAGCGCGGTCAATCGGGTACGGGGGTCCGGATCGACGTCGCGCAACGTTCGCTCGACCTGGGCGGTGAGGTCGGCGAAGCCCTCCCGGGCGATGGCGGAGAGCAGGTCGACGTGGGTGGGGAAGTAGCGGCGCGGTGCGCCGTGCGAGACCCCGGCGCGCCGGGCGATCTCCCGCAGCGACACCGCCGACTGGCCCTCGCGCAGCACAAGGTCCACCCCGACGGCCACCAACCGAGCCCGCAGCCCTGTCTCGTCCGCGTCCATAGACACTGTCTACCAGCCGCCGTAGACGGTGTCTACCTCTTGCCCTGCGGCGCGTGGTGCGGTGCCCAACCGCGACGTCGTCCACTTTGGCGGTGGGTTGGCTCACGCAGGCGAGTCTCGGCGGCCTGCCGTGCCTTGCCGGAATCAGCATGATGTCTGTGAGTCATCAAGATGACTCACAGACATCACACTCAACGCAGTGTCCGGGCCGTTCTGTCCGCTCGCGTCGTTCGCTCGACCCCTGGCCACGGCTGCTCCCCTGCGAGTTTCGTGAAGCGCCCACTGGTGAGCCCGGCGAGCTGCGGGTGATGGGTGCAGGGTGAGCCGCAGTGTGCGAAGTGGGCGGGAACGGGTGGAGCGTGGGCGGGCCCGAGGGTCAGCGGATGCGGGCCAGGATGCGATCGGCGGGGGCCGGGCGGCCGAAGTGCCAGCCCTGGGCCGCGTCGCAGCCGATCGCGCGTAGCCGTTCGGCCTGCCCGGCGGTCTCCACCCCCTCGGCGGTGACGGTCAGGTCCAGCGCGTGCGCCAGCGAGACCAGGGAGGCGAGGATCCGCTCGTCGGTGCGGCCGACGGAGGGTGACCGCAGGCCGGCCACGAACTCCCCGGCCACCTTCAGTTCGGTCACCGGCAGGTCCCGCAGGTAGGCCAGGTTGCTGTAGCCGGTGCCGAAGTCGTCGATGGCGATGCGTACCCCGAGGTCGGCAAGGACCCGCAGGGCGCGGACGGGCTCCTCGGCGGTGCTCATCATCGTGCTCTCGGTGATCTCCAGTTGGAGCCGCTCCGGTGGCAGGCCGGTCTGCCGCAGCAGCGCCCGGACCTCCTGCACCAACCCGGGCCGGTGCACCTGCCGTACCGCCAGGTTGACGCTGACGAAGGGCGCGGCGGCACCCCCGGCCGACCACGCCTCGGCCTCGCGGCACGCCTCGGCCAACACCCAACCACCCAGCTGGACGATCAGGCCGGTCTCCTCGGCCAACCCGATGAAGCTGTCCGGGCGCAGCACCCCCAACTCGGGGTGTCGCCAGCGGACCAGCGCCTCCACGCCGACCAGGCTGCCGTCGCGCAGTGAGGTCAGCGGCTGGTAGTCGAGGTAGAACTCGCCCCGCTCCAACGCCGCCGGGATCGCCGCGGAGAGCGCGTAGCGGGCCAGTTCACGTTGGTTGCGCTCGGCGTCGTAGAGCGCCCAGCGTGCCCCACCGGCGGACTTCGCCCAGTGCAGGGTGCTGCCGGCGGCCCGCATCAGGTCCGTGGGGTTGGCCCCGGCGACCTGGCGCTCGACGATGCCGATGCTCGCGGAGATCTGCAACTCGTGCCCGTCGACCAGGGCCGGTGTGCCTACCGCGGCGAGCGCGGTCTCGGCCACCGTCACCATGTTGTCGGTGCCTGCGGTGCCTTCCACCAGGATGACGAACTCGTCGCCGCCGAGCCGGGCCACCAGATGCTCACCCATGGCCTTGCGCAGCCGCTCGGCCACCGTGGCCAGCAGCAGGTCACCGATCTGGTGCCCCAGCGTGTCGTTGACCACCTTGAAGCGGTCCAGATCCAGGAAGCACACCCCGACCCGCTGCGCGCCCCGGCCCGGTTCGTTGAGCGCGGCGGCGAGCCGTTCGGTGAACAGCGTCCGGTTGGGCAGGGCGGTCAACGGGTCGTGGGTGGCCTGATGCCGGAAACGGGCCTCGCTGGCCCGCAGCGCCCGCTCGGCCTGGGTACGGGCACGCATGGCGGCGCGGCGGATCGACTCCTGCTCGTCGAGCGTCCGGTCGCGCAGCGCGCGGGCGTAGCCGGTTGCCACGGCCGCCAACAGCCGGGCCATCCGGTCCTCGACGTCCTCGGCCACCAGGCCCAGGTCGCGCACCAGGCGGAGCTGGATGACCTCGACGGTACGACCCAGCCCTTCGGCGGAAGCGATGTGCGCGGCGACCAACTCGGCGCCGACCCGGTGCCCGGCACGCAGGTCGAACGGCTCGGTGAGCAACGCCCCGGCCAGTTGCCCGGTGAGCCGGTCCAGCAGGGACTCCAACTGGGCCTGGGTCATCGGTAGGTAGCTGGTGCCGGAGACCGCCTTCGCCCAGGCCCGGGCGAAGGTCCCCGGGTGGGAGGCCGCCCCGGGCGACTCAGTCACCGAGGCGCCCGACGCCGCCCATGAAGACCGCGCGCTCGGCGTCCTCCGCGCTCTCCGGGGTGTCCGGTCGCCACTGGGGCACCCAGACCACGCCGGGGTCGAGCAGCTCGAAGCCGTCGAAGAGCGCGGTCAGCTCGGCGCGGCTGCGCACCGACAGCGGATTGTCGGTGCGCCGGTAGACCCGCTCCGCCTCGGCGCGTTCGTCCTCGCTGCGCCCGTCGTCGCTGGCCTGCGACAGCACCAGGTAGCTGCCGGGCGCCAACGCGTCGCGCAGCGTCCGCAGCAGCTCCGCCGGCCGGTCGTCGTCGGGGACGAAGTGCAGGACGGCCACGATCATCACGGCCACCGGTTGGCTCAGGTCGAGCAGCTTGTGGACGTCCGGATGGGCCAGGATCGCCTCCGGGTTGCGCAGGTCCTCCTGCACGACTGCGGCCTGCTCGTTGCCGGCGAGGATCTCGCGGCTGTGCGCCACCGCCACCGGGTCGACGTCCACATAGACCACTCGCGACCGCGGGTCGAGCTGCTGGGCGATCTCGTGCACGTTGCCGACCGTCGGGATGCCCGAACCGATGTCCAGGAACTGTCGGATGCCGGCGTCGGCGAGGTGGTGCACGGCGCGGCGCAGGAACGCCCGGTTGGCCTGGGCCATCAACGGTGCCTCGGGCACCGCGGCGACCATGGCCTGCGCCGCGGCCCGGTCGGCGGCGAAGTTGTGCGAGCCGCCGAGGTAGTAGTCGTACATCCGCGCGACGCTCGGGCGCTCGATGTCGATGGTGTCGGGTGCCCAGTCCGGCCGCTGCATGCGTTTCACCCCTCGAATCCGCGACGCGAGCATCATCGCCCGCGCGGGTATTGTGCACCCGCCACGCACGCCAGACCATAGCGCGCCGAAGGTTGCCCGCCGACGTCGGTCGATGCGCGACGGTCCGCGCCGGCAGAAGCTGGCGCGGACCGTCGGTCGCGTCGTCCCGCTCGACGAGCGGGAGGCAGGTCAGAACTTCGGCGCGTCCGGTGCCTCGAGCAGGCCCAGCCGCAGCGCGGTCATCAGGGCCTGCGCCCGGTTGGCCGCGCCGAGCTTCTCGTAGAGCTTCGAGATGTGCGTCTTCGCCGTGGACTCGCTGACGAACAGCTGCTTGGCGATGCCCGCCACGCTCATGCCGTCCGCGAGCAGCCGCAGCACCTGCCCCTCCCGGGGAGACAACTGCGGGCCGGACGGGGCGAGCCGGCGCTTCATCGCCTCGGCCAGGTCGGCCGCGGTGAACGCGCTGGGGGAGGAGGCGGCGTGCCGTGCGGCAGCCACCACCTCGTCGGCCGGGGCGGTCTTCGGCACGAAGGCGCTCGCGCCGGCCTCCAGGGCACCGAAGAGCTGGTCGTCGCCGGCGTACATGGTCAGGACCACGATGCCCATCGACGCGCTGGACTTACGCAGTGCGCGGGTGGCCTCCAGGCCGCTGCCGTCGGGCAGCCGCAGATCCATGATCACCACGTCCGGCTGCAAGGCGCCGGCCTGGCGTACTCCCTCCGCCGCCGTGGCCGCCTCACCGACGACCTCGAACTGGCGGTCGCGCTCGAAGGCGTGCCGCAAACCCTTGCGAATCAGGTCATGATCGTCGACAAGGAGGACCTTGGTACGGGTGGCCGGTATCGGACTTGTGGTCATCCTCGGGTTACTCCCCTTCTGGTGCTGCGCTGCCGCGCACGTTATCGCGCCGGGCCGAGGTGCCGAGAACCACCGCCACGGTCGTGCCGCTGGGTTGCCGCGGCCTGATCTCCAACCGGCCCCGGATACGTTCCGCCCTCTCGGCCATGATCGCAAGACCGTACCGTCCGTCCGGGCGCTGGTCAGCCATCCCCTGACCGTCATCCGACACTTCTATTTGCGCGTACGGGGGGTCGATCTCGCACGTGACCCACAAATTCGACGCCCCGGCGTGCTTGCGCGCGTTGGTCACCGCCTCCTGCGCGATGCGCAGCAACTCGGCTTCGGTGGCGGCCGGCAGCCGGGCGGTGGACTCGTCCAGCGAGAGGTGCACCCGCAGCCCGCCGGACGCGCCCACGGTGCGCGCGTACTCGGCGATCGCCGCGGCCAACCCACCCTGCCGGTCCACCTCGCTGCGCAGCTCGAAGAGGCTCAGCCGCAGCTCCTGGATCACCCGGGTGACCTCGCCGCGCAGCGTACGCAGGGCTTCGGCGGTCTCGTCGGCGTCGTCGAAGACGGTGGCCAGGGCGTTGTCGATGCCGTAGCCGACCATCACCAGTTCCTGGGCCACCCCGTCGTGGATCTCCCGGGCCAGCCGCTGCCGCTCCTCGTTGGTGGCCAGCGAGCGCACCTCGTCGAAGAGCAGCGCCGCCTCCAGCCGCAGCGCGGCCGGGCGGGTCAGCGCGGTCACCCGGGACACCACCGGCGGTGGGTACGCGTGCGTGGCGTCGGCCTCCAGCACCACGAGCCCCACCGTGCGCACCCCGGCGACCAGCGGAATGATCAGCGCGGACACGTCGCCGCCGCGGTGCGAGCGGGACTGCGACCGGGCGGCCGTGGTGGCCTGCTGGGTGGCCCAGGCGTCGGCGATCGCCGAGTCCGCGTCCAGCGTCGTCTCCCAGTCCACCCGGTCGACGCCGGCCTGGGCGAGCACCACGAGGCGACCGCCGCCGCTGGCCGACAACACCGCGCCCCGGTCCGCGCGGGCCACCGTCCGCAGCTCCTCCAGCAGGTGCTCGGAGATGCCGCCGGGGTCCAGGGTCGCTCCGGGCAGTTGCCGGGCTACCGTCCGCAGTTGGGTCAGCAGCCGGGTCGCCTCGGCGTACGGCTGGGGTTTGCCCTCACCGCGGACCGCCATCACCCGGTGCAGCGTGCCGGCGGCGTAGAGCCCCAACGCCGCCAGGATCAGCCACTGCGCGCAGACCGCGAGGTAACCCGGCTGGCCGAGCTGAAGACCACCGTCGACCCGGGTCAGCGCGCCGCTGAGCAGCAGGGTGGCGGCGGTGACCACGAGCAGCGCGGCACCCTCCGGGAAGCGGCGGCGCAGCGCGGTGACGGTCACCGGGACCGCCAGGTACGGCAGCACCGCCGAGGCGCCCAGGCCGTCGACGGTGCCACCGATGGACGCCACCGCGGCGACGTGGCTCGCGGCCAGCCCCAGCACCACCACCTCGGCCACCCGGCTCAGCGGGCCGACCAGCCGGTGCTGCGGTGCCAGCAGCGACGGCAGCCCGGCCACCGCCAGCAGCGCGATCCACCACAGCTGGGTGACGTCGCGGGTGGCGAACAGGGTCAGGATGGCGACCAGCGCCAGCATCACCACGCGGGCGGCCGCGGCGAGGGGATGCGGGTGCGGGGCGGTGGCTGTGGATGCGGGCACGTGACGGATGGTAGTCAGCCTCGGTAGATATCGGCGATCTCCGCCGCGTACGTCTTGTGGACAACCTGGCGCTTGACCTTGAGCGACGGGGTCAGCTCGCCGGTCGCCTCGGTGAAGTCGTGGGGCAGGACCCGGAACACCTTGATCGCCTCGGCCTTCGACACGGCCTGGTTCGCGGCGTCGACCGCGGTCTGGATCTCCTTGCGGAGGCCCTCGTGCTCGCGCAGTTGCTCGACGGTGGTGTCGAGGGGCAACCCGGCGTTCTCCAACCAGGCCGGCAGCGCCTCCTCGTCGACGGTGACCAGCGCCGCGATGAACGGCTTGGCGTCACCGACCACGACGCACTGGCTGATCAACGGGTGCGCGCGGACCAGGTCCTCGAGCACCGCCGGGGCGACGTTCTTGCCGCCGGCGGTGACGATCAGCTCCTTCTTGCGGCCGGTGATGCTCAGGTAGCCGTCGGAGTCGAGCTGGCCCAGGTCGCCGGTACGGAACCAGCCGTCGGTGCTGATCGTCTCGGTCGTCGCGGCCTCGTTGCGCCAGTAACCCTGGAAGATCAGCTCGCCGGAGATCAGGATTTCGCCGTCGTCCTCGATCCGCACCGTCACGCCGGGCAGCGGACGGCCGACGCTGCCCATCCGGGTGCCGCTGGGCAGGTTCGCGGCGGCGGCGGGCGACGTCTCGGTGAGGCCGTAGCCCTCCAGCACCGTCACGCCGATGCCCCGGAAGAAGTGGCCGAGCCGGGCGCCGAGTGGCGCGCCGCCGGAGATCGCGTCCCGGCACCGTCCGCCGAGCGCGGCGCGCAGCTTGCGGTAGACCAGCCGGTCGAAGACCACGTGCTGGGCGCGCAGCGCCAGGCCGGGCCCGCCCGGGGTCTCCAGCGCCTCGCTGTACGCGATGGCGACCTGCTCGGCGCGGGCGAAGATGCCGCCCTTGCCGTCCGCCTCGGCCTTCTGCTTGGCGGCGTTGTAGACCTTCTCGAAGACCCGGGGTACGGAGAGCACGAAGGTCGGCCGGAACGCCTGCAGCTCGGCGACCAGGTTCTTGGTGTCGGCGCAGTGCGCCATGGTGGCTCGCGCCTGCACGACGCCGATCTGGATGAGCCGGGCGAAGGCGTGCGCCAGCGGGAGGAAGAGCAGGGTGCTCGCGCCGGCGTTGAACAGGTTCGGCAGCACCGGCACGGCGTTGGCGATGTCGGCGTACATGTTGCGGTGGGTGAGCACGCAGCCCTTGGGCCGGCCGGTGGTGCCGCTGGTGTAGATGATCGTGGCCAGGTCGCCGGCTCGGACGGCCTTGCGCCGCCGTTCGACCTCGGCCAGCTCGACGGTGGCACCGGTGGTGACCAGCTCGTCGACCCCGCCGCTGTCGATCTGCCAGACCTGGCCCAGCTCGGGCAGCCGGTGCCGGACACCGGCGATCAGGGCGGCGTGCGCCCCGCTCTCCACCACGACGGCCACCGCGTTGGAGTCCTCGAGGATCCAGGCGGCCTGCTCGGCGCTGGACGTCTCGTAGATCGGCACTGTCGCCGCGCCGACGGCCCAGATGGCGTAGTCCAGCAGCGTCCACTCGTAGCGGGTGCGGCTCATCAGCCCGACCCGGGCACCGGGCTCGATGCCGGCGGCGATCAGCCCGCGGGCCACGGCGGCCACCTCATCGCGGAACTGGAGGCAGGTCACCTCGGTCCATTCGGTGACGGTGCCGTCGGCGCGCGGAGTGGGGCGGGCGAACTGGACGGTGTCAGGCGCGACTTCGGCGTTGTCCCAGACCGGATCGGTGAGGTTGGCCGCGTCGCCAACGGTGACGATCGGCGGGACGGAGAACTCGCGCACCTGCACTCCTTCGTGCTTGTACTGGTTGGGCCGGCCGCCGCCGTGGCGTCGGCATGTGTCGAAACCTACCCGGCGGGCGGTCGGGGTGAGACATCCAGGAGGCGGGTAGCCTCCCCCCATGGCGGACTCCTCCACCCAGTCGATCATCATCGGCGCCGCACCGGATCGGGTGACGGCGGTCATCTGCGACTTCGCGCGCTACCCGGAGTGGACCGACGCGGTGCGTCTCGCCGAGGTGATCGAGGAGTACGAGGACGGTTACCCCAGTCAGGTGCGTTTCACCATCGACGCCGGGGTGATGGCCGACGAGTACGTGCTCGCCTACGAGTACGCCGAGGACCTGTCCCGGATCGAGTGGCACCTGGTCGCCCCCTCAAAGATGCAGAAGGCCCAGCGTGGTTCGTACGACCTGGTGGGTAACCCGGACGGCGGCACGACGGTGACCTACACGCTGGAGGTCGACCTGTCGGTCGGCATGCTCGGGATGTTTCGGCGCAAGGCCGAGAAGATGATCATGGACACCGCGTTGAAGCAGCTCAAGCGCCGGGTAGAAGCAACCGGTGCGGCGCAGTGACGTGTCCGGTGGCACGGTAGAGGAGCCGACGGTGGGCGGAACGGATCCGGGTTCGGCCCGGGAAGAGGCGGAGCGGCTGGTCGCCACCCTGCTGGCAGGGGCGCGACTGGCCTCCGCCGGCTCGGCGGGCGGCGCGTTCGGCTCGTTGGGCGGGATGCTGTCCGGTGTCCTCGGTCACAGCGCGGGTCCGGACGCCCGCTCCGGCACCGGTGGTGCTTTCGCCACCGGTTCGGCCGAATGCTGCGTCTGCCCGGTCTGTCGGGGCATCGCCGCGTTGCGGGACCCGAGTCCGGAATTCGCCGAACGGCTCGCGACCGGTGCCGGTGACCTCGCCGCGGGTGTCGCCAGCCTGCTCCGCGCGTTTTCCCCGGCGGAACCGTCCGCGCCGGGGACCGCCGATCCGGCCGCCGATCCGGCCACCCCGTCTCCAAGGGCACCCGCCGCGAGCACCGACGACGTGCTCCCCGAGCCACCCCCGAGCGGCCCGCCCACCGCGACCGTCGACGAGCACGTGTGGCGCGATGCCACCCGTACCGGGCATGATTCTCAGCCGGCGCCGGAGCGGGATGTCTGGTCGGTCGCCACCCGGACGGCGGACCCACTCGCCCCGGCCGCCGTACCACCCGTCGACGAGGCCGGGACGGCGACCGTACCGGCGCCGACCACCCGTCCCGTGGTGCCCGCATCGCGGGTGCCCGACGACGCCGACGCGGAAGCATCGGGCGACGGCGCCTGAGCGCGGGACCTTCCGATCCGGACCGGCACTGGGCCGGGACCCGGGCCGGACAGCACAGCAGAGGGGGGCGGTAGCGGTGACGCTGACCATCGGAGTCGACGTCGGTGGCACGAAGGTGGCCGGCGGTGTCGTGGACGACACCGGCACGGTCCTCGTGCAGACCCGACGGGACACTCCCGCCGATGACGTGGCCAAGACCCGCGACGTCATCATCGAGTTGGTCGGCGAACTGGCTGCCGGGCGGACCATCGAGGCCGTCGGCATCGGCGCGGCCGGTTGGATCGACGCCAGTCGTTCGACTGTGCTCTTCGCGCCCAACCTGGCCTGGCGTGACGAACCGCTGCGCGAGTACGTCAGCGAGGCCATCGGGCTGCCCGTGATCGTGGAGAACGACGGGAATGTCGCCGCGTGGGCCGAGTTCCGCTACGGCGCGGCCCGCGACGCCGACGACTCGATGATCATGTTCACCATCGGCACCGGTGTGGGCGGCGGCGTCGTCCTCGGTGGCGACCTGATGCGCGGCGCGCACGGCATCGCCGCGGAACTGGGCCACATGCTGGCCGTGCCGGACGGGCACCAGTGTGGCTGCGGCCGGCTGGGCTGCATCGAGCAGTACGCCAGCGGCAGCGCCCTGGTCCGCTTCGCCCGGGCCGGCGCCCGGCAGGAGCCCAACCGGGCCACCGCACTGCTGAAGCTGGCCGGCGGTGAGGCCGAGGCGATCACCGGCCCGATGGTGACCGCCGCGGCGCAGGGCGGCGACCCGGTCTCCGCCGAGGCGTTCGCCCAGATCGGCCGGTGGCTGGGCACCAGCCTCGCCGACATGGCGCAGATCCTCGACCCGCAGACCCTGGTGGTCGGCGGCGGCGTGATCGACGCCGGTGACCTACTGCTCGGCCCCACCCGCCGCTCGTACCTCGACGCGCTCGCCCAGCGCGGTCGCCTGCCGGTGGCCGAGGTGCTCCCGGCGGAGCTGGGCAACAGCGCCGGGGTGATCGGCGCCGCCGACCTGGCCCGCCGGATCTGAGGCGGTCCACCGATGGGCGTGCCGCTACGCGTGGTGTCGTACAACGTCCACAGCCAGCGCGACGACACCGCCGCGCTGGCGGCCGTGGTCCGGGCCGTGACGCCGGACGTGGTGATCGTGCAGGAGGGGCCGCGCCGGTTCCGGTGGCGGCAGAAGTCCGCCACGTTGGCCGAGTCGTTCGGTCTGGTGGTGGCCGCCGGCGGGCTGCCCGCGCTGGGCAACCTGCTCCTGACCAGCCTGCGGGTCCAGGTGCTGGGCACCCGCTGCCAGCGCTTTCCGCTGACCCCGGGCCGGCACCTGCGTGGCGCCGCGTACGCCGACTGCCGCGTCGGTGACGCCCGGTTCACCGTCGCCGGCTCGCACCTGTCCACCGACCCGGCCGAACGGCCCTCGCAGGCTGCCGAGTTCAAGCGCGGTCTGGACGCGGCGACCAGCCCGGTGCTGGCCGGGGCGGACCTCAACGAGGGTCCGGACGGGCCGGCCTGGGCCACCGTGTCGCGCGGGTTGACCGACGCGGCGGTGGCGGCCGACCGGGCCGAGCGGCACACCTACCCCTGCGCCGACCCGCGCCGACGCATCGACGCGCTCTTCGTCGACCCGAGGATCACAGTGGTCGACTACGACGTGGTGGACACCCCGCAGACCCGCCGGGCCAGCGACCACTTCCCGGTCCTGGTCGACCTGCTGCTGCCCGCCACCGGCTGACCCCCGACGCCGGCTCGACCGTCGGCGCCTCCGGCTCAGGACTGGACATCCGGCCCGGTTGTGGAGAGGATTTCGCGGCGACCGGCACGCCTGCCGTACCAAAGGAGATGTCCCCGGTGTCCACCTCCACCGACCACGGCCGGCCCGACCCGGAGGCGACCTCGCCCACGGCGAACAGCGACGCACGCCCGGTCTCCGACCGGGGCGACACGGTCTGCGTCATCGGGGCCGGGGCCAGCGGGCTGACCGCCATCAAGAACCTACGTGAGCACGGGTTCGGCGTGGACTGCTACGAGCGGGAGACGGGCGTCGGCGGCGCCTGGAACTGGCGGCACGACCGCAGCCCCGTGTACGCCAGCACCCACCTGATCTCGTCGAAGCCGTTCACCCAGTTCCCCGACTTCCCGATGCCGGACTCCTGGCCGGACTACCCGCACCACGGTCAGCTGCTGTCCTACTTCGAGCGGTACGCCGACCACTTCGACCTGCGTTCGCACATCTGGTTCGGCACCGAGGTGATCCGGGTCGAGCCCGTCGAGGGGGACCGGTGGGACGTGACCACCCGCTCCACCGGCGGGTACGGCCCCGAGCGCACCGCCCGGTACGCCGCCGTGGTGATCGCCAACGGCCACAACTGGTCGCCGAAGCTGCCCCGCTACGAGGGCCTGGAGGAGTTCCGCGGCGAGATCATGCACGCCTCGTCCTACAAGGACCCGGCGCAGCTGCGCGGTAAGCGGGTGCTGGTGGTCGGTGCCGGCAACACCGGCTGCGACATCGCCGTCGAGGCCGCCCAGCAGGCGTCGCGCTGCTGGCACTCCACCCGCCGGGGTTATTGGTACGCGCCCAAGTACGTGCTCGGTCGCCCCGCCGACCAGGTGAACGACACCCTCCTGGCGCTGCGGGTGCCGCTGCGGGTGCGGCAGTGGCTCTACCACTGGACCCTGCGGCTGACCGTCGGTGACCTGACCCGCTTCGGCCTGCCCAAGCCCGACCACCGGGTGTACGAGACGCACCCGATCGCGAACAGCCAGCTCGTGTACTACGTGGGCCACGGCGGGATCGGCCCCGTGCCGGACGTGGCCCGGTTCCACCCGTACACGGTGGAGTTGGCCGACGGCCGCGAGATCGACCCCGAGGTGGTCGTCTTCGCCACCGGTTACCTGCCGCGCTTCGAGTTCCTCGACGCGTCGGTGTTCGGTGACAGCGCGGGCGCGGGCCGGCCCACGCTGTGGCTCAACGCGTTCACTCCGGGGCACCCGACCCTGGCCGTGGCCGGCCTGCTGCAACCGGACTCCGGGTTGTTCACCCTGTCGCACTGGCAGACGGTGCTCTTCGCCCGGCTGCTGCAGGCCCGCCGGGACCGGCCGGAACGGGCCACCGCGTTCGCGGCCCGGGTGCGGGACCGGGCGGGGGAGCGATACTCCGGGCCGGTCAAGGACAGCAGCCGGCACTGGTTCGAGGTCGGGCACGCCGACTATCTGCGCGCCATCCAACGCGCCCTGGTCGAGCTGGAGGGCAAGTGAGCGCGAGGAGTGAGCTTGCGAGCCCCGCAGTCGCGAACGAAAGGCTGGCACGGTGAGCGCGAGTAGCGAGCTGCGGATCATGCGGGGTCGGGAGTGGTCCCGGCCGGTCCGGCCGGCCCGGCGGGAGGTGCTCAGCGCGGTCCCCGAACTGGAGCAGGGGCGGCCGCCGCTGCTGTTCGTACCCGGGTTCGGGCACGGCGCGTGGGCGTTCGCCGAGCACTGGTTGGGTCACGTGGCGTCGCGGGGGTTCCCGGCGTACGCGGTGAGCCTGCGCGGGCACGGTGGCAGCGAGCCGGCGCCGGAGGCGACGCTGAGGGCGTACGCCCACGACGTGGTCCAGGTGGCCGCGAGCCTGCCGCGGCAGGCGGTGCTGGTGGGGCACGGCGCCGGGGCGCTGGTGGTGGCACACGCGTTGGCCCGCTACCCGGCGCGGGGCGCGGTGCTGGTGGCGCCGGTCTTCGGCGGCTGGGGAGTGCTGGGCGCGGCGTTGCGCCGCAACCCGGCGGGTACGTTGCCGGCGGTGTTCGGTGGGCCGTTGCGGCTCAACCGGGGGCAGTTGTTCAGCCGCGAGTTGCCCGACGAGGAGGCCCGGCGGTATGTGGGACGCCTCGGTCGGGCGGGTCGGCGGGCCCAGTGGGCGCTGCTGGGCGAGCCGGAGGCCGAGCCGGCCGTGGGCGCGCCCCCGGTGTTGGTGCTGGGCAGCCCGGACGACCGGGTGGTGCCGGCGTCGACGTTGACCCGGGTGGCTCGCCGCTACGGGTCGGCCCCGCTGCTCTTTCCCGGGATGGGCCACGACCTGATGCTGGACGCGCGGTGGGCGGAGCCGATCGACGCGATCCTGGACTGGCTGGAGAAGGAGCCGGCGGCGCACTGAGCAGCCGGGCTGCCCGGCGGTCAGCCGCCGGCCTGGTGGCCGGCCGGGCTGCCCGTCGGGGTGGCCGGTCGGGGCACCCGAGCGGCACCGTCGGTGTCGGTGTCGGTGCCGGTCAGGCGACTGATCAGGGCGCCGCCCTCGTCCAGGGCACGCAGGTAGGAGCGGGCCCAGGCCCGGATGTCGTGCTGGTGCAGGTGGGCGCGCATGGCCCGCATCCGCTGCATGGTGTCGGCCGGGTCGGCCCGCAGCGCCGCGCGCAGCCCCTGTTTGAGCCCTTCCAGGTCGTGCGGGTTGACCAGGTACGCCTGGGACAGCTCGGCGGCGGTGCCGGCGAACTCGCTGAGCAGCAGTGCGCCGGTGTCGTCGACCCGCGCGGCCACGTACTCCTTGGCGACCAGGTTCATCCCGTCGCGTAGCGGGGTCACCGCCATCACGTCGGCGACCCGGTAGAGCGCGGCCAGCTCGGCCCGGTCGAAGGGCTGGGTGAGGTAGTGGATCGCCGGCTCACCGACCCGGCCGAACTCGCCGTTGATCCGGCCGACTTCGCGTTCGATGCGTTCGCGCAGGATCTGGTACTGGCCGACGCGTTCCCGGCTCGGCATGGCGACCTGCACCAGCACCGTGTCGCGGACCTTGACGTCGCCGCTGGCGAGCAACTCGCTGTACGCCTTGAGGCGCTGCTCGATGCCCTTGGTGTAGTCCATCCGGTCCACGCTGAGGACGACCTGCCGGGGATCGCCGAGGTCCTGACGGAGCCGGTGGGCCCGGGCGGCAACGTCCGGGCGGTCGGCGAGCGCGGCCATCTCGGCGGTGTCGATGGAGACCGGGAAAGCTCCGATGCGGACGACCCGGTCGTCGATGCCGATCCGCCGGTCGGTGGCCGGCAGCTCCAGCACCCGGGTCACCAACTGGGCGAAGTTGTGCGCCGCCTGCCCCCGCTGGAAGCCGACCAGGTCGGCACCGAGCATGCCGCGCAGCAGTTCGGCCCGGCGGGGCAGTTGCATGAACAACTCCGGCGGCGGGAACGGGACGTGCAGGAAGAACCCGATGCGCAGGTCCGGGCGGAGCGCGCGCAGCAGACCGGGGACCAGTTGCAGGTGGTAGTCCTGCACCCAGACCACCCCGCCCGGCTCGGCCACCTCCGCGGTCGCCTCGGCGAAACGCTGGTTGACCCGCTGGTACGCCTCCCACCACCGGCGGTGGTGTTGCGGCTGCTCCACCGAGTCGTGGTAGAGCGGCCAGAGGGTGGCGTTGGCGAACCCCTCGTAGTGGTCGCGCAGGTCTTCCGGGGTGAGCGCGACGGTGTGCATCCGCACGCCGTCCACGTCCGGCAGGGCGGGGGCCGGCCCGGTGCCACCGGCCCAGCCGACCCAGGTGGCCGGGGTGTGTCGCAGGAGCGGAAGCAGCGCGCTGACCAACCCACCTGGGCTGCGCCGCCACTCGCAGGCCCCGTCGGGGGCCTGGTTGTCGTCGATGGGGAGGCGGTTGGCCACCACCACGAGAGAACTCTGTCGCATCTCGGGCATTCCGATCAGCAGAGGACTGACCGCCGCGAGCAAGGAAAAACCGGTCAGTCAGCGGGGGAAGTGACGTACAGCGGTATTCCTACTGACAGTAAGTTACACCACTGTTACGCCCCCGGCGGGGCGCTGCTGTCTCGGGATGCGGGCCGACCGTCAGACGACGGCGCCGTTGTCCGGGTCGTCCTCGTCCTCGTCGCCGGGGCGCAGCCGCCAGATCAGCGTGACGAAACCGGCCAGGATGCCGGTGAACCCGAACAGCGTGACCGCCGAGCGGTCGATCGGGAGCAGCCACGGGAAGAGGAACAGCACGAACCCGACGACCACCCCGAGTACGCCGATCACCGCGTACTTGCTGACCCGCGGCAGCGGCGGTGGTGGCGGCGGGTGGTAGCCCTCGTCGTCCTCGTCGTCGGGCAGGTCGGCGCCGAAGGTGTCCAACCCGTCCAGCAGCGACGGCTCGTCCGGTCGGGTGCCGCGCCCCACCGAGATTCCGGAGATGTCCGTGGCGGACGGCAGCCGACGAACGTCGGTGGCGGTCGGACCCGGTTCGTCGGTGCCGGAGCGGGTCAGCGACCCGGAGGTCGACTCGTCCCGGTTGTCCCGCTCGTCCACGTCCTCCGAGGCCGGCCACGGGTTGTCACCGGGCGTGGAGGTGGTGTGGAAGCCCGCCACGATGCGCGCCCACTCGGCGTCGATGTCCGGTTCGTCGCGAGCCGGTGGCTGCTCCGGAGTGGTCTCGTCGGCGAGCTGGGTCAGGTAGTCCCGGGCGGTGGTCAGGTGCGAGCGGTCGACGTAGAGCCGGTCGACCGGCCGGGCCGGCACAGTGGTGGTGCGGGTGACCGGATTGAGGTCGGCGGAGGGCTGGAGGTAGGCGGCGATCCCACCGGCGGCCAGCACGTCGAGCAGGTGCTCACCGACGCGCGGATCGACGTCGCCGACGACGGCGTACTCGTTCGCGTCGAGCCCGTTGTCCCGCCGTCCCCGGCGGGCCCCACCCGCTGACACCCGGACATCCCCCTTAACGCGCCTTCCGGCGCGGCCACCGCTGCCCTTCGGCGCCAGTCCGCACGCCGTGCTCTGAATCGTGACACGTCAGGGCATGGTTCCGGGAGTGCGTTGTGTCGCGTCTTCCAAAGTCACGGCTGCTCCCGCAGGTCGCGGCGGGGCTCCTTTGTCCGTTTTTGCTAATCCTTGCCAACGGGAGGTCTCCGGGGATGGCGCTTGTCGCCGACTCGCCGACCGCCCGCATGATCTCGCTGTGACCGCGGTGTCAGGTCAGGTCGGGAGCGGGACCGTCGGGGCCGGAGTGGGAGACGAAGCCGCCGTCGAATGGCCCAACCGACGCGGACCCCGACCCCGTGATGGCGGTTCATGGACCGCAGCGGGGCCGAGCCGTCTGAACGGCTCGGCCCCTTCGAGCAAGTGCCCAACTGCGGCAGCCCGCCTCCGACCCCCGCCAGTCGGCTCTGCCCGGCGCCCTGGTGCTTAACCGGTGTCATGGTCGTTCGACGCGGTACTGCTCCACGAGACCGTCGTGCAGGCCATCAGGGAGATCGGTATCCGTGAGCAGGTCGATGGACCACGGCACCGGACACGGGCCCGGGTGGACGTCATCAGGGCACAGCAGGGCCGCGATCTGGTCCACCAAGGCGCGGGCGTCTTCTGCGCTCGCATAGATGCCGACGCGAAGTTCCCAGATGGACGGTTGCCCGACCATGCCGCCTCCTTTGGGGGAGTTGCCGCCGAGGAGCCAGGCTACCGGGTCAGACCGGGTGACAGTGCCGCTTGTAGTGACCCGGCGGCACCTTGCGGTTGGCGTCCTTCTCGGCGTTCAGTTTGGCGCTGTTGTACGTCGTTCCGGTGCCAGTGCCGTAAATGACGTCCACGACGGTGGTGTCCTTGATGCGGACCACGTGGCAGCGGACGGTCACGGTGTATCGGGCCAGGGTTTCCGAGACCGCGGTCGTCGATGTTCCTGCACGGTCCGCATGGGCCGCCGTGATCGGTTCAGCGGCTGATGCTGGGCCGCCGGCGAACGCCATGGCGGCTGACGCCGCGATAGGAAGCAAGGCCGCAGCTAGCTTTGGCGTACGTTTCATGGAACGTCTCCTTCAACCTTCTGACGCCGGGGATGTGGGCTGAACGACTGCATTACGGTCGCCATTCGATGCTGCTGGCTCCACCGACGCCGAAGATGCAAGGACCGGCTTGAAGCCGTTGGGTCGGATTGCCGGCCTTCGGCGCCGCCCATCCGGAGTACTTGTCGGGCGCGCCGTTGCAGTCCGCCCGCAGTCGGACCTGTCCCCCGTAGACGCGGCACCAGGTGTAGGCGTACTGGCCGGTCGTGTGGATGCGCGGGCAGTCGACGTCAGGGCCGGCGGCCTGCGCCGCCGCCGAAGTCACGGACATGGTGACCGTCGCGGTTGGCGCATGTGCCGAGGCCAGTGCCGGTGCGGGTGCCAGTACGGCCAAGCCGAGCGTGAGTGTGGCGGCAGCGCCGAGAGTTCTTAGCTTCATTCCAGATCCAATCTGTGATCTCCGCCGATTACTGCGACAGCCTCCGCGGCGGGACGGCGGCTGTCGCAATCAGCTTTCGCAGGGACGGCGCAGTCGGACAAGCGAAAGCCTGTTCGGAACCATTCGGAACAAGTGATCGAACAGTTCCGTCCGGGCGTCCCACTCGGAAGAGCGCCCTACCTTGACCCGGGCTCGACCGCGAATATCTACGGCGGAGTGAAGGCGTGGCACATGGGCCTGCCACGCATTGAGTGGTCGAGACGAATCTGTCCCGGGCCTCAGCCCGCTGCCCTGCCGGCCCCGTCGCGCGGGTCCTCAAAGCCGCCTGCGGCATGCAAGGGGTAGGGGAGTCGAGTCGATACGTCCGCCACGAGCTTCGTCCGTTGTGGTGAGAGCGCTCGCTTCGTAGGCTCGTCGGCGACGACGGCTGGCGCTGTCGCGAGCACACCATGGGAAGGGACGCCGGTGCTCTACTGGCTGCTGAAGTACGTCATCCTCGGTCCGCTGCTCAAGCTGATCTTCCGCCCGCAGGTGGAGGGCCTGCGCAACGTCCCGGCGACCGGTCCGGTGATCCTGGCGAGCAACCACCTCTCCTTCTCCGACTCGATCTTCACGCCGTTGATCACCGCCCGGAAGGTCACCTTCGTCGCCAAGGCCGAGTACTTCACCGGCAAGGGAATCAAGGGCTGGCTGACCAAGATGTTCTTCGTGGGCACCGGCACGATTCCGGTGGACCGCTCCGGCGGCCGGGCCGCGCGTGCCGCCCTGGACACCCAGTTGCAGGTGCTGCGGGCCGGGGGAGTGGCCGGCATCTACCCCGAGGGCACCCGCTCCCCGGACGGACGCCTCTACCGGGGCAAGACCGGGGTGGCCCGGCTCGCCCTGGAGAGCGGCGCGGTGGTGGTGCCGGTGGCGATGCTCAACGCCGACGAGATCCAGCCCCCGGGCAAGCTCATCCCCAAGATCGATCGGGTGCGGATCCGGTTCGGGGCGCCGCTGGACTTCTCCCGCTACGCCGGGCTGGCCGGCGACCGGTTCGTCGAGCGCGCGGTCACCGACGAGATCATGTACGAGTTGATGGAACTCTCCGGCCGGGAGTACGTGGACGTCTACGCCCAGAAGCTCAAGCAGCCCGTCCCGACGCCGCTGGCCGCCTGAGCCACCGCCGCCGGCCCCGGCCGGCGGTCAGGGCAGGTGGAGCAGGGCGGGGGCGTGGTGGCGGTCGGCGAAGTCGTGCAGGCGGGCCCGGGTCGCCTCGGCAGCGGGTGGGTCCGTCTCGGAAAGCGGCCCGATGGCCAGCGCCAGCGTGATGATCTCGTCGGTCACGTCGCTCATCCGGGCGTAGCTCGCCGCCGCCGAGCGCAGCAGGTTCGCCGCCGTCGAGGGGTCCCCGGCGTGCCGGGCCAACGTGGCGTCGGCGACCTGACCGGCCGCGTGAGCCCACGGGGTCGTCCGGGGCGCCCGGTCGAGCAACTGTCGGACCAGCCGGGCGGCGTCCGCGCCGAGCACCCCGGCGACGTGCCCGACGGCCGGCACCCACTCCGCGAACGGAATCATCCGGGTCCGTTGCCAGTCCTCGTCCAGCTCCGTGAGCAGCGCCATCGCCTCGTCACGGCGGCCCTGCGCCGCCCGGCAGAGGGCGGCGTGCGCCAGGGTGGAACGCAGCACCCGGTGGAATCCGGTACGCCGCGCCGCGACCAGCGCCTGCTCGACCAGATCCCCACCCGGTGCGTCCGACCCCGCTGTGTCGTCAGGCCCGTCGGGTCCGACCAACTCGGCTCCGGCCAGACCGCGCATCCAACCCGAGACCGCCACGATGTGCAGATCCCACTCCGCTGTCGGCCGCCGGGTCGACTCCGCCGCCATCGCCAGCGCCGCCGTCCAGTCACCCGCGTAGTACGACCGCGCCCACTGGTCGGCGAAACTCGTGGCCAGGCTGTGCTCGCCGCCCAGGTCGAGGGTGAGCTGCTCGTCGACCAACCGGGCCGAGCCGGCCAGGTCGCCCTCCTCCTGCAACGCCCAGGCCAGGTTCTGCACCGCCCGGCGGCGACTGGTCAGCCGCTCCACCCGGCAGTGCTCGGTCACCTCCGCCAGCTCCGGGAACGCCTCGGCGGAGCCGGCCAGGTAGCGCGCCACGGCCAGGGTGATCCGCGCGTTGGCCTGGACCTCGCGCAGCTGGAGCCGCTGGGCGAGGGACGCCGCCGCCCGCGCCGCGGTGCACGCCGGCTCGGTCTCCGCGTTGAGCATGTGCACCCGGGCCAGCTCCAGCAGCGCGCCCGCCTTCTCCTGACTGTCCGGCAGGTCGCCGTAGATGCCGATCGCCTGGTCCAGGCAGTGCAGGGTCGCCGACCGGTCGGCCCGGCTCCAGGCGGCGGTGGCGAGCAGCGTCCAGGCGCGCGCCGCACCCGTCCGGTCGCCGCTCGTGGTGAGCCGCGCGGCCAGCCGGGAGAGGACGTCCGTGCCCCCCGCCACCAGGAAGGCGTCCCCGTCCCGATAGAACGCCAGCTCGGCGTCGAACAGCTCCAGCGCCGGGTCCGCCTCGACGTCCAGGGCCAGCGCCCGGCCGACCAGCGCGGCGGCGGTGTCCAGCGCGTGCAGCTCGTACGCGCGGCGGGCCGCCTGATGCAGCGCGGCCCGCGCCGACGGGGCGTAGGGGGCGGTGTCCAGCCCGACCGTACGGGCGATCTCGTGGGCCGCCCAGCGATGGTTGGCCAACACCTCGGCCAGGTCGTACTGCCGGCCGTCGGTGAGCTGTGCCATCCAGTCGGCGGTGCGTTGGTGGCGCAGCACCCGTTCGGCCCTGGGCAGTCGCTGGTAGCAGACGTCGCGTACCAGGATGTGCCGGAACCGGTACTCGGACTTTCCGGGCATCGTCGACGTGCTCTGCTCGTACACCAGGTCGCGACGTTGCAGGCGGTCCAGCGCGCGCTCCACCCACTCCACCGGCCGTCCCAACGCCATGGCGACCGGCCCGGCCCAGAACACCACGCCGACCACGGCGGCGGCCTGGAGCACCGCCCGGTCGGCCGGGTCCAGCAGGTCGAGCCGGTTGGCGATGACCGCCTGCACGGTGCGGGGCATCTCCGCGCCGCCGTCGAGGTCGGGGTGGGCGCTCGAACCGACCGCGTCGAGCAGGCCGCCGTCCAGCAGCATCCGGGCGTACTCCTGGGCGTAGAGCGGGTTGCCGTCGGCGAACTCGATCAGCGGGGTACGCGAGGTGGACGGCAGCGTCGCCTGCCCGAGGAGCAGTGAGTAGAGCGTGTCGATGTCCGTGTCGTGCATCGGCGGCACCGAGATGGACATCGCACCACTGATCGTGCCGGTCCAGGCCGGGTGCCGTTCCCGCAGCTCCGGCCGGGCGGTCGCCACGACCAGCAGCGGTACGCCGCGGGCTGACGCGCCCAACTGCTCGACGAAGGCGAGCATCTGCTGGTCCGCCCAGTGCATGTCCTCGAAGACCAGCACGGTCGGGCCGGTCGTCGCCAGGGTGATCAGGAACCGCCGCCAGGCGGCCTCGGTCTCACCGGGGGTGAGCCGTTCACCGGGTACGCCGATCAGCGGGCCGAGCGCCTCGGCCAGCCGGGTCGCGTGCGGGTCGGCGAGCTGTCCCAGCCGGGACCGTAGCCGTTCGCGCAGCGCGGTCGGGCCGTCGACCTCCGGCACGCCCACCCAGGTCTTCACGATGTCCGACAGGGCGGCCCAGGTGACGTTCTCGCCGAACGGCGGGCACTGCCCGACGAGCCAGGTGATCGGCGGGCCGGGCAGGCTGCCGGCGTGCCGGGCCAGCTCGCGCAACAGCCGACTCTTGCCCACCCCGGCCGGGCCGAACACCGTCACCAACTGGGACGTCCGTTCGGTCACCATCCGGTGCAGCGCGTTGACCAGCAGGCCGCGTTCGTGCTCCCGGTCCACCATCGGGGTCAGCTCGGCGCCGCGCGGGTCCCGGTGTGGTCGCACCTGGACGGCCAGCCAGATCCGGCTCACCGCGGACCGGCCGCGCAGGGTGACCGGTGCTTGGTCCGCGTACTCCATCTCGTGTCGGGTGGCCGACCAGGTGCTCTCGTCGACCACGACACCGCCCGGCGGGGCGAACCCCTGTAGGCGGGAGGCCGTGTTGACCACGTCTCCGGTCACGAAGGCCTGCCCACCGTCGCGGGTGGCGGAGAGGTCGACCAGGGCCTCGCCGGTCGCGATGCCGACCCGGAAGCTCAGCGGGGGCTGCGGACCGGCGGGCTGGCGGGCCAGGTTCCGTTGCAGCTCCAGGCCGGCGCGGACGCACCGCAACGCGTCGTTGTCGGTGGCCACCGGCGCGCCGAACAGCGCCATCGCCGCGTCGCCGATGTACTTCTCGACCACCCCGCCGTACTGGTGCACGATCCGGCGCACCGTGGCGAAGTAGGTCTGCTGCAGACTGCGGGCCTGCTCCGGGTCGGCCCGCTCCGCGTAGCTGGTGAAGTCCACGATGTCGACGAAGAGCACGCTGACCTGACGCCGGTCCTCCTGCACCGCGACGGCGTGGTCGCGCAGCGGTTGACCACAGCTGGTGCAGAAGTTGACCTCGGTGCTGTTGGCGTGCCCGCAGTGCGCACAGTTGACCCCCAGCGGCTGGCCGCACCCGCCGCAGAAGCGGTCGTCCGGCCCGGCCGCGCGTGCGCAGTGTCCACACTTGAGGTCGATGTTCAGCTCCGTGGGCGAAAGAGGTCAGTATCGCGGCCGGCCGGCCAGTCGGGTACCCGACGTGCGGACGGGCAACGGCATCGATCGGTCGGGGTTAGTGTTCCGTACCAGGAAGTTTCATGTCAGGGAGAGTTCCGTGCAGGTACGACTGTCCGCCTCGTGGACCGATCCGGGTGGCACGCTTTGGGCGCCGGGCGACACGATCGACGTCGATGCGGTCACTCTCGCCGAACTGGAGGAGCAGGGCATGGTGGAAGAGCCTGAGGGTCAGTCGGGCGGGTCGGGGGAGACCACGACCACCTCGTCGAGCACGTCCACGGCTGGTAAGCCGACCGATCCGAAGAAGATCGGGCCGGGGCCGGGTGCGCCGCCGGCCGACAGCACGGAGAACTGATCGCCCGGGCGCGGTCGGCGGGCCTTGAGTCCACCGGCCGCACCCGTCGGGCGGTCTCACCCGTTGGCCGCTGCGAACCTGCCCGGCGTCGGCAGGCGTAGCCCCAGGGCCCGGGTGAGCAGGGGAGCGATCAGCGCCAGGGTGGCCAGCACACCCAACCCCGAGATGACCAGCACCCATCGTGGCCCGACCATCGCCAACAGCGGTGCGCCGACGGCGTAGGCCAGTGCCTCCGCCGCGTACGGGAACATGTAGACGGTGCCGAACACCACGCCGAGCCGTTCGGCCGGCACGTTCTGCTGGATGAGGGTGTCGGCGGCGACGTTGTGCCAGCCCGCTCCGACGCCGGCCACCGCCTGACCGGCAATGGCGAGCGCGATCACCGGGCTGAGGCCGGTGACAAGCGTTCCGGCGCCGAGCGCGAGCAGCGCACCGTAGAGGACCAGGTCCATCCGGATGCGTACGCCGGTTCTCGCCAGGCACATCGGACCGAGCACCATGCCGACGCCGTAGGCGGTGCCCAGCAGACCGATCGTGATCTCGGTGGCGCCCAGTTCGGCGCGTCCGAGGGGGACGATGGCGAGGTTGTCCAGCGCGGCGAACATCACCATCACCAGGAACCCGACCGAGACCGCGCGGACGACGCTGTGCCCTCGGACCACCCGCAGCCCTTCGCGCAGCACCGTCCGCAGTGGCTCGGGCCGGCGGATCGCGCCGGTCGTCGAGAGCGCCCTGACTCCGCCGATCAGCAACGCGGAGAGAACGAATGTCGCCGCGTCCACGAGCAGCGTGGCGGTCAGCCCGACGGTCGCCAGCAGGAGGCCGCCGACGGCTGGCCCGGCAGCGAGCCCGATGTTGACGCCCGTCGCGAGTTGCGCGTTCGCCGCCGGTAGCTGCTCGCGTTCGACCAGGCGGGGGAGCAGGCTGCGCCCGGCGGGAGTGAACGCGGTGGCGGCCGTGGTAGCCGCGGTGATCAGCGCCAACAGGACGGGCAGGGGTGGCGCGAGCAGCGCGACGGCGACGTAGGTCAACGCCTGGGCGGTGTCGCAACCGATCATCAGCCGGCGTTGGTCGAACCGGTCGGCCAGGGCGCCGAGCAACGGTCCGAGCAGCCGGGGCACCGTCGAGGCCAGCAGCAGCAGGGCGACCGCGCCGCCGCCGTGCCGGTCGTAGACGGCAATCAGCAGCGCCGTCCGGGCCAGCTGGTCACCGGTGTACGACACCAGGCGCGCCGACCAGTACCGACGAAATGCGACATTGCCGCGGAGTAATGACATGACCGGTGGCTCCTCACTGCTGCGGGTATGTCGGCACGGGCCCTGGAACAGGGGCGGGCGCGGCAACCTTGTCAGCGCGGCGTGGGGGCCAACAACCGCTCTTCAGCCAGTGATTGATGTCGATTTGTCCTATTTTGTCCCACCGCTCCACGCCGTAGCGTCCTCGGCAAGACAAGCGCAACAAGCACCACACACCGACCAGGAGGACGACATGGCGACCACGACGACGACCACGACCACCACCGCGAGCGGATGGGCCGGACCGGGCATCTGGGCCGGACCGGGGTTCTGGGCCGGGCCGGGGTTCTGGGCGGGCCCCGGCTACCAGCCGGTCGCGACCAGCTGGATCGGCCCGACCCGCTGAACCCCACCCGCTGAACCGCGAGCACGGTGACGCCGGCTGCCACTGGCAGCCGGCGCAGCCGTGCGTACGGGTAGGAGAGCGGGCGGCGACGGGTGGGGCCCGTCCAGATCGGATGCCCGAGCGACGTGCCGGTCGGTCAGCGGTCGGCCATGCCGGCGCGGCGGCGCAGCGCGGCCACGTCGGTTACCACGATCCGGCGGCCCTCGGTGCGCAGCCAGCCACGGCTGGCGAACGAGCCGATCGCCTGGTTGACGCTCTGCCGGGAACCACCGGCCATCTCGGCCAGTTGGCTCTGGTTGAGCTCGATCGTGATCATCGGTGCCTGGCTCTCGCCCGCCAGCCGCACCAGCGTCTTCGCCACCCGACCGGGCAGGTCGAGGAAGACGTGGTCGGCGTTCTGCTCGGTGAGCCGGCGGATCAGCCCGCCCAGTGAGCGCATCACCGCGTCCAGGATGCGGGGGTTGGAGTGCACCAACTCCATGAACGCGCCCCGCGAGAGCGCGAGCGCCGCGCAGTCCTCGATGGCCTCCGCCGAGGCGGACCGGGTGGACGCGTCGAGCAGGGAGACCTCACCGAGCACGTCCGGTGGACGGATAACCGACAGCACGGCCCGCTCGCCGGTAGGTGCGGTGCGAAAGACCGCCACCGCGCCGCGGCGCAGCACGATCAGGGACTCGCCGGGATCGTTCTCCACGAAGAGCAGTTGGCCCTTGCGGTAGGTGCGCGGGACGGCGGCAGCGATGACGCGTTGCCGCACCTCGGGCTCCAGCCCAGCGAACATCTCGACACCCGTGAGCGCGTCACCCGGCTCCGGCAGGCGAACCTCCACGGCCCAACCCCTCCCCCGGTCATGGACCACAATTCGCTCACCGGGCGAACCTGATGGGCCCCGACAAGGTGAACTGACACCGATTCGGCGTCCGGTAGCGGTACACATCAGATCATGACGGTCCGGTCGCTTGCTGTACACCCCTCGAAGCACTTCCGTGACCGTCACGGGCTGCGACGCGCCGTACGCGAGGTGTCGCGGCGGTGTGCTCCACCGTCGGACGGGCCCCGCCGGACGCGGCCGGGCGGCGGTGGGCGAGGATGCCCGGAATGGTCTACCGCTACTTCTACGACTGCGAGTTCATCGAGGACGGCACGACCGTCGACCTCGTCTCGATCGGTGTCGTCGACGAGTACGGCCGCGAGTTCTACGCGGTCTCCACCGAGTTCGACGACTCCCGCGCCGTGCCCTGGGTTCGACGCAACGTGCTCGACAAGCTGCCCTCCCCGGCGGATCGGGCCTGGCGCTCGCGTGAGCGCATCCGCGACGACCTGTACGACTTCCTGATGGAGCCGATCCGGGACCGGCCGGGGGAGCAGCTGGAGCTGTGGGCCTGGTTCGCCGCGTACGACCACGTGGTGCTCGCCCAGCTTTGGGGCGCGATGCCGGCGCTGCCCCGGGAGATTCCCCGCTACACCAAGGAGCTGCGGCAGCTCTGGGACGACCGGGGTCGGCCGCCCCTGCCGGACGCGGACGCGGCCCGGCACGACGCTCTGGTCGATGCCCGGCACAATCTGGCCCGCTGGCGGGCGATGACCGCCCGTTGAGTGGTGGCCGCGCCGCCGTAGGTTTGACCGGTTCTGTCCCGGGCAACGGTTCGACCAGCCGAGCCGAGGGAGATTGCCATGAGCCACCAGCCGAGCAGCGCCGCGGAGGCACGCGCCCGTGTCACCGCCCTGGCCCGGGCCGCGCGGATCTGCATGCTCACCACGACTGCTCTGGACGGGCGTCAGGTGAGTCGCCCGATGGGGCTCCAGGAGGTCGAGTTCGACGGCGAGCTGTGGTTCTTCGCCTACGCCGACTCGGCCAAGGTCCGCCAGCTCCGGGTGAACCCGGAGGTCAACGTGGCCTTCTCCGACCAGAAGCACAACGCGTGGGTGTCGATCTCCGGCACCGCCACCGAGGGGTTCGACCGGGCCCGGGCCGAGCGGCTGTGGAACCCGCTGCTCAAGGCGTGGTTCCCCGACGGGCTGGACACCCCCGGTCTCACGCTGATCAAGGTGCACGCCAGCTCCGCCGAGTACTGGGACTCGCCGAACAGCACCGTGGTGAACCTGCTCGACTACGCCAGGGCCGCGGTCACCGGCCAGCCGCCGCAGGCCGGCGAGAACCATGAGGTGACCTACTGACCGGGGGCGGGTGCCCGGGGCGCGCTGTCGTCGTACCAGCGGGCCGACTACAGTTCGCAGTGACGGCCCGCCCCGGGCCGGCAACGGCGCCGATGGTCTGACCTGACACATACCCTGGGGCATATCGGGCTTTACCTGATGCTCCAGGAGGATGAGCGGATCATGCGTATCGGCGTGCTCACCGGCGGCGGCGACTGCCCCGGTCTCAACGCGGTCATCCGGGCGGTGGTCCGCAAGGGCGTCGCCACTTACGGTCACGAGTTCGTGGGCTTCCGGGACGGCTGGAAGGGCCCGCTCGAGGGTCTGTCCCGCCCCTTGGACATCGCCGACGTTCGCGGCATTCTGCCCCGCGGCGGCACCATCCTCGGCTCGTCCCGGACCAACCCGTTCAAGATCGAGAACGGCGTCGAGCGGATCAAGGACAACCTCGCCGCCCAGGGCGTGGACGCGCTGATCGCGATCGGCGGCGAGGACACCCTCGGCGTGGCCACCAAGCTCTACGAGCTGGGCGTGCACGTCGTCGGCGTGCCGAAGACGATCGACAACGACCTCGGTGCCACCGACTACACCTTCGGCTTCGACACCGCGGTCAACATCGCGATGGAGGCCATCGACCGGCTGCACACCACGGCGGAGAGCCACCACCGCACCCTGGTCGTCGAGGTGATGGGCCGGCACGCCGGCTGGATCGCCCTGCACGCCGGCCTGGCCGGTGGCGCCAACGTGATCCTGCTGCCCGAGCGTCAGTTCGACGTCGACCAGGTGGCCGGCTACGTCGAGAAGCGCTTCCAGCACCAGTACGCCCCGATCGTCGTGGTCGCCGAGGGCGCCCAGCCGCTCGACGGCCAGATGGTGCTCGCCAACCAGGAGCTCGACTCGTTCGGCCACGTCCGCCTCGGCGGCATCGGCCAGTGGCTCGCCGAGCAGCTGGAGGCCAAGACCGGCAAGGAGGCCCGCACCGTGGTGCTGGGCCACATCCAGCGCGGTGGCACCCCGACCGCCTTCGACCGGGTGCTCGCCACCCGCCTGGGCCTTCAGGCCATCGACGCCGTCAACGACGGCGACTGGGGCAAGATGGTCGCGATGCAGAGCACCGACATCGTCCGGGTGCCCCTCGCCGAGGCCACCCGCGAGCTGAAGACCGTGCCGCTGGAGCGGTACGCCGAGGCCGAGGTCTTCTTCGGCAGCTGATCGATCGTCGGCGGCGCGGCGGGCCTGCGGGTCCGCCGCGCCGCGACCCAATGCGAGGGGGTACGGGCCGACATGTCAGCCGGAGTGCACACGGTCGCGGTGATCGGCGCGGGCAAGATCGGTGAGCTGATGCTCTCCGGGCTGCTGCGCTCGGGATGGCCTGTGGACCGGCTGCTGGCCACCGCCCGCCGACCCGCTCGCGCGGAGGAGTTGACCGCCCGGTACGGCGTACGGGTGGTCGACAACCTGACCGCGGTGGACGAGGCCGCTGTGCTCGCGGTCTCGGTCAAGCCGCAGGACGCCGCCGCGCTCCTCGACGAGATCGGCCCCAAGGTGCCGGCCGACAAGCTCGTCATCTCGCTCTGCGCCGGTCTGCCCACCAGCTTCTTCAGCCGCCGGTTGCCCGAGGGCACCCCGGTGGTGCGGGTGATGACCAACACCCCGGCGCTGGTGGACCAGGCGATGACCGCGATCTCGGCCGGCGAGCACGCCACCGGGGCGCACCTCACGCTGGCCGAGGAGATGTTCAAACCGCTCGGCCAGACGATCCGGGTGCCCGAATCGCAGCAGGACGCTGTCACCGCGCTCTCCGGCTCCGGCCCGGCCTACTTCTACCTGCTGGTTGAAGCCATGATCGACGCGGGGATCCTGCTCGGGCTGCCCCGTCAGGTGGCGCACGAGTTGATCGTGCAGACCGCGATCGGGTCGGCGGTGATGCTGCGTGACTCCGGCGAGCACCCGGTCAAGCTGCGCGAGGCGGTCACCTCGCCGGCCGGCACCACCATCTCCGCGATTCGTGAGCTGGAGAAGCACGGCGTACGCGCGGCGCTGCTCGCCGCGCTGGAGGCCGCCCGGGACCGCGCCCGCGAGTTGGCGGCACAGGCCGACTGAGCGATCGGGGCGCGCCACGAGGCCGTGCGTGCCGCATACTGGCCCGGTGTTCACACTTGCCCAGGCCCGGCACCTGGTGGCCACCCTGCAGCCGCGCGTCGACGAGTTGATCCGGGTCCGGGCCGACCTGGCCGAGTTGCGCGCCGACCTGGGTGACCACGGCATGAGCGCGCTCGGCGGTCTGGCTGAGGTCAAGGCACTGGAAGCTCGGTTGCACGCCGTCGTCGACGAGCTGCACCAGCACGACATCCAGGTCAAGGGCATCGCCCCGGTGCTGCTCGACTTCCCCGGGGAGCGGGCCGGCCGCGCCGTGCTCTGGTGCTGGCTGGAGGGCGACTCCGACGTGCGCTGGTACCACCGGGCAGAGTGCGGCTTCGCCGGCCGCCGCCCCCTCTGACCCCTCGCGCCTCACCCGCTTGATCCACTCGGGTTCATGGAAATCGCGCTATTCGAGCGCGGCGGACGCCCCGACTTCCGTGAACCCGAGTGGATCAAGGCTGCGCGACTCAGCCTGCGGCGGACGTCGGCAGGACCGGGTCGGGGGCATCGGTCACCGCGAACACCACAACGTTGTCGACGTAGTGGCCCCGCCGCCGGTCGAAGTCGCCCCCACAGGTGACCAGGCGCAGCTCCGCCCCGGGCGTCGGGCCGTAGACCACCGCTGTCGGAAACTGGTCCTTGCGGGTACGCAGCGACCCGGTCACCCGGAACGGCAACCGCTGCCCGCCGCGCCACACCTCCACCAGGTCGCCGGGTCGTAGCTCGCCGAGCCGGGCGAAGACCGCCGGGCCGCGTCGGGAGTCCAGATGCCCGGCGAGGACGGCCGGACCGGTGTCGCCCGGGGCCGGGCCGCCGCCGTACCAGCCAGCGGTGTGGAAGTCGGTCGGCGGGATCAGCACGCCGGCGCGGTCCAGACCGAGCACTGTGAGCGGTGAGTCGACGTCGATGCGCGGTACGCGTACCCGCGTGGGTGGACCGTGTGGCGTGGGCGCGGCGGCCACCGACGGGCAGTCGTCGCCGCAGCCGGGGTGCCAGCTCGCCGCCGGTGGTGGCGGGCCGGTGGTGGCCAGCCCGACCCCGGTGCCGGCGGCCAGGCAGACCGCCGCGCCGGCCGCGACCAGCGCGGCCAGCGGTGTCCGGCGCTCACGGTGCCGCCGGATCGACGGGTCCGGCCCGGCGTTCACCAGGTGGTGCGCCGCCGCCGACGCCAGAGCAGCAGGGCCACCGCGCCGGCCGCCGCGGCCAGACCGCCGGCCACCAGGGGGTACGCGTCGAGCCCGGCCCCGGCGGTGCCACCGGCGCCGGTGTCCACCCCGCCGGCCGGGACGACGGTGCCGCCCTCGGCGTCGCGGCGCAGCTCGGCGGTGAGCCCGCCCTGTTTCGCGTCGAGCACCAGCAGCGAGTAGACGGCGCCGCCGGTGAGCCGAACCTCGGCGTCGGCGCTCGGCCCGCCGGCGCCCGTCAGCTTCAGCCGCCAACTGCCCGGCTCGACCTGCTGGTAGTCGGTCGTGGTGGCGAACTGCACCCCGTCGGCGATCGTCGGACCGTTGGCGGCGGCGACGTCGAGCACCGGGGTCCGCACCGAGGCCTGTACGACCCGCACCTTGGCGCGGCCGTCGGTGGGGGCGCTGAGATCGTCGTTGAGCACCCGCAGGCCGAGGTCGGCGTGCCGCCCGACACCGGCCACCGTGAACGCGTCCCCGCTGGTCACCGCGACCTCGGTGGTGAGCACCGGGGGGTCGCTGGCGGGCGCGCCGGCCTCGCGCATGGCCACCGCGTACCGGCCCGGCGCGAGTTCGAGATAGTCGGAGACCACGCCGTAACCGACCCCGGGGAAGACCTGCGGCTTCGCCGCGCCCGGTGCGGCAAGGTAGACGTCCACCGCCGGGGTGTCCGGGGACAGGTGCGCGAGCCGGACGTATCCGACGGTGTCCGCGCCGGTCGTGGCGTCCGCCGGAACCGGAATGGCGGCGGTGGCGAGGGCGGTGCCGAGCAGGAGCGCGCCGGAGCCGGCCAGCAGCCGGCGGGGCACGGTACGGAGCGTGTGCATGTCGCCTCCGGGGGCACGTTCGGTGAGCGGGCGGCAACCCAGAGAACAGGGTCCCGTGAACAGGACTGTGACGCAAGTTGCCACAGCGATGTTTTATCGCTGTCGCTCTCTACCGATCGCGGATGGCGAGGAGGCCGAACAGGTCGGGGACTCCGCCCGGTCCCGCCTCGACGACCCGGACCAGCCGAAGGCCGGCGTCCACTGTCGCGTTCACCAGGTCGGCGAGGGGGACGTGCCAGGCTCCCACCCGTACCCGCACGCCGGTGACGTTCCAACTGTCGAAGCTGTACGACCGGTCGGCGTACCGCGCGTCGACGACGACACGCGGATGCTGACTCCAGTCGGCGAACGCGCCCACGAAACACGGGTGCACACCCACGTGGACGAAGCGTCCGCCGGGACGCAGCACCCGGGCGACCTCGCGCAGCACGGCCGGATAGTCGGGCAGGTCGGTGCTGGCCAGCACGCACGTCGCGGCCGGCAGCGACGCGCCGGCGACCGGCAGGGCGCCCGCGTCACCCCTGATCACCGGCAGCCGCCCTCGCGCGTGCCGCAACTGCCCGCCCGACAGGTCCACGCCCACCGGCGTCCAACCCAGACCTGTCGGTACCGGAGCGTGCGCGCCGGTACCGCAGCAGATGTCGAGGCAGGGACCTTCGCCCGCGCCGAGCAGGTCCGCGACCGTCGCGTGCACCCGGCGCAGGTAGTCGCCGCCGCCGGAGATGAAGCTCTCGTACCAGTCCGCGTGGGCGTCGTACGCCGGTGTGCTCGTCGTCCCCATTCGCCGAGGCTACGAGTCGGCGCCCACCCGTGAAACCCGTTCTTCCGGAGGCAGAAGTGGGGCGTTTGCGTCTGCTCACGTGTGGCTACTGAGCAGCAGTGGTGACGAAAGTCGATGCAGGGGACACCTGGTTCCGACGATCCCGCTGGCGGGTGCTGGCCCGGGTGGCCTGCGCGGGACTGGTGGTCCTGCCGGCCTTCGCGTTGCTCAGCGTCGCGTTCGGCAACGCCTGGTACCACCCGCTTCCGCACGGGCCGATACTTCTGCTGGCGGCGATCCGCTACCCCGTGCAATTACGACGCCAGGGTGGGCTGCCACTTCGGCTGACCCGCGACTTCCTCGAACTGACAGTGCCTGCCGGCGGGACGGTGCAGGTCGACTGGGCCGACCTGCACCGAGCCGAGGTACGCGGCCGGATCAGCCCGACCCTGATCGTCGACATCGCTGATCGGGATCGGACCCGGCCGGTGCTGAACCGCTGGGACTGGGGTCGGGTGGGCGTGTGGAACCGAGCGCGCGGGCGAAACTCGCAGGAGGTTCACCTGTCGTTGGTTGCCGTCACGCCGAACCTCCACCGGCTGCGCACCGAACTGGCGCACCGGGCGGCCGGCGTTGCCGAAGAGCCGTCGCCCGACCCCACGACCTGACTCCGCGCAAGCCCCGCGCCGGCCGTTGCCGGGCCACCGGGACCACGCGACGACGAACTCGCCGCCGCCCTCCACACGCCGCCCAGGTAGGCGGTCGCGGGCAGGGCGGCGGCTGGCCCTGCTCAGCGGGTGGCGGCGGCCACGGCGGCGCGTACCTTCGCGGCGTCGCCCGGGGCCGGGTGATCCCAGTCGGTCGGGCTCGCCGAGTAGAGCGTGCCGTACGCCGGGGTGTCCGGCTGGTAGCGCCACCCCTCGGCCAGCGGGCCGACGTCCACCGCGTCGTAGCCGATCTGGTCCAGGAAGGCGGTCACTTCGGCCTTCGCGGCGGCGTCGTCACCGGCGATCGCGAGGGCGCTGCGGTCGGCCGCGTCGGTCGGCCGGGAGAGCGCGGCCAGGCCCTTGAAGTAGATGTTGTTGAAGACCTTGACCACTCGGGAGTCCGGCAGGTGCCGCTGGAGCAACTCGCTGCTGGTGGTCTCGCCGGAGTCCAGCTCGGGGAAGGTGCCATCGCGCTGCGGGTAGTAGTTGTTGGTGTCGATGACGACCTTGCCGGCCAGCGGTTCGACGGGCACCGCCCGGTACGCCTTCAGCGGGACGCTGACGACCACCAGGTCGCCCACCTGCGCGGCGTCCTGCGCGGTGCCGGCGCTGGCGTGCTCGCCCAGCGTCTCCACCAGGTCGGTGAGGGTCTCCGGGCCCCGCGAGTTGCTCAGCACCACGTCGTAGCCGGCGTCGACGGCCAGCCGTGCCACGGTGCCGCCGATGTTGCCACTGCCGATCAGTCCCACAGTTGTCATGCTCGTTCCCAACTCCGTCCACCCACGACGCATTCCCGACCAGACTGGTGGGTTATTCTGGTCACCCGCTGTCGGTAGCTGCGCAGACTGCTCGCGATCGTCGTCGGCCCGGCGGAAGCCTGGTCGCGCTGCGGGCCTGCCCGCCCAACGTACCGCTCACGCCGACCGCGCGAACCGGCTCTCCGAGGACCTGCCACTCTCCGGTGACGAGCGGCCCGGAGTCGGGAGGCCCGGCTCAGGGGGTGGGAAGGGTCTTCTCGATGGCTGCGCGCAGGTCGTCGGAGTCGGGCGCGACAGTGGGGGCGAAGCGGGCGGCGACCGAGCCGTCCGGGGCCACCAGGAACTTCTCGAAGTTCCAGCGCACATCGCCGGTGTGCCCGTCGGCGTCCGGGGTGTTCACGAGCGCGGCGTAGAGCGGGTGTCGGTCCGGGCCGTTGACGTCGACCTTCTCGGTCAGCGGGAACGTGACCCCGTAGTTGACCTGGCAGAAGTCGCTGATCTCGGCGGCGCTGCCCGGCTCCTGCCCGGCGAACTGGTTGCACGGCACGCCGAGTACCACGAGGCCCTGGTCGGCGTAGGAGTCGGCGAGCGTCTGGAGGCCGGCGTACTGCGGGGTGAGGCCGCAGCGGGAGGCCACGTTGACGACCAGCATCGCCTTGCCGCGGTGGCGGGCCAGGTCGGCGGGGCCGCCGTTGAGGGCGTCGATCGGGATGTCGAAGACGGTCATGGGCCGAGGTTACGCGTCGGCCGTGCGTTGACCCGGGGTGGGCGCAGCGTACGCACTCCGTGCACCAGGAGAAATCGAAACATGCGCATCTTGACGAACTGATGACGGCGTGAGTACCGTCTCACCATCTCTTTTGGAAAGTTTCCTAACAGTTCGGGAGACGCCGCATGAAAAGATCGCTCCGCCGGGCCCTCTGGGCCGGTGCCGTGGTCGCCGTGACCGTCGCAGCGGTGCCGGTGACCACCGCGTTCGGCGCCGGCACGGTCACCACCACCTTCACCAAGGCGCAGGACTGGGGGACCGGTCACGAGACGAGGGTGACAGTCACCAACGGCTCCAGCGCCACTGTCACCACCTGGCGCATCGAGTTCGACCTGCCGTCGGGCACCACCATCAGCAGCGCGTGGGACGCCGACGTCACCAGCAGCGGCAACCACTACGTCGCGGTCAAGAAGAGCTGGGCCGGCGGCATCGCCCCCGGCGCCTCGTTCAGCTGGGGCTACAACGGCAGCGGCGCCTACAAGGCACCGCTGAACTGCACCATCAACGGTGCCGCGTGCGGCGGCGGAACGACCCCGCCGACCACCACGCCCCCGACCACCACCCCGCCGACCACGACGCCCCCCACCACGCCTCCACCCACCACTCCGCCGCCGACCACTCCGCCGCCGAACACCGGCGGCAAGAAGGTCGTCGGCTACTTCGCCGAGTGGGGCGTCTACGGGCGCAACTACCACGTCAAGAACATCCAGACCAGCGGCTCCGCCGCCAAGCTGACCCACATCCTGTACGCCTTCGGCAACACCACCGGTGGTCGCTGCTCCATCGGCGACAGCTACGCCGACTACGAGAAGGCGTACACCGCGGCGGACAGCGTGGACGGCGTCGCCGACACGTGGGACCAGCCGCTGCGGGGCAGCTTCAACCAGCTGCGCAAGCTCAAGCGGTTGAACCCGCACCTCAAGGTGATCTGGTCGTTCGGTGGCTGGACCTGGTCCAGCGGCTTCACCCAGGCCGCGCAGAACCCGGCCGCGTTCGCCGAGAGCTGCTACAACCTGGTCGAGGACCCGCGCTGGGCGGACGTCTTCGACGGCATCGACGTCGACTGGGAGTACCCCAACGCCTGCGGTCTGACCTGTGACACCAGCGGCCCGAACGCGTTCAAGAACGTGATCGGCGCGTTGCGGTCGAAGTTCGGCTCCAGCGCCCTGGTCACCGCCGCCATCACGGCGGACGGCACCAACGGCGGCAAGATCGACGCCACCGACTACGCCGGCGCCATCGGCAACCTCAACTGGCTGATGCCGATGACGTACGACTACTTCGGCGCGTTCGCCGCCCAGGGTCCGACGGCACCGCACTCCCCGCTCACCTCGTACAGCGGCATCCCGACCGCCGGCTTCTACTCGGACGCGGCGATCCAGAAGCTCAAGAGCAAGGGCGTACCGGCCAACAAGCTGCTGCTCGGCATCGGCTTCTACGGCCGGGGCTGGACCGGCGTCACCCAGGCCGCCCCGGGCGGCAGCGCCACCGGTGCGGCAGCGGGCACCTACGAGGCGGGCAACGAGGACTACAAGGTCCTCAAGAACACCTGCCCGGCCACCGGCACGATCGCCGGCACCGCGTACGCCAAGTGCGGCAACAACTGGTGGAGCTACGACACCCCGTCGACCATCAACGGCAAGATGACGTACGCGAACAACCAGGGCCTCGGTGGCGCGTTCTTCTGGGAGCTCTCCGGTGACACGAGCAACGGCGAGCTCATCGGCGCCATCAAGGGCGGTCTCGGCTGAGCCGAGGGCCGACGCACCACCCACACGGCGGGAAGGGGCCCGCACCGTCCCTTCCCGCCCGTGACACAGCGGCCCGGCCGACGCCCAGCGCGTCGACCGGGCCGCCGCCGTTGGGCTCGTACAGCCGGATGTGGCAGACTCGCGGCTCGGCACGTCTCGATCTCACCGCCGACGGAGGTGATCATGCGACCGATACACAGCAGGCTGGCGGCGACCGCCGCCGGGCTGATGCTGCTGCCGGTTGCCCTGGTCGGCTGCGGGATCGGCGACAAGGACGAGGAGAAGTCGGCCCCCAAGCCGGCCCGGGCCCCCGCCGAGGAGGCCGCCACCCGCTCCCGTGAGCGCGTGCAGGCGTACCTCGACGCCATGACGGCCAAGGACGTCGCCGCCGGCCGCAGCCAGCTCTGCGCTCTGCTGCACGACGGCTTCGACCGTGGCGCCACCGGCCCCAACGGCGACTTCGCCGACCACTTCCAGGTTCCGGAGGCGGCCATCACGGACATCCGGTCCGGTCCGCTCGGGCAGGAGGTCCGCGTCTCGGTCTCGGTCGCGGTCGGCAAGCGCACAGTCGTCCGGCCGTTGGTCTTCACCGTGACCCGCGACGGCAGCGACTGGTGCATCGCCGGGGAGGCGCCGGACGCAACCGCGGTCGCCAGCCCGACGCCGACCGGTGTGGTCCCCTCGCCCGCGTCCTGACCAGCGCCCCGGCAGATTGATCTCCCATCTGCCGGAACCGTCCCCCTCGCCGCCCGGCCACCCCGACCGTCGCCGTACGCTTTCTGTCATGCGCCATGAGTGGCATCAGCTGAGCCATCCCGCGGTGGGCAGCCCGGGCCTGCAGACCAGCCGACCGACGATCGATTCCGCCGAGGACGCCGCGCTCGGTCTGGACCGATGGCGGGAACTGCCCCGCGAGCAGGTCCCGCCGTGGTCCGACCCGGCCGCCGTGGCAGCGGTCTGCAAGGTCCTCGACACAGTGCCGTCCGTCGTCGCGCCCTACGAGGTGGACCAGCTCCGGCAGAAGCTCGCCCTGGTCTGCGAGGGCAAGGCGTTCCTGCTGCAGGGTGGTGACTGCGCCGAGACGTTCGTGGACAACACCGAGAGCCACCTGCTGGCCAACGCCCGCACCCTGCTCCAGATGGCGATCGTGCTCACCTACGGCGCGTCGCTGCCGGTGGTCAAGGTCGCCCGGGTCGCCGGGCAGTACACGAAGCCCCGCTCGCTGCCGACCGACGCCCGCGGCCTGCCCGCCTACCGCGGCGACATGATCAACTCGCTGGAGGCCGACCCGGCCGCCCGGGTCGCCGACCCGCAGCGCATGATCCGCGCGTACGCGAACTCGGCGGCGGCGATGAACATGCTCCGGGCGTACCTCGCCGGCGGGCTCGCCGACCTGCACGCCGTGCACGACTGGAACAAGGGCTTCGTGAAGAACTCCCCGGCGGGGGAGCGTTACGAGGCGATCGCCCGGGAGATCGACCGGGCGCTGGCCTTCATCCGGGCCTGCGGCATGACCGACGACGAGGCGCTGCGCACCGTCACGCTCTACTGCTCCCACGAGGCCCTGGCCCTGGAGTACGACCGGGCGCTCACCCGGGTCTCCGACCGTCGGGCGTACGGGCTCTCCGGGCACTTCCTGTGGATCGGCGAGCGCACCCGGCAGATCAGCGGCGCGCACATCGATTTCATCTCCCGGATCGCCAACCCGATCGGGGTCAAGCTCGGCCCGACGACCTCCCCGGACGAGGCGATCGAGTTGTGCGAGAAGCTCAACCCGGACAACATCCCCGGTCGGCTCACCCTGATCAGTCGGATGGGCAACCACCGGGTACGCGACGCGCTGCCGCCGATCGTCGCCAAGGTCACCGCCGCCGGGGCCAAGGTGGTCTGGCAGTGCGACCCGATGCACGGCAACACGCACGAGTCGTCCAACGGCTACAAGACCCGGCACTTCGACCGCATCGTCGACGAGGTGCTCGGCTACTTCGAGGTGCACCGGGGGCTGGACACCCACCCCGGCGGCCTGCACGTCGAGTTGACCGGCGAGGACGTCACCGAGTGCCTCGGCGGCGCCCAGGGGATCGAGGATCTCGACCTGCCCGACCGGTACGAGACTGCCTGCGACCCCCGACTGAACACCCAGCAGTCGTTGGAGTTGGCCTTCCTCGTAGCGGAGATGCTGCGTGGCTGAGCTTGCGAGCCCGCAGTCGGCAGTCGGAGGATGACCATGGCTGACGCGAGGAGTGAGCTTGCGAGCCGGCAGTCGGCAGTTGAAAGGGATGACAGTGCCTGATCTTTTCGTGGACCTGCGGTCCGACACGGTGACCCGACCCACCGCCGGGATGCGGGAGGCGATGGCCGCCGCTGAGGTCGGTGACGACGTCTACGGCGAGGACCCGAGCGTCAACGCGCTGGAGGCCGAGGTCGCCGCGTTGTTCGGGCACGAGGCGGCGCTGTTCGCCCCGAGTGGCTCGATGGCGAACCAGATCGCCCTGCAACTGCTGGTCTCGCCCGGCGACGAGTTGCTCTGTGACGCCGACGCGCACGTGGTCACGTACGAGATCGGCGCCGCGGCCGCGTACGGCGGGATCTCCTCGCGGACCTGGCCCTCGGTGGGCGCGGACATCGACCCGGAGGTGGTGGCCGGGATGATCCGGCCGGACGGTTACTTCGCCGTCCCCACCCGCGCGATAGCCGTCGAACAGACCCACAATCGCGGCGGCGGCGGGGTGATTCCGCTGGCGACCCTGCGGGATCTGCGCGGGGTGGCTGACGAGGCGGGCGTCGCGCTGCACTGTGACGGCGCCCGGATCTGGCACGCGCACGTCGCCGACCGGGTGCCACTGATCGAGTACGGCCGGCTCTTCGACACGCTGTCGGTGTGCCTCTCGAAGGGCCTCGGCGCGCCGGTCGGTTCGCTGCTGGTGGGCAGCGCGGACAAGATCGAACGTGGCCGGCTGATCCGTAAGCGGATGGGCGGGGGCATGCGCCAGGCCGGCATCCTCGCCGCCGCCGGTCGCTACGCGCTCGCGCAGCACATCGACCGGTTGGCCGACGACCACGCGAAGGCGGCCCGGCTCGCCGAGGCGGTCGCGCCGTTCGGTGTGCTGGCCACCACTGTCCGTACCAACCTGGTCGCGCTGGACCTCACCAAGCACACCCTGGACGCCCGGGCCCTGGCCGCCGCGGCGCGGGCCGAGGGCGTGCTGATCTCCGTGCTCGGCCCCCGTACCGCCCGCCTGGTCACCCACCTGGGCGTCAGCGACGCGGACATCGACCGCGCCCTGGCAGCCCTACCCCGCATCCTCGCCGCAGCCTAAAACCCCACCCACCCACCCACCCACCCCGGCCCCCGTTCACCTCGGTGATCAAGAGGTTGGCGTCAGATTCCGACCGCGGGCTGACGCGAACCTCTTGATCAACAAGGGTGGGTCAGGGGTGGGACAGGCGGGTGAGGGTGGCGATGTCGGCGGCGTGGCCCACGTGCTTCTCGCTGGGGGTTTCCACGACAATCGGGACGCCAGCGGTCGCCGGGTGCGCCATCAGCTCGGCGAAGGCGGGCTCGCCGATGCTGCCCTTGCCGATGTTCTCGTGCCGATCCCGGGTGGAGCCGCACAGATCCTTCGAGTCGTTGGCGTGAATCAGCCGCAGCCGGTCCGCGCCGACAGTGGCCACCAGGGTGTCCAGGGTCGCCGTCATGCCGCCCTCGGCCGCCAGGTCGTGGCCGGCCGCCCAGGCGTGGCAGGTGTCGAAGCAGACCCCGAGCATGGGGTGCCCGTCCACCGCGTCCAGGTAGGGCCCGAGCTGCTCCACCCGGGAGGCCAGTGAGCGGCCACCGCCGGCGCTCGGCTCGACCAGCAACATCGGCCCGCCAGCGTCGGCAGCCCAGTCGAGCAGCGGCAGCAGCACCTCGCGGACCTGTCCCATCGCCGCCTCGGCGTGCCCCTCGTCCACCGAACTGCCCGCGTGGAACACCACCCCGCGCGCACCGATCGCCACGCCCCGACGAAGCGCGTGCGCCAGCGTCTGGCCCGACTTCTCGACAGTGGCCGGGGTGGGCGAGCCGAGGTTGACCAGCAGAGCGGCGTGGATGAACGCGGGAATGCCCCGCTCGGCGAAACCGTCGCGGAACAGCGCGTCCTGCACCGGGTCGCCGTCGGGCAGTGCCCAGCCTCGCGAGTTGGAGACGTAGACCTGCACCACCTGCGCGCCGGTCGCGTCGGCGTACGGCAGGGCAGCCTTCGCCAGCCCACCCGAGGTCGGAGTGTGCGTGCCCACCGGCCGCGCGGAGATCGTCGGCATCAGAAGCACGTCAGGGTGACCGGGGTGCCGGGCGCCACCTGCGAATTCTCGCCCGGAATCTGGATCCGGACCACGGCGTTCGGGTTGATCGCCATCGTCACCGGGAAGCCCTGGCCCTCCAACGCCTGCTTGGCCTGCTGGCACGGCAGGTCGATCACCCGCGGCATGGCGAGCAGCGGTGGCCCCTTGCTGACGTCCAGCTTGACCTCGGTGCCCTTCTCCACACCGGCGCCATCGGCCGGGCTCTGGCCGAGGATCTCGTCCCTCGGCTTGTCGGATTCCTTGTAGGTCTCCTTCAGCACCAGGTTGAGCTGGGCCAGGGTCGTTCGGGCGTCGGTCAGGCTCTTGCCGACCAGGTTCGGCACCGTCACCGGCGCCCTGCCCCGGCTCAGAATGAGGGTGACCTTCGCACCGGGTTTGACCTCGGTGCCGACCTTGGGGGAGCTGTCCACCACGACCCCGGCCGGCAGGCTGTCGTCGTAGCGGGGGGTGCCCTTGGCCACCACCAGCTTCACGTTGACCAGATCCGCCTCGGCGAGCTCGAACTCCTTGCCGATCACGTCCGGTACGGGGAAACGCTCCGGACCGAGGGAGAGGGTCAGGGTGATCGTGCCGCCCTTGAGGATCTCGGCGGCGGAGGCCGGGTTCTGCTCCAGCACGCTGTCCTTCGGGGCCTTCTCGTCGAAGCGCGGCTCAGCGTACTCGACGAGAAGCCCGGCGCGGTCGGCCCGCGCCTGCGCATCGGCCTTGCTCAGGCTCACCAACTGCGGAGCGTCCGTGTAGCGGCCGACGCCGAACCACCAACCCCCGAGCGCGGCCACCAGGCCCAGCGTCACGACCACGGCCGCGACGGCCAGCCGGCCACGAGGGCTGCTCAGCAGCGTGCTGCGCAGCGCGGCGAGCCGGGCGCCCAGGCCCTCCGCCGGCTCCGGGGCGGCCCGACGCCGCCCCGGCCCCTGGCTGCTGGCGCCCTCGGGCAGGCGTGCCCAAGACGGGCGGTTGGGCGGCTGGAGCGTCGCGACCATCATGGTCGGCTGGGAGAGCGACGGTGCGTCACTGATCGGGCTGAGTACCGCGGTGTGGCTGTTGGCGTCGCCCAGACGATCCCGGGCCACCTGCACCTCGGTCAACAACGCGCCGGCGTCCGCGGGCCGTGCTCCCGGGTCGCGGCGGGTGGCCCGCTGCACCAGGTCGTCGAGGACCGACGGCAGGCCCGGCACCAACGTCGAGGGCGCCGGCACGTCCCGGTCGACGTGCTGCCAGGCGACGTCCACCGGGCGGTCCCCGTCGTACGGCACCCGACCGGTGAGCATCTCGAAGAGCACGATGCCGGCCGAGTAGACGTCGGTGCGCGGATCGGCGCGGCCCTCGGTGACCAGCTCCGGGGCGACGTACGCCACGGTGGCCATCAGCTGGTTGCCCTGCTCCTCGTCGGCGCTCGCCTCGACCGCCCGGGCCAGCCCGAAGTCGGCCACCTTCACGACGCTGTCGACCAGGTTGGCGACGCCACCGGTAGGCGCCTCCGCGACCAGCACGTTCTCCGGCTTGACGTCGCGGTGCACGAGACCGGCCCGGTGCGCGGCGGCGATCGCGGCGAGCATCTGCTCGGCGATGGCCAGCGCCTCGTCCGGGTTGAGCCGGCGTCGCTCGGCCAGCACGTCCCGCAGCGTGCGGCCACGGACGTACTCCATCACCAGGTACGGGAGGCCGGCGTGCGTGCCCTGGTCGTAGACCGCCACCACGTTCGGGTGGGTCAGCCGGGCGATGGTCTTCGCCTCGTCGGTGAACCGGGCCACGAAGTTGGCGATCCGGGCCCGTGCCTCGCTCGCCTGGGTCGGGTGAATGATCTTGACAGCGACGGTGCGCTCTAGGCGTTCGTCGGTGGCGGTGTACACGGTCGCCATGCCACCACGGGCCACGCGACCGCGAATGCGGTAGCGCCCGTCGATCAGCGAGCCCAGCAACGTGTCGGCGACCTGAGTGTCCATCGGCAGGCAGTCTATGTGTCCAGAGGGTGAAGGATGAACAGGATGCTACAGCCGTACGCCGAACCGGTCCGTCCCGCCGCGTTCTCGGCCCCTTGTTCGCTGGTCAGCGGCGATCAGGAAAGAGGACGCGGAGGGGCCGCCCGGGGTGCCGGTGGCTCGTCGCGGCGGCGGCGTGGCAGGGTGGTCGGGTGACCGAACCCGTACCCGACCAGGCCGCGCCCGGCCTGGAGCTCGCCGGCCCCACCGACCCGGCCGACTGGTTGACCCTGCCCGACGTCGCCGAACGCCTCGACGTGTCGATCAGCAAGGTGCACCAGATGATCCGTGACCGGGAGCTGTTGGCGGTCCGCCGCGACGGCGTCCGCCGGATCCCAGCGGACCTGGTTGCCAACCAGACCGTGCTCAAGCACCTGCCCGGCGTGCTCAATCTGCTCGCCGACAACGGCTACAACGACGAGGCCGTCCTGCGTTGGCTCTACGAACCGGACGACACCCTCCCCGGCGCCACCCCGGCCGCCGCCCTCTCCGGCGACCAGGCCCGCGAGGTGAAGCGCCGAGCCCAAGCCCAAGGCTTCTAACCCCCCACCCGCCTTCGGTGTTTCCGCGCCTTCCGGCGTTGATCATGAGGTTGGCGGCGCGAGACGCCGAGGCGAAGGTAGCCAACCCCATGATCAACCCGGCGGGGCGGGGGCGGGGGCGAGGGCGGGGCAGCCCGGCGGGGCGGGGGGCGGGTGAGGTCAGTCGGCTCGGCGGGTTGCGGCTATGGCCAGGTCGACCAGGGCTTGGCGGGCCTCGGTGTCGAGGTCGACGGCGGTCAGGGCGGCCAGGGCGGCGTCGGTGAGTGTGGCGATCCGCTGTTCGGTACGGGCCAGCGCCCCGCTCCCCGAGATCACCTCGCGGAGCCGGGCCACCCCGTGCTCGTCCAGCTCCGGGTCGCCGAGGCGGCCGAGCAGCAGCTCGCGGCCCGCGTCGTCGGTGGCCTCCATCGACGCCGCCACCAGGTAGGTGCGCTTGCCCTCGCGCAGATCGTCCCCGGCCGGCTTGCCGGTAAGCGCCGGGTCGCCGAAGACCCCCAGCACGTCGTCGCGGAGCTGGAACGCCTCGCCCAGCGGCAGCCCGTACGCCGAGTAGGCCGTCCGCACGTCCTCCGGCGCGTCGGCCAGCGCGGCGCCGAGCAGCATCGGACGCTCGACGGTGTACTTCGCGGACTTGTACCGGGCGACCTTGCTGGCCCGCTCCACCGAGGTGTCCCCGGTGACCTGCGTCAGCACGTCGAGGTACTGCCCGACGGTGACCTCGGTGCGCATCTCGTCGAAGACCGGCCGGGCCCGGGCCAACGACCACAGGTCCAGGCCGGCGGAGTGCAGCAGTTCGTCGGACCAGACCAGACACAGGTCACCGAGCAGGATGGCCGCGGCGTCGCCGAAACCGTCCGGGTCACCGCCCCAGCCGGCCTCCCGGTGCCGGGTGGCGAACCGTCGGTGCACCGCGGGCTCGCCGCGTCGGGTGTCGGAACGGTCCATCAGGTCGTCGTGGATCAGGGCGCTGGCCTGGACGAACTCCAGCGCGGCCAGGGCGGTCAGCACCTGGTCGCCGTCCAGCCCGCCGGCCCCCCGGAACCCCCAGTAGGCGAATGCCGGACGCAGCCGCTTGCCGCCGCCGAGCACGAACGCCTCGATCGCCTCGGCCACCGGACCCAACGCGTCGTCCACGGCGGCGAGCCGGACCCGTTGGCCGGCCAGGAACTCGGTGAGAGCCTTGTCGACCCGCTGCCGCAGGCCGGCGCGGTCGACGGGGGACACGGGAGCAGCGTGGGTCACGCCCCGACGCTAGCTGGTCGTCCGTGCTCGTGCTCCACCGCCACGCGTAGTCCCGCCGCTGCGGCCGGGACCCGTCCGCCCGGCCGGACGCGCGCCGGCCGCGGCGGTGCGGCCCGGCCCGGTGGCCCGCGTCGAGCCGGCCCGACGGGTGGCCGCGGCGGCCTCCGCGAGCACCACCAGCGGCACGTCCAGGACGACGGCGAGCCAGCCGAGCCAGAACCCGCCCGGCACGCGCCGCTGTCGTTCCCACCGGGAAACCTCGTGCCGACTCAGCGTCGGCACCCCGGCGGCGGCACACAACTCGGCGGCGGCTCGCTGCTGGCTCCAGCCATGGGCCAGTCGGCACCGGGCCAGCAGCGGCCCGAGCTGCGCGGGACGCGGCGATGCGAGCGGGATCATGGGTCCTCCTGGCGGGCGTCGGTGCGGCGACGACCCACCCGTCTGACCGGACGGACCGGCGTCACCGCTCGGTTGCTGACCCCCGCGCGAGACCTGGCCACCCCCGCCGCCCCTCCCGCACCGTCCCTTTCTACCTCGGAGGTACGACGCCTTTCCGCCGTCAGGTCGGGGCGCGCGGTGCGACACCATCCGCCGGCTCACGGCGGACTCGGCGACACCGCTCACCGGCTCCCGGCAGACCGGACGACGCAGCTCCCCGGGCCGGACGACGCCGCTTACCGGGCCGGGCGACGCCGCTTACCGGGCCGGGCGACGCCGCCGCTGGGTGGGAAGGGCCTGGGTCCTGGTGCGATCGACCGCTAGAGTCGGGTCGTGGCGCTCGGTCTTCCCTCGACACTCCCCAATCCGCAGCCGGCGATCGGGGAGCTCATCCGTGAGCGCCAACCGACCTTCTCGTTCGAGTTCTTCCCGCCCAAGACCGAGGCGGGGGAGCAGCTGCTCTGGCAGGCCATCCGCGAACTGGAGTCGCTGCGCCCGTCGTTCGTGTCGATCACGTACGGTGCCGGCGGTTCGACCCGGGACACCACAGTGGCGGTGACCGAGCGGATCGCCACCGAAACGACACTGCTGCCGATGGCCCACCTGACCGCGGTCAACCACTCCGTCGCCGAGCTGCGGCACGTGGTCGGCCGGCTCGCCGGGGTGGGGGTGCGCAACGTGCTGGCCGTTCGTGGTGACCCCCCGGGCAACCCGGGCGGTGAGTGGATCCGCCACCCCGAGGGCGTGGACTACGCCGAGGACCTGGTCCGGCTGGTGCGCGACGCCGGCGACTTCAGCGTCGGCGTGGCGGCCTTCCCGTACAAGCACCCCCGCTCGCCCGACGTGGCCAGCGACACCGCCCAGTTCGTCCGCAAGTGTCGGGCCGGCGCGGAGTTCGCGGTCACCCAGATGTTCTTCGACGCCGACGACTACCTGCGGCTACGTGACCGGGTGGCCGCTGCTGGCTGTGACACGCCGATCCTGGCCGGTGTGATGCCGGTGACCCAGTTCAGCACCATCGAGCGGTCCGTGCAGCTGTCCGGTGCGCCGTTCCCGCCGGCGTTGGCGGCCCGCTTCGAACGCGTCGCCGACGACCCGGACGCCGTCCGTCGGCTCGGCATCGAGCAGGCCAGCGAGATGTGCCGCCGACTGCTGGACGAGGGCGTGCCGGGAATCCACTTCATCACCCTCAACCGGTCCACCGCGACCCGCGAGGTCTGGCAGAACCTGAAGGCCGGCGCCCGCGTGTGAACGCTGCGCTTGCGACACCTGTTGCCCGGCACGACGGTTGATCCGTGGTGGGCACACAGCTGAACTGGGATCAGTACGCCACGGCGTGGGCGCGGTTGCACGGCGGGTTCGACCCTCGGGTCGCCGCGCCGGTGGTGCGCGCCTGGCTGCGATTCGCGTACCACGTCGGATACGTGCTGGGTCGACTGCGGGTCAGCCCCACCGCGGTCACCGTGGCCGGGGTGCTGCTCTGCTTCTGCGTACCGTTGCTGGTGGGCCGGCCGGGGGACGGGCCGTTCCTCGGCGCGCTGTTCGTGCTGCTCGCCGCCGTGGCGGACAGCGTGGACGGTGCGGTGGCGGTCGCCACCGGCCGCACCACCCGGCTCGGCTACGTCTACGACTCGGTCGCCGACCGGCTCGGTGAGGTGGCGTGGCTGCTGGCCTTCTGGCTGGTGGGCGCGCCAGGTGGGCTGGTGGTCGCGGGCGGCGCGCTGTCCTGGTTGCACGAGTACGTCCGGGCGCGGGCGGTCGCCGCCGGCATGCGAGACATCGGCGCGGTGACGGTGGGCGAACGTCCCACCCGGGTCTCGGTGGCGCTGGCCGGGTTACTGGTCGCCGGGCTGGCCGGGCTGATCGAGCCGGACCTGGCCGCTGGCACCATCACCATGGCGACCGCGGTCTGGGTGCTGCTGGCCGGTTTCGGCCTGGGGCAACTGCTCTCCAGCATCCGTCGAGCCCTGCTCGACGCCGACTGAGCAGCCGGCCAGCCCTGCTCGACGCCGACTGAGCAGCCCTTACCAGGCGGGGCCGATCTCGTCGGCGACGATCTGCGCGGAGAGGGTCACCATCGGCAACCCACCGCCCGGGTGGGTGGAGCCGCCCACCAGCCACAGTCCGTCAACCGGGCCCCGGTTCGCCGGGCGCAGCAGCCCACCGGCGGTGCCGTAGATCGAGCCACCCGGTGCGCCGGTCGCCACGTCCAGGTCGGCCGGGGTGCGGATCTCGCGGAACAGCAGCCGGTCGCGCACGTCCACGCCGCGCCGCGCCAGCACGTCCAGGATCCGGTCGGCGTACGCGTCGGCCAGCCCCGGGCGTCGCCAGTCGACAGCGCCCGCCGCGGTGCCCTGTCGGGCGGCGTTGACCAGCACGAACCACGCCTCGTGTCCGGCTGGGCGGACCATCGGGTCGTCGGCGACTGTGACGAACACCGCCGGGTCGGCCGCCGGCCGGGCCCGTACCCCGCGCCCCGGGTCACCGAAGACCGCGTCGAACTCGGCGTCGTAGTCGTCTGGGAAGAAGACGTTGTGGTGGGCCAGCCCGGTGCTGCCGGAGACGCCGAGCAGCAGCACGAAGCCGGCGAGGCTGCGGTCGGTCAGCGTGGCCAGCCGACGCGGGTGCGGCAGCAGGTCACGGTAGACGGTGAGCGCGTCCACGTTGGCCACCACCACGTCGGCGGGTACCGGGGTGGTGACGCCGGCGAGGCGTACCCCGTGCACCCGGCCGCCGGTGGCGTCGATCCGGGTGACAGTGGCGTCGGTCTGCACGACCACGCCGAGGTCCAGGCAGCGGGTCAGCAGCGCGTCGGCGAGCGTGCCCAGACCACCGCGCAGGTACCAGCCGCCGAAGGTCAGCTCGGCGTAGGGGACCGCGACCAGCGCCGCCGGTGCCCGACGTGGGTCGGCTCCGGTGTAGGTGGCGTACCGGTCCAGCATCATCCGCAGCCGCGGATCGGACAGGTGCCGGCGGCCGAGGCCGCGCAGACTGCGGCCCGGAGCGATGGCGGCCAGGTCGCCGACGCGCCAGGCCAGCGACGCGAGGTCGCGGGGAGAGTCGACGGTACGGCGCAGGATGTCCCGTGAGGAGGCGTTCCACACCCGCGCCGCCCGGCGCCACAGCCGCTGCCAGTCGGCCGCCGCCCGGTCACCGAACGCGGCCCCGATCCGGGCGGTGAACTCCTCCGGGTCGGCGCACGAGTCCAGGGTCGGGCCACCATCGGGAAAGACGTGTCGGACGATCGTGTCCAGCGGAACCAGGTCCAGGTATTCGTCGAGCTTCGCCCCGGTCGCCTCGAACAGGTCGTGGAAGACCTCGGGCAGGGTGAGCAGGCTCGGCCCGGTGTCGAAGTGGAACGACCCGGCCGGGGTGTCGTGCGTGTAGCGGCCGAGCTTGCCGCCGACCGTGTCGGCCCGCTCGAAGACGGTCACCTGGTGCCCGGTGGCGGCCAGCCGGGCGGCGGTGGCGAGGCCACCCACCCCGGCGCCCACGACCACGATCCGCGCCATGCCGCGTCCTCCCTAGCTGACGGGGCGGCCCCGCCAGGTCAGGCGGCGTCGCTTTCGCAGATGGTACGACCGCAGGGTCAACCAACCGAGGACCACGACCGACACGGGGTGTGCGAGCGCGTCGGGCCACCACCGACCACCTGTCGCGCTGGCGGTGAGCACCCGTCCGGCCACCCCGAGCACGTACGCGGCCAGGCCCACGGCTGCCACCATCGGTGCGCCGGCCGCCGCACCCGTCAGCGCGATCAGTGGTGGGGCGGTGTAGAGCAGCAGCAGCGCCGCCACCACGGCTGCCGCCGCGCCCGGGTGCCCGAACGACGCCCAGAGCGACTTCGAGTACCCGTCGCGCAGTTGCGGCCAGTCGTCGTACATCCGGCAGGTGGCCAGCCGGGAGCCGTCGGCCAGGGCGATCCGTCCGCCGGCCCGCTTGACCGCCCGGGCCAGCTCGACGTCCTCCAGGATCTTGTCGGCGACCGCGGCGTGCCCGCCGGCGGCGGTGTAGCCGGCCCGGTCCACCACCAGGAACTGCCCGCCCGCCGCGGCCAGCGACGGCCGCGACGAGCGCTCCATCGCGCGCAGCGGTAGGAAGGTCAGCCAGAGCCACTGCAGCAGCGGCTGCACCAACCGGTCGCCGGCCGTCGCCACCACGATCCGGGGGTACGGCGACAGCAGCGTCGCCCGGGCGGCGCGCAACTCGGTGACGGCAGCGGCCACGGCGTGCGGGGCGAGCACCACGTCGGCGTCGACGAAGACCAGCGCGGTGGCGTCCGGGTCGGCCCGGGTGGCCAGCTGCCAACAGGCGTGCGGCTTGCCCAGCCAGCCCGGCGGTGGGGCGACCCCGGTGAGCAGCGTGACCCGCGGGTCGTCGCCGACCACCGCGCGGACCACGTCGGCGGTGCCGTCGGTGGACCCGTCGTCGAGGACCACGACGCGCAGCCCGGGTACGCCGCGCTGGGCCAGCAGGGCACGCAGGCAGGGCGTGACCCGGGTGGCCTCGTCGCGCAGCGGCAGCAGCACGGTGACCGGCTCGTCGACGTCGTCGGGCCGGTCGGTGGGTCGGCGCAGCCACCGGGTGGCGTTGAGCCAGGTGTGCCCGGTCAACGCGGCGACGGCGATGAGCAGGGCGAGCAGGACGGTCATCGGGTCGCGTCGACGCCGGGGCGGTGTGGCTGGTGGGCCTCCCGACCGGGGGCACCGCCCCGGCGGGCACGCAGGAGGGTCACCGCCAGGGGTACGGCGGTCACCGCCATGCCGGCGGCGCCCCAGAGCGCCGAGGCGGGCAGGTCGAGGAAGACGGCGTGGGCCAGGATGCTGGAGAAGTACGTCCACAGGTAGAGCGCGAGCATCGGGTGGTCCCGCCGATCGGTGTGTTCGGCGGCCGGCCCGGCCAGCGGGCGCAGCGCGCTCATCATCAGCACCGCGAAGAGCAGCCAGCCCAGGTAGTTGCTGACCGGGATGCCGGCCAGGCCGGGCAGGGCCGGGGTGGCGTCGCGCCAGACCCAGTAGCCCTCGGCCACCATCTGCGGGTCGAGGAAGAGGTCCCAGGCGGCCAGCCCCACGGTGGCCAGCGCGATCCGCCCCACCCATCGACCCACCGTCGGCCCGGTGCCGCCAGCTGTCGGCCCGCTGCCGCCGGCTGTCGGCCCGCTGCCGCCGGCTGTCGGCCCGCTGCCGCCGGCTGTCGGCCCGCTGCCGCCGGCAGTCACGATCCTGCCGCCGGTCAGTCGGACCGCTGCCAGCCAGGCCGGCCAGGCCATCCAGGTCCAGGCCAGCGGAATGATCAGCGGCACGCCGGCCAGCTTGGGACCCAGCTCTCCGGAGTAGTCGTAGCTGCCGAACGGCACGCCGGTGGCCACCCCGATCGCCTCGATCGCGAACCCGCCGCCGGTGGCCACCGCGACCAGCGCCGCCGCCACCCGTGGGCCCCGGCTGAGCAGCGCGTGGCCGACCGAGAGCAACCAACCGAGGACGACGGTAGCCACTGTGAGCCCGGCCCGGGTTGCACCGGTGGTGAGCGGGTAGCAGATCTGGGCGAGGACCAGGACGGCGAGCAGCGTCCAGGAGATCCGTCGGGTCATGACGCCGGTGGCTCGAGGGGCAGATCCCGACCGAGTACGCCGAACGGTCGCTCGTCGCCGGGGAAGTGGAAGTCGCGCAGCACGTCGACGAAGCCGAACCGTCGGTACAACCGCCAGGCCCGCGAGGTCTGCTCGTCGGCCTCCGGGGTGGACAGCAGCACGGTGTCGCCCTCCGCCATGCCGAGCAGCGCGCGCAGCTGACCGGTGCCCAGACCGTGCCCCTGCGCCGGTGGCCGGACGTGCAGCTCGACCACCTCGAAGCAGTGGGTGAGCCAGCGCGTGCGGGTCGGGGCGTTCAGCGCGCGGTGCACCTGGTCGTGCCACCACTGACCGGAGGCGCCCAGGTAGCCGTAGCCGAAGCCGGCGAGGTGACCCTCACTGGTCAGGCTGGCGACCGCCCGGAAACCCGGTCGGCGGACGTGGGTGGCGATGTAACCGCGCCGGGCCTCCAGCAGGTCGGTGCGGTATCCCATCGCCTCGCCGTAGACGGCCACCACGTCGTCCAGCCGCCGGACGAGATCGTCCGGCGTCCAGCGCACCAACCTCATGCCCGTCCACCCTTCACCGTTTCCGGGCCGCCGTCGACGACCCATCCGAGCACCGACCGGTCGCCGACCACGTCGCGCACCTCGAACCGGGCGAACAGTTCCTCGGCGTACCAGCCCGCGGTGGGGGTTCGCATGATCGCCGCCCGGTGCTCCGGGTGACGGTACGCGAACGCCACCAGGTCCGTCGGGTCGCGCCACACGCTCACCGTGCCCTGCCAACCCAACGGGGCCTCTCCGACCCCGAACCGGGCCAACAGCCCGGGCGCGTCGCGCAGAGCGGCGGCCACCGGCGGGATCGCCCGCCAGAAGGTGGCCGCCCGCCGGGCCCGCAGCCGGGCCCGGGTCAGTGCCAGCACCGGGCCGGTGACCCGGCCGCCCGACGGGTCGCCGAACGGCCGCTGGCCGGACCACTCGCCCCGGCTGGTCAACGGGCGTAGGTCGATTCGTGCCTGGGCGTGGGCGATGCGCGCCCAGGCCCGCCCGACCGGAGAGTCGTCGAAGCCGGCCGCCGCGGCGGGGGAGTCCCAGACGGTCAGCGCCGCCCACCGGGTCAGGTCGGCGTCCCGGGGCCCGAAGTCGGTGCCGGTTCCGGTGCCCAGCAGCTTCCCGAAACGAACGCCGGGGAGGGCCCGCAACCGGCGGGGGTCCACCGCCATCCGGGTCAGCGCCCGGGGCAGCGCGCCAGGGGAGGTCCGCCACACGTGCAGCGTGACCAGCTCCGGAACCGTGCTGACGTCGCCGCTGTGCCTGCTGGTTCGCTCGCTCACGCCACCTCGGCCGGGGTGCCGGCGGTGACCCGCAACAGCTCGGGGTAGGTGGTCGGGAAGACCGCCTGGGGTACGCCGCCCGCGGCCCAGATCTCCGGGTACGCCGCCAGCGCCGTGTCCACCAGGGTGCGCAGCGGGTGCGGGTGCCCGAGTGGGGCGACCCCGCCGATCGGCTGCCCGGTGTGGGTCCGGACGAACTCCGGGGTGGCCCGACGCAGTCGGGTGACGCCGATCGATGCCGCCAGGCCGGCGGTGTCGACCCGGTGTGCGCCGGAGGTGAGGACGAGCAACGGCGTGTCGTCCGCGTCGAAGATCAGTGAGTTGGCGATCTGGCCGACCTCGACGTCGAGCGCCTCGGCGGCCGCCGCGGCGGTGTGCACCGCGTCGGGCAGCAGACGGACCACGCTGGGCTCACCGGCGCCGTCGAGGGTGCCGGCGGCGGTGAGCGCGTCCTGCACCGCCCGTACGTTCGGGTGTGGCTGCATCCCGCCATTCTTCCCGGTCCGTTGGTGGCCGGTTCAGTCGGCCGGCACGCTCGGCGCGTCACACGTTGCATTTTCGTCGGAGGGGAGGTGTACTGTCAGCAGCAGTTAGAACGAGTGTTCGATTGCCTCGAACGCCCGTTCCAACCAGCCGGAGCGCGGCGTTTCGCGGCGCCACCTCCGGGCGGTGCGGCTCCGCGGGCCGCACCTGGGTTTCCGGGCAGTCGCGAGCCTGGTCCCAATTAGGCAGGAGCGTCGCTCGCCGCCCACGACCCCCGGGCGGCGGGCGACGCACCCGCCGGTCCGCCGGCCGGGTGTGGTGTGGGGAAGCATCCACACCCGGCCGGCCACACCCGGTGCGTCTTCCTCCGCACCACCCCGACCTCGGCGTCTCGTCGGTGGCATCAGCCACCGCAGTGACGTCTCGGCCACGTGGAGGAGAGACACCCATGCCGACCAACCCGGCTCAGGCACCGACGGTGCCGGCGCACGTGCTGCCGCACCGCACCCCCGCCCAACTCCTCACGTTGGCCCGCCGTGGGCTGGTCGAGGCTGGCCAGACCCGACCTGACGGCCTGCGCTACGCGGCTGCCCACCTGGCCGCCCTGCGCGCGGCGGCAGCTCTGCTCGCCGCCCGGGCCCGCCCCGCGCCGAGTCGACGCAACCGGATCACCAGTGTCTGGGTCCTCCTCTGCGCCGTCGCTCCGGAGCTCGACGAGTGGTCCCGGTTCTTCGCCGCGGGGGCCAGCAAGCGCGCCGCCGCCGAGGCCGGCATCCCCCGGGTGGTCAGCGCCCGGGAGGCCGACGATCTGCTCCGCGCTGCCGAACAGTTCGTCACGGTGGTGGAAACCGCGCTCGGCGTGGCCCACCAACCGGCCCTGGACGGCCTCGCCGCCTGATCCCGCCGTGCCACCGGCCGCCCCGCGAGGGGAGCCGGGCGGCCGGTGGCACGGCGTGCCGGTCCTGATCTGATCCACAGCAACGACGGGGGAGTTGGTCCAATGGCGGGCCGCATGGTGGCTGGTTCCGCCGCGCTGGCCGATCTGGTGCGCCCGGCGAGCGCGCCCGACCCGGTCGGTGGCCACCGGGTGCTGCCGGTGGTGCCCGAGCTGACCGGTCTGCTGCCCAACCGGGGCCTGCGCCGGGGCAGCACCATCGCGGTCGCCGCCGGCCAGCCCCGCCGCAGCGGTGGCACCTCGCTGATGCTGGCCCTGCTCGCCGAGGCGTCCCGGGCCGGCTCGTGGTGCGCCGTGGTCGGGGTGCCGACGTTCGGCGCGGGCGCGGCGGCTGAGCTGGGCATCGCCCTGGACCGGCTGGCCCTGGTGCCGAACCCCGGCCCCGAGTGGGCCACCGTGGTCGCCGCGCTGATCGACGGGGTGGACGTCGTGGTCACCACCGTGCCGGCCTCGGTCTCCGCCTCGGTCGCCACCCGGTTGGCCGCCCGGGCCCGGCAGCGCGGCAGCGTGCTCGTCCCGTACGGCCGGTGGGACGGCGCGGACGTGACGCTGCAGGTGGTCCGGGGAGTCTGGGAGGGTCTCGGGCTGGGCCGGGGGCGGTTGCGCCGCCGGGAGATCACCGTCTCGGCGCGCGGGCGCGGGGCGGCTGCCCGGCCCAAGGAGATCAAGGTCTGGCTCCCGGGTGACGAGCTGACCCGGGTGATCCCTCGTACGCTGCCGTCGCCCGTGGGGCGATCGGCCGCGCCACTCGCGCTGGTCGGTCAGGGGTGACCGGCGCGCCGGCACGCACGCTGCTGCTGTGGTGCCCGGACTGGCCGGTGCTCGCCGCCGAGATCGTCGACGGGGTGCCGGCGACCGGCCCGGTCGCCGTGCTGCACGCCAACCGGGTGGTCGCCTGCTCCGAGCGGGCCCGTGCCGAAGGGGTGCGTCGAGGGCTGCGCAAGCGGGAGGCACAGGGGCGCTGTCCGCAGCTCACCGTCGTGGAGTACGACCCCGGCCGGGACGCCCGGGCGTTCGAACCGGTGGTCGCCGCGGTGGAGGAGTTGGTCGCCGGCGTCGAGGTGGTCCGTCCGGGCGCCTGCGCGGTGGCCGCCCGGGGGCCGGGCCGTTACCTCGGCGGCGAGGAGGCGGCCGCTGAGCGGATCATCGAGCATGTGGCGCAGTCGTGCCTGGTGGAGAGCCAGGTCGGCATCGCCGACGGGGTGTTCGCGGCCGGGTTGGCCGCTCGCGCCGGCCGGGTGGTGGCACCGGGTGGGACACCGGAGTTCCTGGCCGGGTTGCCGGTCGAGGCGCTCGGGCGGTCGGCGCTCGCCGACCTGCTGCGCCGGCTGGGAGTACGCACCCTCGGCGACTTCGCCGCCCTGCCGGCCGGCGACGTGCTGGCCCGGTTCGGGTTCGACGGTGCGCTGGCTCACCGGCTGGCCGCCGGGCGGGACCACCGCCCACTCGCCGTCCGGCAGCCGCCGGCCGACCTGACGGTGACCGCGGAGCACGACGACCCGATCGACCGGGTCGACGCGGCGGCGTTCGTGGCCCGGGCGCTGGCCGAGCAGCTGCACGAACGGCTGGCCGGGCACGGCCTGGCCTGCACCCGGCTCGGCATCGAGGCGGTCACCGAGCACGGGCAGGAGCTGCACCGGGTGTGGCGGCATGATGGCCTGCTCACCGCCGCGGCCATCGCCGACCGGGTGCGCTGGCAGCTCGACGGGTGGCTCTCCGGCAGCAACGGCCGCGCCGGTGCCCGACCGGCCCGGCCGACGGCCGGCATCATCCGGCTGCGACTGATTCCAGACGGGGTGATCGCCCAGGCCGGTCTGCAGGCCGGCCTCTGGGGGGAGACCGGCGAGGAGCGGGAACGCGCGCACCGGGCGTTGAGCCGGGTGCAGGGCATCCTCGGCCCGGAGGCGGTGGTCACCGCGGTGCTCGGTGGTGGGCGCGCTCCGGCCGACCAGGTGCGACTGGTGCCGTGGGGCGACGAACGCGTCCCGGCCCGGCCCGAAGCTCCGCCGTGGCCGGGCCGGCTGCCGCCGCCCGCGCCCGCCGTGGTGCTGCCCAGTCCGCTCGCCGCGACCGTGCACGACGCCGCCGGTGAGCCGGTGGTGATCAGCGCGCGGTTGGCGGTGAGCGCCGCGCCCGCCCGACTGGTGGTCGGCACCGGTCAGCCGGCGGAGATCGTGGGTTGGGCCGGGCCGTGGCCGGTGGACGAGCGCTGGTGGGCGCCGGCCGAGGCCCGCCGCCGGGCCCGGTTCCAGGTCAGCCTGGCCGACGGTGCTGCCCTGCTGCTGGCCGTGGAGTCGGGGCAGTGGTTGGTGGAAGCGATCTATGACTAAGTCAGGTCGATCCCTGCCCGGCGTCGGCTGGCTCCGCGCTGGCCGGGGAGCAGATGTCCTGATGAGCGTGATGACTCACAGACATCACGATGCCTGTGAGTCATCACGCTCATCTCACCTCTCGCCGCCGTCGGGGCGACCGCCGTCGTGTTCGTCGTCGACCCGGTCGCCCAGCATCCCTCGGCCGGGCAGTACCGGGCCGAGCAACGCGGCCGGAGCGGCCGGAGCGGCCGGATGAGCTTCCACAACCCGGAGATGCCCTGGTCGGAGCTGGAGCGGGTGCTCTCCGGGCGGGCCAGCGGCGCCGGCCGGTCGGGTGGCGGGCGGTCGCGCGAGGAGCGGCACCTGCACGTGGTGGACCCGCTCGCCGTGGACGCCGATGGCGGCGACTCTCCGGCCTGGAGCCGCCGCCGCGAGCAGTACCAGCCACCGGAGCTGACCCGCCCCGACGGCGTGGTGCCCTACGCGGAGCTGCACGCGCACACCAACTTCAGCTTCCTCGACGGCGCCAGCCACCCGGAGGAGCTGGCCGAGGAGGCGGCCCGGCTGGGGCTCACCGCGCTCGCCGTCACCGACCATGACGGTTTCTACGGGGTGGTCCGCTTCGCCGAGGCGGCTCGTACGCTGGGCCTGCCGACCATCTTCGGCGCGGAGCTGTCCCTCGGCCTGCCCGGCCCGCAGAACGGCGAGCCCGACCCGCACGGCGCGCACCTGCTGGTGCTCGCGCACGGCCACGAGGGGTACGCCCGGCTGGCCACCACCATCGCTCGCGCCCAGCTGCGCGGCGGGGAGAAGGGCCGCCCGGATTACGGGGACCTGGAGGAGGTCGCCGCCGAGCTGCGTGACCATGTGCTGGTGCTGACCGGCTGCCGCAAGGGGCACGTGCCGGGGGCGCTGCTCACCGAGGGGGTGGACGCGGCGGCCCGCGAGTTGGACCGGCTGACCGCGCTCTTCGGCGCGGAGACGGTGGCCGTGGAGCTGACCGACCACGGTCATCCCGTCGACGCCGACCGTAACGACGCGCTCGCCGAGCTGGCCGCCGCGGCCGGGTTGCCGACGGTGGCCAGCAACAACGTGCACTACGCCAGCCCCGGCCGGCGTCGGCTGGCCACCACCGTCGCCGCGGTCCGGGCCCGACGCAGCCTGGACGAGATCGACGGCTGGTTGCCCGCGGCGGCCACCGCCCACCTGCGCAGCGGCGCGGAGATGGCGGCCCGGTTCGCCGCGTACCCGGGTGCGGTGGCGCGGGCCGCCGAGTTCGGCGCCGAGTTGGCCTTCGACCTCCAACTCGTCGCGCCGCAGCTGCCGGCGTACCCGGTGCCGCCGGGGCACACCGAGATGAGTTGGCTACGGAAGCTGACAGCTGACGGGGCGCACGAGCGCTACGGGCCGCCGCAGGCGCACCCGACGGCGTACGCGCAACTCGAGCACGAACTGAACATGATCGAGGAGCTGGGTTTCCCCGGCTATTTCCTGGTGGTCTATGACATCGTCACGTTCTGCCGTGACCAGGACATCTACTGCCAGGGTCGGGGTTCGGCGGCCAACTCGGCGGTCTGCTACGCGTTGCGGATCACCAATGTGGACGCGGTCCGGCACCAACTGCTCTTCGAGCGGTTCCTCGCCCCGGAACGGGATGGCCCACCCGACATCGACGTGGACATCGAGTCCGACCGCCGGGAGGAGGTGATCCAGCACGTCTACACCCGTTACGGCCGGGAGCACGCCGCCCAGGTCGCCAACGTCATCTCCTACCGGCCCCGGTCGGCCGTGCGGGACGTGGCCAAGGCGTTCGGCTACTCCCCGGGGCAGCAGGACGCCTGGAGCAAGCAGATCGACAGGTGGGGTTCGGTCGCCACCGTCGATGTCGAGAACATCCCCGAGCAGGTGGTGGAGTACGCCAACGAGTTGCAGACGTTCCCGCGACACCTGGGGATCCACTCCGGCGGCATGGTGATCTGCGACCGGCCGGTGATCGAGGTCTGCCCGGTGGAGTGGGGGCGGATGCCCGGGCGCAGCGTCCTGCAATGGGACAAGGACGACTGCGCCGCGGTGGGCCTGGTCAAGTTCGACCTCCTCGGCCTGGGCATGCTCTCCGCCCTGCACTACGGCTACGACATGATCGGGTCCCGGCTCGACCTGGGCGACATGACCCTGGACGACCCGGAGGTCTACGACATGCTCTGCCGGGCCGACTCGGTCGGGGTGTTCCAGGTGGAGAGCCGGGCCCAGATGGCCACCCTGCCCCGACTCAAGCCCCGCGAGTTCTACGACCTGGTGGTCGAGGTGGCGCTGATCCGCCCCGGCCCGATCCAGGGCGGTTCGGTGCACCCGTTCATCCGCCGCAAGAACGGCCAGGAGCCGGTGACCTTCGCGCACCCGCTGATGCGCAACGCCCTGGAGAAGACCCTGGGTGTGCCGTTGTTCCAGGAGCAGCTGATGCAGCTCGCCATCGACCTGGCCGGCTTCGACGCGGCCGAGGCCGACCAGTTGCGCCGGGCGATGGGCGCCAAACGGTCGGTCGAGCGGATGACCCGGATCGCCGACCGGCTCTACGCCGGGATGGCTGAGCGGGGCATCACCGGTGAGCTTGCTGACGACGTCTACCGCAAACTCACCGCGTTCGCCAGCTACGGCTTCCCGGAGAGCCACGCGATGAGCTTCGCCTACCTGGTCTACGCCAGCTCCTGGCTCAAGCGTTACCACCCCGCGCCGTTCCTGGCCGCGCTGCTCAACGCCCAGCCGATGGGTTTCTACTCGCCGCAGACCCTGGTCGACGACGCCCGCCGGCACGGGGTGGAGGTCCGTCGTCCGGACATCAACGCCAGCGGGGCCCTGGCGGTGCTGGAGTCCACCCCGGAGACCCGGTGGGGCAGCGGGCCAGGGGAGCCGCCGCACTCCTGGGGGCTGGGCGGCCCCGCCGTCCGGCTCGGCCTGTCCAGTGTGCGCACGCTCGGTGCCGACGTGGCCGAGCGGATCGAGGCCGAACGGGTCGCCGACGGGCCGTACCGGGACATGCCGGATGTGGCCCGGCGGCTCGGTCTCACCGCCGCGCAGTTGGAGGCGTTGGCCACCGCGGACGCCTTCGCCTGTTTCGGGCTGACCCGGCGGCAGGCGCTGTGGGCCGCCGGTGCGGCGGCCCAGGACCGACCGGGCCGGTTGCCCGGCACGGTGACCGGCGCGGCGGCGCCCACGCTGCCCGGGATGGAGGCGGTGGACCGGCTGGTCGCCGACGTGTGGGCCACCGGGTTGTCGCCGGAGAGCCACCCCGCCCGTTTCATCAGGGGTCAGCTCGACGTGCTCGGCGCGGTGCCGATCGCCCGGCTCGGCCGGGTGGAGCCGGGGCAACGGATCCGGGTCGGCGGCATCGTCACCCACCGGCAACGTCCGGCGACCGCGGGCGGGGTCACCTTCCTCAACCTGGAGGACGAGACGGGGATGCTCAACGTCACCTGTTCGCCGGGGCTGTGGCAGCGCTACCGGCGGGTGGCGCGGACCAGTGCCGCGCTGGTGGTCCGGGGGCGGTTGCAGCGGCACGAGGGGGTGACCAACCTGGTCGCCGACCGGCTGGACGCCATCGAGCCCCCGGTGCGTCCGGCCTCCCGTGACTTCCGCTGATTCAGTGATCCACATTACGGTTTCCCGAGCCGTCGAGCGGGAGACTCGTTCCGAGCGGGCAGAGCGGCCCGTGATCCGTGAGGGGGAACGACAGTGACGGGAAATCACGCGTACACCGGTGGAATCGCCAACGCCCGGCGGACCCGACTGGGCACCGGCTGGGTGCCGTCGCATCTCGCCGACCCCCGCGAGTACGAGGTGACGAACGGTCCGGTGGCCAACGAGCGCCGGTCCCGGGCGGAGGACGAGGCCGAGGGCACCGAGGCCTGACCGGCCGCCCGCGCCACGCACCGATCGGGCGTGTGGTCGGCGCCCCCGCCACACGCCCACACCACCACCGGGCCGAGTGACTAGGCTCGGCCGGGTGGAGCAGACCCGAGGCCGGTTCGCCGAGCCGCCGCTGACACCCCGCACCGCCGTGATCTGGTCGGTGCTCCGTGCCGAGCTGGACCGGCGCGGCGACGCCGAGCTCACAGTGCTGGACGTGGGCGGCGGCACCGGTGGTTTCGCCGTTCCGCTGGCCCGCGCCGGGCACCGGGTCACCGTCGTCGACGCCAGCCCCGACGCGCTCGCCGCGCTCACCCGCCGCGCCGCCGAAGCCGGGGTGGCCGACCGGATCGCCGCCGTGCAGGGCGACGGTGACGCCCTCGCCGGGCTGGTCGAGCCGGCCGGCGTCGACCTGGTGCTCTGCCACGCCGTCCTGGAGGTGGTCGACGACCCGACGCCGGTGGTGACCGCGCTGGCCACCGCGCTGCGCCCGGGTGGCGCGGCCAGCGTGCTGGTGGCCGGCCGGGCCGCCGCCGTGCTGGGCCGCGCGATGAACGGGCACCTGGACGTCGCGACCACAGTGGCCGCCGATCCGGCCGGCACCGCGGGCCCGCGCGACACGCTGCGCCGACGCTACGACGCCCCCGGCGCCGCCGCGCTGCTCGGCGCCGCCGGGCTGGTGGTCGAGGAGATCCACGGGGTACGCGTGCTGGCCGACCTGCTGCCGGCCGCTGTCGCCGACGGGCAGTCCGCGGCCGTGGTCGAGCTGGAACGTGCGCTGGCCGCCCAGCCGCCGTACCGGGACCTGGCCGCCCAACTGCACCTGTTCGCCCGCCGGCCGGCATGATCGCCGAGGCCGGTGGCCAGCCGGCACCGCTGGAGATCCTCGGGCCGGGCCACGGCGGCGGCCGCCTCGCCGACGTGCTGCCCAGCGCGCTGGCCGTGCTCGGGGTGCCCGGCTCGACCGACCCGCTCGGGCTCCGACCCGCGCTGGCCGGGGTACGCCGGATCGCGGTGCTGCTCGTCGACGGGCTCGGCTGGTACCAGCTGCCGACCGCGGCGCCGTACGCGCCGACTGTCGCCGGGCTCGCCGCGACGGTGGCCCGGCCGCTCATCGCCGGTTTCCCGTCCACCACCCCGACCAGCCTGGTGTCGCTGGGCACCGGTGTCGCGCCGGGCGCGCACGGCGTGCTCGGCTTCACCGTGCGGGTGCCCGGCACCGATCGGGTGCTCACCCACACCGACTGGGCCGCCGATCCGTCGCCGCTGTGCTGGCAGCCGGTGCCCACCCAGTTGGAGCGGGCCCGCGCCGCCGGCGTCACGACGAGCGTGGTGAGCCGGCCGGAGTTCGGCGGCAGCGGGTTGACAGTGGCCGCCAACCGGGGTGGCGACTTCCGGGGCGCCGCCGGCGCGGACGCGGTGGCCACCGCCATGCTGGCCGCGCTGGCCGCCGGGGCCGGGCCCACACTGGTCTCCGGCTACCACGCCGATCTGGACCGGCACGGCCACGTCAGCGGCGTCGACTCGGCACCCTGGCGGGTCGCCGCGACCGAGGTGGACGCCCTGGTCGCCCGACTGGTCGACGGGCTGCCGCCGGACGCGGCGCTGCTGGTGACCGCCGACCACGGCCAGCTCGACATCCCTGCCACGCACCGCTTCGACCTGGACACCGATCCGCGACTGCGCGCTGGCGTGCGGCTGGTGGCCGGCGAGGCCCGGGTCCGCTACCTGCACGTCGAGCCGGGCGCGGTGGACGACGTGCGGGCCGCCTGGTCGGAGGTGCTGGGCGCCGCGGCCCGGGTACGCACCCGCGACGAGATGGTGGCCACCGGCTGGTTCGGGCCGGTGGCCGAGGAACACCTGGGCCGGATCGGCGACGTGGTGGTGATCTGCAACGACACGTACGCGGTCATGGCCAGTCGCACCGAGCGGCCGATGGCGTCGAAGTTGGTGGCCTACCACGGGTCGGACACCGCCGCGGAGCTGACAGTGCCGCTGTTGGTCGTCCGGGGCTGACGCCCGAGGGCGGTTCGGCCCGCTGGCCGATGGTGGTGTCGTACCTCCGGGTTAACCTGCCGGGATGGGCCGCAGCCAGTCGTTGCCCCGGGGCGACGATCCGCGCTTCGGGCCGGACGCCGACGACTCCGCCAGCCCGATCCTGCACGTCGACATGGACGCCTTCTTCGCCGCCGTCGAGGTGCGCCGTCGCCCAGAGCTGCGCGGCCGGCCGGTGGTCGTCGGCGGTGTCGGCCCGCGCGGGGTGGTCAGCTCGGCCAGCTACGAGGCCCGCCGGTACGGCGTCCGCAGCGCGATGCCGACCAGTCAGGCCCGGGCCCGCTGCCCCCACGCGGTCTACCTGGCACCGGATTTCTCCGCCTACACGGCCGCCTCCCGGGCCGTCATGCAGATCTTCCGGGACGTCACGCCCCTGGTCGAGCCGCTCTCCCTCGACGAGGCGTTCCTCGACGTGACAGGTGCCCGTCGGCTCTTCGGCTCCCCGGCCACCATCGCTCGGCTGATCCGCCGCCGGGTCGCCGACGAGCAGGCGCTGACCTGCTCGGTCGGGGTGGCGCCGACCAAGTTCGTGGCCAAGCTGGGCTCCACCCGGGCCAAGCCGGACGGCATGCTGGTCGTGCCCCCGGGGCAGGTGCTCGATTTTCTGCACCCGCTGCCGGTGGACGCCCTGTGGGGGGTGGGGGAGCGCGCCGCCGAGGCGCTCCGACGGCTCGGCCTGACCACAGTCGGCGACCTCGCCGAGGCGCCGGTGGGCATGCTCCGCCGAGCCGTCGGTGCCGCCTCGGCGTCGCACCTGCACGAGTTGGCCTGGGGGCGCGACCCGCGCGGGGTCAGCCCCGAGCACGTCGACAAGTCGATCGGCGCCGAGGTGACCTTCGACGTCGACGTGGCCGACCCGTTGGAGATCCGTCGCGCGTTGCTGGCGCTCAGCGCGAAGGTCGGTGTCCGTTTGCGCGGCTCCGGGCAGGTCGGGCGTACCGTCTCACTCAAGGTCCGGCTGGCCGACTTCCGCACCGTCAGCCGGTCTCGCACCCTCGACGTTCCCACCGACACCGCCCGCGAGATGTTCGACACGGTCTGGGCGCTCTACACCGCATTGGACCCGGGCGAGCGGATCCGACTCGTCGGTGTCCGGGTGGAAGGGCTCGCCCCGGCGCAGGGCGCCCCCCGGCAACTCACCCTCGGCGCGCCCGAGCGCGGCTGGCGCGAAGCGGAAGCTGCCGCGGACGCCGCCGCTGCCCGTTTCGGGCGGTCCGTCATAGGTCCGGCCAGTCTGATGGGCGACCGTGATCCCCGTCGAAACGAAAATCCACCCCGCCCATAGGTCGTCCCGCTTTCCGACGCGCGACCCCCCTCGTAGACTTGCGGGTAAGCAGCCGGTTGGCTGCCACGGTCTGACGGCCCGAATGGGCCCGACCAACGTGACCGGGGAGGAGTGCCGTGCCGCTCTCGGAGCACGAGCAGCGGCTGTTCGAGCAGATCGAGCGGTCGCTTGCCGAGGACCCCAAATTCGCCTCGGCCGTGCGCGCCAGCGATCCGCGCTTCCATGCGCGGCGTCGCCTGCTCGTCGCCGCCGGCGTCATCATCGCTGGCTTGGCTCTACTGGTCTATGGCGCGGTGATCAAGACTCCACCACTGGCGGTGGCGGGCTTCGTCGTCATGCTGGCGTCGGCCGCGTTCGCGGTGCAGTCGCACCGGCGGGCGCAGTCACCCGACCTGCACGTGGTGGGCGGCACGACGAGTCGTCGTCGTCCCCGCGGTGGCCGATCCGGTCGCCGGTCGTCAATCCTGGACCGCATGGAGGACAGGTGGCGGCAGCGCCCGGAGGGGCACCGCTGAGCCGGTCCCGCCGCTGAGGCGGACCGTACGCCGCGACGAGCGGTCGCCGGGCACAGCCCCCGGCGACCTCCGTCGTATCCGCACGCCCTCTACCGCTGCCCGCCCCGCCGGCTCCCTGGCTGGGCCAGCCCCGCCGGCTCCCCGGCTCGCGCCGCGCTGGCCGCGCTGCCGCGCTGGCCGCGCTGCCGCGCTGGCCGCGCTGCCGCGCTGGCCGCGCTGCCGCGCTGGCCGCAAGATCATGTGATGAGAAGTAGGCGCGGGACGTCCCAGCGACCTACTTCTCATCACCTGATCTTGCTTCTCATCTCCTGATCTTGGAGACGCTGAGCCGGGCGCAGGGATGCCGGGCCGGGCTGGGACGGCGGCGGGTTGGCCGCCGTCCCCTGCCAGGGAACCGGTCCGGTCAGCGAGCTGCCCGGCCGGCCAGCAGCCGTCGAGGGTTCCACCGCAGCAGTCGGTACCGGGCCTGCCCGGTGAGCGCCACCATCCGGCTGGAACTGTCGGCCATCGTGGTGCGCCAACGCAGCAGCACCGAGGGCGGCAGCACGGCGGCGCGCAGGCGGGTCCGTCGGTCCGCCCGTGTCGCGAGCGCCGCACGGACCGCGCGCAGCGCCGGCAGCAACGGCTCACCGGTCAGCGGGTCCCGCGCGTAGCGGGCCCGCTCCTCCGCCCGGCCGAGCAGCCGCGCCGACCCGATCGCGTCGTCATCGTCGAGGGAGTCCCGGACCAGCCGGTCCGCGGTCGCCCTGGGCGTCTCGGTCGGATCGACCGGGACCCGGAAGTCCACAAGCGTGTCGAGCAGCTCCGCCCAGGCGGCGTGCGCGTCCGCGCGGGCCCGGTTGGCGTCCGCGCTGACCACCACCGGACGTGCCCCCGGCTCGCTGTCGCCGTCGACCCTGGCGGAGGCCATCGCCCCGCTCGCCGCGCGGCCACTGCGTCGGCGGCGCAGGGCCATCCGGCGCAGCGCGGGCACCGCGAGCAGCACCAGCAGCGCCACCAGTCCCGCTGCCCACCAGGGCCAGACCGGTGGCTGCTCGTTCGGCGTCGTCCCGCCGAGAGAGAGCCCGTCGTCGGTGTCCCGGTCGGCGTTGTCCGGGCCGGTCGACTCCGTCGAGGTGCCCGGGTCCGTCGGGGCGCTCGTGGCGCCGGAGCTCGGGCTGGTCGCCTCCGGCGCGTCAGTGTCCGGTGCCCAGGCCGACCGGGTGGAGCCGGGCACACCGTACGCCGGGGTGGCGTCGAACGGCACCCAACCGGCCCCGTCGAAGTAGACCTCGGTCCAGGCGTGCAGGTTGAGGTTCGTCAGCGTGAAGGTGTCACCGTCGCGCTTGCTGCCGTTGGTGAACCCGAACGCCACCCGGGCCGGAATGCCGGCCGAGCGGACCAGCCAGGCCATCGCGGCGGCGTACTGCTGGCAGTAGCCCACCTTGTTGGTCAGGAAGTTGACGATGTCCTGACCGCTGCTGCCGCTCTCGGTGCTCAACCGGTAGCTGAAACCGTTGTCCGCCGAGAAGTGCTGGTAGATCGACAGCACCCGGTCGTAGTCCGTGCGCTTGCCCTGGATCAGCCCCTTGACCAGCTCCTCCACCTCGGGCACCGGCCCGGGGGTGGCGGTCATCTGTCGGCGTACGGGGTGCTCGGTCGGCAGTGATCGCGCGGCCCGCAACGCCTCGGGCGTGAAGGTCGAGCGGACGTAGTCGAAGGAGTACTTCCGACCGCGGGAGTTCTCCCGGTTGGAGAAGACGACCTGCTGGTTGGCGTCGTAGAGCCAGTTGTCGCTGAGGTCGTCGGCGCGGGTCGGTTCGGCGTACACCGGCATCAGCGCCATGCTCAGGCTCTTGGTGACCTCGACGGTCGCCTGGTAGGTGGTCTGCTTCACGCCGGGACCGGCCCGGTCGGCCGGGTTCGGCAGGTCCCGGTTGACCGACCGGCCGCTGGGGTTGCGCGCCTGGAAACCAGCGGGTCGTAGCTCGTCGGCGACCGCGTAGCGCAGGTAGAACGGGTTCTGCTCGGACGTCTTGACCTTCACCAGGTCGGCTACCTGGGACTGGTTGAGCTGACCGGCGAGCGAGGCGAACAGGTCGATCCGACCCGACGTGCCGCCCGAGCCGGACCCGTTGCCGGTGCCGTTGCCCGGCCCTCGGCTGAGCGAGTCGAGCAGCCCGCCGGTCATTCCGGGCACCGCCAGCGGCAGCACCACCGCCAGGGCCACCCCGACCGCCGCGAGCCGGCGGCCGGCGGACGCCAGCGGAGAGGCCTCCCACACGTCGACGTCGCGGCCATCACCGGTGAACCGCCGCCCGAAGCGGCGCACCCGGTCGACGTTGTCGGTGACCAGCAGCCAGAGGTAACCGGCGGCGCCCACCACGAACGGCACCGCGGGGACGCTGTCCACGTAGACGGCGACCGGCACCGAGTAGATGGCGAGCATCGGCAGCCCCGCCAGTGCGGGCCGGCGCAGCCCCACGGCCAGCACGTCCACCAGCACGGCGACCCCGCCGACGCCGAGCACGGCGATGAACAGCAACGGGTCGGTGTCCGGGACCTCGACCCCGTACGAGCGCATGTCCTGCATGGAGCCGGCGAGCAGGTCGCCGAAGTACGCCAACGTGCCCGGCGTGGGCAGGATCGCGAACAGCTCCTGGCCGCTGGGGAACAGCCAGGTCAGGGCGAGCATCAGCCCGGCCAGCATGCCCAGCACCTGACCCCACAGCGGTGCCCGGGCGAGGCGGGTCAGCGCGGCCACCCCGGCCACCACGGCGACCGCGATGATGGATTCGATCAACCATGTCCAGCCCTGGAAGATGGCCGACAGCGGCGCGGCGGCCAGCAGCGTGGCAGCGGCCGCCACCATGCCGATGTTCCGACTGCTGATCATGAGGGGAGCCTTCCGTTCATCGCACACCGCCGGCGACCGTCTCGGCCAGCGCGGCCCGCAGGGCGAACCCCTGGGCGCCCCGACCGACCTGCGGCCACAGCGCCGGCAGCCGGCCGCCGTGGTCGACGCCGACCACCCGCCAGCCACTCTGCAACATGGCGAGGACGGCGGCGGCGTGGGCGTGCTCCGCCTCGTTCCGCGCCTTCTCCGGCAGGCTGAGCCAGGTGGAGCTGTTCAGGAGGAAGCCGACACAGGTGGCGCCGTTGCCCCGCAGCCCGGCCAGCACCTCCGCCTCGGCGACGCTCACCGTGCCGAACAGGCCGATGATCAGACCGCCGTCGGCGCGTTGGCGGACCCGCTGCACGAGGCCGGTGACCTCGGCACGCTGGTCCAGTCGGACCTCCGCGAGGTGATCGAGCAGCGTGCCGTCCCCGCCGGCCTCCGAGGCGTCCACATCTGCCCCCGAGCCGGTGACCAGGCGCAACTTGTAACCGGCCTGCCGCAGGTGGACGGCGATGCTCGCGGCGGCCGAGACCGACCACTCGAAACTGGCGGTCGGCCCCTCGCCCCGGTGGCCGTACGCCCGGGTGTCCAGGACGACGGTGGCCCGGCTCTCCCACGGTTGCTCCTCGCGGCGCACCATCAGCTCACCGGTGCGGGCGGTGGACTTCCAGTGCACCCGGCGCAGGTCGTCGCCGCGCCGGTACTCCCGGGTCGCCGCGTCGTCCTCGCCGTGCACCGCCACCGAGCGGGCCCGGCTGTCGCCGCTGCCCGCGTACTCCCCGGGAAGCCGGACCGACGGCAGCGGGGTGACCTGCGGGATGACCGTCAGGTGGTCGGTGCTGGGGAAGGAGCGGGTGAGTTCACAGAGGCCGAACGGGTCGGTCATCCGGACGACCAGCGGGCCCACGTCGTAGCGGCCCCGCACGTCGGCCCGCACCGTGTACGCCACCGAGCTGGCCTGGTGTGCGCCGAGCCGCTCCAACACCACCCGGGGCCGGCTGCCCAGCGCGTAGGGCAGCCGGTCCTCCAGGAGCAGGGTGCCGGTCGGCAGCCGGGAGAGGTTCTGTAGGCGCAGCACCACCCGGGAGTTGGCGCCGACCGGAACCCGGTGCGGGTCCAGCGAACGGTTGCAGGCCAGCTTGTAGCGGCTCCGCCCGACGTAGGCGGCGGCCAGCAACGGCAGGATGGCCAACAGCACAGCCACCCGGAGCAGGTCCTTCTCGCCGAGGATGCCGGCTGAGATCGCCGCCGCGACCGCAGCGGCAAGGAAGGACCGCCCGCGGGTGGTCAGCCCGCGTAGCCCGGCACGCACGTCATGGCCTCCGCGGCTCGTAGGGTGCGCGACCGTTGCCGGTGGCGGGGGGCCGGGTGTCGTACGGATTGCGCTGCCTGTCGTGTGGCAGCGGCAGGCGGTGCACCAGCTCGGAGACGATCGCGTCGGTGGTGCGCCGGGCGAGCTGCGCGTCGGCGGTCGGGATGATCCGGTGGGCCAGCACCGGCACCGCCAGGGCCTGCAGATCGTCGGGGAGAACGTAGTCGCGGCCCTCCAGGGCGGCGACCGCCCGGGCGGTGCGCAACAGTTGCAGGGTCGCCCGGGGGGACGCGCCGAGCCGGAGGTCGGGGGCCTCGCGGGTGGCGGTGACCAGGTCGATCGCGTACTGCTTGACCGCGTCCGCCACGTGCACCTGTCGGACGGTGGCGATCAGCTGTCGGACGATGGCCGCGTCGGAGACCGCGCGCAGCTCGTGCAGCGGGTCGGTGCCGCCGTGCCCGTCGAGCATGGCCAGCTCGGCGTTGGAGTCCGGGTAACCCATCGCGATGCGGGCGGTGAACCGGTCGCGCTGCGCCTCCGGCAGCGGATAGGTCCCCTCCATCTCGATCGGGTTCTGGGTGGCGATCACCATGAACGGGGTCTGGAGCTGGTACGTCACCCCGTCGACGGTGACCTGCCGCTCCTCCATGCACTCCAGCAACGCCGACTGGGTCTTCGGCGAGGCCCGGTTGATCTCGTCGCCGACCACCAGGTTGGCGAACACGGCACCGGGGCGGAACTCGAAGTCGTGCGTCTCCTGGTTGTAGACGCTGACCCCGGTGACGTCGCTGGGCAGGAGGTCGGGGGTGAACTGGATCCGTCGCACCGTGCAGTCGATGGACCGCGCGAGGGCCTTGGCAAGCTTGGTCTTGCCGACACCCGGGACGTCTTCGATCAGGAGGTGACCCTCGGCGAGCAGGACGGCAAGGGCGAGCCGCACTGTGGCGGTCTTACCCTCGATGACCTGCTCGATGTTGGCCACGATGGCCTCGCTGGCGGCTCGGAACTCGTCGTGCGGCAACAGGCCGCCCACCTCGTCCCAGGTCTGTTGTGTCACGGGCCTCCTCCTCGTCGCCGTCACGGCAGCTCTGTAGAGAGCACCTGGACCCGCCGTTGGGTTCGCGACGTCGAGCCTCGTTTGCCGCAGGAATCTCACTAGTCTCTCAGGCTAACCATGTTTGTCGTTATCGCCGACCCCCGCAGGTAGTCCGTCGGTTACGCACCGATATTCGCCAGCTCGGGGGAACGGGTTCGACACCGCCCGGGGGCCGGCAGGGCACACCGTGGAAGAGGTACACTGCGGGCATGGCCGGAGTCTTCCTGCTTCTTACCGGGCCGTGCTGATGCGCTGAACCCAGCGACAGCACGGCGGCCCCTCCTGCGCGAGGGGCTTTTTTGTGCCCTCCGCCGGCCCGGCCCGGTGGTGCCGAGACGAAGCGAAGCGAAGCGAGGAGAGACGATGAGTGAGGCAGCCGCACCGGCGGGCGACATCCCCCCGTTCCGGTACACCGCGGCCCTGGCCGACGAGATCGAGATACGTTGGCAGGACACCTGGGCGCGCGAGGGCACCTTCCACGCACCGAACCCGACCGGCCCGCTGGCCGACCCGACCCACCCACGTGCCGGCGCGGAGAAGCTGTACGTGCTGGACATGTTCCCGTACCCCTCCGGGGCGGGCCTGCACGTCGGCCACCCGTTGGGCTACATCGGCACCGACTGTTACGCCCGCTACCAGCGGATGGCCGGCCGCAACGTGCTGCACGCGATGGGCTTCGACGCGTTCGGCCTGCCCGCCGAGCAGTACGCGGTGCAGACCGGCACCCACCCCCGGACCACCACCGTCGCGAACATCGAGCGGTACAAGGCGCAGCTGCGCCGGCTGGGGCTGGCGCACGACGAGCGCCGCTCGGTGGCCACCATCGACACCGACTTCTACCGCTGGACCCAGTGGATCTTCCTGCAGATCTTCAACTCCTGGTACGACCGCGACGCTGGCCGGGCCCGTCCGATCGCCGAGCTGATCGCCGAGTTCGAGGGCGGTAACCGGCCCACCCCGGACGGCCGCGCCTGGGCCGAGCTGAGCGTCGCCGAGCGCCGCCAGGTCGTCGACGACCACCGCCTGGCGTACGTCTCGCAGGCGCCGGTGAACTGGTGCCCGGGGCTGGGCACCGTGCTGGCCAACGAGGAGGTCACCGCCGACGGCCGTTCCGAGCGGGGCAACTTCCCGGTCTTCAAGCGCAACCTGAAGCAGTGGATGATGCGGATCACCGCCTACGGTGACCGGCTGCTGGACGACCTGGACAGCCTGGACTGGCCCGAGCCGATCAAGCTGATGCAGCGCAACTGGATCGGCCGCTCCCAGGGCGCGCACGTCGACTTCCCGACCAGCGCGGCACCGGTGCGGGTGTTCACGACCCGTCCGGACACCGTCTTCGGGGCCACCTACATGGTGCTGGCGCCCGAGCACGAGCTGGTCGACACGCTGGCCCCGGCCAGCTGGCCGGACGGGACGAGGGACGCCTGGACCGGTGGGCACGCCAGCCCTCGGGAGGCCGTCGAGGCGTACCGCAAGGCGGCGGCCGCCAAGACCGACGTCGAGCGGCAGTCCGACACCAAGGAAAAGACTGGCGTCTTCATCGGCGCGTACGCCACCAACCCGGTCACCGGTGGGCAGATCCCGATCTTCATCGCCGACTACGTGCTGGCCGGCTACGGCACCGGCGCGATCATGGCGGTGCCGGCGCAGGACGAGCGGGACTGGGCGTTCGCCGAGGTCTTCGAGCTGCCCATCGTGCGTACCGTGCAGCCGGCGGAGGGCTTCGACGGCAAGGCGTACACCGGGGACGGCCCGGCGATCAACAGCGCCGCGCCCGAGCGCGGCCTGGACCTGAACGGCCTGGGGGTCGCCGACGCCAAGGCGGCGATCATCGCCTGGCTGGAGGCGAACGGGCACGGCACCGGCGCGGTGACCTACCGGCTGCGCGACTGGCTGTTCTCCCGGCAGCGTTACTGGGGCGAACCGTTCCCGATCGTCTACGACGAGACCGGCGCGGCCATCGCCCTGCCGGAGGAGATGCTGCCGGTCGAGCTGCCGGAGGTTGACGACTTCTCCCCGAAGACGTTCGACGCCGACGACGCCGGCAGCAACCCGGAGACCCCGCTGTCGCGGCGGCGCGACTGGGTCGAGGTCGAACTGGACCTGGGTGACGGGCCGAAGCGCTACACCCGGGAAACCAACGTGATGCCGCAGTGGGCCGGCTCCTGCTGGTACGAGCTGCGCTACCTGGACCCGACCAACAGCGAGCGGTTCGTCGACGCGGAGAACGAGCGGTACTGGATGGGCCCGCGCGGCGACGGCGACTGCGGCGGCACCGACCTGTACGTGGGTGGCGCCGAGCACGCCGTGCTGCACCTGCTGTACGCGCGGTTCTGGCACAAGGTGCTGTTCGACCTGGGGCACGTGTCGTCGTTCGAGCCGTTCCGCAAGCTGTTCAACCAGGGCATGATCCAGGCGTACGCGTACACCGACTCGCGCGGCAGCTACGTGCAGGCCGAGGACGTGGTCGAGCGCGACGGCGCGTACTACCTGGAAGACCTGGTGGTCAACCGCGAGTACGGCAAGATGGGCAAGTCCCTGAAGAACGTGGTGACCCCCGACGACATGTGCGCCGCGTACGGCGCGGACACCTTCCGGGTGTACGAGATGTCGATGGGCCCGCTGGAGGTCTCCCGCCCCTGGGAGACCCGGGCGGTGGTCGGGTCGTACCGGTTCCTGCAGCGGGTGTGGCGGGCCGTCGTCGACGAGCAGACCGGCGCGCTGCGGATCACCGAGGACCCGGCCGACGAGGCGACCCGCCGGCTGCTGCACACCGTGATCGACGGGGTCCGTGGTGACATGGACGGCATCCGGTTCAACACCGCGATCGCCAAGCTGATCCAGCTGACCAACGGGCTGACCGGCCTGTCGGCCACGCCCCGCGAGGTGGCCGAGCCGCTGGTGCTGATGGTCGCGCCGTTCGCCCCGCACCTGGCCGAGGAGCTGTGGCGCAAGCTGGGCCACGACACCTCGCTGACGTACGCGGACTTCCCGACCGCCGATCCGGCGCTGCTGGTGGCCGACACGGTTACCTACCCGGTGCAGGTCAACGGCAAGGTCCGCGGCCGCGTCGAGGTCCCCGCCGACGCCTCCGAGGAGAGCGTCCGCGCGGCGGCCCTGGACGCGGTGGCGACGACCCTGAACGGTAGGGAGCCGCGCAAGGTCATCGTGGTCAAGGGCCGGATGGTCTCGGTCGTCGCCTGACAACGGTGCCCCGTGTCGTGAGCGGCACGTACCGTGACGTCCGCCGAAGCGAACACTGGAACGAGCGTGATGACTCAGAGGCATCAATATGTCTCTGAGTCATCACGCTCCGACTCGTCCGCCGTCCGTCTGACGCCCGGCGCGAACCGGTGCCGCCCAGCCGGGGTGAGCGCGGCCCACCGCTCCCCGGGCGCCTGCGTCAGGCGACTGCCCCGAATCGCGTCCCGCCAGCTCGCTGGCATGGCGACAGGGCAGAAGTCGGGTCAGACCGGTGTGGTGCGACGGCGGCGGCGCTCGGCGCGCCACCACTGGTGGATGAGCACCAGGCTGGCGATCAGGCCGAGGCTGGCCGGGGCGGCGGCGTACCAGTTGACGTGGCCGGGGGAGCTGACCGCAGCGCCGATCGCCGCGTACCCGAAGGCGGTCGGCGCGGACGCGATCACGCTGCCGGCCAGGAACGGCAGCACTCGGGCGCCGGTCGTGCCGTAGCCGTAGCTGACCAGGCCGAAGCCGGCGATCGGCAGCAGCCGGACGGTCACCACACCGACAACGCTCTGCCGGGCGAACCAGCCGTCGAGGCGGGCCAGTCGACCGCGGACGCGTTCGGCCACGAACTCCCGACCGAGCAACCGGCCGACAGTGAACCCGATCGCCGCCGCCACCAGCGCGGCGCCCAGGGCGTACGCGGCGCCTTCCAGCGGACCGAAGATCGCACCCGCGGCGAGCGTGATGAAGGTCCGGGGCACCAGCGCGACGAGCAGCAGCGCACCACCGAGGATCGCCGCCACGGGGGCGAGGTCACCCAGCCGGTCGGCGACCAGCGGCAACTGCGCCGGATCCGGCCGGGGCACCAGCAGCAGCAGTAAACCGCACCCGCCGATCAGCAGCACGAGCAGGGCGAACCGGGCGGCCGACGGCTGCCGGAGCAGCCGTCGGACGGCACGGATCATGCCCGAGCGGCGGCCACCGCGGAGCGGCGCTCGTTGCGGAGCCGGTCCGACCAGGTGTCGTCCAACGGCGGGAGCTGGTGTGCCCCGGTGGCCCAGCGCAGCAGCAGGTCGGCCAGGGCCGGGTTGCGAGCCAACGCCGGCCCGTGCGAGTAGGTGCCCAGCAGCTTGCCGCGCCACGCGCCCTCGGTGGCGCTGTCGTTGCCTACTCCGGCGGTGACCCGGGCCAGCGGGGAGACCTCCGGACCGAGGTGGGTGCGGCCGCCGTGGTTCTCGAAACCGGTCAGCGGGGGCAGGCCCAGCCGGGGGTCGATCTCACCGGCCAGCTCGCCCACCGCCCGGCTCTCGCCCCGGTCGGAGTGCAGGTCGAGCAGCTCCAGCCCGCGGCACTGCACACCCTTGGCGAAGAACGAGGTGCCGAGCAGCTGGTAGCCGGCGCAGACGCCGAACACCACCGAGCCCTGCGCGACGGCGCGGTGCAGGCCGCCGTCGGCCAGCAGCCGCTGGGCGCCGAGCGCCTGCGGGCCGTCCTCGCCGCCACCGACCAGGTAGATGTCGGCGGTCGCGGGCAGCCGTTCGTCGGAGCGGACCTCCAGCACCTCGACCGGCATCCCACGCTGACGGGCCCGCCGGGCGAGGATCAGGGCGTTGCCCCGGTCTCCGTAGGTGGAGAGCAGGTCGGGGTAGATCCAGACGATGCGCAGACTCTCAGATGACACGGTCCAACTCCGCTCGGATGTCCTGGAACGCGGTGTAGTTCGCGATGACCTCCAGCCGCCCGGGCGGGACCGACCGGAGTGCGTCGTCGAACGTGCGGACGTGCTGGAACGGCACGTCGTTGACGTCCAGTCGAACCGCCAGGTCGTATGCCCGGTCGCCGGTGATCAACACCTGCCGGCCCCGGAGCGGGGCGAAGTCGACGTCGTAGAGCCAGGAGGTGTCCAGACCGTCGGGATCGCGCGCGTTGATGGAGAGCAGGGTCGGCGCGTTGTCGGCCATGTCGAACGCCTCCAGCCAACTGGCCGGGTTCTTGGCCAGCAGCAGCCGGATGTTGCGCCCGTCCTTGTCGACCTGCGCGTAACGGCCGGCCACCGAGGTGACGATGCCGAGGCGGGACACCGCGTCGACCGGGCGGACGCCGAACTCGGCGGCCACCGCCAGCGCTGTCGCCGCGTTGCCGAGGTTGACCTTGCCGGGCAGTTGGAGGGAGACCTTGTGCCAGGCGCCGGTGGGATCGAGCACGCCCTCGTCCTCGACGACCCAGTGCGGCTCCGGTCGGCGTAGCGGGCAGCCGGTGCACCACCACTGCTCGCCGGAGCGCTGGATGGTGGAGCCGCACTCCGGGCAGACCCAGGAGTCGTCGTGCCACCGTTGGCCGGCACTGAACCACGTCACGTGCGGCGGGTTGATGCCCCGGGCGGGGTCACCGGGTGGGGTGGCGGCCCACACGACCAGCGGGTCGTCGGCGTTGGCAACCACCCGTACGTTGGTGTGCCGGACCAGCGCCGCACGCCAGAGCTGCGCCATCATGGCGACCTCCTTGGCGCGGTCGAGCTGGTCGCGGGAGAGGTTCAGCAGCGCGACCACGTGCGGCTCGGTCGCCTCCAGCACCTGCGCGAGGTAGTGCTCGTCGACCTCCAGCACCGCGTACGGGGTGCTGCCGGCCTTGGCCAGCGCCGAGGTGTGCCCGCTGGGCATGTTGGCGCCGAACGAGTTGGTGGCGACCCGGCCGAGCACGCCGACCGCGGCGGAGGTCAACCGGGTGGTGGTGGTCTTGCCGTTGGTGCCGGAGACGAGCGCGATCGCGCGCCCGGCCGACAGGTGGGCGAGCAGGTCCGGGTCGATCTTGAGGCCGATCCACCCGCCGATCACTGAACCGTCGCCACGGCCGGCCGCCCGGGAGAGCGCCGCGGCGGTCCGTGACACGGAGCTGGCCACCTTGGCCCGTAGGGGCATTTTCGCGTCCGTCACGCGAGCGAGGTTACCGGACCGCCGGCCTCGCCAGATCGCCGCCGACGGTGAACCGTTCGGCCGTGGTGACCGCGCGGGCGGCCGGGTCGGCGTCCCCCGGACGGAGTCGATCAATGTCGGAAAGCGGACCACGCCGAGGGGTGGCTGAAGCCCTCCACTCCGCTCCACCCCCTGTGACGTGCGGTTTTGCCCTCGGGCCAGGCGCGCCACGCGGGCGAATTTGGTTGCGGGTGGAGGGAAGTGGAGTAGAGTGGGGACCAATGGTGAGGCCGGGAGGGCTCACCGGCCCGGGGGGTCAGCGGCGCCGCGAACGCCGCTCAAGGGCGAGGGGGTTGGGCCGATGTTTCTCGGCACCCACACTCCGCGCCTGGACGAAAAGGGCCGGTTGATCCTTCCGGCCAAGTTTCGGGATGAGCTGGCGGGGGGTGTCGTGGTCACCAAAGGGCAGGAGCGCTGCCTCTACGTCTTCCCGACCCCTGAGTTCCAGCGGATCGCGGAGCAGTTGCGCGCACAGCCGATGACCCACAAGGCGGCCCGGGCCTACAGCCGGGTCTTCTTCGCCAGCGCGCACGACGAGGTTCCGGACAAGCAGGGCCGGGTGACCATTCCGGCTCACCTGCGGGCCTATGCCGCGCTGGACCGCGAGCTGGTGGTGATCGGCGCGAGCACGCGGGTGGAGATCTGGGACAAGGTCGCCTGGGAGACCTACCTCGCCGAGAGCGAAGACGACTTCGCCGACATCGAGGAGGGGGTGCTGCCCGGCGGTCTGTAGGGCGGTAACGGCGCCCGACGTACTGCGAGATCTCCAGCCGCTTTCGAGTTCCTGGCATCACTTCCCCGGTGCCAGGCGCACGATCCAGACATTGGGCGACGGTCCGGTGTCAGGCGGGAGCGGATGGGGATCTGGCGGTACGACGGCAGCGCCGTCCGACGACAGGCGCACGAGAAGAACGGACGTTTCAACCAGTGGGGGTCATCATGGGGGAGTTGCGCGGCACGCACGTGCCGGTGCTGCTCGAGCGGTGTCTCGAGCTGCTGGCCCCCGCGCTGGGTCGAGGCGGCCGGACGGTCCACGTCGACGCGACGCTCGGTCTGGCCGGGCATGCGGAGGCGGTGCTCGAGGCGCATCCGGAGACGGTCCTGATCGGGCTCGACCGGGACACCGAGGCGCTCGCTCACGCGCGGGTCCGGCTGGCCCGGTTCGCCGACCGGGTGCACCTGGAGCACGCCGTCTACGACGAGTTGCCGGACGTACTGGACCGGCTGGGCTATCCGGCCATCGACGGGATCCTGTTCGACCTGGGTGTCTCGTCGTTGCAGTTGGACGCGCCCGACCGAGGGTTCGCCTACGCCCAGGACGCGCCGTTGGACATGCGGATGGACCAGACCCGGGGGGTGACTGCCGAAGAGGTGGTCAACACGTACGCGCATCCGGACCTGGCCCGGTTGCTGCGGGTCTACGGCGAGGAGAAGTTCGCCGGCCGGATCGCCTCGGCGATCATCCGGCAGCGGGAGCGGGAGCGGATCACCTCGTCCGCGCTGCTGGCGGAGCTGGTTCGGGATTCCATTCCGGCGCCAGCCCGACGAACGGGTGGGCACCCGGCAAAGAGAACGTTTCAGGCTTTACGGATCGAGGTAAACAGAGAGCTGGCAGCGCTGGAGACAGCGTTGCCATCTGCACTCGACGCACTGACCGTGGGCGGTCGCATGGTGGTCCTGTCCTACCACTCGCTGGAGGACAGGCTCACCAAGGCGGCCCTCACGGACCGGGTCCGCAGTAAGGGCCCGATTGACCTCCCGGTCGAGCTCCCCGGGTCCGGTCCGACGTTCCGGCTGCTCAGCCGGGGCGCCGAACTGCCGGGGGAGGCGGAGGTCGCCGCGAACCCGCGGGCCGCCTCGGTGCGGCTGCGGGCCGCGGAGCGACTCGATCCGAACGCGACAGAGCAGGGGCGGACCGACCGCGAACGGTCTCGCCGACGGGTGAAGGGAATGCACCAACCGGGCACGGGGTCCGCCTGATCCGTGGGGGGTCAGGGGCACCGGGACGGCTAGAGGGACGGACGTTGAGGGGGAGGGACATGAGCATTGACAAGCGCGACCGCCGGGACGTCACCGGCGGCGGGCAGCGCGCACCGCGGTCGGGGGGCCGGACCGCGGCGGAGCGGGCTCCGCGCCTCGGTAACGGTACGTCACGCATCGATCGAACGAATCGGCAGGGGGAGACTCGCGCCCGGGGGGCGCGCGAGTTCCCGACTCAGGGCACCGCCGCGCTGCGACCGGTCGAGAAGGCCGCCAGCGCCACCAGTGCCCGGCCGCCGCGGCTGCGGGTGGCGCCGCCGGCGCCGATCTCGGTGCCGCGTGCGCCGTTCGCGGCGCTGATCGTGGTGCTGGTGGTCGGCGGGGTGCTGGGCATCCTGGCGGTCAACACCAAGATCAATGAGAACGCGTTCCGACTGGAGCGGTTGCAGCAGCAGCAGGCTCAACTGGACCTGGAAAAGCAGCAGCTGGACAAGCAGATCGCCGACTTCGAGGCGCCGGGCAACCTGACCGCCGAGGCGCGGCGGCTGGGCTTGGTCGACGCCGGCGAGCCGGGCTACATCCGGCTGCCGGACGGCAAGACGATCGGTGTGCCGCAGCCGGCGAACGGCCAGCCGTCGGTGACGAGCCAGGGTTCGGGAGGCTGACCGGTGCCACCAAGGTCTGACGAGCCGCGCCGGGACCCTACGGGGTCCCGGCGCGGTTCTGCACGTGATGCCAGGCCCGCCGACGGTCAGCCGCGCACCGGCGAGCCGGGCATCGGGGGCATCTCCGGCGCCCGGGCGTACACCCCGAGGGGTCGCACGGTCCGCGAGGAGCGCGGCACCCCGGCGCGCGGCCAGGGCGCCGAGCAGCGGCGTACGCCGCGCAGCACCCGGTCCGGTGACCCGTTCCGGCCGGCGTTGCAGGTGCTCGACGGCGGTCGGGCCGCCGCCCGGGCCGGTCGGCGCGACGCTCCGGCCGCCGGGCGCGGTGGGGTGGTGCGCACCGTCGTACCGCGTACCCGCCGTGGCCCGGGTGGCGACGAGCCGCCGCCGCGTCGCCGGACCACGCCACGCGCGCCGCGGCGCACCGACCGACCGGCGGCCCGGCGGCCGGCGCGCAAGCCACGACGCCCGCCGAAGCTGGCCGACTCGCGGCTGCGGCTGCGGCTGGGCACAGTGCTCGCCCTGACGCTCTTCGCCACCATCGGGATCCGGCTGATCTTCCTCCAGACGGTCGACGCTCCGGCGTACGCCGGGGGCGGCATCAGCGACCGCCTCCGCACCGTCGAGCTGCCGGCGCCGCGGGGCGCGATCTACGACAGCACCGGCGCGCCGCTGGCCCGCAGTGTCGAGGCACGGTACGTGTACGCCGACCCGACCGAGGTGGAGGATTCGGCCGCCGTCGCCAAGGCGCTCTCCCCGCTGCTCGGCATCGCGGTGTCGAAGCTCGTCGAGCAGATGAAGCCCCGCAAGCTGGAGGACGGCAAGCCGTCCCGATTCGTGTACCTGGCGCGGGGAGTGGAGATCTCCACCGCCAAGCGGGTGCAGGCGCTGGAACTGTCCGGCATCGGGGTGCACCGCGACGAGCGCCGTGAGGTGCCCGGTGGTGACCTGGCGGCCAACCTGATCGGCTTCACCAGTCAGGACATGGTCGGGTTGGAAGGGCTGGAGGCCCGCTACGACGACGTGCTCGCCGGTCAGGACGGCAAACGGGTGTACGAGGCCGGCCTCGGCGACCTCGCCGCGCCGATTCCCGGTGGCTACAGCCGAACCACTCAGGCCAAGCCGGGCAGCTCGCTCGCTCTCACCCTCAACCGCGACCTGCAGTTCCGAACCCAGCAGATCCTCAGCGCGGGCATGGCCAAGGCGCCGGGCGGGACCGGCGCGGCAGTGGTCATGGAGATTCCCTCCGGCGCGGTCCTGGCCCAGGCAAGCAACCCGACGTACAACGCGGCGAAGCCGACGCCCAGCGACCCGGTCGCCCGGGAGGACGCCGCGACCAGCTTCGTGGTCGACCCCGGCTCGGTGCACAAGGCCATCACCTACGGCGCGGCGTTGCAGGAGGGTGTGATCACGCCGGACACCACGTTGCCGATCGCCAACAACATCAAGATGGGCGACACCTGGTTCTCCGACACCCATCCGGCGAACGGCAAGCGGATGAGCGTGCCGGGGATGCTCGCCTACTCGTCGAACGTCGGCACCATCACGATCGCGGAGAAGCTCGGCCGGGACCGGTTGATCGACTACCAGAAGCGGTTCGGGCTGGGCAAGCCCACCGGCGAGGGGATGCCCGGGGAGGCCAGCGGCCGACTGCTGCCGGCCGACGAGTGGAGCGGATCGTCGCGTGGGTCGGTGCCCATCGGGCACAGCGTCGACGCCACGCCGTTGCAGATGGCCGCCGCGTACGCCGCCATCGCCAACAACGGCACGTACGTGCAGCCGCACCTGGTCAAGGAGGTGATCGGCCCGGACGGCAAGCGCACCCCCGCGCCGGCCCCGGTCACCCGGTCGGTGCTCAGCCCGCAGAACGCGGCGGCCCTGCGCACCATGCTGGAGGCCGTCACCACCGTCGACGGCGCCACCGGAGTCACCGCAGCGGTGCCCGGCTACCGGGTCGCCGGCAAGACCGGCACCGGATCGCGGCTGGTCAACGGCAAGATCGAGCCCGACAAGGTGTCCTCCTTCATCGGCATGGCCCCCGCCGAGAACCCCCGCTACGTGATCGCGGTCTTCGTGTACGCGCCCAACGGCGGGGGTGCGGCGATCGCCAATCCAGCGTTCCGCGACATGATGCAGTTCACTCTGCGTCACTACCGCGTGCCACCCTCGACCGGCGGATCCGCGCCCAAGTTCGTGGTCTATCCGCGCTGAGCAGCGATGGCGGGACATCATCGGTGAGTGCCGACGAACCACCGGGGCGGCTGTGCGGCCGGAACCGGACGACCGGGTAGGGTCTGACGCCGTGCCCGGCAATCCACGTCCACGTACCGTGACCGGAGTCCGGCTCGGTGATCTCGCCGTCCGGCTCGCCGTCGACCTTCCGGCGGACGCCGCCGCGGTGGTCGTCTCCGGGGTCACCCACGCCAGCCAGGAGGTTCGCCCCGGCGACCTGTACGCGGCGCTCCCCGGTGCCCGTCGGCACGGGGCGGAGTTCGCCGCCGGTGCCGTCGAGGCGGGTGCCGTGGCGCTGCTGACCGACCCGGCCGGTGCGGAGTTGGCGGCGGGAACCGGCCTGCCCGCCCTGGTGGTGTCCGACCCGCGCGCCGTGCTCGGCGAGCTGGCCTCGGCCGTGTACGGCGACCCGACCGCCGACCTCACAGTGATCGGGGTGACCGGCACCGCGGGCAAGACGTCCACCGCGTACCTGATCGAGTCGGGGCTGCGGGCCGCCGGGCACACCACCGGGCTGGTCGGGACTGTGGAGACCCGCCTCGGTGATCTGGTGATCGACAGTGTGCGCACCACCCCCGAGGCGACCGACCTGCACGCCATGCTCGCCACCGCCCGCGAGCGTGGGGTCACCGCCGTGGTCATGGAGGTCTCCAGCCACGCGCTGGCCATGGGCCGGGTGGGCGGGGTCCGGTTCGCCGTCGGTGGTTACACCAACTTCGGCTCCGACCACCTGGACTTCCACGCCGACAGCGACGACTACTTCGCCGCGAAGGCCCAGCTCTTCGACGGGCGCTGCGCGGTCGAGGTGCTCAACCACGACGACCCGGCGTTGAAGCCGCTGCTCAAGCCGACCACCATCACCTACTCGGCGGGCGGTGACCAGGGCGCTACCTGGTGGGCCGATGGTGTGGGCGGCGAGGGCTACGCGCAGCGGTTCACCGCGCACGGCCCGGACGGCGTGGCAGTGTCCGCCGGCGTCGCGCTGCCCGGCCGGCACAATGTGGCCAACGCGCTGCTGGCCATCGCCGCACTCGTCGGTGCCGGGGTGGACCCGGTGACCGCCGCGACCGGTGTGGCTGCCTGCGGGGGCGTCCCGGGCCGGCTGGAGCTGGTCGACGTCGCCGCGCCGGTGCGCGGGGTGGTCGACTACGCCCACAAGTCGGACGCGATAGTGGCAGCGCTTGCCGCGCTGCGTGAGTTGAGCGCCGGCCGACTGATCTGTGTGATCGGCGCCGGTGGGGACCGGGACCGGGGCAAGCGGCCGGTGATGGGCGCCGCCGCGGCGGAGGGAGCCGACGTGGTGCTGGTGACCGACGACAACCCGCGCACCGAGGACCCGGGGGAGATTCGCGCCGAGGTGCTGGCCGGGGCGTACCGGGCCGGCACGGCCGCCCGGATCATCGAGGTGGCGGGCCGCCGCGCCGCGATCGACGAGGCGGTGCGACTGGCGGAGCCGGGCGACGTGATCGCGCTGCTCGGCAAGGGCCACGAGCGCGGCCAGGAGGTGGCGGGTCAGGTGCTTCCGTTCGACGACAGCATCGAGTTGGCCGAGGCGCTGCGGGCCCGCTTCGGGGACCTGGCGGGTCAGCGGTGATCACGCTGAGCCTGGCCGAGGTGGCCGCGGCGGTCGACGGGCGGCTGGTGGCCGCCGACCCGGCCGCCACAGTGACCGGTTCGGTGGAGTTCGACTCGCGCAAGGTGGGGCCCGGCTCGCTCTTCGTGGCCTTTCCGGGGGAGAAGGTCGACGGGCACGACTACGCGGCGACGGCGATCCAGGCCGGCGCGGTGGCGGTGCTCGGCAGCCGAGAGGTGCCCGGGGTGCCGATGGTGCTCGTCGACGACGCCCTGACCGCGATGGGCCGACTGGCCCGCGCGGCGGTGGACCGGCTGACCGGGCTGACCGTGATCGGCGTGACCGGCTCGTCCGGCAAGACCACCACGAAGGACCTGATCGGGCAGCTCACCTCCCGGCTCGGGGCCACTGTGGCGCCACCCGGCTCGTTCAACAACGAGCTGGGGCACCCGTACACCGCCCTGCGGGCCGACCCGGACACCCGTTACCTGGTGATGGAGAAGGGCGCGCGCGGGATCGGGCACGTCCGTTACCTGTGCGAGCTGGTGCCGCCCCGGATCTCCGTGGTGCTCAACGTCGGCACGTCGCACATCGGCGAGTTCGGCTCGCAGGACGCCATCGCCGTGGCCAAGGGTGAGCTGGTCGAGGCGCTGCCGCCGGACGGGCTGGCCGTGCTGAACGCCGACGACCCACTGGTGGACGCGATGGCGGGCCGCACGCAGGCCCGGGTGGTCCGCTACGGCGAGGCGCCCGACGCCGACGTGCGCGCCGAGGACGTCACGCTCGACGAGCGGGGACACCCGTCGTACACCCTGGTCACCCCGGAGGGACGCGCCTCGGTGCGGCTCCGACTGGCCGGCCGCCACCAGGTCTGGAACACGCTCGCGGCGGCGGCGGTCGCCCGGGAGCTGGGCATGCCGCTGGCCGAGCTGGCCACGGCCCTCGGCGAGCTGGGGCTGGTCTCGACCCGACGGATGGACGTCTTCGACCGCCCCGACGGGGTGACCGTGATCGACGACTCGTACAACGCGAACCCGGCCTCGATGGCGGTCGCGGTGCGGGCGCTGGCGAGCATGGGCCAGGGGCGGCGTACCGTCGCGGTGCTTGGTTACATGGCCGAGCTGGGCCCGTTCGAGTACGACGGCCACGCCGAGGTCGGCCAACTCGCGGCCGAGCTGGGTGTCGACCGGCTGCTCGTGGTGGGTGAGCCGGCCGCGCCGATCCACGAAGGCGCGACAGCGGTAGCAAACTGGGGAGGAGAGTCGGTGCTGCTCACCGATCAGGCGGCGGCCGTCGAGGTGCTGCGCAGCGAGCTACGACCGGGTGACGTCGTCCTGGTCAAGGGCTCCCGGTACCGGACCTGGGAGGTGGCCGACGCACTGCGCGCCGACGCCGGTGGGGAGCCGACCCGATGAGGGCGGTCATCGTCGCCATCGGGGTGGCCTTCCTCGTCTCGCTCTTCTGCACCCCGATCGCGATCAAGGTGTTCACCCGGCTCAAGGCCGGTCAGCCGATCCGGTCGGACGGCCCCGCCATGCACCAGGGCAAGAAGGGCACGCCCACGATGGGTGGCGTGGTCTTCATCCTGGCCACTGTGATCGCGTACGTGGCCGGGCACCTCGCCCTGACCACCCTGCCCGATCAGCAGATCGCCCAGGTGGAGCCGACCATCACCGCGCTGGTGCTGCTGGGGCTGATGGTCTTCTCCGGCGCTGTGGGTTTCCTCGACGACTTCCTCAAGGTGCGCAAGCGCAACAGCGCCGGGCTGAACAAGCGCGGCAAGTTGCTCGGGCAGATCCTGGTCGGTGCGGTCTTCGGGGTGATCGCGCTGTGGTTCCCGAGCACGATGACAAACGGTTCGGGCCTGGCGACAAACACCGAGACGGTGGGCAGCACCACGCTGAGCTTCATCCGGGACATCGACTTCCTGGAGGTCAGCAAGGTCGGCGCGGTGATCATCTTCATCTTCGTGGTGATGGCCGCGACGAACGGCGTCAACCTCACCGACGGCCTGGACGGCCTGGCCACCGGCGCGTCGGTGATGGTGCTCGCCGCGTACGCGCTGATCGCGTTCTGGCAGTACCGGCACTGGTGCGCCGACCCGAACTACACCCAGCCGTACTGCTACGAGGTGCGCGACCCGTTGGAGATCGCGTTGATCGCCGGGGCGGCGGCGGGAGCCTGTGTGGGCTTCCTCTGGTGGAACACCTCCCCGGCGCGGATCTTCATGGGCGACACCGGGGCGCTGGGGCTGGGCGGTCTGATCGCCGGCATGGCGATGTCCACCCGCACCATCCTGCTGCTGCCGATCATCGGCGGGCTCTTCGTGATCATCACGATGTCCGTAGTGATCCAGATCATCTCCTTCAAGACCACCGGTAAACGGGTGTTCCGAATGTCCCCGCTCCAGCACCACTTCGAGTTGGCCGGCTGGAGCGAGGTCAACATCGTGGTGCGCTTCTGGATCATCGCCGGCATCGGTGTGGCCATCGCCCTGGGCCTGTTCTACAGCGAGTTCCTCGCCAACATGACCTGACCCGCGGGCCGAAGCCCCGCGCCCCAACCCCCTCATCCCGTCGATCTTGCACTTTCGGCTGGCGGAACGTCCTCATATGGGTGTTTTGCCGCTGCACAAAGTGCAAGATCGACGCGGGCGGGCGGCGTGGGGACGGGTTCGACACGCCCGGTGAGGCGTTGTGGGGCGGTGGGGCGTGTTCAGCGGTGATGATGTCGGGGTGGGGGAGGAAATCGGCACCGAGGATGAGACTGTCGGACGACCGCGACGGTCGCCGAGCGCGGCGCGTACGCCGGTGGCTGCCGGGGCGCGCGGTCCGGAGCGCGGCGCGGCGGCCCGCGAACCCGGACCCGGGGCACGGGAGCCCGGGGCGGCGGGGCGCGGGCCGGAGGCCGTAGCGGCGACACTGCCGCGCGGGTTCGACGCGGCCGGCGGGCTCGCCGCGCTGCGCGGCCTGCTGGGCCGGCCGCTGACCTCCTACTACCTGCTGCTGTCCTGCGCCGGCCTGCTGCTGCTGATCGGGCTGACCATGGTCTTCTCGGCGACAAGCGTGAAGGACTACGCCGAGGACGGCAACGCCTCCGCCTCGGTGACCAAGCAGGCCATCTTCGCGGTGATCGGCATCGGCGCGTTCTGGGTCTGCCAGCGCCTGCCGGCCAGCACCTACCGCTCGCTGGGCAAGCCGCTGCTGTTCACCTCGATCGGGCTGTTGCTGCTGCTCAACCTGCTGCTCGCCTACGCGCGGCTGACCCACCAGAAATCAGGGCAGATTGGCCCGATCGAGGCGCGGCTGAACTGGCTGTTCATCGGCGGTATTCAGCTACAACCCTCCGAGTTGGCCAAGTTCGCGCTCGTGCTCTGGGGTGCGCACCTGATCGCCCGCAAGGGTGCCGCGCTGGGGTGGTGGCGGGAGCTTGCCACCCCGCTCTTCCCGGTGATGGGCCTGCTCTTCGTCCTGGTCGGCTACAACGACACGGGCACGATGCTCTGTCTGCTGGCCCTGGTGGTGGGCCTGCTCTGGGCCGCCGGGGTGCGGATGCGGGTCTTCGGGGCCCTGGCCACAGCCGGTCTTGTCGGGATCGGCCTGCTCGTCGCGGTGGCCTCACTGGGTGCCGGCTCCGGCGAGAGCGGCGCGGACAACTACCGCTTCGCCCGGCTGGCCATGTTCTTCAATCCACCGGACCCGGAAACCTGCAAGCTCGGCGACTGCCTCCAGTTCTACCAGGGACGGCTGGCCATCGAGCACGGTGGCTGGTTCGGTGTCGGCCTCGGCAAGGGCAGCCTGAAGTGGGACTGGCTCCCCGAGGCGCACAACGACTTCATCTTCGCGATCATCGCCGAGGAACTGGGCGTGATCGGGTGCGTCGTGGTGCTCAGCCTCTTCGCGGTCCTCGCGTACACCGGTTTCCGGATCGCCCGGCGGGTCGACGACCCGTTCCGCCGGCTCGCCGCCACCGCCGTGACCACCTGGCTGGTCAGCCAGGCCGTGATCAACATCGGTGGGGTGGTGGGGCTGCTGCCGATCACCGGTCTGCCGTTGCCGTTCATCTCCGACGGTGGAAGTGCCCTGGTGGTGACGTTGGCCGGCATCGGCATGCTGGCGTCCTTCGCCCGCGCCGAACCCGATGCGGCCAGAGCACTGCATGCCCGTCCGCCGGCCCGGTGGGTCCGACTACTCTGGGCCCCGTTGCCGCCGCTTCCCGGCCGGCGTCGCCGACCGGCGACGCCGCCCGCTGGCCGAGGGTCCGTACCCCGGTCCCGCGAGCGGCGCCATGACGATCAGGCCGCGCCGCGCGGGGTCCGACAGGACCGAAGCCGCAGTGGTACGGCGAGCGAGAGGAGACGCTGATGGGTCCGCTGCGTTCGGTGGTGCTCGCGGGAGGTGGCACCGGGGGGCACGTCTACCCGCTGCTCGCCTTCGCCGACTGCCTGCGCCGACACGACCCGGGCGTCCGGATCACCTGCCTCGGCACACCACGGGGCATGGAGAACGACCTGATCCCGCCACAGGGCTACGACCTGCGGCAGATCCCGGCGTACCAGCTGCCCCGGTCGGTCAACATGAACCTGGTCCGCACCCCGGGTCGGATGTGGACCGCGGCGCGCGCCGCGGGCAAGGTGATCGACGAGGTGCGCGCCGACGTGGTCGTCGGCTTCGGCGGGTACGTCTCGGTGCCGGCCTACCTGGCCGCGTGGCGCCGCGAGCTGCCCATGGTGATCCACGAGGTGAACGTGCCACCGGGCGTGGCCAACAAGCTGGGCATGAAGTTCACCAAGAACGTGGCCGTCGGTTTCCCGAACCAGCCGAGCCAGGCCGAGTCGCTGCGGGACGCCACAGTCGTCGGTGTGCCGCTGCGCCGCGCCATCGCCGGTCTGGACCGGTACGCGCTGCGTAACGCCGCCCGCGCCCACTTCGGGCTCCGCCCGGACCTGCCGGTGCTCTTCGTGTCCGGCGGCTCGTCCGGCGCCCGCTCCATCAACCTGGCGGTCTCCGGGGCGGCCAAGGAGCTGGCCCGCAACGGCGTGCAGGTGCTGCACGTGATGGGCGCCCGCAACGAGCCGGTGCCGATCCCCACCGACCTGCCGGTGCCGTACGTGACGCTGCCGTACCTGTCCGAGATGGAGCTGGGCTACGCCGCCGCCGATCTGATGCTGGCCCGGGGCGGGGCGATGACCGTCGCCGAGGTGGCCGCGATCGGGCTGCCCACGATCTACGTGCCGTACCCGCACAGCAACCAGGAGCAGCGGCGCAACGCGCTGCCCGTGGTGGAGGCCGGCGGTGGGCTGCTGGTCGACGACGCGGAGCTCACCCCGGACTGGCTGGAGCGCACCGTCATCCCCCTCATCCGTGATCCACAGCGGCTCTACAACATGGGTGCCGCCGCCGGGTCCTACGGCCGGCGCGACGGCGACGAGGCGCTGCGTTCCTTCGTGCTGGCGGCGGTGGCCCGATGACCGCGCAGTTCACCCCGGCCGGCACGCTCACCGCCGAGGACCTGGGCGCCGTCCACCTGATCGGAGTGGGTGGGGTGGGCATGCTCGGCGTGGCCCGGCTGCTGCTCACCCGCGGTATCCGGGTCTCCGGCAGCGACCTGCGGGAGTGGCCGTCGCTGGCCGGCCTGCGGGCGCTCGGCGGCACCATCCACCTCAGTCACGAGGTCAGCAACCTCGACGGCGTGGACACCGTCGTCTACTCGTCGGCCATTCCCCAGGACCACCTGGAGCTGGTCGAGGCGCGTCGGCGCGGCCTGCGGGTGCTGCACCGCTCGGAGGCGCTCGCCGCGGCGATGACCGGCCGTCGCGCGGTGGCCGTGGCCGGCACGCACGGCAAGACCACCACCACCTCGATGGTGACGATGGTGCTCCAGCAGGCCGGAGTGGACCCGTCCTTCGTGATCGGTGGGGAGATCTCCGAGGTCGGTTCGGGCGCTCACCACGGCACCGGCGAGCACTTCGTGGTCGAGGCGGACGAGAGCGACCGCTCGTTCCTCATCTACCGCCCGTACGTCTCGATCATCACGAACGTCGAGGCGGACCACCTGAACACCTACGGCGACTACGCGACGCTGGAGGCGGCGTTCGTGGAGTTCGCCCGCCTCACCGACCCGGACGGGTTCATCATCACCTGCGTCGACGACCCGGGCGGTCGGCGGTTGGCCGAGAGCCTGCGGTCCGAGGGACGACAGGTGTTCACGTACGGCGAGGCCGCCGACGCCGACCTGCGGTTGACCGAGATGGTCTCCTCCGCGCGTGGGGTGCGCTACCTGGCCGCGATCGACGGGCGGTCGCTGGGCGAGTTCCGGCTGCCGGTGCCGGGCCGTCACATGGGGCTGAACAGCGCCGCCGCGGTGCTGGCCGCGTACCTGCTGGAACTGCCGCTGGAGGCGGCGGAGGCCGCGCTGGCGGTCTTTCCCGGGGTCCGGCGGCGCTTCGAGCGCAAGGGTGTCGCGGACGGCGTGCTGGTCTACGACGAGTACGCCTACCACCCGACCTCGATGACGTTGGCGAACCAGACGTTGCGCGAGGTCGCCGGGGACGGCCGGCTGATCGTCGTCTTCCAGCCGTACCGGCTGTACCGCACCCGCGACAACCAGGCGGAGATCGCCGAGGCGCTGGCCATCGCCGACGAGGTGGTGCTCCTGGAGGTCTTCGGGCCGGGTGAGTTGCGTCAGCCCGGCGAGGGCTCGGCGGCACTGATCGCGGCGGTGGATCTGCCCGCCGACCGCAAGGTCTTCGTGGAGTCGTGGGAGCAGGCCCCGATCGAGGTGGCCCGTCGCGCCCGCTCCGGGGACGTGGTGGTCACCATGGGCGCTCCGCCGATCTCGCTGATGGGTGACGAACTGCTGGCCGCCCTGGGCGAGCGTGCGGCCGGCTCGGCACCGACAGCGAGCGTCGACCCGGTGGCCACCACCCCGGCGATCGGTGATCCGGTGCCGGGTGGGGCGACGTCCGGCGGCGACGGCGCGGCTCTCGGTGGCACTGCCGTGCCCGGCGGCTCGGCGCCCACGGCCGGATGAGTCCCGGCCCGGCCCGAGGGCGGACCAGCGCCGCCGACGGTGGCGCTCCGCGCCGCGGTCCGGCCCGGCGGTGGCAGTTGGTCCGGGCGGGCAGCGACGCGGTGCCGCCCTCGACCCGCCGGTTCATGGCCCGTGCCCGGCAGCGTCGCATGCGTGCGGCGCTGCCGTGGGCGGTGGCCGCCGGCGTGCTCGCCCTGGCCGGGCTGGTCGCCTGGACGGTGCTCGGCACCGGGCTGTTCGGTGTGCGGGAGGTGCGCGTGGAGGGTGCCGACCTGGTCACCCCGGTGCAGGTGCACGACGCGGCAGGGGTGCCGGACGGGGTGCCGCTGGCCCGGGTGGACCTGGCCGCCGTCGCCCGTCGGGTCGGTGCGCTGCCGGCGGTGGAGCGGGCCGTGGTCTCCCGGGACTGGCCCGGCGCGCTGGTGGTGCGGGTGACCGAGCGGACAGCGGTGGCGGTGGTGCCGCAGGGCGAGGTGTTCGCCCTGATCGACCGGAGCGGGGTGGCGTTCCGGACGGTGGAGCGACGCCCGGCGGACCTGCCACAGGTGACTGTGGTCCGGCCGGCCGCCGACGACCCGGGCACCCGGGCCGCGCTGGAGGTGCTCGTCGCGCTGACGCCGCAGCTGCGCGCGGAGCTGGTGGACGTGAACGTGGCGGGGCTGGCCCGGATCAGCCTGCGGTTGCGCGGCGACCGGACGGTGGTCTGGGGCGACGCGACCCGGGGTACGGACAAGGCTCGGGTGGCCACCGCGCTGCTCGACGAGGACGCCGACCGGATCGACGTGAGCGCGCCGGATGTGGTGACCTTTCGTTGACCTGGGAGCGTGCGCGGCGTGACCCGTGGCGCTCCGCGCGGCGACACGCCGCCCGGGTCCTTGGCTCATGGCGCGGTGGCGCTTACGTTGCCCCGAAGAGCTTCAGTGGTTGACATAACTGTAAGCCTCTAGTAGAGGGTTAGGGTTCACCCCTGATCCTCGTTGGAGACAGCTGTCGTCGGCCGCTGGTCTGGCCACGCCGTAACCGGTCGGCCGAAGCCAATCTCGAAGGAAAGGACCGGAGATGACACCTCCGCACAACTACCTGGCGGTCATCAAGGTCGTCGGCATCGGGGGTGGCGGCGTCAACGCCGTCAACCGGATGATCGAGGTTGGGCTCAAGGGCGTCGAGTTCATCGCGATCAACACCGATGCGCAGGCGCTGCTGATGAGCGACGCCGACGTCAAGCTCGACGTCGGTCGGGAGCTGACCCGCGGCCTGGGGGCCGGGGCCAACCCGGACGTCGGGAAGAACGCCGCCGAGGACCACCGCGACGAGATCGAAGAGGTGCTCAAGGGCGCCGACATGGTCTTCGTGACCTGCGGCGAGGGCGGCGGCACCGGCACCGGCGGCGCGCCCGTGGTGGCCAACATCGCCCGCAAGCTCGGCGCGCTGACCATCGGCGTGGTGACCCGGCCGTTCTCCTTCGAGGGCAAGCGCCGCCAGGTCCAGGCCGAGACGGGGATAGACGAGCTCCGCAACCAGTGCGACACGCTGATCGTCATCCCGAACGACCGGCTGCTGGCCCTGGGCGATCGCAACATCAGCATGATGGACGCGTTCCGTACGGCCGACCAGGTGCTGCTCTCGGGTGTGCAGGGCATCACCGACCTGATCACCACCCCGGGTCTGATCAACCTGGACTTCGCCGACGTCAAGAGCGTGATGAGCGGCGCCGGCAGCGCGTTGATGGGCATCGGCAGCGCCCGCGGCGAGAACCGCGCGGTCGAGGCGGCCGAGGCGGCCATCTCCAGCCCGCTGCTGGAGCAGAGCATGGACGGCGCGCGGGGCGTGCTGCTCTCCATCGCCGGCGGCTCCGACCTGGGCCTGTTCGAGATCAATGACGCCGCCCAGCTGGTCACCGACGCGGCTCACCCGGACGCCAACATCATCTTCGGCGCCGTCATCGACGACGCGCTCGGTGACGAGGTGCGGGTGACTGTCATCGCGGCGGGCTTCGACGGCGGCACGCCCGCGTACAAGGCGGCCGAACCGACCCGCAAGACCAACACCAACCAGCCGGCACCGCAGAGCACCCCGGCGCCTGCGCCGGCCACCAACCCGGCTCCGGCCCAGTCGCCGCGTCGCGTGCTCTTCGACGACGTGGACGTTCCCGACTTCCTCAAGAACGGGTCCTGAGCACCGCCGATGACCGACAGCTCAGCCACGGTGCGACCGGATCGGCACGCCGAACTCGCGGCCGGTCTGGCCCAGGTTCGGTCCCGGGTCGATGACGCCTGCGCGCAGGCCGGCCGGGACCGTGCCGAGGTGACCATGATCGCGGTGACGAAGACCTACCCGGCCAGTGATGTGTTGGCGCTGGCCGGGCTCGGGGTGACCGACATGGGGGAGAACCGCGACCAGGAGGCAGCCGGCAAGGCCGCCGAGGTGGCTGCCGCCGGGGTGCGTCCCCGTTGGCACTTCATCGGTCAGTTGCAGCGCAACAAGGCCCGCTCGGTGGTCCGCTACGCCGACGTGGTGCACTCCGTCGACAGTGTCCGGCTGGCCCGGGCGTTGACGACCGCGACCGCGGACCGGCAGGAGCCGCTCGACGCTCTGGTCCAGGTGAGCATCGACGGCGACGCGGCCCGGGGCGGCGCCCTGCCCGGCTCGGCGGATCCGACCGCCGGTCTGGAGCCGGTGGCCGAGGCGGTCGCCGACGCGCCGGGGTTGCGTCTGGTCGGCCTCATGGCTGTCGCTCCGCTGGGGTGGGAGCCGGAGCGGGCGTTCGCCCGGCTCGCGGAGGTCGCTGACGCATTTCGGGCTGTCCATCCGGGAGCCACCGCGCTGTCCGCCGGTATGAGCGGGGATTTCGACATAGCGATCCGTTACGGCGCGACACATGTCCGCGTCGGTAGCGCGTTGCTCGGAATGCGTCCCACGCTGCGGTAGCCTGACCGCGAGACAAGCAAATTACATCAGTGTTGTTTTAGGGGCGGGCGTCTCCCGGTCGGGGGTCGTGGCGCGCGACGCGAATCGCGCGCCGGGGGGATTGCTGTTCCGGTCCGATGGGCATGGTTGTCCACTCGCGACGGGCGACATGGCACGGGGGCGCGTGCCGCACGGCGGACGGAAGGGCGCGGGATGGGTGCACTGCGCAAGGCGGGGGTCTGGCTCGGTCTGGTCGAAGAAGACGACGAGCGGGCCTACGACGACGGTGGCTACGACAAGGGTGGCTACCGCGACTCGCGGTACCGGCAGAGCCGGTACGCCGAGGAGTTCGCCGACGACGACGAGGACGACGCCGAGGAGCCGCCGGCTCCCCGGCCGCGCGACAGCGGGCGGGGCCGACTCTCCGAGCGGTCGAGCGCGCGGTTGAGCGAGTCCGAGCGCGGCGACGGTGAGCGGCCGGAGCGGATCGAGCGGTCCAGCGTCCGGTCTATCACCCGGTCGTCGGCGGGCGAGACCTCCGGTGCGCTGACCTACCACACTCGGGACAACCTGGCCCTCGCGCCGCAGGTCACGTCGCGGGAGCGGGCCCTGCCCGAGGAGGAGCAGCGTTACCAGATCACCACGCTGCACCCCACCACCTACCGGGAGGCGCGCACCATCGGTGAGCACTTCCGCGACGGTGTCCCGGTGATCATCAATCTCACCGAGATGGATGAGGCGGATGCCCGCCGTCTGGTGGACTTCGCCGCCGGGCTGGCGTTCGGCCTGCGCGGTACGATCGAGCGCGTGACCAATCGGGTGTTCCTGCTCTCACCGGCTAACGTCCAGGTCACCGCAGAGGACAAAGCCAAGATCGCTGAGGGCGGCTTTTTCAGTCTGAGTTGATCCCGCCCGACCCGAGGGACGTCGCTGACCGTGTTGTCGATCTTACTGCAAGTGCTGTACCTGATCCTTTATGTCTTCCTGCTCCTTCTTCTGTCCCGGTTCGTGTTGAGCGCCGTCCTGCAGTACGGCCGTCGCTGGCAACCGGGGCGTGGAGCATCGGCAGGATTGGAATCCGTGTGGAGCGTCACTGATCCCCCTCTCAACGCGTTGAGGCGTGTGATCCCTCCGCTGCGAATTGGTACCGTGAGCATCGACCTGGCCTCCCTTGTGCTCCTGGTTATCCTGTTCGTGCTGATGGAGTTCGTGTTAGGGCCGTCGATCAGGGCATCTGCCTGATGACCGACGCGCTTTCGCGGCCGCAACTGACCCGAGGAGTTTCGATGCCGCTGACCCCGGCCGACGTCCACAACGTCGCCTTCAAAAAGCCGCCGATCGGCAAACGGGGGTATGACGAGGAGGAGGTCGACGCCTTCCTGGATGAGGTCGAGCGCGAGCTCGCCCGTCTCATCGAGGAGAACAACGAGCTGCGCGCCCAGGTGGAGCGCGGCGGCCGTGGCGGCGCCCCCGCCGGCCCCGGCGGCGACGCCCGACTGGCGGCGGAGCTCAACGATGTCAAGGCCCAACTGGACCGGGTGCAGCGCGACAAGTCGGCGGCCGAGCAGGCTGCCCGCGCGATGCAGGCCGAGCTGGAGCAGGTCCGCTCGACCGGCGGCCCGGCCGGCGGCGTTACCGGTGACGGTGAGCAGCAGGCCCTGCGCGTGCTGATGATGGCCCAGCGCACCGCCGACGACCACGTGTCCGACGCTCGCCGCGAGGCCGACCAGCTGTTGTCCGAGGCTCGCAGCAAGGCCGAGGAGGTGACCCGGGAGGCGCGCGCCAAGGCTGACGCCCTCGAGCGGGACGCCCGCCAGCGGCACCAGGAGGCCATGGGCGGCCTGGACGCCAAGCGCACGGCGCTGCAGAAGCACATCGAGGAGCTCAAGCAGTTCGAGCGCGAGTACCGCACCCGGCTCAAGGCGTACCTGGAGAGCCAGCTGCGTGACCTCGACGGTCGTGGCCAGGGCCTCGAGGCCGAGATGACCCGCTCCGAAGCCGGCCGGGTCGCTGGCGGCAACGGGCTGGCCGCAGCGGGTCTCGCTGGTTCGTACGGCGGCGGCGGGCGCTCCGGCGCCCTCGAAGCCGGACGCTGAGCACCGGCCGGCGATCGCTGTCCGCCAATGGTGACGGTCGCCGGCCAGGCCTGGACGGTTCGACGCGGCGGGGGTGAGCCGTGATAGTCGCAAGTCTCCTGCTCATCCTCGTCGCGGTGGTGCTACTGGTGCTCGGCCTGGCCGGTGGCTCCAGCTTCTTGTTGGTCATCTCCATCGCGGCCAGTCTGCTGGCCGCCGTGGCGTTGGTGGTGGGGGCCCGCCAGGCAGCCGCCAACCGCGCCATGGCGGATCCCGGCCGGACCGACCGGCGGAATCCCCACGCGCCCCGTACGGCCAGCCAGGCCACACCGGGTGTCGCGTACGGGCCGCCGCTGGTCGAGCCGGAGGTGCCGGTCCAGCACGTGCCCACGACGTTTGGTACCGGCGGCACCGGGTGGCGGCAACCACCCGAGCCGCCGGTCGACCATGCGCCGCCGATTGATGAGGTGACGCCGGTCGACCCGCCGCACGTCGAGGACGCGTCGGCGATGGTGAGTGCCGCGGACGAGGTGCCCGCGCGGGCCCGGCCGGTCAGCCCGGCGTCGCCCCTCGCGGCGTCGACCGGCGACGTGTTCGACCCGGCGGTCGCGGCGGTCGACGAGCCGGCCGCCCAGCAGATCACACCCGCCGAGGCGGCCCGGGTGGCCCGACTGCTCGACGCTGTCGAGGTCGTCGACGGCCGCCCCCGTTACCACCTGGACGGCTGCCCCCACCTGATTGGCTGGCAGCCCGAGACGTTGCCGGTCGCCGAGGCCGTGGACCTCGGTTTCACCCCGTGCGCGCACTGCGCGCCGGCGACCGCTCTCCTCGCCGACGCCCGTCCGATCTGAAGCGGCGCCGGTGCCCGCGCAGGACACGCTCACAGTGGCGGTACGGGTGAAGCCCGGCGCCTCCCGGGACCGGGTGGGTGGCCGCTTCGACGGCCCGCACGGGCCCGCCCTCGTGATCGCGGTCCACGACCCGGCCGTCGACGGGCGGGCCACCGAGGCCGCCCGGCGGGCGTTGGCCGGCGCGTTGGGCGTCCGGCCGGCCGCCGTGTCGCTGCGCGCCGGCGCGGCCAGCCGGGACAAGCTCTTCCTCGTCGATCGGCCCGGCCCGGACCTGCCCGAGGTGCTGCGCCGTCTGCGCGACGGATCCGCCGAGTGAGGACAGCCCAGGCAAGGCAGCCGTGACTCCCGGTTTGGACATCGCGCTGCTGCTCGGTGCGGCAGTGCTGCTGGTCGCTGTCGGCGCGGTGCGACTCTCCACCCGGCTCGGTGTGCCCAGCCTTCTGGTCTACCTGGCTCTGGGCGTGGCGATCGGCGAGAGCGGGCTGGGCATCCGTTTCGACGACGTCGAGCTGACCCGGACCCTCGGCTTCTGCGCGCTGATCGTGATCATCGCGGAGGGCGGGCTCACCGCCCGGTGGACCACGCTGCGCCCGGTGCTCGGGCTGGCCTCCGCACTCTCCACTGTCGGCGTGGTCGTCAGCATCGTGGTGGTCGGTGTGGCCGTGCACCTGCTGCTGGGGCTGGACTGGCGGTTGGCGCTGCTCTACGGCGCGGTGCTCTCGTCCACCGACGCGGCGGCCGTCTTCGCCACTCTGCGCCGACTGCGGTTGCCGCCCCGGCTGGTGGCGACCCTGGAGGCCGAGTCGGGGATGAACGACGCCCCGGTGGTGCTGCTGGTGGTGCTGCTGTCCCACCGGGGTTTCGCGCACCCGTGGTGGTACGAGGTCGCGCTGGTCTGTTACGAGCTGGGCGCCGGTGCGGCGGTGGGCGTTGCCGCTGGCGTCGCCGGCACCTGGGCGCTGCGCCGGGCCGCGCTGCCGTCGGCCGGGCTCTACCCGATCGCCGCGGTGGGCATCACGGTGCTGGCGTACGCCGCGGGGGCCGTTCTGCACGCCTCGGGCTTCCTCGCCGTCTACGTGGCCGGGGTGTTGCTGGGCAATGCGCGCCTGTCGCACAGGCAGGCGATTCTCGGTTTCGCGGACGGGTTGGCCTGGCTCGCCCAGATCGGGTTGTTCGTGCTGCTCGGGTTGCTGGCCTCGCCGGGCCGGCTGGACGCGGCGGTGCTGCCCGCGGTGGTCGCCGGGCTGGCTCTGGTGCTCCTGGCCCGACCGTTGTCGGTGGCCGTCTCGGCGTTGCCGTTCCGGGTCGGGCTTCGGGAACAGGCGTTCCTGTCCTGGGCCGGGCTGCGCGGGGCGGTGCCGATCGTGCTGGCCACCATTCCGCTCTCCGAGCGGGTGCCCGGCGCGGAGCGGCTCTTCGATGTGGTCTTCGTGCTGGTGGTGATCTTCACGCTGGTGCAGACCGGGACGTTGGGGCCGTTCGCCCGCCGGTTGCGGGTGACCGCGCCGGCCGAGGCCGCCGAGATCCACGTGGAGACCGCGCCGCTGGAGCGGATGCGGGCGGACCTGCTCCAGGTGGAGGTGCCACCGGGCTCACGACTGGCCGGGGTGCACGTCGACGAACTGCGCCTTCCGCTGGGCGCGTCGGTGACCCTGGTGCTGCGCGACGGCGTGGGCTTCGTGCCCGCACCCGACACCCGGTTGAAGACCGGCGACAGTCTGCTGATCGTGGCGACCGCAGGGGTGCGGGACGCGGCGGAACGGCGGTTGCGGGCGGTCAGTCGGCGGGGTCGTCTGGCCCGATGGTTTGGTGAGTACGGAGATGAGGTGCCCAATTGATCTGCTAGCGTTCCCTTTGCCCCAGTTAGGCAGGGCTAGGGGCTGTTAGACGGTGCGACGGTGCGGCACGTTGTCGGACGCCTGTACGTTCCGTATTCTTGCCAACCTCGGGAGTGCGCGGCCATCGTCGCCGTGCGCCCCTTTTCGTCCATAGGGGACGCCTTTGTCGGCGCCCCCTGACCAGGCGCCGCGGACCGCGCGGTTCCCCGGCCTAGGGAGCGACCCATGGCGAAGCCATCCGACACCAGGACCGCCGGGCGCAAGCCGGTGGCGAAGGCCACCCGCAGCACGGCGGAGACCGAGAAGATCCGGGCGGCGCTGGCGGCGCGGCGGGACGAGCTTCGTGCCGAGTACGATCAGACGCTGAGTGAGATCACCGAGCTGCAGCGCGATCGGCTGACCGACTCGGCCGGGGACGACCAGGCCGACACGGGCACCAAGACGCTCGAGCGGGAGCAGGAGATCTCTCTCGCCAACAGCATTCTGGAACGGATCACGCAGGTCGAGCGCGCTCTGGAGCGCCTCGACGAGGGTGGTTACGGCTGGTGCGAACGGTGCGGCAACCCGATCCCGGTCGAGCGCCTCGCCGCCTTCCCGTCGGCCACCCTGTGTGTGACGTGCAAGCAGCTGGAGGAGCGGCGCTGAGGTCCGTTCCCCGGCGGCGATGAGACGGTGAGCGATCACCGCCAAGACTGTCGATGGGGAGCGCATGACCGCAGTACCGTCCGCCGAACCCGGCCGCACCGATCCGGGGGGCGGCACCCGCCGGCCCCGGGCCGTCGCGATTCTCGCCGGGGTCGCCCTGGTGGCCCTGCTGGCCGACCTGGTCACCAAGCACCTCGCGCTGGCCGCGCTGACCGACCGGGAGCCGGTCCGGCTGCTCGGCGGGTTCGTCTACCTGAGCCTGACCCGCAACAGCGGTGCGGCCTGGAGCATCGGCGCGGACCACACCTGGGTCTTCCCACTGATCACCATCGGTGTGGTCGGCTGGATCGTCTGGATGGCCCTGCGGCTGCGCTCGCTGCCCTGGGCGGTCTCGCTCGGCCTGGTGCTCGGTGGCGCGTTGGGCAACCTCGTCGACCGGATCTTCCGCGCGCCGTCCCCGTTCCACGGGCACGTGGTCGACATGATCAGCCTCTTCGACCCGTACGGTCAGGTCTGGCCGGTGTTCAACCTGGCGGACAGCTCGCTGGTCTGCGGCGTGCTGCTGGCCGTCCTGTTGGAGCTGACCGGCCGCCAGCGTGACGGCCGGCGGGCGGGGCGCGACGGCGACCCGGCCACGACGGACGCCGCCGCGCCGGGCACCGAGCAGCGGGAGCGGGCATGACCTCGGCGTTCGCCGCTGGCGGCGACCACCGTTCCCTTCCGGTTCCGGACGGCCTCGACGGCATGCGCCTGGACCAGGCCGTGTCCCGCCTGTTCGGGCTCTCCCGCACCGCCGCCGCGGCCCTGGTCGACGCCGGGGACGCGCTGGTCGACGGCTCCGCCCGGCCCAACTCGCACAAGGTCAAGGCCGGCTCCTGGCTGGACGTCACGCTGCCCGCCCCGGTCGCACCGCCGACGGTGGTGCCGCAGGCGGTGCCCGGCCTGCGGGTCGTCTACGCCGACGACGACATCGTCGTGGTAGACAAGCCGGTCGGGGTGGCCGCCCACCCGAGCCCCGGGTGGACCGGGCCGACGGTGATCGGCGCGCTCGCCGCGATCGGGCACCGCATCTCCACCAGTGGCGCCGCCGAACGCCAGGGCGTGGTGCACCGGCTCGATGTGGGCACCACCGGGATCATGGTGGTGGCCAAGAGCGAGCAGGCGTACACGGCGTTGAAGCGGGCCTTCAAGTACCGCGAGGTCGACAAGGGCTACCACGCGGTGGTGCAGGGTCACCTGGACCCGCTGCGGGGCACCGTCGACGCGCCGATCGACCGGCACCCCACGCACGACTACCGCTGGGCTGTGGTGTCCGGCGGCAAGCCGAGCATCACCCACTACGACACCCTGGAGGCGTTCCCGGCGGCGAGTCTGGTCGACGTCCGGCTGGAGACCGGCCGGACCCACCAGATCCGGGTGCACTTCTCCACCCTGCGGCACCCCTGTGTGGGTGACCTCACCTACGGCGCCGATCCCACCCTCTCGGCCCGTCTCGGCCTGGCCCGACAGTGGCTGCACGCCCGCGAACTGAGCTTTGTGCACCCCCGAACGGGGGACGAGGTCCGGTTCGTCAGCGACTACCCTGACGACCTGGAACGTGCGCTTCAGATCCTGCGTGACTGAGCGGCGACCGCCCGACACCGTTTCACAGAGGGGATCCCGCCCGTGCGCGCCGGCAACCTGCTGCGGCAGCTGGACCAGCGGTTGCTGCCGCCGCTGACCCGGGCGGTGGCCCGGCTGGGCGACCGGTCGGCGCGCTCCGGCGTGCTCAGTTGGGCCGCGGTGCTCTCCGCGGCGGCGGTGTTGGGCACCGCCGTCTGGGCCGTCGACGACAGCCCGGTCGGCGACCGGACTGTCGGGGAGGTCACCCGGGTCGGCGTTGCCGACGGCGACTCCGTCCCCGGCTACCTGCGGTCCGCCGCGGCCGACCTGGCGGCGCTGCCCGCGTCCGCCCCGGCCGCCGAGGGCGGGACGTACGCGCTGGTCACGCTCGACGCGTACCTGCCTCCGCAGCGGCTGGCGACGGTGCTCGGCGACGTGGGGGTCTCCACCGTCTTCGGGCGGGTTCCGCTGCCCGGCCGGCAGACCGAGATCGTCAAGATCCCCGCGCTGCGGGTGCCCGACGACGTGGTCGCCGGCATGGAGCAGGTGGCGGCCCGCAAGGAGACCGAGGCCGCCGACTACCGGGCCAGGGCCGCCGCCGTCGACGGCGACGGGGTTGGCGAGCGGGAGTTGCGGGAGCAGTACGCCAGCGGCGCCGAGGTGTCCGCCGCCGAGGCGGCCGCGTACCGCACCGGCTGCGCCTGCGTCTACGCGGCGGTGGTTCGCGCGACGCCGGTGGCGCTGCGCGGTGTGGCGGCCCGGCCGGACGTACGGGCGGTCGACCCCGCCCCCGAGGTCTACCGGCTGGACCGGACGGTTTTCACGCCACCCCTGCCGGAGCAGCGTGACGTGGTGCGCCCGCCGGCCGACACGGGGCCGAGCCCCGTACCGACCCGGTCCGAACGGCCAGCGCCGATGATCAGCGCCCCGGCGCCGTCGGCCTCCGTGGGCGAATCGTCGGAACCCGCACCAGTCGTGACGATTCCGTCACCCGAACCGTCGACGCCGGAGCCCACCGAGCCGACGCCGCCGAGTGTCACCACCTCGCCGGACACCACCCTCGCCGAGCCGTTGACGCCATCGCCGTCGTCGTGATCTGCGCCGGCTGGTGTGCGCTCTGAGGTGTGGTCCGAATAGGGTTGGGTTCGTAGCCTGTCAGACAGAGATCGATGGCGCTGGGAGGGCGGGCCGTGGAGGGCAGTGAGACCGGCTGGGGCCGGCCGGCCGAACCAGCGCCGCGGTGGCGCGCGTTGTTGGACCGTGCCCGGCTGGGCGGTCGCGGCGCGGAGCAGACCGAGCCGGAGCGGCGTGGCGAGGAACCGCCGCCGGACCCGCTGCCACGGCGTGCGGCCCCCAACGGCTACGCCGGGCGGGCACCTGCCATCGGGCATCCGGCCGACCTGTCGTACGGCGCGGAGCCTGCTTACCGGGCCGAGGCGACCTACCGGGTCGACCCCGCGTACCGGGCCGAGCCGGACTACCGGGCCGAGCCCGCGTACCGGGCCGAGCCGGACTATCGAGCGGAGCCGGCGTACCGGACCGAGCCGGACTACCGCGCTGAGCCGGGTTATCGGGCCGAGCCGGGCTACCGCGCCGAGCCGGACTACCGCGCGACGCCCGGCTACCGGGCCGAGCCGGACTACCGGGTGGACCCGGCTTATCGGGCCGAGCCGGGTTATCGGGCCGAGCCGGACTACCGGGCCGAGCCGGCGTACCGGGCCGAGCCCGAGCCGCCGGCACGCGGCCCCGACCCGGTCCCGTCGCGCTACGCGTTGCTGGACAACGGCTACCGCCCGGGCGACCCGCCGGTGGAATCGCGGTACGCCCTGCTGGAGACCGGCTACCAGCCGGAGACCGGCTACCCGGCCGCCCCGCCACCGCCCCCGCCGGTCGCCCCGCCGCCCCCGCCCCCGCCGCCGGTCGCCGTGCCCGTCCCGCCACCACCCGCCCCGGCGGTCGGCTCGGCGGTCGCCGAACGTGCCTACCCGGCCCGGGTCGAATGGCGCCCACCGGCCGTCGACCAGGAGCAGGAGCGCGCCAACGCGGTGCTCCAACGGGACCTCGGCACGCCCCGGGTGTTCGCCTTCGCCAACCCCAAGGGTGGAGTGCACAAGACGACCGCCACCGTGCTCGCCGCGGCGACGGTCGGCAGTGTCCGCGGCAAGGGCGTGCTGGCCTGGGACGACAACGAGTTGCGCGGCACCCTCGGCCTGCGCGCCGGCAGCGCCCGGCACGCCCGCACGATCCGGCACCTGATCAGCGACCTGGCCCAGATCGAGATCCTGGAGGGCGCGACCCTGCTGGACCGGCTGGACGACTACCTGCGGCACGCCTCCGACGGCTCGTACGACGTGCTGGCCGGCGAGGAGAGCCCGCGCTTCGCCCAGCGACTGGACCAGTTCACCGTCCGACGGGTGCTGGAGCTGCTGCGGCGCACTCACGACGTGGTCTGCGTCGACACCGGCAACAACGTGGAGAGCCCCAACTGGCGCACTGTGATGCAGGCCGCCGACCAGCTGGTGGTGACCACAGTGCCCCGGGAGGACGCCGCGTTCAGCGCGGACTGGATGCTCGACCTGCTGCACGAGGAGGGCATGGGCGAGTTGGCGGACAACGCGATCACCCTCATCTCCTGCCCGACCCCGGGTCGCTCGACGCTCCAGGACGACCTGGAGCGGCACTTCGCCACCCGTACCAGGGGCGTGGCCGTCGTACCGTACGACCCGGCTCTGGAGACCGGGTCGTCGATCGAGTACCACCAGCTCCAGCCGGAGACCCGGCAGGCGTGGCTGCGGGCCGCCGCGATGATGGTGGAGCCGTTCGCCCGGTGAGCTGGTCTGCCGCCACCGGAGCCCCGGCCGGGCACCGGGCCTGAGAGGATCATCGGGTGAGCCCGGACAACCCCGACCGTGAGCGGCCCGTCGACGAGCCCGACCAACCCCCGTCACCCCGTACGCCGGACGCGACACCGCCGGAGGTCGACCCGTCGGCCGGGACAGCGCCGGGCGAGTTCGGTCCGGGTCACCTGCCGCCCTCGGCGGCGTACGGGAGCTCGCTGGAGCTGCGGTTCGACGAACCGCGTCGTCCGCTGCGTGCCCTGGCGACGGTGCTGGGCGCCGTGCTCGCGCTCGCCGCGCTGGGTGTTCCGCTCGGGCTGCTCTGGGCCGCTCTCGCGCCGGACACCCCGGTGCTCAAGACCGCCGAGGGGGCGATCTACGCCGAGCCGCAACCGGAGCAGCCGATCGCCGCCGACGGCTGGTTCAGCCTGCTCGGGCTCGCCTTCGGGCTGCTCGTGGCACTCGCCCTGTGGTTCGTGCTGCGACGGCGGCGCGGCCCGGTCGGGTTGCTCGCCGCGGTGCTCGGCACCCTGGTCGCCGCGCCGGTGGCCTGGCAGGTGGGACGGCGGATCGGTCTGGCCACGTTCGAACGGCTGCTGGCGACCGCCCCGGCCGGGCAGGCCTTCAGCAAACCCGCCGACCTGCGTGCCGGTGGCGTGGACTGGCTGCTCGGCGTGCTGCCGGTGCCGCACGGCAACCTGCTGCTGCCGGCGTTCGGGGCCGCGGTCATGTATACACTGCTGGCCGGCTGGTCGCGGTGGCCGGGTCTACGCCCCGAGCCCGAGCCGGGGAAGTTCAGTTGGGTGTCGGCGGGGACGCCAGCTCCGACAGCGGCACCGGAACCGCCCGCACCTGACGCAGCAGAGCCGCCTCGCGGTTGAGCAACCGCAGCTCGGCGCGGAGCCGGGACGCGGTGTCGTCGATCGCCAGCAGCCGTTGCCGGTCGTCGACGGTGAGCGCCGCGGTCGCCGCCACCAGGTGCGAGAGCACAGTCGGGTCCTCCGGCAACTGCTCGGAGATCTCCTCCGGGTCGGACCGGATCAGGCCGAGGTACTGCCGGAACACCGCGATCACCCGGGCGGCCAGCAGATCGGCCACCTCGTCCGGGCCGCCCGGGTCGGGCAGCCACTCGACGTCGGCGGTCAGGTAGGGCTCGGCGCTGTCGTCGACCTCGGCGATCCGGAAACGACGCCGACCGACGGTGACGATGTCGAAGCCACCGTCGGTCAATTCGGTCACCTGACGCAGCTCGGCGGTGCAGCCCACCTCGTGCAGCGTCACCTCGCCGACGCCCGACGTGGCCGGGGCACCGGCGGGACCGGCGGGCGCGACCTCCCAGCCGGCCTGGATGGCCACCACGCCGAACTCGCGCGGGGCACCGTCGGGCAGGCCGACCAGGTGTCGGACCAGCGCCCGGTAGCGCTCCTCGAAGATGTGCAGCGGCAGCACCAACCCGGGAAAGAGCACCGTTGCGAGCGGGAACACCGGCAGCCGTGCGGTCACATGGTCGAGCCTAACCAATCTCGCCCGCGGTGGCGTGGCCCGGCTCACCGTCCCGGCGTACGGGCGGCTCGGGTGGGCGTCGGGCCGGCCGCCTAGACTCGCAAGGGTGCTGAATCGGATCGACCTGCGCGACGGTCTCGGTGACCCGCGCCGCCTGCTGCCCCGTGCCCAGCTCGACGTGTCCGTCGCCGTCGAGCGCATCCGTCCTCTGGTGGAGGCGGTCCGTGAGCATGGGTACCCGGCGATCCGGGAAGCGAGCGAACGATTCGACGGCATCTCCCCGGAGGTGCTGCGGGTGCCGGTCGAGGCGATCACCGAGGCCGAGGGGGTGCTCGACCCGGCGGTGCGTGCCGCGCTGCTGGAGTCCATCGCCCGGGCCCGCCGGGTGCACGCCGACCAGCGGCGCACCGATCACGTCACCCAGGTGGTGCCCGGCGGCACTGTCACCGAGAGGTGGCTGCCGGTCGACCGCGTCGGCCTCTACGTGCCCGGTGGCCTGGCGATGTACCCGTCGACGGTGGTGATGAACGTGGTGCCCGCCCAGGCGGCCGGGGTGCGCTCGCTGGTGGTGGTCAGCCCGCCGCAGAAGGACAACGGCGGCCTGCCCGATCCCCGGGTGCTCGCCGCGTGCGCGCTGCTCGGCGTCGACGAGGTGTACGCCGTGGGCGGGGCCCAGGCGGTGGCGATGCTGGCGTACGGCGCGGCGGTGGACCCGGCCGGTGAGCTGCGGTGCGACCCCGTCGACCTGATCACCGGCCCCGGCAACATCTGGGTGACCGCCGCCAAGCGGCTGCTGCGCGGCGTGGTCGGCATCGACGCCGAGGCCGGGCCGACCGAGATCGCTATCCTGGCCGACGACACCGCCGACCCGGCGCACGTGGCCGCCGACCTGATCAGTCAGGCCGAGCACGACCCGCTCGCCGCGAGCGTGCTGGTCACCCCGTCGGTGGCGCTGGTCGAGGCGGTCGAGGCGGAGCTGGCCCGGCAGGTGCCGGCGACCAAGCACACCGAGCGGGTCACCACGGCGCTGACCGGTGAGCAGAGCGGCGTGGTCCTGGTCGACGACCTTGAGGCTGGGCTGCGGGTGGTCGACGCGTACGCGGCCGAGCACCTGGAGATCCAGACGGTCGACGCCCGGGAGTGGGCGCTGCGGGTCCGCAACGCCGGGGCGATCTTCGTGGGCGCCTGGTCGCCGGTGTCGCTCGGCGACTACTGCGCCGGCTCCAACCACGTGCTGCCCACCGGCGGCTGCGCCCGGCACTCTTCCGGTCTGTCCGTGCAGTCCTTCCTGCGCGGTGTGCACCTGATCGAGTACACCGAGGCCGCGCTGCGCGACGTGGCCCCGCACGTGGTCACCCTGGCCAACGTGGAGGACCTGCCCGCGCACGGCCAGGCGGTCCAGGCCCGTTTCCCGGGAGGGTCGGCGTGACCAGTCTGAGCGATCTTCCGATCCGCGACGACCTGCGGGGGCTGTCGCCGTACGGGGCGCCTCAGTTGGACGTGCCGGTGCGGCTCAACACCAACGAGAATTCCCACCCGGTTCCGGAGCCGGTGGTCGAGGCGATCGGCAAGGCGCTCGCGGCCGAGCTGCGCGAGCTGAACCGCTACCCGGATCGGGACGCGGTGGCGCTCCGCGCCGACCTGGCCGACTATCTCGGGCACGGGCTCACCGTCGAGCAGGTGTGGGCGGCGAACGGCTCCAACGAGATCCAGCAGCAGCTGCTCCAGGCGTTCGGGGGGCCGGGGCGCACCGCGCTCGGCTTCGTTCCGGCGTACTCGATGCACCCGCTGCTGGCCCTCGGCACCGGCACCCGGTGGGTGCCCGCCGCGCGCGGCGTCGACTTCGGGTTGACCGCCGAGGAGGCGGTCGCCCAGGTCCGGGAGCACCAGCCGGACGTGGTCTTCCTCTGCTCGCCGAACAACCCCACCGGCACCGCACTGGACCCGGCGGTGATCGCCGCGGTGCTCGACGTCGCGCCCGGCATGGTGGTCGTGGACGAGGCGTACGCCGAGTTCGCCCGGCCCGGGACGGTCAGCGCCCTCGCGGTGCTGCCCGGCCACCCGCGGCTGGTGGTCACCCGGACGATGAGCAAGGCGTTCGGCTTCGCCGGTGGCCGGCTGGGCTACCTGGCCGCCGACCCGGCGGTGGTGCGGGCGGTGCAGCTCGTCCGTCTGCCGTACCATCTCTCCGCGCTCACCCAGGCCGCCGCACGCGCGGCGGTGGCGCACCGCGGCGCCCTGCTCGGTACGGTGAGCGCGATCATGGCGCAGCGGGACCGTATCGTGGCGACGCTGCGCGAGCGGGGGTTGCGGGTCGCCGACAGCGACGCCAACTTCGTGCTCTTCGAGGTGGGCGGCGACCAGACCGTCGTCTGGAACGCCCTGCTGGCACAGGGGGTGCTGGTCCGTGACGTCGGCCTGCCCGGCTGGCTGCGGGTGACCGCCGGCACCGCCGCCGAGACCGACGCCTTCCTTTCTGCAATGGAGACTTCGCAATGAGTCGGACCGCCCGGGTGGAACGGATCACCAAGGAGACCAAGGTCCTCGTCGAGATCGATCTCGACGGCACCGGTGCCGCCGAGATCAGCACCGGCGTCGGCTTCTACGACCACATGCTGCACCAGATCGCCCGGCACGGCGGCTTCGACCTGACCGTGCGCACGGTGGGTGACCTGGAGATCGACGCGCACCACACGATCGAGGACACCGCGCTGGCGCTGGGTGCGGCGTTCGACCAGGCGCTGGGCGACAAGGCCGGCATCCGGCGGTACGGCTCGGCCACGGTGCCGATGGACGAGGTGCTGGTCCGGGCCGCCGTGGACCTCTCCGGTCGTCCGTACGTGGTGCACGACGAGCCGGTGCTCGCCCCGTACATCGGGCCGGTGTACGCGACCAGCATGACCCGGCACATCTGGGAGTCCTTCGGTCAGGCGGCCCGGGTCACGCTGCACGTCGACGTGCTGCGGGCGGCCCGTCCGGGTGGTCACCCGGACGCGCACCACGTGGTGGAGGCGCAGTTCAAGGCGGTCTCCCGCGCGTTGCGCGAGGCCACCTCGATCGACCCGCGTTCCGCCGGAGCGATTCCGAGCACGAAGGGCGCGCTCTGATGAGCGCGAGGAGTGCAGCGCAGCGGAGCCCCGCAGTCGCGAATGGAAGGTGGCTCTGATGGGTGCCGCGTTGCCGACGTTGCTGCTGATCCTGGCCGGGGTGCTGGTGGGCGGCACCTGGTCGCTCTACCGGCAGGGCGCGCCGAAGGCCGCCGTGTTGATCACCGCGGCGCTCGCGGTGCTCGCCACTGTCGCCGGGGTGCTGCGGCTGCTGCCGGAGAACGGGTGATCGGGGTGACGACATGAGTGACGTGGTGGTGCTCGACTACGGCTCGGGCAACCTGCGCTCGGCGGAGCGGGCGCTGGCCGCCGCCGGAGCGGACGTCCGGGTGACCGACGACCTGTCCGCGGCGGCTGCCGCCGACGGTCTGGTGGTGCCGGGGGTGGGCGCGTACGCGGCGTGCATGGCGGGGATCGAGGCGCTGGGCGCCGGTCCGGTGATCGCCGAACGGGTGGCTGCCGGCCGGCCGGTGCTGGGCATCTGCGTGGGCATGCAGGTGCTCTTCGAGCACGGTGACGAGCATGGCGTGGTGACCAAGGGGCTGGGGCTGCTGCCCGGCGGGGTGACCCGGTTGGCCGCCGCCCGGTTGCCGCACATGGGCTGGAACACGGTCCGGGCTCCGCGGGAGTCGGTGCTGTTCGCCGGCTTGACGGAGCAGAGCCGGTTCTACTTCGTCCACTCGTACGCGATGGGCGACCCGGCGGCGTTGGCCGCTGCCGGTGCCACTGTGACCACCGCCCACCACGACACGGATTTCGTCGCCGCGGTGGAGCGTGGCTCGTTGTCGGCGGCCCAGTTCCACCCGGAGAAGTCCGCCGACACCGGTGCCGCGCTGCTGCGCAACTGGCTCGCCACGTTGCCCAGCGGTGACTGAGCGCCGTCGCGCGGTGCCCGAGCAACGGGCGTCGCGGTGAGCCGGGAGCGCGCCCGCCGACGGGCGGAGCGGGAGGCGGAGCAGGCCCGGGAACGGGCGGTCCGGCAGCGTCAGGTCGCCCGCCGGCAGCGCCGTCGCGCGGTGGTCCGCAGTTTGACGCCGCGGCTGCGGCGGGGTCGCTCCGGCCGGCTGGCCCGGCACACTAGGGGTGAGCGGGCCGCGATCGTGCTGCTCACCGGCGCGGCGTTGCTCCTGATCTGGACGTTTGTCGACAACCTGGCGCTGCGTATCGCGCTGATCGCGCTCTTGCTGCTCGTACTGCCGGCGATCGTGGTGATCGCCCTGGACCGTCGTACCTGATCGAGGAGAAGACCTTGAGCCTCACCCTGTTACCCGCCGTGGATGTCGCTGACGGCCGGGCCGTCCGGCTCGTGCAGGGCGCCGTCGGAAGCGAGAGCATCTACGGCGACCCGTTGGACGCGGCGTTGGCCTGGCAGCAGGACGGCGCGGAGTGGATCCACCTGGTCGACCTGGACGCGGCGTTCGGTCGGGGCACCAACGCGCACCTGCTCGCGGAGGTGGTGCGCCAGTTGGATGTGAAGGTGGAGCTCTCCGGGGGCATCCGTGATGACGAGTCGCTGCGTGCGGCGCTGGGCACCGGAGCGGCCCGGGTGAATATCGGGACCGCCGCCCTGGAGGACCCGGTCTGGTGTGACCGGGTGGTCGCGGAGTACGGCGACCGGGTGGCCATCGGGCTGGATGTGCGGGGCAACACCCTGTCGGCGCGGGGTTGGACCCGCGACGGTGGTGACCTGTACGAGGTGCTGGAGCGGTTGGACAAGGCGGGCGCCAGTCGTTACGTGGTCACCGACATCACCAAGGACGGGACGATGCGCGGGCCGAACCTGGATCTGCTGCGCGAGGTGTGTGCCCGTACGGACCGGCCGGTGATCGCCTCGGGTGGGGTGTCCACCCTGGACGACCTGCGGGCGTTGGCGACCCTGGAGTCGGCCGGGGTGGAGGGCGTGATCGCGGGCAAGGCGCTCTACGCGGGTGCCTTCACTGTGGCCGAGGCGCTGCGGACGCTGGCCGAGGCGTGACGACGATCAGGCTGGGGTCGGGCGGCCCGTGGGAGCAGCGCTACGGGTACTCCCGGGTGGTCCGGGCCGGTGAGCGGGCCTGGACGGCGGGTTGCACGGCGACAGTGGACGGCCGGGTGGTGCACGTCGGTGACGCGGCCGCGCAGACCGCGCAGGCGCTGCGGATCGGGTTGGCCGCGCTCGCCGAGGTGGGTGCGGAGCCGGGCGATGTGGTCCGGACCCGGATGTACGTGACGGACCGGCTGCACGCCGACGAGGTGGGCCGGGCGCACAACGCTGTCTTCGGCGCGGTCCGGCCGGCCGCCACCCTGGTGGTGGTGGCCGGTCTGCTGGACCCGGAGCACCTGGTCGAGGTGGAGTTGGAGGCGTACCTCGGCGATCGCTGAGGTGACCGTCCTCGCGGCCCGCCGGGTGATCCCGCGGCCCAATAAGTTGTGCACAACTTAATTGTGCGCTACGGTTCAGTGGTGACGGATGACCTGGTGCTGCGCCGGCAGGTGTGCTTCGCGCTCTACGCCGCGTCGCGCGCACTGACCGACGTCTACCGGCCGATCCTCGACGAGGTCGGGTTGACCTACCCGCAGTACCTGGTGCTGCTGGTGCTCTGGGAGCGTCCCGACGACGCCCCGACGGTGTCCGAGTTGGGCGCCGAGCTGCGGCTGGACTCCGGCACGCTCTCCCCGCTGCTCAAGCGGCTGGAGGGGGCGGGCCTGGTGGTGCGGCGGCGGTCGGCCCGCGACGAGCGGCGGGTCGAGGTGGGCCTCACCGAGCAGGGCCGGGCGCTGCGCGAGCGGGTCTGCGATGTCCCGCTGCGGATCGCGCAGGCCACCGGGCTGGGCCTCGGCGAGCTCGTCGCGCTGCGCGACACCCTCACCCGGGTCACCGACACCATCCACCGACAGAAGGAGCAGTGACCACCATGCAGGTTGTCTACACCGCGTCCGCGACCGCCACCGGCGACGGCCGGGACGGCCACGTCGAGACCTCCGACGGCACGTTCGCACTCGACCTGGCAGTGCCGAAGGAGATGGGCGGCGCGGGTGGCGCGGCCAACCCCGAGCAGCTCTTCGCCGCCGGTTACGCGGCCTGCTTCCACAGCGCGCTGCGGCTGGTGGCCCGCCGGGCCAAGGCCGACGTGACCGGTTCCGTGGTCGGCGCCGAGGTGGGCATCGGCCCGAACGGCAGCGGCGGCTTCGGGCTCACCGTGCAGCTCGTCGTCGACCTGCCCGCCGCGCCCCGCGAGGTCGCCGAGCAGATCGTCGAGCAGGCCCACCAGGTCTGCCCGTACTCCAACGCCACCCGTGGCAACGTCGACGTCACCCTCACCGTCCGCGAGACCCTGTCCGCGTGACCTCGCGGCCCCAGGCCCCCATCCGCGGACGAGAGGACGACCACCCCGTGACCAGCAACCGCGAGATCCACCTGGCCGGCCGCCCCCAGGGCTGGCCCACCGAAGACACCTTCCGGCTCGTCGAGACCGAGGTGCCGACGCCCGGACCGGGCCAGATCGTGGTCCGCAACCAGTACATGTCCGTCGACCCGTACATGCGCGGACGGATGAACGACGTCAAGTCGTACGTGCCGCCGTTCGCGCTCGACGCGCCACTCGACGGTGCCGCGATCGGTGAGGTGGTGGCCAGCGAGGCGGCGGACGTCGCCGTCGGAACCACAGTCCTGCACGGGCTGGGCTGGCGGGAGTACGCGCTGCTCGACGCCGCCGCGGCCCGCCCCGTCGACCCGAGCATCGCCCCGGTGAGCGCGTACCTGAGCGTGCTCGGCATGACCGGGTTGACCGCGTACGCCGGCCTGCTGGAGGTGGCCGCGATGAAGCCCGGCGAGACTGTCTTCGTCTCCGCCGCGGCCGGCGCGGTGGGCAGCCTGGTCGGCCAGATCGCCAGGCTCAAGGGCGCCGGCCGGGTGATCGGCAGTGCCGGCTCGCCAGCCAAGGTCGAACGGCTGCGGGCACTGGGCTTCGACGCCGCCTTCGACTACCACGACGGGGTCCGCGAGTCGCTGCGGGAGGCCGCCCCGGACGGCGTCGACGTCTACTTCGACAACGTCGGCGGTGACCACCTGGAGGCCGCGATCTCGGCCATGAACCTGCACGGTCGGGCCGCCATCTGCGGCATGATCGGGCAGTACAACGCCACCGAGCCGCCGGCCGCACCGCGCAACCTGGCGCTGGTCATCGGCAAGCGGCTCACCCTGCGCGGCTTCCTGGTCAACGACCACAACGACGTGCGGGCGGCGTTCGTGCGCGACGTCTCGGGTTGGCTGCACGACGGCACGCTGTCCTACGACGAGACGATCGTGGACGGCATCGAGAACGCCCCGGCGGCGTTCCTCGGCCTGCTGCGCGGCGACAACCTCGGCAAGATGCTCGTCCGCGTGTGACGCAGACCTCTCCCACGGCGGTCGACCCGATCGGGTCGACCGCCGTGGCGCGTGCGGAGGATAGGCTCGCGGCATGACGGTGGCGGTACGGGTGATCCCCTGTCTCGACGTGGACGCCGGGCGGGTGGTCAAGGGGGTCAACTTCCTGGACCTGCGTGACGCCGGCGACCCGGTGGAGCTGGCCGCCGCGTACGACCGGGCCGGCGCGGACGAGTTGACCTTCCTCGACGTCACGGCGTCCTCCAGCGACCGGGGCACCATGCTCGACGTGGTGCGCCGCACCGCCGAGTCGGTGTTCATCCCGCTGACCGTCGGCGGCGGGGTCCGGCAGGTCGCCGACGTGGACACGCTGCTGCGCGCCGGTGCGGACAAGGTCGGCGTGAACACCGCCGCCATCGCCCGTCCGGAGCTGATCGCCGAGATCGCCGACCGGTTCGGCCGGCAGGTGCTCGTGCTCTCCCTCGACGTGCGGCGGTCGCCGAACGGCGGCACGCCCAGCGGCTTCGAGGTCACCACCCACGGGGGTCGGCGTGGCACCGGCATCGACGCCGTGTGGTGGGCGCACCGGGGCGCCGAGTTGGGCGCGGGGGAGATCCTGCTCAACTCGATGGACGCCGACGGCACCAAGGCGGGCTTCGATCTGGAGCTGATCGCCGCGGTGCGCGCGGTGGTGGACGTGCCGGTGGTGGCCAGTGGGGGCGCCGGTGAGGTGGCCCACTTTCCGCCGGCGATCGGCGCCGGCGCGGACGCGGTGCTCGCCGCCAGCGTCTTCCACTTCGGAGAGCTGACCGTCGCCGAGGTCAAGGACGCGCTGCGCCTCGGCGGCCACCCGGTGCGCTGAGCAGCTCAGCGCTCGCCGGAGTGCCCCTCCGGTGACCGACGCGGGGTGGGAATCGAACGGACCGCGTACTCCTGGACGGCGGCCGCGTGGTCGGCCTCGTCCAGGATCCAGTCCGCGCTGCCGGGCGCGTGCCGGCGGGTCAACACACCCTGCACGGTGTCCACTGTGGTCGCCACACCCGCACGCGGGCGGGTACGCCACAGCTGCTCACCCTCGGCGGTGATCCGGAACCAGCCGTCGGCCACGCTGACCAGCCCGGCGCCGACCAGCCGCTGGACCGCGGCCTCCACCTCGTGTCGCTGCGGAATCGCATGGTTGAGGTGGTCGGCTGTGGAGAGCACGTCGGTCAGGCGGACGCCCTCCGGCCGCCGGCTTGTCGCCGACCGACGGTGCCGTCCGGCGCCGCTCGCGATGACGAGCGACACGAAGATCCAGGCGTCGTTCCAGCGCCAACCGTTCTCCCCCATGCACAGATGATGACGGCGCGCGTCGCGGAAGGGAACACCCACCCGGGAACCGGTGCGCGGTACCACCGCCACGTACCGGTTCGCGGACGGTCGGTGAGGGTTCAGCCGGCCGGGGCGGCCGGCGCGGAGTTGCCCGGCGCGGAGTTGCCCGGCGCGGAGTTGCCCGGCGGGGGCGCGGCAGTGACCGGTGCGGCGGCCTCCGGCACGGCGAACAGCGGAATGAAGAACTGGGCCAACGGACCGATGGCCAGTGCGTACGCGACGGTCCCCGGACCGACGGTGCCGCCGAGCAGCCAGCCCAGCGCCAGCACGGTGACCTCGATGACGGTGCGCACCAGTCGGATCGACAGGCCGGGTCGGCGGGCCACGTACCCGGTCATCAGACCGTCGCGGGGGCCGGGCCCCAACCGGGCGCCGAGGTAGAGAGCGGTGGCGGCGCCGTTGGCGACGATTCCGCTGACCAGCATCGCGATCCGGACGCCGAGCGGCCCGCCCGCGGGCAGCAGGATCAGTGTGGCGTCCACGACCAGGCCGATCACCACGACGTTGCTGACCGTGCCGAGGCCGGGGCGCTGCCGCAGCGGGATCCAGAGCAGCAGGACCAGCGCACCGACGGCGATGGTGACAGTGCCGAAGGAGAGCCCGGTCCGCTTGGAGAGCCCCTGGTGGAACACGTCCCACGGGTCGAGGCCCAGGCCGGAGCGGATCATCAGGGCCATGCTGACGCCGTAGACAGTGAGCCCGAGGTAGAGCTGGACCAACCGTCGAACCGGCCGGTGCCGCAGATTGCCAAGCAGTGCCATGCGTGCCACCCTAGGTGCCAATCCTCGTCGAGGAAGATGCCAATATTCGAGGAGTGGCTATGAGCGGGCAGGTGCGCGGCGTCCAATTGGCCCGTCTGCTCGGTCAGTGGCATGCCCTGCCGGGCCGCCGCCGCAGCCCCGACTACGCCGCGCTGGCCGGCTCGGTGCGCGGGCTCCTCGCCGACGGCCGGCTGCCGCTGGGCGTCCGCCTCCCGGCCGAACGGGAGCTGGCCGAGGCGCTGCGGATCAGCCGGACCACGGTGACCGCCGCCTACCGGCAGCTACGCGAGACCGGGCACCTGGCCAGCCGACGGGGCGCCGGCAGTTGGACGATGCTGCCCGGCAACCACCGGGTGGCCAGCACCGGCCTGTGGACCCCGCTGGACGACCGGGAGATGCTCGACCTCGGTGTCGCCGCGCTGGCCGCACCGCCGCAACTGCTCTCGGCCGCGCGGGCCGCCGCCGAGGACCTGCCCCGCTACCTGAGCGGGGCCGGTTACCACCCGACCGGCGTCATCGAGCTGCGCGAGGCGGTGGCCGACGCGTACACCGCCCGGGGTCTGCCCACCTCGCCCGACCAGATCATGGTCACCAGCGGCACCCAGCACGCACTGGATCTGGTGCTGCGGCTCGCCCTGACCCCGGGCGGCACCGTGCTGGTCGAGTCTCCGACCTACCCCAACGCCCTCGCCGCCCTGGCCGGCCGTCGAGCCCGGATCAGCACCCACGGGCTGGCCGCCGACGCCGGTTGGGAGCCTGACCTGCTGCTGGGCAGTCTCCGACAGACCCGGCCCAAGCTCGCCTACCTGATTCCCGAGTTCCAGAACCCGACTGGTCACCTGATGCCCGCCTCGCTGCGCGAGCGCGTGGTGGCCGCCGCGCACGCGGTCGGCACCGATCTGATCATCGACGAGTCCTTCGTGGACCTGTCGATGGACGGCACCGAGGTGCCACCCCCGGTCGCCACCTACGACCGGCACAGCCGGGTGATCAGCATCGGCGGGATGAGCAAGCCCTACTGGGGCGGCCTGCGGATCGGCTGGGTGCGCGCGTCCGCGCCGCAGGTGCAGCGGCTGGCCGCCGTGCGGGTCGGGGTCGACATGGCCAGCCCGGTGTTGGACCAACTGGTCGCGGTGCACCTGCTCGCCCACGCCGAGGCCATCGTCGCCGACCGCCGCGTCCAGTTGGCCGTCCAGCGGGACGCCCTGCTCGGCGCGCTGGCGCACCAACTGCCGGAGTGGCGGGTCACCGTGCCGCGGGGTGGCGTGACGCTGTGGGCCGAGTTGGACGGCCCGGTCTCGAGCGCGCTGGCCCGGGCCGCGGAGGAGGTCGGCGTACGGCTGGCCCCCGGCCCCCGGTTCGGCCTGGACGGCACCCTGGAGCGCTTCCTGCGGCTGCCCTTCACCCTGCCCGCCGCGGACCTCGTGGAGGCCGTCGGGCGTCTCGCGGCGATCCGCTACGACCTGGACCGGGCCGGCCGCCAGCGGTGGCGGGAGCCCGCCGTCATCGCCTGAGCCAGCGCCGAACCACCAGCGGCATCCGCCGGCACCATTATGCCGGGAATGCGTCATCCGCCCCAGCTCGGCTGCCAGACTCCCCTGGTGGGCCAGGACAGCGGGACACGCAGGGTCCGCCGCAGTGCGCCGGGCTCGCGGGCGACCCCGCTGGAACTCTTCTACGACCTGGTCTTCGTCTTCGCGTTCCTGCATGTCACCACGGCCACCGCCGGCAATCCGACCGCTCAAGGCCTGGTCCAGTGCCTGGTGCTGCTGGCCCTGCTCTGGTGGTGCTGGTCCGCGTTCGCCCTGCTGGGCAACCTGATCCGTACCGACCAGGGGATCGTCCCGGCGGTCGGCTTCGTCACCATCGCCGCCGCCTTCGTGCTGGCGCTGAGTCTGCCGAAGGCCTTCGTCGACCGTCCCGGTGGGCTGTTCGGTCCGCTGGTCTTCGCGACCTGCTACTTCCTCGTCCGGGTGAGCGAGAGCGCGATCTTCCTGTGGATCGGCCGCCGGAACCGCGACGTGCGTCGACGCTGGCAGCTGCTCGCCCTGCCGGCGGTCGTGGCCACGGCCCTCATCGTGGTCGCCGGGCTGCTGCCGCAGCGGCTCTTCGACGGAACAGCCGAGTCGGTGGCCCGCCTGCTGTGCTGGCTCGCGGCCCTCGGCGTGGAGTACGGGGCCGGCCTCGCGCTGCGGGGCACCGGGTGGACAGTGCTCTCCGCCGGGCACTGGGCGGAGCGGCACGGTCAGATCGTCCTGATCGCCCTCGGCGAGGCCATCATCGCACTCGGGTTCAGTCCCAGCGAAACCGCTGGTCTACCGCTGACCTGGCCGGTGCTGATCGCCGCGGTGCTCGGCATCGCGGTGGCCGCCGCGATGTGGTGGGCGTACTTCGACACCCTGGCGCTCGGCATGGAACAGACCCTGCACCGCACCCGCGACCCGGACGCGCGCGCCATCCTGGCCCGGAACGCCTACAGCTACCTGCACCTGCCGGTCATCGCCGGCGTCATCCTGTTCGCGCTCGGGCTCAAGGGGCTGATCCACGAAGGCGCCGATCCCACCACACCGAGCTGGGGCGTTCCGCTGCCGAGCTTCGACCTGCTGGCGCTCTACGGTGGGGTCGCGCTCTACCTGCTCGCGCTCATCGTGCTCGGCCGGCGGATGCTCGGCGCCCCCCGCTGGCCCACGATCGGCGGGATCCTGCTGCTGATTGCGCTGGTGCCGGCTGCCGGGTCGCTACCCGAGCTGACCGCCCTGGCCATGTTGGCCCTCGCCACGGCGGTGGCGGTGGCGGCGCAGACGGTTGTCGACTCCCGGCGCCGGGCCGGGGTCCGGCAGATGGCGTTCGAGGAGCAGCTCGCCGCGGAGGAGGAGCACACGAGGTGGCGGGGTCACCACCTGTGAGGATCCCGTGCCGGCTTCCTCGCCGGCACGGGACCCTCGGTCGGCTCAGAGTTCGGCGAGGGTGCCGGCGTACATCTTGTCGATCTCGGTGGCGAAGTTGCTCTCCACCCCACGCCGCTTGATCTTCAACGACGGGGTGATCTCGCCGTCCTCGATCGTCAGGTCGCGCGGGAGGATGGCCACCTTCTTGATGGTCTCCCAGCGGTTGAGCTTGGAGTTGAGCTGGGCGACGTACTCCTCGACCATCGTCTGGGCCTCAGCCGACGCGACGATCTCGGTGTAGCTGCGCCCCTCCAGCGGGCCGCCGGCGACCCAGCCCCGGATGGCGTCCGGGTCCAGGGTGACGAGCATCGTGCAGAAGTTGCGGGCCTGACCCACGACGACTGCCTGCGAGGTGTACGGGCAGATGGCCTTGAACATGCCCTCGATGTGCGACGGTGCGATGTACTTGCCGCCCGAGGTCTTGACCAGGTCCTTCTTGCGGTCGGTGATGCGGAGGTAGCCCTGCTCGTCCAGCGTCCCGATGTCACCGGTACGGAAGAAGCCGTCCTCGGTGAACGAGGCGGCGGTCTCCTCCGGCAGGTTGTGGTAGCCGCGCATCACCGGCCGACCCCGCACCAGGATCTCCCCGTCGGTGTCGATCTTGCACTCCAGGTCGCCCATGGCCCGGCCCACGGTGCCGATCCGCAGCCCGGCCGGCGGGTTGACGAAGTTGCCCGCGCTGGTCTCGGTCAGGCCGTAGCCCTCGGAGATCGGCAGGTTCGCGGCGGCGAAGAAGGTGGCGATCTCCGGGCTGAGCGGCGCGGCACCGGACACCAGCACCCGCATCCGGCCGCCCAGACGGGCCTGGAGCTTGCTGAACACCAGCTTCTCGGCCAGCCCGTAGCGCACCTTCAACCCGGCCGGCACCGGCTTGCCGGCCTGCTCCAGGGCGATCTTCTCCTTGCCGACGCCGACGGCCCAGCCGAAGATCTTCGCCTTCGCGCCGCCGGCGCCCTGCGCGGTGGTCACCGCCTTGTTGTAGACCTTCTCGAACACCCGGGGAGCGCCGCACATCAGCGTCGGGCGGATGACCGAGAGAAGCTCGACCAGTTTGTCCACCCGCCCGTCGACGTAGGTGGGGAGGCCGACGTGGATGGCGCCGCAGAGCAGGGTCTTGCCGAACGAGTGGGCCAGCGGCAGCCACAGGTACTGCAGGTCGTCGTCGCGCAGCAGCCCGACCTCCGCCTGCGCCACCGCCTCCCAGCACCAGCCGCCGTGCAGCAGCTCGACGCCCTTGGGCTGGCCGGTGGTGCCGGAGGTGTAGATCAAGGTGGCCAGGTGGTCCGGGCCGATGCCGGCCACCAGCATGTCGATCAGCTCCGGCTCGGCGGCCAGCGCCTGGGTGCCGCGCTCCTCCAAATCGGCGAGCGTCAACTGCGCGACAGCGGCGTCCGGGTCGACGGCACCGTCGAGAAGCACCACGTGGGTGAGCGCGGGCAGGGTCGCCCCGGCGATCTTCGCCGCCTGGGCCGGGTTCTCCGCGAACAGCACCTTCGACCCGGAGTCGGCGATGATGTACGTCGCGTCGGCCGGCTCGGTGGTCGGGTAGACGGTGGTGGTCGCGCCGCCGGCACACATGATGCCGAGGTCGGCGATCACCCACTCCAGCCGGGTGTTGGCGAGGATCGCGACCGGGTCCTCCTGGCCGACGCCCAGGCCGTGCAGGCCGGCGGCGACCGCCTTGGCGCGCTGGCCGACCTGAGCCCAGGTCAGCCAGGCAGGCCCCGAGTCGTCGGGGTTCGGGGACGCGAACGCGTGCCGGTCGGGGGTGGCCGCCACGCGCTTGAGGAACATGTCCGGGATGGAGCGGTACGGTACATCGAGAGCCATCGCTGTAGCCGCCTTCGGGGTGGTGGCGTGACGGTCGTCACGTCATGATGGTTACCGAACAGTATTGCCTGTCACCGTGCATCGGCTAGCCCTGGTGAACGTCCGGCCGGCCCATCTCACCAACCGGTACGGCCGATCAGGCGTACCGGGCAGCCACCACTGACCAGTCGTAGGTGGCCCGGACCCAGTTGCGCCGAGCGGCCAGGGCGTCGCGGATCCCGTCCTCGTCGGTGGTCCGCAGCGCCTCCTCCGCGTCCAGGTACGTCGCCAAACCCTGGTTGAACCGGTGTGCCGCACTTCGGAGCGCCGTCACCTCGTCCGCGTCGCTGTCCTGGGCGAGCACCGTGACGAGGTTGTGCGCGTCCGGGCCGGCCTGGCTCTCCTTGCCGTAGGAGAAGAGGTCGTTGCACCAGCAGACCAGGTCCACCGCCAGCAGGTCCAGGGCAACCAGCCCCGGGTTGGCGCGCTGGGTCGGCCCGGTGGGGCGCGTCGACGCCAGGTCGGTCAGGGTGAGGCAGGGATGCACGCCCCCGATGTGCCGGCGTAGCTGCACGTACTCCGCCACCTCGGGTACCCGCCGACGCTCCCGGTTGCCAGCCTCCCAGAGCAGCGCCAACAGGTACTCGCGCATCTGGCTGACGAAGCGCAGCAGCAGCCCAGCGTGATCGTGCAGTCGGGTTCGACGGCAGAGGTCGTGCAGCGCGTCACCCAGTGGCCCGACGGCGGGCGGTGCGACGTACGGGTCACCGCACCGGTCCAGCACGTCGAGCAGTGTGCTGATCGCCGGGCCCAGTCGGACCGGGTCGGCACCGAGGCCGTCCTCGTCGCAGGCGTCGTCCATGACGAAGAGCCAGCTGATCAGGTCAGTCAGCAGCCGCAGGCCCTCCACCGAGCCGTCCAGGCAGGCACGGCCGGCCAGTCCGGCGGCGTCGGCCCGTTCCAGGCGGTGCGCCCGTTGGCTGGAATCGACCAGCCCGAACGTCCGCGCCCAGTCGATGCTCTCGCCCGCTACCTGGTCGGTGGCCTCGTGGCGTCCCGTCGGAAACGGGGGTTCCCGCAGCGCCGAGATCGCGAAGTCCCGCACAGTGAGCCCCCACTCCGTGCCGCCCGGCGCGGAGCGGCGCGGTGAAGCGTACGGGAGGAAGTATCTGCATGTTTCGCTGGGTGTGGGAAACTCCACAGTCGCTTGGTGACCGTTTACGTACAGATAGTCACATTCCCAGGTCGGCGGACCGCAGTCGCCGAGCCACCTCCGCCGAGCCGTTCAGCTGGACCCGGGCCACCCGTTGCCGGCCGGAGAAGAACAGCACCAGCTCGGCCGGGGCCCCGACCAGGCGCAGTGGCTCCCCACCGCGACCGAGGGAGACCTCGCCGTGGCCGGGCGCCTGCACGTAGAGGTCCGCCGGAAAGCGCCGTAGTGCCAGCCGGGCCATCGGGGCCGCGCGTTTCCAGAGAGCGCCCTGCAGGCCGGTGGACAGATCGCGGGGCTGCCACCCGGAGCCGGCCCGCCGGACGTCCTCGTGATGGATGAAGAACTCCATCGTGTTGGCCACCTCGTCGGTCAGCGGGTTGCTGACCGGGCTCCACAGCGGCGGTCGGCGCACCTGTGCCACCAACTCGGCGTAGGGCCGTGCGGCGAGTCGTCGACGGACCCGCTCGGAATAGCCGCGCAGCGGCGGCAGCACGATCCCACCCGCCGCGTCCGGACGGCGCTCCCGCAGCACCAGATGCGCGGCGAGGTCGCGGGTCACCCAGCCCTCGTTGACAGTAGGGGCGTCCGGCCCGAGGGCCAGGAGAAGATCGGCCAGCGCTTCGCGCTCGGCTCGGGCGTACCGCGGCATGGCCCGATCGTAGGCCCGGTGGTCCGTCCGCGCGCGGCGGCGGACGCCGGTCGGCACCTGCGGCACGCCGCCGTCCGGTACGTGATGGTCGACATATGCAGTCAGGGTCGGCGGCACTGGCCCCGAGCGGTAAGGATGAGGGAGATAATTGCGGCTTACGGCGGGGGAGAGCGTGGCGAGCAAGACAAGTCGGGACGTTCTCAGTCGAGGGCTGGGCGTCCTGCGGCAGGCGATCCGTGAGCAGCCGCGGATCTTTTCGGTGGCGGTCGTCGGCAGCGTGCTCTTCGGCGGGATGATCATTGTCAGCGCCCGGGTCGTCGGGTCGGTCATCGGTGAGGTGGCGCTGCCGGCCATCGAACGCGGCGAGGTGGGCGCCGGCACCCTGGCGCTTGCCGCGGCCGCGTTGTTCGGGATCAGCGTGCTGCGGGTGGCGGGCATCTTCGGCCGCCGGCTCGGCGCCGGCTACATGCAGTACCGCCTCCAGGCCTCCTACCGCCGCAGGGTGACCCGTCGGTACCTGGAGCTGCCGCTGTCCTGGCACCACCGCAACTCCACCGGCACCCTGCTGTCCAACGCCAACTCCGACGTGGAGGCGGCCTGGTATCCGATCGCGCCGCTGCCGTTCGCCGTCGGCACGTTGGTGATGCTGGTCGGCGCGATCGTGTCGCTCTTCGCCACCGACTGGGCGCTCGCCCTGGTCGGGCTCGCGGTCTTCCCCGCCCTGTTCGCGCTCAACGTCGTCTACTCCCGCCGGATGGCCCCGCGGCAGGCCCGGGCGCAGCGCCTGCGCGCCGAGGTCAGCGGCATCGCCCACGAGAGCTTCGACGGTGCCCTGGTGGTCAAGACGATGGGCCGCGAGGCCCAGGAGACCGCCCGGTTCGCGGGCCGCGCCGGCGAGCTGCGTGACTCGCTGATCGCGGTCGGCCGGCTGCGCGGCATCTTCGACCCGCTGCTGGAGACGCTGCCCAGCCTCGGCACCCTGGCCGTACTGGTGGTCGGGGCGTTCCGGTTGCGCCAGGGCGCGATCAGCGTGACCGAGCTGGTCAGCGTGGCCTTCCTCTTCACCGTGCTGGCCTTTCCGGTGCGGGCCATCGGTTGGGTGCTGGCCGAGCTGCCGCGCAGCGTCGCCGGCTGGGACCGGGTGCGCCGGGTGCTCGACGCGACCGGCGAGATGCCGTACGGGCAGCGGGTGCTCGACCCGGACGGCGCCGGCCCGGCCACCCTCACCTTCACCGACGTGCACTACTCCTACCCGCCGGCCGAAGCGCACCCGCCCGGCGCGCAGGTCCTCGGCGAGGTCGGCTTCACGGTGCCGTCCGGTCGCACGGTGGCCCTGGTGGGGCCCACCGGCGCCGGCAAGTCCACCATCGCCTCGCTGGCGGTGCGTCTCGTCGACCCGGACTCCGGCACCGTCAGCCTGGACGGCGTGGACGTGCGCGAGCTGACCTCCGCGTCGTTGGCCGGCACTGTGGCACTGGTCGCCCAGGTGCCCTTCATCTTCGACGACACCGTCCGCGCCAACATCGCCCTCGACCGTGCCGGTGTCGACGACGAGGTGGTCTGGGCGGCGCTGCGGCTGGCCGAGGCGGACGGTTTCGTCGCCGCGCTGCCCGACGGTCTGGACACCATGGTCGGCGAGCGGGGCACCTCGCTCTCCGGCGGTCAGCGGCAGCGGCTCACCCTGGCCCGCGCGCTGGCCGGTCGACCGCGCCTGCTGGTGCTCGACGACGCGACGAGCGCTGTCGACCCTCGAGTGGAGGCGGCGATCCTGGCGGGGCTGCGGTCCTCGACCACGCAGCCGGGGGTTCCCGCCGCGTCGATCCTGGTGGTGGCGTACCGCCGGGCCACCATCGCGCTCGCCGACGAGGTCATCTACGTGGAACAGGGACGGGTGGTCGCCCGGGGCACCCACAGCGAGTTGTTGGCCACCGTGCCCGGCTACGTCGACCTGGTCACCGCCTACGAGCAGGCCGAGGTGGAGCGGACACAGGAAAGTTCCTACGGCGACGACGTGGCGCCGCTGCCGTCGGGCCTGGAGATCGAGGTGGACCGGTGAGCGCGAGGAGTGCGGCGAAGCGGAGCCCCGCAGTCGCGAACGAAAGGCGTGCCCGGTGAGCGCGAGGAGTGCAGCGAAGCGGAGCCCCGCAGTCGCGAACGAAAGGCGTGCCCGGTGACGTCAACGGTGAACAAGGATGAGCCGGAGGCCCGGCAGGAGACGACCTGGCAGACGCTGCGTCGGGGCCTGGCTCTCTCCCCGGAGCTACGGATCGGTCTGGCCGGCACGTTGGCCCTGGCGTTGGTCTACATGGTGGGTCGTGTCGCCGTGCCGGTCGCCGTGCAGCAGGGCATCGACCGGGGCCTGGTCGGTGGTCTGAACCTGAACGTGGTGTGGACGGTGGTGGCCGTCACCGCGGCGATCCTGACGGTCACCACGATCTGCGGCTACCTGATGATGCGCCGGCTGTTCACTGTCAGCGAGACGGCGCTGGCCAACGTCCGGACGCGCGCGTTCCGCCACGTGCACGACCTGTCGATGCTGCACCAGCAGTCGGAGCGACGCGGTTCGCTGGTCTCGCGGGTCACCAGCGACGTGGACCAGATCACCCAGTTCCTCCAGTGGGGCGGGGTGATCCTGCTGGTCAACCTCGGTCAGCTGGTGGTCACCACAGCCGTCATGCTGGCGTACTCCTGGCAGTTGACACTTGTGGTGCTGGCCGCGTTCCTGCCGGCGGTGTTCGTCATCCGGCAGTTGCAACGTCGCCTCGGCGGCGCGTACGCGACGGTGCGTCAACGCACCGGGACGTTGCTCGGCGCGATCGGCGAGAGCGTGGTGGGCGCGCCGGTGATCCGGGCGTACGGGATCGCCGGGCGCACCGAGCGGCGGCTGGACGAGGCGATCGACAGCCAGCGGCTGGCCCAGCAGCGGGCGATCCGGATCAGCATCGTGGGCAGCTCGGTCGGGGAGTTGGCGGCAGGGTTGGCGTTGGCCGGCGTGGTGGTGCTCGGCGTGCTGTTGGGGGTGGACGGCACGCTGTCGATCGGCCAGCTGACGGCGTTCCTCTTCCTGGTGACGCTCTTCATCCAGCCGGTGCAGATCGCCACCGAGGTGCTCAACGAGGCGCAGAACGCGATCGCCGGGTGGCGTCGGGTGCTGGACGTGCTGGACGTCGCGCCGGACGTGGCCGACCCGGGGGAGCAGGGGCGGGAGCTGCCGGGCGGGCCGTTGGACATCCGGTTCGCCGGTGTGCGGTTCGCCTATCCGGGTGGTCCGCCGGTGCTGCACGACATCGATCTGGAGATCCCGGCGAAGAGTCGGGTGGCGGTGGTCGGTGAGACCGGCAGCGGCAAGACCACGTTCGCCAAGTTGCTGACCCGGCTGATGGACCCGTCGGCCGGGGCGGTGCTGCTGTCCGGGGTGCCGCTGACCGACGTCCGGTTCGGCTCGTTGCGCTCCCGCGTGGTGATGGTGCCGCAGGACGGGTTCCTCTTCGACGCGACGGTGGGGGACAACGTCCGGTTCGCCCGTCCGGAGTTGACCGACGAACAGTTGAGCGCCGCCTTCACCGAGCTGGGCCTGTCGGACTGGCTGGAGGGTCTGCCGGCGGGCCTGGACACCCCGGTCGGGGAGCGCGGTGAGGCGCTCAGCGTCGGGGAGCGGCAGCTTGTCGCGTTGGCCCGCGCGTACGTGGCCGACCCGGACCTGCTGGTGCTCGACGAGGCGACCAGCGCGGTGGACCCGGCGACCGAGGTGCGGTTGCAACGGACGCTGGACGCGGTGACCCGGGGTCGGACCACTCTGGCCATCGCGCACCGGCTCTCCACGGCGCAGGCCGCCGACGAGGTGATCGTGGTGGACCGGGGTCGGGTGGTGCAGCGCGGCCCGCACGACGAGCTGGTTCGCGACGCCGACTCGGTGTACGGCCTGCTCTACGCCTCCTGGCTGGAGCAGACCCGGTGAGGTGCGGCGGTGTGGTGGACGCGGGCGGGCGGGTGCTCTAGGCTCCGGGTTAGGTAAGCCTAACCTTGGAAGGAGGTCGCGCCCATGCGGCCCAACTCCGCCGAGATCGTCCGTACCCTCGTCGCCGGCCGCCTGCCCGGCCTCGTGCACCTGGCCCACCGGCCGGGCCCGCACCACGCCCGGCACGTCACCGACTCGGACGGGCGGGTGCTGCTGCTGGTGCCGGTGGCCAGCCACCTGGCCGCCGCCCTGCAACCGGCCGCCGGGGGCAGCGACGTCGCTGTCGTGCTCGACGTGCTCGACCTGCCGCCCGCCGCCGGTGCGCCCGGCCTGGGTCGTGCCTGGGTGTCCGGCTGGGCGGCCGAGCTGCGCGGCGACGAGGCCCGCCACGCGGCGATCGAGTTCGCCGCGGTCGAGCCGACCGGCGACCTGCTCGACCTGGGCACCCGGTTCCGGCTGTTCCGCTTCGAGGTGGTCGAGGTCCGCTGGGAGCGGGCCGCCGTCGTGCACCGGATCGACCCGGTGGAGTACGCCGAGGCCGAGCCGGACCCGGTGCACCCGGTCGAGGCCCGGCTGCTCGCCGACCTCGCCGAGTGCCACGGCGCCCAGGTGACGGAGTACCTGCGCCAGCAGCTCGGGTTGACCGAGCAGACCCCGGACGGGCCGCCCCGGGTGGTGCGCATCGACCGCTACGGGCTGGTGGTGGCCCTCGGCCGACCCGGCGCCCGGCGTCGGGTCCGGCTGGCCTTCCCGGGCCCGGTGACCGACCCGGCCGACCTGCCACAGCTACTCCCACCCCTGCGACTCACCGCCGACGCCCGCCCCCCGCACTAAAAACCGCCCCGCGCCCCACCCGCCCCCCGCGCCCCCCGCGCCCCGCCCCACCCGCGTCGATCTTGCAGTTTTGGTTGTCGTTACGCGTGATGCGTCCCTTTTGTTGGGACAGAAAGTGCAAGATCGCGCGGGGCGTCCGAGGTTGAGCGGGGCGTTGTCCGGGTCAGGTTGGCAGCGGGCCGGTGAGGTAGCGCTGGATCGTCGGGCCGATCGCGGCCACCAGGGTTTCCGGGTCCGCCGAGGCGACCGGCTCAAGGCGCACCACGTGCCGCATCATGGCCAGGCCGATCATCTGGGTGGCCACCAGGGAGCCCCGCAGCGGTAGCTCGACCGGGTCGACGTCGAGGTTCTCCAGCACCCGGCGCAGCACCTGGGTGGTGACGAACTCGCGCAGCAGTCGAGCGGTCCACTCATTGCTCACCGCGGAGCGCAGCAGCGCCTGTGCGGCGCTGCCGGCCGGGGAGTCCCAGACGCCGAGGAAGATGCGCACCATCCGCTCACCCACGCCGTCCCGGTCGCCGGCGAGCACCCTCGGCACCAGTTGACCGGGGTCGACCGGAAAGTTCATCGCGGCAAGGAAGAGCTGGTCCTTGCTGCCGAAGTAGTGGTGCACGAGCGCCGGGTCGACCTGCGCCGTGCCGGCGATGCCCCGGATCGAGGCGGCGTCGTAACCACGTTCGGCGAACGCCGTCCGCGCCGCGTCGAGAATCGCCTCCCGGGTGCCCGGGTTGCCGGGTCGCCGGCCGGTCCGCCGCGTCATCGCCGCCCTTCGTTCGTCCGCCTCGGCCCGTCGTCCCGGCCCGGCCACGCCGGGGTCGGCTGCCGCGCCGCCCCCCGGCGCTGGCGGTCAGCCGCTGCGTCGGCGCAGGGTGGCCGCCGCGAGCACCAGCGCCAGCACCACCGCGCCGAGAACCACGGCGACGTCGCGCCACATTCGGCCGGTCGGTTCGGCGTGGGCGCCGACCTCCTGCAACGCCTCGATGGCGTACGACAGGGGGAAGGCGTCGCTGAGCGCCTGGAGCCAGCCGGCCATCTGGTCACGGGCCACGAACAGCCCGCAGAGCAGCAGTTGGGGGACCACCACGACTGGCAGGAACTGTACTGCTTGGAATTCGGTGCGCGCGAAGGCACTGCACAGCAGCCCGAGGGCGACGCCGAGCACGGCGTCGAGCACGGCGATCCCGATCACCAGCCCGATGCTGCCGGCGGTCTCCAGATCGAAGATCCAGTACGCCACCGCGGCGGCGACGGCGGCCTGCACGGCGGCGGCCAGCCCGAACGCGATGCCGTACCCGAAGAGCAGATCGAGCTTGCCCAGCGGCGTGGTGAGCAGCCGCTCCAGCGTGCCCGAGGTGCGTTCCCGCAACATGGCGATGCTGGTCACCAGAAACATGATCACGAAGGGGAAGATGCCGAGCATCACCAGCGCGATCCGGTCGAAGGTGGTGGGTTGGCCGGGCGGGGTCGGTTGGTCGGCGTACATGAAGTAGACCAGGGTGAGCAGGACGGCCGGCACCACCACGAGCAGCGCGATGGTCCGCCGGTCGTGCCGGAGCTGACGGAGGATGCGCCCGGTGGTGGCGGCGAGAATTCGCGCGTTCATGCTGTCTCCCGTGCGGCTGTCGCGTCGGTGCTGGTGGAGGCGGCCTCGCCGGCCCGGATGAGCCGCAGGAACGCCTCGTCGAGGTCGTCCACACCGGCGGCGGCGCGGATCGCGGCGGGGCTGTCGTCGGCGATCAACCGCCCCTGGCGGATCAGCAGCAGTTGGTCGCAGCGTGCCGCCTCGTCCATCACGTGGCTGGACACCAGCAGGGTGGTGCCGGCGGCGGCCATCGCGTGGAACCGGGCCCACAGATCGGCCCGCAGCACCGGGTCCTGGCCGACGGTCGGCTCGTCGAGGATGACCAGCTCCGGCTCCCCGACCAGGGCACACGCCAGCGATGCTCGGCTGCGTTGACCACCGGAGAGGGTGCCGACCAGTTGACCGGCGGCCTCGGCCAGCCCGACGTCGCTGATCGCCCGGTCGGCCTCGGCGCGTCCCCGCCCGTACAGGGCCGCGAAGTAGCGGGCGTTCTCCCGGACGGTCAGGTCGGCGTAGACGCTGGGCGCCTGGGTCAGGTAGCCCACCCGGTGCCGCAGCGCGGGGGTGCCCGCCGGTTGACCGAGCACGGTGACCGTCCCGCCACCGACCAGCTGCACCCCGACCACCGCGCGCATGAACGTGGTCTTGCCACTGCCACTGGGGCCGAGCAGCCCGGTGACCGCGCCGCGCGGGACCCGGCAGCTGATGCCGTCCAGCACCCGCCGCCCACCCCGGTCCACGACCAGGTCTCGGACGGCTATCGCATCGTCCATCACGCACCTCCAGAGAAACTCATCACCTGTTGAACTCAACGCTAGATGAAATCCCGCGCCGGGCGCAACGCCCGCGCCGACGTCCGGCCCAACCGTCCGCGCGGAGCGCGAGAACGGGCAGTAGGCTCCGGACCGGACAGGAAGTCCGCCAACGGGCATTGCGCGCTGATCGGACGTACGGCACGATGGCGCGGTGGGTCACGCTCCGTTACCGGATAGCGGTTTTCTTGAGGATTGGGCCGTGCGGTTGCGGCAGGCCGCCGAGCGGCCGGTGGTCGGCATCCTGTTGCGCGGCAGCCACGCCCGCCGCGCCGCCACCGCGCACAGCGACGTCGACCTCGACGTGTTGGTCGGCGGCGCCCCGTACGCGGCCCGCCGGGCCTACCTGGACGAGTCCGCAGGCCAGGTCACTCACGTCTCGGTGGCCGCCCGGGACATCCGGTCCTGGGTGCACCGTCTGGGCGAACCGGCGGACTGGGCGTTCGGGCTGCCGGTCACCGCGCCGGCGCGGCTGCTCTGGGCCGACCCGCACTGGCGGCCCCGGATCGACCTGCCGGTGCTCTGCCAGCCCGCCGAGCCGCCCCGACTGGAAGAGATGATCGCCACGCTGGGTAAGGCCGCCGCCGCCCGCGCGGCCAGCGACCGTCTCGGGGTCCGGCTCGCCGTCGCCGACCTGGCGCGGCTCTGCCCCTCGGTGCTGCGGCCGGCCAACCCGTCCGTGCGGGTCCACTCCCGAAGGGCGGCCTTCGCGGCGGCCCTGGAACTGCCGGTGGCGCCACCCGGCTACCGGACCGACATGGTGCTCTGCCTCGGGCTGCGCCCGGGCGCGACCGGGCAGCTCTGGGCCGCCGCCGTGCGGCTGGTCGCCGGCACGCTGCCGTTGATCAGGCCGTACGCCGAGGAGATCGCCGACACGGCCGGCGCGGACCTGGCCGCCGCCCTGGTCGACGGCCGGCTGGACCGCTACGTCGCCCAGCTGGCCCGGCCAGCCGGGCCCTCGTCGCAGTCCGGACCCCTGTCGCAGTCCGGACCCCTGTCGCAGTCCGGGCCCTCGTCGCAGCCTCGGCCCTCGTCGCAGCCCTGGCTCTCGGGGCCCCCGCCGCAGCCGGGGCGGGAGCGGTCGGCGGTGCCCGCGCCGCGTGCGGGAGAATTCGTGACTGTGCCCGTACCTGATCCGCCGGTGACCGGCGTTCCCAGCGATCCGAACGAGCTGGCCGCGCCCGCGACGGCGCGCCCGTCCCGGCTCGACCCGGCCATCGCCGCCCAGTTGCGCCGCACCGCCGACGGTCTGGTCGCCGCCGTGGTGCGCGCGCACGACTCCGGTGAGGTGCTGATGGTCGCCTGGATGGACGACGAGGCGTTGCACCGCACCCTCACCACCGGCCGGGCCACCTACTGGTCGCGCAGCCGCCGCGAATACTGGGTCAAGGGCGCCACCTCAGGGCACCACCAGTACGTGCGGTCGGTCGCCCTGGACTGCGACGGGGACGCGCTGCTGGTGAGCGTGGACCAGGTCGGCGCGGCCTGCCACACCGGCCACCGGACCTGCTTCTTCACCGAGCTGCCCGTCTCTACTCCGGAGGCACTGCCATGACCGACGGCACCGTCAGCCCCGACCTGGCCACCTTCACCGAGCTGGCCGCCGACTGGCGGGTGGTGCCGGTCACCCGGCGGCTGCTGGCCGACGCGGAGACCCCGGTCGGGGTCTACCGGAAGTTGGCCGGTGGACCGGGCACGTTCCTGTTGGAATCGGCCGAGCAGGGAGTCGGCTCGGCCGGCATGGCCTGGTCGCGCTACTCGTTCATCGGCGTACGCAGCAGCGCGACCCTGATCGCGCGCGACGGCGTGGCGACCTGGCTCGGCCAGCCGCCGGCCGGGCTGAGCACCGAGGGTGACCCGGTGCGGATGCTGCGGGAGACTGTGGCGGCGCTGGCCGGCCCGGTCGGGGACCCGTCCGACGGTCTGCCGCCGCTGACCGGGGGCATGGTCGGCTACCTCGGCTACGACCTGATCCGGCGCTTCGAGCGGTTGCCTGAGCTGACCGAGGACGACCTGGGCGTCCCGGAGCTGGGCATGATGCTCGCCACCGACCTGGTGGTGCTCGACCACTACGACGGCTCCGCGATCCTGGTCGCCAACGCGGTGCTGCCGCCGTTGGACGCCCCGGACCGCGCCCCGCAGGTCGCCGCCGCCTACCACCACGCGGTGGGCCGGTTGGACGCGATGACCACGGCGCTGTCCCGGCCCATCCCGCCGATGATCTCCACGGTCGAGCGTCCGCCGGCCGGCGATGTGCTCTGCCGTACGCCCGACGGCGGCTACCCGAAGGCGGTGGACGCGGCCAAGGAGGCGATCAGGGCCGGTGAGTGCTTCCAGATCGTGCTCTCCCAGCGCTTCGAGCGGACGACCCACGCCGACCCGCTGGACGTCTACCGGGTGCTGCGCACCAGCAACCCCAGCCCGTACATGTACCTGCTGCGCTTCGACGGGTTCGACATCGTCGGCTCGTCCCCGGAGGCGCACCTGAAGGTCACCGGGGCCGCGGACGGGCAACGCCGGGCGTTGTTGCACCCGATCGCCGGCACCCGGCCGCGGGGCGGCACCCCCGCCGCCGACGCCGCCCTCGCCGCCGAGCTGCTCGCCGACCCGAAGGAACGAGCCGAGCACGTGATGCTGGTCGACCTCGGCCGCAACGACCTGGGTCGGGTCTGTCGGCCCGGCAGCGTGGAGGTGCCCGAGTTCGCCACCATCGAGCGCTACAGCCACGTGATGCACATCGTCTCCACCGTCACGGGCACGCTGCGTGACGACCAGAGCGCCTTCGACGCGTTGGCCGCGACCTTCCCGGCCGGCACGCTCTCCGGGGCGCCCAAGGTGCGCGCCATGGAGATCATCGAGGAGTTGGAGCCGGTCCGTCGCGGCCTCTACGGCGGCACCGTCGGCTACTTCGGCTTCGGCGGCGACCTGGACATGGCGATCGCCATCCGGACCGCGCTCATCCGCGACGGCCGCGCCTACGTCCAGGCCGGGGCGGGGGTGGTCGCCGACTCCGACCCGGCCGCCGAGGACCAGGAGACGCGCAACAAGGCGGCGGCCGTGCTGGCCGCGATCGCAGCCGCCGAGACCCTCCGGCCAGCACGGTGAGCGCGAGGAGTTCGGCGCAGCGTTGCCCCGCAGTCGCTGACGATGGGATGAGTTCGTGAGCGGCGGGGAGCGGTCCGTCGTGGGCCGGCGCGCGTTGACGTACGCCGTGCTGCTCTGCCTGGCCGGCGCGGGCCTGGCGCTGTGGGCCGCGACGCGCGGTTGGTCGGTCGAACTGACGGTACGTCCGGCGCCGCTGCCGCCGGTGCGTGACACCCGCAGCGGTGCGAGCCTGCTGCCCTGGCTGCCGGCGTTGGCCCTGGTGACCCTGGCCGGGGGTGGCGCGGTGCTGGCCACCCGGGGCCGCCTGCGTCGGGTGCTCGGGGCGCTGCTCGGCGTACTCGGTCTGGCCGTGGCGGCCGGCGGCGGGTACGGGCTGGTGGCCGACGTGAGCGGCGTTGTGAGCCGGCAGTGGCCGGCGCTGTGCCTGCTCGGCGGCCTGTTGGCCGCCGGCGGAGGCTGGTGGACGGCGGCGCGTGGCGGTGACTGGCCGGCGATGGGCGCCCGGTACGAGCGTCCGGCGCGGAGCGCGCCGCAGGACGCGCCGACGCAGAGCGACCCGGCCGGGCCGCCGACGCCGTTGGCGGGGCGTCGGACCACCGAGGCGTGGGACGCGCTGGACCGGGGCGAGGACCCGACGGCCGACTGACGCGGTGGCCGGCTGATCGCGGTGGCCCGCTGCTCGACTGGCCCGGTCGCCGCGACGGGCGGCTGACGCGCAGGTTGCTACGGGCGGCTGACGCGCAGGCCGGAGGGCGTCAGCCGACCGGCTGGCGCTCCCACTGGGTGCGGCTACTGGCGGCGCGGGCGGCGGTCAGCTCTTCGACCAGGCGGTTGAGTTCGGCACGCTGGTCGGCGCGGGCCCGGTCGGCGCAGACCGCCTCCCAGGCGTTGCCCCGTGCTGTCCGCATCCGTCCCTCGCCCACCACGGCCCGTTCCACGGTGCGCACCACGCCGACGGCGAGCGATGCCATCGTCCGCGAGATCGTGGTCAGTCCGATGGTCGGGTGCGGCTCGGAAATGCTCATGATCACCTCGCGCGAGGAGTTGCGACGGTCGGGGCAGGCGCGCCATCGAGTCTGCCTGAGGACGATGCTCGCCCGTCGACGTTTCGCCGCGGTGACCGCCCGGTCAACTGTCTCGCCTCGGCCGTGACCAGGACTGTCCGGCCGACCTTGAGCTTGCTCACAGCATCGACGGGCGTCGTTGCTGTCGCGCGCCGCGCGGTAACTGGTGGCATGATCGATGGATCGGCCCGGTCTGACCGCGGCCGCCGGGCTCCATACCGCGTGACGGTGATCGATACCGGAGGTGGCGCTGCGTGACAACCCCTTCACGGCAAGTCGGCCATTATGCCGCAGCCCTTTTCGTGAGCAGCGCCATACCCCCGGCATTCGGCGTCGGTCGGCTGCCCCTAGCATCGGCCCATGACGCCCGGAGAGGGGAGTCCGTTCGTGACTGCTGAGCATGCGCACGCGGAGGGGGACGAGGCCGGCCAGGCAGCGTCCGTAAGCGTGCTCGACGAGATTCTGGCCGGCGTGCGTGAAGACGTCGCCCGACGCCAGGAGCAGGTTCCGCTGGAGCGGATCCGTGAACTGGCAGCGGCGGCGCCGCCGCCCATGGACGCGTACGCGGCGCTGCGCAAGCCCGGCGTGGCCGTGATCGCCGAGGTTAAGCGTTCGTCGCCGTCCAAGGGCCGGCTGGCCGAGATCGCCGATCCGGCCGACCTCGCCGTCGACTACGCGGCCGGTGGGGCGCGGGCGATCAGCGTGCTGACCGAGGGGCGCTGGTTCGGCGGTTCGCTGGACGACCTGGCGGCCGTCCGTGCGGCGGTCACCGTGCCGGTGCTGCGTAAGGACTTCGTGGTCTCCAGCTATCAGATCCACGAGGCCCGCGCGCACGGCGCCGACCTGGTTCTGCTGATCGTCGCCGCACTCGAGCAGAACGTCCTGATGGGCCTGCTGGAGCGGATCGAGTCGCTGGGCATGACCGCTCTGGTCGAGGTGCACGACGAGGAAGAGGCCGACCGCGCGTTGGAGGCCGGCGCGCAGGTGATCGGGGTCAACGCCCGTGACCTGCGTACCCTGGAGGTCGACCGGTCGGTGTTCGAGCGGATCGCGCCCGGTCTGCCCAGCAGCGTCGTCAAGATCGCCGAATCCGGCGTTCGTGGCCCGCACGACCTGATCCGGTACGCCTCCGCGGGCGCCGACGCGGTCCTCGTGGGCGAGGGCCTGGTCACCCAGAAGAGCCCCCGCGAGGCGGTCGCCGAGTTGGTCAACGCCGGCAACCACCCGGCAACGCCCCGGCCGGTGCGCTGACCCCGCGCCGGGCTGACGTCCCACCGAGAGGATTCCCGATGAGCGCCGACGCGCTGGCCCCGGTGGCCGGCCCGCAGCCCGACTCCGCCGGCCACTTCGGCCGCTTCGGCGGTCGGTTCGTTCCCGAGGCCCTGGTGGCCGCGTTGGACGAGCTCGACGGGGCGTGGCGTACGGCGATGGAGGACGAGTCCTTCCGAGCGGAGTTCGGCGCGCTGTTGCGCGACTACGCCGGCACGCCTTCGCTGCTCTACGAGGCCCGGCGGTTCTCCGCGAAGGTCGGCGCGCGGGTGCTGCTCAAGCGCGAGGACCTCAACCACACGGGTGCGCACAAGGTGCGCAACGTGCTCGGCCAGGCGCTGCTCACCAAGCGGATGGGCAAGACCCGGGTGATCGCGGAGACCGGCGCCGGCCAGCACGGTGTCGCCACCGCGACCGCCGCCGCCCTGTTCGACCTCGAGTGTGTGGTCTACATGGGCGAGGTCGACACCGAGCGGCAGGCGCTCAACGTGGCCCGGATGCGGATGCTCGGCGCGACAGTCGTCCCGGTCACCAACGGCTCGCGCACCCTCAAGGACGCGATGAACGAGGCGATGCGCGACTGGGTGGCGAACGTCGACGAGACGCACTACCTGATCGGCACCGCCGCGGGCCCGCACCCGTTCCCGGCGATGGTGCGCGACTTCGTCCGGGGCATCGGAGACGAGGCCCGTCAGCAGTGCCTGGACCTCACCGGCGGGTTGCCGGACGCCGTCACCGCCTGCGTCGGCGGCGGCTCCAACGCGCTGGGCATCTTCCACGCGTTCGTGGGCGACGAGGCCGTTCGGCTGTACGGCTTCGAAGCGGGTGGCGACGGGGTGGCCACCGGCCGGCATGCGGCGAGCATCACCGGCGGGTCGGCCGGGGTGCTGCACGGCACCCGCACCTTCGTGCTCCAGGACGCCGACGGGCAGACCCTGGAGTCGCACTCGATCTCCGCCGGCCTGGACTACCCGGGCGTCGGACCCGAGCACGCGTGGCTGCACGACACCGGCCGGGCGAACTACCTGCCGGTCACCGACGACGAGGCGATGGCCGCGTTCGAGCTGCTCTGCCGTACCGAGGGCATCATCCCGGCGATCGAGAGCGCGCACGCGCTCGCCGGCACCGTTGTGCTGGCTCCGAAGCTCGCCGCTGAGCTGGGCCGGGAGCCCACCATCGTGGTCAACCTCTCCGGGCGGGGCGACAAGGACGTGCACACCGCCGGCGACTACTTCGGCATCCTCGACAAGGAGCGGTGAGATGAGCCGGATCGGGGTGGCCTTCGACAAGGCCCGCGCCGACGGACGGGCACTGCTGGTCGGCTGCATGCCGGCCGGTTTCCCCACCGTCGAGGGCAGCATCGCCGCGATGACCGCCATGGTCGAGGCCGGCGTCGACGTGATCGAGGTGGAGATCCCCTACTCGGACCCGGTGATGGACGGGCCGGTGATCCAGCGGGCCAGCGACATCGCGCTGGCCGGTGGCGTACGCACCGCGGACACGATGCGCATCATCGAGGCGGTGGCGGCCACCGGCGCCCCAGTGGTCACCATGACCTACTGGAACCCGGTCGAGCGGTACGGCGTGGACGTCTTCGCCCGTGACCTGGCCTCCGCCGGCGGCACCGGCCTGATCACCCCGGACCTCATCCCTGACGAGGCCGAAGAGTGGCTGGCCGCCTCGGACGCGCACGGGCTGGACCGCACGTTCCTGGTCTCGCCGTCGTCCACCGACGCTCGGCTGGCGATGACGGTGCAGCACTGCCGGGGCTTCGTCTACGCGACCGCCGTGATGGGGGTGACCGGCGCCCGGGCGCGTACCTCCGACGCCGCCCCGACGCTGGTCTCCCGGGCCCGCGCGGTCACCGACCTGCCGATCGGCGTCGGCCTGGGTGTGGGTACCGGCGCGCAGGCCGGCACCGTCGCCGGTTACGCCGATGGGGTGATCGTGGGCAGCGCGCTGGTTCGGTGTGTGCTTGACGCGCCCACCGAGGCCGACGGGCTGGCCGCCCTTCGCACGCTCAGCGCCGAACTCGCCGAGGGCGTCCGTAACCCCACCCGCTGAGCCCGCGTCGCCCAGCCCGGCTCAACCCGGCCCGGCGTGCCGCGCGTTCTGGTCGGCCGTCGGCCGCCCGTCCTCGGCTGGGCGGGCCGCCGGCAACGACGCGACGGCGACGGTGCCGGGCGCACAGTCGATGTCGCGGAGTACGCCGAAGCGGCCGTCGGTCGCGTCGGTGACGGCGGCTCGGGTGAGCGGGGTGACCACCTCGGGCAGCGCGTCGGGGGAGTGCCAGGACAGTCGGCAGCCCGGCGGTGGGTCGGTGGCGGGTCGGACCCCGGCGGCGCGGGCCCGGAACACGTGCACGAGGACGTCCGGCAGCGGGCCGGCGCGTCCGGCGGCGGCCTCCCCCGAAGGGCGGCTCACCTGGTAGATGCCGACCAGGCCGGTCAGCTCGATGTCCCAGCCGGTCTCCGCGCGAATGTCCCGTAGCGCCGCCCGCACCGGGCTCTCGGCCGGACGCAGCCGCCCACCGGGCAACGCGTGGCGGCGGTCCCCCCGACCCTGCTGGCAGAGCAGCACCCGACCGGTGTCGTCGGTGACGACCGCGGCGACCGCCCAGGTGAGCGCGCTCATGGACAAAGAGCCTACGGCGGCGCAAACCAGAAGTCACCGGGATGCGCCCTCCAGCGGCCCGGGGTGCCGCTGCGGGGGTGTGCAGCGGTAGCGTGTGCACCCGTGACCCTCGCCTCGCTCTCCCCCCAGGCGGCCCTGCCCAGCCCCAGCACCGCGGTCTGGCAGCTCGGGCCGGTGCCGATCCGGGCCTACGCGCTCTGCATCATCGCCGGCATCGTGCTGGCCTGCTGGGTGACGGAGCGCCGGCTGCGGCAGCGCGGCGTCGCGCCCGGCGCGGTGCTCGACATCGCTGTCTGGGCGGTGCCCGCCGGCATCATCGGCGCCCGGATCTACCACGTGATCACCTCACCCGAGAAATATTTCGGGGCCGGTGGTGACCCGATGAAGGCGTTCGCCATCTGGGAGGGCGGTCTCGGCATCTGGGGCGCGGTCGCCGGTGGCGCGGTCGGTGCCTGGATCGCGGCCCGACAGCTCGGCATTCCGTTCGGCGTGGTGGCTGACGCGCTGGCCCCCGGGCTGCCGCTGGCCCAGGCCGTCGGCCGGCTCGGCAACTGGTTCAACAACGAGCTCTTCGGTGGCCGGACGACCCTGCCGTGGGGTCTGGAGATCCACCGGATGGACCCGGACAACCCCGGGCACGCCCTCCGCGACGACGCCGGGCAGCCGATCCTCGAACCAGGCCTCTACCAGCCCACTTTTCTCTACGAGTTGCTGTGGAACCTCGGCGTCGCAGCTCTGGTCCTCGTCCTCGACCGTCGGTTCAAGCTGGGCCGGGGCCGGGCGTTCGCGCTCTACGTGATGGGTTACACCGTCGGTCGGTTCTGGATCGAGCTGATGCGCACCGACGAGGCCAACCAGATCTTCGGCGTCCGGCTCAACGTCTGGACCGCCGCACTGGTCTTCCTCGGCGCCCTGATCTACTTCGTACGGGTGCGTGGCCCTCGGGACTACCTGATCCCACTCGGCCCGGCGGGGACGACGACCCCGCCCCCCACGTCCGACCTGTCCCAGGTCGACCTCTCCGAGCGGGAGACCCCCACGCGGGCCGCCGCGCCGGAGGGCTACCGGGTGGTGAGCGAGGAGCAGTACGCGGCCTGGCAGGACACCGGCGTCGTACCGTCGGCGGACGACGACGACTCCGGACCGGATGACGGCGAGCCGTCCGGCGACACGGCCGTCGACGACCTCGCGCCGAGCGACGACGAGCCGGCGGACGCTCCGTCCGCCGTTCGCACCGACCGGGCCGACGCCACTGGCGCGCGTCCCGCCGACCGGGACAGCTGAGCGGCACCGATGCGAAGCGCGGTGGTGGTCGGCGCAGGGGTCGGTGGCCTCGCGGTGGCCGGCGCGCTGGCCCGTTCCGGCTGGCAGGTCACCCTGTTGGAACGCGCCGAACGGGTCCGCCCCGAGCCCACCGCTGTGGTGCTCTGGCCCAACGGTGTTCGCGCGCTCCAGGCCCTCGGCCTCGGTGCCGGCCTGGCCGCCATCGCCACCCCGTTGCCCGACGGCGGGGTCCGTCGCCCGGATGGGCACTGGCTCGTGCAGCCCCGGCCCGTTCCGGCCGACCGGATGCCGGTGGTGGTGCACCGGGAGGATCTGCACGACGCGCTGATCGCCGGCCTCGGCGAGCGGGTCGAGTTGCGGACCGGTGTGACGGTGCGCCACGTCCGCGTCGAGCCGGGCGAGCGGCCGGGCGTCAGCGACGGGCGGCACACCATCGAGGCCGATCTGGTGGTGGCCGCCGACGGCACCGACAGCGGCATCCGCCGCCAACTCGCGCCCGAGTCCCGGGTGGTCAGCTCCGGATGCGCCGCCTGGCGGGCCGTCATCCCCTGGTACCAGGCACCTCGGCTCCCCGACGATCAGCCGTTGGCCGGCGAGATCCTCGGCGCGGGTTACCGGTTCGTGGCCGCGTCGCTGGGCGAGCGCGGCTCCTCGGGCGGGTCCACCCGGGGCGGCATCTACTGGGTGGCCACCGCCGCCGGCGCGCCCCGCCCGGAACCACCGGAGACCCAGCTCGCCCTGCTGCGTCGCTGGTACGCGGGCTGGCCCGCGCCGGTCGGCGCGCTGCTCGACGCCACCAACCCGGCCGACCTGGTCCAACAGGAGGTTCGCGAGCTGCGCCCGCTGCCCCGGGCGTACGGCTTTCCGGTCGGGCCCGGTGGGGTGGTGCTGCTCGGCGACGCGGCGCACGCCATGCCGCCGCACCTCGGGCAGGGCGCCTGCCTGGCGTTCGAGGACGCCGCGACGCTCGCGTCGCTGCTGCGGGAGGCTCGGCTGCCCGACGCCGTCCAGACGTACGACCGGGTGCGCCGTCCCCGGGCCGCGACAGTGGTCCGGCAGACCCGGCGGATGTCGGCGGTGCTCCAGACCCGGGGCCGGTTGGCGCTGCGCGCCCGGGACGCCGCACTGGGCACGATCAACTCCCGACTGCTCTCCAGCGCCGCCGCCTCCGCCGCCCAGTGGCGCCCACCGACCTGACCTCGGCCGCGACGCAGGTCGGTGGAGCGGGGCAGCTCAGGGGATGAGGGCGGCGGGTTCGGCGATGCAGGCGGTGCCGATTCGGCGGAAGCCGACCCGCAGGTAGACCCGCGCGATCTCCTCGCTGCCCGCGGAGAGAAAGACCAGCTCGGTGCCGGCGGCGAGGAGTTCCCGGGCCAGGGTGGCGGTGAGCGCGGCGCCCAGCCCGCGTCGTCGGGCGGACGGCAGGGTGGCCACACCGGCGACCTCCGCGACGTCGTCCACCCGCATCGCCATGCCGCTGGCCAGTGCGCCCTCGGTCGGCGTGCCGGCCAGCGCGGAGATCCGTCGCCCGTCGGCGATCCGGACGCGCTCCTCGTCGAGCGCGGCCAGTTCGAGTTCGGTGACGGCGGCGTCGCGTTCGGCCGGACCCGCCTCGCCGGGCGCGGTGCCGGCGGCGGCGAACGCCACCGCTGCCACGGCACGCCGTGCGGCGACATCGGCGGCGAAACCGGGGGAGTCAGCGGCCAGCACCCGCACCGCCGCGTCGGAGAGCGTCGCCGGGTCGGGCAGCGCGCTCGGGTCGAGCACCATCAGCGGCGCCTCCAGCACGCTGAGCCCCGCCGAGCGGGCCACCGCCAGCAGCTCCGGGGTCGTCTCGTGCACCCACTCGAAGGCCTCCGGCAGGCCCAGCTTCCGCTGGCGCTCGCGGACCGAGACCACGTCGGCCAGCGACGGCGGCTCGGTGGCGTCGATCCGGGGGCGGGCATAGAACGGCCAGCCGGCGCCTTCGCGGACGAACAGCACCAACGCGCCATGCTCCTCCGCAGCGGCGACGTCGCGGGGCACCGCGTCGTAGAAGCGTTCCAACCGGTCGAAGACGTGCCTGTGCAGCGGATCCACCGCGCGAGACTACACGTCCCAGCCTGTGGACGGTGTGATCAATCTCGGGTGGCCGTGCGACCCCGGCCCTAACGTAGACTCAATAGACCCACGGGCCGACGTCGTCCCCACCATGATCCAACCTGAGTGACGACAGGAGGCCCGGTGGCTCAGCCGTACGCGGACACAGAACAGCCGCACCCGCACAGCCCGCAGGCGTCCCCGACGCCCCACCCCCGTCCGTCCGCCCAGGGCCTCTACGACCCAGCGCAGGAGCACGACGCCTGCGGCGTGGCCTTCGTGGCGGACCTGCACGGCCGGCGTTCACACTCGGTCGTCGCCAACGGGCTCGGCGCGCTCTGTCGGCTGGACCACCGGGGCGCCCGGGGCGCGGAGCCGAACACCGGCGACGGCGCCGGCATCATGATCCAGGTGCCCGACGCGTTCCTGCGCGCGGTGGCCGACGTCGCGCTTCCCCCAGCGGGCGAGTACGCCACCGGGCTGGTCTTCCTTCCCGACGACGATGCCGCCGAGGCGCGTGCCCGCCGGGTCGTCGAGAAGTACGCACTGGTCGAGGGCGCCGAACTGCTCGGTTGGCGGGACGTGCCGATCGACCCGAGTGACCTGGGCGAGACCGCCCTGGCGGCGATGCCCCGGGTCCGGCAGCTCTTCCTGGCGGCGCACCGCCTCACCGACACACCCGACGGGCCGGCCGGCTCCCCGCTGCGCGGCCTTGAGCTGGACCGGGTGGCGTTCTGTCTGCGTAAGCAGGCCGAGCGGGAGACCGCCGAGCGTGGCGTTCCGGCGTACTTCCCGTCGTTGTCCAGCCGCACCATGGTCTACAAGGGCATGCTCACGCCCGACCAGTTGCCGGCGTTCTACCCGGACCTGCGCGACGAGCGGGTGGACAGCGCCATCGCGCTGGTGCACTCCCGCTTCTCCACGAACACCTTCCCGTCCTGGCCGCTGGCGCACCCGTACCGGTTCATCGCCCACAACGGCGAGATCAACACGATCCGGGGCAACCGCAACTGGATGCAGGCCCGCGAGGCGCTCCTGCGCTCGCCGAACGTGCCCGGCAACATCCGACGGGTCTTCCCGGTCTGCACCCCCGCGGCGTCCGACTCGGCGAACTTCGACGAGGTCCTGGAGTTGCTGCACCTGGCCGGGCGGAGCCTGCCGCACGCGGTGCTGATGATGATCCCCGAGGCGTGGGAGAACGACCCGGGGATGGACCCGGCCAAGCGCGCCTTCTACCGCTTCCACGCCAGCCTCATGGAGCCGTGGGACGGCCCGGCGTCGGTGGCCTTCACCGACGGCGAGATCGTCGGCGCGGTGCTGGACCGCAACGGGCTGCGCCCGGGGCGCTGGTGGCAGACCGACGACGGGCTCGTGGTGCTCGGCTCCGAGGCGGGCGTGCTCGACCTCGACCCGGCCCACGTGGTCGCCAAGGGGCGGCTCCAGCCGGGCCGGATGTTCCTGGTCGACACGGTGGCCGGGCGGATCGTGCACGACGAGGAGATCAAGTCCGAGTTGGCCGCCGCCCAGCCGTACGGCGAGTGGCTGCACGCCGGGCTGATCGAGCTGAACGACCTGCCGGCGCGCGAGCACACCGTCTACACGCACGACTCGGTGCGCCGCCGGCAGCAGACCTTCGGCTACACGCAGGAGGAGCTGAAGATCCTGCTGGGGCCGATGGCCCGCACCGGCGCCGAGCCGCTCGGTTCGATGGGTACGGACACCCCGATCGCGCCGCTGTCCACCCGGCCGCGGCTGCTCTACGACTACTTCCACCAGCTCTTCGCCCAGGTCACCAACCCGCCGTTGGACGCCATCCGCGAGGAGTTGGTGACCAGCCTGGCGTCGACGATCGGGCCGGAGGGCAACCTGCTCGACCCGGGTGCCGCGAGCTGCCGTCAGATCGTGCTCCCGCACCCGATCCTCGACAACGACGAGCTGGCGAAGATCCTCTCCATCGACGAGGACGGCGACCTGCCCGGCTTCAAGGCGGTCCGGGTCTCCGGGCTGTACCGGATCCGGGAGGGCGCCGCCGGGATCAAGGCGCGGCTGACCGAGATCTGCCGGCACGTCTCCGAGGCGATCGAGGACGGGGTGCGCATCCTGGTGCTCTCCGACCGGGACTCCAACGCCGACCTGGCGCCGATCCCGTCGCTGCTGCTCACCGCCGCCGTGCACCAGCACCTCGTCCGCGAGCAGACCCGTACGCGGGCGGCGCTGATCGTCGAGTCCGGGGACTGCCGGGAGGTGCACCATGCGGCGGTGCTGATCGGCTACGGCGCGGCGGCGGTCAACCCGTACCTGGCGTTCGAGTCGGTCGAGGACATGATCGCTTACGGCCATAATTCGGCCTCCGCGCCGTTGGACGGCGCTCCGGACCGAATGACGGCCGCCGGCACGTTGGTCGGGGTGGAGCCCGCCGCCGCGGTGCGTAACTACGCGAAGGCGCTCGGCAAGGGCGTCCTGAAGATCATGTCCAAGATGGGCATCTCGACGGTCTCCTCGTACTGCGGTGCGCAGGTCTTCGAGGCGGTCGGCCTGGACAGCCGGCTGGTCGAGCGCTACTTCCGGGGCACCCCCAGCCGCATCGGCGGGGTGGGTCTCGCGGGCGTGCACACCGAGGTGGCCGCCCGGCACGCGCTGGCCTGGCCGCCGGCCGGCACCGCCACCTCCGACCGGTTGGAGGTCGGTGGCGAGTACCAGTGGCGCCGCGAGGGTGAGTTGCACCTGTTCAACCCGGAGACGGTGTTCCTGCTGCAACACGCCACCCGCAGCCGGCAGTACGACGTCTTCCGGCAGTACACCGCCAAGGTCGACGCGCTCGCCGCGCAGGCCGGCTCGCTGCGCGGGTTGTTCACTCTGCGCACCGGCGTCCGTCCGGCGGTGCCGATCGAGGAGGTCGAGCCGGCCACCGAGATCGTCAAGCGGTTCGCCACCGGCGCCATGTCGTACGGGTCGATCTCGGCGGAGGCGCACGAGACGCTCGCCATCGCCATGAACCGGCTCGGCGGCAAGTCCAACACCGGTGAGGGCGGCGAGGACGTCGAGCGGCTGCACGACCCGGCCCGCCGTTCGGCGGTCAAGCAGATCGCCAGCGGCCGCTTCGGCGTGACCAGCGAGTACCTGGTCAACGCGGACGACCTCCAGATCAAGATGGCCCAGGGCGCCAAGCCGGGCGAGGGCGGTCAGCTGCCCGGTAACAAGGTCTGGCCGTGGATTGCCCGGACCCGGCACGCCACCCCCGGCGTGGGTCTGATCTCCCCGCCGCCGCACCACGACATCTACTCCATCGAGGACCTCGCCCAGTTGGTGCACGACCTGAAGTGCGTCAACCCGGCGGCCCGGGTGCACGTCAAGCTGGTCAGCGAGGTCGGCGTCGGCACCGTCGCCGCCGGGGTGGCGAAGCTCAAGGCGGACGTCATCCTGATCTCCGGCCACGATGGCGGCACGGGCGCCTCCCCGATGAACTCGCTCAAGCACGCCGGCACCCCGTGGGAGCTGGGGCTGGCCGAGGCGCAGCAGACGCTGTTGCTCAACAAGCTGCGCGACCGGGTCACGGTGCAGGTCGACGGCCAGCTCAAGACCGGCCGGGACGTCCTGGTCGCGGCGTTGCTCGGCGCGGAGGAGTTCGGCTTCGCGACCGCGCCGCTGATCGTCGAGGGTTGCGTGATGATGCGGGTCTGCCACCTGGACACCTGCCCGGTCGGCATCGCCACGCAGAATCCGGTGCTGCGGGAGCGTTTCACCGGCAAGCCGGAGTTCGTGGAGAACTTCTTCCTCTTCCTCGCCGAGGAGGTCCGGGGGTACCTGGCCGAGCTGGGTTTCCGGTCGATCGAGGAAGCGATCGGGCAGTCCGAGCTGCTCGACGTGGCCCCGGCTCTGACGCACTGGAAGGCGCACGGGTTGGACCTGGCGCCCGTCCTGCACCTGCCGGAGCTGCCCGCCGACGCGGCCCGACGCGGGGTTCGCGCGCAGGATCACGGCCTGGAGCAGGCCCTCGACAACGAGCTGATCGCGTTGGCGCGTCCGGCTCTGACGGACGGTGCGCCGGTGCGGGTCGAGGTGGCGGTGCGCAACGAGCACCGCAGCGTCGGCGCGATGCTCGGCGGTGAGGTGACCCGTCGCTTCGGTGGCGCCGGCCTTCCCGAGGACACCGTCGAGTTCGTGCTGCACGGCACTGCTGGGCAGTCGTTCGGCGCGTTCCTGCCGCGCGGCGTGACCCTGCGCCTGCACGGCGACGCCAACGACTACGTGGGCAAGGGCCTCTCCGGGGGTCGGCTCATCGTCCGTCCGGACGCCGCCGCGCCGTTCCTCGACCCGGACGCCGAGCCGGGGCAACGGGCCGAGGATCAGATCATCGCCGGCAACACCATCCTGTACGGGGCCACGGCGGGCGAGGTCTTCCTGCGCGGCCGGGTGGGGGAGCGGTTCGCGGTACGCAACTCCGGCGCGGTCGCCGTGGTCGAGGGTGTTGGTGACCACGGCTGCGAGTACATGACCGGCGGCACCGTGGTGGTGCTGGGCGCGACCGGCCGGAACTTCGCGGCGGGCATGTCCGGCGGCACGGCGTTCGTGCACCGCCTGGATCGGGCCCGGGTCAACGCGGAGCTGGTCGACCTGCTGCCGGTGGGTGAGCAGGAGCAGTCGCTCCTGCACGAGCTGGTCCAACGGCATGTGGCCGAGACCGGGTCGGCGGTCGCCGAGGAGCTGCTCAAGCGGTGGCCGGAGGCGGTGGCCGAGTTCACCGCTGTGGTACCCCGCGACTACCGCCGGGTGCTGGAGATCATGCGGGCCGCCGAAGCAGCCGGCCGCGACGTCGACGACGCGGTGATGGGCGCGCTGAGCGCGCCGGCCGCGCCGGTGCCGCCCGCCCCGCGGGTGGCTGCCCAGGAGGTGGCACGTGCCTGACCCGAACGGTTTCCTGCGCTACGACCGGCGGCTGCCGGCCCGCCGCCCGGTGCCGGTGCGGATCAGCGACTGGCGGGAGGTGTACCCGCCGGCCGGCGAGGAGTTGGTCCGTGAGCAGGCCACCCGATGCATGGACTGCGGCATCCCGTTCTGCCACGACGGCTGCCCGCTGGGCAATCGCATCCCGGACTGGAACGACCTCGTGCGTACCGGCAACTGGGACGCCGCGGTGGAGTCGCTGCACGCCACCAACAACTTCCCGGAATTCACCGGCCGGCTCTGCCCCGCGCCCTGCGAGGCGGCCTGCGTGCTCGGCATCTCCGGCGGTCAACCGGTGACCATCAAGCAGGTCGAGGTGGAGATCGCCGACGCCGCCGCGGCGCGCGGGTTCACCCCCCGCCCGGTGCCGGCGCCGTCGGGCCGGTCGGTCGCCGTCGTCGGCTCCGGGCCCGCCGGGCTCGCCGCCGCCCAGCAGCTGGCCCGCGCCGGTCACGCGGTGACGGTGTACGAACGCGACGACGCGATCGGTGGCCTGCTCCGGTACGGCATTCCCGACTTCAAGTTGGAGAAGCGGCACATCGATGCCCGGTTGGCCCAGCTCACCGCCGAGGGGGTGCGTTTCCGCACCGGCGTGAACGTCGGCGTCGACGTCACCGCCGAGCAGTTGCGCGCCGAGCACGACGCAGTGCTGCTGGCCTGTGGGGCGTTGCAGGGCCGGGACACCCCGGAGACCCCGGGGCGGGCGCTTCGGGGCGTACACCAGGCGATGGCGCACCTGGTCGCGGCGAATCGCGCGGTCGCCACGGCGGCCACCGACCAGGCCGGCGTGGTGGCCACCGCCGAGCGTCGGCTGGCGCCCGCGGTGTTGCCCGACGGCACGCCGATCGACGCGGCCGGCAAGCACGTGGTGATCATCGGCGGTGGTGACACGGCGGCCGACTGTCTCGGCGTCGCGCACCGCCAGGGCGCCGCGGGCGTGCACCAGCTCGACCTGTACCCGCAGCCGCCGCAGGAGCGCGACGAGGCACGGGATCCGTGGCCGACCTGGCCGTGGGTGCTGCGTAGCTACCCGGCGCACGAGGAGGGTGGCGAGCGGGTCTTCGCCGTGGCGGTGCAGGAGTTCGTGGACGACGGCACCGGCCAGGTGCGGGCGGTGCGGATCGCCGAGGTGACAGTGGAGAAGCGCGACGGCCGGCGGGTCGTCACTGTGGTGCCGGGCTCCGAGCGGGAGTTGCCGGCCGATCTGGTGCTGTTGGCGATCGGTTTCGAGGGCACCGAGCAGCAGCCGCTGCTGGCCCAGTTCGGCGTCGCCCGCAACCCGCGGGGCGCCATCGACGCCCGCGACGACTGGCAGACCGACGCCGACGGGGTGTTTGTGGCTGGTGACATGCACCGGGGCGCTTCGCTGATCGTCTGGGCCATCGCCGAGGGGCGGGCGGTCGCCGCGGCCATCCACGGCTATCTGGGTGGTGTCGGTGCGTTGCCGGCCCCGGTGGGCCCGGCCGCGCAGGCTCTCGCCGCTCGCTGAGGTGCGGGTGTCCGGTCGGTGCGGCAGGTCCGCCGCCGCATCGGCCGGGCGTTCCCGCTGGTGAAGCCGCTCACAAATGTGGGCAAAGAGGTTTAAGCCGGCAAGACTTGTCGGCTGCCGAACCGCGCCGCGATCGGTGTGAATGATCATGCTGCCGATCGCTGGAGGTTCGTCGTGGCCAGAGGTGCCACCTTCGCCGCGTTGCGCCACCGCAACTACCGGATCTGGGCGCTCGCCGGCTTCGTCTCCGTCATCGGCACCTGGATGCAGGTCCTCGGGGTCAACTGGTACGTCCTGAAGGAGACCGGCTCCGCGACGTCCATGGGCTTCGCCGTGCTGCTCCAGGCGGCGCCCACGCTGCTGCTCAGCGTCTGGGGTGGTGTGCTGGCCGACCGGCTGCCCGCCCGCCCGTTGCTGATCGCCGCCCAGTGCGCCCACGCGGTGCTCGCCGCCGGACTGGCGGCGGTCGCCCTGACCGGGGTCGGCGGCCTGCCGCTGATCTTCGCGATCTCGCTGGCCACCGGTGCCGTCTCGGCGATCGAAGGCCCGGTGATGGGGCGCTGGGCCGCCAGCCTCGTCGACCGGGAGACGCTGGGCAACGCGCTGGCGCTCGGCTCGCTCAGCAACTCCGCCGGCCGCATCCTCGGCATGAGCCTCGGCGCCGTGGTGGTGGCCGCCGTCGGTCCCGCCCTGCTGTTCGGCATCAACGCGGTCAGCTTCGCCGCCGTGGTGGTGGCGCTGTTCGCCGTACGCCCGGCGGGCGTGCCCGGCCTCCCGGTCCCGGACGCCGGCCGGAGGCGGGGCGGTGTCCGCGCCGGGTTCGCCTACCTGCGCGGGCAGCCGGTGCTGCTCCTCGCGCTCGCCCTGTCGTTCGTGCTCGGCAGCCTGGGCCGCAACTACCAGGTGACCATGGCCGCGATGAGCGACGGGCCGCTGGACGCCGGTGCCTCCGGGTACGGCCTGCTGTCGACGGTGTTCGCGGTCGGCACTGTGGTGGGCGCGCTCGTCGCGGCCCGGCGGCGTTCCCTGGGTTACCGGACGCTCGTCGTCGCGGGCCTTTTCGCCAGCGGGTTGCAGATCGTCGCCGGCCTCGCGCCCGGCACCTGGAGCTTCGCCGCGGTGATCCTGCCGATCGCCGCCGCCGCGGTGGTCATCGACACCACCGTCGGCACCCGCGCCCAGCTCGACACCGACGGCGCGATGCGGGGCCGGGTGCTCGCCGCCCTGGCGGTCACCGGCTCGGTCTCCGCAGCGGTCGGCGCCCCGCTGCTCGGCTGGCTCGCCGAACACGCCGGGCCCCGGCAGACGCTCGTCCTCGCCGGAGCCGCAGCGGCGATCGCCACGACGGCGGCCGGCGTCGCCCTCGATCGGCAGCGCGGCCGCGCGGCGACCCTCGCGCTCGTCGTTCCGCGACCCCGCCATCCGGTACGACGAGCGGCGTTCCGGGCCGCCCGCGTCGTGCGGCCCACCGGTGCGGTCTGCGTCATCGTGCCCGCCGAGGCCGGTGCGGTGCGGTCGGGCGGGGTCCGGCTCCGGGAGTTGGCCACCGCCGGGCCGGTGGCGAACCGCTGAGACAGCGGTCACCCTCGGTGGCCCGCTTCCGGGACAGGGCAGACTGAAGATCATCGTTACGCTGCGATCATGGACAATGAGGAGCGGCTACGGCGCACCCGCCGATGGCTGTGGGTCGTGCTGATCGGGCTCTTCCTGAGTGGTGTCACCGCGTTTCCGCTGGAGATCGAGGTGCGCTGGCTGCTGCGCGTGCTGGATCCGCTCGCCGGCCAACTGCCCGCGCTGGTCGCCTGGATCGAGCGGGTGCACACCGGGCTCGTGACGGCCGGCGAGGACTACCCGTTCCTGCTCTACGGCACCGACTGGCTGGCCTTCGCCCACCTGGTGCTGGCAGTGGCCTTCTGGGGGCCGCTGCGCGACCCGGTGCGCAACGTCTGGGTGGTGCAGGTCGGCATGATCGCCTGCGCCGGCATCGTTCCGCTGGCGCTGATCTGCGGCCCGATCCGGGACATCCCCTGGTTCTGGACGCTCGTCGACCTGTCCTTCGCGGTCGGGGCGTTCCCGCCGCTCTGGTTCGCGTACCGGCACATCCGCGCCGTAGAAGCCTCAACCCGGTAACCCCGGGCCGTGCGACCCCCGCCGGTCGATCATGGAGTTGTGGTGGGCGGAAGATACGCCCTTGCCTGATATGTGAGGCACCACAACTCCATGATCGACCGGCGGGGTGGGGTGGGGGTGGGGTGGGGTTAGTGGGACATCAGCTCGTGGGACTCGCGGATCTTGGCCCAGGATGTGGGCTCGGTCGGTGGGGCGGCCTTGCGGGCGGCGCTGGCCACCTCGGGTCGGCCGGCGGTGAACAGCCAGGTGGTGAACAGGTCGTCCAGGTCCAGTCCGGAGACCCGCTCGGCCAGGGCCTGGAACTGCTCGATGGTGCCGTTGCCGTACCGGCGCTCGGCGGTCCAGGTCGGCAGGATCTCGAAGAACGCGTCGTCACCGACGGCCAGCCGCAGCTGGTGCAGGGCCATCGCACCCCGGTCGTAGACGGCGTTGTCGAAGACCCGGGCAGCGCCCGGGTCGCCGGGCAGCACCTGCCAGAACCCGTCGTCAGCCGGGTAACTGGCGTAGGTGAAGTCGAAGACCTCCTGGGCGGTGCCCTCGCCCTGCTCCTCCGACCAGAGCCACTCGGCGTACGAGGCGAAGCCCTCGTTGAGCCAGATGTTGCGCCAGTCGGCCACCGAGACCGAGTCGCCGAACCACTGGTGGGCCAGCTCGTGCGTCACCACGTAGGTGTTGGCGCCGCGTCGCCAGAAGCCCGGCCCGTACACCGGGCGGGTCTGCGTCTCCAGGGCGAAGCTGATGCCGTCGATCGGCCCGGCCACACCGCCCTGCGCCTCGAACGGGTACGGGCCGAAGATCCCGCTCTCCCAGTCGACGATCTCGGCGGTCCGCTCGATGCTGGCCCGCGCGGCCGGCCCGAGTGCTCCCAGCGACGTGCTGTACGCGTTGATCACCGGCTGGCCGCCCGGGGTGGTGTCGGTGACGATGTCGTACTGGCCGATGGCCATGAAGGCCAGGTAGGTGGCGGTGGGGGAGGTGGTCCGCCAGATCCACCGGGTGCGGTTGCCGGCCTCGGCCAGTGGCGGCCTCGGCTGCACCCCGTTGCTGATCACCTCGACGCCGGTGGGCACCGAGACCGAGATGTCGTAGGTGGCCTTGTCCAGAGGGTGGTCGTTGCTCGGGAACCACCACCACGCCGACTCGGGCTCGTTCACGGCGAGGGCGCCGTCGTCGGTACGCGTCCAGCCGGTGTAGCCGTTGACCAGGGCCTCCGACGGGACACCGGAGTACCGCACGACGATGGTGAGCTGTTGGCCCCGGGTCACCGTGCGGGCCGGGGTGACCACCAACTCGTGCGCCCCGGCGGTGGTGCTGCTCGCCGCCCAACCGTTGACCCGGACCGACTCGACGTCGAGCAGGAAGTCCAGATTGAACGTCGAGAGGTCCTCAGTGGCGGTGGCGAGGATGGTGGTGGTGCCGGTGAGCAGGTCGGTGGCCGGTTCGTAGCGCAGCCGAACGTCGTAGTGCTCGACGTCGTAGCCGCCGTTGCCGTAGTCGGGGAAGTAACTGTCGCCCAGTCCGGGCGCGCCGGGTTGCGGCGCTGCGGAGACGACCGGACGGCCCCAGCCCGTCGGGGCGGCCTGGGCGGGGGTGCCGGCGAGCATGGTGCCGGCGGTGGTGAGGGTCAGGGCGGTGGTGGCCGCCGTGAGGACTCGTCGCACGGGGTGGACTCCCTCCATCGGGTGTTCGCCAGGCCAACCTAATCGACAACTGTGAACGTCGCTGGCCGCCACACCCATCGTCGGTCGTCGTCCTCTGGCGTGCGTTGCACCGCAAGGTCACACTGTGTTGATCGGAGGTGACACGTGCGGCGCTCGGAGTTGCCCAGGCGGGAGTTGACCGGCCAACGACAGTCGACCGCTGGTCGGGAACGCCTGCCGGCCGGCGGTCTGGAGTTGTTCACGCTGCTCGCCCGGCTGTTGCGGCGACCCCGCCGCGGCGACCGCCGGCTGCCCCTGCTGTGGCTGGTCCGCTCCGACACCGCGGATCTGATGGTGCCGCTGCGCCGGTTCCTCGGCCAGGGCCCCCGGCGGCGGGTGCCGCACGCCGTGCTGGACGCCGACGCGCCGCCCGGCGCCGGGGACGTGCCGGCGCTGCTGCGCGAGCTGCACCGGCAGCTCTCCCTGGAGGCCTTCGGTGCCGCCCGGCTGCGCTTCCGGCACTATCCGCTCGCCGACTGGCTGATGCAGCAGAGCCTCAACCTGGGCATCGACGCCGACGACAGCCGCGCGGCCCTGGTCCGCCGGCTGCGCGACCGCAGGGGCCCGCGCACGCCGGAGGCGGTGCCCTCCGGCGGCGACGCGGTCAGCATCGTCTCGCAGGTGCTGCTCTGGCTGGTCCGTCGCGCCGTGCCGGGGGTGGTCTTCCGGGCTGCCGTCTCCGGTCGGGTGCCGGTGCTCGGGCGGCACTACAACTGGTTCATGCGCCAGCAGTATCTGGCGCCCCGGCAATCGGTCACCTTCCTCGGCTTCGCCGAGCGTCTCACCGCCGGCTGGCGCGACGGGGAGCAACCCGATCAGGTCAACAAGCTGTTGCTGCACGCGTTCCTGGAGGACCTGCGGCAGGCGTACCGGCGTCGGCCGTGGCGCCTCTCGGACTGGCGGCGCACCGCGTACCCGGCTCTGCTGATCGATCACGTCGCCCCCGGCAACGTCGGCGGGGAACTGGTCCGCCTGATCGGCGACGTTCGTACCGAGACCGGCCGCAACGACCCGCTGCTGATCGTCGCGTCCGGTGGGCAACCCCCACCGGACCTGCCCGAACCGCACCCGTTGACCGAGGCCGACGAGGCGTACGACGAGTGGGCCGGTGCGCTGCCGGAGATGCGACGGCTGCGCCGCCCGGCCACCTGGCTGGTGGCGCTGCGCCCCGACGAGACCGACACCGGCCCACCGTCGCGTGGCGGGCTGCGGCCCTTCTCCGCGCCCGACCCGCCGTGGTGGTCGCGGCGCTTCCTGCCGACGGCGCTCTGCCTGGTGCTGGTGGCGGTGCTCGGCCTGTGGGTGGCCAGCCGGTGGGGGCCGGGCTGTCACCCCTCGCTCACCGGCCAGGTCTCGGTCGAGGTGGCCGGCAGCGGCGAGTGTGTCGGCTACAGCGACAGCGCGGCCCAGGTGTTCAACAACGACCCCGGCCAGGACCGGCTGCGCACAGTTCAGGAGCGCATCTTCGCGCAGAACCGCGCCGCCGAGGAGGTCTGGCAGCGCAGCGACCGGCGGCGGCCCTTCCTCACCCTGGTCTACCTCGGCACCCTCACCGGCAACCGGACCCGCGCGGACGAGGAGTCGTACGTCTCCGAGCGCGAGGAGCTGGAAGGGATGGCCACCGCCCAGTACGCACTGCTGAAGGAGTCAGCCGGTGCCGACGGCGCCGCGCTGCTGCGGATCGTGGTCGCCAACGCCGGCCGCCAGATGATCTACGCCGACCGGGCGGTGGCGATGCTGGCCGAACTGGCCCGCGACGACCCCACGGTGCTCGGGGTGGTCGGGCTGGTGGAGAGCCGCACCAGCACCGCCCGCGCGCTGCGCGAGCTGAACCAGGTCGGGCTGCCGGTGCTGGCGCCCACCCTCTCCGCCGACAGGATGGACGCCAACTCCCGCCTCTACCTCCAGATCTCCGCACCGAACAAGGACCAGGTGAAGCTGGTCGACGCGTACGCCAAGCAGGTGCTGAAGGTCGCCGAGGCGCACGTCTTCTACACCACCCTGGAGGGCAGCACGCTCACCGAGGACCTCTACGTCGGCACCCTCGTCGACGGGCTCCGACAGCAGTTCGGCCCCCGGATCACCCGCCTCGACGAGTGGCGCACCGGGCAGCGGCTGACCGACGAGTGCGGCTACCCCGGGCTGCTCTTCTACGCGGGCCGATGGTCGGAGTTCGACGGTTTCCTGCGGGCGCTGCGCGAGTGCGGCGGCAACCCGCCCCGACACCTCGTCGCCGACGACTCGGCCAACCGGTACATGGCCAACCCGGGGCTGCGCGCCGCCGCCCCCGGCAACCTGCCCGTCACGTACGTCTCCAAGGCGGCCCTGGCCACCTGCGCGGCGCTGCGGTCCGCCCAGGACCGGCGCGACGACGCCCGGGCGAGCTTCCTGTCCTGGATCCAGGCCGACGACCTGCTCGACCCGCCGCGCTGCCGACCCGACTCCGAAGAACAGGTCGGTGAGCGGGTCAGTCTCGCCTACGACGCGTCGATGATGCTCATCCGGGCCGTGGAGAGCCTCGCCGCCCGGCTGCACCACGCCGACCCGCGGCAACGCTGGGAGCCGGACTCGGTCAACCCGGTGGCCGTGCACGCGGAGGTGCTCCGGCAGAACGCCGGGCAGGGCTACCCGGGGGTGGCCGGGCTGATCCGGTTCACGCCCGACTCGGGGGAGCCGGTCGACAAGCGACTGGCCCTGATGCGGGTCGAGCAGGTGCCGGACGTGGCGAAGGCGCCGGTGGAGGTGTTCCGCTGCGGGGCGGCCGACGGGTCCGGCCCGGCGGCGTGCGGCCCCGCCTGACCGGTCCGGCGTGACACGTCCTCGCAGGACTGTCCGGGTGCCACCGGTGTCCGTTAGGGTTCCTGGGACCAGGCGGCCGTGGCGTTGGGGGCAGAGGGTGGGCAGGCTCGCGTCGGCGTACGGGCAGGCGGTCAACTCCCACCGGGCGGCTCGCGCGCATCTGGACACCGCCCGCGACGCCCTGGGGGCGGCGCCGACCGCCGTCGCGCCGGCCGGCGCCGACGACCTGGTGACCCGCCTCGCCCGCCTCGGCGGTGCCCTGGCAACCCCCGCCCCGGGCGTCACCCCGCTGACCGACGAGCCGGCCGCGGTGCGGATCGGCGAGGCGTCCACAGCGGACGGCGGCTTTCCGGTGCTGGTCCCGCTCGGCGGCGGCCACCACCTCGCCCTGGACACCGACGCCCGGGACCCGCAGGTCGCCGGGCTGCTGCGGGCGCTGGTGCTGCGGTTGGTCGCCACCGCGCCGCCCGGCCAGGTCCGCGTCGCCGGCATCGACACCGCCGCGCTCGGCGCCACCTTCGGCCCGCTGCGACCACTGCTCGACGCCGGGGTGCTCGACCCGCCGGCCACCGGCGAGGCCGAGGTGGCCGCACTGCTGGACGCCGCCGAGCAGCACGCCCGCGCCGCGCAGCACGGTCAGCCTGCCGCCCGTCGCCTGTTGGTGGTGGTCGCCACCGCCGCGCCGCCGCCCCGCGAGCTGGCCCGGCTCGCCGCGCTCACCCACGCCGGCCCGGCCGCCGCTGTGTGCGTGCTGCTCGCCGGACACCCGTCCCGGCTGCCCGGCGAGACCGCGCCCCCGCTGGGCGGCACCACAGCGGTGCGGCTCAACCAGGGATACGCGCACGTCGGCGACCCACCCGGCACCCCGTTCAGCGTCGACGGCAGCGGGCTCGCCGCACCCGTCCTGCTTGACGGCGACCCGCCGCCGGCCTCGGTCCGCGCGCTCGCCGAGCACCTCGGCACCGCCACCCGTCGCGCCGACGCGTTGCCCTTCACCGACCTGCTGCCCGAACGGCGCTGGGCCGAGTCCGCCGGCAACGGCCTGCGTACGGTGGTCGGCCGGGTCGGCGGCGCTGCCGCCTTCGACACCGCGCTGACGCTCGCCTTCGACGACGCCACCCCGCACTGGCTGGTCGGCGGGCGCACCGGCGCCGGTAAGACCGTCTTCCTCCTCGACGTCCTCTACGGGTTGGCCGCCCGCTACTCGCCGGCCGAGTTGCAGCTCTACCTGCTCGACTTCAAGGAGGGCGTGAGCTTCACCGAGTTCGTGCCCACCGACCGGGACCCGTCCTGGTTGCCGCACGCCCGTGCCGTCGGCATCGAGTCCGACCGCGAGTACGGTCTCGCCGTGCTGCGCGAGCTGCGCCGGGAGGCGCAGCGCCGGGCCACCGCGCTCAAGCGGCACGGCGTCACCAAGCTCGCCGACCTGCCCCGCGACAATCCGCTGCCGCGCATCGTGGCGGTCGTCGACGAGTTCCACGTGCTGCTCGCCGGCAACGACGCGCTGGCCCGGGAGGCCGTCGACCTGCTGGAGGACCTGGCCCGCAAGGGCCGCTCGTACGGCATCCACCTGGTGCTCGCCAGCCAGAGCATGACCGGCATCGAAGCCCTCTACGGGCGGGCCGAGGCGATCTTCGGGCAGTTCGCGTTGCGGGTGGCGCTGCCCGGCGGGGGTGGGGTGCTCGACCAGCTCAACGACTCCGCCGCGGCCCTGCCGGTCGGCTCCGCCGTGGTCAACACCGCCGCCGGAGCGGTCGGCGCCGACACCGTCCTGCGCTTCCCCGACGCGCACGCCGCCACGGCGGACCTCGCCGCGTTACGCCACGACCTGTGGCAGGCCCGCCCGCCGGGCTCGCGGGCCCCAGCGGTCTTCAAGGGGTACGAGGCCGCGCGGATCGAGGACGACAGCACGTTCGCCGGGTTGCGCCCCGGTGGTCGACGTCCGATGGCACTGGTCGGCCGGACCGTCGACGTGCACGGCACCACAGCACTGTTCCTGATGGACACCACCCCCGGCCGGCACCTCGCCGTGGTGGGCACCGCGCCGACCGGCGCGGACGTGCTGCGGGCCGCGACGCTCAGCCTGGCCCGCCAGCACACCCCCGGCGACGCCCGGTTCGAGCTGGCCTGCCTGGTCGGTGCCGCCGACGCGGTCGCCGACGACACCGAAGCCGTCCTGCGGGCCGCCGGCCACCCGGTCGGACGCCTCGACGCGGCCGGGCTGCGCGACCGGATCGCCGCGCTGGCCGCCGAACCCACCGGCCGCGAGTACCTGGTGGTGTTCGGCATGGACGCCGCCGCGCCCGTCCTCGGGGCCACCGACCCCGGCACGTTCCGTTCCGGCCTGGACGACCTGCGCACCGTCCTGCGTCAGGGCCCCGGGCAGGGGGTGCACCTGCTCGGTTGGTGGAGAGGGCTGCGCCGGCTCGGCGACGACCTCGGCGGCACCCAGAACCGCGACGACGTCGCCTGCCTGGTCGCGCTCAACGTGCCCGGCGCCGAACTGGCCCTGCACCTCGGCGCGCACGACCTGACCTACACGCCCCGCCCCGACCGGGCACTGCTGATCGACAGGCACGACCAGCGCACCCGGCTGATCGTCCCGTTCGTCGGCGACGGGCACGACCCGGACGGGGAGCGCTGACAGTGTCCTTCGAGGAGTACGCGGCCCTGGCCCGGCAACTCTCCGCCCAGCACCGCGCCGGGGAACAGCACGCCGCCGCCGAGTCCGCGCGCCGCCGCGACCTGCACGCCGCCGTCGACTACCTCCAGCAGCGGCTCACCGCTCAGGGGCAGCGCCTCGACCAGCTCGGCCGAGCCATCGGCGTCGACCAACCACCCGCCGCCCCCGCTGCTCCCCCCGGCCCGAGCGCGGGTCAGGGGATGGGGACGCCCGGCGAGACCGCCGCCTGGCCCGCCCCGCCGTCCGGCGCCGGGTCGCCCTCCGCTGCCACCGCGCCCGGAACCGGGGACGGGGAACCCGCCGGCGCAGCCGGCGCGCCGGGGCGGGCGGGGGTCGGGGCGTACCCCCAACTGCCGGCGGGGGAGGCGCGGCTGGCGCTGCCGACGGCGGTGAGCCCGGCGGGCGGCGGGGTGCCCGCGCAGCGCGCGGCCGCGGCCGACCCGGCGATGGAGCTGGAGCTGGCCCGGCGGATGGCCGACGAGGCCGACCGGCACGGGCAGCAGGCGGAGTTGCTGGCCCAGCGGCCGGCGCTACTGCCGACGTGGTCGCCGCTGGCGAGGGCGGTCGCCGTCTACGCCGGGTGCGGCGCGGCGGCCGGGGTGCTCGTGCTGATGCTGGTGCTCGCCTCCGGGGTCGGCCTGGTGGACGGGTTCACCCTCGGCGCGTGGATCTGCGCGGGGTTGCCGGCGGTGGCGTTCTTCGGCGGCTACCTGGTGCTGGGCCGCTGGGGGCGGCCGGCCATGGTCGCCGGCACCCCGCCGCGATATCTGCCGCTCGGGTTCCTGATCTGTTTCCTGGTGGTGCCGATGGCCTACTGCGCGTATCTGCTGCTGGTCCGCGGTCTGCGCTGATGACCGACCTGGAGTGGTGACTGGTCGTCACCGCACAGGGGCGCCGACTGTTGGGCACGGATCAGTCCAGGTGGTAGATGACGCCGCCTTCGTCGCTGAATTCCTGCTCGGTGCCGCTGGTCGAAGGGCTGAAGACGCGGCAGGAGCAGTCATCGGCGGGAGGCCCCGCCGACGCCTCGGCGTAGTACCAGACCTGACCCACCTCGGCCCTGAACGTGCGACTGCTGGCCCGTCCCACCTCGATCGCCCGGTGCGGTTCACACTGAGCGTCGAAGATCCACAGCACGTACGGCTCACTGGTCGTCGAGGCAGTGCCCCGCAGCGGTTCTCCCCACCGGCCCTCGGGGATCTCCCGTCGGAAGTAGACCAACGCGTCATCGCCATGGATCTTGGCGATGCAGGACCGGTAGAGCGCTGCCCGAGACGCCGGGCTCGGACTGGGCGCGGCTGTTGCCGACGACGACTGAAGGCTGCTGAGGATGCTCTGCCCGTCACCGGTCGCGACGGCGACGGCCAGCAGGAGGGCGAGAAGCCCGAGGAGAGCGCCGGACAGGCCGATGACGCGAGCCCGGCGACCACGACGAGCCGATGTTGTGTCTGTCCTCTGAACCGTCAAACCCCGTCACTCCCTCGGCAAGCTGTCACCGAGTCTAGGAGGCATCGCACTCGGGCGTGGTCCCCGAGCTCGGGATCGCCGCTTGCCGACGGCATCCGCGCTCAAATCAAGTCCGGCGAACTTGCGCCGGGAGACAAGCTGCCCTCGACCCTCTGAGCTGTGCCGTCAGCACGAGGTTTCGGTCATCGTCGTTCGCCAGGCCATCAACGGACAGTTTCCGTTGTGAGCTGACGGAAACTGTCCAAGGTCTGGTCGCGTTCCGTCGCGCTGGGTGCGCGAATCTCGTACGCTCCCATGTGGTCTCTGCCGGTGCGGTGGTGGAGGCGATGGTCGACCACGGGGAGGTGCGCGTGAGCGCAGCACAGATCATCGCGAGGTTGGCGGCGGCGTCGCAGAAGCTGGACGAGGCGAAGGCCAAGACCGCAGCAGCAGCACAGGACGCCGCCGAGGCGCGAGCACTCGTCGCCGGCGCGCTGGAGGGTGTGGCCGCCGGTCCGCTGGTCGGCATGATCGATTCGTACCGTCAGGCGCTCGCGCAGGCGTCGCAGGGTGGCGACCCGGCCAAGCAGCACGTGCAGGAGACGATCGCCAAGGTGCGAGCGCTGGGAAACTGATCCCGTCACCGCTGCCGGGTTCGGCTGTTCGCTCCGGCGGCAGTGATCAGGTGATGAGAAGTAGGTGTCGGAAGTGGTTCTGACCTACTTCTCATCACTTGATCATTGGGTTCCCCCGGCGGCGTCCTGCGGCGATGGTTTGGCCGCGCTTCAACGGGTGATGCGGAACGTCTGCTCGAAGTTCGGGTAGTCGCAGACGTCCTGGTTGCACAACTCGAATCCGCCGCTGATCAGCGCGACACCCTTGTGGAGGACCAGCCCGTCGGGCTGCACCCACGCTCTCCCGGTCACGGCTTGCGGCTCGCCGGTGCAGCTGTTGAGGGGCGCCCAGCCACCCGCGTAGGCGACCCTGTCGCCAGACCGCTGCCGGACGATCAGCTCGGTCGCGCCGGACAGGCCGGCTGGGCAGGTCACGGTGAGGGTGATGTCCACAGCGACGCCGCGGGCGACCAGGGTCGCGGACGTGACGTCGACGCTGCTTGCCGCGCTTGCCGGCGTCGGCGCCAGCACGATGGAAAGTGACAGCCCGAGTAGTGCGATGGCGGTGATGATGCGGCGCACGACGGTCCTCCTCGCCGGAGTGGGGTGGTTACCTTCCGTCACCCTAGCGTGCCGCAGCACTCACCGTCATCGATCGGCGGTGCGTTCGATGACGACGACAGGGATCTCTCGGTCGGTCTCCTTCGCGTAGCGGGCGTACGTGGGGAAGACCTTCGTCATCACCGGCCACAGCCGGACGCGCTCCTCGCCGGTGGCGGTCCGGGCCCGACCGGTGATCCGCTCCGCGCCGACCTGGATCTCCACCGACGGGTCGACGCTGAGGTTCAGGTGCCAGGCGGGGTGCTTTGCCGCGCCGCACGTAGCGCCGGATGTGGCTGGCGACCCAGCCGACGGGGCTGTCCTCGACCGTCTCGTTCTGCTCTGCCGCGGTCACGAGCCCACCTCCTCGCTGGAGCCTAACGACGCTGAATGCCGCAGTGGGGCCCGGCCCACATTCTGGCGGCGCAAGCAGTCGTCACGAGGCCAGCAGGTCGAACAGGCCACCGATGACGAAGAGGACTGCCGCCACCCACCGGAGGATGTGCAGCGGCCGCGTCTGGTCGAGCAGTTTGCCGTAGCCGTACAGCAGAGCCCCCCAGACGCGGTAGGGCGCCGCTGCCGCCAGGAGACGTAGTGCCGGGAAGGAGATGATCGCGGCAACCACGGTGAGCACGAGGCCGGGATAGGTCCAGGACGGCCCCTTGTTCGTGAAGCCGGCAGCAAAGACGAAGAGGCCGCCGACCGCGCCAGCCGCGCCGAGGACGATGAGGCAGCCATTGTCGGAGCGCTCGATGTCCTGGACCAGGTCCCGTTCGTCTGCCGGTAACTGGCTGGCGATCAGTCTGTTGATTCGGCTCCGTGCGTACTCCTGCTGTTGCGGACACACATCAACCTCGTGCCTCGTCCCGCAGGTGTGCGCATCGGGAATCGCGGTCATGACCTGACTGTGGAAGTCGCGGTAGGTGGGAAGTGCCACGTTGAGGCCCACGGGAACGGCATCCGGAGGTTTGTTGACAAGGCGCACGTAAGCGAGTGCCTGGCCGGGCGAGACGATCGTGGTTGTCCATACGACGTCTTCGAGAACGACGGCCTGAAGCTTCAGTAGCCGACGAACTTCGCGCTTGCGACGCGTCCTGGCCAACGGCACGTCAGCGCGCTCAATCGTCCGACGCCCCCACTGTTGTAGCTTTTTCGGGTCTGGCAGGTCCAGAACGACGGTGAGCCCGGCCAGATAGAGCATCGACTTGCCCAGGCGACCCCAGAAGATCATGTCCTGACCGAAAAGCTCCAGGTTCTCCGTGGGCCTACCCGCGAACCACGCGGCCAAGACGTCGCCCAAGCCCCACATCTAAGACTCCGACCGATAGCGACAGCTACGAACGGGTCGATGGTGGCAGGTGGGGTAAAGCGAGGGAACGGTCAGGCGCGTGAGCGCGGCAGGCAGCACTTCTTGTACTTGGCCCCGGAGCCGCACCAGCAGGTGTCGTTTCGGCCGGGTGGCCAGGCGGTCACGCCGGCCTCGTCGAGGCTGTCGGCGTACTCGTCGAGGGTTTCCTCGTCGGTGGGGTCGCTGCCGGTGCGTTCGGCGAAGGCCGCCAGGCCGTCGACGGTGCCGACGACTACGCCCAGGTCGGCGCCGCCCATCCCGGACGCGTCGACGAGGGCGCGTTCGAGTTGGGCGCGGTGCTCGTCCCAGGTGGGCGGGTGGCTGTCGGCCAGCGCCGGCCAGCGCAGCAGCAGGGCGTCGAATTCCGCCTGCGGCCAGAAGAGCAGCGTCGCCGGGCCGCCGTCGACGGCGTCGAGCGCGTGGGTGCTCGCGGCGCGCAGCCGGTCGGCGAGGTTGTCGTACTCGTCGTGGGGTAAGCCTGCCTCTTCGCGGAGGTCGTGCCGCCGCTGGGCCAGGCCGTAGATCATGGCCGCGGCCTCGTCCTGGGCGTCCTCGGACGCGTGCTGCTGGGTGCGGGTCCGTTCCAGGATCGCGTCGAGCGCCCCGGTGAGCCACTCCAACGCCGTGTCGGTGTGGCCGGACTCGGCCAGCTCGTCGATCAGGTACGTGGCTGCGGGGTCGGTTTCCAGCAGCGGACGCAGGGCGGTCAGTTCGGCCATGCCCTCGTCCGAGCGGTCGAGGCGCAGCAGCAGACCGCCGCGCACCGCTCGGGCGTACGCGTTGTCGTCCGGCTGCTCGGCGATGGCGCGGGTGGCCAGGGCGAGCGCGTCGGCCAGGTCGCCGGCCTGTTCCAGGATGTCCGCGGCGACCAGCAGGGCGTACCCGGTGTCGTCGGGGTCCGCTACCCGCCCCTCGTCGACGGCGCCCACCAGTTCGGCGACGAACGCGGCCGGGTCGGGGCTCTTGAGGCCCAGGGCGCCGATCTCGTTGATGCGGTCGGCGGTCAGCAACTCGGGCATGGGCGCTTCCTGAGCAACGGCGGACGGGGAGCGGTCAGCGTACTCCGGAATGCGTCGCGGCCCGGGCGGCGAACCGCCCGGGCCGCGACGCGTTCCGTCAGCGGGTAGCCGGCATGGTGGCGAACTCGCCGGCTAGCTCGGACTCGACGATCGTCGCGGCGGACGGCCGGCGACCGGCCGACGCCCGCCGGGCGGACGGGACGGCGAGGGCCGCGAGCGCGGCGGCCAGGGCGATCGCCGTGAGGACGAGAAACCCCGTCGTGAAGCCGGCCTCCCGGGGCAGACCGTTGGCCTGGGGGTGCGCGGTGATCACGCCGCTGACCACTGCCGCGCCGATCGCGCCGCCGATGGTGCGGATGTTGGCGTTCATGCCGGTCGCCACGCCGGTCTGGCTGGCGGGCACGCTGGCGACGATCAGGTTGGCCATCGAGGCGAAGGCCAGGCCGATGCCGAGGCCGACCAGGCCACCGGCGATGGCGACCTCCCAGCGGGTGGCGTGCGCGGTGGCGAGCATCGCGGAGGCGGCCACGTTGAAGGTGGCACCGGTGGCGAGCTGCGCCTTGGCGCTGAAGACGGCCTGGAGTCGACCGGCGAGGACGCCGGCGACGAACATCGCGCTGACCATCGGGAGCATGAGCAGACCGGCCTGGCTGATACTCGCCCCGAAGCCGTAACCGGCAGCGGTCGGGGTCTGCAGGAACTGCGGGAGGAACGCGTACATGGAGAACATCGACGCGCCGTAGAGCAGGGCGACCAGGTTGGTGGTCCAGACACCGGGAAGGCGCATCATCCGCATGTCGATCAGCGGGTTCTTCGACCGCAGTTCGGTGACCAGCCAGCCGACCAGCAGCACCACGGCGAGGGCGAGCAGGCCGAGCACCCGGGTGGAGGTCCAGCCCCAGGCGGCGCCCTGGCTGATCGGCAGCAGCAGCGCGACAAGCCAGCCGGAGAGCAGCAGTGTGGCGCGCCAGTCGATGCGACCGGGGGTGCGGACCGGCGACTCGGGCACGAACAGGTGCGCGGCCACGGCGGTCAGTCCGACCACGATCATCGGGATCCAGAACAGCCAGCGGTAGTCCAGGGTGCTGACGATCGGGCCGGCCAGCACGATGCCCAGGCCACCGCCGACGGCGACGATGGCCGAGATGGCGGCCACCGCTGTGGAGACCCGGGCGGCCGGGAACTCGTCGCGGATGATGCCGAAGGACAGCGGGAAGACCGCCCCGCCGATGCCCTGCACGACCCGGGCGAGGATGAGGATGCCGATGTTCGGCGCGATGGCGGCCAGCAGGCAGCCGAGGGCGAGGGCGGCGAGCGAGACGACAAGCATCCGCTCCTTGCCGACCATGTCGCCGACGCGTCCGAGGATCGGCGTGAAGATCGACGCGCTGAGCAGGTAGGCGGTCAGGACCCAGGTCACTGTGTTCTGGGTGGTGTGCAGGTCCTGCTGGATGGTCGGCAGCACCGGGGTGATCAGCGACTGGAGCATCGCGAAGAACCCGGCGCCGGCCGCGAGCACGGTGAAGGTGAGCCGACGCGAGCTGCGCCGGGAGGTCACTGCCACGAGAGAAAACTCCCTGATTACGTACGGGAATGAAGGCTTGTCGCCCGTCGTCCGTGACGGGTGGTCTGTCGGGGTCCGGGCGATCGGGGTGGCCAGGCGGCGATCGGGCGGGTCCCGAGGTAGAGTAACCGGAGGCAGGCCTCCGGGATTCCGGAGGGGTGCCTCCGCTAAGCTAGCGGAGGGCGTCCTCCGGATGCAAGCAGAGTGAGGTGACGCACGTCATGACCAGCCCGGGGCAGGCGCCCGAGGTCTTCGCCCAGCGGCCCAAGCGGGCCGACGCGCGGCGTAACTACGACGCCCTGATCGCGGCTGCGCGCGAGGCGTTCGCCGAGAACGGCGCCGCCGCCTCCCTGGAGGACGTGGCCCGCCGGGCCGGCGTGGGCATCGGCACGCTCTACCGCAACTTCCCGACCCGCCGGCACCTGTTCGAGGCCGTCTACGTCGAGGAGGTCCGGGCGCTGTGCCACTCCGCCGAGGGTCTGTCCGAGCTGCCACCCTGGGACGCGCTCGTCGCCTGGCTGCACCGCTTCGTCGCGTACGTCGCCACCAAGCGGGCGCTCGCCGAGCAACTGCTGCACGACTCCGAGATCTTCACCAGCTGCCGGGCGGAGATCTTCTCCGCCGGTGAGCCGCTGATGCGTCGCGCGCAGGTCGCCGGTGTGGTGCGTGACGACATCGGCTTCGACGACGTGGTGCGGCTGATCAGTGGCCTGACCATGGCCCAGTTCCCGTCACCCGAGCAACGTGACCGGGTCCTCGGCGTGGCCCTGGACGGCCTGCGCCCGCCGCGCTGACGACCCCGCCGGCCGCGCCGCGCTGAGAGCCCACCGGCCGGTCAGCGGTCGACCAGCAGCAGCCACTCGTCGTCGAGGCGCTCCACTGTCGTGCCCTCCGGCCAGCGGTGACCACTGTCTGCCATCGCCCGGGCCTGCTCGACCTGCGGTGGCCGGCTGAACTCGGTGTCACGGAAGCTGACCATGCTGTGGAACCGGGCGCGGCCGAAGTTCGCGGCGTCGACGAAGCGGGCCCTGTCGAACAGCGCCTCCGCGCCGAACACCGTCCAACGGAACAGCGCCATGTTCGTGAAGCGGACGGCGTGGAAGCTGGCCGACCGGCCGAACTCGGTGTGCTCCATCGACAGGGCGCCCTCGAAGACGGCCTCCCGGAACGAGGTGACCTCCTCGAAGCGGGTCAGGTCGAAGCTGGTCGGCTGGCCGAAGGTCACCCGGCGAAACGAGGTCGGGCCGGTGAAGCCGGCTCGCCGGCAGGACAGACCGCCGGAGAAGGCGGCGCCGTCGACGTTGGCCGCGCCGCCGACGCGGACGCCGTCGAGGACGACCTCGCCGTCGGCCACGAGCCCGTCGAAGACCACGTCACCGAAGGTTGCCGCACCGAACAGCAGCCGCCCCCGCGCCGTCGCGCCCGCGAAGGTGGTCGTGCCGGTGAACACCGCATCGGTGAAGGTCGCGTCGACGAGCGTGCAACCGGCGGCGTCGAAGTCGACGAGCGCGGCGCCGGCCAGGTCGAGCCTCAGCTCCGGCCAGTGCGCCGCGTCGCCCGCGCGCAGGTGCCGGGTCAGCACGCGCTGCGCGCTGCGCCGGACCTCCGTCTCGCGCGGCTCGCCGTCAGGTGCCGGCATCCGCAGGTACGCGCAGAGCACCGCCGCGATGGTCGGGCGCTGCCCCGGGTTGTCCTGGCCGAGGCGTTCCAGCGCGTGCAGGCCGCCGAGGCGTACCGCCGCGCTGTCGTTGCCGAGCAGTTCGACCGCCCGGGTGTAGAGCTCTGTCAGTCGACGCTCCGCCGCGTCGTGCTCGGCGGCCCCGGACTGCCGATCCTGGTGGCGCTGCGCGGCCTCGGCCACCGTTTCGGCGTGCGCCTGCACCCGGTCCCGGTGCACCTGGTCGCGTGCGGCGACGCTCTCCTGATGCCGTTGCGCGCGTTCGGCGATCCACTGGCGTCGGGCGGCGAGCAGCAGCGCGAGCCCTCCGCCGGTGCCGGCGACGACGGTCAGGCCGGTGCGGATCGCGTCGATGCGCAACGTGGCGCGGGTGTCCGGTTGGGTGGCCCGGTCGGCCTCGCTGAGCAGCAGGTCCAGCACCAGCCAGCCCAGGGCGATGGCGACCAGCAGGCCGACCAGGACCAGCCACCACGGCATCACCCGCAGCTCGCGCTCGGTGGGTTCGTCGACAGCCACGGCCACAGCATGCCAGCGACCGGCGGTGTCCGATATGGAGCGGAGCGGTATGACCGTTTACGCCCCCGCCGGAACAACGGGTTACCGGCGCGTAACAAGTCATTGACGTTTCTAAATTATTGCGGGCATGATCGTCGCACGGTCGACCGGACACCCCCACCCACCTGCCCGGTTCGCCGGGTGCCTCCCCCCGGAGGTGCAGCCATGCTGCTCCGAAAGACCGCCCTCGTGCTGGCCCTCGCCACCGCCGCGCTTCTCGCGTCCACCGCCACGGCGACCGCCGCCCCCGCCTCCACCACCGCCGCCAGCACGACACCCTTCGCCGCCGCGGCGGCAAACCCCGTGATCGTGGTCGGCGGGCTCAGCGGCGTCGCCGTCGCGTACGAGCCGATCGCCGCCCGGCTGCGCGCCGACGGCTACCGCACCTTCATCTACCAACTACCCGGGCTGGGGCTCGGTGACATCCCCACCTCGGCGCGCGCGTTCGCCAGCTACGTCGACCAGGTACGCGCCAGCACAGGCGCGGCGAGCGTGGACGTCGTCGCCCACTCCGAAGGGGGCCTGGTCAGCAGGTACTACCTCAAGCGGCTCGGCGGCACCGCCACCGTCGGTCGCTACGTCAGCCTGGGCACACCCCAGTACGGCACGTACGTCGCCAACATCGTGGCGTTCCTGGGCCTGGGCAGCTGCGCCGGCGTCGTGGCCTGCCAACAGATGACAATCGGCTCGGCGTTCCTCGCCGACCTCAACGCCGGCGACGACACCCCGGGCGCGGTGCGCTACACCACCATCCGCACCCTCCAGGACGAGTTGGTCCGTCCGACCGGAAACGCCGCCGTCAACGACGGCGCGACGAACGTGCTGATCCAGTCGTACTGCCCGCTGCGGGTGGTGGGGCACCTCGGCCTGGTGCTCGACGGCACCGCGTACACCATCGTGCGAAGCGCCCTGGTCGACGGCTCGGTGCGGCCCAACTGCCTCGCGCTCTGACCCGCTCCGGTGCGGCGGTCCCGAAGGGGACCGCCGCACCGCACCAGTGACGCGGAGTGTCGGGTGCGCGACGATCCCCGGAAACGGTGTGGCAGACATCAGATGCCCTCGATAGCCTGCTCCGGCTGTCCATTCCCGACAGTGGACGACGCCCGCCGAGAAGGAGCAGCGCTCATGACCGAGCCGCCCACCGTGCCGCCGGAGAACACCCCGCCGACCGTGCCGCAGCTCGACGTCCGGGCCGCCCAACCGCCGTCGGCCGACACCCCGCCACCCACCGGCGGGTTCGCCGACCGCCCACCGGGCTACCCGAGCGCGCTGGTCTGGCTGCGTGCCGGGATCCTGCGGGACTGGCGCGGCGTGCTCGGCGCGTTCCTCGCCACCTGGTTCTACCTGCCGGTCGCGCTGCTCCTGGCGTTCTGGGGCGGTCTCACGTTCGGCGTCGTCGGGCTTTTCGCCGTCGGGACCGGCGCCGACGACCAGGTGCCCCAGGTGCTGCGCGACGTCCCGCTCATCGGCCCCCTGGTCGAGGCGTTCCTGACCCGCTCCGGCGGGATGCTCGGCGGCGTCGCCGGCTTCGCCATCGGCTTCCTGGTCGGCTTCCTCGCCGTGCTGGCCCTGCCCTGGATGGGCGTTGCCGACGAGCCCTTCGCGCTGCTCACCGGCCTGATCGGCACTGTCGTCGCGGCGGCGCTGATCGGGGTCCTCTACACGCTCTACCGGGTGCTGCTCGAACCCCGCCTGCTGGTCGTCTCTGGTGCGCGCCAGCCCAGCCGCCGCGAGTACGCGCGGCTTCGCCCCGTGCTCGACGACTGCGCCCGACGGCTCGGCCTGCCCAGCGTGCCCCGGCTGCTCATGGAGGACGACCCGGTCCTGAGCAACGCCCGCACGTACGCCCGGCACGTGGTGGTCACCACCGCCGTGCTGGCCGAACCGGACGACGAGGTGGCCGCGCTGCTCAGCCACGAGCTGGTGCACTGGCGCACCGGGGACGAGATCACCAGCGCCTTCGTCCGCGGTGTCGGCCTGCCACTGACCCTCGCGCACGCCCTGCCGACCTGGCTGATGCGGACGTTCCCACATCCGGGCACCAACTTCGTGGTCTTCGTTCTCTTCTGGCCGGTGCTGCTCACCATGCGGTACGTGGTGCTGCCGCTGCACGCCCGCGACGTGCGCGCGGCCGAGTACCGGGCTGACCTCGGCGCCGTGCTCACCGGGCACGCCGACGGGCTGCGGCGCATCCTGGAACGGCGGCTGTCCTTCGAGACCGGCCGCAGCGGCTGGGACGAGGCGGTCTGCGCCACCCACCCGCCGCACGAGCTGCGGCTCGACGCGTTGGAGCGGGCCTCGGTGGCCGGTACGCCCGCCGGCGCGACCGAGCCCGTCACCGTCGACCGGCTGTTCAACGACTCCGGCCCGGTCGGCACCCGACGCACGTTGCTGCTGGTCGGTGCCGTCACCCTGGTCGCCTGCCTCGGCACCAGCGGCCTCGGCGTGGTGCAGTGGGCGTTCTTCCGCCCCCAGGCGGCGATCGACGGCTACTTCTCCGCGCTCGCCGACCGGGACAGCGAGGCTGCCCTCGGTTACCTGACGGACCAGGGCAACGGCACCGACCGTGACCTTCTCGCCAAACTGCTGCGCGGCAAGGGCTACCAACCACCGACCGACGTCGAGATCAGCTCGTTGGAGCGCGACGGCGACACCGCCACCGCCACCGTGGCGTACCGGCTGGGTGACGTGCGCCAGAGCAGCACCCTCACCCTGCGCCGCGAGGACGAGACCACCGCCGGCCTCTTCCACGGCTGGCGGTTGAGCGGTGGGCCCACCCCGCTCAACGCCGCGATCGCCGACCCCGGGGTGCGGCTCAACGGGGTGGAGCTGCCGGTCGCCACCGAGGGCGCTCCGCTGGTGCTGCTGCCCGGCGGCTACACCGCGACCGGCCCGGCCAGCGCGCTCAGCGAGACGCCGGGCGCGACAGTGCTGGTGGGCCCGGGGGAGACCGCCGCCACCCTGCAACTGGCGCCGGTGCTCAAGCCGGCCGCGATCGACGCGGTCGAGGCCCGGGTACGCGCCTGGTTGGACGAGTGCGCGAAGCAGACCGTGGCCGCCCCACCCGGCTGCCCGTTCCGCTACTACGGCGGCACCACGCAGAAGGTCACCTGGAAGATCCTGGAGTACCCGAAAATCGCCGTCGAGTTGACCGGCCCGAGCACCGCCCGGGTGTCCACCCCGGTCGAGACCCAGGGCAGGGTGCAGGTCAGCGGCACCACCACCTACTTCGGCAGCAGCTCACCGTTCACCGACGACGACGCGCTGACCGTCACGGGCGTCGCCACCGCCGACGGGGACGACGTCACCTTCCGACCCTCCTCCAACTGACCGGGAGACAGACCGTGACCGACAGCGACGCCGCAGCCCGGCTGCCCATCCGGCTGACCATCAACCCCCGGCAGCGGCAGTCTCCCTCGGTCGATCTACTGACCTGGATCCACCGCCGCCCCGAGTACCGGCCGGTGGTGCGTACGGCCGGCGGCGGCGGCCGGCCGGGCTTCAGCGACGCGGTGATCATCGCGGTGCTGGCCCAGGGGCTGCTTCCGGGGCTGTTCAACCTGTTGCAGTCCTGGGTCGACCAGCAGCGCACCGAGGCCAGCATCCGGATCCAGGCCGGGGACACCGAAGTGGAATTGCAGGTGAGCGGGCGCACCGACTCGGCGCGGCTGCTGGCCCAGGCGACGGAGGCGCTTCGCGCCGCCCGGGAGCCCGGGTCGGAGCCCGGCTCGGACGCCGTCGGCTGAACCCGACGGCGTCCCGCCGCCCGGACGCCGCCGGCTGACCCGGCGGCGTCCCTCGGGTCCGGACGCCGCCGGCTGACCCGGCGGCGTCCGGACCGTTGGTCAGCTCGCCTTGGCGAGCGCCTCGAACTCGTCGTCGGTGAGCCGCACGTCGGCCGCGGCCACGTTCTCCTCCAGGTGCGCCACCGAGGACGTGCCGGGGATCGGCAGCATCACCGGCGAACGGCGCAGCAGCCAGGCCAGCGCGAGCTGCGCGGGCGACGCGCCGTGCGCGTTGGAAATGGCGTCCAGTGGGCCGCCCGGGCGGGCCAGCTCACCGGTCGCGATCGGGAACCACGGGATGAACGCGAGGTCGTTGCGCTCGCAGAACTCCAGCACGTCCTCGGCGCTGCGGTTGGCGAGGTTGTACAGGTTCTGCACCGACGCGATCGTGGTGATCGCCTGGGACTCCTCGATCTGCGCGACGCTGACCTCGGACAGCCCGATGTGCTGGATCTTGCCTTCCTCCCGCAGCAGCGCCAGCTCACCGAGCTGATCGGCGAGCGGCACCTTCGGGTCGATCCGGTGCAGCTGGTACAGCGGGATGCTGTCCAGGCCGAGGTGACGCAGGCTCAGCTCGCACTGCTGGCGCAGGTACTCCGGGCGGCCCAGCGCACGCCAGTCGCCGGGGCCGGAGCGGCTCAGCCCGGCCTTGGTCGCGATCACCAGGTCATCGGCGTACGGGTGCAGCGCCTCCCGGATCAACATCTCCGAGACGAACGGCCCGTACGAGTCGGCAGTGTCGATGAACGTCACGCCCAGCTCGACCGCACGGCGCAGCACGCGAACCGCCTCGGCCGGGTCCTTCGGGTCACCCCAGACACCCGGGCCGGTGATCTGCATGGCCCCGTAGCCGAGCCGGTTGACTGTGACATCGCCACCGATCCGGTACGTGCCGGACGCCTTCGCGGGCTGCTCACTGATATTTGTCGCCATTGCCCGATCCCCAATCGTCTCGTCGTGGCGGGCGTGGACAGCGCGGACGTGAAGAGCCCACCCGCCACCGATGGATCATCCCCCGGAACCCTTCCGCCATGCCGCCGGTCGGCCGAGTGTGGGCGCGGACACTCCGTCAGCGCGCCGAAGCGAGTTGCCGGGAAGCGCCCGGTACGACCGGGGTGTCCGTGCGACGCTGGCCGGAGCCGGTGCGTTCCGGCGCGACGGCGGAGGGAGCACCCATGGGAGTGCCGCAGGTCAACTTCGCGCTCGACACGTACGAGTGCATCGTGATCTATCCCGGCGCGGCCGGGCGGGCCCTGCCCGCGGAGACCGTGCAACGGTTGCAGGCCGAGCACGCCGAACACATGCAGGCGTTGCAGCGACGCGGCATCGTCCTGGTCGCCGGCTCGGTGGACGGGCCGGCGCGCGAGCCGGATCCGCCGATCGGCTTCGGTCTGGCCCGTACCGGCAGCGTCGAGGATGTCCGCAGCGTGCTGGAGGCTGACCCGGCGGTGCAGGCCGGGCTCTACCGGGTGGAGGTGCTGACCTTCCTCTGCCCGGCCGGTTCCCTGGAGTTCCCGCTGGTCAAGGCGGACAGCTGAGCCGCCGGTCCATCGGTGGCTGTCGTGATGGCGACGGCGCTCGACCGCCTGCCGGTGCTACGGTCGCGCCCAGCGCGGGCCGCCGCCGGGGCGTACCTGGTGTCGTGGGTCGGCCCCGGTCGAGGAGTCGCCATGGTCTCCGCCGCCACCCCCGATGTCGCGTCGGCCGCCGCCCGACTGCGTGCCCTGCTCGGCGACCGGCTGCACGAGCCGGGCGATCCCGGTTACGCCGTCACCACCCGGCTCTGGAACGGCGCTGTGGCCCGCACGCCCGCGCTGGTCGCCGCAATTCAGGACTCCGACGAGGTGGCCGAGGCGGTCCGCATCGCCACCCGGTGCCACCTGCCCCTCTCGGTCCGCTCCGGAGGGCACGACTGGGCCGGCCGGGCGCTGCGCGACGGCGCTCTGGCGCTCGATCTGACCGGGCTGCGCGCCGTCCGGGTCGACCCGGACGCGGCCACTGTGACCATCGGCGGCGGCGCCACGGCCGCCGAGCTGCTCGCCGCCGCCCGCGAGTACGACCTGGTGGTCCCCACCGGCGTGGTCGGTGCCGTGGGGATGGCCGGGCTCACCCTCGCCGGCGGGTACGGCCCGCTGTGCGGCCGGTTCGGTCTGGCCCTGGACAACCTGCTCGGCGCGGAGGTGGTTCTCGCCGACGGCCGCCGGGTCACCGCCGACTCCCGGCACGACGCCGAGCTCTACTGGGCGTTGCGTGGCGGCGGTGGCAACCTCGGCATCGTCACCGAGCTGCGCTTCCGCGCGCACCGGCTGCCCGGCGTACTGGCCGGGATGATCATGTTCGCGCTCTCCGAGGCGCCGGCCGTGCTGCGCGGCTACGGCGCGCTGGTCGCCGAGGCTCCGGACGAGCTGACCGTGATGGCCGGCTTCCTGCCCGGCCCGGCCGGCGAGCCGGTGATCTTCGTCTGCCCGTTCTACAGCGGCTCAGACCTGGACGCCGGGGCGCCGTGGATGGACCGGCTGCGCGCGCTGGGCACCCCACTGGTCGACCAGATCGGCCCGATGCCGTACGCGGACGCGCTGCGGATGTTCGACGGTGGGATGGTCGACGGCAACCACTACCTGCTGCGGACCCGGTGGTTGCCCGCGCTCACCGACGGCGCTGTGGACACGCTCGTCGACGCGGCCCGGCAGGTCACCTCGCTGTTCTCCGCGCTGGCCGTGCACCACTTCCACGGCGCGGCCACCCGGGTCCGCTCCGCCGACACGGCGTTCGGGCTGCGCACCGATCACCTGATGGCCGAGATCATCGCCGTGTGGGCGCCCGGCGATGCCGCCGGTCCGCACCGCGAGTGGGCCGAGCGGACCTCCGCGGCGCTCGCCCCGCACGCCCTGCCCGGCGGTTACCCCAACCTGCTCGCCCCGGAGGAGACCGACCGGGTCCGGCTCGCGTACGGCGCGAACTGGGCACGGCTGCGCCGGGCCAAGCGCCGCTACGACCCCCGCCACCTGCTGCACGCGGTGCCCACCCTGCCACCCCCGGAGCACCCCGAATGAGCAACCGCCAGCGGTATCCCGAGGCACCCGGACCGAGCCGCCGCCTGCCGCCCCCGGGGCACCCGGAATGAGCCGCCGCCGGGAGCACCCCGACAGCGCACGCCGACGGAGGCGTACGATTCCCGGCGCGCGGTCGCTGATGCCCGTCGCCACAACGTTCCCGGTGCGGTTCCGCCCGCCGGCCCGACGCGCGCCGCGCGTCGTTGGACAACTGTTCCGCTGCCTGCAAGGGGTCGGCCCCGAGTCCGACCTGAAGGAGAGACTAGCCTGATGGGCGTGACACGCCGCGTAAAGATCGTCTGCACTCTGGGTCCCGCCACCTCGTCCCCGGAGCGCATCCGGGGTCTTGTCGAGGCCGGCATGAACGTGGCGAGGCTCAACTTCAGCCACGGCAGTCACGCCGACCACGAGGCGGTCTACCGACTCGTCCGGGAAGCGTCGGAGGCAACGGGTAAGCCGGTCGCCGTCCTCGCCGACCTGCAAGGCCCCAAGATCCGGCTCGGTCGGTTCGCCGACGGCCCCCACGAGTGGCGCACCGGTGACACCGTCGTCATCACCGGCGACGACGTCCTCGGCACCAAGGAGCGGGTCTCCTGCACCTACCGCAAGCTGCCGCAGGAGGTGAAGCCCGGTGACCGCCTGCTGATCGACGACGGTCGGGTCGCCGTCGAGGTCACCGACGTCACCGGCAACGACATCCGTTGCCTCGTCACCGAGGGCGGCCCGGTCTCCAACAACAAGGGCGTGTCGCTGCCCAACGTGGCGGTCAGCGTGCCCGCCATGTCGGACAAGGACGCCGAGGACCTGCGCTTCTCCCTCGGTCTCGGTGTCGACCTGGTGGCGCTCTCCTTCGTCCGCTCGGCCGAGGACATCAAGCTCGTGCACGGGATCATGGCCGAGGAAGGCGTGTTCCGGCCGGTGCTCGCCAAGGTCGAGAAGCCGGAGGCGGTCGAGCACCTGGAGGCCATCGTGCTGGCCTTCGACGGCGTCATGGTCGCCCGCGGTGACCTCGGTGTCGAGATGCCGCTGGACGAGGTCCCGCTGGTGCAGAAGCGCGCCGTGCAGCTGTGCCGGGAGAACGCCAAGCCCGTCATCGTGGCCACCCAGATGCTCGACTCCATGATCGAGAACTCCCGCCCCACCCGCGCGGAGGCCTCCGACGTCGCCAACGCGGTGCTCGACGGCGCGGACGCGGTCATGCTCTCCGGCGAGACCAGCGTCGGCAAGTATCCGGTGCTCACCGTCAGCACCATGGCCAAGATCGTGACGACCACCGAAGCCGGTTCCATCGGGGTGCCGCGCCTGCAGCACGACCCGCGTACCCACGGTGGCGCCCTCACGGTGGCCGCCTCGTCGATCGCCCGGGCCATCAACGCCAAGGCGCTCGTCGCGTTCTCGCAGACCGGCGACACCGTGCGACGGCTGTCCCGCCTGCACTGCGACCTGCCGCTGCTGGCCTTCACGCCGGTCCCCGAGGTGCGCGACCAGCTCGCCCTCACCTGGGGCGTGGAGACCTTCCTGATGCCGTTCGTGCAGCACACCGACGACATGTTCCGCCAGGTCGACCAGGCGCTGCTCGGCCTCGACCGGGCCAACCCCGGTGACTACGTGGTCATCGTGGCGGGTAGCCCGCCCGGCACCCCCGGTTCGACCAACACGCTGCGCGTACACCAGCTCGGCTCGCTGGTCGACGCCGCGTCGGCGCGGGCCCTGCAGTGAGCGACGGTCGGGTCGCGGTCGGCCAGGCGGCGGTTGACCAGCTGCTGGAGGTGCTGGACCTCGACCCGACCGGCGAGATGACCTTCCGGGGGATGAGCCCCCAGGTCGGCCCACAACGGGTGTACGGCGGCCAGGTCGCCGGTCAGGCACTGGTCGCCGCCGGCCGCACCGTCGATCCGGAGCGGTTCGTGCACTCGCTGCACGGTTACTTCGTCCGCCCCGGCGACCCGGTCGAACCGATCGCGTACGAGGTGGAGAACATCCGCGACGGCCGGTCCTTCTCGGTCCGCCGCGCGGTGGCCCTCCAGCACGGCAAGCCGATCTTCTTCATGTCGGCGTCGTTCCAGCGGGCCGAGGAGGGCTTGGACCACCAGGTCCCGGTCCCGCTGGACGTACCCCCGCCGCAGGACGTGCCGACGATGGCCGACCGGCTCTCCCGCTACCCGGAGCGGCTGGGCATCTGGGGCCAGATCCCACGACCGATCGACGTGCGCTACGTGGGTGAGCCCGGTTGGGTCCGCCCCGGCGACCGGCCCGCCGACCCGCACCAGCGCGTCTGGATGCGCATCGACGGCAAACTGCCTGACGACCCCCTGCTGCACGCCTGCGCGCTCACCTACGCCTCGGACCTCACCCTGCTGGACTCGGTGCTCTCCGCGCACGGCGAGGTGTGGGGGCCGGGCGGGTTGGTCGGTGCGAGCCTGGACCACGCGCTGTGGTTCCACCGGCCGTTCCGGGCCGACGAGTGGTTCCTCTACGACTGCCTGAGCCCGTCGGCGTCCGGGGCGCGCGGGCTGGCCACCGGCCGGATGTTCACCACGGACGGCCGGCAGATCGGCAGCGCCGTCCAGGAGGGTCTGCTGCGCCGCGTCGGCGCCTGACGCTGTCGCTGGGCCTCGTCCGGCAGCGTGTCGCTCGGCCCGCCCGGGAGCGTGTCGCTCGTCCCCGCCAGGCAACTGGCGGGGATGACGTGGTTCAGGCCTGGTAGATGGCCTCGCCGGCGATCTCGATCTGCACCGTCTTGCCGACCAGCACCCCGCCGCTCTCCAGGACGACATTCCAGAGCAGACCGTAGTGCTCACGGTTCATCTCGGCCGTCGCGCTGAAACCGAAGATGTTCTGCCCGTACGGATCCTGACGGGCACCACCAAAATTCACCACCAGGTCGACGGGCCGGGTGATTCCCTTCACTGTCAACTCACCGGTGAGGACGAATCGTCCGGGAACGCCGTCGGACTGCGGCGGAACAATGTGACTTCGGCCTCGCCCGCCCAACCGATGGTTGCGCAGACGCGCCCACTGGAATATAGGGTCCTCGTTGCCCTGCCACTTAATGCCGGTGCTTCGATATTCGAGGGTGGGAAAACGCTCCACGTCGAGGAAGTCGGCACTCTTCAGATGCGTGTCCCGGTCGACACTTCCGGTGGTGATGCTGGCCGCCATGATGGTGGCCGTCACCGAGGAGAGCAGCGGGTCCTCCGCCACGAAGATCTCCGCCGTGGCCTCGGCGAACTCGCCGCGCACCGGGCTGACCATCATGTGCCGGGACAGAAAACCGATCCGCTTGTGCGCCTGATCGAGAAGATAGGTGCCGGCCACCGGGATGGTCATGCCGTCCCAGGTGCGTGTGGCGATATCGGTCATCGTGTTGCCTTCCCCCCGAGCGCGCCCGGGTGTTTATCAATATGTTGCTGGCGGCCGGGTAAACGGCCAGACATTCGTACTCACGCCCAGCATAGGGACGCTCCGGAACGGCATTTCCGCCGCCACCACACGGTGGATCATGACGTACTTCACCAGTCCCGACGGGCGGCCGTCCAACGGTCCCGGCCGGGTGCCAGCGGCGCTACTTCCCATCGATGCGTGGCCGATCGGCCGAGGGTCGCCCGCCCGCCCGGTTGACCAGCGACTAACCTTGCCGACATGCGCCTCTCCGCTCGGGTCGACTACGCCCTCCGCGCGGCCGCCGAACTCGCCGCGACGGCCAGCGGCCCCGGGCGCGGCCGGCCGGTGACGGCCGACCAGATCGCCCGCGCCCAGGAGATCCCGCCGAAGTTCCTGGAGAGCATCCTTCTCCAACTGCGCCGGGGCGGCATCGTGCACGCCCAGCGTGGCCCGGAGGGCGGCTACTGGCTGGCCCGCCCCGCTGAGGAGATCTCCCTCGCCGAGGTCATCCGGGTGATCGACGGGCCCCTCGCCCACGTACGCGGGCAACGCCCCGAGCAGCTCGGCTACCACGGCCCGGCACAGGCCCTCCAGGAAGTCTGGATCGCGCTACGGGCAAGCGAGCGGGAGATCCTGGAACTGGTCAGCGTCGCTGACGTCGCCGCCGGCAACCTGCCCGCGCGGGTCACCGAGCTGGCCGCCGACCCGCGCGCCTGGATCTGAGCGCCGGCTCACCTCCCGGCCACACGTCCGCGTCCCATCCACCGATCGGGGGCTTGACCCCGGCCGCCCCTTCCCGCATTGTCGACCAAGTCGATAGGAGATGCCGAAAAGTCTGGGGGTGCTCGTGCGCAAGCTGTTGGTCCTCGCTCTGGTCGGGCTCGTCGCGCAACTGATCGATGGTTCGCTCGGCATGGCCTACGGCTTGACCTCGTCCACTCTGCTGCTGGTCGCCGGGGTCGCCCCGGCCGCCGCCTCGGCCTCGGTGCACCTGGCCGAGATCGGCACCACGCTCGCCGCAGGGGTGGCGCACTGGCGGTTCGGCAACGTCGACTGGCGGGTGGTGACCCGCATCGCCCTACCCGGTGCCATCGGCGCCTTCGCCGGAGCCACCCTGCTCAGCTCCATCTCCACCGAAGCCGCCGCACCGTGGATGGCCGGCATCCTCTTCACGCTCGGCGCGTACCTCCTGATCCGCTTCGCCCGGCCACTGCGCACCGACCGGGTCGGCGGACGGCTCCGCGGTCGTTTCCTCGGCCCCCTGGGCCTGGTCGCCGGCTTCGTCGACGCGACCGGCGGCGGCGGATGGGGCCCGGTGGCCACCCCCGCGCTGCTGGTCTCCGGCCGGATGGAACCCCGCAAGGTGATCGGCTCCGTGGACACCGCCGAGTTCGTCGTGGCCGGCGCTGCCAGCATCGGCTTCCTGATCGGGCTGGGCTCGGAGGGATTCCTGCTCCCCACCGTCGCCGCACTGCTCATCGGCGGCCTCATCGCCGCCCCACTGGCCGCCTGGCTGGTGCGAATCGTGCCCGCCCAACTGCTCGGCGCGGCAGTCGGCGGCGTGATCGTGCTGACCAACGCCCGCACCCTGATCCGCTCCGCCGAACTGGACGGTCCGGCCCGCCCCGCCCTGTACGCCCTGCTGGCCGCCGGCTGGCTGGCCGCCCTGGTGTTGGCCGTCCGCGCCCTACGCCGTACCCGTCGCGCCCGCGCCGAAGCCGCCGCCGCCGCTCCCGCCGCCGCCGCTCCCGCCGCCGCTCCCGCCATCGCTGTCGGTGTTCCCGCCGAGGCTACCGACGCCGCATCCGTCGGCGAGGTCCCTGCCGATCTGGCCGCAACGGGTACGCCCACCCCACGCTGAACCGCGCGGTGCGCCCATCCACCCGCCGATGCCGGCTCGAACGTCGTCATCGGCGCGGCTGACTCACCAAGATCGCGCAACATCCTGGATGTAGTGGCATCCCGGCTCGTCGTGGCCACTACATCCAGGATCGAGCGTGACCTTGACGGCGGTGGCGCCCTAAATCCCGGCCCCGGTGGGTCGGGCACGGTGTTCGTCCCCAAGATCTGCACAACATCGGCGAAGTTGCGCGGACCTTGGCGCGGGCGCGGGCGCGGGGGAGCGGGCGGGGGAGCGCGTGGGGCGATGGCGGGTCAGGGGGTGAGCAGGGTGGTGGCCGTCTCGGAGAGCAGGGTCCAGGCTTCGTCGGTGTGCGCTTCGGTGGTCTGGGGCGAGCCGACCGCCAGCCGCAGCGTGTAGCGGCCGGCGACCCGGGTGTGCGTGAGGTGCACGCGTCCGCTGGCGTTCACCGAGGCCAGCAACGCCGCGTTGGTGTCGTCGTCGGCCAGCAGTCGGAAGCAGACCAGTGAGAACGGGTGCGCCGCGACCACCTCGAACCGGTCGTCGGCGCGGACCCGCTCGGCGAACCGTTCGGCCAGCGCCACCCCGGAGCGGATGTGCGCCCGCAGGCCTTCGGCGCCGTACCAGCGCAGCACGAACCACAGCTTGAGGGACCGGAACCGCCGGCCGAGCGGCACCTGCCAGTCCCGGTAGTCGATCACCGCGCCGGATTCGGAGGCCGCGTTGCGCAGGAACTCCGGCAGTACGGTCAGCGCCTCGATCAGTTCGGCCCGGTCGGCCACCCAGAACGCGTCGCAGTCGAAGCCGGTGAGCAGCCACTTGTGCGGATCGAAGCAGTAGGAGTCGGCGTACGCCAGGCCGGCGTGCGTCCACCGCAGTTCGGGGCAGACGGCGGCGGCGCCCGCGTACGCGGCGTCCACGTGCAGCCAGATCCCGTACTCGGCGCAGATGGCTCCGATTTCCGGCAGCGGGTCGATGGCGGTGGTGGAGGTGGTGCCGATGGTCGCCACCACGATGGCCGGCACGTCACCGGCGGCCAGGTCGGCTTCGATGGCGGCCCGCAGCACGCCTGGCAGCATCGCCTGGGTGTTCGGGTCCACCTCGACCGACCGGGTTCCGTCGCTGCCCAGCCCGGCGATCCGCACCGCCTTCTCGATGGACGAGTGCCCGTGGATGGAGGTGTAGGCGCGGTAGCGCCGGTCGATGCCGGAGTGCCGCCAGCGTCCGCCGCTGGCCCGGTGCAGTGCGGCCAGGGTGGCGACCAGCGTCGCCGAGGACGCCGAGTCCTGGATGACCCCACCGCCGGCGCCGGCGCCGGCGCCGGCGGAGCGGAACCGCTGTGGCAGGTCCATCAGGTGGGCCAGCCAGTCCATCATCACCGTTTCCAGCTCGGTGCAGGCCGGGCTGGAGGCCCAGAGCATGCCCTGTACGCCAAGCCCGGAACTGACCAGGTCGCCGAGCACGCTCGGGCCGGAGGTGTTGCCGGGAAAGTAGCCGAAGAAGCCCGGGTGCTGCCAGTGGGTCAGCCCTGGTACGACGATCGAGTCAAGGTCGGCGAGGATCGCCTCGACCGGTTCGCCTCCGGTGGTGGGGGGCTCGCTGGGCAGGGCGGCGGCCACTGTGCCCGGGGGGTCGGCCGGGGCGACCGGTCGTTGCTCCACTGTCGCCCAGTAGTCGGCGATCCAGTCGACGACGGCGTGGCCGGCGCGACGGAACTCGTCGGGATCCATGTGCGGCGCCATCTGATCAGTTGATCATGCTGGCGTGCTCGAAACAAGGGGTCTGCCGGATCGATGCTCATAACACATCGCATCCGCCATCGCCACTCCCCTGTAACGCCGACATCGATATGGCCGGGCGGTTGACCTTGCAGAAAGTTCACGCTAGGTTCGATGTCCAAGAAGGTTTGTTTCATGGAAGGAAGGCAATAGCTAATGGCGAAAAATCGGGGGATTGCTCGGCTGGTGACGGCGGGGTTCTTGACGACTGCGGCGGTGGCTGCTGCGTCACTTTTCGGCGCTGGCCCGGCACTGGCCGGCAACTGTTCAATCGCGGGCTGTGGCGTCGTGCGCAATGATTCGGCACACCCGGTGTCTATCGCGGACTGGTGCGATGGGACTGGCTCCTGCGGCAAGACTTACCTGCTGAAGCCGGGTGAAGTGTCCACCAAGTACAAGAAGGACACCGACACGTTCGCTTTGCAGTGCACCGGCAACTACTACCGTTACACCGGTGACTTGCTGCAGACGTCGGCCGCCTACAAATGGATCCGGATCTCTGATGGCAACTCCGCGCGCATCGTCAACCAGAACTGCTGACTACGCGATTTAGAAGATGCCCGGCTCGACGGATGAAGTGTCCGCGGGTCGGGCTTTGCGTGTGCTCTGATCGGATATGCTGATGTGGCGGTCGACAATTCTGGTCGATTTCCTGGCACTGTAGTCGACTCTCTGTGCGGTGGGCTTGGTTCCCTGCTCCTCCGTGCCGGCTCCTCAGGAAGCCCCTCGTCCCGCCAACGGCAGTCGGCACGTGCAACGATGTGACAGGCATCGATGTTGCGTCTCGGAAAGCGCTTGCCATACGATGCGCGATGAGTCGGATCCGTGAGTTCCAGGGCGTTCCACCCCGATCAGATCGCCGTCCGCCGTCGTCGCGGTTGGTTGGTCCACTGTGCTTCCCGGGCAGGGCCGGTGGGTCGTGGCGATCATCACCGGATCCCCGGAGGCAGCGCATGCACCCGTCCAGACATCGCCTGATCCTGCTCGCCGCCACGACGGCGGCCACCGTCGTGGCCGGCACTCTCGGCGCGGTCGTCGCCTCGGCCGCCGCCGTCGGCTGCCGGGTCGACTATCAGATCACCAACCAGTGGCAGGGCGGCTTCGGCGCCAACGTCACAGTCACCAACCTCGGCGACCCCGTCAACGGGTGGGCCGTCACCTGGTCGTACGCCGCGGGCCAGCAGGTCACCCAGGCGTGGAACGCCGCCGTCACCCAGTCCGGCGCCCAGGTGACCGCGCGCAATGTCGACCACAACACCGCCATCGCCACGAACGGCAGCGCGTCGTTCGGCTTCAACGGATCCTGGACCGGCAGTAACCCGGTGCCGGGCAGCTTCGCGCTCAACGGCGCCACCTGCACCGGAGCCCCACCCACCGACGAGCCGACCACCCCGCCACCCACCACCCCACCCCCGACCACGCCTCCGCCCACCACCCCACCCCCGACCACGCCTCCGCCCACCACCCCACCCCCGACCACGCCTCCGCCATCGGCCGGGGTGGTGCAGATGGAGAAGCTGGACCGAGGGCTGGTCAGCGTCCGCTCCGGCAGCGGCAACCTGGTCTCCTGGCGGCTGCTCGGCACCGAGACCACCGGGGTGGAGTTCAACCTCTACCGGGGGGCCACCAAGGTCAACACCACCCCGATCACCGGTGCCACCAACTACCTCGACAGCGGCGCGGCGGCCGGCTCGGCGTACACGGTGCGGGCTGTGGTGGGCGGCGTCGAGCAGGCGGCGTCGGCACCGGCGTTGCAGTTCGGCGCGGGCTACCTGGACGTGCCGTTGCAGGTCCCGGCCGGGGGCACCACCCCGAGCGGGGAGAACTACTCGTACAGCGCCAACGACGCCTCGGTGGGTGACCTCAACGGCGACGGCAGCTACGAGATCGTGCTCAAGTGGGACCCGTCGAACGCCAAGGACAACTCCCAGTCCGGCTACACCGGCAACGTCTACGTCGACGCGTACACGCTCACCGGCACCCGGTTGTGGCGCATCGACCTGGGCCGCAACATCCGGGCCGGCGCCCACTACACCCAGTTCCAGGTGTACGACTACGACGGCGACGGCCGTGCCGAGGTGGCCATGAAGACCGCCGACGGCACCCGCTCCGGCACCGGTCAGCTCATCGGTTCGTCGTCGGCCGACCACCGCAACTCCAGCGGCTACGTGCTCAGTGGCCCGGAGTACCTGACCATGTTCAACGGGCAGACCGGCGCGATCGCCTCCACCGTCAGCTACGACCCGCCGCGCGGCACCGTGTCGTCCTGGGGCGACTCGTACGGCAACCGGGTGGACCGGTTCCTCGCCGGCACGGCGTACCTGGACGGGCAGCGCCCCTCGCTGATCATGGCCCGCGGTTACTACACGCGCGCGGTGATCGCCGCCTGGGACTTCCGCAACGGCACGCTGACCAGGCGCTGGACGTTCGACTCGAACTCCTCCGGCAACGGCGCCGCCGCCGGTCAGGGCAACCACCAGCTCTCCGTTGCCGACGTCGACGCCGACGGTCGCCAGGAGATCGTGTACGGGGCCGCCACCATCGACGACAACGGCCGGCTGCTCCACTCGACCGGCAACGGTCACGGCGACGCCATGCACGTGGGGGACCTGGACCCGGGCCGCGCCGGCCTGGAGGTGTTCAAGGTCGACGAGGACGCCAGCAAGCCCAGCTCGTACTTCGCCGACGCCCGAACCGGTCAGGTCCTCTGGTCCACACCCGCGTCCGGCGACAACGGCCGGGGCGTCTCCGCGGACATCTGGGCCGGCAGCCCCGGCGCGGAGTCGTGGTCGTCAGCGGTCGCCGGACTGGCCAACACCAGGGGGCAGAACGTCGGGCGCAAGCCGTCCTCGGCCAACTTCCTCGCCTGGTGGGACGGCGACCCGGTGCGGGAACTGCTCGACGGCACGAAGATCGACAAGTACGGCACCGGCGGCGAGACCCGCCTGCTCGACGGCAGCGGGGTGGCTTCCAACAACGGCACCAAGTCCACGCCGGCGCTCTCCGGCGACATCCTGGGCGACTGGCGCGAGGAGGTGATCTGGCGGACCACCGACAGTCGGGCGCTGCGCATCTACAGCACACCCACCCCGACCAGCACCCGGATCTACACCCTGATGCACGACCCGCAGTATCGGGTGGCGATCGCGTGGCAGAACACCGCCTACAACCAACCGCCGCACCCGGGGTTCTTCATCGGCAACGGAATGAACACGCCACCCACGCCGGACATTCACCTACGTTGATGAAAACCCTGGCGGTCCCGAGCGGGGTCGCCTAGGGTGGCAGGCACCGGGCCGCAGCCGCGGAATCCGCTCAGCTCCGGCCCGGTGCGCCACACCGCGGCATTCCCAACCCGTCCCGACCGGGAATGCCGTACCACCACCGGCACCAACATTAGGCACCGTCCGGGTCGGCGGGGTGACGCTGACGTGAAGATCGTGTTTCACGCGCCCTGACGAAGACCGCCCGCCACCTGCTCGGCGATCAACTCGTACGACCGCACCCGGTCCTGCACGTCGTACACCAGCGTGGTCAGCATCAGCTCGTCCGCGCCGGTGCGCTCCACCAGCTCGGTCAGCTGCCGACGCACCGTCTCCGGCGAGCCCATCGCCTGGCCGTCACGGCGCGACACGACGAACTCCCGCTCGATCTCCGAGTACGGGTAGGCCGCCGCCTCGTCGGGCGTGGACAGCGGCTCCGGCCGCCCGGAGCGCAACTTCAGGAACGACAGCGCGCTCGGCCCGGCCAACCACTCGGCCCGCTCGTCGGTCTCCGCGCACACCGCGTTGACCGCCACCATCGCGTACGGCTTGTCCAGCCACTGCGACGGCCGGAAGTTCTGCCGGTACAGGGCCAACGCCGGCAGGGTGTTCTGGGAGCTGAAGTGGTGCGCGAAGGAGAACGGCAGACCGAGCAGGCCGGCGAGCTGGGCGCTGAAACCGCTGGAACCCAAGAGCCACACGGCCGGCTGCTCACCGCGACCCGGCGTGGCGATGATCTGCCCCGGCTTCTCCCCGCTGAAGTAGTTCATCAGGTCCGTCAGCTCGCGCGGGAAACCCTCCGCCGACAGGCCCTCCATGGTGCGCCGCAACGCCAGCGCGGTCACCTGGTCGGTGCCTGGCGCCCGCCCGATGCCCAGGTCGATCCGACCTGGGTGCAGCGCCTCCAGGGTGCCGAACTGCTCGGCCACCACCAGCGGCGCGTGGTTGGGCAGCATCACCCCACCCGAGCCCAGCCGGATCGTCGAGGTGTTCGCCGCCAGGTGCGCCAGCAGCACCGCGGGGGCGGAACTGGCGATCGCCGGCATGTTGTGGTGCTCGGCCACCCAGAACCGGTGGTAGCCCAGCTCCTCGGTGCGGCGGGCCAACTCGGTGGTGGCCTGCAGCGCCGCGCCAGCGGTGGTGCCCTTGGCGACCGGGGCAAGATCAAGAACAGACAACGGTACGGTGATCACACGGTCAGCCAACCCGCCACCGACCGGCTTTGTTCCACCATGCGGGTTTTCGTCGGCCACCTCACCCACCGCTCAGCCCATCCCGCGCGCCTGCTCGAAGATCAGACTGGTCTGCGTGTGCTGCACCACCGGGTCCACCGCCAGGTGGTCCAGCACGAAGTCCCGCAACGCGTCACCGGACGCCGCCCGTACATGCAGCACGTAGTCCTCCGCGCCGGCCACGTGGAACACCGACACCACCCCCGGCAGCCGCACCGACCGGGCCCGGAACCCGTCCACCGCCGCCCGCTCGTGCGCTGTCAACCGCACCGACACCAACGCCTGCAACGGCAGACCGAGCGCCGCCGGATCCACCTCGGCGTGAAAACCACGGATCGCGCCGCGCTCACGCAGCGCCCGGGTACGCGTCAGGCACGTCGACGGCGCCACACCCACCCGCTCGGCGAGGGCATTGTTCGGCAGTCGGCCGTCCGCCGCCAACTCGGTCAGGATCGCGCGGTCCACCTCGTCCACTGCCGAATACGGCCGCAGATCATTCGGTTCAAGGGGCATGGCGCCATCCTCGCCCGAACCCAACGCGGAAACCAACCCGATTCACAGAATGATCTGCCAATCTATTGCTTGTCAGGCGGCAGATATTCGACGCTACCGACCATGACACCGATGGACACCCGGGCCGTACACGCCGGCCGCGACGATCTGCGCACCCTCGGCGTGCACGTACCACCCATCGACCTGTCGACCACCAACCCGCTGCCCTCCGTCGACGACGGCGGCACCGCGTACGAACAACTCGCCACCGGCGGCACCCTCCCCGCCGACGGAAGCGCCGTCTACCAACGGCTCTGGAACCCCACCGTCGCCCGCTTCGAAACCGCCCTCGCCGAGCTGGAAGGCACCACCCAGGCCGTCGCCTTCGCCAGCGGAATGGCCGCCCTCACCGCCACCCTGCTCGCCGCCACGCGCGACGACCGCCGCCACGTCGTCGCCGTCCGACCCCTCTACGGCGGCACCGACCACGTCCTCGCCACCGGCCTGCTCGGCACCACCGTCACCTGGACCCGCCCCGACGAGGTCGCCACCGCCATCCGCCCCGACACCGCACTGGTCATCGTCGAGACCCCCGCCAACCCCACCCTCGACCTGGTCGACATCGCCGCCCTCGCCGCCGCGGCCGGCGACATCCCACTGCTTGTCGACAACACCGTCGCCACCCCCGTCCTGCAACAACCCGCCCGACACGGCGCCACCCTCGTCCTGCACAGCGCCACCAAGAGCATCGGCGGACACGGCGACGTCCTCGCCGGCGTCGTCGCCTGCGACGACACCTGGGCCGTGCGCCTACGCCAGGTCCGCGCGGTCACCGGCGCGATCCTGCACCCCCTCGGCGGCTACCTGCTGCACCGCGGCCTGCAAACCCTGCCGCTGCGGGTCCGCGCCCAACAGGCGACCGCCGAGAAACTCGCCGGCTGGCTCGCCGACCACCCCGCCGTACACCGGGTGCACCACCCCTCGGTGGACGACCCGGCGGCGCTGGTCGGTCGGCAGATGTCCGGACCCGGCAGCCTGCTCGCCTTCGAGGTACGCGGCGGCGCGCCCGCCGCCGCCGCCGTCGCCGGTGCCTGCCGGCTCATCACCCACGCGGTGTCCCTCGGCGGCGTCGACACCCTCATCCAGCACCCCGCCTCCCTCACCCACCGGCCGGTCGAAGGCGACGCCAAACCCGCCGCCGCGCTGCTGCGCCTCTCCGTCGGCCTCGAAGACCCCGAAGACCTGCGCGCCGACCTGGCCCAGGCCCTCGACACGATCGCCTGACCGTCAGCGCAGCTCGCGGTTGCCCAACACCCGCACCGGCGAACCCTGCCGAGCCACCCGCAACATCGCCCGACCGATCCCGTCGGTAGTGGTGACCTGGTTCGGCAGCAACCGACGCAGCACCGGAAACAGCGGGCGGGTGACCGCATACCCGAACCGGTACCACCGCGTCTTCGACACCGCCCCGTACGTCGGCTGGATGAACCCCGGCCGTGCCGCGTAACCGTTGGGCAGCAGATCCATGATCGCGTTCTCGGCACGCCCCTTGACCCGCGCCCACATCACCCGACCCTGACCTGACGAATCGGCCCCCTGACCCGAGACGTAGACGAAGGTGACCTGCGGGCTCACCTGCGCGAACAACCGTGCCGCAGCGAGGGGGTAGTCGTAGCTGACCCGGGTGTACGCGGCCTCGTCCAGACCCAGTGAGGACACTCCGAGGCAGTAGAAACACGCGTCGACACCTGTCAACTCGGCCCGCACCGCGTCCAACTCGCCCACGTCCGCGACCGTCAGCTCCCGCAGCTTCGGGTCCCGCGTACCGGTCGGCCGCCGACCGACAGTCAGCACCTCGCGCACGTCATCGGCGAGCAGGCACTCGCGCAACACACCCTGACCGACCATCCCGGTCGCACCGAACACAACCACCCGCATCAGATCGCACCCCTGTCGCCGCCACCGCCACCGGCCGTCCGGCGGCGCGTCAGCCAGGCTGCCACGGTCGGCATGATGTGCGCGGTGCCGGTCAGGACTTGGGACCGACGTGCCGGTCCAACGTGGCGACGGCGTCGCGCCGCGCCACCGACAGCGAGTTGCGCCGGTTCATCCGCCAGGTGACGCCGAGCAGGTCGAGGCTCCACTGGCAGAGCCGCATGATGTCGGCCGACTCGTTGACGAACATGTAGCGCGGGTAGATGTAGTGCCGGCCTCTCGTCGTGACCCGGTTGGCGACGCGGCAGCCATCGGAGTGGAACAGCCCTCGCAGGAAGTCGCCGGGGTGTTGTTCGATGATCGGTCGTTGCCAGTCGGCGAGGACGATCGGTCGCTTGTGCTTCTTGCCGGGACCGTGCTGCGGCAGCAGGCAGGGCCAGTGCACCCCACTGCTTTCGACTGAGACGCAGCCCTGCTTGGTGATCCTCTGAACGCGCGCGGCAAGCACCGCGAGCATGGCGGCCCCGCACGCGTCAATGAGATCCGGATACGTGGCCGTACAAGCAATCCGCAGCACCGGGACCTTCGGTGAGACGGCCAGATGACCGTCGCCCAGGTAGAGACCGAGCAGGTAGGCGTAGGCGGCGGGGTCGGTCGGATTCTCGACATCCGACCGGCACCGGAAGCACCGAAGCTCCGTTCCGCGCTTCACCGGTTCCGGTCGATCGACACACCAGTGCCAGACGGTCGCGTACGGCAGGGAGAGCGTGCGAGCTACTGCGTGGATGTTGTGTCCGCGAGCGCGGAGGGCGCGGGCCTGTGCCCGCATCTGCGGTGGATGCACGCCCACATCGTCGAACACGTGTATGACAAAGTGCCGGGAGCGGGATTCGAACCCGCAAGCCCTTTCGGGCAGAAGTGTTTGAGACTTCCGTGTATGCCGTTCCACCATCCCGGCGGGTGGCGCCTACTGTACCCGACTACTCTCATGCGGGAGCATGGGTGGTAGCCGTGCAGTGATCGATGGTGGGGGTAGGGCTGGTGGCTGAGACGCCGACGGATGCCGAGCGTAGGCGCGTACTGATCGCCGAGGACGAGGCGCTGATCCGGCTGGACCTCGCCGAGATGCTCGTCGAAGAGGGTTACGAGGTGGTGGGGGAGGCCGGTGACGGCGAGACAGCCGTACGCCTCGCCGAGGAGCTGAAGCCCGACCTCGTCATCCTCGACATCAAGATGCCGATCATGGATGGGTTGGCCGCCGCCGAGCGTATCGCCGGTGCCCGGATCGCCCCGGTGATCATCCTGACCGCGTTCAGCCAGCGCGATCTGGTGGAGCGGGCGCGGGCGGCGGGCGCGATGGCGTACCTGGTGAAGCCTTTCCAGAAGAGCGACCTGGTCCCGGCGGTGGAGATCGCGCTGTCGCGTTACTCGGAGGTCGCGGCCCTGGAGGCGGAGGTCGCGAGCCTGACCGACCGCCTGGAGATCCGTAAGTCGGTGGAGCGCGCCAAGGGTGCGCTGATGACCACGTACGGGATGACCGAGCCGCAGGCGTTCAAGTGGATCCAGCGCACGGCGATGGACCACCGGATGACCATGAAAGAGGTTGCCGAGCGGATCCTCGCGGAGACCGCCGGTGGCGAGGTGACCCTCCCGGCACCCTGACCGGCGTCGATTCATGTCGCGGCGGATGGGGGCAGTGCTCGGCGTTCTCGCCGTGCTGGTGGCCGCCTGTCAGGCCTCGGCTTGTCCCGACTGCGAGGAGCCGCCGCGACCGGTCCGGCCGGCCTGGCAGCCGGTGGTCCTGCCGGAGACGCCGGGTGTGCCGGGTCGACCGGTGCTGCGCGACGCCACCGCCTGTGCCGGCCAGTGGTACGTGGTCGGGGGTGCGGTCGATCCGGCCGGGGAGACCCACCCGGCCGCCTGGACCAGCCCGGATGCCATGTCCTGGGTGCCGCTGCCGACGGCGCCGGTGACGTTCTACGGCCGACAGCACGTGCTCTCCGCTGCGGCCTGCCGAGACGGACGGCTGGCGGCGGTCGGGGCGAAGAACGGGGGCGCGCACGGCAATCCCCGCACCGGCACCTGGAGGCAGGCGTCGGACGGCACGCTGCAGGAGGTGGACGCGCCCTTCGAGCGGTACGCCGGGCCGCGAGCGGTCAACGTGGCCCGGTTGGCGGCGGGGCCGCGGGGCTGGTTGATCGCCGGTAGTCGGATCGACGGTGCGGCGGTCTGGATCTCCTCGGACGCGGCCGGGTTCGCGCTGGTGGAGGGCGCGCCGGAGCTGGCCGGTGACGAGCGGGGGCGGACGGCGGCGTACGACGCGGTCGCCGTTCCGTCGGGTTGGCTGATGGTGGGGTCGTTGCTGCCGCCCGGGGGTACGGCGCTGGTGCCGCTGGCCTGGTCCTCGGCGGACGGCCGGAGTTGGCGACGATCCGCCCTGCCGGTGGTGGACGGGCGGGGGCAGGCGCAACGGGTGGCAGTGGCTGGCGGCGTACCGGTGGCGGTCGGGCCGGTGCGGGCTGGATTCGGCAGTTGGCGGCTGACGACGCAGGGCTGGCGGCCGGCGGGCGGGTTCGGGGCGGTCGGACCGGGTGTGGCGTCGGCGGCCGGGCTGGTGGCCGTCGGGCAGAGGTTGGTGGCGGTGACGAGGGACGGGGACCGTCACGCACTGTGGCTCTCGGTCGATATGGGCGAGTCATGGCGGGCGGTGAGCATGCCGCGGCCCGTGCCGGACAGCGGAGATACTGCGGTCTCGGTGACCTCGACTGGAGATCGACTGCTGTTGGTGACCGACGATGGAAAAACGTCGCGTGCCTGGTGGGCCGGGGTGTCGGACCTTGATCGGTAGCTGACGGAAGCCCTCTGGTCGGTGCCGACGAAACGAAGGTGAAAAAGCTTCACACCCGAAGGTTCTTACAGGGATCGTTTCCAATCCGCCACGGCGTGTAACGGTTCGGTCAACCCGCTCGCTTGGGGCTTACGTCACAGCTCCACGGTGGGATAACGTCCGGCCCCAGACCGGCGACGACGGTCTGGTTCGTCCGCCCCCGCAAGGGCCAATAGCCAGCGGGTGGTTCGGACCATGGGACGAGGAGGGTTCGGGCCTTGAGGCAAAAGCTCGCGCGCGTTATCGGTGGGGTCGCCATGGTGGCGCTCGTCGCCGGCGGAACCGCATGCTCCAGTGGCGACGATTCGGCAGGCGGCGGCGGTGACGCCTGCGGCAGCAAGATCGCGTTCTTCGGCGCGCTGACCGGCAGCTCGGCCGCGCTCGGCATCAACGAGAACAACGGTGTCAAGCTCGCCGTCGACAAGTACAACAAGGAAAACGCCGACTGCAAGGTCGAGCTGGCCGCCCTGGACTCGCAGGGCAGCCCCGACCAGGCGCCTGGTCTGGCGCAGAAGGCGATCGACGACACCAAGATCCTTGGCATCGTCGGCCCGGCGTACTCGGGTGAGTCCGAGGCGGCCGGCCCGCTGTTCAACGAGGCCGGCCTGGTGACCATCACCCCGTCCGCGACCCGGCCGAGCCTGGCCGACCAGAAGTGGAAGACCTTCTTCCGCGCGGTCGGCAACGACTTCAGCCAGGGCCCGGCGGCCGGCAACTACATTAAGAACGTGATGAAGGCCGACAAGGTCTACGTCATCGACGACCAGTCCGCGTACGGTGCCGGCCTGGCCGACGAGGTCAAGAAGGTCCTCGGCTCGGCGGTCGTCGGCTCGGACAAGGTCCAGGGCGAGGGCAAGCAGGTCGAGTTCTCCGGTGTGGTCACCAAGGTCAAGGCCGCCAACGTGAAGGCGATCTTCTACGGCGGTTACTACCAGGAGGCCGGCCTGATCCGTAAGCAGCTCACCGCTGCCGGGGTCACCGCGCCGCTGGTCGCCGGCGACGGCGTCAACGACGGTGCGTACATCACCTCCGCCGGTCAGGCGGCAGCCGAGGGCACCATCCTCACCTGCCCGTGCCAGCCGGCCGCCGAGGCCCGGGGCACGTTCGTGCAGGAGTTCAAGGCGCTCCACGGCACCGACCCGGGCACCTACAGCGACACCGCCTACGACGCGGCGAACATCCTGCTGGCCGGCATCAAGGCTGGCAAGACCACCCGTGAGGGCCTGCTGGAGTTCGTGAAGGGCTACAGCGGCGAGGGTGTCGCGGCGAGCTACAAGTTCACCGAGACCGGCGAGCTGGACCCGGCACAGGTCAAGGTCTGGGCCTTCAAGGTCACCGGCGGCAAGGTTGTCCCGGACCAGGAGATCCCCAAGTCCTGATGTTGGTCGCTGCTACGGCGATTGAGTTGTGATCGCGGGTGCGGCCGGGAGCTGCTCGCTCCCGGCCGCGCCCCATTTTTCTCTCCAGACGTGATGGAGCGTCCCTCCCTTGGACTTCAATGGACTGTTCTCCAACTTCGGAGAACTCACCACGACCGGCCTGACCCAGGGCGCGATCTACGCCCTGGTCGCGCTCGGCTACACGCTGGTCTACGGCGTGCTGAGACTCATCAACTTCGCTCACTCCGAGGTCTTCATCGCCGGCGCGTTCGCGGCGATCTGGACCTGGAACGGCTTTGGACTCGACCAGAACTCACAGGTCAGCGGCATTGGATCGATCCTGTTCTACCTGCTGGTGGCGATGATCGTCGCCGCCATCGCCTCGGCGGGCACGGCGACGGTGATCGAGCGGGTGGCGTACCGGCCGTTGCGTAAGCGCAACGCCCCGCCGCTGGCCTTCCTGATCACCGCGATCGGTGCCTCGATCGCGATTTCCGAGGCCTTCGGCATCTGGACCCGCCGACTGCCGGAGGGCGCGCCCAGTCTGGTGAGCAGCAAGCCGCTGTTCCACCTCTTCGGCGTGCCGATCGACTCGGTGCAGCTGCTGACGATTGGCGCGGCGCTGCTGATGATGGTCCTGCTGGACCTCTTCATCAACCGCAGCCGTACCGGTCGGGGTATCCGGGCCGTGGCCCAGGACGCCAACACCGCCGCGCTGATGGGTGTGAACAAGGACCGGATCATCCTGATGGTCTTCATCACCGGTGGTGCCATGGCCGGCGTGGCCGGTCTGCTGTACGACGTGCGGATCCAGACCCTGACCTACAGCGTCGGCTTCCTGCTGGGCCTCAAGGCCTTCACCGCCGCGGTGCTGGGTGGTATCGGCAACCTGCGCGGCGCGCTGATCGGTGGCCTGCTGCTGGGCGTGGTGGAGAACTACGCCGCCGGTCTGTTCGGCAGTCAGTGGAAGGACTTCGCTGCCTTCGCGGTGTTGGTGGTGCTGCTGATGTTCCGGCCGACCGGACTGCTGGGCGAATCGCTGGGGAGGGCACGGGCATGACGACCGTCCTGGAGAGGGTGCGTTCCGGCCGCGAGGCGGCCGGAGAACGGTGGCGTGGCGCGCCGCGCTGGGTGCGCTGGGCGCTGCTGGTCGCGGTGATCGCGTTCTTCTACGCGCTGCCGAACAGGGAGTTCTACCAGTATCTCGGGCCGATCCCGACCCCCGGTGCGAACTTCACGCAGGTGCTGTTCACCGTCTCGATCTACGTGCTGCTGGCCGTCGGGTTGAACATCGTGGTCGGTTTCGCCGGCCTGCTCGACCTGGGCTACTTCGGCTTCTTCGCCGTCGGCGCGTACACCGTCGCGGTGCTGACGTCGCCGAGCAGCAACCTCAAGACGCTCTGGCCGTGGCTGCTCGTGGTGCCGCTGGCGATCGGGCTGACCATGCTCTCGGGTGTGATGCTCGGTACGCCGACGCTGCGTCTGCGCGGTGACTACCTGGCGATCGTGACGCTCGGCTTCGCCGAGATGATCCGGATCGCCGCGGTCAGCTCTGAGTTCCTCAAGGGCCAGCGGGGCTTCAACCAGATCCCGCACCCGCCCGGCAAGTACGCCGACGGCAAGCCGTTCTTCGGCGTGCTGGACGCCCGTCCGTACTACTGGCTGGTGCTCACGCTGATCATCCTGGTGGTGATCGGTGTGCGGAACCTGACGCACAGTCGGGTCGGTCGGGCCTGGATCTCGATCCGGGAGGACGAGGACGCCGCGCAGCTGATGGGTGTGCCGACGTTCAAGTTCAAGCTCTGGGCGTTCGCCTCGGGTGCCGCGATCGCCGGCCTGGCCGGCGCGCTCTTCGCGGGTAAGCAGAACTTCGTCAACTCGCAGAACTTCGAGCTGCTCAACTCGATCATCATCCTGGCGGCGGTGATCTTCGGTGGTTCGGGCAACATCGTCGGCGCGATCGTCGGTGGTGGCCTGGTGGCGTACATGATCGAGCGGTTCCGCGGCATCGAGCTGTTCGGCGTGGAGCTGTACGAGTACCGGTTCCTGATCTTCGGTCTGGTCCTCGTGGTGATGATGATCTTCCGGCCGGAAGGCCTGATTCCGAACCGACGACGGGCGGCGGAGTTCAAAGACCGTCGCAAGGAGGTGATCGTCGGTGAGTGACACCGATCAGACGCCGGCTGTTCCGGCGCAGGCCGGCGCGCCGGCGGTGGAGGCGGTCCCCAGCCGGGAGCCGCTGCTGGAGGTCGACGACGTCACGCTGCGCTTCGGCGGCGTGGTCGCGCTCGACAACGTCAACTTCACCCTCTACAAGGGGGAGATCCTCGGGCTGATCGGCCCGAACGGCGCTGGCAAGACCACCTGCTTCAACGCGATGACCGGCATCTACCAGCCCACCAAGGGTGAGATCCGGTTCCGTGGCGGCAAGATCAGCGGGAAGAAGCGCCACCAGATCACCCAGATGGGTATGGCCCGGACGTTCCAGAACATCCGCCTGTTCCCGGAGATGACCGCCCTGGAGAACGTCCAGGTCGGCGCGGACGCGCACCACAAGACAAGCGTGCTCTCCGCTCTGTTCCGGTTGCCTCGGCACCGGCGCGAGGAGCGTGAGGGACGGGAGAAGGCCGAGCGGCTGCTGGAGTTCGTCGGCATCCGGCACCGGCTGCACGAGTTCGCCCGCAACCTCTCCTACGGGGAGCAGCGGCGGCTGGAGATCGCCCGGGCGCTGGCCACCGATCCGGTGCTGCTCTGCCTGGACGAGCCGGCCGCCGGCTTCAACCCGGCGGAGAAGGAGGAGCTGCTCCAGCTCATCCGGCAGGTCCGGGACACCGGCGTGACCGTGCTGCTGATCGAGCACGACATGCGCCTGGTCATGGGCGTCACTGACCGGATCGTCGTGCTGGAGTTCGGAAAGAAGATCGCCGAAGGGCTGCCCGCCGAGGTGCGGGACAACCCGAAGGTGGTCGCGGCGTACCTGGGGGTGCCGGACGATGTTGCTTGAGATCGACGATGTGAGCCTGCTCTACGGGCGGATCCAGGCGTTGCACGGCATCAGCCTGACCGTGGCCGAGGGTGAGATCGTCGCGCTGATCGGCGCCAACGGCGCCGGGAAGTCGACCACCATGCGGGCGATCTCCGGGATTCGGCCGATCGCCACCGGCAGCATCCGCTTCGAGGGTGAGGACATCTCCAAGCTCCGAGCCGACCTGCGGGTCCGGCGGGGGCTCTGCCAGGCGCCCGAGGGCCGGGGGATCTTCCCCGGCATGTCGGTGCTCGAGAATCTGGACATGGGGGCGTACACCCGGCGCGACCGCGCCGGAATCGCCGAGGACCTGGCCCGGGTGCTCGACCTCTTCCCGCGGCTGGCGGAGCGACGTAAGCAGGCCGGCGGTACCCTGTCCGGCGGCGAGCAGCAGATGCTGGCCGTCGGCAGGGCGTTGATGAGCCGGCCGAAGCTGCTGTTGCTCGACGAGCCCTCGATGGGTTTGGCACCGATGCTGATCCAGCAGATCTTCGACATCATCAAGGAGATCAACGAGCAGGGCACCACCGTCCTGCTGGTGGAGCAGAACGCGCAGCAGGCGCTGGCCCGAGCGCACCGGGCGTACGTGCTCGAGACCGGCAGGATCGTCAAGACCGGAACCGGTGCCGAGCTGCTGCACGACCCGGCGGTCAAAGAGGCATACCTCGGCGTGGCCTGAGCGGCCGTCACACCCCTCACGCAAGGAGTGCAGAAATGTTCAATACCAACGGTGCCCGGCGGGCGGCGCTCGGTGCCGCCAGTGCGGCGCTGATCGCCCTCTCGCTGACGGCGTGCGGGGAGAAGGAGAACAGCGGCTCGCCCGGTGCCGGCCCGACCGTCACGGCGGCGGCCGACTCGGCGCTGGCCGGAAAGGTGCCCGACGCCATCAAGGCCGACGGTGTGATCAAGGTCGGCACCGACTCGACGTACGCCCCGGCGGAGTTCCTCGACGCCGACGGTAAGACCGTGGTCGGCTTCGACGTCGAGCTGTTCAACGCGGTGGCGCAGAAGCTCGGTCTCAAGGCCGAGTACGAGTCGTCGCCGTTCGACGCGATCCTGCCCGGTGTCGACTCCGGCAAGTACGAGATCGGCGTGTCGTCGTTCACGATCAACGCCGAGCGTCTCAAGAGCGTCAACATGGTGAGCTACTTCTCCGCCGGCACTCAGTGGGTGACCAAGGCCGGCAATGCGGCCAAGATCGACATTGACAACGCCTGCGGCAAGAAGATCGCCGTGCAGACCGGCACCGTGCAGTTCGACGACATCACCGCCCGGTCGAAGAAGTGCACCACCGGCGGCAAGCCGGCGATCGCCATCGACCAGTACCAGGCGCAGAGCGACGCCACGGCCGCCGTGTTCAGCGGCAAGAACGACGCCATGCTGGCCGACTCGCCGGTCGGGGCGTACGCGGTGAAGCAGAGCAACGGCTCGCTGGAGCTGATCGGCGACATCTACGAGTCCGCCCCGTACGGCTACGCCGTCAAGAAGGACCAGACCGCCTTCGCCGAGGTGCTCAAGGAAGCCGTCCAGGCGGTCATCGCTGACGGCTCGTACCAGACCGCGTTGAAGAAGTGGGGCGTCGAGGGCGGCGCCATCACCTCCTCGGCGCTGAACCCCGCCAGCTGACGCATGTCGTCGGAAACGGACACAACCGAACGGGCACGGCCGGAACCCATCCAGGCCGTGCCCGTCCGGCATCCCGGGCGTTGGGTAGCGGTCGCCGTGATCGGGGTGCTGGTGGCCATGTTCGTCCACCTGCTGGTGACGAACAAGGCGTTCAACTGGGCGTTCATGGTCGACGAGATGTTCCGGCCGCCGATCATGGAGGGTCTGCGCGGCACGCTCGCGTTGACCGTGCTCGCGATGCTGATCGGCGTCAGTCTCGGCGTTGTCGTCGCCATCATGCGGTTGTCGGAGAACCCGATCCTGCGGGGCGTCTCCTGGGCGTACACCTGGTTCTTCCGGGCCGTGCCCCGGCTGGTGCTGGCGATCCTCTTCGGCAACCTCGGCATCCTCTGGGCCCGGATCGAGTTCGGCCTCCCGTTCGATCGGCAGATCGGCGCGCTCTTCGGCGTCGACGACTTCGAGGCACGTCTGTTCGGCTTCTCCGCGCTGGAGATCCTCACGGGATTCGTCGCCGGCATGCTGGCGCTCGGGCTCTCCGAGGCGGCGTACATGGCCGAGATCGTCCGGGCCGGGATCCAGTCGGTGGACGAGGGGCAGACCGAGGCGGCGCAGGCGCTGGGCCTGAGCCGTACCCAGATCCTGCGCCGGATCGTGCTGCCGCAGGCGATGCGGGTGATCATCCCGCCGACCGGCAACGAGACCATCGCGATGCTCAAGGACACCTCGCTGGTGGCCTTCGTACCGGTCTCCACCGAGCTGTTCTTCCAGCTCAAGGCCGTGGGTAACCGGACCTTCCAGGTCTTCCCGATGTACGTGGCGGCCTGCCTGTGGTACCTGCTGCTGACCAGCGTGCTGCTCGTCGGGCAGTACTACCTGGAGCGACACTTCTCCAGGGGGTTCGGCAGGAGCGCCCAAGCGAAGATCAGACTGCGCGGGATCACCGCTGAGGCCGGCGGCAGCGCGAGCGAGGCGGGTCGGTGATGACGCAGGTGACGACATCGGCGGAGGCCGCGGAGACGGCCGCCGACGGCGTGATGGTCCGCGCCGAGCAGGTGCACAAGTCGTTCGGGCCGGTGGAGGTGCTCAAGGGCATCGACCTGGAGGTCCGCAGCGGCGAGGTCTGTTGTCTGCTCGGGCCCTCCGGCTCGGGCAAGTCGACGTTCCTGCGCTGCATCAACCACCTGGAGAAGATCAACGCCGGCCGGATCCGGGTGGACGGCGACCTGATCGGCTACCGGGAACGCGGTGGCAAGCTGCACGAGATGCGGGAGAAGGAGATCGCCGCCCAGCGCCGCGCCATCGGCATGGTGTTCCAGCGGTTCAACCTCTTTCCGCACATGACCGCCCTGCAGAACGTCGCCGAGGCGCCGGTGCTGTTGGGCCGGGAGCGCAAGGCCGCCGCCCGGGAGCGGGCCGCCGCGCTGCTCGAGCGGGTCGGGCTCGGCGACAAGCTGGGCAACTACCCTGGGCAGCTCTCCGGCGGGCAGCAGCAGCGCGTCGCCATCGCCCGGGCGTTGGCGATGCAGCCGAAGCTGATGCTCTTCGACGAGCCCACCAGCGCGCTGGATCCGGAGCTGGTCGGCGAGGTGCTCGACGTGATGAAGGACCTTGCCCGCGACGGCATGACGATGATCGTGGTGACCCATGAGATCGGCTTCGCCCGGGAGGTCGGCGACTCGCTGGTCTTCATGGACGACGGTGTGGTGGTGGAGTCCGGCGCGCCGCGCGAGGTGATCGCCAACCCCCGGCACGACCGGACGAAGGCGTTCCTGGCCAAGGTGCTCTGAGTCGGTGCCCGGCGCGGCCGTTCCGTTCGGCCGCGCCGGGCGTCGTGCCGGTGTCCCGTCCTGTCGTAGCGGCGGACTAGAGTCGCTGCCGTGACAGCTACGACGCCGCGCCTGCTTCTCGTTGACGGACATTCCATGGCATATCGGGCGTTTTTCGCCCTGCCCGTGGAAAACTTCTCCACCACGACGGGGCAGCCGACCAACGCGGTGTACGGCTTCACCTCGATGCTGATCAACGTGCTGCGCGACGAGCAACCCACCCACATCGTGGTGGCCTTCGACGTCTCCCGCCACTCCTTCCGCACCGACAGGTACGCGGAGTACAAGGCCGGCCGCAGCGAGACCCCGACCGACTTCAAGGGCCAGGTCAGCCTGGTCAAGGAGGTCCTGGCCGCGCTGCAGATCCCCGTGGTGGAGAAAGAGGGCTTCGAGGCCGACGACGTCATCGCCACGCTCGCCTGCCAGGCCCGCGACCAGGGCATGTCGGTGCTGATCAGCAGCGGTGACCGCGACGCGTTCCAGCTGGTCGACGATCAGATCACCGTCCTCTATCCGCGCAAGGGCGTCTCCGACCTGGCCCGGATGGACCCCGCGGCGATCGAGGCGAAGTACGGCGTTACGCCACAGCAGTACCGGGACCTCGCCGCGCTGGTCGGCGAGACCAGTGACAACCTGCCCGGCATCCCGGGCGTCGGCCCGAAGACCGCCGCCAAGTGGATCACCACGTACGGCGGGGTGGAGGGCGTCATCGCCCGGGCCGACGAGATCAAGGGCAAGGCCGGCGACAGCCTGCGGGAGCGGCTCGCCGACGTGATCCGCAACTACGAGATCAACCGCCTCGTCTCCGACCTGGAGCTGCCGCTACGCCCGGAGGACAGCCGCTGGACAGGTTGGGACCGGGAAGCGGTGCACCAGGTCTTCGACACCCTGGAGTTCCGCATCCTGCGCGACCGCCTCTATCAATACCTGGAGGCGGTCGAGCCGGAGGCCGAGTCCGGCTTCGACCTCACCGGCGAGGTGCTCACCGAGCCCGGCGCGCTGGCCGGGTGGCTGACCACGCACGTCCCGACCGGCACCCCGGTCGGGTTGGCGGTCAAACTCGACACCGGCCCCAACCGCCGGCACACCGCCTCGATCACCGGTCTCGCGCTGGCCACCGCCGGCGGCGCGGCGGCCTGGCTCGACCCGGCAAGGCTCGACCCGACCGACGAGGGCGCCCTGGCCGGCTGGTTGGCCGACGAGCAGCGCCCCAAGGTGCTGCACGACAGCAAGCCGGCCGTGCTGGCCTGCGCCGCGCACGGCTGGCAGCTCGCCGGCATCGTCCGGGACACCCAGATCGCCGCGTACCTGGCCCGCCCCGATCAGCGGTCCTACGACCTGACCGACCTGGCGCTGCGCTACCTGCACCGGGAGCTGCGGGTGGACGTCCCGGAGTCCGGCCAGCTCACCCTCGACGGCCTCGGGGACGAAGGGGTGGTCGAGCAGAACCTGATGCTCCAGGCCCGCGCCACCCTCGACCTGGCTGACGCGATCGACGCCGAGCTGTCCCGCGACGGCGAGCAGTCCGCCCGGCTGATGGCCGGCGTGGAGCTGCCGCTGATGCGGGTGCTGGCCACCATGGAGAGCACCGGCATCGCCGCCGACACCGACTATCTCTCCGAGCTGGAGGCCCACTTCGCCGCCGAGGTGAAGGCCGCCGCGCAGGGCGCGTACGAGGCGGTGGGTCGGGAGTTCAACCTCGGCTCGCCCAAGCAGTTGCAGGAGATCCTCTTCACCGAACTGGGTCTGCCGAAGACCAAGAAGATCAAGACGGGCTACACCACCGACGCCGACGCCCTGCAGTGGCTCTACGCGCAGCAGCCGCACCCGGTGCTGGCCCACCTGCTGCGTCACCGCGACGTTGCCAAGCTCAAGTCGACAGTTGACGGGCTGCTGAAGTCGGTCTCCGACGACGGCCGGATCCACACCACCTTCAACCAGACCGTGGCGGCCACCGGTCGGCTCTCCTCCACCGAGCCCAACCTGCAGAACATCCCGATCCGCACCGAGGAGGGCCGTCGGATCCGTCGGGCCTTCGTGGTGGGAGACGGCTACGAGTCTCTGCTCACCGCCGACTACAGCCAGATCGAGATGCGCATCATGGCGCACCTCAGCTCGGACGACGCGTTGATCGACGCGTTCAACTCCGGCGCCGACTTCCACGCCGCCACCGCCTCGTCGGTCTTCGGGGTGCCGCTCGGCGAGGTCACCCCCGACCAGCGCCGCAAGATCAAGGCCATGAACTACGGCCTGGCGTACGGCCTGAGCGCCTTCGGCCTGTCCCAACAGCTCAGCATCAGCACCGAAGAGGCGCGCGGGCTGATGGAGAACTACTTCGCCGGCTTCGGTGGGGTGCGCGACTACCTCCAGCAGGTGGTCGCCCGGGCCCGCCAGGACGGCTACACCTCCACCATCCTCGGCCGACGCCGCTACCTGCCCGACCTGGTCAGCGACAACCGGCAGCGCCGTGACATCGCGGAGCGGATGGCGCTCAACGCCCCCATCCAGGGCTCCGCCGCCGACATCATCAAGGTGGCGATGCTGCACGTCGACACCGCGCTCCGCGAGGCTGGGCTGGGCTCACGGATGCTGTTGCAGGTGCACGACGAGTTGGTCTTCGAGGTCGCGCCGGGTGAGCGGGAAGCGTTGGAGGCCCTGGTCCGGCGGGAGATGGGCGAGGCTCACCCGTTGTCGGTGCCGCTGGAGGTGTCGGTCGGTCTGGGCCGGGACTGGAACAGCGCCGATCACTGATCTTTGTGCTTGTGGTGGTGGGGGTTGCGGTGTGGGGTGCCCCGGAACCCCTGACTACTTCATGGGGTCGTGGCCCCAGTTCATGAGCGACCAGCGCCATTTGGTGTCGCGGACGTTGCCGGACGGGCGCTGCGCCATGTGCCGGCGTACGTAGCCGACGACCTTGCGCATGTGCTTGTAGTCGCCCTCGGACAGATCGCCGCGTTTGCGACGGAGCAAGTTGATGATCTTCCGGCCGGACTCGTGCCCGACGGACTCGCCACCACCCGCACGACCGCCCTTGTGCCAGCCGACCTGTTTCGACTCGTCGGTCTCCAGCCACGTGGACAGCTCGCCGGGCTTCATGTTCACCGCCTCGGTGAACTCCCGGTAGGTGTCCCGGCCCTCGTCACTCTTACTCATGGCGCAGCGCCTCGGGGCGGTGGGCCACGTCGCGGCCCGTGCCCTCACTGCGGACCCGGTACTGCGGGTCGTCGGGGGCCGCGTTCACCGCGCGCCCGCTGACCCTGGTCCGCTCGGTGATCGTCTCCTGCACCACGCCGTACGCGCGGCTGCCGTGGGCCGACCAGGAGACATGGTCGCCCTTGTGGAATCTCGGTTCGGCCATGGTCCTCGGCTACCCGACCCGGCTGGGGCGAAACGGCTACGGCGTGATCTCGGCGACCGGCAGCTTAATGTCGAACGGCTCAGCCAACTCGATCACGTCGGCACCGTCGGCGACCAGCTCGTACTGCCGCTCACCGCCCGGACCCACCCGATCGCCGATCCGGTACGCGTACACGTGCACCGGGTCCTGCTCGATCCGCCAGTAGAACGGGATGCCCGCGGCGGCGTACTCACCCGGTTTCGCGAACCGGTCGATCCGTCGCGTTCCCGGCGAGACGATCTCCACGGCGAGCAGGACGTCTGATGGCCGCAGGGTAGATCGGTTGGACGGCACCTCAGCGCGGCAGACCAGGACGTCCGGCTGACGGCTGGTGTTGGGGCTGAGCCCGACTCCGACGGCCTGTGAGACCCGCAGGTGGGCCGGCGCGTGCGTGTGGAGCCACATACGCAGCAGAAACGAGATGTCTTGATGGCCCAGGGTGGGGGAGGGTGTCACCTGGATAACTCCGTCGACGAGTTCGACGCGGGGGGCGTCCGCCGGCAGGGTGAGCAGGTCCTCCAGCGTGTAGTCGGCACGCTGCTGCCGCATCGGATCCGGACACCAGGGGCCAGGTGATGTCGGGACGGGCTCGGCGCTCATGGGCACGAGCCTACCGGCGGTCGATGGCTCGCACGTCGGACAACGGGTGCGGCGCTCACGCGGCGGGCTTCTCGGTGACGAAGATGGCGGTGCCGGGGAAGAGTCGTCCGCGCAGTGGGCTCCACTGCCCCCAGATCCCCTCGTGTCCCTCCGGCCACTCCGGCTCCACCAGGTCCAACAGCCGGAACCCGGCACCGACCAGCTCGCGGATCCGGTCACCGAGGGTGCGGTGCTGCTCGACGTAGGTGGCCACGCCGGTCTCGTCCTGCTCGACGTACGGGGAGCGGTCGAAGTACGAGTGCACGGCCGTCAGGCCGCCCTCGCCGGGGTCGTCGAGGAAGATCCACCGCATCGGGTGGGTCACCGAGAACACCCACCGGCCACCCGGGCGCAGCACCCGGTGCACCTCGGCGAGCAGCGCCGCCGAGTCGTCCACGAACGGGATCGCGCCGAACGCGGTACAGGCGACGTCGAACGACCGGTCGGCGAACGGCAGGGCGAGCGCGTCGGCCTGCACCAGCGGTACGCGTACCCCGGTGCGGTCAGCGGCCTCGGCGGCGTGCCGCAGCATGCCGGCGGACAGGTCGAAGGCGACCGGCCGGGCACCCTGGGTGGCGAGCCAGCGGGCGGCGGCCGCGGCGCCGGCACCCACCTCCAGCACCCGCCGCCCCGACACGTCGCCGAGCAGCCGGGCGTCGGCCTCGCGCAGGCCCTCGGGGCACCACACGAAGTCCACGTCGCCGAGGAACGCACCGTGTTCGGCCTGGTAGTCGTCGGCGTCGGTGTCCCACCAGCCGCGGTTGGCGCGCCGGGCCTCGGCGTCACCCACCCGGCGCCGGGTAACCCGGCTGTCGTCATCCACGCGCTCACGCTAGGCCCCGCCCAGCCCATTGGGCACGGCGGCGCGTCCAGGATCTGCGCGACTCCTCGCGCGGTGGGCTTGATCCACCCGGCTTTGGGAGACGTCGCGGTGTCCGAGCCGCTTCGAACCGCGCCGGCGGGCCGGCAGCGACACCGCAGCGAACACCCAGGAAGCCGGGGCGACCAGGCGCGGCCCGTGGTGCGCACCGACGGGGCGGCAGGGGCTGCTGTGACGCAGGAGACAGCAGCGGTGTTTTCCGGGCGATTGTTCGGCTTTCGCAGGTCATCGCACGAAGAGAACCCGGGAGGGCTTGCACGCTGTGGTAATGCGCACGGTAGGCTAGACGATGCGCTCGCGGATCGCGTTGCCTCGGCAGGGAGCAGGTGCGCGGTCGACGGAGCCACATCATGATCTCACTAGGCGATCGTTCGGTGTGCCCGGCGACGGATCCGCTGGCGCGAACAGGTCACTGCGACACACCAGCCTGCTGTGACAACCCACCGACCGGAGCAACCGCCCACATGACGAGCAGCATCGAGGCCCCCTCGAGCGCCACCCGGGTCACCCACGACGATCTCGGTTCCGAGGAGGCATTCCTCGCCGCGATCGACGAGACCATCAAGTACTTCAACGACGGCGACATTGTCGAAGGCACCGTCGTCAAGGTCGATCGGGACGAGGTCCTGCTCGACATCGGCTACAAGACCGAGGGTGTCATCCCCTCTCGGGAGTTGTCGATCAAGCACGACGTGGACCCCGCCGAGGTTGTGACGGTTGGCGACCACATCGAGGCCCTGGTCCTCCAGAAGGAGGACAAGGAGGGTCGTCTGATCCTCTCCAAGAAGCGGGCACAGTACGAGCGGGCCTGGGGCACGATCGAGAAGATCAAGGACGAGGACGGCGTCGTCCGCGGTTCGGTCATCGAGGTGGTCAAGGGCGGCCTCATCCTCGACATCGGGCTGCGCGGCTTCCTGCCCGCGTCCCTGGTCGAGATGCGTCGTGTGCGCGACCTGCAGCCGTACGTCGGGCGGGAGCTCGAGGCCAAGATCATCGAGCTGGACAAGAACCGCAACAACGTGGTCCTGTCCCGCCGGGCCTGGCTGGAGCAGACGCAGTCCGAGGTGCGCACCGAGTTCCTCAACAAGCTGCAGAAGGGCCAGGTCCGCAAGGGCGTCGTGTCCTCGATCGTCAACTTCGGCGCCTTCGTGGACCTGGGCGGCGTCGACGGTCTGGTGCACGTCTCCGAGCTGTCCTGGAAGCACATCGACCACCCGTCCGAGGTTGTCGAGGTCGGCCAGGAGGTGGAGGTCGAGGTCCTGGACGTCGACCTGGACCGCGAGCGGGTCTCGCTGTCGCTGAAGGCGACCCAGGAAGACCCGTGGCGGCAGTTCGCCCGCACCCACGCGATCCAGCAGATCGTGCCGGGCAAGGTCACCAAGCTGGTTCCGTTCGGTGCGTTCGTCCGCGTGGACGACGGCATCGAGGGTCTGGTCCACATCTCCGAGCTGGCCGAGCGCCACGTGGAGATCCCGGAGCAGGTCGTCCAGGTTGGCTCCGAGGTCATGGTCAAGGTCATCGACATCGACCTTGAGCGTCGCCGGATCTCGCTGTCGCTCAAGCAGGCCAACGAGGGCTTCGTCGAGGGCGAGGAGCACTTCGACCCGACCCTCTACGGCATGGCCGCGACGTACGACACCGAGGGCAACTACATCTACCCCGAGGGCTTCGACCCGGAGACGGGCGAGTGGCTCGAGGGGTACGACAAGCAGCGCGAGACCTGGGAGAACCAGTACGCCGAGGCTCGTCTGCGCTGGGAGGCCCACACCAAGCAGGTGCAGACCTCTCGGGCCGCCGACGCCGAGGCTGCCGCCAACCCGACTCCGGCCGTTCCGGCCGCTGGCGGCGCCGGCGGCGGTGGCACCACCTCCTCGTCCAGCCCGGCCCCGAGCCGGCAGGCCGAGGAGCCGGCCGGCACGCTGGCCACCGACGAGGCGCTCGCCGCACTGCGGGAGAAGCTCGCCGGCGGTAAGTGACCCGCTGAACGACGACGGGCCCCGCCCCCGCGATCTCCGGATCGCTGGGGGCGGGGCCCTCGCCGTATCCGCCGACCGCCCCGCCGGCCGCCGACCGCTCCGCCGCTCCGCCGGCTCGCCAAGATCGTGCTCGATCCATGATGTAGGGGCCTCCCCAACGCCGTAGACCACTACATCCTGGTTCGAGCACGATCTTGGCGGTCGTGGGCGTCCCGAACCCCGCTCCCGGTGTCTCCGGGGGCGGGGTTCGTCGTCATGATCCGCGCAACATCAGGGCTGTTGCTGTCTCGCGGGCGTCGGAGGCAGCAACATCCCTGATGCTGCGGTGATCTTGGCGCGGGACGTGGCGTGCGGGGTGCGGTGCGTAGGTGGCCCCTGTGGGTGCGGCGGGGGCCGGTCGAAGCCGGGGATGGCCGAGTCCCGGGGTGGGGTGGTGGCGAGGTCGCCGGGCTGTGGGTGGGTTGGCGGCCGGCTTGTCGATCCGGTTGACTGTTCGGGTGCTGAGGGTGGGGTTGACCGGCGGGATCGGGTCAGGAAAGAGCGCGGTGGCCGCGCGGCTCGTCGAGCGGGGCGCGGTGCTGATTGACGCGGACCGGGTGGCCCGGGAGGTGGTGGCGCCGGGTACGGACGGGCTGGCTGAGATCGTCGCCGCCTTCTCCGACGCGGTGGTGGACGCCGACGGCGCACTGGACCGTGCCGCACTGGGAGCGGTGGTGTTCGCTGACGAAACCGCCCGTCGTCGGCTGGAGGCGATCACCCACCCCCGGGTCCGGGCCCGCACCGCGGAACTGGCCGCCGCGGCGGCACCCGACGCGATAGTCGTCAACGACGTACCGCTGCTGGTCGAGGTGGGTCTCGCGCCGACGTACCACCTGGTGGTCGTGGTGCAGACGGCCGTGGCGACCCGACTGCAGCGGCTGGCGCGTGACCGGGGGATGAGTCGCGCGGAGGCCGAGCGGAGGATCGCCGCCCAGGCCGACGACGCCCGCCGCCGGGCGGCGGCGGACGTGGTGCTGACCAACGACGGGAGCCTGACGGCGCTGCACGAAGCCGTCGACCTGCTCTGGAAGCAGCGGTTGGTGCCCTATGAGGACAATCTGCGCCAGCGGAGGGTGGTCCCGCCCGACGAGGCCGAGTTGGCCTGGGCCGACGCGAGTTGGCCGGAGCAGTACGAGCGGCTGGCCGCCCGGATCCAGCGCGCGCTCGGCTCGAGTGCCCTCCGGATCGATCACATCGGTTCGACGGCGGTGCCCGGCCTGGCCACGCAGAACGTCATCGACGTGCAGGTGGCTGTCGCCAGCCTCGCCGACGCCGACGGGCCGTTGGCCGATCGGCTGGCGAACGCCGGGTTCCCACGGGTGCCGGGGCAGTGGTGGGACGACCCGCGTCCGGCCGGCAGGGGCCGCTGGGAGAAGCGGTTGCACGGTAGTGCCGACCCGGCCCGCCCTGTCCGTCTGCACGTGCGGGTGGCGGATTCGCCGGGTTGGCGGTACGCGCTGTTGATGCGCGACCATCTGCGTGCCGACCCGGATCAGCGAGCCACGTATCTGCTGCTCAAGCGGGATCTCATCGACGCGGCCCCGGTGGCCGGCGATTCCGGGACGGGCCGCAACCCGTGGTTCGACGAGGAGTACCTGCGGGCCGAGCAGTGGGCCGCGCAGACCGGCTGGCGTCCCTGAGGAATCGGTCAGCGGGCACCGGGCCGAGGGGCCGGAGAGCGAGAGGCCGAGGGCCGAGGGTTGGCAGCCAGTCGGGGCACGACGGCGGGCTGAAGATCCAGGTGTGCCCACGCGCCGGCGTCGGTCTGCAACTCGAGCCGGCGGAGCGACCCGTCCCGGTCGAGCCAGTAACGCAGCCGCGCGTCGGCCGGGCCCGACTCGATGACGTCCACTGTTCGTCCGGCAATGACGTCCTCGCGTACCCGCACGGCCGCGCCGCGCTGCCCGACCGACCCGGTGGCTATCGCGGCGTCGACCAGCACACTCAGGTCGTCTCGGGCGGGCCGGGAGACGCGCCATCCCCCGGTCGGGGGCGGTAGCGGCGGCCGGGCCGGCGCCTCCGCGGTGCCGCCGCCACCGTCGGCCGCGGGCAGGTCCGCCCGGGCCAGGCCGGCGGCGTCGCGGCGCAGCAGGGTCCGGCGATCCGGTACGCCCAGGTCGGCGACCGCGAGGTACGCGCTGCGCGCGGTCCAGCTCAACCAGCCTGCGCCCCGCAGGTTCGTCTCAGTGCCCATCGGTGCGGTCAGCGTCACGGTGGCACCGCCGTGAGCGCGGAGCCGGGCCGGCAGCCGGTCGAGCCGACGTTGCTCGGCGTCGGTCAGCGCGCGGGGCAGACCGGGGCGACCGCCGAGTGCGTCCACCGGTCGTAGTGTCGGCCGGTCCTCGCGGTTGAAGGTCATCGTGACCGGCCCGGTGCCGGGCAGCACGGTTACCAGCTTGTGCAGCCTGGCGTCCTGATCGAGCCAGTACCGGGTCTGTCCGTCCGGGGCGGGCGTCGCGGCGCTGGGGGTGCCGATGGCCGTGCTGGCGGCTGGCGTGCCGCTGGGCAGTGGTGCCTGTATGACGTCCAGCGGGCCGGCCGGGACGGCCTCGCGGGCGATCCACCGCGCCCCGTCGGACGGTGCCGTCCGGGTCGTGGGGTCGGGGCGGTCGGCGGCGAGATCGAGGAGCAGGTCGAGCACCGGTGCCAGGTGCGCCCCGGGTGCCGGTCGGTGCAGCTGCCATCGGTCCGTCGGGGGCATCAGTGGTGGTGCGGCGGGAGTGGGCACCGCCGCCGGATCGGGCCGGATCACCAGCACGGGACCGCTCCTCTGCAGCAGCCCGCGTTCGGCACCCGCTCCCGGCCCGCCCACGTCGAGGTAGAGCAGTGACCGGGACCAGTCCACCCAGCCCACCAGTTCGAGGCGGGCGGCGCCGGTACCGGCCGTGACCCGCACGCCGGCGCGCAGGTCCCGCAGGTTGGTGACCCGCACGGCGGCCAGCCGCTCACCCTCCGCCAGGGTCAGCGGCCGGGCCGGCTCGGGCGGGTCGGGCGCCCAGCTCAACAGCCCGAGTACCAGCGCCGTCGCGGACGTCACCGCCGTCAGACCGAGCAACAGCAGCACCGTACGCCGACGACGGCCGGCCGAGGGCGGCCCGGCGGTGTCGGCGGCCTCGGTGGTGTCAGTGGTGTCCGGGGTGTCGCCGCTGCGGGTGGTCCCGCGGTTCTCCGCGAGGCTCCGCTCGGCGGCGGCCCGCCGCGTGTCGTTGGTCCTGTGGCCGGCGGTGGCTCGGCGCGCGCCGCCAGCGGACCGGCCGGCTGTGGGCCTGTTACCGGTCTCGGTGGTTCGGCCGGCCGTGGACGTGTTCCTGGCGTCGTCGGTTCGCCCGGCCGCCGGGGTGCCGCCGGCCGGGCCGGTGCGGTGCCGCCCGCTGCCGCTGGCCGTGCCCTTGCCGCCGGTCGTGTCCTTGCCGGTGCTTGGGCCCTTGCCGGTGCTCGGGCCGCTGCCGCTGGCCGGGCCCTTGCTGGTGCTCGGGTCGTCCGGCGGGGGTGCGGCGGTGCGGGCGGTGTCGGGCGCCGGGGTCGGAGAGGTGTCCACGGAGATGAAACGGGCGGGGAGGCACCGGGGTGACGAGCAGGGGCGCTCGCGGCGGCCGGTCTGCGCCTCGAGCGCGACCACACGGGTGCGCACGCCGGACGAGCCGGGTGCTGCGACCGCAGTGCCGGGGGTGACCGGCCGTGATGTTGGCCTGGCCACCGGCCCGGTCGGCCGCCGCGAGCGGCCTACATGAAGAGGGTAGTCCCGGTGACATGGGCCACACAATGGGAATATTGAAGCCGATCACGTACCTGGCGTGACGGCCGTTCCTGTCGGACCTCCGGCGTACCGTTGATGGCATGGCGCTCGACATTCCCCGGCTGGACAGCCGCTTCCAGGTCGTCAGTGACTTCCAGCCGGCCGGCGACCAACCGGCGGCCATTGATGACCTTGAGCGCCGAGTTCGGCGCGGCGACCGCAACACGGTGCTGCTCGGCGCGACCGGCACCGGCAAGAGCGCCACCACGGCGTGGCTGATCGAGCGGCTGCAACGCCCCACCCTGGTGCTCGCCCCGAACAAGACGCTCTGCGCACAGCTGGCCAAGGAGTTCAGCGAGCTGCTGCCGCACAACGCGGTCGAATACTTCGTCTCGTACTACGACTACTACCAGCCCGAGGCGTACATCCCGCAGACCGACACCTACATCGAGAAGGACTCCTCGATCAACGAGGAGGTGGAGCGGCTACGGCACTCGGCGACGATGTCGCTGCTCACCCGCCGCGACGTGATCGTGGTGGCGACCGTCTCGGCGATCTACGGCCTGGGCACTCCGGAGGAGTACCTCAACCGGGCGGTGAAGGTGCAGATCGGGCAGGAGCTCGACCGCGACCAGTTGCTGCGCCGTCTGGTCGACATCCAGTACACCCGCAACGACATGGCCTTCCAGCGGGGCACCTTCCGGGTTCGCGGCGACACGCTGGAGATCATCCCGGCGTACGAGGAGCTGGCGATCCGGATCGAGCTGTTCGGTGACGAGGTGGAGAAGCTCTACTACCTCAACCCGTTGACAGGTGACGTGGTCCGCGAGGTCGACCAGCTGGTGATCTTCCCGGCCACCCACTACGCGGCCGGCCCGGAGCGGATGGAACGGGCGATCCGTGACATCGAGGTCGAGCTGGCCGAGCGCCTCGCCGAGCTGGAGCGGCAGGGCAAGCTGCTGGAGGCGCAGCGGCTGCGGATGCGCACCACCTACGACATCGAGATGATGCGGCAGGTGGGTTTCTGCTCCGGCATCGAGAACTACTCGATGCACATGGACGGGCGGCTGCCCGGCAGCCCGCCGCACGCCCTGCTCGACTACTTCCCCGACGACTTCCTCACTGTGGTCGACGAGTCGCACGTGACCATCCCGCAGATCGGCGGCATGTACGAGGGCGACGCGTCCCGTAAGCGGATGCTCATCGACCACGGCTTCCGGCTGCCCAGCGCGGCCGACAACCGGCCGCTGCGCTTCGACGAGTTCCTGGAGCGGGTCGGCCAGATGGTCTACCTCTCCGCGACCCCCGGCACCTGGGAGATGGAGCAGGCTCAGGGCGAGTTCGTCGAGCAGGTGATCCGACCCACCGGTCTGGTCGATCCGGAGGTCGTGATCAAGCCGACCAAGGGCCAGATCGACGACCTGATGCACGAGATCAAGCTGCGGACCGACCGGGACGAGCGGGTGCTGGTCACCACGCTGACCAAGAAGATGGCCGAGGACCTGTCCGACTACCTCCTGGAGAACGGCATCCGGGTGCGCTACCTGCACTCGGAGGTCGACACGTTGCGCCGGGTGGAGCTGCTGCGCGAGCTTCGCAAGGGTGACTACGACGTGCTCGTCGGCATCAACCTGCTCCGCGAAGGTCTGGACCTGCCCGAGGTGTCGCTGGTGGCGATCCTCGACGCCGACAAGGAAGGCTTCCTGCGCAGCGGCCGGTCGCTGATCCAGACCATCGGGCGGGCCGCCCGTAACGTCTCCGGCCAGGTGCACATGTACGCCGACAAGATCACCCCGTCGATGGCGGCGGCGATCGACGAGACCGATCGGCGTCGGGCCAAGCAGATCGCGCACAACGAGGCGCACGGCATCAGCCCGGAGCCGCTGCGTAAGAAGATCCACGACATCCTGGACGACATCTACCGTGAGGCGGAGGACACCGAAAACTCCCGGGTCGGCGGCGCGGTGCGTCAGCTTTCCCGAGGCAAGGCGCCGGTCAAGGAGACCCGCAGCCGGAGCCGGTCCGCCGCGAGCGCCACCTCACGGGAGGGGATGGCCCGCGCCGACCTCGCCCAGCTCATCCAGGAGCTCAACGACCAGATGCTGGCCGCCGCCCGCGAGCTCCAGTTCGAGTTGGCGGCCCGGATCCGCGACGAGGTCTCCGACCTGAAGAAGGAGCTGCGCGGCATGGACGCCGCCGGCGTGAAGTGACGGCCACCCGGTCGGCCCCGCCAAGCGCACCGCTCGGGCCCGGCCGACCGGGGCACGCGAAGGGCGGGCACTGTTGACGGCGGTGGCGCCGATCGGCGAGATGGTCTTCGGGCTGCCCGACGCCAGCGTGCGTCCGTTCGTCGACAGGTACGTGGGCTACCGGGAGCGGGCGGACGTGCCGCTGGTCCGTCGGCAGTCGGCGGGCGTCTTCGTGGTGCTGATACTGGGTTGGGGTGCTCCGCTGGACGTGACCGACCCGCGTAGCGCTCAGCGTGGCGTCACCGCTGTCGACTCGTTCGTGGCCGGCACCTTCGACAGTTGGTGCACCACGCGCACCGTGGGCGTGGGGGAGGGCGTCGAGTTGCTGCTCGCCCCCCTGGCCGCCCGCCGGCTTCTCGGTCTGCCCCTGGGTGAGCTGACCAATCGGGCCGTCGGCGTCGGGCAGCTCCCGGGCCGTTGGCTGGATCGGCTGCGCGACCGGCTCGCCGAGGCCACCGGCTGGTCGGAGCGGTTCGACCTCCTCGACCGGGTGCTCGCCGCCCGGCTGGCGGCGTCCCCACCGGTGGACCCGCGGCTCGACTGGGCGTGGCGGTGGCTGGCCGCCAGCGATGGGCGGGGGAGCGTCGGTGTGCTCGCCGACGAGTTGGGCTGGAGCCGCCGGCACCTCGCAAACCGGTTCCGGCAGGAGGTCGGCCTGCCGCCCAAGATGGCTGCCCGGCTGCTGCGTTTCCAGCAGGCTCATGACGCGTCGACCCAGGCGGGCGGGGCCGGGCGGGGAGTCGACTGGGCCGCCGTGGCGGCCGGCTGCGGCTACTACGACCAGTCCCACCTGATTCGGGACTTCCACGAGTTCGCGGGGGCCACGCCGGCCGCGCTGCTCTCCGGCCGCTGACGGCCGCCGGCCGACCGGACCCGGTTCGGCGACCCGCCGAGGTCACATTCGTCCAATCCGGAGCCGCGCCACCGGCCGCAGAATGGGGTCATGCGAACCATCTATCCGATCTTCCGTTATCCCGATCCCCGCGCCGCGATTGACTGGCTCGGTGCCGCCTTCGGTTTCCGGGTGCACGCCGTGCACGAGGCGCCGGACGGTGCGGTCGCGCACGCCGAGCTGGTCCTCGACACCGGCATGATCATGCTGGGTGGTCGGGCCGACGCCCCGCCCCGGCCGGCCGACGACGACTGGTCGGTCTACGTGGCCGTGCCGGACGTCGACGCCCACTGCGCCCGGGCCCGCGCGGCCGGCGCCGAGATCATCCGCGAGCCGTTCGACACCGACTACGGCTCCCGTGACTACGCGGCCCGCGATCTGGCCGGTTACGTCTGGTCCTTCGGCACCTACCGACCCTGAGTCCGGCCACGCCGATCGGGGATGGTCGGCCCGCCGGGACCAGCCTTCGCGACCCGCAACCGCGCTGACCTGCGGAAACGATCTGCTCCGGCGAGCCGGTCCGGCCAGCGGTGTCGAATACCCTGATTGCGGTGCGCGAGCGAGCTATTGCACTGGGTGATCGTCCTGCGTAGTCTCCCTCGGTGGGGAGGCCGGGATGCCGCTGCCAACAAGTCCTGTCATTCGACGAGCACGTCTCGGCGCAGAGCTGCGCCAACTTCGTCGGCGCGAGTCGCTGACCCTGGAGCAGGTCTGCGACCGGCTGGGCTGGGCCTCGACGTCGAAGCTGTCCCGCATCGAGCTGGGGCAGAGTCGCCCGGACCTCGCCGACGTGCTCGACCTGCTGGACGTCTACAAGGTGCCCACGCCCGCCCGGGAGGCGCTGATCGTCATCGCCCGGGACGCGGCGACCAGTCGAGGCTGGTGGAAGACGCTGGGCGAGATGAGCGAACGGCAGCGCACCTACGCCGAGTTGGAGGCGGGCGCCGCCGACATCGTCGAGTACCAGCCGTCGGTGGTGCCGGGGCTGCTCCAGACGCCCGCGTACGCCCGGGTGTTGGTCAGCGCCGGCGTCCAGCTCACGCCGGACGTCGATGTGGAGGCCGAGGTGCGCGCGCGGGCACTGCGGCAGGAGGTGCTTCGGCGGGCGTACCCACCGCGCTACACGGCGGTGCTCGCCGAGGCCGTCTGCGACCCGGGTGACCTGCCGGTGGCGGTCTGGCGTGAACAGCTGCGTCACCTGGTCGCCGTGACCGGCCTGTCCCACGTGACGGTGCGGTTGTTGCCACGCGGAGCGGCCGGTGGCGGGCTGCATCCGCTCACACCGTATTCCTGCTACGCCTTTCCCGACCCGGCGGACCCGCGCACGGTCATGCTCGAGGCGTTGACCACCGACGTCCGGTTGGCCACCGTGCTCGACGTCGACCGCTACGAGCGGATGACCGCGGCGCTGCTGGCCGCGGCGCTGTCACCGGAGGAGACGGTCACCGCGCTGGCCCGTCGCGTCGGCGAGTGAGTGTTGACCGGTGCCGACGGTGACGCGCCGCGCGGCCACCGGGCCCGGCGCCCCCGAGCCCGTCGGGACCGGCAGCCGGCGCGTGCGCCCGGCACGATAACCGCGGGGTACGACAGCTCGGCTCAGGCCGGTACGTCGAGGAAGTGTTCGACAATGGGCGGTCCCGCGAAGTGCGGCCCGATCAGCGCCCGCCACGCGTCGAACCGTTCGGTGGCCCGGAAGTTGTTCTCGTGCGCCTCGACCGAGTCCCATTCGACGAGCAGCACGAACCGGGTCGGTGACTCGATTCCTCGGGTCATCCGCACGGACCGGCAGCCGGTCGCTCCGGCGAGCACCGGGTGACCCTCGGCGTACGCGGCGGCGAACGCGTCCTCGTGTCCGGGTAGTACGTCGATCAACGCGACCTCAAGCACCATGTCGGACAGCCTCCCACGGCGGTCGGGGCGGTCGGTGTCGCGGGTCCGTGCCGGACCACTGCCTGGACTCCGCCTCGGCCCGACAGAGGGCGTTGACACGGACCCTAGGGTGGCCTCGTGATCATCGATTGGCTCACCGGCACCGCGTTTCGGGTGGCCGGGACGGGCACCACCTGGGCGGAGCTGCTGGGGTTCGGGACCGGTGTGCTCAACGTGTGGTTGGTGGCCCGGCAGAAGATCGCCAACTGGCCGATCGGCATCGCCAACGTGCTGCTGCTCATGCTGCTGTTCTGGACCGCCGGGCTGTACGCCGACGCGGGGCTCCAGGTCGTCTACGTCGCGCTTGGCTGCTACGGCTGGTGGCACTGGCTGTTCGGGGGCGAGCGGCGCACCCGGCTCACGGTCAGCCGGACGGGGCGGCGGGAGTGGCTGGGGCTGGCCGCCGCCGGGCTGCTGCTCACCGGCGCGCTCTGGGTCCTGCTGGACCGGGCCACCGACTCGACAGTGCCGCTGCCGGACGCGTTGACCACGGCGCTGTCCCTGCTGGCCACGTACGGGCAGACCCGAAAGCGGGTGGAGAGTTGGTGGCTCTGGATCGCCGCCGACCTGATCTACATCCCGCTGTACGCGTACAAGGGGCTGCACCTGACGGCCGTGCTCTACCTGGTCTTCCTCGCCCTGTGCGTGCTCGGGTTGCGGGCCTGGCGCGCCGATCTGCGTCGGGCCGACCGGCCGAGCGCGGTCCCGCCGGGCCCGGCCCCGGTCACCGCGTGAGCCCCGCGACATCCGGCCGGCCGCCGGCACCACGCGGGCCGGCGCGTCGGTCCGCCGCCGAGTTCGGGCACGGGATGGTGGTGGGCAAGTTCTATCCGCCGCACGCCGGGCACCACGCGCTGATCCGGGCCGCCGCCGCCCGCTGCGCCGAGGTGACCGTCGTCGTGGCGCCCTCGCGTCGGGAGTCCATTCCGCTTCCGCTGCGCCTCGACTGGCTGCGCGAGGTGCACGCGGACACGCCGTGGGTCCGTGTCGTCGGCCGGTACGACGACCACCCGGTGGACTACGCCGATCCGGCGGTCTGGGACGCGCACTGCGCGGTGTTCCGCGAGGCGGTCGGGTCGGTGTCGGTGGACGCGGTCTTCTCCTCTGAGGCGTACGGCGTCGAGCTGGCGCGCCGCTTCCATGCCGTACCCGTGTCGGTTGATCCGGACCGGCGGACTGTGCCGGTGTCCGGGACGGCAGTGCGCGCGGACCCGGCGGGTCACTGGCGGTGGCTGAGCCCGCCGGTGCGGGCGTGGTTCGCCCGCCGGGTGGTGGTGGTCGGGGCCGAGTCGACCGGGACCACGACGATGGCGGCGGCGCTCGCCGGGCACTACGGCACGTCCTGGGTGCCGGAGTACGGCCGGGAGTTGACCGCTCGCAAGCTGGCCGGGTTGCGGGAACGAGCGCCGGAGGCGACCGTCTTCGACGTTGCCTGGGACCGGGACGACTTCCGCGCGGTGGTGCGCGAGCAGCAGGTCGCCGAGGACGCGGCGGCCCGGACGAGCGGGCCGCTGTTGGTCTGCGACACCGACGCGCGCGCGACGGCGGTGTGGGAGGAGCGCTACCTGGGCAGCGCGTCCGAGGAGGTGCGGGCGGCGGCCCGTCGGCCGGCGCTGTATCTGCTGACGGATCACCGGGGGGTGCCGTTCACCGATGACGGGCTGCGCGACGGTGAGCACCTGCGGGCCTGGATGACCGAGCGTTTTCGGGCCGAGCTGGCCGGGTGCGGGGTGCCGGTGGTGGAGTTGACCGGGCCGCACGCCGATCGGTTGGCCGCGGCGGTGCGGGCCTGCGACGACCTGCTCGCTGCCGGCTGGTCGCTCGCCGACCCGATCGCCGCACCCGACGTGCACTAGCCTCCTAGGAAGCCCTAGCGGGTGTGCGGTGGGACGCATCGAGTGGTGTCCGGCGCCACCGGGTGCCCGGGGTGTGATCACGGGGCGTGGTGGGCAACAATGGTCATTGAGGAGGGGAGTATTCCCCCGCAACGGAGTCGTCAGCACGGTCGATCGCCGGAACCACGGTGCCCGACCCGGCCCCGTAGGTCGCCGGCCCCAGGGGCGGCGGCGGAAGAGACCTCCGACAGTCACCAGAGTGAGCGACAGTGGCACGCCGGCTCCCGCAGGGGCGTACGGTGTGCCCGACGCCGCGTGTCTGCCGGAGGAATGAACGTTGGACGTGTCCGGATTGGTGTGGGCGGGGACGCTTGTCGCACTGACTGCGGTCCTGCTCGTCGACCTGTTGATCATCGGTCGGCGCCCGCACGAGCCGAGTGTGCGGGAGTCGAGCCTCTGGGTCGCCTTCTACGTCGGCCTCGCCCTGCTCTTCGGTGCGGGTGTCTGGCTGACCTCAGGGGCCAGCGCGGCCGGCCAGTTCTACACCGGCTGGCTCACCGAGTACAGCCTCTCGGTGGACAACCTCTTCGTCTTCGTGATCATCATGGCGCGCTTCGGGGTGCCTCGGCAGTACCAGCAGAAGGTGCTGCTCGTCGGCATCGTGCTGGCGCTGGTGATGCGCGGCGGGTTCATCGCCGCAGGTGCGGCGCTGATTACGCAGTTCTCCTGGGTCTTCTACATCTTCGGCGCGTTCCTGATCTACACCGCGGTGAACCTGGCCCGGCAGGGTGAGCCGGACGAGGACGAGTTCTCCGAGAACGTGCTGATCCGGTGGAGCCGCAAGGCGTTGCCGATCTCGAAGGACTACGACGGCGCGAAGCTGACCACCCAGGTGGCCGGCAAGCGGCTGTTCACCCCGATGCTGATCGTGATGATCGCGATCGGCACCACCGACCTGATCTTCGCGTTGGACTCGATCCCAGCGATCTTCGGCATCACCCAGGAGCCGTACCTGGTCTTCACCGCGAACGTCTTCGCGCTGATGGGCCTCCGGCAGCTCTACTTCCTGCTCGGTGGCCTGCTGGACCGGCTGATCTACCTGAGCTACGGCCTGGCCGTCGTGCTCGGGTTCATCGGGGTCAAGCTGGTGCTGGAGGCACTGGCCGACAACAACCTGCCGTTCATCAACGGTGGCGAGCACGTCGGCTGGGCACCGCACATCCCGATCTGGTTGTCGCTGCTGGTCATCATCGGCACCCTGGGCATCGCCACCGCCGCCAGCCTGGTGAAGTCCTCCCGGGACCGGCGTCGCGAGTTGGCCGACGCCCGACACTGACCGGTCACCGGCCGGGTGCGGACAGGCACCCGGCCGGTGTCGGAAGTGCTGGCCGGCCCGTGCCGGGTCCGCACACCTGCGACTCCGGCTCGGGTCGACAGAGACCCGCCCTAGACCCGGTGCGCGCCCACCAGTGTGGCGGTCCGGTCTGCCGGCAGTTCCTCTTCGATGACCCGCCGCCGCCGGTAGCAGGCGTGCAGCATCCGGCGCTGGCCGCCGTCGCCGGGGGCGGCGGTGACGATGCCGATGTGGTGGATCTTGCGGCCCGGTCGGGCGAAGAAGTAGAGATCGCCGGGGCGTTCCGCGCCCAACGACAGTGGGGTGGTGGCCACTGCCTGATCGTCGGCGTCGCGGGGCAGCAGCACCCCGAACCGCCGCCAGGCCAGATGCACCAGCCCCGAGCAGTCGATGCCGTGCGCGGAGAGACCGCCCCAGATGTAGACCACGTCCAGCAGGCGCTGTGCCACCGCGAGCGCCTGCGCGGCGGCCGGCGACGCGACCGCCGACGACACCAGGTGGCGGTCGGGCAGCCAGAGCGGGGTGGCCCGACCGGGGACGTGCACCGGCCGCCAGTCGTCGAGCGCGGGGCCGGCCGGGACGAGCCTGGTGCCGACGACGACGCCGGGCAGCACCACCGGCCCGTTCGGGGCGGCGTGCAGCCCGGTGACCGTGGCGTCCACCACCAGCGGGTGGTCGATACCGGTGTGGGTCGGGTCGAGAACGGCCAACTGCTCGGCGGGAAGCCAACCCGGGTAGCCGCGGGGATCCAGCTTGGCGGCTGGTTGTTCGACGGCGACGACCCGGGCCCAGCCGTCCGGGCGTACCTCACTGACGAGGACCCGTTCGCCGAGCAGGAGTTGGCTCAGCACGCAGTCGCCGACCTGCTGGTCGGTGTCCATCCCGGAGACCCAGGTCGGGATGTCGGCGCCGGCGGTCAGCGCCGGACGGTCGACCGGGCGGACGGCCTCGGGGGAGGTCCACAGCGTCGCCACGGCGACCCGGACGACGGCCTCGCGGCCCGGTTGCAGCTCCACGTCAACCCCCAGATCGTGTCGGCTGTCCAGGGGAACCCTATGAAAGAAACCGACAGCCATCAACCATGGGCCTGCACTTTTGCTTCAGCGAGGCCGGAGATGCCCAGGCCAGGGGCATCCGGCAGCACCACCGTCGCCCCGTCGTAGCGAATGCCGCCCTGCACCGGTGACCAGGCCAGCCACCAGGCGGCGTCCAGGTCGGGGACCGCTGTGGTGCCGTACGCGGCGACCAGGCTCGCGGCCGCCCCGATGCCGACCTGGCTCTCCATCATCGAGCCGACCACAGTGCCGAGGCCGTGCGCGGAGGCCAGGTCGAGGAGGGTGCGGGCCGGGTGCAGTCCACCGCACTTGGCCAGTTTGACGTTGACCAGGTCGGCGGCCCGGCGACGAATCACCTCCACCAGGTCACGGACCCCGAAGACCGCCTCGTCGGCCAGGATCGGCACGGACACCCGGTCGCTGACCCAGGCCAGCCCGTCCAGGTCCCAGCGGGCCACCGGCTGCTCGACCAACTCCACGTCGAGCCCGGCGTCCTCGATGCCGCGGATCACCCGGACCGCCTCCCGGGGCGTCCAGCCCTGGTTGGCGTCCAGCCGGATCCGGGTGCCGGGGCCGACGGCCGCCCGGACCGCGCGTACCCGGTCCAGGTCACCGGCCGCGTCGGTGCCGACCTTCAACTTGAGCACGCCGAAGCCGTCGGCCTGGCGCTGCCGTGCCGCGGTCGCCAGGTCCACCGCGTCGCCTGCGGCCAGCGTGACGTCCGTCGGGACCCGCAGCGTGGTGCCCCCGAGCAACCGCACCAGGGGTACGCCCAGTCGCCGCGCGGCGAGGTCGTGCAGGGCGACGTCCACCGCCGCCTTCGCGGCCTCGTTGCCGACCACGGCGCGCTGCACCTCGGCGCACCGGGTCACCAGGTCGTCCGGGTCACGGCCGATCAGCCGTGGGCCGAGCAGCTCGCGGACGCACGCCTGTGCGCCGGCGACCGACGCGCCGGTGACCTGCCAGACCTGCGGCGCCTCACCGAAGCCGGACCGGCCGTCGCTGTCGACGAGTTCGACGACCAGGGTGTCCACTGTGGTGGTGCGACGTAGCGCGGTGACGAACGGAGTGTGTAAGGGGGCGGAAACCCGGTGGGTGCGTACCGCCGAGATCGTCATGTCAGGCACCCTATACGGAGGTTCACCTTCGGAGGGGAGACCGCATGACCGAGCAGGGCTGGGAGCTGGTGGGTGCGCCGAACGCGCGTGACCTGGGCGGGCTCGTCGGCGCGGACGGGCGGAGGGTCCGGGTCGGCCAGTTGATCCGCACTCCGGCGCTGGGTCGGCTGACCGACGAGGACCTGCCGGTGCTGGCGAAGCTGGGGCCCGCGTGCGTGGTGGATCTGCGCGACGCCTCGGAGATCGCGGTCGCGCCGGAGGACCGGTTCGCCGGTGAGCCACGGGTGGTGCGCCTGCCGGTGCACGACGCGGAGCACCCCGTCTTCACGTACGTCTCGGCGGTGCTGCTCGGACACGACCTGAACGCGTACGCCGAGCTGGCCCGGCAGGGCACGGCGGGGGCGATGTCGGCGATCTACCGCTGGTTCGTCACCGGTGAGTCGGCGCGGGTCGGTTTCGCCGAGGCGGTGCGGCTGGCGTCCCGCCCGGAAAATCTGCCGCTGCTCTACCACTGCTCCGCCGGCAAGGACCGCACCGGTTGGCTGACCGTCATCCTGTTGACGGCGCTCGGGGTGGACGAGTCGGCCGTTCGCGCCGACTACCTGCGCAACAACGAGCTGACCGACAGCCTGCGGGCGGTGATCGTCGAGGCGATGCGTCGGCGAAATCCCGAGCTGGACGTCGACGCGGTGGTGCCGGTGCTGGAGGTCCGCGCCGAGTATCTCGACGCCGGTTACGCCGAGGTGCGTCGGGTGCACGGCTCGTTCGACGCGTACCTGCGCGACGGGCTGGGGCTCACCGACTCCGACCTCAGGGCGTTGCGGGCGCAGTTGCTGGAGTGACCGGTGCGTCGGTGGGTGTGCCGGTGCGGGCGGCGCAGCCGGTGACGATCAGTGCCTGGCCGGCGGCGTAGGTCGCCATGACCAGCACCGGCGCGCCGGGTGGTTGGGCCACCTCGGCCACCCCGGCGGCGATCAGCAGGTCGGAGCCGAGGAAGAGCGCGGCGCCGACACCGACCCGCCAGCCCTGGGTGGCGGCGGTGCTGGCCATGGCGGCCAGCGCGATCGCGTAGCCGGCCACCGGTACGGCCAGCCCGGCATCGGAGAGCCCGGCCCACATCCAGGTCAGCGCGATGACGGTCAGCGCCGCGTACCCCAGGGGGACGGCGGCCAGCGGCGTACGGCGCAGCGCGGTCGCGGCGCCGCGTCGGGTGAAGGCCGCGAGGTAGCAGAGGTGCGTGCCGAGGAAGCAGGCCATGCCGGCGAGGAACCAGCCGGTTCCGTCGATCATCAGGGCGATGTCGCCGCCGGTGGCGAAGGCCAGCGCGGCGAGCAGCAGCCGGTCCGGTCGGGCCGCGCGTTCGGCGCTGACCCGCCAGAGGTACGCGGCCAGCAGCGGCATCAGCAGCGGCTTGGTGAGCAGGAAGGCCAGGCCGCCGCCGGTGGCGTTGGCCAGCAGGTTCGCGGCCGTCACGACGAGGAAGGCGATCAGCACGGTGCGACTGCGGGGCATCGGCGGCTCCGGGGTGGGGGTGCGAGCAGCGTAGCCGCAGTCGGCGGTGCTGGCATCACCGCCGAGGCTGTGGGGTCAGAGGTGGTGGCGGGCGGCCCAGACCTGCGCCGAGATGTGCGCGAGCAGCAGGCAGGCGTCGTCCTCCACCTGGTCGTCGCCGTCGGCCAGGTCGGTGGTGGTGCAGACGGCGATGAGGTAGGGCGGGGCGTCGTCGGGCAGCACCACGCCGGCGGCGTGGCGGACGCCGCGTACCCAACCGTTCTTGTGCGCGATGCGGGTGTTAGTGGGCAGGCCGGCGGCGAGGTCCTCGCGGTGTTCCTGGGCGAGCAGGACGTCCAGCATGGTGGCGCAGGCCGCCGGTGAGGCGAGTGGGCCGGGGGTGTCGGCCCCGGTGGCCAGTGCGCCGAGCAGGGCGGCCAGGTCGGCGGCGGTGACCGTGTTGGTGATGCCGGCCTCGCGGGCGGCGAAGTCCTCGATGCCGCGGCCGGTGACGCTGTTGCGGGCACCGGCGAGCGCCCAGACCTCGGCCACCGCGGGTAGCCCGACGTGGCCGAGGACGAGGTTGGTGGCGAGGTTGCTGGATCGCACGATCATGCGGTCGGCCAGCCAGCGCAGCGTCGCGGTGCCGCCGACACGGTCCCAGACCGCGTCGTCGTTGTCGTAGGGCTGCGCGTTGGCGAAGCGGGGTGCGCCGGGCTGGGCGGAGGCGAAGTCGTTGACGACCGGGACCGGGGCGTCCAGGTCCAGGGTTCCGGCCTCGGCGGCGCGGTGCAGCGCGGCGAGCACCGCCACCTTCATGGTGCTCGCGGCGTAGTGGCCGGCGTCCGCGTGGCGGGTCCAGGTCGGCGGCGCGTCGAGGCGCCCCACGTACGCGGAGACGGTGCCGGGCACCCCGTCCAGGTGGGCGTCGAGATCATCCCAGGTCATGCCGGTGACCGTAGCGGATCAGGTGTGGGTGGGCTCGCGTACCCGTCTGGGGGAAAACGACCGGGCGCGCCGACCGCAAGCGGTCGACGCGCCCGGTGCCGGGTGCTGGGGTGGGTCAGCCGGCGTGCTTGCGGCGGGCGGCGGCGCGGCCCCGCTGCTGCTGGTCGAGCACCACCTTGCGGATGCGTACGGCGGTCGGGGTGACCTCGACGCACTCGTCCTCGCGGCAGAACTCCAGGGCCTGCTCCAGGGAGAGCTTGCGCGGCGGGATCAGCTTCTCCGTCTCGTCGGAGGTCGACGCCCGCATGTTGGTGAGCTTCTTCTCCTTGGTGATGTTGACGTCCATGTCGTCGGAGCGGGAGTTCTCCCCGACGATCATGCCCTCGTACACCTCGGTGGTGGGGTCGACGAAGAGCTGGCCGCGCTCCTGAAGGTTGATCATCGCGAAGGCGGTGACCGCGCCGGACCGGTCGGCGACCAGGGAACCGTTGTTGCGGGTACGCAGCTCACCGAACCACGGCTCGTAGGACTCGAAGACGTGGTGCAGGATGCCGGTGCCCCGGGTGTCGGTGAGGAACTCGGTGCGGAAGCCGATCAGGCCGCGCGCCGGCACCAGCCACTCCATCCGGATCCAGCCGGTGCCGTGGTTGACCAGCTGCTCCATCCGGCCCTTGCGGGTGGCGAGGAGCTGGGTGATCGCGCCCAGGTATTCCTCCGGGGCGTCGATGGTCAGCCGCTCGACCGGCTCGCAGGTCTTGCCGTCGATTTCCCGGGTGACCACCTGCGGCTTGCCGACGGTCAGCTCGTAGCTCTCCCGGCGCATCTGCTCGACCAGGATGGCCAGCGCCAGCTCACCGCGGCCCTGCACCTCCCAGGCGTCCGGCCGCTCGGTGGGCAGGACCCGCAGGGACACGTTGCCGATCAGCTCCTTGTCGAGCCGGTCCTTGACCATCCGCGCGGTGACCTTGGAGCCCTTGACCCGGCCGACCAGCGGCGAGGTGTTGGTGCCGATGGTCATCGAGATGGCCGGCTCGTCGACGGTGATCAGCGGCAGCGCGACCGGGTTCTCGACGTCGGCGAGGGTCTCACCGATCATGATCTCCGGGATGCCGGCGACGGCGATGATGTCGCCTGGGCCGGCGGTCTCGGCCGACGTGCGCTCCAGGCCCTCGGTCATCAGCATCTCGGAGATGCGGACCCGCTGGGTGCTGCCGTCGGTGCGGCACCAGGCCACCGTCTGACCCTTGTTGATGGTGCCCTGGCGGACCCGGCACAGCGCGAGCCGGCCGAGGAACGGCGAGGCGTCCAGGTTGGTGACGTGCGCCTGCAACGGCGCGCCGTCCTCGTACGACGGTGCCGGGATGGTGTCCAGCAGGGTGCGGAACAGCGGCTCCAGGGAGGTGCTGTCGTCGGGCACCGAGCCGTCGGCGGGCTGGGTCAGCGAGGCGATGCCGTCGCGGGCGCAGGCGTAGACGATCGGGAAGTCGATCTGCTCCTCGTCGGCGTCCAGGTCGAGGAAGAGTTCGTAGGTGTCGTCCACGACCTCCTTGATCCGGGCGTCCGGACGGTCCACCTTGTTGATCACCAGGATGATCGGCATCCGGGCCCGCAGCGCCTTGCGCAGCACGAAGCGGGTCTGCGGCAGCGGGCCCTCACTGGCGTCGACGAGCAGCACCACACCGTCGACCATGGTCAGGCCGCGCTCCACCTCGCCACCGAAGTCGGCGTGGCCGGGGGTGTCGATGATGTTGATGGTGACCGGGTCGGAGCCGTCGGCCGGCAGGTACCGCACACCGGTGTTCTTGGCCAGGATCGTGATGCCCTTTTCCCGCTCCAGGTCACCGGAGTCCATCACCCGCTCGGTGTTCTCGCCGCGTGCGCCGTACGCGCCGGCCTGCCGCAACATGGCGTCGACCAGGGTGGTCTTGCCGTGGTCGACGTGAGCGATGATGGCGACGTTGCGGAGGTCGGTGCGAAGCTGCATACCCTCTATCCTTCCGCCTGCGCTCGCGCAGGCTGCGTCGGGGTCACCCCCAGGTGCCCCTGATCTATGGTGAAACCGCTGTGCCGGTGGTTCCCCCGGCTGGCATGCTGGCTCCCGTGTCCTGGGGGCCTGAGTGCACGACCTGCTGACCTGGGTGCAGGGTCTGCCCACCCTGTGGATCTACCTGGTCGCCGCGCTGATCGTGGCGGGCGAGACCGCGGTGATCTTCGGCCTGCTCGTGCCGGGTGAGGCTACCCTGCTGCTCGTCGGCTTCCTCACCTACAACGGTACCTTGCGGCTCGGGCCGGCGTTGCTCGCGATGATCGCCGCGGCGGTCCTCGGCGATGGGCTGGCCTTTCGGGCCGGACGGCGGTACGGCTCCCGGCTGCGCGCCGGGCTGGGTCACCGGGTCGGGCCGCAGCGGTGGGCCCGCGCCGACGCCATGCTGGCCCGCCTGGGTGGGCGGGGGGTGTTCGCCGCCCGATGGGTGGCTTTCGCCCGGACCCTGGTGCCCCGGCTGGCCGGTGCGGCCGGTATGCCGTACCGGCGGTTCGCCCTCTGGAACCTGGCCGGGGTGGTGACCTGGGTGGGCGGCTCGGTGCTGCTCGGTCACCTCGCCGGTGAGTCGTACGACACCGTCTCTCGGCTTCTGGGCCGGGCCACCGGGGTGGCGTTCCTGCTGCTGGCCGGCCTGGTGGGTGTGGTGCTCGTGGGTCGGTGGCTGGGCCGTAACCCCGACCCGGCGCGCGCGCTGCTGTCCCGGGCCGGCGCGCTGCCCCCGGTGCGGTGGCTCACCGCCCGCTACGGGGTGCTGTTCTTCCTGGTGGCCATGCGGATCGGCCCGGCCTGGACGCTGCTGCTCAATCTGGCCGCCGGGTTGCTGCTGCTGTTCGCCGCCGGGCTCGCCATCGCCGGTCTGCTCGCGCTGGCGGTCCGCAACAGTGGTCTGGCCGCGCTGGACGGCGCGGTCGCGGCGTGGTTCGCGGCTCGGCGTACCCCGGACGCCGCCGACGCCACACTGGTCGTGGTGTCGGTGGTACGCGGGTCGGTGCTGATCCTGTTGGTGGCGCTGGTGGCGGCGGTGCTGGCGTGGCGCAACCGACCCTGGCGGGCGGATCTGCTCAGCGTGGTCGGTACGGCGGGCGCGTTCGTGCCGCTGGTGGTGCTGGCAGTGGTGGCCGAACTGACCGGCCCGCACGGGACCGCCCCGGGCGGCGGTGAGGTGGCTGCGCTCTCCACCCAGAGCGCCGTGGTCGCGGCGAGTTTCTGCACCCTGGCGTGGCTGGTGTCGCGCAGCGCCCGCTGGCCGGTGGCGGTGGCTGCCTGGACCGCCGCCGCGGCGGGGGTGCTCGGGATCGGCGGCGCGCGGCTCTACCTCGGACTGGAAACGGCGAGCGGGACGGCCGCGGCGGTGCTGCTCGGGGTGCTCTGGACCGTGGTGTTCATGGTCGCCTGGGCGACCCGGGACCGGGCGGTGGGCAATGGTCAGCCCCCGGTGGACCAGACCCCCCGGCGGCCGTCGCAGGGGCAACGCCGTCCGGTCGAACCTTGTTAGGGTGCGGCGACAATCACACGGGGGAGGCAACGGCATGGTTCGACGCACCGATCGGCTGGGCGCCGCAGTGCTCGCCGGGCTTCTGCTGGCGAGCGCGCTCGTCGGCTGCGCCGCCAAGGGGGAGAGCCCATCGGGCGTGGCCGCGCCGGTCGCCATCACCGACGGGCCGACCGATGCCCCGTCCGACGAGGTCGACGGGGAGCCGAGCCCGTCGGTGAGCGCCGTGGAGTCGATGGGTTCCGCGCCGAGTCGGAGCGCTACCCCGAAGCCGAAGACGACGAAGAAGCCGACCCGGGCGGCGCCGAAGCCGCGCCCGGTGCCGAAGCCGCCCACCGAGACCGAGGTTCCACCGGCGCCGCCGAAGCCGGCGCCGACCTCCTGCAAGCCGACCTACAAGGGCAGCCAGGCGAGCCGGTCCGAGGTGAAGGCGGCGCTGACCGACGCGGCCAGCCGCACCTACTGGCCGGTGTCGGCACCGGACATCAAGATCCCGCTCAACCTGCTCAAGGCCACCGCGTGGCAGGAGAGCGGCTGGCAGTCCAACATCTACGCCTGCGATGGTGGGGTCGGGCTGTTGCAGGTGATGCCGGACACCGCGACGTGGATGAACCAGCGGTTCGAGAAGAGCTACAAGATCGACGCGTACCAGGACAACGCCTCCCTCGGCGCCACCTACCTGGCCTGGGCGACGAAGTACATCGGCGACATGTACTTCGAGTCCGACTTCCGGCTCGACCCGGCACTGTGCACCAGCGAGCTGAATTCCTGCCTGCTCAACGCCGTCATCGCCGCGTACAACTTCGGGCACGGTGCGGTGGCTCAGGAGGGGAAGCCGCTGACGATCCCCAACCCGTCGTACGTGCGCAACGTGCGGGCACTGATGAACGAGTGCGTCTGCCTGGCGTACTGACCCTCGCCGGGGCCGTGGCGGATTCGCCGCGGCCCCGACGGGTCGGTCAGTCGTGTGCGGCGACCGGCTCGGGCGAGCGCGGGGTGGCCTGCACCGGGTCGGGCGTGATGCGGCCGGGCCACCAGAAGCGGTCGCCGAGCAGGAACGCCAGCGCCGGCACCAGGACCGTACGAACCAGCAGGGTGTCGAGCAGCACACCGATGCAGACGATGATCCCGATCTGGGTCAGGGTGATCAGCGGCAGCACACCGAGCACGGCGAAGACCGCGGCCAGCAGCACTCCGGCGCTGGTGATCACACCGCCGGTGACCCGCAGGGCGGAGAGCATCCCGGCGCGGGTGCCGGCGCTGCGCGCGTCCTCCCGGGCCCGGGTGACCAGGAAGATGTTGTAGTCCACCCCGAGCGCCACCAGGAACACGAAGGCGAGCAGCAGCACACCGCTGTCCAGCGCCGGGAAGCCCAGCACGTGGTCGAAGAGCAGCCAGGCCGCACCGAGGCTGGCGAAGTACGAGGCGATCACGGTGAGCACCAGCAGCAGTGGCGCGAGCAGACCGCGCAGCAGCAGCACGAGCACGGCACCGACCAGAAGCAGGATGATCGGCAGGATGAGCCGCAGGTCCCGGTCGTTGGCCTCGTCGGAGTCGTATGTGGCCGCCACGGAACCACCGACGATCGCCCCGGCCGGGGCGTCGGCGCCGGCGGCGGCCGGCGGCGCGGAGTCGGGGACGGCGGCGACCGCCGCGCGCAGCGCCTCGATCGCGCGGTCCGAGGCGGTGGTGCCGGGTTCGGCGTCGAGGACCACGTCGACCTGGGCGACGGCCGTGCCGGCGTCGCCGGGGCGCGCCGAGGCGACACCGGGTACCGCTGTGGCGGCGTCGGTGACCGCCCGCACCGCCGCCGGGGTGGTGATCACGGCGACGGGCTGGGTGCTGCCGGCGGGGAAGGCCCTGGCCAGGGTCTGCGCGCCGGTCACCGCCTCGGGTTCGGCCCGGAACTGTTCGGTCTCGGACAGGCCGGTGCGGATGCCGAGCCCGCCCAGGGCCAGGCCGCCGAGCAGCAGTGTGGCCAGCGTCGCGACCACCACCGGGCGGCGTTCCACGGCGCTGCCGAGCCGGCCCCAGATCTTGCCTTCGCGGACCGGGCCGCCGACGCGGGGGACGAACGGCCAGAACAGGCCGCGACCGAAGAGCACCAGCACGGCGGGGAGCACGAACAGGGCCGAGAGCATGGCGAAGACCACACCGGTGGCGCAGGCCACGGCCAGCGCCCGGTTGGTTTCCTGCTCACTGAGCAGCAGGGTGAGCACACCGAGCACGACGGTGCCGCCGCTGGCGAGGATCGGCTCCGCGGTGCGGCGCAACGCGGCGCGCATCGCCGCGAACCGGTCCTCCTCGCGACGCAGCTCCTCCCGGTAGCGGGCGATGAGCAGCAGCGCGTAGTCGGTGGCGGCGCCGAAGACCAGCACGCTGGCGATGCCGGTGACCTGACCCTGCTGGAGGTTGATGCCGACACCCGGCACGATGACGTCCACCGCGCGCAGGGTGAGCTGCTCGGTGGCGGCGACCACGACCAGCGGCACGATCCACAGGAACGGGCTGCGGTAGGTGATCAGCAGCAGCAGCGCGACCACGGCGGCGGTCACCACGAGCAGGGTGACGTCGGCGCCGTCGAACACCGAGGAGAGGTCGGCGGTGAACGCCGGGGAGCCGGTCACCTCGGCGCTCAGCCCGTCGGGCAGGTCCGCGAGGGTTTCGCGCAGCTGGGTCACCGTGTCGGTGACGACCTCCTGGCCGCCGGCGGTGTCCAACGGCACGGCGACCAGGGCCACCGCGCCGTCCGGGGAGACCTGGGCGGGGCTGACCTGCCCACCCACCGCGAAGCGGCGCAGGTCGTCGGCGCGAGCGCCAACGGTCGCCCGATCGGTTTCGCTCAGCGCGCCGCCGTCACCGCGACTGATCACCACGATGGCCGGCTGCACGTCGCTGGAGGGCAGCTGATCCTGCAGACGTTGCACCTGGGTCGACTGCCACTGCACGGACAGGCCGGTGGCGGAGACCGGGGCCGGGTTGTCCGGCTGGGGTGTCCCGAAGACGGCAGCGCCCACGACGATCGCGGCGGCCACTGTGAGCCACGCGGCCAGCCGGCCACGAGCGACTCTGGTGAACACAGACATCAGGTGACCTCAAGGTCCTTCGGAAGTCGAGTATCTTGATAGCCGAGATTATCCGGGGCTGTTCTATGCTGCAACCCGGGGGATTAACGACGGGAAGAAGCGGCGCGAGGTGGCGACTCACGGCATGTACCGACGGCGCGACACGCGCCGCGAGCAGCTGGCCGCGGAGATCACCAACAACCTCCGGCGGTACGCGGTGGACGCCCAGCAGGTCGGCCACGCCTTCGCCAACCTGCACGGCCTCAACCCGACCGACCTGCAGGCGTTGATCGCGGTGATGGACGCCGAGCTGCTCGGTGACCCGATCACCCCCGGCCGTCTGGGCGAGCAGCTGAACCTCTCCTCCGGCTCGGTCACGGCCCTGATCGACAGGCTGGAACGGGCCGGGCACATCCGCCGCGACCGGGACACCGTCGACCGGCGCAAGGTGCTGCTGCACTACGCCGACCAGGGCGCCGCGCTGGCCATGGAGTTCTTCCGGCCGCTGGGCGCCCGTACCGACACGGTGATGGCCCGCTTCAGCGAGGACGAGCTGGAGGTGGTGCACCGGTTCATGGAGGAGATGAGCGAGTCGCTGCGCGGGCACCGCGACGCGGTGCGCGCCACCCGGCCGGAGTCACCCCGCCGCCCGACGGGCTGACCGGTGCCGCACCTCGTCACCCGCCTCGCCAGCGCCGCGCTGCGCCTAACCCCGACCCGCCCCGGCCCGGTGCGGGTCAGCCGTGACCTCGCGGTGCGGGCCCGCGACGGCGTGGTGCTGCGTACCGACCACTACGCCCCGGCCGTCCGCGGTGCGCCGACCGTGCTGATCCGCACCCCCTACGGGCGGGGTGGGCCGCTGCGGCTGCTCGGTCGGCTGCTCGCCGCCCGGGGTCGACACGCGGTGATCCAGTCGTGCCGGGGCACCGGCGGCTCTGGTGGAACGTTCGCCCCGCTGGTGCACGAGCGCGACGACGGCGCGGACACGCTGGACTGGCTGCGTCGCCAGCCCTGGTGGTCCGGGCAACTCGGCATGTTCGGGGTCAGCTACCAGGGCTTCGCCCAGTGGGCCCTGGCCGCCGACGCCGACGAGGAGCTGCGCGCCATGGTCGCGGTGGTGACCGCCTCGGCCACCCGCGACTCGACGTACGCGGGGGAGTCCTTCGCCCTGGACACCGTGCTGACCTGGGCGGAGCTGCTGCACGCGCAGACCGTGCCGTGGCTGGCCCGGCAGTGGGAACTCAAGCGTGGGCAACCCCGGCTGGCCGCCGCGCTGGAGCACCTCCCGCTGGCCGAGGCCGACCGGGTGGCCACCGGCGTGACCATCCCGTTCTTTCAGGAGTGGCTACGCCACCACACACCGCAGGCCGCTTACTGGCGGACCCGGGTCTTCGCCGACCAGGTCGCGAAGGTGCGGGCGCCGGTGGTCATGGTCACCGGTTGGCACGACATCTTCCTGCCCGCCCAGCTCGACGACCACGCCGTGCTGCGCGCCGCCGGCACACCGCCGCGCCTGGTCATCGGCCCATGGACGCACGGCAGCCCCGGACTGTTCGTGGGCGCGCTGCGCGAGGGGCTGGCCTGGCTCGACGAGCATCTGCCGGCCACGACCCGATCGCGCGGCCCGGCGGAACCAGCCCGGCCGCCCGTACGCATCCACGTCGGCGGCCCCGGTGGCGGCTGGCGGGACCTGCCGGACTGGCCACCCCCGGCGGTCGAGACCGAATGGCACCTGCAACCCGGTGGCGAGCTGGCGGCACGCCCACCTGTCGTGTCGACACCGGACGGGTTCCGCTACGACCCCGCCGACCCCACCCCGTCGCTCGGCGGTCCGCTGCTCGTCGCCCAACGGGCCGGCCCGGTCGACAACCGGCGGGTCGAGGCCCGCCCCGACGTGCTGACCTACACCAGCGCCCCGCTGGCCGCGCCGGTCGAGGTGATCGGCCCGGTCCGCGCCGAGATCCACCTGCGCAGCGATCTGCCCTACCTGGACGTGTTCGTTCGTCTGTGCGACGTGGACCGCCGGGGTCGCTCGTGGAACGTGTGCGACGGTCTGGTGCGGGTCACGCCCGAGCGCTTCCCGGCCGACCCTTCCGGGGCGCTGCGGATTCCGGTGCCGCTCTGGCCGACCGCGTACCGCTTCGCCGCCGGGCACCGACTGCGGGTGCAGGTCTCCGGCGGCGCCCATCCACGGTGGGCGCGCAACCCCGGCACCGGAGAACCGCTCGGCACGGCGGTGACGCTACGTGCTGGTTGGCGGCAGGTGCTGCACGACCCGGCGCACCCCTCGGCGCTGCTGCTGCCGATCGTCCACTCTGCCCCGCACCAACCTCCAATCTGAACAGACCCCTCCTGAGCTGGGCGTTTACCGAAAATGCGGGCTATGGTGGAGTCAACGCCCGGCGCCGTGCACCAGTAGGCCGGGCTCGCCCGAAGCCCAGCACCGCGTACGCGGTGTGACGTCGTGCCCGGTCCCCGCCTCTCGGAAAGGGGGACCCCATGACCCGGGCCCCGGCTAATCTTCTGGCCGTCCGAAGTCTGCTCCTCACTCACCTCGACAACGCTCCCGGGCCCGACGACCTGGATCCGGGCGAGGTCGGCATCGTCGGTGACTCGTCCCACCGGGGCGGCTACCACTGCGGGTCGGACCGCGTGGTCCCCAACGACTACTCGGTGGTCGAGTCGCCTCGGGACCGGGCCGGGCTGACCCTCGACGCGGCGGCGCTGGACGTCGGACAGTTCGATGTCCGTTCCGGTGGCCGATCGAACACCCTGCCCAGCTTCTCGGTCTGGTGCGTCGCGCAGTGCGCCGCGAACGCGGCCGACACCCGGGACATCCGGGAGATCATCTACAGCCCCGACGGCAGCACTGTGAAGCGGTGGGATCGCCTCGGCAAGCGCACCACCGGCGACAGCTCACACCGTTGGCACACCCACTTCAGCTTCTTCCGCGACGCCATCAAGGCGGGCCGCGACCAGCGGCCCCTGTTCCGCCGCTACCTCAGTTCCATCGGACTCCTGGAGGACGACGACATGACCCCCGAAGAGCACAACTGGCTGGCCACCGTCCACAAGAACCTCACCGTCCTGGACGGCCGCAACCCGATCGGGCAGATCTACACCCGGATGGCGATGGGTGAGGACGCCACCGTTTCGAACTTCAGGCCGGCCCACCCGACCCTGAAGTCGCTCGGTTTGCAGGTCACCGCCCTGCAGGCCGCGCTGACGGAGTTGTCCAACCGGGACTTCACCGACGAGGAGGCGATCATCCAGGGCGTGCTGGCCGGGCTGACCCCGGAGGAGATCGCTGCCGCGATCCCGCCCACGATCGCCAAGCAGGTGGCCGACGAGTTGGCCCGCCGGCTCGTCGCCTGAGCGAGGGGCGGTTCGTAGCCGCCGGGCCGCCCCTCTTGACGCGATCCGCAACGACTGTTGGGCAATGAGTGTTGCGCAACAGTCGTTGCGGATGTCAGGCTGTCGACATGAACAGCCCCGACGTACGCCAGATCACCGACTCCCGGGTGCTGGCCGCCATGTCCCACCCGCTGCGCCGCCGGCTGATGGACGTGTTCAAGGTCCACGGGCCCTCCACCGTCGGGCTCCTCGCCGAGCGCACCGACCAGGCCCCAGCGAACGTCAGCCACCACCTCAAGGTCCTCGCCGCCGCCGACCTGGTCGCCGAGGCGCCCGAACTGGCCCGGGACCGGCGCGAGCGGTGGTGGCGCCTGGTGACCAGGGGGTTGCGCTGGTCCAACGCCGACTTCGACGCCGACCCGGCCTCCCGCGCGGTCGCCGACGCCGCCACCTCGCTCAACCTCGACCGGCACGTCGCCCTGGCCCGGGCCTGGCACGCCGCCGACGAGAGCACCCAGGCCACCTGGAACGACGCGCCGTTCTCCACCGACCACTGGCTGAGCCTCACGCCGCAGGAGTTGGCCGAGTTGAGCCGCGAGATGATCGAGGTCCTCGGCCGCTGGGCCGACCGGGAGCTACCCGACGACGACGCCGACCGCAGGCCGGTCTTCGTCTTCGTCCACGGCGTACCGGCCCGACCGTGACCATCGCCACCCGTTCTGACGACGCCGACGTCCGGCCGACCGGAGGGCTGCTGCGGCACCGCGACTTCCGGCTGCTCTGGGCCGGCCAGGCGGTCAGCAGCGTCGGCAGCAACGTCACCACTGTCGCGCTGCCCCTGGTCGCGGTCGCCGTCCTCGACGCCGGCACCTTCCAGGTGGCGGTGCTCACCGCGGCGGCCTGGCTGCCCTGGTTGCTGATCGGCCTGCCGGCCGGCGCGTGGGTCGACCGGCTGCCCCGCCGACCGGTGATGGTGATCTGCGACCTGCTCTGCGCGGTGGCCTTCCTCAGCGTGCCGCTGGCCGCCGTGCTGGGCCGGCTCACCGTCGCGCAACTGCTGGTGGTGGCCCTCAGCGCGGGCGCCGCGCGGGTCTTCTTCGAAACCGCCGACCAGGTCTACCTGCCGGTGCTGCTGCGACCCGGGCAACTGCCGGAGGGCAACGCCAAGCTCCAGGCGACCCAGACCGCGAGCTACGTCGTCGGACCCGGCCTCGCCGGTCTGATCGCCCAGCTCGTCGGCGCCGTCGCCGCACTGCTGCTGGACGCGCTCACATTCCTGCTCTCCGCGATGTTCCTGTTGCGCATCCGCACCCGCGAACCACGCGTACGACCCTCGCAGCGGTCCCGATCGCTGCGCCGGGACATCACCGAAGGGCTGCGCTTCGTCATCAGGGACCCGTACCTACGGGTGCTCACGCTCTTCGGCGCGGCCAGCAACATCGGGCTGACCGGCTACCAGGCCGTCCTGGTGGTCTTCCTGGTCCGTGAACTGCGACTCGAACCGGGCCTGGTGGGTGGGCTCGTCGGTGTGATGAGCGCCGGCGGGATCATCGGCGCGCTGCTCGCCACCACTGTGGCCCGGCGCTGCGGCACGGCACGGGCGGTGCTGATCGCGGCGGCGCTCACCGGCCCGCCCGCGCTGCTCATCCCGCTCGCCGCGCCCGGCGTCGGGCTGGCCTGGCCAGCCCTCGGCGGCCTGCTGATCGGTCTCGGGGTGGCCATCGGCAACGTGGTCAAGGGTGCCTTCCGGCAGACCTACACGCCGCACCACCTGCTGGGCCGGGTGACGGTGAGCATGCATCTGCTCAACTACGGCACGATCCCGCTGGCGGCCGTGCTGGCCGGTGCCATCGGCGCACGTTACGGCGTCGAGACGGCAATTGTCGTGATGACCGCCTGGCTGGCGCTCACCCCGTTGATTCTGCTTGTCGGACCAATCCGGAGGCGGCGGGACCTGCCCGCCGCCCCGGCGGCGTCTTGAGTGCGCTGCGACGGCGGCCGGAGACCGGCCGCCGTCACCGGCACGGAGCTACATCGGGCGGACGTTGTCCGCCTGCGGACCCTTCTGCCCCTGGGTCACCTCGAACTCGACCTTCTGGCCCTCGTTGAGCTCCCGGTAGCCGCTCGAAGCGATGGCGGAGTAGTGGACGAACACGTCCGGCCCTCCACCGTCCTGCTCGATGAAGCCGAAGCCCTTTTCCGAGTTGAACCACTTAACCGTGCCGGTTGCCATGCATCTCTCCCTGTTCAAAGCGGCTGACCCTCGGCCTCTGGCCGATGATCGCCCGTACCTGTTCGACAGTAACGGGCAAAACCCCGATCCGCTGGCCGAAGTGCCGTAGGTATTTGACTGAACTCGGGTGAACTCTGCGCGGCGGCATGTGAAACCCGCCCCGACCAACCGCCGCTGCGGCATGCTTGCGCCGATGAGTGATGCCGCAGCCGACGCGCTGACCGAGCTGGAACGCGAAATCCACGCGCCCGGTACTGGTCTGGACCGGCTCCGGTTGATGCCCACTCCGTTCGTCCCCGAGGTGCGGCTGCACCTGGCCGAGGACGCGATCGTCTGGTGGGCCCGGATGGAGGCCGCCGCCGGACGCGCGCTGCCCGCGCCGTACTGGGCGTCCGCCTGGGCCGGGGGACAGGCCCTGGCCCGCCACCTCCTGGACCACCCGGAGCTGGCCGCCGGTCGCCGGGTGCTCGACCTCGCCGCCGGGTCCGGGCTGGTAGCCATCGCCGCCGCGCTCGCCGGCGCCGCGGAGGTGATCGCCAACGACATCGACCCGTACGCCGTCGCCGCCGTCACCCTCAACGCGCGGGCCAACCACGTCGTCGTCGACGCCACCGGGGACGACCTGCTCGACAGCACCGAAGCGAAGGTCGACCTGGTCGTCGCCGGAGACGTCTTCTACGACCGCGCGATGGCCGACCGGATGCTGCCCTTCCTGCAGCGGGCCGCCGCCGCAGGTGCCGACGTGCTGGTCGGCGACCCCGGCCGCGGACACCTGCCGACGGACCGCCTGACCGTGCTGGCCGACTACCCGGTACCCACCACCGAACCGTCGGTCGACTCGTCGCTACGCCACGTGCAGGTGCTGCGCCCCGCCTGAGGCGCACCCCCGACTCAGGGGCGACCCCGAGGCGGATACCAGGGGTCACTGGGGGCTACGACCCGATGTCCGAAGTGGCGCCACGGCCATAGCGTCGACGCATGACGCAATGGCTGGCCCAGATCGGAGAACTACCGGTTCTGCTGCTGATGGGCGCGCTCGGGCTCGTCATGCTCTTCGACGCCGTACCCCTGCTGGGTGTCCTGGTTCCCGGCGACGTCGCGATCCTCGCCGCCGTCGGCGTGGGCCGCCCGAGCACCGGGCTGGCCACCTTCACCGCGGTGCTGATCGGTTGCCTGGCCGGTTGGTCACTGAGCTTCCTGGTCGGCCGTCGCTACTCCGACCGACTGCGCGACAGCCGCATCGGTGGCTGGATCGGCGAGGCCCGCTGGACAGCGGCCGAAGGAATCCTGCGTCGCGGAGGCGGCCGGATGATGGTGGTCGCGCCGTTCCTGCCGGTCTTCAACGCGCTACTGCCACTGGCCGCCGGCGGGCTGCGGATGTCGTACCGCCGATTTCTCGGCTGCGCGACGATCGGCGCGGCCGCCTGGGCCGGTCTCTACCTCGCCCTGGGCACCGCGTCGCGGTCGGTGGCCGCGCTGCTGCCGGGCGACCCCAGCCCTCTGCTGGTCACGATGGGGGTCGGGCTGGTGCTGGCCTCCGTCGCGTTGCTGGGGGCGCGGCGGCGGTTGTTTGCCGTCGTCGGCTGAGGCTGTTCTTCGCTCTGGGGGGGTGTGGGGGCTCTGGGGCCGGGTTGCGGTGGGTGGGGCGGGGGCCCGCCGTGCCCGGCTCCGGGCGGTCAGGCTTGATCCCTGCGCCGGGCACGGCGGGCCCCCGCCCCCGTCGTGGTTCCGGTTCGCGCGGGGGTGCCGCCGCCGTCGGCCGGCAGTGGGTGATCTTGGTGGTTCTTGGTCGACGTTGGGTTGTCTTTGCTCTTGGTGGTGGTGGTTGTGCTGGGGGGTTACCAGCCTCTGGCTTTCCACTGGGGGAGGGCGGGGCGCTCGGCGCCCAGGGTGCTGTCCTTGCCGTGGCCCGGGTAGAACCAGGTGTCGTCCGGGAGCTGGTCGAACAGCTTGTGCTCGACGTCATCGATCAGCGCCGCGAAGCGCTCCGGGTCCTTGTCGGTGTTGCCCACCCCACCAGGGAAAAGGCTGTCGCCGGTGAAGAGGTGCGGGGTGCCGGACGGGTCGCGGTAGAGCAGCGCGATCGAACCCGGGGTGTGCCCCTTGATGTGGATGACCTCCAACGCGCAGTCGCCGACTGCCACGGTGTCGCCGTCGGCCAGCCGCTCCGCCTCGATCGGCAACCCCGACGCGTCGTCGGCGTGCACCAACGCCCGGGCGCCGGTCTTGGCGACGACCTCCTCCAGCGCCACCCAGTGATCCATGTGCTGGTGGGTCGTCACCACGGCGGTGAGCCCACCGTCACCGATCAGCTCGAGCAGCCGGGGCGCCTCGTTCGCGGCGTCGATCAGCACCTGATCGCCGGTGCCCGTGCAGCGCAGCAGGTAGGCGTTGTTGTCCATCGGACCCACCGACAGCTTGCTGATGGTCAGCCCGTCCAGCTCCCGAACCGCCGGTGCGCCGCCGTGCGTGACGTCTCCGCTGTATGTCATGACGTTTCTATATCCATTCCGGTGGAGTAGGCAGGGGACCGTCAGGGGTGACGGAGAGCAGGGTGCCGTCGGCGCGGCCGATCAGCCAGACGGCGAGGTCGGGGGCGGAGCCGGCGACGACCGGAGCGCCGACGCGCCCCCCGATCACCACCTCGTGCTCACTGCCGTCGAGGCGCAGCACCATCGACGGCGGTGTCGGCCCCATGGCGTGATGACTGGCCGCCTCCCGCAGCAGTCGGTGGGCGAACGTCTCCGACCAGTCCGCGGCCCGGTAGTCGGCGGCCAGATCGAGGTGGTGCACCTCGATCTCCCGCAGTCGACCCCAGACCAGCAGCGCCGCCGGCCAGGGACCCTTACGCGCCTGCACCGTCGCCGCCCAGGCGTCGGCCGGCATCGCCGCGACCGCCTCGGCGAACAGGTCCGCGGTGCGTCGCAGGTCGTCCAGGTGCGCGGCCGGTGGCCGGCTCGAACCGGCTTCGATGTCGGCGGTGCGGGCATCCAGCGAGGCGTACATCGGCAGCGCCGCCCCGGTGCGGGCCGCGGTGAGCAGGTTGACGAAACCGTCGGCGTTGCGCGCCACATGCGCCAGGACGTGGCCGCGCGTCCAGCCCGGCAGCAGCGACGCGGCGGCCAGGTCCGCGGCGTCGAAAGAAGCGGCGGTACGCAGTAGTCGCCTGGTGGCCGCGTCCACCTCGCCCATCAGCAACAGCGGATCCGTGGTCACCCGTCGACCCTAGCGGTCCGCCGTCGCGCCGTCGCCGGGGAAATCGCTTTCGGCGCGTCGGCGCGCGACCTACCGTCAGCGGCAGACGCGGCACCGGGACATCGGACGGAGGTGGTGATCATGCCGGACGTGGCACGCGTGTTCCGCCATCACCAGCTTCGACACCGATGAGGATGCCATGACGATCGATTTGACCGCCCTCGGCTGGGACGCCGAGCGGACGGCGTACGCCGCGCGCCGCGGCGAGCACCAGCCGGGTCGGGTGGCCCGGGTGGACCGGGGGGTCTGCACGGTGCTCACCGCAGGTGGCCCGGTCCGGGCCAGTCTGGGTGGGGCGGTGCTGACCGTCGCCGCCCGGGACCCGTCCGCGCTGCCCTGCGCCGGGGACTGGGTGCTGCTCACCCACTGGCCGGACCGCCGCGTCACCGTCGAGGCGGTGCTGCCGCGGCGGAGCGCGCTGATCCGACGTACCGCCGGCAAGGACGCCAGTGGTCAGGTGCTGGCCGCCAACCTCGACGCCGCCGCCGTGGTGGAGCCGGTGCACCCCGAGCCGGACGTGGGCCGGATCGAGCGGCTGCTCTCCCTGGCCCACGAGTCCGGAGCCCGGCCACTTGTCGTACTGACCAAGGCGGACCTCGCGGCCGACCCGGCCACGCTGGCCCGCCAGCTGGCCGCCGTCGCGCCCGGGGTGCCAGTGCTGCCGGTCAGCGCCGAACGTGGCCTCGGGCTGGCACCGCTGCGCGCCGAGGTGACGCCCGGCCGCACGCTCGGACTGCTCGGCCCGTCCGGCGCTGGCAAGTCGAGCCTGGTCAACGCTCTCGTCGGGGCGGTGATGATGCCCACCCAGGCGATCCGGCGCGTCGACGGCAAGGGCCGGCACACCACCACCTGGCGGGCGCTCGTACCGATCCCCGGTGGCGGTGCGGTGATCGACACGCCCGGTGTCCGGGCGGTCGGCCTGCTGGACGGCGCGGCCGGGCTCGACCGGGCGTTCGCCGACATCGCCGGGCTGGCCGAGGGCTGCCGGTACGCCGACTGCGGTCACGACGGCGAGCCGTCCTGCGCGGTCCGGGAGGCGGTGCACACCGGCGAGCTCTCCCCCCGTCGGTGGGAGAGCTGGCGGCGGCTGCAGGGCGAGGTGGCCCACGAGAGCCGACGGCGGGAGGCCCGGGTGGCGGCGGAGCGACGCGGCGGGTGGCGTTCGGCCCGGCGTCGGGCCGCGCGTCCGCCGGCGCCCGGCGGCTACTGACCGGGCATCCGCCGGCGCGTGGCCGACCGGGCTCGCGGGCGGCGCGGCCGACCGGGCTCGCGGGCGGCGCGGCCGACCGGGCTGAGCTGGGGGAATGTGCGGGCGAGGGAAACTGTCGTACCTCGGGGCTAGAGTTGCCGAGGCGTGTTTTCCGCGCCCGCACGACCGCTCAAGACCACCCAGAGCGGGACAGATCCATTGCTTCGTCTTCTCCCGGGAGTACACGCACCGTGGCCGACCGACTGATCATCCGTGGCGCGCGCGAGCACAACCTGCGTGACGTCAGTCTCGACCTGCCCCGGGACGCGCTCATCGTGTTCACCGGGCTGTCCGGGTCGGGCAAGTCGAGCCTGGCCTTCGACACGATCTTCGCCGAGGGGCAGCGCCGCTACGTCGAGTCGCTCTCGTCGTACGCCCGGCAGTTCCTCGGCCAGATGGACAAGCCAGACGTCGACTTCATCGAGGGCCTGAGCCCGGCCGTCTCGATCGACCAGAAATCCACCTCGCGCAACCCGCGCTCGACGGTCGGCACCATCACCGAGGTCTACGACTACCTGCGTCTGCTCTACGCCCGCATCGGTGAGCCGCACTGCCCGGTCTGTGGTGAGCGCATCTCCCGGCAGAGCCCGCAGCAGATCGTCGACCGGGTCCTCGCCATGGCCGAGGGCACCAAGTTCATGGTGCTCGCACCGGTGATCCGTGGCCGCAAGGGCGAATATGTCGACCTCTTCGCCGAGCTGCAGGCCAAGGGCTACGCCCGGGCCCGGGTCGACGGCGTGGTTCACCCGCTGACCGAGCCGCCGAAGCTCAAGAAGCAGGAGAAGCACACCATCGAGGTGGTGATCGACCGGCTCACCGTCAAGCCGAGCGCCAAGCAGCGGCTCACCGACTCGGTCGAGGCGGCCCTGGGCCTGTCCAGCGGCCTGGTCCTGCTCGACTTCGTCGACCTTCCCGAGGACGACCCGGACCGCGAGCGCCGCTACTCCGAGCACCTGGCCTGCCCCAACGACCACCCGCTCGCCATCGAGGATCTCGAGCCTCGGGTCTTCTCCTTCAACGCGCCCTACGGCGCCTGCCCGGAGTGCACCGGCCTGGGCACCAAGAAGGAGGTCGACCCGGAGCTGCTGGTCCCCGACCCGGAGCGCAGCCTGCGTGAGGGCGCCATCCAGCCCTGGTCCACCGGGCACAACCTGGAATACTTCCTGCGCCTGCTGGAGGCGCTCGGCGAGGCCCAGCACTTCGACATCGACACCCCGTGGCGGGCGTTGCCGGCGCGCGCGCAGAAGACGATCCTGCACGGCTCCGACGACCAGGTTCACGTGCGCTACCGCAACAAGTACGGCCGCGAGCGCTCCTACTACACCGGCTTCGAGGGCGTGGTGCAGTGGATCGAGCGCCGGCACTCCGACACCGAGTCCGAGTGGTCCCGCGACAAGTACGAGGGCTACATGCGCGACGTGCCGTGCGCGGCGTGTGGCGGTGCCCGGCTCAAGCCCGAAGTCCTCGCGGTCACGTTGGCCGGCAAGAGCATCGCCGAGGTCTGCAACCTGTCCGTGGGGGAGTGCGCCGACCTGCTCGCCGGCATCGAGCTGACCGACCGGCAGAAGATGATCGCCGAGCGGGTCCTCAAGGAGATCAACGCCCGGCTGCGGTTCCTGCTCGACGTCGGCCTGGACTACCTCTCCCTGGACCGCCCGGCCGGCACGCTCTCCGGCGGCGAGGCACAGCGCATCCGGCTGGCCACCCAGATCGGCTCCGGCCTGGTGGGTGTGCTCTACGTGCTCGACGAACCGTCGATCGGGCTGCACCAGCGCGACAACCACCGGCTGATCGAGACCTTGATCCGGCTGCGTGGGCTCGGCAACACGCTGATCGTGGTGGAGCACGACGAGGACACCATCCGCACCGCCGACTGGATCGTCGACATCGGGCCCGGCGCGGGTGAGCACGGCGGCAAGATCGTGCACAGCGGCTCGGTGCCGGCGCTGCTGAAGAACAAGGAGTCGATCACCGGGGCGTACCTGTCCGGTCGGCGGTCGATCCCGACGCCGACGGGCCGCCGCCCGCAGGACCCGGCCCGCGAGCTGGTGGTGCACGGCGCGCGGGAGCACAACCTGCGCAACCTGACCGTCTCGTTCCCGCTGGGCCAGCTGATCGCTGTCACCGGGGTCAGCGGCTCGGGCAAGTCGACGCTGGTCAACGACATCCTGTACGCGGTGCTGGCCAACCAGATCAACGGCGCCCGGCTGGTGCCCGGCCGGCACACCCGCGTCTCCGGGCTGGAGCACGTGGACAAGGTCGTCGGCGTGGACCAGTCGCCGATCGGCCGCACGCCGCGCTCCAACCCGGCCACCTACACCGGCGTCTGGGACCACGTCCGCAAGCTCTTCGCCGAGACGACCGAGGCGAAGGTGCGCGGGTACGGCCCGGGTCGGTTCTCCTTCAACGTCAAGGGCGGGCGCTGCGAGGCGTGCTCGGGTGACGGCACGATCAAGATCGAGATGAACTTCCTCCCCGACGTGTACGTCCCCTGCGAGGTCTGCAAGGGCGCCCGGTACAACCGGGAGACCCTGGAGGTGCACTACAAGGGCAAGACCGTCTCGGACGTGCTGGAGATGCCGATCGAGGAGGCCGCCGAGTTCTTCTCCGCGATCCCGGCCATCCACCGGCACCTGAAGACCCTGGTCGACGTCGGCCTGGGCTACGTCCGCCTCGGTCAGCCGGCGCCGACCCTCTCCGGCGGTGAGGCGCAGCGGGTCAAGCTCGCCTCCGAGCTGCAGAAGCGCTCCACCGGGCGGACGGTCTACGTGCTCGACGAGCCGACCACCGGTCTGCACTTCGAGGACATCCGCAAGCTCCTGATGGTGCTGGAAGGGCTGGTCGACAAGGGCAACACGGTGATCACGATCGAGCACAACCTCGACGTGATCAAGACCGCGGACTGGCTGATCGACATGGGTCCCGAGGGTGGCCACCGTGGCGGCACAGTGCTCGCCACCGGCACCCCCGAGGAGGTCGCCGAGGTGGCCGAGAGCCACACCGGCGAGTTCCTGCGCCAGGTGCTCAAGCTCGACGGCAAGGCCAAGGGTGCGGCTGCCGCCACCACCCGGGCCGCCAAGGCCAACGGCGTGACCAAGGCGCGGGCCAGCCGCAAGGTGCCGGCCGCCGCGCGCTGACCTCTCGACGCGTGCTGATGGGGTGGGGTGGGTCGGATGACGACCTGCCCCACCCCATTTGTCGGGTCGAGCGGATGCCGTGCTGAACCATCCGGCACAGTTGCCCGTGTGGAGAAGTGTGGCCGGCTTTCGACCGGCAGCGGGCTAGAGAGAGGCGAGGCATGAGTGACGATCAAGCGCTGACCGGACCAGGTACGCAGACACGTCGTAACCTGCTCACCGGCGTCGGGGCGGTCGGCGCGGCCGTCGTCCTGGCTGCCTGCGGCAGTGACGACGACGGCGGCAGCAGCAGCGGTGCGCCCACAAGCGGTGGCCCTGCCGTACCCAGCACCGGCGACGCTGGCGGCGGTGACCGGCAGGATGCCCAGTCGCTGGCCACCACCGCCGACATCCCGGTCGGCGGCGGCAAGGTCCTCGCCGCCCAGGGCGTGGTCATCACCCAGCCCACGGCCGGCCAGTTCAAAGGCTTCAGCCCGATCTGTACGCACCAGAACTGCCCGGTGACGAACGTCGACGGCGGCACCATCAACTGCACCTGCCACAACAGCAAGTTCTCGATCGAGGACGGCTCGGTGAAGGCCGGCCCGGCCACCAAGCCGCTGCCGCCCAAGGAGATCAAGGTCACCGGCGACCAGATCTCGCTGGCCTGATCCGACGCGGGGCCGGTGGGCCGGCCCGGGCCGCACCTTGACCGGCCGGTCGCCCGGCGTCGCAGGACCGATCCGCGTTCGGGAAGTCGGGGTGTCAGCGGGTGTGCCGACACCCCGACTTCCGGGGTGCCGAGTGGATCACGCCTGCGGTGGGCTGTCGGTGCTGCGGACTAGGCTTGTTGGTGTGGCTGACCCCTCGACCTACCGCCCCGCACCCGGCACCATCCCGGAGCTACCAGGGGTCTACCGCTTTCGCGACGGCACCGGCCGGGTGATCTACGTCGGCAAGGCGCGAAATCTGCGCAGCCGACTCAACTCATACTTCGGCGACGTCTGGAACCTGCACGAGCGCACCCGACAGATGGTCACCACCGCCGAGTCGGTGGACTGGATCACCGTCGGCACCGAGGTCGAGGCGCTCCAGCAGGAGTTCACCTGGATCAAGCAGTACGACCCGCGGTTCAACGTCCGCTACCGCGACGACAAGTCGTACCCCTATCTTGCTGTCACCCTCGACGAGGAGTACCCCCGGCTGCAGGTGATGCGCGGCGCCAAGCGCAAGGGCGTGCGTTACTTCGGTCCCTATTCGCATGCCTGGGCCATCCGGGAGACCCTCGACCTGCTGCTGCGCGTGTTCCCCGCGCGCACGTGTTCCGCCGGGGTGTTCAAGCGGGCCGGCCAGGTCGGTCGCCCCTGCCTGCTGGGCTACATCGGCAAGTGCTCGGCGCCGTGCGTGGGCACCGTCTCCGCCGACGAACACCGGGCCATCGTCGACGGGTTCTGCGACTTCATGGCCGGGCGCACCGACACCATGGTCCGCAAGATCGAACGTGAGATGACCGAGGCGAGCGAGCAACTGGAGTTCGAGCGGGCCGCCCGCCTGCGCGACGACGTGGCCGCACTGCGCCGGGCCATGGAGAAGCAGACCGTGGTGCTCGGCGACGGCACCGACGCGGACGTCGTCGCGTTCGCCGACGACCCGCTCGAGGCGGCTGTACAGGTCTTCCACGTCCGCGACGGCCGGGTCCGCGGCCAGCGCGGTTGGGTGGTGGAGAAGACCGAGGAGCTGACCACCGGGGACCTGGTGCACCACTTCTGCACCCAGGTGTACGGCGGCGAGCACGGCGAAGCCGACGTGCCTCGGGAACTACTGGTCCCCGAGCTGCCCGCGGACGCCGACGCGCTGGCCGAGTGGCTCTCCAACCACCGGGGCAGTCGGGTGTCGCTGCGGGTGCCGCAGCGTGGCGACAAACGCTCACTGATGGAGACGGTGGAGCGCAACGCCAAGGACGCGCTGGCCCGGCACAAGCTCAAGCGCTCCGGTGACCTGACCACCCGGGGCAAGGCACTGGACGAGATCAGCGAGGCGCTGGGCATGAGCACGTCGCCGCTGCGCATCGAGTGCTTCGACATCTCCCAGATCCAGGGCACCGACGTGGTCGCCAGCATGGTGGTCTTCGAGGACGGGTTGCCCCGCAAGAGCGAGTACCGGCGGTTCATCGTCCGGGGTGCCACCGACGACCTCTCCGCGATGTCCGAGGTGCTCCGTCGCCGCTTCGCCCGCTACCTGGACGCCAGGGCCGAGACGGGTGAGGTGGGCGTGGAGTCGGCCGACGACTCGGCCGCCCCCCAGGACGCGGTCGAGCCCCAGGTCGGCGTCCTGATCGATCCGACCACCGGCAGGCCACGGAAATTCGCGTACCCGCCACAGTTGGTGGTCGTCGACGGCGGCGCCCCGCAGGTCGCCGCCGCCGCGCAGGCCCTCGCCGACCTCGGCATCGACGACGTGGCCCTGTGCGGGCTGGCCAAGCGGCTGGAAGAGGTGTGGCTGCCGGACGACGAGTTCCCGGTCATCCTCCCGCGCACCTCGGAAGGGCTCTACCTGCTGCAACGGGTGCGTGACGAGGCCCACCGGTTCGCCATCACCTTCCACCGGCAGCGCCGGTCCAAGCGGATGACCGAGTCAGCGCTGGACCACGTACCCGGCCTGGGCGAGGTGCGTCGCAAGGCGCTGCTGCGGCACTTCGGCTCGCTCAAGCGCCTCTCGGCAGCAACGGTCGACGAGATCACCGAGGTGCCTGGGGTGGGGCGGCGCACCGCCGAGGCGATTCTGGCCGCCCTGGACAAGGACACGAAGGCCGGCGACGGCGCGGGAGCGAAGCCCAGCACCTGAGCGCCGTCGCTCGCTCGCTGCCGGGCCGGAGGGGGGCACCCAGGGCACGCTGGCTGTCCTCGCTCGCCCCGCTGATGGGCGGTCGCCCCCCATGATCGTGCTCGTTCCTGGATGTAGTGGCCTCGTTGCGTTGGGAGGGGCCTCTTTCCTGGATCCAGCACGATCTAGCGGGGGTTGCGGGCGCCGGGCTGTCCCGGGACGGGGCTGGCCCGCCCGGCGCTCTGCCCGTGTGTCGGGCCGAACCCCGCCCCGCCCGCCCGGGTCCGCCCCGCCCGCCCGGGTCCGCCCCGCCCGCCGGGTCCGCCCCGCCCGCCCGGGTCCGCCCCGTCCGGTCCGCCCCGTCCGGTCCGCCCCGTCCGGTCCGCCCCGCCCCGTCCGGTCCGCCCCGCCCCGTCCGGTCCGCCCCGTCCGGTCCGCCCGTCCGGTCCCCCCCGTCCGGTCCGCCCCGTCCGGTCCGCCCCGCCCCGTCCGGTCCGCCCCGCCCCGTCCGGTCCGCCCGCCCCGCCCGGCGCGCCCGCTCGGCCCAGGCGCGCCCGCTCGGCCTGCCCCGCCCGCCCGGCCACGCCCGCCCCGCCCCGGACTGCTCCGCCCCGCCCCGGGGCGCAACGGACGAACGGTGCTTGCGGGCATGATCGACTCGGGTTCCGTGATGTTGGGGGGTCTCCGGCAGCGGGACACCGCGTTTTCAGGGAACCGGAGTGGATCATGCCGCCGTGGCCGTCGTGTCGGGTTCGGCAGGGTGACGGGGTGGGCGGTTTGTCGGGTTCGGGGTGAATGTCGGGTGGTTGGGGCCACCCCGACGGCGGAATCGGCGACCGGCCCGGGTCGTTATACCTGGCAGACCACCGCAACAGCCCGGGTCACCGCGGGCCGGCCGCCGGGAACACCCGGCAGGCCGCCACGGTTACACCCCCCGAACGGCCGAGCACCATAACGGCCCGGGGCCGCCGCCGGGAACACCCGGCAGGCCGCCCCGGTTACATCCCCGGAACGGCCGAGCACCACAACGGCCGACCCCCGCAGGTAGGCGGAATGATCCGCCGCCGGCACCCGTTACACCGCGTCCCGACGCCGGCCCCCGTTGCGGGTCGCCGGGCACGAACTTTCCCCGCACCACCATCCACCACCCCCCTGGTGTGGTGTGGGTATCCCCCGAGGCAGAGGAGCACGCCATCATGCGTACCGATCTGATCCTTAAGACCGCCCTGACCGCCGCCGGCCTCGCGTTCACCGGAGGCGCCATCGCCGGGCCCGTGACCGCCGCTTACGCCATGTCCGATGCGAAGCCGGCCACGCAGACGCAGACCGACCGCAAGGGCGGCCACGGCGAGCGGGAACTCGGTGTGCGCTACGAGGCCCAGCCGAACTTCTACTACTGCGGGCCCGCCGCGACCCGTAACGCCCTGAGTGTGCAGGGTAAGAACATCAACGTTGATGACATGGCCAAGGAGATGGGCACCACCGAGGCCGGCACCAACTCCATCAACGACATCACCCCCGTGCTGAACAAGGAAACCGGTAAGAACGACGCCTACCGCTCCGTGGAGATCAGCACCCCCGACGCTGACGCCAAGCAGACCGACCAGCTGCGCGCCGACATCGTCCGCACGGTTGACGACGGTAGGGCCGTGGTCGCGAACATCGCCGGGACCAG
>NZ_JBIDCQ010000003.1:502276-698495 GCF_043204655.1 Micromonospora sp. NPDC047762 | reverse complement strand
CAGCAAAAACTGACCAGTCCGGGGTATAAATCATAATTGGCACTGGCTTTACAAGCACCCTGTTGAGTTCTCAAAGAACAACCACACACCGACCAAAAGCCCCACCTCAGTGGAACCCCAACCGGGGCTTTTCCGTACTCCGCACCCCGCGCTTTCAGCGCCAGGCACTTTTACTACGTTACCCGCTCGTTTCCGCCCTGTCAAACCGATATTTCGCGGTTCGTCATGCTTCAACCGATAACGCGGGCACCATGTCGCGACCGGCTTGCGCCGTTCTTGTCATGGATTCGGCAGGCCGGCCGTCGCGATTTCCCGCGACCCGCCCGGTGCCCTGCCGGTTCGTAACCATACCCGGTCGGTTTCGCAGCGCCAAATCCGCCTCGCGGCGTTTCTGGCGGCACCTCCCGGTTGGGGCTCCGGTGGGCATGCCCACCCGACCCCCAGGCCGTCGGCCTGCGCTCCGGCCGCTTCAGGCTTTCGCCTCTTTCGTCCGTTCCGCGCTGGCAGAGAGAAAGTTACGCGTCCGGCGGGATGATCGTCAAATCCGCCGGACGCGTCCCCCGTCACATCGTCGACAGGTAGCTATTCACCCAGCTCAACGCCAGCGAACGAACGCTTCCCCCGGCGCAGCACCAGGTATCGCCCATGCAGCAGGTCGGCCGGCGACACCCCCGCGTCCACAGCGGTCACCCGGTTGTTGTTGACGTAGGCGCCGCCTTCGGCGATCACCCGCCGAGCCTCCTTGAGGCCACTCACCAGACCGGAGTCCCGCAGTAGACCCGCCACATCCGGCAATTCGCCGGTGAGACGTACGAGGCCCGCCTCGGCCAGGGCCGCGCGCAGGGTCTCCGGCGACAACTCGTCCAACGAACCGCGGCCGAAGAGCGCCTGACTGGCGGCGATCGCCTGTCGGGTCTCGTCGGCACCGTGCACCAGTGTGGTCAGCTCTTCGGCGAGCGCCCGCTGCGCCAGCCGGGCGGCCGGCCGTTCGGCTGTCGCCTTCGCCAGCTCTTCCAGCTCGTCGCGGGTGCGGAAGCTGAAGTACCGCAGGTAGCGGTCAACCTCCTGGTCCTCGACGTTGAGCCAGAACTGGTAGAAGGAGTATGGGCTGGTCATCGTCGGGTCGAGCCAGACAGCACCGCCCTCGCTCTTACCGAACTTCGTACCGTCGGACTTGGTGACGAGCGGCGTGGTGAAGGCCTGCACCGGCCCCGCGCCGCGTCGGCGTACGTAGTCGACGCCGGCGGTGATGTTGCCCCACTGGTCGGAGCCGCCGAACTGGAGCTGACAGCCGTGCCGGCGGTGCAGCTCGAAGAAGTCGTTGGCCTGGAGCAGTTGGTAGCTGAACTCGGTGTAGCTGATGCCGGTCTCCAGCCGGGCCCGCACCACCTCCCGCGCGAGCATCTTGTTCACCGGGAAGTGTTTGCCCACATCGCGGAGGAACTCGACGATCGACATCTCGCCGGTCCAGTCCAGGTTGTTGACCAACTGCGCCGCGTTCTCGCCGGAGTACGACACGAAGGGCGCGAGCTGGTCGCGGATCCGCTCGACCCAGCCGGCGATCACCTCGGTCGGGTTGAGCGCCCGCTCGGCGCTCTCCTTCGGGTCACCGATCTGCCCGGTAGCGCCGCCGACCAGCAGCAACGGGCGATGGCCGGCGAGCTGCAGCCGGCGGGCCATGAGGACCTGCATGAGGTTGCCGACGTGCAGGCTCGGCGCGGTGGGGTCGAAGCCCACGTAGTACGTGGCGGCACTCCCACCGTCGAGCAGCTCGCGCAGCTCGTCGAGGCCGGTCGAGTCCTGTATCAGGCCACGCCAGAGCAGGTCATCGGTCAGGGAGTCCCGCCCGGGCGGCGGAGGGCTGCTGTCGGTCACGGTCACCGATTCTCCCCCATCGCCGGCACCAACCCGTACCGGGTTTGGCGCAACCCGCCCCGGCTAGGCTTGCGCCAGTTGATCGAGGAGGGCCTTGCCATGGAGATTCCGGACCTGACGGGTGGCTTCGTCGCCCTGCTCGGCCTCAAGTTCGAGGAGGCCAGCGCCGACCGGGTGGTCATCAGCTGGCAGGTCGGCCCGCAGCTGCACCAGCCGTTCGGCATCCAGCACGGCGGGGTGTACTGCTCGGTCGTGGAGACCGCGGCCAGCGTGGGCGGCGCCCTCTGGCTGGCCGACCGGGGCACTGTCGTCGGGGTGTCGAACCAGACCGACTTCCTGCGGGCCGTCCGGGAAGGCGAGCTGAGGGCGATCGGCACCCCGGTGCACCGGGGCCGCAGCCAGCAGCTCTGGCAGGTGGAGATCACCGACGCCGACGAGCAGCTGGTCGCCCGTGGTCAGGTCCGGCTGCAGAACCTCTCGCCCGCCTGAGCGACGGCGTTCGCCGCACCGGTCAACTGCGGGCCTCGTCCAGCACCGGCTCCGTGGGCTGGTCGGCGTCGCCGTCGCCGTCGGCTTCATCGGGTACGCGGCTGAGCCGTACCTCGGTGATCGCCCGGTGGTCGATGCCGGCCACCACCAGCACCCAACCGTCGAGCGTGACGTCCTCCCCGGCGACGGTGGGGATGTGCCCGAGCCGGGCCAGCACCAGCCCGGCGACTGTCGTGTAGTCACCGGCCGGGCGCGACGGCAGCTCCACGCCGATGTCCGGCAGGTCGTGCACCGGGAAGGTGCCGGGCAGCACCAGCGCACCGTCGGGGTCACGCCGCACCGAGCGCACGTCCCGGTCGGTCTCGTCGTAGATCTCGCCGACGATCTCCTCCAGGATGTCCTCCAGCGTCACGATGCCGTCGACGGCGCCGCGCTCGTCCACGACGAGCGCGATGTGCTGACGCTCGGCCTTGAACTGGCGCAGCGCGTCCACCACCGGCAGCGAGTCGGGCAGCAGCATCGGCGGTCGGGCGATCTCGTCGACCGGGCGGTCGTCGGGCACACCCACCAGGTCACGCAGGTGGATCACTCCGGCCGTGTCGTCCAGGCCGCCGTGGCGCACGACCGGAGCCCGGGAGTGCCCGGTGGCGGCCAGCACGAGCCGCGCGGCCTCCGCCGTGGTCCCGCTGTCGAGCGTGAAGACCTGCAACCGGGGTACGAGGACAGCCCGCAACCGCCGATCGGCGATCTCCACGGCACCCGCGATGATGGTGCGCTGCTCCTTGGTGAAGCCGTGGTTGCCGGCGACGATGTCGCGCAGCTCGTCCGGGCCGATCTCCTCCGGCTCGTGTTTCGGGTTGAGCCCGACCAGGCGGACCACCACGTCGCTGGTGGCGCCGAGGGCCCAGACGGCCGGCCGGGTGAGGCTGGCGAGCAGGTCGAGCGGGCGGGCCACCAACAGCGCCCACCGTTCGGCGGACTGCATGGCGATCCGCTTGGGCGCCAGCTCGCCGAAGACGAGGGTGACGAAGGTCAGCGCGAGGGTGACCGCCACGATCGCCACCGTCTCGGCGGCGCCACCGAAGACCCCGAGCAACGGCACCAGGGGTTTCGCCAGGGAGACCGCCGCGGCGGCGGAGGCCAGGAAACCGGCGAGGGTGATGCCGATCTGGATGGTGGCCAGGAACCGGTTCGGGTCCTTGGCGAGCCGGGCCAGCACCCGTCCGGCCCGGCTGGTGCGCTCCAGCCGCTGGATCTGGCTGTCTCGCAGCGACACCAACGCCATCTCGCTGCCCGCGAAGAGCGCGTTGATCACAACCAGGACTCCGACCAGGGCCAGTTGGCTCCCGTAGCTCTGCACGCCCGGTTCGCTCCCTCGTGGTGGTGGCACCGGCCGCTACGCGCGGCACCCGCCGGTCGGCGAGCCCGCCCGGCGTACGGACCTGTTTGCCCAGTGCGCGGGGTCGCGAATCCTGCCGCGAACGACCGGAGCCCGAGTTGGCGGTACGGCCACGCACGGGACGCCGCGTCGACACCGGTGCCGTCCGGGACCCCGGCAGGAACCGTATCGCGCCGGCAACGTCGGTTCGGGGCCGCACCGGACCGGCCGTCTCCGGTACCGTCTCATCGATGGTTCCTCATGGGGTTGGTCCACCGGAGGACCTGGGTTCGTCCAGGCGTTCTGCGGTGGCAGACGCCGTACGACGTGGCGGCGCCGGCCTCCGGCGGGCCTCGGCCCCCGCGCTTGTCGCGTTGCTGGCCACTGCGGCGATCGCGCCGGTCGTGGCCGTTGGGACGCCGACCGGCCCGGTGCTCATGGCGGGCGCCGGCGTGCTGGGTTCGGTCGGGGCGAACGTGCTGACCGACGTCCTCGCGGAGGTGGTCGCCAGGCTTCGCCGCGACGGCAAGCAACCGGACCGGGAAGAGCTGCAACACGCCCTGGTGACGCGGATCGAGCAGGCGTTCGAGAGCCAGGACGAGCAATCCCGGCAGCTTCGCACCGAACTCGCCGCACTCATGGTCGAGGTGGACGCGGTGGGCGTCGCTCTGCAGACCGCAGTCGAGGTGGGCGACCGGGCGCTGCAGGACGCACTGGCCGAATCGTTCGCCAGGCTGGGCGGCGAGTTCGCCGAATTCGGCTTTGTCCTAGCCGATGTGCGTCGCTCGGTGTGGGAGATCGAGCACATGATGCGAGGTCTGCAGGAACGCGGTCGGGCCGAGCAGGAGCGGTCCCGCGACCTGGCCCTGGCGGTACGGCGGATCCTGGACACGGTCGCGGCGGTCGAGGCGCGTACCCGCGCCGCCGATGGCACCGGCACGGACGTCGAAGCACGCTGGGACGGCAGTCCATACCTGGGTTTGTCGCCGTTCGAGGAGCGGCACGCCGAGGTGTTCTACGGACGCCGCGAGCTGATCACGGGGCTGCTGCAACGCCTCGCCGAACAGCTGGACCTGTCCGCGCCGCTGGTGATGATCGGCGCCTCCGGTGCGGGCAAGTCGTCGCTGCTCCGGGCCGGGTTACTGCCGCAACTCGCCGCCGGGAACCTGGAGCCAGGTTCGGAGGGCTGGCCGCGTCGGGTTTTCACCCCGACGGCCACCCCGCTTCGGGAACTCGCGGTCCATCTGGCCGACCTGGCCGGTCTGGACGCCGCATCGGTGCACCGATCGTTGGTCGACGACCCCGGGCAGGCCGCGCTCATCGCCTCCCAGATCCTCCGAACAAACCGCGCCACCGCGTCGTCAGACGAGCGGGCACGAGCCCGCGTGGTCATGGTGGTGGACCAGTTCGAGGAGTTGTTCACGCTCGCCCGCGAACGGCCGGCCGACCAGGGCGCCGAACGGCGGATGTTCGTGGCGGCGCTGCGCGCCATGGCAGGCACACCGGTCGGCCCGGCGGATTCGCCGCCGGGGTTGATCCTGCTGGCGGTACGCGCCGATTTCCTCGACGAGATCATGAGCTTTCCCGAGCTACGCGAGTCGGTGCAGCGGGGCCCGTTCGTCGTCGGCCCCATGAATGAGGCGGAGTTGACAGCGGCGATCGCCGGCCCCGCCGCCGAGGCCGGTGTCACGGTTGACCCGGCTCTCATCGACGCCGTCCTGCACGATCTCCGCGGCCGGGCCAGCGGCTCGGGCTTCGATATTGGGGTCCTGCCGGTGCTGTCCCAGGCGATGCTGACCACCTGGGAGCACCGCGGGGGCGACCGGTTGACGGTGCTCGAATACCGCCGTGCCGGTGGCGTCGCCGACGCCGTGCAGACCAGCGCCGAGGAGGCGTACCAGCGGCTCGACGACCAGCAGCAGGCGACCGCGCGGGCGGTCTTCACCCATCTCACCGTCCTGACCGCCGACGGCCGGCTCGCCCGACGTCGGATGACCTTGACGAGCCTGCGCGAAGTCTGCGGCCAGGACGGGCAGGTGGACCTGGTCGTTGACGTGTTCACCCGGAAGCGACTGGTCATGGCCAGCGACCACGGCGTGGAGATTGGTCACGACGCGTTGCTCAGCAACTGGTCACGGCTGACCGGATGGCTGGAATCCGATCGCACCGACCGGACGCTCCACAACGAGCTCACCGCCGAAGCCGACGCCTGGCACGCGCGCGACCGGGACCAGTCCTACCTGTACCGCGGTGAAAAGTTGGTCGCCGCGACGAGCGCCACGCGAAGGTGGGCCGCCGACCCGGCGCGTTACCCCGTTCTGACGGCCACCGAGACGGCCTTTCTCCAGCAGAGCACCCGCGCGGAGAGCCGCCGCCGGACGACCCGGCTCGGGGTCCGCAGCGGTCTGGCGGTCCTGCTCATCATCTCCCTGGGCGCGACCGTTCTCGCCATTCAAGGTCAACGCGACGCCCGACAGCAGCAGCGGGTCGCCACCGCGGCCGCCCTGCTCGGCAGGGCTGACACCGTCCGAGGCAACGCACCACAACTGGCGCTCATGCTCGAGATCGCAGCCCACCGGCTCCACCACAACCAGACGACCACCGCGCGGATGCTCACCAGCCTGCTCAGCCCATATGCGGGAACCCTGGTCGGTCATCAGGGCACGGTCTCGGCCGTGACGTTCAGCCCCAACGGGCGGACGGTGGCGAGCAGCGGCGCGAACAACCGGGTGATCCTCTGGGATACGGCAACCGCCCGGCGGGTCGGCGAGTTGCGTGGCGGCGCCCGCGTCGACGCGCTGGCGTTCAGCCCCGACGGGCAGACGCTGGCCGCCGGGGACGCGAACGGCAGCGTCTCCCTGTGGCGGGTGAGCGAGCCCACCCAGCCCCGCCTGACCGGGACGCTCCGCGATCAATGGACCAGGCTGTCCTCTGTGGTGTTCAGTCCGGACGGGCGACGGCTGGCCGGCGGCGACGCCAGCGGCCAGACGGCCCTGTGGGACGTGGCCGATCCGACCCGGCCCCGTCGACTCGCCCGCCTGAGTGGCCACACCGGGTGGGTGACCGCAGCGGCCTTCAGTCCGAACGGGCGCACGCTGGTAACCGGCGACAGCAACGGTACGGCCATCATCTGGGACGTCCCTGGCGCGCGTCGGCTCGGCCAGCTGGTCGGGCACACCCAGGTGGTCGGCGCGGTGGCGTTCAGCCCGGACGGGCGGAGGGTGGCCACCGGCGGTGGCGAAGCGATGGTGCTCCTCTGGGACATCGGTGATCCGGGGCGGCCGAAGCGTCTCCTCTCGCTCACCGGACACAGCCGCCCGGTGCGCGCCGTGCAGTTCAGCCCGCAGGACGGGCGGGTGATCACCACCGTCGCGGCGGACCACACGGTGCTGCAGTGGGACGTCACCGATCTCAACCGGCCGGTGCAGAGCACCATCGTGCTCGGTGGCCAGTCGAACTGGGTCAACGCGGTGGCGGTCAGTCCTGACGGGCAGTACGTGGCCACCCCGAGTACCGACAGCACCGTGATCCTTTGGAGGAGTGGGGCCGGCAGCGGGCTGGGCGCACTCGTCCGGCTCGGCGGCGGCAACGGCGCGGTGGGGACGGTCCGCTTCAGCGGGGACGGTCGGTTGCTCGCCGCCGGCAGTGCGGACGGAACGGTGGACCTGTGGAACATGGCCAACCGGGCCCATCCTCTGCGGCTCGCTCATTTCGGCGCTCACACCGGCTGGGTGAGTTCGGTCGCCTTCAGCCCGGACAACCAGACGCTCGCGACCAGCGGCGCGGACGGCAACGCCATCCTCTGGGATCTCACCGTTGCGGGCGCTCCCCGCGAGCTGACCCGGATGACCGACCACCATGGCGTGGTGACCTCCGTCGCGTTCGACCGGGCCCACGACGACGCGGTGCGGCGGCAGACCGTTGCCACCGGCGGTCAGGACGGCACGGTGGCCCTGTGGGACGTCACGGATCTCGCCGCCCCTCGGCGACTCGGCACCCTGCGGGGCCACGTCGCCGCGGTGTCCGCGGTGGCGTTCAGTCCCAGCCGAGGGTTGCTGGCCGTTGCCAGCGTCGACGGCACCGCCACGCTCTGGGATGTCACCTACCCGGAGCGCAGCGACCAGCTCGGCCTGCTCACCGGTCACACGAACCAGGTGTCCACACTGTCGTTCGGACCGGACGGGAACACACTCGCCACCGGCAGCCACGACACCAGCGTCATCCTCTGGGACATCGGCGACGCCACGAGGCCACGCCTGATCGGCACGCCGAGGGTTGAGCACAACAGCTGGGTGCGGACCGTCGCGTTCAACGGCGACGGGCACTACCTGGTTAGCGGCAGCGACGACGGCACGATCGCGCTGTGGGAGACGACCGACGTCACCCAACCGCAGCCGCTGATCCGCACCCGCAAGCTCAGCGCGGTGGTCCTCAGCACGGCGTTCAGCCCCGACGGTCGCACCCTGGCCGCGGGCGTCGGCGACAAGAGCGTGTACCTCTGGGACCTCGAGCAGGTCATCGACGCCCGCGAACACGCGGTGGACCGCGCCTGCCAACGGGCCGGTCGCGGACTGAACCGGGATGAATGGGCCAAGTTCGTGCCAACCCTGGCCTACGAGCAGACCTGCCCGTAGGCGGCCACGCCTGCGCACCCACCGTCGACAGACCGGTCCGAGCGCGCGTGCCCACGCTAGCGATGGTCGATGGCTGGTGACGCCGGCAGGTCGAGGACGTACGAGTCGCCCTCCGGGCGGAAGCCGAGCCGGTGGTAGTAGGGGGCGACCATCCGGGGCGGGCTGACCACCCGACGGAAGCCGCGTTCGGTGAACAGGTGGCTGCGCCGGTAGACGAACTCGCCCGGGGTGAAGTCCCGGAATTTCGGGGTCACGTAGTCCAGGTCGATCTGGGCGACGCCGGGCGCCTCGGCGTGCGCCAGCACCACCCCGACCACCTCGTCAGCGGTGACCACGAGGAACGCCGAGCGCCCCGACGCGTCCGGGTCCCAGCGAAAACCGGGGTTGAACCGGGTGATGTCGGCGGCGTGCACCCGCAGCGTGTGCGCGAGGAACTGGTCGCCGACGCCGACCTCCACCACCTGGTAGGTCGTCTCGTCGTGCCGGGTGGCGAGCATCCCGCGCAGGTACCAGATGTTGATCACCGCGAGCACGACGTTGAGCCCGACCATGGGCCAGACCTCGATCGCGGCGTTGTAGCCGATCAGCACGACGCAGCCGACGAGGTTGATCGCGCGCAGTCTCAACACGCGCGACTGCAGCAGCGACCAGACCAGCACCGCGGAGCCGGCCCAGCCGACGAGATCCAACCAGTTCACGCCGCGAGACTAGTGCCCGCCCAGGTCAGAGGCGTCGGCGGGCAGCTCCAACAGCCATTCCTCGACGTCTTCGCCGCGGCCGTTGGCGTACCCCGAGTCTTGACCGATCACGACGAACCCGCACTTGCGGAGCACCGCGAGGGAGGCGGCGTTGTCCTTGGCGGCGCGGGCGTGCACCGGCCGGGGCAGCTCGCGTATCAGGGCGGCCAGGGCCGACGTGGCGTGGCCCCGACCCCAACGTGCCGGGTCGATCCAGTAGCTGACCTCGGTCTGGTCGCCGACCGGGAAGGCGGTCACGTAGCCGACCACCTCGCCGTCGACCTCTGCGGTGCGGACCAGGTTCTGCGGGTTGGTGAGCACCCGGGCCCAGTGTGCGGCGAACTCCCGACGGTCGGACGGGTCCTTCGGGCCGAACGCGGCCATCCGGTTGGCCTCCGGGTCCTGCTGGTGCAGGAAGAACTCGACGAGGTCGTCCTCACGGACCGGGCGCAGCAGCAGATCGGAGGTCATCGGCCGAGGGTACGCAACGGCGGTGACGACACGCTGCGGCGCGGAGTCAGCCGACGACGGCCACGACCGCCAGCACGGCGGCGCCCAAAGAACTCGCCACCGACAGCAGTCGACGCCACGGCACCCGCGCGTCGACCACCGGCAGGGCGCGCCACCGGGTCGCCGCCAGGGCCACCCCCGCCGCCGACAGGCTGGCGCCGAGCGGCCACAGCCAGGCCGGCACCATCGACCAGTCCCCCATCCGGTGCCCCAGGCCGAGGTAGGCGAACGCCCAGACCGCCGCCGCCAGCAGCGTCACCTGGTCCAGTTGGCGACGGCGGGCGGTGCCGAGCAGGGAGAGGCCGCCGAGGAAGGTGAAGGCAACCGCGAGGCCGGCGCCGATCCACGGCAGCACCATCGACGTCGCCGAGTCGGCCTCCTTCGGTGGCACCCCGAGCAGCCGCAGCCCGATCGGCTCGACGCCCTTGTCGGTGTTGCCGAGCACCACCACCGCCCGCCCGGTCGCCCGTTCGAGGCCGACGTAGGACCGGAACCCGCCGGTAGCGCCGTTGTGCCAGACGATCTCGCGGTCGCCGTGCCGGGTGGTGAACCAGCCGTACCCGATGCGGGTGTCGTCGTCCTCGCGGAAGCGGGCGGTGGCGGCGTCGGCACCGGGTGCGGTGCCGGCGAGAGTCGCGGCGAGCAACCTGCCCAGATCCTCGGCCGTCGACCAGGGGCCGGCGCCGGCCGGGGCGTAGCCGGTTCCTGCCCACGGGTCGAGCGGCCGGCCGCCGGCCCGGCTGCCCTGGGCGCGGTCGGGCGGCAGGTCGTCGACGCGGGTGGCGACAGTGGTGGCCGTCATGTCGAGCGGCCGTAGCAGCCGGTCGTGCAGCAATTCCGGGTACGTGACGCCGGCCTTCGCGGCGAGCGCGTGGCCGAGCACGGACGGCCCGAGGTTGGAGTAGTGGACCTCGCCGCGCTCGTCGTCGTCGGTGTCGACCCGGTCGGTGGCGCTGCGAACGGCGTCGACGCCCTGCCCGGCGTAGGGGTTTGCGCCGGAGACGTTGGACCAGAGGATGCGTGCCCACCCCAGTGGGGAGCCGGGGGCCAGCCGGGGCAGGCCGGCGCGGTGGCTGGCGAGTTCGGCGAGCGTGACGTCGCGGGCGGGGCCGGTGATCTCGGGCCAGGTGGCGCCGAGCCGGTCGTCCGGGCCGACGACACCGGCGGCGACCTGGTCGGCGAGGAGCATGCCGGTGAACGCCTTGGTGACCGAGCCGATCTCGAACGGGGTGCCCGGCTCCACGGGTCGACCGGCGAGGTCCCGGTCACCCAGTCCGGCGGTGCGGATCCGGCCGTTCTCGACCAGGGCGACGGCGAGCCCACGCAGCCCTGACTGGTCGGGCGTGGCCGAACGGGCGGCGGCGGCCAGGTCGCGGTCGCCGGTGCTCTGCCCGCCGAGTCGGGGCACCCGGGGCATCAACGCCACCCCGACCAGGCCGGCGGTCAGCGCGACGGCGAGGACGGTGACTGTCGTCCGGCGCATGGTGGTTCCTCCGTGGGGTCGTCGGATGGGCGGCCGAGCCGCGTCTGGTCAGCGGCCGGCGGCGGCGAGGATGGCCAGCAGCGGCACCACGCGTTCGGCGGGGACCGCGTACCGGCCTCGGCCGGCGCTGCGCAGCCAACCGGCGGCGGTGATCTGGCGCAGGTGGTGATGCAGTTGGCCGGTGGTGCCCAACTCCTCGATCTCGGCCAGCTCGCTGGTGCTCTGCCGGCCGCCGAGGATCTCCCGCAGGAGCCGCAGCCGCACCGGGTGGGCCAACGCGGAGAGGGTGCTGGGCAGGTCCGTCCAGTCGGCGGCGAGCAGGTCGTCGACGGTGCGGCCGTACTGCCAGTCGTAGTGCTGGCCGGCGACGCGGACGGTGCCGGTGTAGAGCACCGCGCCCGACCCGTCGGGTGGCAGGCGCTGCTTGAGGCCGTCGAGTGCCCAGAAGGTGCCCTCCGGCGCGGGTGGTGGTGGCGGCGCGGCGGCGGGCCGCTCGCTCAACGCGGCAACCTGTGCCTCCAGCGCGGCGAGCCGATCTTCCACGGAGTCCATACGTCGATACTACGAACATACGTAGTTACGTGCAAGTGCCGGAACGGCGCGATCCCGGAACCGGCGCGTCCGGACCTTGCGGTGCGGCCGAGCGGTCGACAATGAGCTGACCGACCCAGGGAGCGCCGATGAACCGACCTGTCGTGGTGGGCGTGGACGGATCGCCGTCCAGCCTCGTCGCCGCCGAACACGCGGCGCGGGCCGCCGTGCTCCGGTCTCGACCGCTGCTCCTGGTACACGGGTACCTGCATCCGTCCGGCTACGGCGTGCCGCTCAACCCGTACGACATCGGGGTGCCCCCGCCCTCCGCGGAGGCGCAGCAGATGCTGGAGCGCACGGCGGCCGAGCTGACCGACCGGTGGCCCGGCCTCGCCGCCGAGGTGCGTCAGGTCCTCGGGGGCCCGGGGGCCACCATGATCGAGGAGTCCCGACGGGCGGAGCTGGTGGTGGTGGGCAGCCGCGGTCTGGGCGGGTTCACCGGGCTGCTGCTCGGCTCGGTCGGCGCGCAGGTGGCCGCGCACGCCCACTGCCCGGTGCTGGTGGTCCGCCCGGACGAGCAGCCGATCCCGGTGGACGGCCCGGTGCTGGTCGGCGTGGACGGGTCCGAGTCGTCCCGGCTCGCCGTGGGCCTGGGCGCCGACGAGGCGGCGCTGCGGGACGTGCCGCTGGTGCTGGTGCACGTCGGTCCTGCGGACGCGGACCGGACGGTGCCGGAGGAGATCGAGGAGTCGCAGGCCGCGTACCAGGCCGACGTGGTGCGACTCCTGGCCGACGCCTCCGCCGTGGTGCGCGCCGAACACCCCGACCTGGTGGTGCGGGAGCATCCGGTCCGGGCGGCCGGCGCGGCCCAGGGGCTCATCGAGGCCAGCGGCACGGCGGCGCTGCTGGTCGTGGGCACCCGGGGCCGGGCCGGTTTCGCCGGTCTGTTGCTCGGGTCGGTCAGTCAGGCGGCGATCCAGCACGCGCACTGCCCGGTGCTGGTCGCCCACCCGGTCAGCTGACCGGCGCGCCGTCCCCTCGGCCGAGCATCTGCAGGAAGTCGGTGGTGAGGGCGAACGGATCGGCCGGCCCGGTGGCCGGTGGCCGCCGCTCGATCTGGTCGGCCAACTCCCCGGCAGCGCGCCGGATCCGGGCGCGCAACGCGCCGTCGGCGGTGCCGTCGGACCAGTCCTCCGGAGCGGCGAAGACCGCCGTCGGGACGACCACCGACCGAAGGTAGGCGAACATCGGGCGGACGGCGTGCTCCAGTGCCAACGAGTGCCGGGCGGTGCCGCCGGTCGCGCCGATCAGCACCGGCCGGTCGACCAGCGACTCGGAATCCAACACGTCGAAGAAGGACTTGAACAGCCCGTTGTACGAGGCGCTGAAGATCGGGGTGACGGCGATGAGCCCGTCCGCCCCGGTCACCGTGTCGACGACCTCGCGCAGCGCTGCCGGCGCGAACCCGGTGAGCATGTTGTTCACCACGTCGTGGGCGTACTCGCGCAGGTCCACGACGTGCAGCTGCACGTCGGAGCCGCGCCGGACCAACTCGTCGCGGGTGGCCGCGGCGAGCTGGTCGGCGAGCAGCCGGGTCGACGAGGGCTGACTCAGCCCTGCCGAGATCACGGCCAGGGTGCGGTGGGTCATCGGGTCGCCCCCTCCGGCGCCTTGCCCGTCACGTCGTCGACGGCGTGCACTGTGCTGTCCTTGGCGCCGCCCGCGGCGGCGACCAGCGAGGCGTGCGTCGGCGCCGCCGGCACGTGCGCCGGACGTCTCGCGGCGAACTCCTTGCGCAGCACCGGCACGACCTCCTCGCCGAGCAGGTCGAGCTGCTCCAGCACGGTCTTCAGCGGCAACCCGGCGTGGTCCATCAGGAACAGCTGCCGCTGGTAGTCACCGACGTACTCCCGGAAGCCGAGCGTGCGGTCGATGACCTGCTGCGGGCTGCCCACGGTCAGCGGGGTCTCCCGGGTGAAGTCCTCCAGCGACGGCCCGTGCCCGTAGACCGGGGCGTTGTCGAAGTAGGGCCGGAACTCCCGGACCGCGTCCTGCGAGTTGCGGCGCATGAACACCTGCCCACCGAGGCCGACGATGGCCTGGTCGGCGGAGCCGTGGCCGTAGTGCGCGTACCGCTGGCGGTAGAGCGCGATCATCCGCTGGGTGTGCTCCTTGGGCCAGAAGATGTGGTTGGCGAAGAAGCCGTCACCGTAGTACGCGGCCTGCTCGGCGATCTCCGGGCTGCGGATCGAGCCGTGCCAGACGAACGGAGGCACGCCGTCGAGCGGGCGCGGCGTCGAGGTGAACGACTGCAGCGGGGTGCGGTACTTGCCCTTCCAGTCGACCACGTCCTCGCGCCACAGCCGGTGCAGCAGGTCGTAGTTCTCGATGGCCAGGGGGATGCCGGCGCGAATGTCCTTGCCGAACCACGGGTAGACCGGGCCGGTGTTGCCGCGGCCCATCATGAGGTCCACCCGGCCGTCGGAGAGGTGCTGGAGCATCGCGTAGTCCTCGGCGATCTTCACCGGGTCGTTCGTGGTGATCAGCGTGGTGGCGGTGGACAGCAGCAGCCGCTCGGTACGCGCCGCGATGTAGCCGAGCATGGTGGTCGGTGACGACGGCACGAACGGCGGGTTGTGGTGCTCGCCGGTGGCGAAGACATCCAGGCCGACCTCCTCGGCCTTCAACGCGATCGCGACCATCGCCTTGATCCGCTCACGCTCGGTCGGCTCCCGACCGGTGGTCGGATCGACCGTGACGTCACCGACGGTGAAGATTCCGAACTGCATGACCAGCTCCTCGCGTGTCAACCGGGTGCCGTCGTGGTACCCGGACGCAGCTCACAACTTATTTGACGACGCAACTATTCCGTCGGCGGTACGCCTCGCAGTGGCGCCGGTCACCTCCGTAAGCGGACATCAGGTCGAAGGTCTCCCCTCGGTGTCGGCCCTCTCAGCCGCCCGCCACCGACGGCAGAACCTGCACCTCCGCGCCGTCCTCGACGGGGGTGGCCAGGCCACCGGAGTGCCGGCAGTCTTCCCCGTCGACGAAGACGTTGACGTAGCGGCGCAGCTCACCACGCTCGTCGCGGATGCGCCGGGCCAGCCGGGGGTGCGCGACGGCCATCTCGTCGAGGACCGCCCGCAGCGTCCCGGCGGCGGTGACGGTCAGCCGACTCGCGCCCCCGGCCTCGCCGCGCAGCGGGCCGGGCAGCAGCACGGTGACCACGCTCAGACCTCCGCGGCGCGGACGCAGAGCACGTCGGGCAGGTGCGCCGCGATCAGGGCCCAGGAGTCACCCTCGTCGCGGCTGGCGAAGACCGAGCCGGAGCGGGTGCCGAAGTAGACCCCACCGGGGCTGGCGTCGTCGGCGCACATCGCGTCGCGCAGCACCGCCGGATAGAACGGGCCCTCGGGCAGCCCCACCGACAGCGGCTCCCACTTGCCGCCGGCGTCGACGGAACGGAACACCCGACAGCGGTGGTCGGTCGGGAACCGCTCGCCGTCGGCCACCAAGGGGAAGGTCCACACCGTGCCGCCGCGCCCCGGGTGGGCCACCATCGGGAAGCCGAAGTCGCTGGGCAGCCCGTCGGCGATCGAGGACCAGGTGCGCCCGTCGTCGTCGGAACGGTAGACACCGTGGTGGTTCTGCGCGTACAGCCGCTCGGGGTTGGCCGCGTCCCGGGCGACCTTGTGCACGCACTGGCCGAACTCCGGCCACTCGTCGGGCATGAAGTAGGCGCGGATGCCGGTGTTGCCCGGCGCCCAGCTCGCCCCTGCGTCCTCCGAGCGGTAGACCCCGCCGGTGGACATGGCGACCAGCAGCCGCGCGGGGTCACGCGGGTGGGGCAGCACCGTGTGCACGGCCTGACCACCGAAGCCGGCCTCCCACTGGGGGCGGTGCGGATGGTCCCAGAGGGAACGGACCAGCTCGAAGCTGCGGCCGCCGTCGGTGGACCTGAACAACGCCGAGGGCTCGGTGCCGGCCCAGACCACGTCCGGCTCGTCGGGGCCGGCCGGCATCAACTGCCACACCCGGCCGAGGGAGACGCCGGTGTCAGCCGGAAACGCGACCGGCGCCTGGTCGGGCTCGTCCCAGGAAGCGCCGAGGTCGTCGCTGGTGGCGACGCTGGGGCCGAAGTGGGAGCTGGTCATGCCGGCGAGCAGCCGCGGGGTGGAATGTCGGGTGTCGACGGCGACCGCGTAGACACCCGTCATCGGAAAGTGCGGACCGGTGATCTCCCAACTGCGCCGCTCGTCGGTGCTGGTGGCGAGAAACAATCCCTTGGCTGTGCCGATCGCGAGCAGTGTCGCCATGACGTCCTCCGAACCGTCGGTGAGCAGGTCCGGTGATTATGGCCACACCCTGCGACAACCTCCGCCGCCCACACGCCGCAGGTCGGTCAGCGTCGGACCCGCGGCACGTGCCGGCGGTACGCGCTGACCGTCGGGTCACCGTCCAGCCAGAACCGCCAGGGCAGATCGTGCGCGCCGGTCACCCCGACCCGGGGACCCGCCACCACCGTCTCCGGCGGCACCGGATCGGCCGGCGGCCGCAGGCGGACCGGGCCGTCGCCGAGCAGGTCCACCCCGTACGCCTCACGGTCGATGCCGAGCGCGGAGCAGAGCCGGGCGGGCCCGCGGGCCAGATCCACCTCCCGCCGGACGGCTGGCCGGCGCTCCCGTGCCGTGGCCAGCCCGTCGACCACCGCGCCGGCGCGCAGCAGCACGGCGGAAGCCTCCCCCTCGACCCCGGTGACCACGTTCACGCACCAGTGCATGCCGTAGGTGAAGTAGACGTAGGCGTGCCCGGCGGGGCCGAACATCACGGCGTTGCGCGGGGTGCGGCCCCGATGGGCGTGCGAGGCGGGATCGCCGCCACTGCCCGCGTACGCCTCGACCTCGGTGATCCGGACGGTGACCCCGCCGGCGTACAGCCGGCAGCCCAGCAGCCCACGCGCCGCCGGCAGCACCGGACCGGCGAGCAGGTCCGCCAGCGCCGCCAGGTCGGTGTCGGTGCTGCGGTCACCGGACGACAGGGCCATGACTCCGACCGTACCCATCCCGGTTCCCCGGCACCCGGCCGGGCGCGCCGACCACTGAGCGCCGGCCCGAACAACACTCACGTCGCACACCAGACAGTTGGCCGAACAGTGAAACCGGACCGTCGGCTCGGGAGTGTTCCCGATGTCGTCGCACGGGGCGACGACATCACGGGAGGAATTCACCATGACCGTACGGAGCATCCGGCTACCACTGATCGCCACCGGCCTGATCGCGGCAGCCGCGACCCTGGCCTTCACCCCGTCGGCCAGCGCGAGCGTCCCGCTGCGGGCCGCGGCGCAGGCCGACAACGCGGCGCTGCCCACAATCGCGGTCGGCGCAACGGGCAAGATCGAGGCGAACGGCGCGGCGGCGATCGTGCCGGTCACCGTGACCTGCTCGAAGGCCCTCGAGTTCGACGTCACGGTCAAGGTCGCGCAGGCGGTCGGCCAGACGATGCGCGCGGGCACGACGGTTCGGAGGGTCACCTGCGCGGAGGGCACCCAGGAGGTGCGGGTCGCGGTGATCCCGGTCGAGCGTCCGTTCGCAGCGGGCGTCGCGTTCGGTGTGGTGACCGCGAGCCCCTGCGACCCGTACTGCACACCCATCTTCGGCGAGCGCCAGTTCAACCTGGTGCGCTGAGGCGTCGCCTGGCGGCACGGCATGCCCGTGCCGCCAGGCTTCAACAATCTGTTGACAATCGGATGTTCATACGATGTGCTCGGGGTATGACGACCGAGGACATCTTCACCGCGCCGGACCCGGGCCGGGCCCGCGCCCACCGCACCCACGAGGCGTTACAGCGGATCAGCGAGCGGCACGCCGGCACCGACACCCGGCGGGGCCGGTGGGCCCACCCGTACGTGCTCGACCCGTGGGAGGCGGTCGCCCTGGTCACCGCGCTGGCCGCCGGCGGGGCCGAACGCGAACCCGCTGAGGAGCCGATCGACGCCGCCGACCTGACCGCCGCTCTGACCCTGCTGCCCCACGTCCGCGCCGAACTGGACGCCCTGGAGGCCGGCCTGCTGACGCTGGCCCGCGACCGGGGGCTGACCTGGCAGGCGATCGCGTACGGGCTGGGGTTGGGCAGCGCGCAGGCGGCCCGGCAGCGCTACGAGCGGGTCGCCGCCCGCTCGGCCGACCAGACCTCCTGACGACCGCGCCCGTCGGACCGGCACGGCGCGTGTGCGACAGCAGTCGGGCGGGCACACTGTGCGCACGACGAGGAGGCACCCATGGAGCGCGCGGAGATGCTGGCGTACTGCCTGGCCAAGCCGGGAGCGTGGCTGGACCAGCCGTGGGAGGGCGACGAGGTGGTGAAGGTGGGCAGCCGGATCTTCGCGTTCCTCGGCAGCGACAGCGGCAAGCCCACGGTCGGCATCAAGTGCGGGGCGACCCGGGAGGTGGCCGACGAGTGGCTGCACCGGCACCCCGACGACGCCAGCGTGATGGCCTACATCGGCCGGTCCGGATGGAACACTCTGTGCCTCAACGGCGGGATCGACGACGACGAGCTGACCGAGGCTGTCGACTCGTCGTACGACATGGTGGTGGCCAAGCTCCCCAAGCGGGAGCGCCCGACGGCCTGAACCGCCGCGGCGCCGGCGGCAGGCGCCGACGCCACGGCACGGCTCAGCGCGGAACGACCCGCTCGGTGGCCCACTCCCGCCACCCTGCCAGCCGATCCGCCGCGGCGGCGAGCTGGTCGGCGACCGGGCCGGGGCCGGTGGAACCGGGGGTGGTCCGGGCCGCGAGAGCCGAACGGACCGAGAGCACGTCGCGCACCGACGGGTCGAGGTGCCCGCTGATCGCGGCCAGGTCCTCGTCGGAGACGTCGTTGAGCTCGCACTCCCGAGCAGCGCAGAGCGCCACCAACTGGCCGGTGATCTCGTGCGCGTCGCGGAACGGCACGTTGCGTCGGACCAGCCAGTCGGCGACCTCGGTGGCGAGGGAGAAGCCGACCGGGGCGGCGGCGACGAGGCGGTCCACCCGGACCGTCATCGTGGAGATCATTCCCGCCAGGGCCGGAAGCAGCAGCTCCAGGGTGTCGACCGCGTCGAAGGCCGGCTCCTTGTCCTCCTGCATGTCCCGGTCATAGGTCATCGGCAGGCCCTTGAGCATGGTGAGCACTGTCATCAGGCCGCCGACCAGACGCCCGGACTTGCCCCGGGCCAGCTCGGCGATGTCCGCGTTCTTCTTCTGCGGCATGATCGACGAGCCGGTGGCGAAGGAGTCGTCCAGCTCCACCCAGCCGAACTCGTGCGAGGTCCAGAGCACCACCTCCTCGCCGAGCCGGGACAGGTGCACCCCGATCAGGGCGGTGGTGAAGAGAAACTCGGCCACGAAGTCCCGGTCGGCGACGGCGTCCATCGAGTTGGCGAACGACGTACGGAAGCCCAACTCCTTGGCCACCGCCACCGGGTCCAGTGGGAGCCCGGAACCGGCCAGGGCGCCCGCGCCGAGCGGGCTGATCGCCGCCCGGTGGTCCCAGTCGCGCAGCCGTTCGAGGTCGCGCAGCAGCGGCTGCACGTGGGCGAGCAGCCAGTGCCCGAAGGTGACAGGCTGGGCGTGCTGGAGGTGGGTCATGCCCGGCGCGGCGGTGTCGATGTGCCGCTCGGCCTGCTCGACCAGCGCCTCCGCCAACTCGACCAGGCGGCTGGCCACGCCGCGGGCGTGGTCGCGCAGGTAGAGCCGCAGGTCGGTGGCGACCTGGTCGTTGCGGGACCGGCCGGCGCGCAGCTTGCCACCGAGGCTGCCGAGACGCTCCAGCAGACCGCGCTCCAGCGCGGTGTGCACGTCCTCGTCGTCGATGGTGGGGCGGAACGTTCCGGAGGCGCAGGCGGCCTCCAGGTCGTCCAACGCGGCCAGCATCCGGCCCAGTTCCTCCGGATCGAGCAGGCCGGCGCCGGCCAGGACCCGGGCGTGCGCCCGGGAACCGGCGATGTCGTACGGGGCCAGGCGCCAGTCGAACTGCACGCTCACCGACAGTCGGGCGAGCGCCTCGGCGGGGCCGCCCGCGAACCGGCCACCCCATAGGCTCGTCCGGTTGGTGGCGGCGCTGTTCTCGGTCAGGCTCTTGTCGTCCACGTCGCCCATCATCGCGTTGGTTGCCTTTCGCTCGCGACTGCGGGGCCCGCTTGCCGCGCTTGATCAGTCTTCGCGCTCACACGTGTCACTGTCCGCCACCGCCCAACCGGGCGTCCCGAGCCGCGGCCATCCGGCTCGGCAGCCCCCACAGCTGCACGAAACCCTTCGCCAGGGACTGGTCGAAGGTGTCGCCGGTGTCGTAGGTGGCCATCTGGAAGTCGTAGAGGCTCGCCTCGGAGCGCCGGCCGGTCACCGTGGCCCGGCCGCCGTGCAGGATCATCCGCACCTCGCCGCTCACGTGCCGCTGCGCGTCGTCGATGAACGCGTCCAGCGACGCCTTCAGCGGCGAGAACCACAGCCCGTCGTAGACGAGTTCGCCCCAGCGCTGATCGACGCCCTTCTTGAACCGGGCCAGGTCCCGCTCGACGGTCACCGCCTCCAGCTCCTGATGGGCGGTGATCAGGGCGATCGCGCCGGGCGCCTCGTACACCTCACGGCTCTTGATGCCGACCAGGCGGTCCTCGACCATGTCGAGGCGACCCACGCCCTGAGCGCCGGCGCGCCGGTTGAGCTCCAGGATCGCCTGGTACGGGGTGACCGTCTCACCGTCGATCGCCACCGGCACACCGCCGTCGAAGGTGATCACAACCTCGTCGGGGTCGCGCTCCTGGGTCGGGTCGGAGGTGTACGAGTAGAGGTCCTCGACGGGGGCGTTCCAGATGTCCTCCAGGAAGCCGGTCTCCACCGCGCGACCCCACAGGTTCTGGTCAATGGAGTACGGCGACCTGGCCGACACGTCGATCGGCAGCCCCTTCTCCTCGGCGAAGGCGATCGCCTTGTCCCGGGTCCAGGCGAAGTCCCGGGCCGGCGCGATGATCTTCAGGTCGGGGGCGAGCGCGTTCAGGCCCACCTCGAACCGGACCTGGTCGTTGCCCTTGCCGGTGCAGCCGTGCGACACGATCGTGCCGCCGTGCGTGCGCGCCGCCGCCACCAGGTGCCTGACGATCAGCGGCCGGGACAGCGCCGACACCAGTGGGTAGCGGTCCATGTAGAGCGCGTTGGCCCGGATCGCCGGCAGGCAGTAGTCGGCGGCGAACTCGTCGCGCGCGTCCACCACCTCGGACTCGGCGGCGCCGCAGTCCAGGGCACGCTGCCGGATGGCGTCGAGATCCTCACCGCCCTGCCCGACGTCGACCGCGACCGCGATCACCTCGGCGCCGGTCTGCTCCGACAGGTACGGAATGGCGACTGAGGTGTCCAACCCGCCGGAGTACGCGAGCACGACCCGCTCGGTCATGACGTGGTGTTCCCTTCAGCGGTGTCGTCCCGGCGGGCCCAACCGGCGAGCTTGTCTCCGAGCGCGGCCCCACCGACGGCCTCACGGGCCACGACGAGGATGGTGTCGTCGCCGGCGATGGTGCCGACGATCTCGGGCAGGCCCGCCCGGTCCAACGCGCTGGCCAGGTACTGGGCTGCGCCCGGCGGTGTCCGCAGCACGGCGATGTTGCCGCTGGAGTCGACCCCGTTGAGCAGTTCGCGCAGCAGCCGTACCAACCGGGCCGGCGCGGCCTCGGCGTCGCGCAACGGCCGCTGCCCGTCCTCGGGAATCAGGTAGACGGCCGGACCGTCGCCGCCGCGCACCTTGACCGCGCCCAACTCTTCCAGGTCCCGCGAGAGGGTGGCCTGGGTGACGCCGACGCCGTCGGCGGCGAGCAGATCCGCCAGCTCGGTCTGCGACCGGATCGGCCGGTCGCGGATCAGCTCCACGATCCGGGCGTGGCGGGCCGCGCGAGTCAGCGGCGCGGTCATCGCGGCCCTCCCGCAGCGGGCTCCAGCAGGAACGTCAACAGCGCCTTCTGGGCGTGCAGCCGGTTCTCCGCCTGGTCGAAGACAGCGCTCTGCGGGCCGTCGAGCACCTCGTCGGTGATCTCCTCACCGCGGTGTGCGGGCAGGCAGTGCAGCACGATCGCGTCCGGTGCGGCCTGACCGAGCAGCTCCTTGTTGACCTGGTACGGCAGGAACGGGGTGATCCGGTCCAACCCGTCGGACTCCTGCCCCATCGACGTCCAGGTGTCGGTGGCCAGCACGTCGGCGTCGCGTACCGCCTGGGCCGGGTCGGTCAGCACCCGCACCGACCCGCCGGTCTCCGCGGCGATCTCAGCGGCCCGTCGCACCACCGCCTCGTCCGGCGCGAACCCGGCCGGGCCGGCGATCCGCACGTGCATCCCGGCCGTCGCCCCGGCCAGCAGGTACGACTGCGCCATGTTGTTCGCGCCGTCCCCCACGTACGCCAGGGTGCGCCCGGCCGTGCCACCGCACCGCTCCCGGATGGTGAGCAGGTCGGCCAGCAGCTGGCACGGGTGGAAACCGTCGGTGAGCGCGTTGACCACCGGCACGGTCGCGCCCGCCGCCACCTCGGCGATCCGCTCGTCACCGTGGGTCCGCAGCACGATCGCCGCGACGTAGCGGGACAGCACCCGCCCCGCGTCGGCGAGCGACTCCCCGCGACCGAAGTGGGTGACCTGCGTGTCCACCACCAGAGGGTGCCCGCCCAGCTCGGCGATCCCGGCGTCGAACGAGATCCTGGTCCGCAGGCTCTGCTTGTCGAAGAGCACCGCCACCGAGCGGGGGCCGACCAGCGGTCGGTGGCCGAACCGGTCCGCCTTCATGCCCGCCGCCAGGTCGAGGACAGCGGACTGTTCAGCCGGCGAAAGGTCGTCGTCGCGCAGGAAGTGCCGGGTCATCGAGTCGTCCCCGTCGTGGTGGTCAGTGTGGCTGGTGCGGTCTGCGCGCCGGCAGCGGCCGGGGCGGTCGCGTCCAGTGCTGCGGGCAGCGCCGCGAGGAACGAGTCCGCCTGGGCGGCGGTGAGGATCAGCGGTGGGGCCAGCCGGATCACACCCGGCTGCACCGGGTTGACCAGGAAGCCGGCTTCCCGCAGCGCCTCGGCCAGCACCGACGACACCGGCGCGGTGAGCGCCACACCGAGCAGCAGCCCGGACCCGCGTACCTCGCCGATCAGCGGGTGGCCCAGCGCCTCGATGCCGCGCCGCAACCGCTCGCCGACCCGCTTGACGTTGTCGAGAAGGCCCTCGTTGGCGATGGTCGCCACCACGGCGAGCGCCGCCGCGCAACTGACCGGGTTGCCGCCGAACGTGGTGCCGTGCGAGCCGGGCGTGAGCAGGTCCGCGGCGGGGCCGAAGGCCAGCGTCGCACCGATGGGCAGACCGCCACCCAGCCCCTTCGCCAGGGTGACCACGTCCGGCTCCACACCCTCGGCCTGGTGCGCGAACCAGTGCCCGGTACGCCCCACACCGGTCTGCACCTCGTCGAGGACCAGCAGCGCGCCGTGCCGGGCGGTGATCCGCCGGGCCTCGGCGAGGTAGCCGGCCGGCGGAACCAGCACGCCGTTCTCCCCCTGGACCGGTTCCAGGATCACCATGGCGGTCGCCTCGGACACGGCCGCTTCGAGGGCGGCGACATCGCCGTAGTCGACGTGGGTCACCTCGCCGGGCAGCGGCCGGAACGGGTCGACCTTGGCCGGTTGACCGGTCAGCGCGAGGGCGCCCATGGTGCGGCCGTGGAAGCCGCCCCTGGTGGCCACCACCTGGGTGCGGCCGGTGCGCCGGGAGAGCTTGAACGCCGCCTCGTTAGCCTCCGCGCCCGAGTTGGCGAAGAACACCCGGCCCGGTCGGCCGGCGAGCGCCAACAGCAGTTCGGCGAGGGCCACCGGCGGCTCGGCCACATAGAGGTTGGAGACGTGCCCAAGGGTCGCGACCTGCTTCGACACCGCCGCCACCACCGCCGGGTGGGCGTGACCGAGGGCGTTGACCGCAATACCACCCACCAGGTCCAGGTACTCCCGGCCCGCGTCGTCGACCACGACGGCACCCTGACCGGAGACCAACGCCATCGGCGGCGTGCCGTAGTTGTCCATCATGGACTGCTTCCACCGCTGCGCCAACGTGCTCATGTCGCGTCCGTCCCGTCTCCCGGCACCACCATCGTTCCGAACCCTTCCGAGGTGAACACCTCAAGCAACGTGGAGTGCGCCACCCGGCCGTCGACGACGTGCGCGGCGGGCACTCCCCCACGCACCGCTCGCAGGCACGCCTCCATCTTCGGCACCATGCCCGACTCCAGGCTGGGCAGCAGCTTCGCCAGATCGTCCGCGGCGATCTCGGAGACCAGGCTGCTGGTGTCCGGCCAGTCCGCGTACAGGCCGGCCACGTCGGTGAGCACGACCAGCTTGCGGGCCTGCAACGCGATGGCCAGCGCGGCGGCGGCGGTGTCCGCGTTGAGGTTGTGCAGCACCCCCTCCACGTCCGGCGCCACCGTGGAGATCACCGGAATCCGACCCGCCTCGATCAGGTCGGTCACCGCGGACACGTCGACCGACTCGACGTCCCCGACCTGACCCACGTCGACCGGCACCCCGTCCACGTACGCCGGACGCCGCACCGCGGTGAACAGCCGGGCGTCCTCGCCCGAGAGCCCGACGGCGTACGGGCCGTGCGAGTTGATCAGACCCACCAGCTCCCGGCCCACCTGACCGACCAGCACCATCCGGACCACGTCCATCGCCTCCGCGGTGGTCACCCGCAGACCACCCCGGAACTCGCTGGCGATGCCGAGGCGACCCAGCATGGCCGAGATCTGCGGACCGCCTCCGTGCACCACCACGGGCTTCAGGCCGGCGTAGCGCAGGAAGACCATGTCCGCCGCGAACGCCCGCTGCAACTCCGGATCGGTCATCGCGTTGCCGCCGTACTTGACCACGACCGTCGAGCCGGTGAAGCGCGCCAACCAGGGCAACGCCTCGATCAACGTCTCCGCCTTGACCTGGGCACGAGCCAGATCGCTGCTCAGGCTCACCGCACCGGCCTTTCGTTCGCGACTGCGGGACTCCGCTGCGCTGCGTTCCTCGCGCTCACCGCGCCCGCCTTCCGTTCGCGACTGCGGGACTCCGCTGCGCTGCGTTCCTCGCGCTCACGTGGAGTACGCCGAATTCTCGTGCACGTACGCGTGGGACAGGTCGTTGGTCCAGATCGTGGCGGCCGACGTACCCGCGTGCAGGTCGATCCGGATGGTCACGTCCCGCCCGGTCAGGTCGACCTTCGAGCGGTCCTCGGCCGCGGCGCCGCCCCGGCACACCCACACCCCGTTGACCGCCACGTCCACCTCGTCCGGCTCGAACGCGGCAGCGGTGGTACCGACGGCGGCGAGGATCCGACCCCAGTTCGGGTCGTTGCCGAACAGCGCCGTCTTGACCAGGTTGTTACGGGCCACCGCACGGCCCACCTCGACCGCCTCGTCCTCGTCCGCCGCGCCGACCACGTCGATGGCGATCTGCTTGGTGGCGCCCTCGGCGTCAGCCACCAACTGCTGGGCCAGGTCGTGACAGGCCGCGGTGACGGCGGCGGCCAGCTCGGCCGGCGTCGGCTCGATGCCGCTCGCGCCGCTGGCAAGCAGCAACACCGTGTCGTTCGTGGACATGCAGCCGTCGGAGTCGACCCGGTCGAAGCTGACCCGGGTGGCCGCCCGCAACGCCTCGTCCAACGTCGCCGGCCCGGCCACCGCGTCCGTGGTCAACACGCAGAGCATGGTGGCCATCCCGGGCGCGAGCATCCCCGCGCCCTTGGCCATGCCGCCGACCGTCCAGCCGCTCCCCCGGATCACAGTGGTCTTCGGCCGGGTGTCCGTGGTCATGATCGCCTCGGCGGCGGCCCGGCCACCGTCGCGGGACAGCCGACGGATCGCCGAGCGGACGCCCGGCAGCAGCTTCGGCATCGGCAGCCGCTCACCGATGAGGCCGGTCGAGCAGACCGCCACATCACCGGCGCCGAGGATCAACCGGGGGCTGACCGAGGTCAGCGCGGCGGCGGTGTGCTCGGCGGTGGCGTGCGTGTCCTGGAAGCCGGCCGGACCGGTGCAGGCGTTGGCGCCACCGGAGTTGAGCACCACGGCGCGGACCACACCGCCCTGCACGACCTGCTGGGTCCAGCGCACCGGCGCCGCCCTGACCCGGTTGGTGGTGAAGACACCGGCTACACCGGCGTCCGGGCCGTCGTTCACCACCAGGGCCACGTCCGCGCCGCCGCCGGTCTTGAGGCCGGCGGCCACACCGGCCGCTCGGAACCCCCGAGGGGCGGTGACACTCAAGGGGTGACTCCCCAGATCGACAGGCCCGTCGTCTCCGGCAGGCCGAGCATCAGGTTGGCGTTCTGCACGGCCTGACCGGCCGCGCCCTTACCCAGGTTGTCCAACGCGCTGACCACGATCAGACGACCCGAGTCGACGTCGACGGTGGCCTGCAGGTGACACGAGTTGGAGCCGAGGGTCGCGGCCGTGTGCGGCCAGCGGCCCTCCGGCAGCACGTGCACGAACGACGCGTCAGCGTACGCCCGGGCCAGCACCTCCTGCGGGTCGACGCCACGCGCCGGCACCGCGGTGACGGTGGCCAGGATGCCGCGCGGCATCGGCGCCAGAACCGGGGTGAACGACAGCCCGGTCGCGCCGGTGGCCTGCTTGATCTCCGGAACGTGCTGGTGGGTGCCCACCCGGTACGGCGACAGGTCGCCCATCACCTCGCTGGCCAACAGGTGCGCCTTGGCCGCCCGGCCCGCGCCGGAGGTGCCGGAGGCGGCGACCACCACCACGTCGGCGGGGTTGGCCGCGCCGTCGGCGATCAGCGGCGCGAGCGCCAGGGTGATCGCCGCGGCGTAGCAACCGGTGTTCGCCACCCGGGTGGAGCCGGCGATCAGCTCCCGCTGACCGGGCAACTCGGGCAGGCCGTAGGTCCACTGCCCGGCGTGCGTGCCGCCGTAGTACTGCGCCCAGGCGTACGGGTCGGCCAGCCGGTGGTCGGCACCCAGGTCGACGATCCGCACCTCGGCCGGGAGCTGGGCCGCGAGAGCCGCCGACTGTCCGTGCGGCAGGGCCAGGAAGACCAGGTCCGCATCGGCCAGGACCGCCGGATCGGTCTCGCCCAGCACCAGGTCGAGCCCGGTGAGCTGCGGGTGCACCACGTCGACGCGGTGCCCGGCCTGGCTGTGCGCGGTGGCGGCGACCAGGTCGAACTCCGGGTGCCCGGCGATCAGGCGCAGCAGCTCGCCCCCGGCGTACCCGCTCGCTCCGGCGACCGCGACTCGGATCCCCATACTCACCTCCGCATGACTATGCAGCGAAGGCTAGCAGTAGGACGCGATGACTGCAATTTTATGTGAAGCACTGCATGAAAGTGCAGCCGGTGGGTGTGCTGGGATGACGGTCGAAGAAGTACGGCAGCCAACGCCGACAGAACGCGCCGAACGGCCGGACCGCCGGACAGACCCGCCGGCTGAGGCCGGACAGGGACACCACGTCCCGCCGTTCGGCCTGGTTGAACAGGCCGATGGTGACGTCGAAGACGCCTCGTTGCACGGCTGCCTGGACACCTGCGGCCAGAATGTCCGCATCCACCTCGTCGACGGTGGCGTCCCGCCTCAGCAACTCGCCGGCCACGGCCGGCAACAGGTTGTTGCTGATGACCGTGATCAGTTTCGGGTTCGGCGCGAGATCGACGACTGACGACGAGTAGCCGGAGACGTTGACGAAGGCCTCGGTGAAGGGCAGCAGGACCTTCGCCGTGCCCCAACCTTCGACCAGTTCCGCCGCCGACCGCGACACCTCGGAGACCAGGTACAGGTGGGTGGCGAGGACGGCGTACCGGACCCGCGGATCACCGGCCAGCAGCTGCGCGATCCGGAACTCCTCAGCGCTGAAGCAGAGCCGGGCGAGCATGTACACGCGGGCCAACTCCCGCGCCTCGGCGGTCGTCAACAACACCTCGGCCGCCCCCGCCCCCGGCACGGGGAAACTCGGCGACGACCGGCGCGGGCGCCGGTCCTCCTCGCCCGCGACGCCGATCGCGTCGTCAAGCGTCGAGAGGATGCGCTCGGCCGGCAGCGGTACGGCGTCCGGGCCGCCCCGACACCGTCGGGCAAGGTCCGGCCAGTGCGTCGACAAGCGGCTCATGACATCCCGGCACGCCTCGGCGTGAGACTGGCCCCGTCGTGACGCGAGCCGCTCGATGCCCCGGAGCAGGTGCGCGGCCGGTGAGCCCGGGGTGGTCTCCTCGCGTAGCCGAGCGACAGCGTCCGGCAGGCTCCGGCCGGCCGTCAGCCCGAAGTAGCCGTCGAGGGTGTCGAGATCGGCAGCGCCGAAGCGCACCGCCACCGATTTCCCGGTCACGACCCGCTCCCAGTAGTACGCGCTGAGCGCGACGGGATCCGCCAGCAGCGCGCCGAGATCGCCGGACTCCGGCGAGGGTCGCCCCGGCGGCAGCACACCCCGCAGCAGCGTGCGAACGAAATCGTCGTTGCGCGCGGTCACCTCGGCGGAAGCGGCCTGAAACCAGACCTCGGACGCCAGCTTGGCGGTCTGCCTCTCCTCGTTCACGGATTCGAGATAGGTGTCCAGCTTCTCCTTCTCCGGAGGTGCCGGGCATCGTTCGCCCAGCGAGGGGGCCGCCAACCGGATGTACATCCCGAACAACTCGCCGGTGATCTGGCGGCCCGGAGCGCCCAGGTCGAAAAGGTCGTCGGCCAGCACGGAGCCGAGGGCACCGAACACACACCCGGTGGCCAGAGACGCGTCGTCGGCGATGTCAGCGGCCGCGACGCACAGATCGACGATGAAGCGTCGCAGGGACAGCGCGGCCGCGTTCCCGTCGGTCGAACCCCAGACCGGGCCGGCGGGCCGGGACGCCACCGCCGTCGACAGGAGCTGCCGCAGAGCTACCAGCGCGTCGTGCAGCTCATCGGCGAGTTCGCTGACCGGCCGGCCCGGCGCCGCGGACTCCGCGCGCAGGACCGCACCGAGGTCGTGCCGCGTGACGATGTCCCGGATGTGCTCCGGCGTCATCTCCCGGATCACGATCCGCGCCCGCTTGCGCACCTCCTCCCGCAGGTCGGTGTAGAGCGGCATGTTGAGAGCGCCCTGCAGGTCGTACTGCATGCGCAGGACGAGGCGCTGCACGAGGGGCGTGTCGTCGTCGACGGCCGAGGCCAGCGTGGCGCGGCGCAGTCGGTCGAGGGAGACGCCCGCGCTCTGCCGCTCGTACCAGGCACGGAAACCCTCGTCGCGCAGGAGATGCCGGTCCGGGTCGACGACGAAACCGGGCCGGGAAGCGGCGGCCGCGAGCGCCGCGACGACCCGCGGCATCTCGTCGGCGAGAAGCTCCAGGAAGGAACGCCCGTCCCCGCTCGCCAACAGGAACCGGTCGAGAGCCGACCCCGGAAGGTCATTGGCGCCGAGGAAGCCGGTGCCCTCGTCGGTCCGGTGGAACGCCGCCATGATCGCGCTGCGTGGCCCGCCGGCGGACGTACGGTACCGGTGATGGACCAGCCGACTCGCGGCGAAGATCGTGTGACACGGCGCCGGGATGTCCTCAAGATGGACGACTCGCGGGAGGCCGTCGTCGAAGAAACGGGCCTGGGCGGCGAGCGCCTCGTCCACCCGGGCCTGCGAGGGAAAGATGCAGCTGTCCTCGTCGCTCCACACGGTGCCGTCGTCGTCCACGTAGCACTGCCGCAGGAGCCGATTCGTGCGGGGCAGGTAGGTGAGCCCCTGCCCCGAGGGCCCTCGACCGGTGCCCATCGTCCAGGTGACGATCACCTTGAACTCGTCCATGAAGGGGCTGTTGTCGACGTGCAGGGTGTTGTCCCGCGCCACGACGTCGAGTGGCTGCGTGTCCTTGGCCCGCAAGTCGATGATCTTCACGGGCCCGCCGAGGGCGTGCGCGACGAGCGCGACCAGCAGCGGATGGGAGAACGCCTCCCGGAAGTCAGGGTGCTCGACCAGGGAGCCCGCGTCGGCGACGTTCAGGTAGTTGTGCAGCGAGCCACGGCTGCCCCTGGTGTCGATCGCCGAGTCGTACACCCGCCGCGCGCTGTCGAAACGCTCGGGTGGGACGAGCCCGGCGACGCTGAGGGCACCCTCGGCCGCGAGGTTCCCGCTCAGCGACGTGAAGGTGTTCCGCAGGAGCGGGCCGTCCGCCTCCGCCCGGCAGGCTCTGTCGACCATCGCTTCGATATCGTGGCGGAACCTCGTGGCTTCCCGCTCCCGCCGCAGTTGCCGATAGGACGCGGGGCTGGCGAGCTCGTCAGCCGGGACGAGCGGCGCGTACCGAGGACTCATGTCGCCGGACTCCCGACCACCAACGTCGACTGGGTGAGATCCGGGTAGTGCTCCAGGCGGGCCAGTGCCCGTTGGACCTCTTCCACGGCGCTCGCGTTCCCGCACTGACCGTACGCCTGCTCGAGCTGGCCCAGGATCGTCCGGACGGAACGGAAGTTGCCGAGGGACTCCTCCACCCGCCAGGCCCGCTCCAACCAGGTGCAGCCCTCTTCGACCTCGCCCGACCGCAGGCCGGTCGCGCCGAGCAGACGCAGGGCCAGAGCCCGGCCGTAGTCGTTGCCGCGCTCCTCGCACATGGCGAGGCTGCGCAGGCCGAGCCCCCGGGCCCACGAATGGTGGCCGGTCTCGTTCAGGGCTCGGGCCGCGTCGTACAGACCCCGGGCCTCGCGGACGACGTTGTTGCCGTTTCTCGATTCCCGGGCCGCGCGCAACCCCCAGCGGAGCGCCTCCCGGTGGTCACCCGACCGGAGGCAGAGCTCGGACATGGCGTGATGCGACGACGCCCGACCCGAGTCGTCGCCGGACGCCGCGTCCAGCGCCATCGAGGCGCGCAACTGCTCCTTCGCCGGCTCAAGCTGGCCGATGTCCGCGAGGGCCCGTCCCAGTGCGCGTCGGGACAGCGCCTCCATCGCCGGGTCGCCGGCGGCCGCCGCGGCGACAGCCTCCCGCTGGACGGACAGCGTTCTCGTGACGTCCTGTCGCCAGTAGAGGAACGTGTTGACCGCCCGCGCGAACCGGGTGATGAAGGCGAAGTCGTCGTCGGCCCGGGCCTCCTCGATGAGGTAGGTCATGGACGCGGTGATCGACTCGAACCAGGAGAGGGCCTGCGCCACCGTGAGGCTGACCGATCCGACGACCGCCAGCAGCTCCTGGTCCACCGGCAGGGAGTCCCGGTGCGGATCGATGGCGCGATCGGCGGCGTAGCTCAACGCCAGGTACACGGTGCGGATGCGGCGCGCGGTCAGCTCCTGCTCGGCGGGGTCCAGCACCTGCCCGAGCGTCTCCGCGAGATAGGCCTTCATCAGGTCGTGGAAGCGGTAACGGCCAGGGCTGATCTCGTCGATCAGGGATGCCAGGCACAGGGCTTGAAGACTGCGGTCACACACCCGCCTGGGCTGGTCGAGGACGAGGCACAGCACCGCGACCGAGCATTCGTTGCTGGGCAGCATGGACGCGACGTAGAGGACCTTCGTCGTCGCCGCGTCGAGGTCGTCCAGTGACCAGGAGATGACGCGTCCGACCTCGATGCCCAGACCGGCGTCGTCGAGGAAGCGAAGTGGGCTCTGCTCCTCCTCGATTCCCCTCGCGGCGTCGTCGATCGTCCAGGTGGTCTGGATGGCGAGCTTCGCCGAGACGATTGCTAGCGCCAGCGGATGCCCCTCCAGAAGCTGCACGATGCGCCGGGCGGCGGCCTGCTCCCGTTCGACGCGGACGAACCCCACACGTTCGGCGATGAGCTCCACCCCCTCGTCGAGGGTCAGCAACGGAAGTTTGATGACCCGGGCGTCGTGACGAACGCTCATCTCGGGGATCGCCCGGCGGCTGGTCACCACCAACACCGACCCGAAGCCCGGCACCAGGTCCCGAACCTGCTCGTAGGAACCGACGTTGTCCACGATGACGAGGCAGCGCCGGCCGGCGGTGACGGCGCGGAAGACGCCGCCCCACTCCGCCTCGTCGTCAGGAAGGTCGGACCGGTTGATCCCCAGCGTGGCCAGGAAGCTACGCAGGGCGTCCCGGGCCTCGATGCGCGGTGTGCCGGAGTACGCGCGCATGTCGACGAAGAACTGCCCGTCGGGATATTCGGCGATGCGCGAGCTGGCCCAGGCGACCGCGAGGGTGGTCTTTCCCGAGCCGGCCAACCCCCAGAGCATGCAGCAGCGCGAGCCCGGCGTCGTCATCGCCTCGTCCATCTCGTGCAGCAGGTGGTGCCTGCCGACGATCCTCCCGATGCCGCCCGGGAGCATGTGCGGTGGCTCGGGCACGCGCGCGGCCGTGCGCGGCTGTTCGACGTAGATCGCGCCGGAGGTGCCCACCTGGAGGACCTGGTGCGCCAACAGGCCCTCGGCGATGTTGTGCGACGAGCTTCCGGAGGCGGGCTCCATGTCGGTCACCTTCCGGCTACATCGTGATGTCGCCGACGCGCTGGGCCTGCACCAGCTTGCCCACGTTGCTGGAGGCCACCACGTTCGTGTTGCCAGCCGGCGTCGCCCCCTGCCGGAGCTCCCGCAGGAACTCCGGATCCTCGGCCGCGAGACGGGCCAGAAGCGCACGGAGCTGAGCCACGTCGTCCGCCGAGGCGTCGCCCCGCGTGACCCGGTCCAGCGATTCGAGCATCCCCGCCGGCTCGTCCCCGCGGACGAATCGCCGCCGGATCATGTCGACGAGAGCCGCCCCGGACCCCTCGGCGATCTTGACGAGCGCCCCGGCGACAATTGCCTCGATCATGCGCTGCTCCTTGACCTGAAGGCCTGCGACAGGCGTCGGCGCTCACCCCTTCGCCAGGCAAGGCTACCGATTCGTGTGGACCTCGGAAAGGCTCGCGAGACGGTCGGCAACGTCGACGCCGAGCCCCCGGCCGGCCACCCGAACGCCGTCTTGTATCGACGTCGACACATGCCATTGGCGACGGATGCCTGGTGCCCCGCCACCGCGACCTGCCAGGGGACACCGTCGCCGACGGCGAAGGCTGGCGCGGCCTGTCGGAAGCCCGACACGGCGGAGCCGGCGGCGACACGACGACGGCCCCGCTACCCGCTGCCGGGTACCGGGGCCGTCGAGAGTCGCGTCAGGCGCCGCGCAGGGTGGCGCCGAGGCGCTCCGCCGCGACGGCGACCGCCGCGTCCCGTGCCGCGACCGCCTCCTCGACGGTGAGCGTCCGGTCCGGTGCCCGGAAGGTGAGCTTGTACGCCAGCGACCGGCGGCCGGCGCCGAGCTGCGCGCCGGAGTACACGTCGAACAGCCGCACGTCCTCCAGCAGCTCACCGGCGCCCGCCTCCAGCGCCCGGCGCACCTGCTCCGCCGGCACCGACTCGTCCACCACCAGAGCCACGTCGATCAACGCCGGCGGGAAACCGGAAACCGTCGGCGCCGGCGTCACCGGGGTCGGCGGCAGCGTGTCGAGGTTCAGCTCCATCGCGCTGGTGCGGCGGGGCAGCTCCAGCGCCGCCACCACCACCGGGTGCAACTCCCCGGCGTGTCCGACGACCGAGCCGTCGACCCGCAGCTCGGCGCAGCGACCCGGGTGCCACGGGGCGTACTCGGCGGCACGCACCTCGACCCGCTCGTCCGGGATCCCGGCGGCGGCCAGCACGTCACGGCCGGCCTCGATCGCGTCCGCCCAGCCGGCCGGTCGACCCGCACCCCACCAGCCGGCCGGGTCCAGGTCGCCGGAGAGCACCACCGCGACGTGCACCGGCTGCGCCGGCACCACCGCGTCGGCGGCGGCGAACTCCTCGTCGGTGGGACGCCGGTCCACGCCCATCGCCGGCGGGCTGCCGGCACCGACGCGCGGGTGGAAGACCGCACCGATCTCGTAGAGGGCGAGGTCGCGGTGACCCCGGCCGAGGTTGCGCTTGAGGATGCCGAGCAGCGGGCCGAGCAGCGTGGTGCGCAGCAGCGGCTCCTCTTCGGACAGCGGGTTGGCCAGTCGCACCGCGGGCCGACGCGGGTCGTCGGCCGGCAGGCCGAGCTGGTCGGCCAGCTCCGGTGACACGAACGGGTGCGCGAGCACCTCCACGTACCCCCGCTCGGCCAGCGACCCGGCGACGGCCCGGCGGCGACGCTGCCGCGGGGTCAGACCGCGCCCCGCGGGCGCGGTCGGCAGCACCGACGGCACCCGGTCGTACCCGTCGAGGCGGACCACCTCCTCGACCAGGTCGGCCGGGTCGGTCAGGTCGGGCCGCCAGGTCGGCGGGGTGACGCTCAGCACCGTCCCGACGCCGCTGGCCACGCCGACCGCGCCCGGGTCCTCGGACAACCGGTCCGCGCCCTGCGCGACAGTGCAGCCGACCCGCTCCAGCAGGGCGACCACCCGCGCCGGCGGGTACTCGACACCGACCCGCCGGGTCGGCAGGTCCGCCGGAAGACTGATCGGGGTACGCGGCCTGACGTGGTCGATGTCCAGGATCTCCACGCTCGGGGTGCCACCGCCGTGCTCGGTGAGCAGCCGCACGGCACGCTCCAGCGCGACCAGCGGCACGGCCGGGTCGACGCCCCGCTCCCAGCGCTTCGCGGCCTCGCTGAACAGCTTGTGCCGACGGGCGGTGCGCCCGACCATCGCCGGGTCCCAGTGCGCCGCCTCGAAGAGCACAGTGGTGGTGACCCCGGTGACGACCTCGCTGGTCTCACCGCCCATCACCGCGGCGAGGGAGATCGGCCCGGTGTCGTCGCAAATCACCATGTCGTCGGCCGTGAGCACCCGGCTGACCCCGTCCAGGGTGGTCAGCTTCTCCCCCGCCTCGGCGCGACGGACCACCAGCGGCCCGGCGATCCGGTCGGCGTCGAAGGCGTGCATCGGCTGGCCCAGCTCCAACATCACGTAGTTGGTGATGTCGACCGGCAGCGAGATGCTGCGGATGCCGGCCGTGACGAGCCGCTGGGCCATCCACGACGGCGTGGGCGCGCCCGGGTCGACGCCCCGCACCAGGCGGGCGGTGAACCGGTCGCAGCCGACCGTGTCGCGCACCTCCACCGGGTACGCCGGCGTCTCGGTGCCCGCCGGGGCGGGCACCATGGCGGGATCACGCAGCGGCACGTCGAACGCGTGCGACAGCTCCCGGGCCAGGCCGCGCAGGCTCAGCGCGTACCCCCGGTCCGGGGTGATCTCCAGCTCGAACACGACGTCGTCCAGGCCGACGACGGGCCGCGCGTCGTCGCCCGGCTTGGCCGCGCCGTCCGGCGGCAGCACGATGATGCCCGAGTGGTCGTCGCCCAGGCCCAGCTCCTTGGCGGAGCAGATCATGCCGGCCGAGTTGTGCCCGTACGTCTTACGGGCGCCGATCGCGAACCCGCCGGGCAGCACACCACCGGGCAGGATCACCACCACCCGGTCACCGACGGCGAAGTTACGCGCCCCGCAGACGATCTCCTGCGGCTCGCCGGTGCCGTTGGCGGCACCCACGTCCACCCGGCAGAACCGGATCGGCTTCTTGAAGCCGGTCAGCTCCTCGATCGCGCGCACCTCGCCGACGACGAGCTGCCCGGTGACGCTCTCGCGAAGGTCCACCACGGACTCGACCTCGATACCGAGGTCGACCAGAGCCTGCTCCAGGTCACCGGTGGGCAGGTCGGCGGGGAGGTCGACGTACTCCCGCAGCCAACTGACAGAAACTCGCATGACTTCAGACCACCGTTCCCGTGTCTCGTACCCGCATCGCCTACGCCCCGGTCCCGAGCGCGCGGCTGAACCGCACGTCGCCCTCGAAGAGATGGCGGATGTCGCTGACCCCGTGCCGGACCATCAGGGTCCGGTCGATGCCCATGCCGAAGGCGAATCCGGAGTAGACCTCCGGGTCGACGCCGCAGGCGCGCAGCACCCGAGGGTTCACCATGCCGCAGCCACCCCACTCGACCCACTGCGGGCCGTCGCGGTGCTCCGGGAACCACACGTCGAACTCCGCCGACGGCTCCGTGAACGGGAAGTAGTGCGGCCGCCACCGGGTCTTCGCCTCCGGGCCGAACATCGCCCGGGCGAAGTGGTCCAGCGTGCCCCGCAGGTGGGCCATGGTGATGCCCTTGTCGACCACCAGGCCCTCGGCCTGGTGGAACACCGGGCTGTGGGTGGCGTCGATCTCGTCCGTGCGGTAGACGCGACCCGGCACGATCACGTAGATCGGCGGCTTGCGGCTGAGCATTGTGCGGGTCTGCACCGTCGAGGTGTGCGTACGCAGCACCAGGCCGGAGCCCTCCGGTGCGATGTGGAAGGTGTCCATCAACCCGCGCGCCGGGTGGTCGGCGGGGATGTTCAACGCGTCGAAGTTGACCCACTCCAGGTCGACCTCGGGCCCCTCGGCCACCTCGTAGCCCATCCCGACGAAGAGGTCGCTGATCGACTCCATCAGGGTGCTCAACGGGTGCCGGGCGCCACGGGGACGCCGGTCGTAGGGCACTGTGACGTCCACCCGCTCCTCGACCAGCACCCGCTCGGCCTGCTCACGCTCCAGCACCTCGGCGCGGTCGGCGTAGGCGGTCTCGATCGCCCGGCGGGCCTCGTTCACCCGCTTGCCCGCGTCCGACTTCGCGGCCGGCGGCAACGCGCCGATCTCCCGGCGCGCCAGGGAGACCGGAGACCGGTCACCGAGGTGCACCGGGCGCAACGCGGTGAGCGCGTCCGGGTCGGCCGCCGCCGTGAACGCCTTCGTGGCGTCCGCCACGGCCTCGTCCAGGGCGGCGGGGTCGAGCAGGGCGACCTGCTTCGGGTCGTACGGATCGTTGCGGTAGCTCATGGCGTACGGGCACTCCCTCACGGCGGCGCCTGCCCTCGTCGGGGCGGCGAAGCGAGTCTACGGACGCGCGGCTGTGCCGCAGCCCGCCGGTAGGAGTTGCGCAGGGAGCAGGTCAGGCCCGCCGCCCGCCGACACCGGCGGGCTGGCTAAACGAACGCCGTGTCGCGTTCATGGACGGACGCTCTCCCCTGCTGTCAGTCGCGCCGCAGGCGTTCACCCTCAGCGCTGTGCTCTGGCTGAAGCGTACAGGCAGACCGCTGCGGCGGCAGCCAGGTTGAGGCTCTCCGCGCGCCCGTACAGCGGCACCCGCACCGTGGTGTCGGCGGCGATGGTCAGCTCCTCGGGCAGCCCGTGCGCCTCGGAACCGAACAACCAGGCGGTGGGCCCGACGAGCCGACCGTAGTCGGTCAGGTCGTCCAGGTCGTTGTCGCCGTACCCGGTGGTGGCGAAGATCGACAGCCCGGCGGCGCGCAGCGCGCCGACCACCGCGACCGGGTCGGGGGCGCGCACCACGTCGACGTGGAAGAGGCTGCCGGCCGAGGCCCGCACACACTTGCCGTTGTACGGGTCGACGGCGTCCCCGGCGAAGATCACCGCACCCGCACCGGCCGCGTCGGCGGTGCGCAGCACCGTGCCGGCGTTACCCGGGTCGCGGATCTCGGCGAGCACCGCCACCAGCCGGGGCGCACCCGCGAGGGCCTGTTCCAGTGAGACGTCCAGATGCCGGCAGACGGCCACCAGCCCCTGTGGGGCGACGGTCTCGGTCAGCGCCGCGAGGGCGTCGTCGGTCACCTCGGAGACCGGCACGTCGGCGCGGGCCGCCGTGGCGGCCAACTCCGGGTACCGGTCGAGCGCGGTGGTCGTACCGAACAGTTCGGTGACCACCTCCGGCCGCGCGAGGGCCTCGCGGACCGCCTGCGGGCCCTCGGCCAGGAAACGGCCGGTGGCGTCGCGGTCCCGGCGGCGTTGCAGGCGGCGGGCGGCGACAACCCTTGGGGTACGCGGGGTGAAAGCCATGGTGTGCGCTCCTCCGGCACGATTGAGGCGCCCCCCGAACGGCGGTGCCGACACGGGAGACGCCTCGCTCTGGTGCGTGGGGATCAGGCGGCCTGAGCCGCCGCGCCGCCGGTGCCCTCGGCCGTGACCGCAGCCCGGGCCAGCTCGACGATCGCCGCGAAAGAGGCGGCGTCGTTGACAGCCATGTCGGCCAGGATCTTGCGGTCGACCTCGATGCCGGCCAGACGCAGGCCCTGGATCAGACGGTTGTAGGTCATCCCGTTGGCCCGGGCGCCCGCGTTGATCCGCTGAATCCACAGCTGCCGGAAGTCGCCCTTGCGGTCGCGACGGTCCCGGTAGGCGTACTGCATCGAGTGCAGCACCTGCTCCTTGGCCTTGCGGTACAGGCGGGAGCGCTGACCGCGGTAACCACTCGCGGACTCCAGCAGGGTACGACGCTTCTTCTGGGCGTTTACAGCCCGCTTGACGCGTGCCATCTCAACTCCTAATTACGTAAAGGTGGCGCGCGTCAGCGGCCGAGCAGCTTCTTGATGCGCTTGACGTCGGCCTTGGCCAGCACGACCGTGCCGGTCAGCCGGCGGGTCTGGGTGGAGGGCTTCTTCTCCAGGTTGTGGCGGAGGCCGGCCTGCTGGGCAACGATCTTGCCCTTGCCGGTCACCTTGACCCGCTTACCCATACCCGTGTGGCTCTTCATCTTCGGCATGTGGAACGTCTCTCCCCTGTTACTCGCCGCTGGTGTCGGCGGCGAGGCCGGTGTCACCGGCTGCTGCGGTCTCGCTGACCGCTGCGGTCTCATCGGCTTCCGGAGCGGCGGACTCGTCCGCTGCCCGGTCCCGAGGTCCACCGCGGGACGCCGTAGCGGCGACCGCGGAGGCCTTGACGGCCCGATGCGGAGCGAGAACCATGATCATGTTTCGGCCGTCCTGCTTCGGAGCGGCCTCGACGTATCCCAGTTCCGTGATCTCGGATTCGAGTCGACGCAGAAGCCGGTAACCCAGCTCCGGACGACTCTGCTCGCGACCGCGGAACATGATCGTCACCTTGACCTTGTCGCCCGCCTTGAGGAACCGCACCACGTGACCCTTCTTGGTCTCGTAGTCGTGCGGGTCGATCTTCGGCCGAAGCTTCATTTCCTTGATGACGGTCTGCTGCTGGTTACGCCGCGCTTCGCGCGCCTTGAGTGCGCTCTCGTACTTGAACTTGCCGAAGTCCATGAGCTTGCACACCGGCGGGCGCGCCATCGGCGCAACCTCGACCAGGTCCAGATCGACGTCCGCGGCCAGCTGAAGAGCGCGCTCCAGCGGGACGATGCCCACCTGCTCACCCTCTGGGCCGACCAGTCGGACCTCACGTGCCCGGATCTGCTCGTTCACGCGTGGTTCGACGCTGATGGGGCCTCCTCGAGTCGTTTCTGCTCTGTCGCCGACCGCTGCGGCTCCCGGGAGGGAACCGACCCGAAAAGCAGAAGGCCCCGGCGCATGCCAGGGCCCGCTCGACCGGTCAGCACGATCACAAGGATCGCGCATCCGGCGCCGGGACATGCCCGGAACCGGTGACCGGACCCGGCCACCGTAGCGGCGACTCGGGTGGGAGCAGGCGCTCCGCTTTCAAGGCTGCCTGCTCGCACGCGGAGACAGCCTGGTCGACTCGACAACACTACACCGGCGCCCCGGCGACCCCCAAACCGGGCACGACCTGCGGCGAGTCACGAGCGCGGCCGACCATTGCGCCGCGCCGCCCTGGCGCGCTTGGCGCGCTTGGCGCCGCTTCAGGATCCACGCATTTTCCCTGAAACTGCTGCCTCAGGGCGCCGGGAGGCAGCAGTTTCAGGGAAGTTGTCCAGATCTTGGCGAGGTGTGCGCGGCAGGCCTTGCCGCTGGGCGGCGACGCGAGGTCGACGGCAGGCGGTTCCAGCCGCAAACCGGCGCGGGCGGTCGGCCGCGAACCGGCAGTGGCGGTTAGGCCGCGAACCGGCAGTGGGCGGTTAGGGCGCCAACCGACGGCGGGCGGTTAGGGCGCCAACCGACGGCGGGCGGTTAGGGCGCGGACCGGCTAGTGGGCGGTTAGGCCGGGGTCAGCGGCCGACGGCGCGTTCGGCGAGGCGAGCCTGGTGGGCCTCGTGCAGCCGGCGCAGCGCGCGGACCCCGTCGACGGCCAGCTCCTTGTCGGCGGCCTGCAACGCGACCATCGGCAGCAGGTCGTCATCGTGCAGCTCCAGGCTGGCCCACGGCGCGCCCCGGTCGAAGCGGACGCCCCGGACAACCTCCCAGGGCAGCTCGTAGGAGCTGATGACGTTACGGACCCGAATGCTCCGGGCGTCGGCCTCCACCCGGGGACGGGTGAACAGCAGGAAGCCGAGCGCACCGAAGATGCCCAGGCCGATCATGGCGATCTGGTCGCCGCGCTGGAAGCTGCCGTAACCATCGCCGGTCGGGCCACTCAGCGAGGTAGCGACCAGAGCGAACACCACCACCAGAGCGGCCGCCGCCGACCAGCAGACCACCCGGATGCGGCGGGGCTTCAGGCGGACCAGTTCGGTTTCACTCACCCCACCAGTCTGCCATCCGCGCTCGGTCATCGAACGCACCACCCGCCGAGCCACCACCCCGAGCCCAGGACGGCCAGCCACCTCAAGATCGTGCTCGATCCAGGATCCAGTGGCCTCCGTCGAGATCGAGGCCGCTACGTCAATGATCGAGCACGATCTTCCGCGTCCAGCAGCCCCAGCACACCCATCGCCGCGTCGATCATGGAGTTGTGGTGGTGGACGTAAGGAGCGAAGGCAGCTGAAACGGCCACCATAACTCCATGATCGACGCGAGCGGGGTGGCGGGGCGAGCGGGGTGGCGGGGCGCGGGGGGTTAGAGGCGGCAGGCGTGGATGTTGGTGACGAGGATGGCGCGGGCGCCCAGTTCGTACAGCTCGTCCATGATGCGGTGCACGTCGTCGCGGAGCACCATGGCCTGCACCGCCACCCAGCCCTCGCGGTGCAGCGGCGACACTGTGGGCGACTCGATGCCCGGGGTGAGCCCGCTGGCCCGGTCCAGCAGACCGGCCGGCACGTCGTAGGCGAGCATCACGTAGCGGCGGGCCACCAGCACACCGTGCAGGCGGCGCAGCAACTGCTCGGCCTGCGGTTGCGCGGGTGCGCCGGCACGCCGGACCAGCACCGCCGACGAGCGCAGCAGCGGCTTACCGAAGACCACCAGGCCCGCCTGGCGCAGGGTCGCGCCGGTCTCCACCACGTCCGCGATCACGTCGGCGACGCCGAGGCGTACGGCGTTCTCCACCGCGCCGTCGAGACGGATCACGTCGGCCTTGACGCCCACCTCGCCGAGGTGCCGTTCGACCAGCCCCGGGTACGCGGTGGCGATGCGGTGGCCGCCCAGCTCCTGCACGGAGGCGATGTCGTCGGGGCGGGCGGCGAAGCGGAAGGTGGCCCGGCCGAAGGCAAGGTCGACGACCTCCTCGGCCGGCGCGGCCGAGTCGATCAGCAGGTCCCGGCCGGTGATCCCGAGGTCGAGGTCACCGGAACCGACGTAGGTGGCGATGTCCTTCGGACGCAGGTAGAAGAATTCGACGTCGTTGGCCTCGTCCCGGCAGACGAGGTCCTTGGGGTCGGTGCGCTGGCGGTAGCCCGCCTCGCGCAGCATCTGGGCGGCCGGTTCGGCCAGGGTGCCCTTGTTGGGAATGGCGACACGCAGCATGACGGAGTGCTCCTTCGATCCGGTTGGCGATCAACAGGGGTGGGGGCACTCACAGATGTCGGTAGACGTCCTTGAGCTCGAGACCGCTGGCAAGCATCAGCACCTGGACCTGGTAGAGCAGCTGGGAGATCTCCTCGGCGGTGCGCTCCGGCCCCTCGTGCTCGGCGGCCATCCACGACTCGGCCGCCTCCTCGACGACCTTCTTGCCGATGAAGTGCACGCCCTTGTCCAGCGCGGCGACGGTGCCCGAGCCCGGGGTGCCGGCGGCGGCCTTGGCCTGCAGCTCGGCGAACAACTCCTCGAACGTCTTCACGGGAAACGATTCTTCCAGCCACCCCGGCGGCACCCCGCGTCCGGGTCCGCCGAAATCCAGTAAGCGGACAATTCCCTACCAACATGGTGGGACAATTGTCGATCGATGCCCATGGAGCTCTACGCTGTCCGCCATGGCCAGCCGCTCACGTCTCCTCGCGCTCACCTTCGCCGGTGCCGTCGTCGTAGCCACCGCCGGGTGCGCGCCACAGGACGATAACCCCACCCCCACTGTCACCGCAGCGCCGTCCTGCGCCAAGGACAGCCTGCCCACGCGCACGCCGGGCAAGCTGACCATCGCCACCGACCAGCCCGCGTACGAGCCGTGGTTCGCCAAGGACAAGCCGGACAGCGGTGAGGGCTTCGAATCCGCTGTCGCGTACGCGGTGGCCGAGAAGCTCGGCTACGCCCGCGCCGACGTCACCTGGACCCGGGTCAAGTTCGACACCGCCATCGCGCCGGGACCGAAGGACTTCGACTTCGACATCAACCAGTTCTCCATCACCGACGAACGCAAGCAGGCTGTCGACTTCTCCGCGCCGTACTACCTGGTGCGGCAGACCGTCATCGCGTTGAAGTCCTCGAAGATCGCCGGCCGGAAGTCGCTGGCCGAGCTGCGGGACGCTCGGCTCGGCGCGCAGGTCGGCACCACCAGCTACCAGGCGATCACCGACGTGATCAAGCCGGCCGCCAAGCCGCAGGTCTACAACAGCAACGACGATGCCAAGAAGGCCCTTCAGAACGGGCAGCTGGACGGTCTCGTGGTCGATCTTCCGACCGCCTTCTACATCACCGGTGCGGAGATCACCGACGCCGTGATCGTCGGGCAGGTGCCGCAGGTCGGTACGCCCGAGGCGTTCGGGTTGCTGCTGGACAAGAACTCCCCACTGACCTCCTGCGTGAGCGGGGCGGTCGGTCAGCTCACCACCGCGGGGACGTTGAAGGAGCTGGAACAGAAGTGGCTCGCCCAGGTGGCGGGGGCGGCCGAGCTGCGGTGACGCTTCTGGATCGGGTGCCCTCGGAGGCGCAGCTGCGGCGGTCGGCGTACCGGCGTCGGCAGACCGTCCTCAGCGTGCTCGTCGCGGCGTCCTCGACGGCGGCGCTCGGCACGTTGCTGGTGCTCGCGGTGACCGGGGCGCCGGGCTGGGACCGGGTCCGGCGCTCGTTCCTGGATCCGGAGATCGCCCGCGACGCGCTGCCGACGGTGCTGAGCGGGCTCTGGCTCAACGTACGGCTGCTGGTCTGCTGTGCGGTCGGCGCGCTGCTGCTCGGGCTGGTGCTCGCCGTGCTGCGGACGCTGCGCGGGCCGGTCTTCTTCCCGGTCCGCGCCCTGGCCGCCGGCTACACCTACACCTTCCGCGGCCTACCGCTGATCATCGTGCTGTACCTGCTCACCCTCGGTGTGCCGGGGCTGCGGTTGCAGGGCATGCCGCCGGTGCTGGTGCTGGGTGGGATCGCGTTGGTCCTCACCTATGGCGGCTACCTCGCCGAGGTGTTCCGGGCCGGCATCGAGTCGGTGCACTCCAGCCAACTCGCCGCGGCCCGCTCGTTGGGCCTGACCCACCGGCAGACGATGCGGCACGTGGTCCTGCCGCAGGCCGTCCGCCGGGTGGCGCCACCCCTGCTCAACGACGTGGTGGCGTTGCAGAAGGACGTCGGGCTGGTCTCGCTGGCCGGGCCGATCGACGCGGTCCGCGCCGCGCAGATCGCCACCGCCCAGACCTTCAACTACACGCCGTACATCGTGGCGGGGGTGCTCTTCGTGCTGCTGGCGATCCCACTGATCGCCGTCACCGACTGGGTGACGCTGCGCGCGGCCCGCCGACAGTCGGGAGGCTGATCCATGGCGTTGCTGCGCTGTCGGGGCCTGCGCAAGGAGTTCGGCGGGCACGCCGTGCTCGACCAACTCGACCTGACCGTCGCCGAGCATCAGGTGGTGGCCCTGATCGGCGCGTCCGGGTCGGGCAAGTCGACCCTGCTGCGCTGCGTCAACCTGCTCGACGAACTCGACGACGGCACCATCGAGTTGGACGGGGAGGACATCTCCGATCCCCGGGTGGACCCGGACCGGGTCCGGCGGCGGATCGGCATGGTGTTCCAGGCGTACAACCTCTTTCCGCACCTGAGCGTGTTGGACAACATCACCCTCGCGCCGCGTCGCGTACACGGGCAGGGCCGGGCGGAGGCCGAGGCGCAGGCCCGGGAGCTGCTCGACCGGGTGGGGCTCGCCGCCAAGGCGGACGCCTACCCGGACCGGCTCTCCGGCGGGCAGCAACAGCGGGTGGCGATCGTCCGGGCGCTGGCCAACTCACCTCGACTGATGCTGCTCGACGAGGTCACCTCCGCGCTCGACCCGGAGCTGGTCGGCGAGGTGCTGGCGATGATCCGCGACCTGAAGGCCGACGGCATGACCATGGTGCTGGCCACCCACGAGATGGGCTTCGCCCGGGATGTCGCCGACGAGGTGTGCTTCCTCGACGCCGGCCGGGTGGTCGAGAGCGGCCCGCCCGAGCAGGTGCTCGGCGAGCCGACGCAGCCTCGTACCCGGCAGTTCCTGCGCCGGATCATCGAGGCCGGCCGCCTCTGAAGGCGGGCCTTCAGAGGCGGCAGAGGCGTCAGCCGCCGAAGCCGACCCGTTGGGCGTTGCCCGCAGCCACCGTCCGCACGGCCAGCGCCGCGTCGAGCGCCGCCACCGTGGCGGCCCAGCCCTTGTCCTCCGCCGAGCCGGGCAGACCGGCGCGGTCGCGGGCCTGCTCGATGGTCTCCACTGTCAACACGCCGTGCGCCACCGGTTTGCCCTCGTCCAGCGCCACCCGGGTCAGCCCGTCGGTGACCGAACGGCAGACGTAGTCGAAGTGGGCGGTGGACCCACGGACCACCACGCCGAGGGCGACCACCACGTCGCAGCGGCGGGCGAGGGCCTGCGCGACCACCGGCAGCTCGACCGAGCCGGCGACCCGGGCGACAACGGAACGCGCGCCGCACGCCTCGGCGGCGGCCACCGCACGCTCCAGCATGTGGTCGGTCAGCTCGCCGTGCCAGCGGGCGGCAACGACCCCGACGGTCAGCCCCGCGGCGTCGACCGCCTCGACTCCCGGCTCACCGAAACCCGCCATCGTCATGCTCCGATCTCGTCGTTGGCGACCGGACGCCCCAGCGGCGCCTCGGAGACCTCGTCCAACTCGTCCAGCAGGTGACCCATCCGGTCCCGCTTGGTGCGCAGGTAGCGCATGTTCTCCGGGTGCGCGCCGGCCGGCAGCCCCTCGCGGCCGGTGATGGTCAACCCGTACCCCTCCAGGCCGGCCCGCTTGGCCGGGTTGTTGGTCAACAGCCGCATCGACCGCACGCCCAGGTCGTAGAGGATCTGCGCGCCGGTGCCGTAGTCGCGGGCGTCGGCCGGCAGGCCCAGGTCGAGGTTGGCGTCGACGGTGTCGCGGCCCAGGTCCTGCAACTGGTACGCCTGCAGCTTGTGCAGCAACCCGATGCCGCGCCCCTCGTGCCCACGGACGTAGAGCACCACGCCCCGGCCTTCCTGCCCGACCCGAGCCAGTGCGGCGTCCAGCTGCGGTCCACAGTCGCAGCGCAGCGAGCCGAACACGTCCCCGGTCAGGCACTCGGAGTGCACCCGGACCAGCACGTCCTGGCCGTCACCGAGGTCACCCAGCACCATCGCGACATGTTCGGCCGGGTCGTGCTCGGCGCGGTAGCCGAGCGCCCGGAACACCCCGTGCTTCGTCGGCATCCGGGCGTCGGCGACCAGCTCGACCTGCTTCTCGGTACGCCGGCGGTAGGCGATCAGGTCGGCGATGGTGACGAGCGTGAGGCCGTGCTCGGCGGAGAACTTCTCCAGGTCCGGCAGGCGCATCATGGTGCCGTCGTCGTTGACCAGCTCGCAGAGCACGCCGGCCGGACGCAGCCCGGCCAACCGGGTCAGGTCGATCCCCGCCTCGGTGTGCCCCGGCCGGCGCAGCACCCCGCCCTCGCGAGCGCGCAGCGGCACCACGTGGCCGGGGCGGGCCAGATCGGTCGGGTCGGTCGCCGCGTCGGCGAGCAGCCGGCTGGTGTGCGCGCGGTCGGCCGCCGAGATGCCGGTGCTGACGCCCTCGCGGGCGTCCACCGTCACCGTGTACGCGGTGCCACGCCGGTCCTGGTTGGTGTGGTGCATCGGCGGCAGGTCGAGCCGGTCTGCTTCGCTCTCGGTGAGCGCCACGCAGACGTAGCCGGAGGTGTAGCGCACCATGAACGCCATCAGCTCCGGCGTGGCCAACTCGGCCGCGAAGATCAGGTCGCCCTCGTTCTCCCGGTCCGCGTCATCGACCACGACGACCGGCCGGCCGGCCGCGATGTCCGCGATCGCCTGCTCGATATCCCCAAAGCTGGTCATGCGATGGCCTCCGTGTAGACGGGCGGGCGGGCGGCGGCCGGTCGGGTGGCGCGGGAGGTGCGCCACCAGGCGGCGAAGCCCCAGACGCAGAGGGCGCCGTAGATCAGGTACATGACGGCCGAGGGGTAGAACCCTCCGCGCAGCAGCAGCGGCACCCCGACCGCGTCCACAGCGATCCAGAGCAGCCAGAACTCGACCCAGCCGCGGGCCATGCCGTACGTGGCCAGCAGGCTGCCGGTGAGGATCCAGGCGTCGGGCAGCGGGCCCCACGAACCGAGGGCCTTGAGCAGCGGGTACGCCGCGGCGGTGCCGACCACGGCAGCCAGCAGCATCATCAGCCGCTCCCGCCCGGTGGCCCAGCGCGGGACGACAGCGGCCTGCCCGGAGTCGGCGCGACGGTTGCGCTGCCAGCGCCACCAGCCGTAGACGCTGACCGCGAAGAAGAACACCTGCCGGCCGGCCTGCCCGTACAGGTCGTGCTCCTGCGGGGTGGCGAACACCCCGCCGAGGAAGACGGTGAGCAGGAGCGCGTTACCGACCATGCCGACCGGCCACGCCCAGACCAGCCGGCGCAACCCGAGCAACGCCGAGACCAGCCCGAACGCGTTGCCGACGATCTCCCTGGCCAGCACCGGCGACCCGGCGACGTGCACCTGGGCGTCCAGCAGCCAGCTGAGCGGGCCCATCAGGCCACCCCGCCCTGGTCCGAGGTCAGCCCGCGGGCGTCGGCGTGGGTGAGCCGGTCGCCGAGCAGCCGCTCGACGTACTTGGCCAACACGTCGACCTCCAGGTTGACCGGGTCGCCGACGCCTTTCGCGCCGAGCGTGGTCAGCTTGAGCGTGGTCGGGATCAGCCCGACGGCGAACTCGTCCGCGCCGACGGCGGCGACTGTCAACGAGACACCGTCGATGGTGATCGAGCCCTTCTCCACCACGTACCGGGACAGGGCGGCGGGCAGCCGGAACCGGAGCGTCTCCCACTGCTCGGCCGGCTCCCGGGAGATCAGTTCACCGACGCCGTCGACGTGGCCCTGCACCAGGTGCCCGCCGAGCCGGCTACCGAGCGCGGCGGCCCGCTCCAGGTTGACCGGGTCGCCGGGGCGCAGCGCGCCCAGCGCGGAGCGGCGCAGCGTCTCCCCCATCACGTCGGCGGTGAAGACACCGTCGGCCACGTCCACGACGGTCAGGCAGACACCGTTGACGGCGATCGAGTCGCCGTGGCGGGCGTCGGACGTGACCAGCGGGCCGCGTACGCCCAGCAGCGCCGAATCGCCTGCCGTCGGCGCCACCCGGACGATCTCGCCCAGTTCCTCAATAATGCCGGTGAACATCTCAGCCCTCCCTTTTCCGGGGCAAAGCAGTGATCCGGAGATCCGGACCGATCTGCGTAACGTCGACGAACTCCAGATCGATGGCCTCGGCGATGGTGGTCACTCCCGCGTCGACCAGAGCCGTCGGGCCGGCGCCGAGCAACCGCGGCGCGACGTACCCGACGATCTTGTCGATCAGGCCGGCCTCCAGGAACGCGCCAGCCAGCCGGGGGCCGCCCTCCAGGAGCACCGCGCGGACCCCGCGCTGGTGCAGCGCCGCGAGCAGCGCCGACAGGTCGACCCGGCCGTCCGGGTCGGCGCCGACCTCGTCGGCGGTCGCGATCCAGGTGCGTGCGGCGCCGTCGCGGACCTTGGCGTCAGCCGGGGTACGCCCCGAGCTGTCCACCACCACCCGCAGCGGCTGCCGGATGGCCAGGCTGCCGTCACGCAGGTTACGGGCGGTCAACCGGGGGTCGTCGGCGAGCACGGTGCCCACCCCGGCGATGACCGCGTCGACGGTGCCGCGCAGCGCGTGCACGTCGATCCGGGCCGCCTCCGAGGTGATCCACATGCTGGTGCCGTCCGCCGCGGCGGAGCGACCGTCGAGCGTGGCGGCGTACTTCCAGATCACGTACGGCCAGCCTCGGCGCATCGAGGTCAACCACGCGACGTTGCCGGCCTCGGCCTCCTCGCCGCGTACCCCCAGATCGACCCGGACCCCGGCGGCGCGCAACGTGGCGGCACCCCCGGAAGCGACCGGGTTCGGGTCGGGTACGGCGATGACCACCCGGCCCACCCCGGCCTGGACGAGCGCGGAACTACAGGGACCGGTGCGGCCGGTGTGGTCGCAGGGCTCCAGAGTGACGATCGCGGTGCCGCCCTTGGCCCGCCGCCCGGCCTGCGCCAGAGCGACGATCTCGGCGTGCGGGCCCCCGGCGTACGCGTGGAAGCCCTCGCCCACGACCTCGCCGTCGGAGTCGAGGAGCACGCACCCGACCACGGGGTTGGGGCTGGTGGTGCCGAGCCCGCGCGCCGCCAACTCGATCGCACGCCGCATCGCCTCATCAACGGAGACGCTGGCCATCGCGCTGCCCTGCCCTCTCACTCGCCGTCCGCGCGCTGGCGGTCAGGGAGGCGGTGGCCATGGGGCCACGGGCAGGCGGTGGCGGATTCCGGGAACGGCACAGCCGCCCCGGGGGGTCGGCACGGCACGCTGAAGCCAGCGGCCGGCTCGGACCCGTCCGTCCCGCGCGCTGTCTCCCATCCGGACTTTCTGGGCGCGGACGAACCGCCCCCAACCGTCGGCCCCGGATTTTCACCAGGTCCACCGGACGGCAGAGCCGTCCGGGTCGCGGGCTGACCACGGTCGGACCGTGGATCACCGCCGGTTCGGAATTTCACCGAGTCCCGCCAGCGCGTGGTGGGTACACGGAAAGTCTTACACGCCGATCCGCCTCCGTCGCCACCTAGGCGAGCTACTTCACAGCGTTATCACGCTCAGGTGACGCCTCGACGCCGGTCCACCGCCACGTACGAGCCCGGTTGACTCTTGGCCACCGTCTTCATCTCCGAGGCCACCGCGATCGCTTCGAGCGGGTCGGTGAACCGCTTGCCGGCGTCGGAGAGGGACACCCCGATGGAGAGCGTGACCAGGGCCGCCCGCCGGATGTTGCCGCGTCGATCCTTCAACTCGACGAAGCCACGCTCCCGGTCGGTCTGGTCGTAGAGCGTGTCGGCGGCGTTCTCGAAGTCGACGACCGCCCGGGACGTCAGTGGGCGCACCTGGTCCGGGGCGCAGACGATGACGAAGTCGTCGCCACCGACGTGACCGAGGAAGGCCGGTGGCAGCCCGACGCCCACCACCGCCCGGTGCAGGCTGCGGGCCAGCGCGGAGATGAAGTCGTCGCCGCGCACGAAGCCGTACCTGTCGTTCACGCTCTTGAACCGGTCGATGTCGACGTAGCCGACGGCGTAGTCCACGCCGTTGCGGACCCGATCGCTGATCTCCCGACGGATCCGGCTGTTGCCGGGCAGCCCGGTCAGCGGGGAAACCTCCCGGAACTCCTTGTTGCGGCGCAGCGTGGACGAGACCCGGGCCACCAGCTCGGCGGTGTCGAACGGCTTGACCAGGTAGTCGTCGGCGCCGGCGCTGAGCCCGTGCACCTTGTCGACGGTCATCCCCTTGGCGGTCAGCATGATCACCGGAAGGGCGGACGTCATCGGGTCGGCGCGCAACCGGCGGGTCAGCTCCAACCCGTCGATCCGGGGCATCATGAGGTCGACCACCGCCAGGTCCGGCCGTTGGCGCTCGATGACCTCCAGGGCCTCCTGGCCGTCGCTGGCGTGGATCACCTCGAAGCCGTGCAGCCGCAGGTTGAACTCGACGAACCGGGCGATGTCCTCGTCGTCGTCCACGACGAGAATGATGTCCTTGCGGTCGGCCTCGGGCTCCACCTCAGGCCCCGGGCGCCGCGCGTTCCGCCAGTGCCCGCAGGTGCCGTACCGCCTCCGCCGGGTCGGCGGCCCCGTACACGGCGGTGCCGGCCACGAACGCGTCGGCGCCGGCCGCCGCCGCCTGCTCGATGGTGTCGGCGGCGATCCCGCCGTCCACCTCGATGCGCAGCTCCAGGTGCCCGGCCGACGCGTGCCGCCGGGCGGTCCGCACCTTCTCCAGGAGCTGCGGAATGAACCGCTGCCCACCGAAGCCCGCCTTGATCGTCATGATCAGCAGGGTGTCGAAGCTGGGCAGCAGGTCCAGGTAGGGCTCGATCGGGGTGTCCCGGTCGATGGCCAGGCCCGCCTTCGCGCCTGCCGAGCGCAGGTCCTTGGCGAGCGCCACCGGGTCGTCGGACGCCTCCGCGTGGAAGGTGACGTTGTACGCCCCGGCGTCGGCGTACCCGGGGGCCCACCGGCGCGGGTCCTCGATCATCAGGTGCACGTCGAAGGGCATCGCAGTGACAGCCCGCAGGCTCTGCACCACGGGCAGCCCAATGGTCAGGTTCGGCACGAAATGGTTGTCCATCACGTCGACGTGCAACCAGTCCGCGGCGTCCTCGACGGCACGGACCTCTTCGGCGAGGCGGGCGAAATCGGCGGCCAGGATGCTCGGCGCGACGATCGGCGGCGGTACGGTCACGGGGCCAGTGTACGAACGCGGCTACCCGCCACCCGCATCGCGGCACCTTTGGGGACGCCCTGTGACCCAGCAGTGACCATTGGTGCAGAATTGGACGCTCCGGGCCCCCGAATCCGGACGAACAGACATCAGCCACTGGCCGATCGACGGAAACGCGACGACACTCCAACCGGGACGGTGCCGTAAGCTGCACGCCCGCCGGGGTCTCGCCGCGGGGCGCGGCGACCGGCCGCCAGCTCCCGGGAGGGCGGACGATGCGACGGTGGCTTCCAGCGCTGGCGCTGGCCAGCGTCACGACGATGCTGCTGGCCGGCTGCGCGCCGGCGCGAGGCGCGGACGGCGATCTCACCGACGACTGGCCGACGCTGCGGGTTCCCAAACCGTTCACCCCCGCCACCGACACCTGCCTGCCACGGATCGCCACTGTCGTGCAGGCCAGCACCTACGAGACGGTGGACTGCGCGCGCAACCACCTGGCCGAGACCATCCACGTCGGCACCTTCGTCGGGCCCGACGCGCTGACCGAGGCCCGACCGGAACCCGGCTCGCCGGCGCTGCGCACGGCTCGCGCCGAATGCGACCAGCGGGCCCGGGAGGTGCTCGGCGGCGACTGGCACGCGGCCCGACTCGCGCTGTCCCTCGCCTTGCCGTCCGCGCCCGCCTGGGTCGGCGGCGCCCGCTGGTTCCGCTGCGACCTCAGCGAGACCGGCAGCATCGACAACACCCGCCCGGTCAACCGCACCGGCAGCCTGCGCGGCGCGTTGATCGGCGACACGCCACTGACGCACCGCTGCTTCGACCCCAAACTGATCGGCGACAACCTCAACTACATGGCGCCGGTGCTCTGCACCGAGCCGCACCGCGCCGAGTTCGTGGGCGTCTACGAGGAGCGGGACATCAGCTGGGTGGAGTTCGCCAAGTCCGCCGAGCAGGCGCACCGGCGCTGCATGGCGCTGATCGCCGAGTACGCGGCGGTACCCAACAACAGCGAGCTGCCGTACCGGGCCGGGTCCATCTACTATCCGCCGTCGCAGCGGGAGTGGGAGGAGGGCGACCGTGGGGTGCGCTGTTTCCTGTGGAGCGACGACCGCAAACTCACCCGCTCGATGCGCGACGTCGGCCCGGAGGGACTGCCCGCGATCTGAGCATCGGTGCCGTATGCTGCTGCGCCGTGGCGCAATCGACCGGCTGGGTCCGGTCGGGGGCCAGCAGCGGCGGGAGGTCGGGATGCGACGGTGGTTGGCGGCGTTCGCCGGGGGTGGGGCGCTGGCCCTGGCGCTGACCGGGTGCGGTGCACCCGCCGGAGTCGACAGTGACCTCACCGACGACTGGCCGGCGCCCGTCGCGGCGCAGCAGTTCGTCCCCTCCGCCGACGTCTGCCACCAGAGCTCCCAGCAGGTCGGCTTCCTGACCGGCTACAACCCGACGGCGTGCACCGAGGCGCACCGGGTGGAGACCATGCACGTGGGCACCCTCACCGGTCCGGGCGCCGAGGCCGGCACGCCCCCGCAGCCCGGCTCGGCCGGCATGCGGGCCGCGCAGACCGGGTGCGACACGGCGGTCAACAAGGCGGTGGGGGCCGACTGGCGTTCCGGGCGGCTCGGCCTGACCGTCGTCCTGCCGTCGCCGCAGGCCTGGTCGGGCGGGGCCCGCTGGTACCGCTGCGACGTCACCGAGATCGCCAGCATCGACGACACCGCTGTCGACCTGCGCACCGGCAGCCTCCGGGGCGCACTGTCCGGGGCGGCCCCGCTGGCGTACCGCTGCTTCAACCCGAAGCTGGTCAAGGACGACATCGACGAGATGCTGCCGGTTTCCTGCACGGCCAAGCACCACGCCGAGTTCGTCGGGGTGTGGCAGGCGCCGGACACCAGCTACGCCGAGTTCACCCGCGGCACCAAGCGGACCCACCGGGCCTGCCAGACGATGATCGCCAAGTACGCCAAGGTCCCGGACAACTCCCAGCTCGACTTCCGCGCCGGCACGATCTACTACCAACCGTACGAGGAAGAATGGCGCAACGGGAACCGGGGCGTGCAGTGCTTCCTCTGGATCTCCGACCGGAACCTGACCCGCTCGATGAAGAACGCCGGCACCAAGGGCCTCCCGGTCACCTAGGCCTGCGGAAGCCCGGTCGCGCAGAGCGTGAGCGCACGCGTCCGGCCGATCGGCTGACCGGCCGGACGCGTGGAACGGATCAGCCTCGGCGCAGGACGGCGAGGAACATCGCGTCGGTGCCGTGGCGGTGTGGCCAGAGCTGCACTGTCGGCCCGTCACCGAGACCGGGCATGCCGGCCGGCAGCAGCGGGCGGGCGTCCACGAAGTCCACCGGAACCCCGCTACGGCGGGCCGCCTCGGTCACCGTCACGTGCGTCTCGACGGTGTGCGGCGAACAGGTCACATAGGCGACCAGGCCACCCGGGCGGACCGCCCGCAGCGCCGCGCCGAGCAGTTCCCGTTGCAGCCGGGTCAGCGGCGGCAGATCGGACGGCTGGCGACGCCAGCGTGACTCCGGCCGACGACGCAGCGACCCCAGTCCGGTACACGGCGCGTCGACCAGCACCCGGTCGAAGTGCTGCTCCGGCAGTTTCGGGTCGCCACCGACCTCACGGCCGTCCATGGTCAGCACGGCCACCGGCAGGTCCCGGGTCGCCAGGGAGACCAGCCGAGCGCGGTGCTCGGCCACCTCCACAGCGGTCACCCGGGCACCCCGCTGCGCGGCCAGCGCGCCGAGCAACCCGGCCTTGCCACCCGGGCCGGCGCACAGGTCCAGCCAACGTCCGTCCGGGCCGTCCAGCGGCGCGTCGGCGAGCGCGGCGGCCACCAACTGGGAGCCCTCGTCCTGGACGTGGGCCCTGCCGTCGACCACCGCCGGGATGTCGCCGGGCGAGCCGCCGGGAAGATAGACGGCGTACGGCGAGAAAGCACCGGGCGCACCGCCGACCTGGTCGGCCAACTCGACCGGGTCGATCAGGCCGGGCCGGGCGGCCAGGTGCACCGGCGGGCGCTCATTGTCCTCGATCAGGAGGCGCTCCGTCTCACCCAGATCGCCACCGAGCGCCTCGGAGAAGGCCCGCACGATCCACTGCGGGTGGCTGTACGCCAACGCGAGGTGCCCGACCGGGTCGGTCTCCCTCGGCGGTGCGAGCTTCGCCACCCAGGCGTCCGCGTCACGGCTGGACACCTCGCGCAGCACCGCGTTGGCGAAACCGGTAGCGCCCGGTGCGACCGAACGGACCAGGTCCACAGTCGACGAGACCGCGGCGTGCGGCGGCACCCGGGTGTGCAGGAGCTGGTATGCCCCGAGCCGCAGCGCGTCGCGTACCGGCGGGTCGATCCGGGCCACGTCCCGGCCGGCCGCGTCGGTCAGGATCGCGTCCAACGTGCCCAGGTGGCGCAGGGTGCCGTAGGTCAGCTCGGTGGCGAAGGCCGCGTCCCGACCGAACAGCCCCTCCTCCCGCAGGATGATGGGCAGCACCAGGTTGGCGAACGCGTCGTCCCGGTGCACCGCCGCCACCGCCTCGTACGCGGCGCGGCGCGGTCGGTCCATCGGTGGCCGGACCGGGCGGCGGTCCCCGCCACGGCCGGTCGACGGGCCGGAGCGCGTCGGTCGGGTTCCCTCCGGTGCCGTCACGCGAAGTCCTCTCCAGTGCCGACCCGGACGCCGCGCGCCCAGTCGGTCGCGTTCATCGCCCGCTTGCCCGCGGCGCGGACCTCGCCGAGACGTACCGGCACTGTGGCCGTGCCGGCCAGCACCCGGGACTTCTCCACCAGCAACTCCCCCGGCTTGAGCTCGGGGCCGTCGGGCACCGGGACGACCGGGCCGAGCTTCACCCGCTCGTCGCGGAACGTCGTCCAGCCGCCCGGCGCGGGCGTGCAGGCCCGGATCCGCCGGTCCACGGCGAAGGCCGGGTCGCTCCAGCGCACCCGCGCGTCGTCCACTGTCAGCTTCGGCGCCAGCGACACCCCGTCGGCCGGCTGCGGCTCGGCGCGGGCGGTGCCGTCGTCGATCGCGTCGAGCACCGCCACCAGCAGCCCGGCGCCCGAATCGGCGAGCCTTCCCAGCAGGTCGCCGGAGGTGTCGGTGGCGCGGATCTCGTCGGTCAGCGTGCCGTAGACCGGGCCGGTGTCCAGGCCCTCCTCCAGCTGGAAGACGCTGGCCCCGGTCAGCTCGTCACCGTGCAGCACGGCGTGCTGCACGGGCGCGGCGCCACGCCAGGCGGGCAACAGGGAGAAGTGCAGGTTGATCCAGCCGTGCCGGGGGATCTCCAGGGCCGCCGGTGGCACCAGCGCGCCGTAGGCGACCACCGGCACGCAGGCCGGCTCCAGCTCGCGAAGCCGGTCGAGGAACTCCGGGTCGCGGGGACGGGCCGGGGTGAGCACCTCGACGCCGTGCTCGTCGGCCCACGCGCCGACCGGGGAGCGGGACAGGCCCCGTCCACGCCCGGCGGGCGCGTCGGGCCGGGTGACAACGGCCACCAGCTCGTGTCGGGAGGCGGCGACGGCGGCCAGGGCGGGAACGGCGACGGCCGGCGTACCGGCGAAGATCACGCGCATCCGGGTCAGCGCCCCAGACCGAACGGGTCGCTGATGTGCGGGCTGAGCTTGACCGTGGGCGGGGCCGCCGCGTCGTACCACTCGGCCTGGCGGATCGCCTTCATGGCTTCCTTGCGCCCCTCCGGGTCCAGTCGATCCAGGAAGAGCACCCCGTCGAGGTGATCGGTCTCGTGCTGCACGCAGCGCGCCATCAGGCCGGTGCCGACGATCTGCATCGGGTCGCCGAACGAGCTGAAGCCCTTGGCGATGACGTTCTGCCGACGCTTGGTGTCGAAGTAGAGCCCGGGGATGGACAGACAGCCCTCAGGGCCGTCCTGCTCCTCCTCGTCGGGGAACTCCAGCACCGGGTTGATCAGGTGCCCGAGGACGTCGTCGACGTCGAAGGTGAACACCCGCAGGCTCACACCGAGCTGCGGCGCGGCCAGGCCGGCGCCGTTCTGCTCACGCATCGTGTCGGTGAGGTCGGCGACGAGCCGACGTAGCTCGGCGTCGAAGTCGACCACCGGATCGGCCGGCGTGCGCAGCACCGGATCCCCAAACAGACGGATGGGCTGGACGGTCACGCGGGACGGCTCCTTCTTCGGGTGGACGAGCGGTGCCGTACCAGTCTACGGAGTGCCCGGCCGGACACCGGGCGGCGCACCTCGCTCAACCACCGCCGGTGTGCCCAGCGTCACCGACGGACTGCCCGGCCAACAACTCCCGCACCCGCTCGGCGTCCGGGTGGCCGAGATCGTCGAGGATGACCAGGGCCCGCCGCCAGGTACGCGCGGCACCGGCCGCGTCCCCCACCGCCTGCCGACTCTCGCCGAGCCGGGACAGGGTGTCCGCCTCGTCGTAGCGGTCGCTGACCCGCCGGTACAGCCCGAGGGCCCGCTGGAAACAGCGGATCGCCGCCGGGTGGTCAGCCAGTCGGGCGTGGATGAAGCCGAGGCTGTCCCAGGTGTTCGCCTCGCCGTGCCGGTCCCCTGTCGTCCGCAGCAGCGCCAACGCCTCCCGGCAGTGCCCGAGCGCCGGCTCGTACCGGCCGAGCTGGGCGTACGCCCACCCCACCGCGTTGCGGGCGCTGGCCTCCCCGGCGACGTGCCCGGCGGCCCGGTACAGCGCCAGGGCCCGCTCGCTCTGCTCCAGGGACTCGGCGTGCCGGCCGAGCCCGTCGAGCATCGCGCCGAACGCCCGGTGGGTGCGCGCCTGCCCGGTGTGGTCGGTCAGCTCCGCGAAGATCGCCAGGGCCTGCCGGTAGTTCCTCGCCGCCTCGTTCACCCGGCCCAGCCGGGACAGCACCCTGGCGAGGTCGCGGTGGGCGTTCGCCTGCCCGGGTCGGTCGCCGGCCCGCTGCGCCCCGGCCAGGGCGTTGCGCTGGGCCACGGCCAGGTCCGGCCACCGCCCCCGGCGTTGCAGGAAGTCCACCAGTGTCCAGGCCAGCTGCCACGCGTGACCGTCGAACCCGGTCCGCCTCGCGTGGGCGACCGCCGCGAGCAGCACCGGATACTCGACGCTGAACCAGGCGAGCGCCTGACCGAGGTCGGTGATCTCCTCGGGCAGCACACCCGGCGCGGCGGCGGTGAGGGTGACCGGGTCCCGACCCGGTTGCAGCAGCAGTGCCGCCGCGTGGGCGGTGTGCAGGTAGTGGTCCAGCCCACGCCGGGTCGCGGCCCGCCGGGCCTGCTCCGGTTCGAGACGCTCGACCTGCTCGGCCGCGTACGCCCGGAGCAGGTCGTGCGCGCCGAACCGACCGGGGGCGTGCTCGGTGACGAGGTGCGCGTGGGCCAGTTCGGCCAGCAGTCGGGGCACCTGGGCCCGGGGCAGCCCGGCCAGACTGGCCGCTGCGGCGAACCCGATGTCCGGACCGGGATGGCAGCCGAAGAGCCGGAACAGGCGCGCCGCCGCCGGGGTCAGGCTCTGGTACGACCAGGAGAAGACGGCCTGCACGTCGGTGCCGGCGTCCCCTCCGTCGAACGAGTCGAGTGGTCGCGGCGCCGCCCGCAGTTCGGCGGCGAGGGTGGCGAGCGGGAACGTCGGCTTCTCCGCACCTCTCGCGGCGAGCACGGCCAGCGCCAGCGGCAGCCGCGCACACCGCTCGATGATCTCGTCCACCGCCTGCGGCTCGGCCGCCAACCGGTCAGTGCCGAGCCGCCGGGCCAACAGTTGCCAGGCCTCGGCGGTGCTGAGCAGGTCGACGCCGATCGGCCGGGCGCCCTCGGCCGCGATCAGCCCGGCGAGCCGGTTGCGGCTTGTCACCAGGACCAGGCAGTTCGGGCTGCCGACCAGCAGGGGTCGGATCTGGTCGGCGTCGCGGGCGTTGTCCAGCAGCACCAGCATCCGGCGTCCGGCGAGCAGGCTGCGGTAGAGGCCCACCTGCGCGGGCAGGTGGGTGGGGATGCGTTCGGGCGGTACCTCGAGGGCCTCCAGGAAACCTCGGACCGCCTCGACGGCCGTCACCACCGATCCGGTGGCGTCGAACCCGCGCAGGTCGACGTAGAGCTGGCCGTCCGGGAAGCGGTCGGCGACCCGGTGCGCGAAGGTGACAGCGAGGGTCGTCTTGCCGACCCCGGCCGTACCGGACAACGTCATGACGGTGACCGACGCCATGCCGTCGTTCCCGGGTGCCACGGCGCGGGCGCATTCGGCCTCGAGCTGGGCGAGTTGGGTCGCCCGCCCGACGAACCCGGGCAGCGCCGGGGGCAGCTGGCGGGGTATCGGGAACCGGGGGGACGTGGTGCCGGCGCGCGGGCCGCCGACCCCGGCCCGCGCGACCGCCCGCCCGCTGGTCGCGTGCTCCCGGTTCGGGCGTCGGCGTCGCTCTTCGACCCGGTCCCGCGCGGTGGCCAGCACCCCCTGTTCGGCGGGGCTGGCCCCGAGCAGTCGGATGAGGACGTCGAACCGCTCCGGTGGCGGCAGGATGTTGCCGGCGAAGTACTCCCCGATGATCCCGCGTGACCAGCCGGTCTTCGCGGCCAACTGTCGGTACGTCAGCAGGGTCTCGCCCTGTTGCCGGGCTTCGCGGCGGCGCAGCTGGCGCAGCAATCCGGCCAGCTCGGGCAGTGTCTGCGTCTCGGTGCAGACGCGGACCAGCTCGGCTGACCCGTGTGACGTCTGATGAGTGCTGGACGGTATCCACTGCTCAGACATACGACCCCCACCCCGGTCATCCGGCCCCCCGGACGCGCACGGGCAGGGTAATTCCGGCCCTACGCCAGTCGATAGACGGCTGCCAATGTATGACAGTTCCACTACGGACTGTCGCCTCGTCCAACAGTGTCCAGCGGTGTCCAGTCCCGTCCAGGATCCGCCCCATGGCGTCGACGCCCCTGCCACCGTCCTGGTGCGGGCACGGCCCGCTCCACGACCCCTGGGGGAAGAGGTACCCGATGATCCGTCCACACCCGACCACCCGGCGCCCCGTGGCGATGCTGCGTCGCGTCGCCGTCACCGCGATCAGTCTCACGCTGCTCGCCGCCGGCCTGACCGCCACACCGGCCACCGCCGCACCCGGGGGCAAGGCCCCTGCCACCGGATCGTTCATCGACAGCACGCCGGTGCCCGGCGGCTTCGCCTCCTGGTCGGAGCTGCTCCGGGTGCAGCAGCGCATGAACAACGCCGCCGCCCAGATCACGAACGCGGCGCAGCGCAGCGCCAACTCCGGCTTCGCCGGCATCGTCGCCGACCCCACCACCCGCCACCTCCAGGTCTACTGGAAGGGTGAGCCGCCGGCCAACCTGGTGGCCAACGCCCGGGCCACCGTCGCCACCAAGGTGCTGCCCGCCGCGTACTCGCAGCGGGAACTCATGGCCGCGGCCGACCGGCTGCGGGCCTCCGCCGGTGACAAGATCACCACGGTGGGGCCGCGCGCCGACGGCGCCGGCCTGCTCGTCGGCACGCAGGACGGGCTGCTCGGTGCTACCGCGCTGGCCGGTGTGCCGGTGACCGTGCAGACCAAGGTCGCCGCCGCGCCGGCGACCCGATGGGACGACACGGCGCCGTGGTGGGGCGGTGCCGCCTGGCGCAACGCCACCACCGGCGGCGGCTGCTCGACCGGCTTCGGGGTCTTCCAGGGCGGGTCCGCGCGGATCCTCTCCGCCGCGCACTGCGGCAACATCAACAACGCCGCGACCGACCCGACCGGGCAGTCGATGGGCATCGTCGGTACCCGCAACGCCGGCACCGACACCCTGCTGCTCTCCGGCGCCTCGGGCGGCCGGGTCTTCAACAACAGCACAGACGCGCAGGGCAGGGTGGTCAGTGAGTTCAGCAACCAGGTGATCGGCGCGTCGGCCAGCCAGGTCGGCAACTGGGTGTGCACCTCCGGCGCGTACTCCGGCACCCGCTGCTCGATCCAGGTGAAGGCCCGCAACCTGTGCATCAACGTGCGCGACTTCGGCCAGGTCTGCGGTCAGGTCCAGGCGGAGAACACCACCGGCAGCAACGCCGTCGGCCAGGGTGACAGCGGCGGCCCGGTGGAGATCGTGAACGCGGCGAACACCCTCCAGGTCTGGGCCACCGGCACCAACACCGCCATCGACGACACCTTCACGTCGACGGCCTGTACCGGCTACCGCCCCGCCGGCCGGGTCTGCGCCTGGCGGTTCTACTACGAGGACATCTTCTCCGGCATGGCCGGCGTCGGCGCCTCGGGTGTCGTCCTCGGCTGAGCCGTACCAGCTATCCGCCGTACGACTCGGTGGCCGGGCCGGCGCGCGTACCCCGCGCGTCGGCCCGGCCTCGCTCAGACGCCGGCGGCCGGGTCCCCCGCGAGCACCGCGTCGCCGCGGAGCAGCGCCGGCTCGGGCAGCGGCAGTTGGATCTTGTGAGCCGCCTCCCAGTCGTAGATCAGGCCGGGGCGCACCTGGGCGGCGAAGTAGTCGATCGCCGTCATCCCGCCCACCACCGGCTCGTCGACCTCGGCGACCAGTTGGGCGGGGACCAGGGAGAACCCGTTCTGCAGAGCGGCGCTGAGGCGGCGATGGCCGTCGACGACGAAGAAGTACTCGCCGGTGAACCCGATCTTCAGCGGTTCGAGGGCCTCGTCGCCGGCCTCGGCCACCCCACCGACGAAGTCGGTGTCCCACAGACCACGCAGCGTGGCGATGTCCTCGGTCGGGTAGACCCGGGCCGGGTCCAGCAGCAGCAGCGGCGGGCCGTCGCGCAGCACCTCGGCGCCGAGCGTGCCCTCGTACGCGGCCACGATGTGCTCGATCACCTCGGCGGCGGACGCCCGGGTGGTGTCGCAGATCAGGTCATAGTTACGCAGCCGGGCCTTGTCCACCCCGTAACGGATGATGAACCGACTGCGCTCGCTGGCGCTGCGCTCCCGAAGCTTGGCCTTGGCCTCCTCCAGCGAGGCGTAGCTCTCGGCCGGCCCGGAGGGGCGGGCGAGCACCCGGCGGGCCGCCTCGCCCGGCTCGGTGATCATGTGCACCTTGAGCGCGTCGGTGAAGAAGTGCCACGCCAGCCGGGAGTCCATGATGAGGCGCTCACCGGAGGCGGCAATGTCCCGCTGGAGCTGGTCCACGTAGCCGTCGACTGCCTGATCCAGCTCGGCGTGCAGGTTGAGCTGCAGCGCGGTCATCTGCCGCTGCTGCGCCATCTCCCGGTAGAGGTCCCCCACGCTGACCCGGCGCATGCCGAGCCGCTTCGCGATCTCGACCGACACGGTGCTCTTGCCGCTGCCGAGGTCGCCGTTGAAGACGATCGATTGTCCAACGGTCACGACTGGTCCACCCCTGATCACCGGCTCATTGACATCATCGACCTCGCGCCCGACCGACGCGTTCCCGCCATCGTCGCGCCATCCCGCGACGGCCCCAGCTCGGCGTGGCTGACGCCCCCTCGAAACCTGGAGCCCGTCGTACGCCTTGGCATGACGGGCGATGCTACCACTCGGGCGCCACCGCTTTGCCGGACGCGGTGTGCGAGGGCCTCCGGCAGCGGGTGAGGTCCGCGACCGTCAGCACCGGCCGAAACACCTCAGAACAGGCTCAGCGGATCGACCTGGAGACGAACCGGATCGGCGGCCTTGCGAGCGGCCCGGACGCCGGCGGCCGAGTGCAACGCCTCGGCGAGCGCAGCGGCGCGGGCCCGGGGCACCCGGACCAACATCCGTTCCCTGCCCTCCTCGGCCGGCACCGGTCCGAGCACCTCGGCGTCGTCCGGCAGCCGAGCCGCCGCCAGCAGGTCCGCCACCGCCTCGGCCACCCCGGTGACGCTCGCCATCCGCACGGCCGGCGGGAAGCCCAGCTCGCGGCGCTCGGCCAGCTCCCGACCGGCGAACCAGCCGGCGTCCCAGCGCAGCAACGCCTGCACGGGGGCGAGCGCGCCGTCGGCGACCACCACCACCCGACCGGCCGGCGCCGGGCGGGCCAGCGCCGCCGCCGCCAACCAGCGGCGCAGCGACTCCTCACCGGCGCGCAGGTCGGCCCGGGTCAGCAGGGCCCACGAGTCGAGCAGCAGCACCGCGCCGTAGCCGCCCTCGGCGACCGGCTCGGCGCCCGGGGTGGCCACCACCAGGGCCGCGCCGCCTGGCACGTCGGTCAGCACCTCCTCGCGCCCCGAGGTGCGCACCGGCACGTCGGGAAACGCCCGGCCCAGCTCCTCGGCGGTCCGCCGGGCGCCGGTCACCGCGGCCCGCAGCCGCCGCCCACCGCACTCCGGGCAGGCGTACGCGGCCGCCACCCGAGCGCACCACCGGCAGGCCGGGGTACCACCGGCCGAGGGCAGCGCGAGCGGGCCGGCGCAGTGCGCGCAGCGGGCCGGGGTGCGGCACTCGGCGCAGGAGATCGACGGGACGTAGCCGCGGCGGGGCACCTGCACCAGCACCGGCAGGTCCTGGCGGAGCGCGTCGCGGGCAGCCGTCCAGGCCAGGCTGGGCAGCCGGGCGGTGGCGGCCCCGGGGTCGCGGGCCAGTTGCGGGTCGTCTCCGGTCGGCGCGATGGCCGGAATCCGCGCCCGCACGGTGGCCCGGTCGGCGACCACCTCCGGAGCCCAACCGGTCTCCACCAGCAACTGCGCCTCGGCCGTCCGGGCGTACCCGCCGACGAGCGCGCCGGCCTCGGCGAGGTGGGCGCGGGTGAGCAGCACGTCGCGGGCGTGCGGGTAGGGCGCCCGGGGCTCGGAGTGCAGGTCGTCACCGTCGTCCCACACCGCGACGAGGCCGAGCTGGGCCACCGGGGCGAACATCGCCGCCCGGGTGCCGATCACCACCGGCACCTGGCCACGGCGAGCGGCGAGGAACGCCCGGTACCGCCGGGCCGGGCCGAGCGCGGCGGAGAGGCTGACGTGCCGCCCCGGGCCGAGGACGCCGGTGAGCGCCGCGTCGAGACGGTCGAGGTCACGCGCGTCGGGCACCACGACCACGGCTCCGCGCCCACCGGCGACGGTGGCCGCCACCGCGTCGGCGTACCGGGCCGCCCAGTCCTCACCGGGCAGCGCCGACCAGACCGCGCGGGGCGCCCGGCCGTCGGCGAGCGCCCGCAGCAGAGCCGGACCGGTCGGGTAGTCGCGCCACCCGCGCGGGTCGACCGGCCCGATGGGGGCCGCCGGGGTGGGCGGCTCGTCGTGGGGCTCCTTCTCCACCCGCGCGTGCCGGGGTGGCACGGCGAGGCGGAGCACGTCGGCGAGGCTGCCCGCGTACCGGTCGGCGACCGCCCGGGCCAGCCGGGCGACCTCCGGGGCCAGCACCGGCTCCGGGGACACCACCTTCTCCAGGTACGCGAGACGGCCGGTGTGCCCGGAGTCGTCGGCGCGCGACAGCAGCCACCCGTCGACGAGTTGCCCGGCGAAGCGCACCTTCACCCGCGTACCGGGCACCGCCACCTCGTCCAGCTCCGCCGGCACCAGGTAGTCGAACGGCCGGTCCAGGTGCGCCAGCCCGACGTCCACGCAGACGCGCGCGACCGGCGACCCGTCCGCGGGTCGCCGGTCGCTGCGCTTGGTGGCGGTCAGGCTCCCGCGGCCGACTTGAGGTCGGCGGCCCGGTCGGTGCTCTCCCAGGTCAGGTCCGGCAGCTCCCGGCCGAAGTGGCCGTACGCGGCGGTCTGCTGGTAGATCGGGCGGAGCAGGTTGAGGTCCCGGATGATCGCGGCCGGCCGCAGGTCGAACACCTCGGTGACGGCCTTCTCGATCGAGGAGACGGGCACGGTCTCGGTGCCGAACGTCTCGATGAACAGGCTCACCGGGTGCGCCTTGCCGATGGCGTAGGCCACCTGCGCCTCGCACCGCTCGGCCAGACCGGCGGCGACCACGTTCTTGGCCACCCAGCGCATCGCGTACGCGGCCGAGCGGTCCACCTTGGACGGGTCCTTGCCGGAGAACGCGCCGCCACCGTGGCGGGCGTACCCGCCGTAGGTGTCGACGATGATCTTGCGGCCGGTCAGCCCGGCGTCGCCCATCGGGCCGCCGATCTCGAAGCGGCCGGTCGGGTTGACCAGCAGCCGGTAGCCGTCGGTGTCCAGGCCGAGGCTCTCCAGCTCCGGGGCGATCACGTGGTCGCGCACGTCCGGGGTGAGCAGCGAGTCCAGCGAGATGTCGGCGGCGTGCTGGCTGGACACCACGACGGTGTTCAACCGGACCGGACGCAGCCCCTCGTACTCGATGGTGACCTGGGTCTTGCCGTCCGGCCGCAGGTACGGGATCGTGCCGTCCTTGCGCACCGCCGAGAGGCGGCGGGCCAGCCGGTGCGCGAGCGCGATCGGCAGCGGCATCAGCTCGGGCGTCTCCGAGCAGGCGAAGCCGAACATCATGCCCTGGTCGCCAGCGCCCTGCGCGTCCAGCGCGCTCTCCGATGCTCCGGTGCGCAACTCGAAGGCGTTGTCCACACCCTGCGCGATGTCCTCGGACTGCGCACCGATGGAGACGCTGACCCCGCAGGAGGCGCCGTCGAAGCCCTTCTTCGACGAGTCGTAGCCGATGTCGAGGATGGTCCGGCGGACGATCGTCGGGATGTCGGCGTACGCCTTGGTGGTCACCTCACCGGCGATGTGCACCTGACCGGTGGTGATCATGGTTTCCACTGCCACGCGGCTGTGGGGGTCCTCGGTCAGCAGCGCATCGAGGATGCCATCGCTGATCTGGTCAGCGATCTTGTCCGGGTGGCCTTCCGTGACCGATTCGGACGTGAAGAGACGGCGTGTCACGGCACTCCCTAAGCGTATGAAGTCGTTCCGCGGAAGTTTAATCACCACTGCGGTCCGTGTCGGGTTCGGTTGTGCTCTGTTCCACCCGTCAGGAGCGGCCAGGCAGCCGCGCCACGACGAGATCCCAGACGGCGTCGGCCACAGCTTCCTTGGCCTGCTCGGGCAGCCGGCTGACCGAGCCGTCCGCGCCGATGACCGTCACCGTGTTGGTGTCGGCGCCGAAGACCAGGTCCGGACCGACCTCGTTGACCACGATCAGGTCGGCCCGCTTGCGGGCGAGTTTCGCCCTACCGTTGGCCTCGGCATCGCCGGTCTCGGCGGCGAACACCACCAGCACCTGCCCTGGCCGTTTGCGCTGGCCGAGCTCCGCCGCGATGTCCGGGTTCGTGACGAGCTCGATGGTGGGTGCGACACCGTCGTCCGACTTCTTGATTTTGCCAGTCGCGTACGTCGCGGGCCGGAAATCGGCAGGCGCCGCCGCCATCACCACCGCGTCGGCCTCGACGGCGGCCTTGACTGTCGCCTCCCGCAACTCGGCGGTGGTGCCCACCCGGATCAGGTCGACCCCGGCCGGGTCGGCGAGGCCGACGTTGGCCGAGATCACGGTGACCCGGGCACCCCTGGCGACAGCCGCGCGGGCGAACGCGTACCCCTGCTTGCCCGACGAGCGGTTGCCCAGGAAACGCACCGGGTCGAGAGGCTCGCGGGTGCCACCGGCGGTGACCACCACCCGGCGACCGGCCAGGTCGGCGGGGGCGGAGTCGCCACGGGCCAGCAGCCGACCGGCGACGGCGAAGATCTCCGCCGGGTCGGGCAGCCGGCCCTTGCCGGTGTCGGCGCCGGTGAGCCGGCCGACGGCGGGTTCGATGACCCGGACCCCGCGCGAGCGCAACGTGGCCACGTTCGCCACTGTGGCGGGGTGCTCCCACATCTCGGTGTGCATGGCCGGGGCCAGCAGGACCGGGCAGCGGGCGGTCAGCAGGGTGTTGGTCAGCAGGTCGTCGGCGAGGCCGTGGGCGGCCTTGGCGAGCAGGTCGGTGGTGGTCGGCGCGACCACCACCAGGTCGGCCTGCTTAGCGAGCCGGACGTGGGGCACCTCGTGGACGTCGGTCCAGACGTCGTCGGCGACCGGTTGACCGGAGAGCGCGGCCCAGGTCGGCGCTCCAACGAAGCGGAGCGCCGACGCGGTTGGCACCACCCGAACCCGGTGACCCGATTCGGTGAAGAGTCGCAGCAGCTCGCACGCCTTGTAGGCGGCGATGCCGCCACCGACCCCGAGGACGATCGAGGCGGACATCGGCCAGCGGGGGCTTACGGCTGGTCGGTCGGCTCGGCGGTGAGCAGGCCCGAGTTGATCTCGCGCATGGCGATGGAGAGGGGCTTCTCCTGCGGGGTGGTCTCGACGAGCGGGCCGACGTACTCCAGCAGACCCTCACCGAGCTGGCTGTAGTAGGCGTTGACCTGGCGCGCGCGCTTGGCGGCGAAGATGACCAGCGCGTACTTCGACGTCGTCTTCTCGAGGAGCTCGTCGATCGGCGGGTTGGTGATGCCTTCGGGGTTGGCGATGGATCCCACGAATTAACCTCTGCGTCTTTCGAGCCGCGCGGACGCGGTGCTGAGTCTCAACGGCGGCCGACCGTCAGCCACGCACGCGTGACCAGGCCGGATCCGGATAAGAAGAACCGAGTAAGCCTACCAGCTCCTCAACCACCCGTTCGGTGTGGTCGTGGGTCAGCGCGTACGCGACGGTGGCGGCCACCGTGGCGTCGGGCGCGTACCCGGGTGGGCTCAGCAACACCAGCCGGGCATCGGGCAGGCGCGCCCGGACCAGTGGGACGCCGCGCAGGTCGAGCGGGAGCAGCACCGGCTGCCCGGCGTCGAGCCGGGCGCGCAGCGGTGGGTACGGGGTGCCCCGGCGGTGCGAACCGATCCGGGACCACTCCAGCAGCTCGCCGTCGACGATCCGTCGATCGAACTCGGCGGGGGCGAGGAAGACGCGGTCCACCCCGTCGATCTCCGACTCCCGGCGCGGCCTGGTGGTTGCCGCGACCGGGATCCACACGGACGGAGAACGCGCCCGGACAAGCTCGACGACACTCTCCCTGCCGGAACCCGAAGGTCCAGCCAGGACAGTGAGCCGAGCCGCCGGGCGCGCCTCGTCATCCGTGCTCACTGCTTGTTTCTACACGCTGCCAGGTTCAGTTGGCGGCGAACTCTCCAAGCAGTGCCTTGCGCTGCTGCTCGCCGAGGCCACGCAGGCGACGGCTGTCGGCGATCTTGAGCTTCTCCATGATCTGGGTAGCCCGGATCTTGCCGATGCCCGGCATGGCCTGCAGGACGGCCGACACCTTGAGCTTGCCAACGACGTCGTCGCTCTCGGCCCGCTCGAGGACAGCACCGAGGGTGGTCTTGCCCTGCTTGAGCTGCTCCTTCAGCTGAGCACGGGCCTTGCGGATCTCCGCGGCCTTCTCGAGCGCGGCAGCGCGTTGTTCGGGGGTCAGTGACGGGAGCGGCACCAGTTCTCCTCAGGTCCCTATCGCGGCGGGCGGGGCGCACCGCCGCATCTGTGAAACGTGGTGTCGCTGTGAACCAAGGGGTCCATGGTTCCCAGCGCGGGGAAAACTAGCGGCCAACGGAGCTTTCGGCAACGTGGGGGCCGCATGATCACCGTAGAGTGACCGACCCGTCAGTCAGTCACCGGGCAGGCAGAACGGCCCGGCAGTCGACCAGAACGCGGTCCGCGGCGGCCCGCAACGCGACCACATCAGGGCCCGCCGAGAGCACTTCCCGGGAGTACGACGGGAGCACCGAGGCGAGGCTCGAACCGAAGACGGTCCGCAGATCGGCCGCACCGGCACCCTGCGCGCCGAGCCCCGGAGCGAGCAGTGGGCCGCCCACACCGGAGAGGTCGTGACCGGTGTCACCGATGGTCGCGCCGACCACCAGACCGAAGCTCCCGAGTGGGGACGCACCCCTGTTGAGCTGGGAAATCTTGTCGATCACGGTTTGCGCCACGGTGCGGCCGTCGGCCGTGACGGCCCGCTGCACGGCGGCACCCTCGGGGTTGGAGGTGAGGGCCAGCACGAACACGCCGCCGCCGTGCTCGGCAGCCAGTTCGAACATCGGCGCCAGCGAACCGACCCCGAGGTAAGGGCTCGCGGTGACCGCGTCGACATACACGGGGCTGGATGGATCAAGGTACGCGGCGGCGTACGCGCTCACCGTCGAGCCGATGTCGCCGCGTTTGACGTCGAGCAGAACGAGCGAGCCGGCATCCCGTAACTGTCGGATAGTTGACTCAAGAATCGCCACACCTCGGGATCCGAACCGCTCGAAAAAGGCCGACTGAGGCTTGACTACCGCAACACGGTCACCGAGGGCTTCCACCACGGTTCGGCTGAACCGGTCGAGCCCCTCAACGTCGTCCGGGAGGCCCCACTGAGCCAGCAGACCCGGATGCGGGTCGATGCCCACACAGAGTGGGCCCCGCTCGGTGATCGCCCGGTGCAGCCGGGTACCGAAGCTCTCCATCGGAGTGTTCCCCTCTTCTCGTCCGGGCGGCTGACCCGCCCGGGTAACCCGTCGACCCGGTGGCCGGGCCGACTCAGCCAGCCGCCACCGCCGCCGCCACCCCGGTCGCGATCCGGGCCACGTCGGCATCGTCGGTGACGTACGGCGGCATCGTGTAGATCAGGTCGCGGAACGGGCGCAGCCACACCCCCTGGGCGACCGCGGCAGCCGTCGCCGCGCCGAGGTCGACCTCGTGATCGAGCTGGACCACGCCGATCGCGCCGAGGACCCGTACGTCGGCCACGCCCGGCATGCCGCGCAGAGGCTCCAGACCGGCGCGCAGGCCGGCGCCGACCCTGGCGACCTGCCCGGCCCAGTCTCCGGCCCGCAGCAGCCCGATGGAGGCGTTCGCCACCGCGCAGGCCAACGGGTTGCCCATGAACGTGGGCCCGTGCGCCAGCACACCGGTCGCCGAGATGCCCCGGGCGACCTCCGCGGTGCACAGGGTGGCCGCGAGCGTGAGGTAGCCGCCGGTCAGCGCCTTGCCCACACAGAGCACGTCCGGCGTCACCCCGGCGTGCCCGGCGGCGAACATTTCGCCGGTACGGCCGAACCCGGTGGCGATCTCGTCGAAGATCAGCAGAATTCCGTGCGCGCGGGTCACCTCGCGCAGCACCCGCAGGTAACCCGGGTGGTGGAAGCGCATCCCGCCGGCGCCCTGGACGACGGGCTCGACGATCACCGCGGCCAACTCGTCGGCATGCCGCTCGACCGTCTCCACCAGCGCGGCCACGTAACCGTCGTCGGGCGGATCGGTGAAACCGCCCGGCGGCACCGGGGCGAACACCTGCCGGGGCAGCACGTCGCCCCACAGGTGGTGCATCCCGCCCTCCGGGTCACAGACGCTCATCGGATGGAAGGTGTCGCCGTGGTAGCCGCCCCGCCAGGTCGCCAGCCGGCGCCGCTGGGGCCGCCCGACGGCCCGCTGGTACTGCAGGCACATCTTCACCGCCACCTCGACGCTGACCGAGCCGGAGTCGGCCAGGAACACGTGCTCCAGGCCGTCCGGGGTCAGCTCGACCAGGGTTCGGGCCAGCCGCACCGCCGGTTCGTGGGTGAGCCCGCCGAACATCACGTGGCTCATTCGACCGAGCTGGTCGGTCACCGCCGCGTCGAGCACCGGGTGCCGGTACCCGTGGATCGCCGCCCACCAGGACGACATCCCGTCCACCAGCTCCCGCCCGTCGGCCAGGGTGAGCCGTACCCCCTCGGCGCCGCGCACCACGTACGGCGGGTTGGCCGGCGGCAGCGCGGCGTACGGGTGCCAGACGTGCGCCCGGTCAGCGGCCAGGATCTCCTCGGGTGTCACGCGTACTCCTCTGCGCCTCAAGCGGTCCGGACGGCGGACGTCCTGCGGCCGGGTCGAACCTCTCCGCCGCCTCCCCCGCCATGGCCGCCGCTTCCATTTCCGCCGCCTTTGCTCTGCACCCGCGGACGCGACATCCGGTGGCGGCCGGGTGTCGCGCGCCGAGTGGTGCACCCACGGGTGCAGAGCAAAGGGGCAACAACGGGCGTGGTGTCGTCGACGCGGAGCGGACCCGGCACCCCGTTGCCCCCGGCCCGCACCGCACCGGGGGCGGTCACCGGCCGGCGACCGCTTCCGGTGCCGCCGTTGCGGCCGCCGCGCGGGCGGCGGCGCGGACCAGGGCCGGTCCGCGGTAGATGAAACCGGTGTAGAGCTGCACCAGGTCGGCGCCCGCATCGAACATCCGCGCCGCGTCGTCCGGGTCCAGCACACCCCCGACGCCGACGATCGGCAGCCGGCCGCCGGTCTCGGAGTGGACGAAGGCGACCACGTCGCGGGCCCGCCCGGTGAGCGGCCGACCCGAGAGGCCGCCGGCCTGCCCGCCACGCTCGACGTCGACGTCGGCCAGCCCGTCCCGGGACAGCGTGGTGTTGGTGGCGATCACCCCGGCGGCGCCCCGGGCCAGGCAGACCTCCAACAGCTCGGCGACCGCCGCCTCGGTCAGGTCTGGCGCGATCTTGACCAGCACCGGCTTCTCCCCCACCAACGCGCCGAGCAGCGCGTCCAGGTGGGCACGGTCCTGCAACGACCGCAGACCCGGGGTGTTCGGTGAGGACACGTTCACCGCGAAGTAGTCGCCGTGCCCGCGCAGCGCCCGGTACGAGGCGAGGTAGTCCTCGACCGCCTCGTCCAACGCTGTCACCTTGGACTTGCCCAGCGAGATGCCCAGCGGCACCCCGAGCGGGCGCGGCAGCGCCGACAACCGGGCGGCCAGCGCGGCGGCCCCGGCGTTGTTGAAGCCCATCCGGTTGACCACCGCCTCGCTGGCCGGCAGCCGGAACAGCCGCGGCCGGGGGTTGCCCGGTTGGGCGTGCGCGGTGACCGTGCCGACCTCCACGAAACCGAAGCCGAGCGCTGGCCAGGCCGGCAGCGCCGCGCCGTCCTTGTCCATCCCGGCGGCCAACCCGACCGGGTTGGGGAACCGCACCCCGAACACGGTGCGCGGCGCGTCGACCGCGTAGCGGGCCCGCAGCACGGCGAGCGCGGCCGGCCGCCGCGACAGGGCCGCCAACCGCCGCAGCGTCCACTCGTGCGCCGCCTCGGCGTCCCCGCCGCCGATCCGGAACAACCCAGGTCGTACGACCTGCTCGAACAGTGTCACTGGGCCGCCCGCAGAGTGGCGTGCAGGTCCTGCAGGGGGCGGACCTGCATGTCGCCGCGGATCCGCGCCTCGATGCCCATCACCGCCGCGGCGGCTCCGGGAACCGTGGTGATGCACGGGATGTCCGCCGTGACGGCCGCGCTGCGGATCTCGTAGCCGTCGGAACGGGCGCTGGCGCCCGAGCCCTGCGGCGTGTTGATCACCAGCGCCACGTGGCCGCCGCCGATCAGCGACACCGCGTCGTCGCCCGCACCGGCCTGGTAGTGCTTCCGGATCTGCTCACAGGCGATGCCGTGCCGGCGCAGCACCTCGGCCGTGCCGGCGGTGGCGACGATCTCGAAGCCCAGATCGGCCAGCCGCTTGATCGGGAAGATCATGCCGCGCTTGTCCCGGTTGGCCACCGAGACGAAGATCTTCCCAGCGGTCGGCAGCGACCCGTACGCGGCCGACTGGCTCTTGGCGAAGGCGTGCCCGAAGTTGGTGTCGATGCCCATCACCTCGCCGGTCGACTTCATCTCCGGCCCGAGCAGCGAGTCGATCCCCTTGCCCGCGCGGGTCCGGAAACGCTTGAACGGCAGCACCGCCTCCTTGACCGCCACCGGCGCGTCGGCCGGCATCGTGCCCCCGTCCCCCGTCGCCGGCAGCAGGCCCTCGGCGCGCAGGTCGGCGACGCTCGCGCCGAGCGCGATCCGGGCCGCCGCCTTGGCCAGCGGCACCGCCGTTGCCTTGGAGACGAACGGGACGGTCCGCGACGCGCGCGGGTTGGCCTCCAGCACGTACAGCACGTCGTCCTTGAGGGCGTACTGCACGTTGAGCAGGCCGCGGACCCCGACGCCACGCGCGATGGCCTCGGTGTAGCGGCGGACCTCGGCCAGGTGCGAGCCCGCGAGGGTGATCGGCGGGAGCGCGCACGACGAGTCGCCGGAGTGGATGCCCGCCTCCTCGATGTGCTCCATCACGCCGCCGATGTAGACCTCGCCGTCGGCGTCGCACAGCGCGTCCACGTCGATCTCGATGGCGTCGTCGAGGAACCTGTCCACCAGCACCGGGTGGTCCGGGGAGATGTCGGTGGCCCGGCCGATGTAGTCGCGCAGCGTCGGGTCGTCGTAGACGATCTCCATGCCCCGCCCGCCCAGCACGTACGACGGCCGGACCAGCACCGGGTAGCCGATCTCGTCGGCGATCGTCTTGGCCTCGTCGTACGAGGTGGCCATGCCGTGCGCCGGCGCGCGCAGGCCGGCGCGGGCCAGCACCGCGCCGAACGCGCCGCGCTCCTCGGCCAGGTGGATCGACTCCGGGGAGGTGCCCACGATCGGCACACCGGCGTTCTTGAGCCGCTGCGCCAGCCCCAGCGGGGTCTGCCCGCCGAGCTGGACGACCACCCCGACCACGCCCGGCCCGCCGGCCGCCCGGCCGGACGAGTCCTCGGCGTGCCAGACCTCCAGGACGTCCTCGAAGGTCAACGGCTCGAAGTAGAGCCGGTCGGCGGTGTCGTAGTCGGTGGAGACCGTCTCCGGGTTGCAGTTGACCATGACCGTCTCGTAACCGGCCGACCGCAGAGCCTGCACGGCGTGCACGCAGGAGTAGTCGAACTCGATGCCCTGCCCGATCCGGTTCGGGCCGGAGCCCAGGATCAGCACCTTCGGCCGGTCCGACGGCACGACCTCGGTCTCCAGGTCGTACGTCGAGTAGTGGTACGGCGTGGTCGCCTCGAACTCGGCCGCGCAGGTGTCCACGGTCTTGTAGACCGGGCGCACGTCCAGGCGGTGGCGCAGGGTCCGCACGCCGTCCTCGGCGGCCAGCTCCGGGCGCAGCGCGGCGAGCTGCCGGTCGGACAGACCGGCCCGCTTGGCACGACGCAGCAGGTCGGCGTCGAGCACCGGCGCGTCGACGATCTCGGCGCGCAGCTCGATCAGCGCGGCGATCTGGTCCAGGAACCACGGGTCGATCCCGCCGGACGCCTCTGCCACCTCGGCGATCGACGCCCCGAGCCGCAGTGCCCGCTCCACCGTGTACAGCCGGCCGTCGTGCGGGATCCGCAGCGCCGCGAGGGTGTCGGCCAGGGTGACGCCGGCAGGGTCCGGCACACTCCAGAAACCGGCCGACTTGGTTTCCATCGAGCGCATCGCCTTGTTCAGCGCCTCGGTGAAGTTGCGTCCGAGGCTCATCGCCTCGCCCACCGACTTCATCGTGGTGGTCAGCTCCGGGTCCGCGCCGGGGAACTTCTCGAACGCGAACCGGGGGATCTTCACCACCACGTAGTCCAGGGTCGGCTCGAACGCCGCCGGGGTCTTCAGGGTGATGTCGTTCGGGATCTCGTCGAGGGTGTAGCCGATGGCCAGCTTCGCGGCGATCTTCGCGATCGGGAAACCGGTCGCCTTGGAGGCCAGCGCCGAGGACCGCGACACCCGGGGGTTCATCTCGATGACGACGATCCGGCCGTCGACCGGGTTGACCGCGAACTGGATGTTGCAGCCGCCGGTGTCCACACCGACCTCGCGCAGCACGGCGATGCCCAGGTCACGCAGGTGCTGGTACTCCCGGTCGGTGAGCGTCATGGCCGGGGCCACTGTGACGCTGTCGCCGGTGTGCACGCCCATCGGGTCGATGTTCTCGATCGAGCAGACCACCACCACATTGTCGTGCCGGTCGCGCATCAGCTCGAGCTCGTACTCCTTCCAACCGAGCACGCTCTCCTCGATGAGCACCTCGTGCACCGGGCTGGCGGACAGGCCGTCGCCGGCGATGCGGGCCAGGTCCTCCGGGGTGTGCGCCATGCCGGAACCCAGGCCACCCATGGTGAACGACGGCCGGATCACCACCGGCAGGCCCAGCTCGGCGACTGTCGCCTCGACCTCGTCCATCGAGTGGCAGACCCGCGAGCGGGGCACCAGGGCGGTCGGGTCGTCGACGCCCAGCCGTACGCCGGCCTTCGCCACAATCTCCTTGAACAGCTGCCGGTCCTCGCCCCGGTTGATGGCGTCGATGTTCGCGCCGATCAGCTCCACGCCGTACTTCTCCAGGACGCCGGCCTCGTGCAGGGCGACGGCCGTGTTCAGCGCGGTCTGCCCGCCGAGGGTCGCGAGGATCGCATCCGGGCGCTCCTTGGCGATGACCAGCTCCACGAACTCCGGGGTGATCGGCTCGACGTACGTGGCGTCGGCGAATTCCGGGTCCGTCATGATCGTGGCCGGGTTGGAGTTGACCAGGCTGACCCGGATCCCCTCGCTGCGCAGCACCCGGCACGCCTGGGTGCCCGAGTAGTCGAACTCGCAGGCCTGCCCGATGACGATCGGCCCGGAGCCGATCACGAGGATGTGCTGGAGATCGGTCCGCTTAGGCATTGCTGCGCCCCTTGCTGTGGGTCCGGCCTTCACTGGGCCGCTGGTCGAGGGCACGGCCCTCGATCAGTTCGGCGAATCGGTCGAAGAGGTAGTCCGCGTCGTGCGGACCGGCCGCCGCCTCCGGGTGGTACTGGACGGTGAACGCGGGCAGGTCCACTGCCCGCAGCCCCTCGACCACGTTGTCATTGAGGCAGACGTGCGACACCCGTACGCCGCCGAAGTCGGTGTCGATCACCTGGTCGGGGACGACAGCGCCAGCACCCGCGCCCGGCACCTTGACCGCGAAGCCGTGATTGTGGCTGGTCACCTCGACCTTGCCGGTGACCCGGTCGAGCACCGGCTGGTTGATCCCCCGGTGGCCGTAGCCCAGCTTGTAGGTGCCGAAGCCGAGCGCCCGACCGAGGATCTGGCTGCCGAAGCAGATGCCGAACAGCGGCACCTCGCGCCGCAGCGCCTCCCGGGCCAGCTCCACCGGGGCGTCGGCGGTGGCCGGGTCGCCAGGACCGGGCGACAGGAAGATCGCGTCGGCGCCGGTGGCGAGCATCTGGTCGATGCTCGACGACGCCGGCAGCACGTGGGTGGTCACCCCCCGGGTGGCCAGCCGACGCGGCACGTTGCGCTTGATGCCCAGGTCCAGCGCGGCCACCGTGAACCGGTGCTCGCCCAGGGCCTCGACGACGTACGGCTCGACGGTGCTCACCTCGGCGGACAGGTCCGCGCCGACCATCTCCGGCGCCTGACGGACCCGGGCCAGCAGGCTCTGCGGGTCGTTGTCGATGCTGGAGATGCCCACCCGCATGGCGCCCCGCTCGCGCAGGTGCCGGGTCAGCGCCCGGGTGTCCACGCCACTGATGCCCACCACACCCTCGGTGGCGAGACGGTCCTCGAGACCACCGGTGGCCCGCCAGTTCGAGCCGATCCGGGCCGGGTCGCGCACGACGTAGCCGGCCACCCAGATCCGACCGGACTCGTCGTCCTCGCCGTTGACGCCGGTGTTGCCGATGTGCGGCGCGGTCTGCACCACCACCTGACGGTGGTACGACGGGTCGGTGAGGGTCTCCTGGTAACCGGTCATGCCGGTGTTGAAGACCGCCTCGCCGAAGGTCTCTCCGACGCTGCCGTACGCCTCGCCGGGGAACGTACGCCCGTCCTCCAGCACCAGGATTGCGGGTCTGCGCTTGACCATTACTTGACAGCCTTTCCGTCCAGGACCGTCGGCTCGCCACGCAGGAAGGTCGCCACGATGCGACCTGGCAGCGTCATGCGGGCGTACGGGGTGTTGCGACTGCGACTGGCCAGCTCCGCCGGATCGATGGTGCGGTGGGCGGCCGGGTCGATCAGGGTCAGGTTGGCCGGCACACCCGGCGCGGGGTCGACGCCGTGCCCGGTGAGGCCGGCGATCCGTGCGGGGGTGCGCGACATCCGCTCGGCGATCAGGTCCCACTCGGGGCCGAGCACGTCCAGCGCGATGGAGAGGGCCGTCTCCAGACCGAGCATCCCCGGTCGGGCGTACGCCCACTCGCACTCCTTGTCCTCCACGGCGTGCGGCGCGTGGTCGGTGGCGATCACGTCGATAACCCCGTCGGCGAGGGCGGCGCGCAGCGCGGCGATGTCAGCGGCGGTGCGCAGCGGCGGGTTCACCTTGTAGACCGGGTCGTAGCTTTCCGCCCGTTCGTCGGTGAGCAGCAGGTGGTGCGGGGTCACCTCGGCCGTCACGCGTACCCCGCGGGCCTTCGCCTGGCGCAGCACCTCGACGCTGCCGGCGGTGGAGACGTGGCAGACGTGCAGTCGGCTGCCCACGTGCTCGGCGAGCAGCACGTCCCGGGCGATGATCGCCTCCTCGGCGACCGCCGGCCAACCGATCAGGCCGAGCCGGGTGGAGACCTCACCCTCGTGCATCTGGGCGCCCTCGGTGAGCCGGGGCTCCTCGGCGTGCTGGGCGATGATCCCGTCGAACGCCTTGACGTACTCCAGTGCTCGGCGCATCAACTTCGGGTCGGCGACGCAGTGCCCGTCGTCGGAGAAGATCCGCACCCGGGCCGCCGAGTCCGCCATCGCGCCCAGCTCGGCCAGTCGCTCGCCGGCCAGCCCGACGGTGACCGCGCCGATCGGCTGCACGTCGACCAGACCGGCCTCGCGGCCGAGCCGCCAGACCTGCTCGACCACGCCGGCGGTGTCCGCCACCGGGGAGGTGTTGGCCATCGCGCAGACCGCCGTGTAGCCGCCCAGCGCCGCCGCCCGGGAACCGGACTCGACGGTCTCGGCGTCCTCCCGGCCGGGCTCGCGCAGGTGGGTGTGCAGGTCGACGAGGCCGGGCAGGGCGACCAGGCCGGTGCCGTCGACGACTGTGGCGTCCGGCGCGGTCAGGCCGGGGCCGACCTCGGCGATCACGCCGTCGCGGATCAGCAGGTCGGTCGGCGCGGCGCCGACGACACTCACGCTGGTGATCAGGTACGCGCTCACCGGTTGTTCCCTCCGAGCAGCAGGTAAAGGACAGCCATCCGCACGGAGACCCCGTTGGTGACCTGTTCGACGATGGTGGAGCGGGGTGAGTCGGCGACCTCGGGGGTGATCTCCATCCCCCGGTTCATCGGGCCGGGGTGCATGACGATCGCGTGCTCGGGCAGCCGGCGCATCCGGGGCCCGTCCAGACCGTAGCGGCGGGCGTACTCGCGCGCGGAGGGGAAGTAGGAGTCGTTCATCCGCTCCCGCTGCACGCGCAGCATCATCACCACGTCCACGTTCGGCAGGACGGAGTCGAGGTCGTAGGAGACGTTGGTGCCGGGCGCGAGGGCGCCCGCGATGTCGACCGGGATGAGGGTCGGCGGGCCGACCAGGGTGACCTTGGCGCCGAGGGTGGAGAGCAGCAGCACGTTGGAGCGGGCCACCCGGGAGTGCAGCACGTCCCCGACCACCGCGACCGACAGGCCGGCGAGCCGGCCCAGCCGGGCCCGCATGGTGTACGCGTCCAGCAGCGCCTGGGTGGGGTGCTCGTGAGTGCCGTCGCCGGCGTTGACGACCGACCCGTCCACCCAGTTGGCCAGGCGGTGCGGCGCGCCGGAGGCGGGGTGTCGGACGACGACGGCGTCCGCGCCCATGGCCTGCAGGGTCAACGCGGTGTCCTTCAGGCTCTCACCCTTGGTGACGCTGGACCCCTTCGCGGAAAAGTTGATCACGTCGGCGCTGAGTCGCTTCGCCGCCGCCTCGAAGGAGATCCGGGTACGCGTGGAGTCCTCGTAGAAGAGGTTCACCACGGTCCGTCCGCGCAGCGCGGGAAGCTTCTTGATCTCCCGGCCGGCGACGGTGGCCATCTCGGCGGCGGTGTCCAGGATCTCGGTGGCGGTGTCGGCGTCCAGGTCCCCGCCGGAGAGCAGGTGCTTGATCATGAGGCAGTTCCCCCGTACAGCTTGACCTCGTCCGTCCCGTCGATCTCGGCGAGCGTCACCTTGACGCTCTCGGCGAGCGAGGTCGGGATGTTCTTGCCGACGTAGTCGGCGCGGATCGGCAACTCCCGGTGGCCCCGGTCGACCAGGACGGCGAGCTGGACCGAGGCGGGGCGGCCCACGTCGTTGAGCGCGTCGAGCGCGGCCCGGACGGTGCGGCCGGAGAAGAGCACGTCGTCGACCAGGATGACCCGTTTGCCGTCGATCCCGCCGGGGGGCAGCTCGGTCGGACCCACCGCGCGGGTGGCGTGCCGACGGAGGTCGTCGCGGTACAGAGTGATGTCGAGCACACCGACTCCGACGGCGACGTCCTCGAAGGTGCTGATCCGGTCGGCGAGCCGCCGGGCGAGGGGGGTACCCCGGGTGGGAATCCCCAGCAGCACCGTGTTGGCGGCGCCCTGGGTCTTCTCCAGGATCTGGTGGGCGATGCGGTCGACCACGCGTTGCACGTCGGCGCTGGCGAGGATCACCTTCACCGAGGGTTGTTGCGGTGGTGACGAGCGGGCAGCCGGTGGGTACGCCACGGCGGACCTCCTTCCCCGCCTCACGGGACGGGTCGTTAAAGGATGTCGGGCACCTCCGGCCGGACCGCACAGCGGACCTGGACCGGGGCTTCCGCCACGTTACCAGTGGTCACCGGGGTGATGGCCGGCGGCCACTGACCACCGGGTCAGGTACCGGAAAAGGAGAAAACTCCCCGGACGCTCCGCAACGGTAGGGGCACGACCACTTGACCACGTGTCGCATTCCCCGTACCGTCACGCTCCGTAGCGATCGACGGGAGAACCCCGAGCAGCACTGGGAGTGTCCGAATGCCCTCTGAATACGCCAAGTCTCTGGGCGCCCGCCTGCGCTCCATCCGCCAGCAGCAGGGTCTCTCCCTGCAGGGTGTGGAGGAGAAGTCGAACGGGCGGTGGAAGGCCGTGGTGGTCGGCTCTTACGAGCGTGGCGACCGGGCCGTGACGGTGTCCCGTCTGGCCGAGTTGGCCGAGTTCTACCGCGTACCCGTCTCGGAGCTGCTGCCTGACGGCAGTGGCGTCCGCCACGAGCCCACCAGCAAGATTGTCCTGGACCTGGAGCGGCTCTACGACGAGGCCTCCGAGGACCTGGCCTACGTCGCCCGCTACGCCCGCGCCATCCAGCAGCAGCGCGGCGACTACAACGGCCGGGTGCTCTCCATCCGCGCCGACGACCTGCGGGCCCTCGCGATCGTCTATGACGCCTCACCGTCGGGCCTGATCGAGCGGCTCACCGAGCACGGCGTGCTGGTGGCCGACCCCCGGGCGTTCTTCGCCTCCTGATCTGCCGCTCCACCTGATCTGCCGCTCCACCGAAAGGGCCCGTGCCGGCTGGCACGGGCCCTTTCGGATCAGCGGTGTCCGGTGCGGACGCTCAGCGGGTGGCGTACTCGGCGATCCGGCCGAGCACCCCGTTGAGGAAGCGCGGCGAATCGTCCGTCGACATCTGCCGAGCCAGCTCGACGGCCTCGCTGATCGCCACCGCGTCGTCGATCTCGTCGACGTAGAGCAACTCGTAGACGGCGATCCGGGCCAGATTACGGTCGACGACCGGCATCCGCTCCAGCGTCCAACCCTCGGCGTAGCTGGCGATCAGCTCGTCGATCCGGTTGAGGTGCTCGGCAACCCCCTCGACCAGACCCACCGCGTAGCCGAGGTGCTCCGGCCGGGGCTGCTCGATCCGCTGCACGTAGCCGGCGAGCACCTCCACCGGAGGCTTGTCCCGCAGGTCGGCCTCGTAAAGGACATCCAGCGCCCGCTTGCGCGCCTTGCGGCGCGCCGGCATCTGCTGCTTGGAACCCTCAGCCATCAGGCGCGGCCGAGGTAACGGCCGTCGCGGGTGTCGACCTTGATCTTCTCGCCGGTGGTGATGAACAGCGGAACCGGCACGGTGGCGCCGGTCTCCACGGTCGCCGGCTTGGTGCCGCCGGTCGAACGGTCGCCCTGCAGGCCCGGCTCGGTGTAGGTGACCTCCAGCACGACGCTGGTGGGCAGCTCGATGTAGAGCGGCACACCCTCGTGCTGGGCGATGGTCGCCTCCGCCTCGGGCAGCAGGTAGTTGGCTGCCTCACCGACGGTGCCACCGGGCACGGTGATCTGGTCGAAGGTCTCCAGATCCATGAAGACGAAGTCCTCACCGTCGGCGTAGAGGTACTGCATCGTGCGCTTGTCAACGGTCGCGGTTTCGACCTTGGTGCCCGCGTTGAAGGTCTTGTCGACCACCTTCCCGGACAGCACGTTCTTCAGCGTGGTGCGCACGAAGGCACCACCCTTACCGGGCTTGACGTGCTGGAACTCGACGACGGCCCAGAGCTCGCCGTCAAGGTTGAGTACCAGGCCGTTTTTGAGGTCGTTGGTGGAGGCCATTTCCTGCCTTGATCATCAATTGGCGGACAGACCTGGCAAGTCTACAAGCTGCGTCGAATCGGACGGCCCCCCGTTCGGAGCGCCCAGTCGGAGGGCCCTCAGCGGGTGGCCAGATGGTGCAGAGCGAGACGATAGCCGTCGATACCGAGACCGCAGATCACCCCGGTCGCCACCGCCGAGACCACCGAGTGGTGCCGGAACTCCTCACGGGTGTGGATGTTGGAGATGTGCACCTCCACCAGCGGCCCGCGCAGCATGGCGCAGGCGTCCCGCACCGCGTACGAGTAGTGCGACCAGGCTGCCGGGTTGAGCACCACAGCGGCGCCCTCGTCGGCCGCCGCGTGCAGCCAGCCGAGCAGCTCGTGCTCCGCGTCGGTCTGCCGGACCGTCACCGCCAGCCCCAGCTCCCGACCCGTGCTCTCGCAGAGCGCCACCAGGTCCGCATATCTGGTCGCGCCGTACACGTCGGGCTCGCGGGTGCCCAGCCGGCCCAGGTTCGGCCCGTTCAGAACGTAGACCTTCTCTGTCGTTCGCGTCTGTGGGGCCCGCTGACCCGGCTCAGTCGCGCTCACGGGGTTGCCACCTCCCGGTAGGCAGCCTCCAGCAACGCGTCGTCGGGGCCCTCCAACATCGCCGGGCGGGCCAGCCCGTCGAGCACCACGAAGCGCAGTCGACTGCCCCGGGCCTTCTTGTCCACCCGCATCGTGGGTAGCAGCTTCGGCCAGGCATCGGCCGGGTAGCTCACCGGCAGGCCCAGCGCGCTCAGCGTGATCCGGTGTCGGTCGGCGGTCGGCGCGTCCAACCGCCCGGCGAGCCGGGCCAGGGTGGCCGCGTACACCAGACCGACAGCGACGGCGTGGCCGTGCCGCCAGCGGTAACCCTCGTTCTGCTCGATGGCGTGGGCAAGGGTGTGACCGTAGTTGAGCACCTCCCGCAGGCCCGACTCGCGCAGGTCGCCGGCGACCACGTCGGCCTTGACCCGGATGGCCCGCTCGATCAGCTCCCGGCTCACCGGCCCACGGGGGTCGGTGGCGGCCTCCGGGTCGTTTTCGATGAGATCCAGGATCGTCGGGTCGGCGATGAACCCGCACTTGACGACCTCGGCCAACCCGGCCGCCAGGTCGACAGCGGGCAGGCTGTCCAGAGTGGCCAGGTCCGCCAACACCCCGACCGGCGGGTGGAACGCGCCCACCAGGTTCTTGCCGGCGGCCGTGTTGATGCCCGTCTTGCCGCCCACCGCGGCATCCACCATGCCCAGCAGCGAGGTCGCCACCGGCACCCAGCGCACACCCCGCAACCAGCAGGCCGCGACGAAGCCGGCCAGGTCGGTCACCGCGCCGCCGCCCACCCCGACCACCGCGTCGGTACGGGTGAAGCCCGCCGCTCCGAGCCGGTCCCAACAGGCGGCGGCCACCTCGACGTGCTTCCCCGACTCGGCGTCGGGCACCTCGATCGGCAGTGGCTCGACGCCGGCGGCGCGCAGGCGTTCGCCGAGCGCGTCCGCGAGGGCCTTGAGCGGAGGCGCGTGCAACACCGCCACCCGGGTCGCGCCGGGCAGTAGGCCAGGCAGCGCACCCAGCAGGTCACGTCCCACCAAGACGTCGTACGGCCGCTCGCCGCCGACCGGAATTCGGGTCACCTCGTCCATCGCCGGCAGCCTAGTCCAGCGGGCGGCGCGGGGAGGGCGGCTGTCCACCTGCTGGCCGAGCGGCCCAGTCCGCCAACCGGCGGGCGTGCTCGGCCACCGCGGCGCGTAGCGCGTCCGGGTGCCGCACGGTGAACGGACAGCCCAGCCCGGCGAGCAGCGCCGCCATCCCGGGCAGGCTCTGCGCTCGGGCCCGCAGCAGCACCCCGTCGGTGGTGGCGGTCAACTCGGCCACGCTGGGCGGGATGCGGCGGCGGGCGGCGACCAGGTCGGTCTCCAGCACGACCTCCACCTCATGCCGGTACGGCACGCCGGCCAGCGACCGGGTCACCCAGGCCACCGCCTCGAAGCCGTCGGGCACCGTGAACGTCGCCACGCCGGGCGTCACCGCGCCGATCCGGTCCAGTCGGAAGGTCCGAATCTCCCCGCGTCGATGGTCGTGGCCGGTGACATACCAACGGCCGGCGTGGAAGACGAGCCCGTACGGGTCGAGTTCGCGCTGCGACCGCTCGCCCCGCCAGGAGCGGTAGTCCAGCGCCACCCGCTGCCGGTGCCGGGCGGCCGAGGCCAGCGCGAGCAGGGTGCCGGACGCCGGCCCGCGCTCCGCCTCCGGGCGGCGCAGGGTGAAGCCCAGGTGCTCCTGGACGGCGGCGAGCCGGTCGGCGAGCGCGGCCGGCAACACCCGGCGGATCTTCGCCAGCGCGGCGGCGGTGGCCGGCTGCTCGGTGGCGAGCCCGACCCGTTCGGCGACGACGAGGCCGAGCAGCACGGCCACCGCCTCGTCGTCGGTGAGCATCAGCGGCGGCAGCTTGTAACCGGGGTGCAGCCGGTAGCCGCCGTGGCGGCCCCGGTCGGCGGTGACGGGAATGCCCAGCTCGACGAGCGTGGTCGCGTACCGGCGCACCGTCCGCTCGTCCACCCCGAGGTGGCCGGCGAGTTCGGCGGCCGTCGACCGGTGCCGGGTCTGCAGCAGTTCGAGCAGGGCCAGCACCCGCGCTGCGGGATGTGACACGGGCCACTCCTTCAAACCGGGCGGATCCTGTCCGGAATAGATCGTACGGTCTGTCGGTAACCGAGGAAAGGAGCCACAGATGGCGACATTCGTGCTGGTGCCGGGATTCTGGTTGGGTGCCTGGGCGTGGCGGGACGTGACCGCCGCGCTGCGGTCGCAGGGGCACGAGGTCTATCCGATGACGCTCACCGGGGTGGCCGAACGCGACCACCTCGCCGGGCCGGAGGTCGGCCTGGACACGCACACCACCGACATCGTCCGACTGATCGAGGTCGAGGACCTGCGCGACGTACTGCTGGTCGGGCACTCCGGCGGCGGGATGCCGGTCGCCCAGGCGGTGGACCGCATCCCGGACCGGATCGCCCGGGTCGTCTACGTGGAGAGTGGGCCGCTGCCGGACGGCACGGCACAGTTCGACACGCTGCCGCCGGAGGAGCAGCAGCGGCTACGCGAAGCGATCGGCAGCGGGCACCTGCTGCCGCCGCCGGCCTGGGACCCGGCCGCCGACCCGACGAACCTGGCCGGCCTGGACGAGCCGACGCTCGCGCTGCTGCGTGACCGGGCCACCCCGCAGCCGCTGCGGGCCGCCACCGACCCGGTCCGACGCACCGGCGGGCACCCCGTTCCGACCGCGCTGGTCGCCAGCACCTTCCCGCTCGGTGTGGTGCGGCAGATGATCCAACAGGAGCATCCGTTCTTCACCGGCCTGGCCGACGGCCAGCTGCACGAGTTGCCCACCGGGCACTGGCCGATGCTCAGCGAGCCGAAAGCCCTGTCCGACGTCCTGGACCTGATAGCCCAAACCTGACCCCCTGCCTCCCCACCCCACCCCGCCCCGCGCCCCGCCCCCGCGCCCCGCGCCCCACCCCTCCTGCGCCGATCTTGCACTTCCTGTTGCCGAAATGCGGTGAATGCTCCTTACGTCGGAGCAGCAAGTGCAAGATCGGCGCAAGGGGCGGCGCGGGGGCGCGGGGGGGGCGTCAGCGCGGGAGCAGGGCGGCGACGTCCGCGACGACCTGCGCCGGGGCCCGGCCGTCGGTGACCACCGTCTCGGTGGCGACCTCGGCGTAGAGCGGCCGGCGCTGGTCCAACAGGTGCTTGAGGGTGGCCCGTGGGTTGATCGCCAGCAGCGGCCGACCGGCGCCGAGCCCGACCCGCTTGACCGCGTCAGGCAACTCGACCGAGAGGTGCACCACCCGGTGCCCGATCAGGGCCGCCCGGGTCTCCTCGGCCAGCACCGCGCCGCCGCCGAGGGCGAGCACGCCGGTGCCGCCGGCCAGCGCCGCGGCCACGGCGGCCCGTTCCAAGGTACGGAAGTGCGCCTCACCCTCGTCGATGAAGATCTCCGGGATCGGCTTCCCGGCCATCTGCTCGATGTCGGTGTCGGTGTCGCGGAACTCCACGCCGAGGGTGGCGGCGAGCGCCCGGCCGACAGTGGTCTTGCCGCAGCCGGGGGCACCGACCAGCACGACGACCGGTGCCATCAGCGGATGACCAGCGCGTCGAGGTACCCGGCCAGGTTGCGGCGGATCTCGGCGATCGAGTCTCCACCGAACTTCTCGGTGGCCGCCTCGGCCAGCACCAGCGCCACCATCGCCTCGGCGACCACCGCCGCTGCGGGCACCGCGCAGACGTCGGAACGCTGGTTGATCGCGGTGGCCGGCTCACCGGTGGTGACGTCCACAGTGGAGAGGGCCCGGTTCAGCGAGGAGATCGGCTTCATCGCGGCGCGGACCCGCAGCGGCTCGCCGGTGGTGATGCCACCCTCCAGCCCACCGGCCCGGTCGGTGACCCGGCGGACACCGGTGGCCGACGGAATGATCTCGTCGTGCGCCTCCGAGCCACGGGACCGGGCCTGCTGCCAGCCGTCGCCGATCTCCACGCCCTTGATCGCCTGAATGGACATCAGCGCGGTGGCCAGCCGGGCGTCGAGCTTGCGGTCCCACTGCACGTGGCTGCCCAGCCCTGGTGGCACCCCGTACGCCAGCACCTCGACCACGCCACCGAGGGTGTCGGCGGCCTTTTTCGCGGCATCGACCTCGGCGACCATCAGGGCGCTGGCCTCCGGGTCGAGGCAGCGCAGCGGGTCGGCGTCGATGCGCGCGGCGTCGGACGGCGTGGGACGCAGCCCGGGCTTCGCGGCCACCGGGCCCAGCTCGACGACGTGCGAGACGATCTCGATCCCGAGCGCCTGACGGATCAGCGCCTTGGCCACCGTGCCGACAGCCACCCGGGCGGCGGTCTCCCGTGCGCTGGCGCGCTCCAGGATCGGCCGGGCGTCGGTGTGGCCGTACTTCTGCATGCCGGCCAGGTCGGCGTGGCCCGGCCGGGGGCGGGTCAGCGGGGCGTTGCGGGCCTGCCGGGCCAGCTCGTCGGGGTCGACCGGGTCGGCGGCCATCACGGTCTGCCACTTCGGCCACTCGGAGTTGCCGACCCTGATCGCCACCGGGCTGCCGAGGGTCACGCCGTGCCGCAGGCCGCCGAGCAGCTCGACCTCGTCCCGCTCGAACGACATCCGGGCACCCCGCCCGTAGCCCAGCCGTCGACGGGCCAGCTCGTCAGCGATCTCGGTGGTGGTCACCTCGATGCCGGCCGGCACCCCCTCCAACATCGCGACGAGGGCGGGACCGTGCGATTCACCTGCAGTCAGCCAGCGCAACACAGCGGTCAGTCTGTCACGGCGGGCCACCGACGCGGCGCGCTCCCCGGGGCGTCCCGCCCAGCGGACGCCGCCGCCCGCTGAACAGGACATCCGTTGCTCTGGACCCGCCGCCGCGGCAACCCGCGACGCACCCACGGACGGCGTTTGCTCTGCACCCGCCACTGCGACGCGACGCGCGTCGCGTCGCGCGACGCGACGCGACGGTGGCTCAGATCCCCCGACCGCGCTTGTGCAGGGTGCGCAGCACCGCGTCGGCCCGGACCACCCGACCTGCGACGGCGAGGGCCAGGTAGGCGCGCGGCTCGCGGGGGTTGCTCCGCAGGGTGCGCCGGGCCCAGCGCAGCGCGCCCCGGCGGTCGCCGGAGGCGGCCTGGGCGAACGCGATCTGCCCGGCGACACGGGCCTCGCCGGCCGGTTGACTGGCGAACTCCGGGTAGCGCTGGAGCAACCACTGCAACGCCTCGGAGATGGTGTCCCACCGCTGCGCGAAGTACGAGCGCTTGTGCCAGCGGACCAGCACCGACGGCGTCCGCAGGTTGATCAGAGGTGCGCTGCGCGCGGCCCGCAGCAGGAACTCGTAGTCCTCCGCGTAGCTGCCCGGAATCTCCTCGTCGACCAGCCCGAACCCGTCGCGCAAGGCGGTGGCGCGGATCAGGAAGGTCGACGGGTGCAGCTCCGTCATCCGATCGCGGAGCAGGTCGTCCAGGGTGATCCGGTCCTTGTCGAGCACCCGGTCGACGGTGTGCCCGTCGTAGTTGACCCGGATGCCGCAGCAGACGAACTCGGCGGCCGGGTCGCCGGCCAGCGCGTCGACCTGGGCGGCCAGTTTGCCGGGCAGCCACTCGTCGTCGTCGTCACAGAACGCGACAAGCTCACCCTCGGTGGCGAGGGTGCCGCTGTTGCGCGCACCGGCCAACCCGGGGGTACGGGTGTTGCGGATCACCCGCACCACCCGGGCCGGGCCGCTCCCCAGCTCGGTCAGCGACTCGTCCGGCACGGACTGGTCGAACACCACGACGACCTCGATCAGGGCCGGGTGCTCCTGTGCCAGGATCGCGCGCACCGCGGCCCGCAGCAGCTCGGGGCGGTCCCGGGTAGGCACCACGACGCTGACGGTCGGCTGCTGGGTCATCGAATCTCCTCCGTACCCGGGCGCGGCCGGGACCAGGCCCGCCACCGGGATGGGCGCGGGGTCGAACGGGCCACCAGGTCGTCGACGATCTGCCCGACCCGGGCCACCGCCGCCCGTCGTGCCTCGTGTGCCTCCGGGTCGGCGGCCACCGCGTACCGGGACGGGTCGGCCAGCCCGGCGGCCAACGCGTCGTGCAGGGCCTCCCGGGTCTCGCAGAGCGCCACCAGCCCGGCGGCGCCGAGCCGGCGGGCGAAGAGGAGCTGGTGGTTGTCGACGTGCTCACCGCGAGCCGGGTCGCGGGGCACCACGATGGGCAGGTGGCCGTGCCGGCGGGCCTCCAGGATGGTCGCCGGGCCACCGTGGCAGACCACCAGATCCGCGTCGATCATCGCCTGTTGCAACGCGTCGTGGCCGAGGAACGGCACCGCGCCGCTGAGCTGGGGCGCGGTCGTGTGCCCGTGCTGCATGGTCAGCCCGATCGGGCCGGCAGCCTGCGCGTGCCACTGCGCCACCCAGTCGACGAGCCGGTCGAAGGGGTGCTTGTCGGTGCCCACCGCGACCAGCAGTCGGAGCTGGGCGACCGCCGAGCTGTCACGCTGGCGCGGCAGGCGGGCCGCCTCGGTGCCCGGTCGGGGTTGCGGACGCCGGGCGGTGCCCGTCTCCCCGGTCACAGCAGCGTCCCGACGACTGTCGCCTCGGGGTACTGCCGGCGCTGCTCGTCCCACTGCACGAGCATCGCGGACAGGAACGGCCGGCAGAGCCGAGCGGTCAACGTCGGGGTGTCGATCCGGTCGTACACCTCGATGTAGACGGTCGGGATGCGCCGCAGCCGGGCCAGCACCACGAACGGCACCGCCACCCCGGCGCCTGTGGTGACCACGGCGGCGACCCGCCGGGCCCGCAGCACCCGCCAGGCCAGCAGCGCGTTGCGCAGCAGGTTCGGCACGTTGCGGGTGGTCGGGTGGTGCGCCGGCACCAGGTCCTCGCCATCCAGCAGCGACACCGCCTCCGGGGTGTCGAAGGTGACCCAGCAGCGCTGCCACTGTTCGTACCAGGGCCGCAGAGCCAGTAGTTGGGCCAGATGGCCACCGCTGGAGCCGACCAGCAGCAGCACCGGTGCCCCACTGTCGTCGTTGTTCGTGTCCACGCGACTCCCCACAAGTTCGCTTGGAATTTCAGTTCACGCCAGGCAGAAGCAGATCACACGATCCCCGGTCGTTGAATAGCGCGACCGGCCGAGCCGACGATCTCCACAGCGGGCGGTGCGGTGCACCGAACGTCCGAGGTCCATCGATCGTCATCACCACCTGCGATTATGTCGTCACTCTGCGGCGCACCGTCGTCGCCGCGATTCCTCCAGATCAGCCGCTATGTCTTTTCTCGATGACGTCCAAGAGTGCGGGATGCAGGGCGGCGTTCCAGCCCGCGCCCGCATCGGCCAGCCGCCACGTCCGCAACCACATCTCCACCAGGTACGCGTCGGCGACGAGCCGGCGCTGCGCGGCGTCGAGGCCGAGCCGCTCGCCGTGCCGGCTCAGGTGTCCGTCAACAGCCGAGGCGGCGGCGGCGGCCGGCTCCCCACGCAGCACGAGGGCCCGCTGGAACGCGTCGTGCGCCAGGTCGAAGCCGACCGGCACGTCCGGCCCGCTGTGCTCCCAGTCCCAGGCGACCAACCGGCCGGCGTGCCAGCCCAGGTTCCACGGCACCCAGTCACCATGCCAGTGACCGAACTCGACGCTGGTGTCGCCATGCCGGCGGGCCAGCGCCGAGACCGCAGCGACCGCCCGCGCACCGGCCGGCTCGGTCGCGGCGGCCCGGCCGGCCTGATCGGCCAGCCGACGCAGGAAGGTCGAGTCGACCAACGGTCGAGGCGTGCCGGCCGGGCCGCCCCGCCGGGCGACCGCGAGCAGCGCCGCGATCCGGGGCGGGTCGTCCACCGGCACCCCGCGTACCGCCGGGGGCAGCGGCTCGATCACCGCGACCACCTGACCCGCCCACGACGTCTCGGTGAGCAGTCGCGGCGGCGTCGGATGGTCGGCGACACCGACCACCTCCCGCAATGCCCGCAGCGCCGCCGCCTCCGCGCTGACCAGCGCGCGGGTCGCGTCGTTCCAGCCGATCTTCGCGTAGCCGCGCGGACTCCCGTCGGCACTGAAGAGTTGCAGGGTGGGCTTGCCGTTCGGGTCGGGTGGGCGGACCCCGAACGCGGCCAGCAGCGGCGTGTCACCCAGGTCGGCGGAGAGCCGCTCGCTCAGCAGCAGCTCCGCGGCCGGCACCCCGGCCGGCACCGAGACGGTCAAGGTGGGAAAGGGCGCGAGCCCCGCCCGACCGAACCGGGCCAGCCCGCCGAGCACCGCCCGCAGCGCGCGCACCTTCGGTGGCCGCAGGGCGTTGTACGCCAACAGGGACGCCGCCCCGGCCCGGGGCGCGCCCAACGGCACCAGGAACCGGGCCCGGGCGACCGACGGCACCACCGCGTACCGGGCCACCGCCTGGTGACCGGCCGGCAGGGCACCGGCCACGGTCAGGCCGACCCGGTCGTCCGGGAAGACCGCGCGGCTCACCCAACCCAGGCCGTCCACCCGCGAACGCGGGTCGGTGGCCGGGCCCACCCCTGTCGTCACGCCGCCCGGTCCGCCCAGTCGAGGTCCAGCCCGAGTCGTTGCCGCAACGCGTCGTTGTACGGCCGGTAGTAGTCGGTCAGCTCGGCGCGCACGCTCGGCTCCAACGGTGCCGAGCGTCGATCGTTGTAGACCTTGAAGTTGGGCAGGTCGTACGCCGGCAGACCGAGGAAGTCCAGGGTCCGTCGGTAGGTCGCCCGCGAGTCGCGGTACAGGTCCTCGCTGGGCAGGAAGAGGATCTGCCCCGAGTCGAAGCGCTCCAGCCACGGCTCCAGGTGCTCCAGGTAACGCCCCCGGGCCCGGTACGTGTACCAGTCGTACGGCTCGCTGAACGACTCCGGCTCGGCGATCAACCGCTCCCGCTCCCCCGCCGTGCGTTCCGGCTCGGCGGCGAGGGCGGCGGCGAAGTCCAGTGGTTCGATGCCGTGGGTGCGGCGTTCCTTCCAGTGCGAGTACGCGCGTTCCACCGGGTCCCGCAGCAGCACGATGAGCTTCACCGACGGCATCAGCGCGGAGACCCGCTCCGCGGCGAGCGGGTGGAACATGTACAGCGGGGCGGCCTCACCGACCCGGACCGGCCCACCGTGCCGCTTGGCCAGGGCCTCGCGCTGCCGCTCGGTCGGGAAGTGCGAGCGGTACCAGGCTTCGCCGCGGCCCCAGTGCTCCTCGAAGTAGTGCGCCGACTTGGTGTTCCACGCGGGGAAGAGCCGGGGCACCAACGGGTGCTGGATGAGGTAGTTCCACAGGGAGGTGGTGCCACCCCGTTTGGTCCCGATGATCAGGAAGTCCGGCAGCGGCCGGCGGCCGCTGGTGCGAACGCCGTAGTCGACGAGCGACTCCCTCACCCGGGTGGTCACCTGGGTCGGAACCAACTGCTTGACCCGGTCACGGATGGACACCACGACGAACCTCACCTGCCTCTCGTCGATGCCGAGGTGGGTTCGGCGGCCGCGGCCGCGTTGTCCCCTCCACGGATCTGCCTCATGGTCCCCCGGATGCCGGCGCGCACCCGGGGCAACGTCAACATGCCGACGCAGCCGGTCAGCAGCACCGCCAACGCCACCGCGAGGCCGGGCAGGCCGCGACCGCCCACCAGCACGCCGGCCCCGGCAGCCAGGCCCACACCGGCGATCGTGGCCGCCGCGGCACGCACCATCGCGGCGTCGAACAGCGGCTCCCGAACCACCGACCGGGCGAACCCGGCGGCGGTGAGGTTCTCGGTGGCGATGCCGGCCGCCCAGGCCACCGCCGCGCCCGTCGCGCCGTAGCGGGGAATCAGCCACAGACCCAGCGAGACGGTCACCGTCAACCCGGCAACGGTGGCGACCAGGTGCAGCCCGCTGCGCCCGCCCATCAGGAGCAGGCTCTGCACGTTGCCCACTCCGGTGTTGACGAGCATCGCCAGCGCCAGCACCGTCATCGCCGGCACACCGGCGGTGAACTCCGGCCCGAACAGTTGGAGGAAGGCCAGCGCGAAGACTGCCAGCAGCAGGTACACCGGCCAGGACAACACCAGCCCCCAGGTGGTCAACTGCCGGTGCACGGCCGCCGCCGCGGCCCGCTCACCCCGCCCGAGCAGCCGGGACAGCTGCGGCGACACCGCCACCCGCAGCCCCTGCATGGCCAACTGACCGGCCAGCACGTACCGGCCGACCGCGCCGAAGACACCGGCGTCCGCCGGCCCGGCCAGCACCGAGGTGAGCAGCACGCCCACCCACATGCTGCCGGCGTCGATGGCCGCCGAGGCGGCCCGGGGCAACGCGAAGCGCCAGAACGTGGACCAGTCGGCGCGGTGCGGACGCAGCGTCGCGCCCCGGCCCAGCCCGAGCGGGCCGGCGACGAGGATGAGACAGGCCAGCAGCGCCAACGCCGCCGGCACCAACCAGCCGGTCATGCCGGCGAGCAGGCCGCCCCCGGCCAGCGCGGCCGCGCCGACCAGCACCGGGCGGGCGACCGGCAGCAGCAGGAACTGCACCCCGACGTACGCCCGGATGGGCCGCACGCAGCGCAGCGCGGCCAGTAGCAGGGTCATGGCGACCACCACCGGCACCGCGGCGAACGTGACGGTGAGCAGAGCATCGCCGCTCGCGCCGGAGCCGCGCAGCAGCCGGGGCGCGAGAGCGTCGGCGGCCAGCACGCCCGCGCCGGCGACCAGCAGCCCGGTCAACAGCGGCGGGATCAGCGCCACCGGGAGCACCCGGGCGGCGTCGCCGCGCACGCCGGCGGTGCGGCGGGGCAGAGCCCACATCAGACCGGTCTCCGCGCCGAGCGTGCAGATCGCGGTGGCCACTGTGACGACCCCGATCGCGGCGAAGAACGCTCCCGCGCCGGCCGGGCCGTAGCCGCGGGTGATCACGACCGCCAGCACGAACCCGAACAGGCCACTGGTGGCCGCGCCGAGCAGCCCGGCCACACCGCTGCGCGCGCTGCGGCGGGTCTCGGCCGAGCCGGTGTCCTCGGCAGGCGACGGCGTTGCCTGATCCTCGGCGGGAGTGGACGTGGGCCGGCCCTCGTCGGCACCGGCCGACGGTCGGGTCGCGGCGGTCACGCGGGCACCGGCGCGGTCCGCGCGGGCGTCGGCGACGACCCGGCCAGCCGGGTCAGCCGTTCACGTTCGGTCAGGGCCATCGCGAAGGCCACGGCGAAGAACGCGACCGCCAGGTTCTGGTTCGCCATGCCGTAGAACGGGACCTGCACGAGGCAGACCACCGGCACCACCGCCAGCCACTGCCCGGCCGCCGACGTCGCCCGCGCACAGATCACCGCCGCGGCGACGAACCACGCCAGGAAGCAGATCAGCGCGGGTACGCCGTGGCTGAACAGCACCATCCACAACTGCCCCTGGGTGCCGATCGGCGCGGCCGCCGACACCGTGTCGACGTTCACCGGAGCGCCGTAGCCCAACCAGGGCGACTCCTGCACCCGGCGGATCACCTCGGTGTAGAGCGAGAGCCGGTCGGTGTTCGTGTCGCTGGAGTCGACCCGCCTGCTGATCAGCTCGGTGATCGGGATGAACAGGGTGGCCAACCCGCCGATCACCACGACCCCGACGATGGAGGCGGCCACCCGGACGTTGCCGCGCAGGCTGGCCCGCACCCCGAGCACCGCCAGCCCGGCGCCGAGGCTGAGGAACATCGCCCGGTTGAGGGTGAGGAACGCCGGCGCCAGCGACAGCGGCAGCGACGCCAGCAGCGCCCAGCGCAGCAGCCCCTGCCGGCGCAGCATCGCGAAGGCCACCACGCAGGGCAGGGTCATCGCGTACGCGCTGCCGTAGTTGTTGGTGTACGCGAACGGCGCGGCCGGCCGATAGATCGGGTTGAGCGAACGGGCGCTGTATTCAGCGGTGGTGAGGTGCACCATGTCCTGGATGAACGGGGTGCCGGCCACCCCACCGGGCAGCAGCACCTCCATCGGGGTCGTCATGGCCAGCCGGGGCACGAGCACCCCGAGCCAGCCCAGCGCCACCAGCCCGAACCAGAACGCGCAGAGCGGGGTGAGCACCGCCACCAGGCTGGCGCGTTCCCGGGCCGCCGCGTAGACGTAGACGCCGACCACCAGCGCGGTCAGGTAGAAGGCCAGCCGCAGGGCGAACGTGAGCAGCGAGGCGGGCGACGACAACTGGGTGGCGCTGACCACCACGATGGCGAGGAAGAGCAGCCAGATGCCGACCGCCGGCGGCAGCGGCACGCGCCCCCGGGTCAGCAGCAACGCGAGCAGCAGCGCGCCCAGCAGCGGCCAGCCGAGGTAGAACGCACCGAGCAGCCACCAGAGCGGCACCAGGCCGAACATCATCGACAGCGGCCAGAGCGGCAGGTGCGGCGGCGCGGACGGCGGCACCGGCGCGGGCTGCTGCGGAGCGCCTCCGGGTGGTGGTTCGGTCGCCGGGGCGCGGGTCACCGACACGCTCAGGCCCGGCCGTTTCGGGTGAGCACGAAGCCCAGCGGGGTGACCCCGGCGGCGCGCAGCCGCTCCACCAGGCGCCGCAGGTCGCTCTGCCGGGTGCGGTCGCGCTCCACGACCACCACCGCGCTGCCCTGCCGGGCCACGGCCACGCCACGCTCGTCGGACTCGGCCGGCGGGGCGTTGAACAGAACCAGGCCGTGGTCCGCGCCCTGCCGCCAGGTGCCGAACCGGACACTGCCCACACCCACGACAACCTCGTCGGGGGTGACGACGCGACTGTTCTCCGGGCGGGCGGACGCCACCCTCGGCAGCGTCAGGGTGGCGTCGGGGTCGGTGGACGGGCGGGCGCCGGGCGGGTGCGGGGAGGGCCGACGGGCAGGCGTGCTCTCCGTGGTGGCACCGGCGGCCGGTGTGCTGCCGGCCGGCCGGGGTTTGGGCACCAGCGGCCGGGACGGGTCGATGGGCAGTCGCCCCCGGTCGGCGAGGACGCTGGCCCGTAGCCGCTCGATCCGTCCGCTGTCGTCGGCGACGAAGACCTCCCGGCCGTCGACGGCGAGCGCCACGGCGAGCCCGGCGGTGAGCGGGGTGGCGTCCTCCCGGGCGGTGACCAGAGCCACCCGGGCCGGCTGCCGGACCCGCTCGGCGACCGCCATCGCCACGTACCGGATGTCCGCGTCGACCGCCCGCGGGCTGCCCCGGAACGCCGGCCGGCGCACCGTGCCGAGCAGCGGCAGGCCGGAGGCCTCCCGGCCGTCGGCGACCGAGCGGACCCGCCGGTCGGTCGACTCCCAGAGGTACGCCAGGACGATGCCGACCAGCGCGCCTCCGAGCAGGCCGGCGACCAGGTAGAGCGGCCGGTGCCCGGCGGAGGTGACCAGCGCCTTCTCGGCGGTCTGGGTGACCCACCCGGGGTTGACGTCGACCGCGGCGATCTCGGTACGGGCGGCGTTGAGCTGGGTGAGCTGGTTGTTGATCCCGGCCAGTTCGGCCACCAGCGCGTCACCGGCGGCGCTGTCCTTGGCGGTGTTCGCCCGCTTCTGCAACGCGGTCTGCTGGGCGGCGACCTTGGTGATGCTGGCGTCGTAGGAGCGCAGCATCTCGGCGCGCTGCTGCTCGTACATGGTCCGGCGCACGCTCAGGTACGCCTCGGCGGCCCTGTTGGCGCTCTGCACGGCCTGGTGCGCCTCGCGCGCCTGGTAGGTGAAGCGCAGGATCTGCCCACCGGTGGGCACCTCGACCTCGAGCGCGTCACGGATGTCGCGCGGGTCGCCGCCGGCGAATTCGGCGAGCTGCTGCACCACCTCGGTGCCGGTGGCGATGCCGCTCTCCACGTTCATGTTGACCGCGCGGTCGGCGCCCGCGCCGCTGGGGGTGAAGGCGTCTGTCACGACCGGCCGGACCGCGACCACGGCGCTCGCGGACAGCGCCGCTGGCACCAGCAGCACATAGCCGAGCGCGGCGAGCAGGCCGACCATGGCGACCGCCGCGACCAACCGCAACCGGTGCATCGGCACCCGCAGCAGGTCGGTCAGTGTCACGGCACGCGAGGTGCCGGAGGACGGGCCGTCCGTGGGCCAGGGGGCGGGCGCTGCATCAGTCATGGAACTTCTTCACCGTCTGTTGAGGATTGCCGACGACCACGACGCCGGGCGGTACGTCCGTGCGGACCACAGTCGCCGCGCCGACGACGCTGTCCCGGCCGACCCGCACGCCCTTCAGAACCAAAGCGTGCGCACCGACCCAGACGTTGTCCTCGAGAACGATCGGAGCACGGGTGAGCGGGCCGGGCGGTGCGTGCCGCTGCTCGGGGGGCAGGTTGTGGAAGTCGTTGTCGAGCAGCTCGCAGTCCGACAGGAGGCAGCGGTCCCCCACTGTCACCGACGTCCAGGTGCCGATCCAGGTGGCATTGAGCAGACAGTCCGCGCCGACGCGTACCTCGCCGGGACCGGCGAAGCGGACGAGTTTGTTCAACCGGGTGCGGTCACCGATGGTGACCCGCACACCGCGCCGCAACCGGATCCGGCCACGGATCTCCACGTCTCGACCGAGCGTCAACCGTCGGTAACGGAGCTGATACCAGCCGCGTTTGACCGCGAAGACCAGACGCACCGCGCGTCTCGTTCGGATGCCACCGGCGCCGAGCAACGACCCTCCCCCACCGTCGCGGGCCGGCGGCGGTGGGTACCCGCCACCGGCCCAACGTGAACAATCTACCGATGCTCCGTTACGAACGGTTGACCCTTACTGTACGGAGAAGAATGTCGATGGGGTAGACCAGGACAACTCGGGCGTCGCGCTGCTGATGACCGTCGCCGTGGTGCCGTTGACCACCGCCGTCGGCGCGGCCGTCGGGTCGAACGGCACGCTCCGCAGAGTGCCGTCGGTGGAGCCGTAGACGATCCGGCCGCCCACCCAGGCCATGCCCCGCACCGTGGACCAGGTCACGCCCGTGGTCGGCAGGGCGAACTCAGTGGCGCCGAGGTAGTTGCCGTCGATCTCGAAGTACCGGTAGTAGAGGTTGTTGGCCCCGGTACGGGTGTAGTAGAGCCGGCCGTCGAGGAAGAAGGCACCGGTCAGCAACGCCGGGTTGTACCAGTCGTTGTAGCCGGACGCCTCCCACGGCGAGCCGATCGCGCCCCCGTTGAAGAGCGAGATGTCGATCCGACTGCCGGTGGGCGTGCCGGCCACCGTGTGCGACCAGTAGATCCGGTCGTCCACCCGCCACGTCGCGCCGGCCGCCGTGTACGTGGGCTGGCTGACGCTGGTCGCGGTGCCCAGCTCGGTGCCGTTGAACGGCACCTTCGCCACGGTGCCCGAGGCGGTGCCGACGTAGAGGTTGCCGGTGGTGGCCGACGGCGGGTTCTTCGCGGTGAAGGTGCGTCCGCCGGCGAGCGGGAACATACCGAGCCGGCCGTGGTACTCCTCGCCCATGCCATCGGAGTTGTGCCCGAAGTAGAGGCCGTCCGAGCCGCGCCAGAGAACCGGCACCGACGAACCCCAGCTGCTGGTGCCCGACGGCATCGAGGCGCTGCCGCTACGGCGCGGGTTCCAGTTCACCGGCATGCCGGTCGCCGGAGTGACGGCGGCGATGCCGAGCCGGTCGATCGCGCCCGAACCCGCGTTGTCGCTGGCGTTCGGGTTGTTCAGCCAACGGAAGTGCCCGCCCAGGTAGATGACGTTGTCCGCGACCTCGACCGAGGTGATGGTGTCGTTGCCGGTGAAGTCGACCCAGGTCGCGAGCAGGCCGCTGCCTCGCGCGGCGGTCTCGAAGCGAACCAGGGCGTCGCAGTACGCGGTCGGCCAGCCGCCGCCGCCGTTGGTGCCGACCACGAACCAGCTGCCGTCCTCACCGAACTTCACATCCTGCACGTAGTGCACGAAGGTCGTCGGCGAAGCGCACGGCGGGGCGAACTTCTCGGTGCTCCAGTCGAGCAGGGTGGGAGTCCCGGAGACGTCCACCAACGCCATCTGGTTGCGCGGCAGGTCGTTGACGAGCGTGAAGTTGCCGCCGACGACCAGGGTGCCGCCGTCCGGCGCGACGTCGATGGTCCAGACGTACGACGTGGTGCCGTGCCGTCCCACAGTGGCGTCGATGCTGAAGCTCGGGTCGATCGCGCCGGTGGTCGCGTTGAGCCGGCCCAGACCGGCGTGCGCGGTGCCGTTGAGCCAGTTGAACGCGCCGGCCACATACAGCCAGTTGCCGTGCAGCGCCAGGTCACGGACGGTGCCGCCGTCGGAACGCCCGACCCAGCTGTCGATGATCGCGCCGGTCGACGGGTTGAGCGCCACCAGGTTCTTCCGGGAGACGCCGTTGACGTTCTTGAAGGTGCCGCCGACGATCAGCGTGCCGCCGGGGCCGGCGAGGAGCGTGTTGACCGCGCCGTCGAGCACCGGCAGGAAGGTGGTCGACATGGTGCCGGTGGTCCGGTCGTACGCGAAGAGGTAGCGCTGCGTCACCCACGCGGAACTCGCGGTCTGCCGGAGCTGGGTGAAGCTGCCGCCGACGAAGACCGTGTTGCCCACCTGCGCGAAGGCACGGGTCTCACCGTCTCGGGCGTGCGGGGTCGTGTCGGCGGGGTTCGCCGACACCAGAGTCGCCGTGGCCGGGACCGGTACCACAGCGGCCGACGCGGTCGTGGGCACGCCCAGAGCTGCGGCGATGATCGCCAACGCGACCATCCCCGCCCGAGTACGACGTCGTCCTGCAAAACGCCACAAGTGCGAGAGTTTGGGCACGCTGCGCCTCCAGATTGGATGAGAACCCGAGGTAGCGTGCCTCGTCCAGCCTGGTAAACAAAATCCGCCGATTGGGCGGTGCATGAATCCGCAAGCCGACAGAACGCCGGAGGATCGGCTGTGCGACCCCCGGCGAACGTCGTCCGGTCAGCCCGTTTCGAACGTCAGCGGTTACCTCCGGTGGGTTGCCGCAGGTAGGGGTCCTGGCCGGCCTTCGCGAAGCCGGCCACCGCCGCGGCGTCGTGGTTCATCGTCATGTCGCAGGTCGACGTGCGGCTGGTCATGCCGGCCGAGTTGAAGTAGATGGCCGCCTTGATCTTCGGGTGCTCCTTCAGCGCCGCCGGGAAATCCTGGAACCAGCGCTGCTTGGCGCCCAGGTCGGCGGAGTTGAAGTTGGTGCCGAACTCGGCGAGCATCCGGGGCTTGCCCGCACCGATGCCGTTGTCGTCCAGCCACCGGTAGAAGCCACCGACCGTCGTGCTCGGGCTCTTCCACACCGTGCTGCCGTTGCAGACGTGGAAGTTGTACGGGTCGTAGGCCACCCAGTCGACGTACCGGTCACCCGGGTACAGGCCGGCGTACCGGGAGTAGTGCCCGGACCAGCCCATCATCGTCCAGACCCAGACCGCGTTGGTCGCACCGGCGCTGGCGAACCGCTCGTGGACGTAGCGCCAGGCCCGGACGAAATCGGCGTCGCTGCCCTTGTTCGGCTCGTCCTCCGGCTCGTGGTCGAAACCGATGAAGACCGGCACACCGGCGGCCTTGATCCGACCCGCGACCGCGTCGATGGTGCCGTCCTGCTTGCCGCCGTAGACGTCCGACCACTTCAGTGTGGTGCCGGCCGAGAAGTCCCGGGACTCCCAGGCGAAGAACATCAGCCGGCCCTCACGCATCTGCTGCTGCTCGTACATGTCGGGGAAGGCGCCGTTACTGCCGGCGTTGGAGAAGTCGTGGTAGCGGTGCACGATGTCGAACTTGCGCCCGACCTGAGTCTCCACATCGGTGACGGCCTTGCCGTGGTCCCAGCCGCCGGCCGCACCGGCGGGCGAGTACATGCCCCACCAGGCGCCACAGGACGGGACGAGCTTGTCCGAGACGGAACCACACTTGCCGGACGGAACGGTGCCGCTGGCGCTCGGGGTCGCCGTCCGGGTCGGGGCGATGGTCGGCGACGGCTTCGGCGAGGCGGAGGTCGGCGACGCGCTCGGCGACGGCGGCGGTGCCGGCCGGGTGGGCGTCACCGGCGACGGCCGGGACCCGAGGTCGTAGCTGATCAGCAGGCTGGGTCGCAGGTCCGGGTTGCGGTTCTCGACCGACGCCCAGTAGATCCGGCTCTCCAGGCCGCTCTGCGCCAACGAGACCGTCCAGGTGCCGTTGCCGGTGACCAGTTTGGAGACGTCCCACTCGTTGAAGCCCTTGGACACGCTGGTCACGCTGTCCAGTGCGGCACCGGCCGACGTCAGCGGCGGCCGCGACTCGCGGGCGCTCAGCGGCGAGGCGTGCGCCGTCACCGTGGCGGGGAACTGCTGCCAGGCGTGCACCCGTAGCGTCGCCCGGATGTTGACCGCGGTGGACGGCACCGTGGTCACCGCGAACTCGATGACCGCCTCGCGGCCACCGCGCGGGTTGCCGTCGCAGCGCGTCGCGCAGGTGGCCAGCGTCGACTTGGCCGCGTTGTCACCGTCCTGCGACACCGCGGTGGCGGTGGTGTCGGCCGCCGCCCGGATCGACAGGTCGTCGCTGGCGAGCAGCGGCATCATCGTCGCCACGATGCCGGCCACCACCGAACCGCCGACCACGCCGATGGCAATCGCCTTACGCCGGGGCCCGGAGTGGAACCGGGTGATGCGGTGCAGTCCGTGCCTGGTCAAGGAAACTCCCTGTGTCTGCGTCCGTAACGGTGAGCAGCGTATCGATGACCAGGACATGTGGCAGGTAGGACAGTTTTCCGTAAGCGCGTCTTAACCGTCAGCTAAGGAACCGCCTCGGGGAAATCAGGGCCTCTGCCCAGGGCGCGACCGAAGCCCGCCACACACCTTGCCCGTGGAGAACGCGCGCAGTCAACGGAACCCGTGGAAAGCCGCCAGCCTCCAGGACGGTGCGGCTGCCTGTTCGGTCCGTCAGCCGGCGCGAGCGGCAGCCAGCGCGGCGGCCATCGCCGCCGTCGGCGCGGTCACGCCGGTGAACTGTTCGAACTGCCCGACCGCCTGGGCCAGCAGCAGATCCAGACCGGAGACGATCCGGCAACCGGCCGCGTCGGCGGCCGTCGCCAACGGCGTCGGCCACGGGTCGTAGAGCGCGTCGAAGAACACCGCGCCCGGCCGCCAGGCCACCGCGCCGGCCAGCGGGTCGGCCACCCCCTTCGGCACCGTGGAGACGACCACGTCGGCGGTGCCGAGCCGCCGGGGCGCGTCGGCCCACGAAGCGGGTGTCAGCGCGACACCCACCGCGTCCGCCACCGGGCGCAACTCGTCGACCGCCTCGGGTCGGCGGGCCACCACCGTCACCGACGAGCAGGCCAGTTGCGCGGCGGCGGCGAGCGCGGCGCGGGCCGTCCCGCCGGCGCCGAGCACCGTCACGGCGGCACCGGCTGTCACACCGGCGTCGGTGAGCACCCGCACCATGCCGGCGACGTCGGTGTTGTCCGCGTACCAGGAGCCGTCCGGACGGCGTACCAACGTGTTGGCCGCACCGATGGCGGCGGCGACCGGCGACGCGGCGTCGGCCACGGCGAGCGCCGCCTCCTTGCCCGGCATGGTCACCGACAGCCCGGCCCACTCCGGGCCCAGGCCGGCGACCAGATCCGGCAGCTCCGCGGCCGCGCATTCGATCCGGGTGTACGACCAGCCGGTCAGCCCGGCGGCGACGTAACCCGCGGTGTGGATCACCGGGGAGAGGGAGTGCGCGATCGGCTTGCCCAGCACCGCGGCCCTACGGCTCGCCTCGGTCACCCCGCACCACCCTGCGCTGCTGTCGTGTTCCGCATCACGTCTCCGTCCTCACGGACCCTCGGATCGACCCTACCCAGCAGGCAGATCGAGCCACCGGAGACCCACTGTCGAGGACCACGCCCGGGGCGGCCAGCGCTTGACGCTCATCGATGGGAGTGAAAGCATTTCGGCGACGGTACGACCGATCTGAAAATGGGGGGAACCTTGAACAAACGCATTCTGCGTGCCCTGGTCGCAATTGCCGCAGCCTTCAGCCTTTCGCTGATGATCGGCGCGCCCGCCAAGGCGGACGCCGCAGCGGGCAGCTGGTCGGACAACCACCAGCTGTGCAATTCCAGCTCCTGCGTGCGATCGGGCAACATCGTGCGGCTCTGGCAGGCCATCGTCTGGGCCGACGACCTGAGCGGCACCGTCGGCACCAGCTTCATCGACGGGGAGTTCGGCTCCAACACCGCTGCCAAGACCAGGACCTGGCAGGACGTGATGAACATCGGCATCGACGGCTCCGTCGGGCCGCAGACCTGGGGCAAGGCGTACGGCGCTGTCAACCGCAACACCGGGTTCGACACGAGCACCCAGACCGGCTACTTCTACTACGGCTACAACCGCACGTTCGGTCTGCGCAAGCAGAACAGCAATGGCGTGTGGACGTTCCTCAACCCGCGCACCGGCACGTGGACCGGCACGAGTCACTGACAATGACGCAGTAATTGCGCGTCAGGACTGACAACGTAACGGCTCCCTTCCCGGCGACGACCACAATTGCGGTCGCAATGGGAAGGGAGCCGTTACGGCATGATTCGGCCGGTCAGATGATGCCGGCCTCCCGAGCCTTGTTCTCATTGCGCTGGTGCTGCTCGTACGTCTCGGCGAACTCCGAGTGGCCTTCCTTGTCGATGGCCACAAAGTAGAGCCACTTGCCGGTCGGCGTGTCCATCGCGCCTTCCAGCGCCTGCTTGCCCGGGTTGTTGATCGGGGTGGGGATCATGCCCCGCAGCTTGCGGTTGTACGGGTTCTTCGGGTCGTCCAGCTCGGCCGCCGTCATCTGCTTGGACGACTTGGTCGGCTTACCGATCGACTCCAGGTAGTAGTTGACGGTGACGTCCATCTCCAGGCAGTTGCACGGGAACTCGCCGTACGCGCGGTTGTAGGCCACCCGGGCGACCTTCCCGAGGTCGTCCTTGTTGCCCGCCTCGGCCTGGGCCAGCGAGGCCACGATCAGCGCCTCGTACGGGCTGACCTTGCGTTCCTCCTGCACCCGGTCGGCGAATTTCATCTCACCGGTCACCGAGAGGAAGCGGTTCACCATCAGCTTGAGGATGCTCTCGGCGGTGGACTTCGGCGGGATCTCGTAGGTGTCCGGGAAGAGGAAACCCTCGATGGACTTGACGCTCTTCTTGCCGTCACCGCGCGTGTACCACCAGTCCGGGACGCCGAGCCCCTCCGGGTCCTTCGCGGCGGCCTGGAAGTCCTTGACCGGGATCTTGGTCTTCTCGGAGAGCAGCTTGTAGATGTTGAAGCTGGTGCGGCCCTCGGGGATGGTCAACCCGTTGACGATCTTGTTCTTCAGGTCGAGCATCGCGGTCACGGCGTTCGCGCCGCTCATCTGCTTGCGCAGCTTGTACGTGCCCGGCTGGATGTTCTTGCTGCGCGAGTTGGCCTCGGCCGCCTCGATGAACGCCTTCTGGCTCTTGACCACGTCGGCCGCCACGAGGGCGTCGGCCATGTCGGCGAGCAGCGCGCCGCTCTTGATCTCGACGGTGATCTCACCGGCCCCGCTGCCGTCGTAGTCGGGGGTGACGAAGTAGTTCTGGATACGGTCGAAGCCGTAGAACGCGCCACCGCCGATGCCGCCCAACAGGAGCAGGGCCATCAGCAGAGCCAGGAACGTCTTGCCCCGACCGCCGCCGGACCCGCTCTTGCGCTTGCGGAAGCCGCGCCGGTGCCGACCCTTCTCCCCCCGCTCCGCATCGTCGAACCCAAGATCCAGATCGTCGATCATTACGTCCGCCTCCGCTGCGCGTCCAGCCAGCTCTGCAGGATCTCCACCGCGGCCGCCTGATCGACAACCGCACGTTGACGTTTACCTCGGACGCCACGCTCGGCAAGCCTACGAGAAGCGACCACGGTCGACATCCTCTCGTCAGTGAGCGTTACCGGGACAGGCGCTATCACATCGACCAGTCGGTCAGCGTACGCCTTCACATGGACAGCCGCAGGACCATGCTTGCCGGCGAGATTGACCGGAAGACCGACGACAACCCCGACGGCCTCGTGCTCGGCCACCAACGCGGCCAACTCGGCGAGGTCACTCGGCACCGCGTCCGGCGCCGCCGTGAGATCGCGGGCCAGCGTGACCAGCGGCGTTGCCAAGATCCCGTCCGGATCCGAGCGGGAGATGCCCACCCGCACCTGACCGACATCCACACCGATCCGCACACCGCGCGTCAGCTCAGCCACCGACGGTCACCACCGACCGGGTACGAACCAGGGCGGACCAATCGGCCCGCCCTGACTCACAGTGATGATCCGTCACGCTTCAGTAATCGCCTTCTCGACGGTGAGCAGCAGGTTCGGCGCCTCAGCCGCGGGCAGACCGCCGCCCTGGGCCAGATCGGGGCTGCCACCGCCGCGCCCGGAGAACGCCGCCTTCACCAGATCCGACGCGGCCAGGCCCCGGCTGCGCGCCGCCGCGTTGACCGCGACCACCAGGGACGCCTTGCCGTTCGACCGCGCCGCCACCGCGACGACCGCCGGCCGCGCCGGGTCGATCTTGCCGCGGATCTCCTGGGCCAGGGTGCGCACATCGTTGCCGGCCGCGCCCTCCGGCGCCTCCGTGCCCACGTACGCGACCCCGCGCACGTCCTTGGCCTGCGCCGCGAGCGCCGCCGCGCCACCCAGCACCAACTGGGCGCGCAGCTTCTCCAGCTCCTTCTCGGCGTCCCGAAGCTGGGTGACGGTCTGCTCCACCCGGTCGGCGACCTGATCGTTGGGCACCCGATACAGCTCGGCCAACCGGGAGACCAGCAGGTGCTCCTTGGCCAGGAAGCTGAAGGCGTCCATGCCGACCAGCGCCTCCACCCGGCGGACACCGGAGCCGATCGACGACTCGGAGAGGATCTTCACGAGGCCGAGTTGGGCCGAGCGGGCCACGTGCGTGCCGCCGCACAGCTCCCGGGCGTAGTCACCCACCTCGACGACCCGCACCTCCTCGCCGTACTTCTCGCCGAAGAGCGCCATCGCGCCGATGCGCCGCGCCTCCTCCAACGAGGTGATGAAGGCGTGCACCTCCAGGTCGGCCAGCAGCACCTCGTTGACCTGCTGCTCCACGTCACGAAGGACGCTCGGCGACACCCCGGTCGGGGTGTTGAAGTCGAACCGGAGCCGACCGGGGGCGTTCAGCGACCCGGCCTGCGTGGCCGACTCTCCGAGGAAGTTGCGCATTGTCTGGTGCACCAGGTGCGTGGCGGTGTGCGACCGGGAGATCGCCCGACGCCGCGTCGTGTCGATCTCGGCGAAACCGGCCTCACCGGCGCGTACCTCGCCCCGGATCACCCGAGCGCGGTGCACGATCAGACCGGGCACCGGCTGCTGCACGTCGAGCACCTCGACCTGCCCGCCACCAACCGTGATCATGCCCTGGTCGGGCTGCTGCCCACCGCCCTCGGCGTAGAACGGGGTGGTGTCCAGCACCAGCTCGATGGTGTCGCCCTCGGTCGCCGCCTGACGCGGGCCGTCGGCGCCGAGCAGCGCCCGCACCGTCGACTCGCGGGACACCTCGCCGTACCCGGTGAACGTCACCGGACCACCCGCGTCGAGCACCGACCGGTACGCCGACAGGTCGACGTGCCCCGTCTTGCGGGCCTGCGCGTCGGCCTTCGCCCGGGTCCGCTGGTCGGCCATCAGCCGCCGGAACCCCTCGTCGTCGACGCTGAGGCCCTGCTCCGCGGCGATCTCCAGGGTCAGATCGATCGGGAAGCCGTACGTGTCGTGCAACTGGAACGCCTTCGCCCCGGACAACGCCGAGCCGCCCGCCGTGCGGGTCTCCGCGATCGCGGTGTCCAGGATCGTCGTTCCCGCCCGCAGCGTGGACAGGAACGCCTCCTCCTCCGCGTACGCGTAGTCCGCGATCCGGTCGAAGTCACTCGCCAACTCCGGGTACGACGGCGCCATGCAGTCCCGCGCCACCGGCAGCAGCTCGGGCAGCGCCCGCTCCTGCCACCCCAGCAACCGGATCGACCGGATCGCCCGACGCATGATCCGCCGCAGCACGTACCCGCGACCCTCGTTCGACGGGGTCACCCCGTCACCGATCAGCATCAACGCCGTACGCACGTGATCCGCGATCACCCGCAACCGCACGTCGTCCGGGTGCGACTCACTCGCCACGTGCCCCGAGTGCGCCCCGTACCGCTTCCCGGTCAGCTCGGCCGCCCGCGCCAGGATCGGCCGGACCTCGTCGATCTCGTACAGGTTGTCCACACCCTGCAGGATCGACGCCATCCGCTCCAGGCCCATGCCCGTGTCGATGTTCTTCGCCGGCAGGTCACCCAGGATCGGGTAGTCCTCCTTGTTGGTGCCCGGCCCCCGCTCGAACTGCATGAACACGAGGTTCCAGTACTCCATGTACCGGTCCTCGTCGACCGCCGGACCACCCTCACGCCCATACTCCGGGCCCCGGTCGTAGAACAGCTCCGACGACGGACCACACGGCCCGGGAATGCCCATCGACCAGAAGTTGTCCGCCTTGCCCCGACGCACGATCCGCTCTGCCGGCACACCCACCGACCGCCAGATCTCGTACGCCTCGTCGTCGTCGAGGTAGATCGTCGGCCAGATCCGCTCCGGATCCAGCCCGTACCCACCCTCGGCGATCGGCTTCGTGGACAACTCCCACGCCAGCGGAATCGCACCGGCCTTGAAATAGTCACCGAAGGAGAAGTTGCCGTTCATCTGGAAGAACGTGCCGTGCCGGCTCGTCTTACCGACCTCGTCGATGTCCGGCGTACGAATGCACTTCTGCACACTCACCGCCCGCTGGTACGCGGGCGTCTGCTGACCCAGGAAGTACGGCACGAACTGCACCATGCCGGCATTGACGAACAGCAGGTTCGGATCGCTGATGGCGGGCAGCGGAGCGGACGGCACCACGGCGTGCCCATTCGCCTCGAAATGCGCGAGGTACCGCCGCTTGATCTCCGCCGTCTTCATCGCTGGTGTTCCTCCGGAAAGATTTCTCGATCGCCGATCCGCGGGTCTTCCCGCAGGTCGGCGAACTTGTCGTCGAACGCCTCGCCCTGGGCGAACGCGTGGTGGATCTCCTGCTCGCGTTCGGCCATCCCGACCCGGACGTCCTCCACGAAACTACGCAGCGACTCGACGAGCCCGCCAGCGGATTCCGTCAACGAGCTGGCGATGCCCGCCGGCGTGTACGCCTGCGCGGTCCGGGTCGCCTTGCGTACCACGATCACCCCGACGGCCACCCCGATGCCGAGCCAGAACAAGCGCCTCATGTCCCGCTACCTCCTGGTGCGCCGGGCCGGTCAGCTGTTGCCGCGTCGCGCGGCCCGCCGCTGCTGCTTGATGGTGTCGCGTACCTCGCGCTCGGTCTCGGCGTGCCGGCGGCCGGCGGCGGCCTTCCGCACGCCGTAGCCGAACGCGGCCACCTTCACCAGGGGGTTGGCGGCCGCGGCGGAGACCACGGTGGCCAGGTTGGCGACGTTGGCGGTGACGTTCTGCGCGTGGCTGGTCATGGTGTCGACCTTCGCCAGCTGGAGGTTCACACCGTCGAGCGAGATCTGCACCTGCTCCAGCGCGGTGTTGACGTTCTTCACAGTGGTGTTCACGTCACCGAGCAGCGGTGCGGTCCGATCATTCAGGTCGTTGATCATGCGGGTGGTGGCGTCAACCGTGTGCCGCAGCCGCAGGATGGGCAGCGTCAGGATGAGCACCAGCACCGCGAACGCGGATGCCGCGATCAGCGCCGCTATCGCTCCAATGTCGCCCACGCCTGTCCTCCTCAAGCAGAGTTCCGCAGGACCCGACGTCCCCGGAACGCACAACCATGCCACCCGTACCGGCCGCCGAGCCGTCGGCGCTCACCGGTAGCGGGCGTGCCCGCCAGCCCCAGACCCTACCGTCCGTGATGGAGACCGGCTCAGGACGGTGAGGGTGTCAGCTCACCCAGCGGATCCGCACTGACCGTCGGGAACGGATCCTCACCGGTCAGTGACGGGTCGGTGGTCGGCTGCGGCCTGGTCCGCTCGTCGTCGATCGCATTGCGCACCTTCACCGACACCAACGAGCCGGTGCACTCGGTCGCAGCGGCCGACGGGTCGCCGGACGGCACGGTCGCCGGCTCGCCGTCCACCGGCGGCGGCACACAGGTCGGCTCGCGTACCCACAGGTCGAGGGTCAACTCGTCGCGACGCCAGCAGGTGTAGCTGCCCTTCGTCTCCTGCTCCGGGCAGCGACTCACCTTCCACGGCTGCCACCCGTCCCGCCGCAGCGCGTCCTCGTAGACCTGCGCCGTCTCCTTGGGCGCCTTCTCCGAGGTCACGGTGCGCTCACGCAGCCGGCAGTCGAGCAGGCACCAGCGGCTGCCGCTGACGTCGTCGACCGTCTTCGCGGCCGCCCAGCCGGGCACGCCGAGCTGGTCCAGGTTGTCGAAGACCGGGTCACGGCTCAGCGTCCGGAGCCCGAAGAAGAGCGGCACCGCGCCGAGCAGCACGACGCTGACCAGCACCAACACCGCCGCGCGCAGGCGACGTCGTTCACGGGTCTGCCGGCGTTCCTCGGAACGGGCACCCGGTGCGGCGTCGTCGTCCGGCGCGTCCTGACCGGCCGAGCGCAGCGCCGGCCCGTCGGAGGGCTCCGGTTCCGGCCGGTCCACCGGGCCGGCCGTGGCGGGCACCGCGGCGGCGGCGCGGGCCACACCGACGGGCTCGCCGGCGCGTCCGGGCGGCGGCACGGGCGCGACACCGCTCGGCTCGGCACGGCCGGGCTCCCGATTCGGCGGCAGGGCGCGGCCGGCGGCGCGGTCGGCCGGCATGGGTCGCCCGGCCGGCGCAGCACCACGGGCCGGGCCGGGCTCACCGGGCCGGTCATCGGCTGGCGGCTGCCCGCCGGGTGGGCGGACAGCGGCACGAGCCGGACCATCCGGACGGGCACGCGGCGGACCGTCCACACCCGGCGGCATGGCCGCACGAGCCGGACCATCCGGACGGGTCGCGTCCGGGGGTGCCGCATCGCCACCCGGGCCGGGACGTGGTGGGCCGTCGGCGCCACGGCGCCCGGTGCCGGGTGCCGGCGCGTCGCCCGGAACGGGGCGGGCCCGACCGGGTGGGACGGAACGGGCAGCGCCCCGAGCAGCGGGACCGCCGCCGGGTCGACCGCCGGCGTAGGGGTCGTCGCCACTGTCGCTCGCGGTCCCCGGTCGACCGGGGACAGCCGTACCGTCAGGGCCGGGCTCGGCCGGTCCACGTCGTCGTCGGCCGGTCGGATCCGGGGCGGGCGGTGCGTCCGGGCCGGACCCCGCCACGGCACGGCCGCGCCGAACAGTGGGGTCCGGAGTGGGGGGCACCGCCGCAGCGCCCCGCCCACGGGCGGGCCGGTCACCGGGCGGCGAGGGGTAGGTCAGTGCCTGCTCTCCGGTGGATCCCGAACCGTCGGGCCGGGCGGCGCGACGGCCGGTCGGTGCGTCCGCGCCGGGGTCGACCGGCGGTCCGGCGGGCCGGCGGGCGGCGGTGCGTTCCGCGGCCGGGTCGGGCACGGCGAGCCGACCGGACGCCTGGTCGGTGAGGTCCACCGGCCCGGTGGGCGGCGCCGGACGGCGTCCCCCGGCCGGCGGACTGCCGTCTCGGCGGTTGACCACCCGCAGGCCGGGGTCGGTGTGTGGCAGGCGGCCGGCCTGGCGCAGCCAGTCCGCTGGCCGCTCCGGGCGGTCCGGGCGGGGTTCGCCGCCGGGCGGCGTTCGGCGTTCCGGTTCATCGGAGACGACCCGGCGACGACCGGTGCCGTCGGCGGGGCCGGTGGTGGGCAGGGCGCCACTGTGCGCGCCGGTCGCCTCGGGCACCGACGACGCGTTCCCCGAGCGGGGCACGGGTGGCGCGTTACCGGAGCGGGGCACGACCGGCTCGTCGGGTTCCGCGGCGCGGCGACGCCCGCCGGCCGTCGGACGGGCACCTTCGGACGCGCGCCCGGCGGGCTCGGGTGCACCGGGGTCGGCCGGGCCCGGACGACGTCGGGCGGTACGCGGGTCACGGTCGATGGCGGGGTCGGGTCGCAGGCCGTCCGCTGTCGACGGCACGACGCCAGCCGGCGCGCCGTCGAAGCGGGCGGGCCCGGGAGCGGCGGGAGTTCCGGCGACCCGCGTCGGGTCGGGTGCCGAGCCGGCGGCGCGGCGACCGGCGGGCGGGCCGTCGGCGGGAGGCCGGGCACGGCCGGGTTCGACCGGTTGCTCCGGGCCGGGTCGGCGGACCGGCGGACCGGCGTCCGGACGGCGTAGCGGCGGCATGGAATCGGGTTGACCGCCGGGTGCGGCGGGGTCCTGATGACGTCCCGGCGGAACAACGGCGTCCGGACGACGGGCCGGCGAGGCGGCGGCGTCCGGGCGACGACCGGCCGGGGGGCCCGAGGTCGCTGGGCCCACGGGTGGGCCGGGAGGGGCGGCCGCACCGCGCGGACGGGCCGGGCCGCCGGGCGCGTCGGGTGCCGGACGAGGCCCCGGCGGGCCGGCCGGGTCACCCCCGCCCGGGCGAGCGGGGGGTGGCGACTGTGGCACGGCACCGCGGGCGCCGGGCACCGGCTGAACGCCGCGGCGTGGCGGCTGCCCGGCTGCGGGGCCGGATGCGGGGCCGGATGCGGGTGGCCGGTTGTCCGGGCGACGACCCGCTGGCGGCGTCTCCCCGGGCCAGGGCCCGTCGACTGGTCGACGGGCGGCGGCACCGCCCGGTTCACTCTGACGCGGAGCCGGCGGCGCCGAGGGCTCCGGCGCACTGCCGCGCGCACCGGCCGGCTCTCCCGCCGTACGCGGGGCGGGTTGTGCCGGAGGCCCGGCCGGGTCTGCCGGCGGCATACCCCCGCGGGGCCGGTTCGGCTCCGCCGGTGCGCCGTCCGGGCCCAGCTCGGAGCGTTGCTGCTTGGCCGAGCGCAGATCGTCGATCCAGCCGAACTCCTCGCCGGCGACCGGCTCCTCCGGCTCGGGCTCAGCAGCCCGGCCGCGACCCCAACGGCGGGTCTTGGCGCGGGGATCGCGCCGCTCGTCCGGGCCCTCGTCCGGGCGGTCCCCACCACGCGATCTCACTGTTGACCCTCTCCTGCGGCGTCGGTGCCGCTGTCCTGCATCGTGCCGGGGGCATCCGTGCCCGTCGTCGGACGGGCGGCCCCCGGGGATAGCGCTGGCGCGGTCTGCGCCGTTACGGACGGCTCGGATGTCGGCGTCTGCGGGCGCGCGGCCGGAGCCGGCAGACCACGCACGATCCGGCGCAGCAGCGGCAACCTGGTGGCCACCGACCGCTCCGCGCCGTGCGGGCTGGGCTGGTAGTAGTCGGTGCCCACCAGGTCGTCCGGGACGTACTGCTGGGTGACCACGCCGCGCTGGTCGTCGTGCGGGTAGCGGTAGCCGGTCCCGTGGCCCAACCCTCGGGCGCCGGCGTAGTGCGCGTCGCGCAGCCCTCGCGGCACCGGGCCACCGCGACCGGCCCGGACGTCGGCGATGGCGGCGCCGATGGCGGTGGTGGCCGAGTTCGACTTGGGCGCGGTGGCCAGGTGGATCACCGCCTGGGCGAGGTTGAGCTGCGCTTCGGGCAACCCGACGTACTCGACCGCGTGCGCGGCCGCGGTCGCCACGCTCAGCGCCCCGGGGTCGGCCATGCCCACGTCCTCGCTGGCGAAGATGACCAGGCGACGGGCGATGAACCGGGCGTCCTCACCGGCGACCAGCATGCGGGCCAGCCAGTGCACCGCAGCGTCCACGTCCGAGCCGCGCATGCTCTTGATGAAGGCGCTGACCACGTCGTAGTGGGCGTCGCCGTCGCGGTCGTAGCGCACCGCCGCCACGTCGACGGCCTGCTCGGCGGTGGCGAGGTCGATCCGCCCGCCGCCGAGGGCCGTCGCGGAGGCGGCCGCCGCTTCCAGGGCGGTGAGTGCCTTACGGACGTCACCGGCGGCCAGCCGGACCAGGTGATCCTCGGCCTCGGTGGTCAGCACCAGCGCGCCGTCCAGACCACGCTTGTCGGCGACCGCGCGGCGCAGCAGGCCCCGCACCGCCTCGTCGTCCAACGGTTGCAGGGTGAGCAGCACGCACCGCGACAGCAGCGGTGAGATGACCGAGAAGTACGGGTTCTCGGTGGTCGCCGCCAGCAGGGTGACCGTGCGGTCCTCGACGGCGGCGAGCAGCGAATCCTGTTGGGTCTTGCTGAAGCGGTGCACCTCGTCGATGAAGAGCACGGTCTGCGGGCCACCGGAACGACGCTGGCGGCGAGCCGCCTCGATCACCGCCCGGACGTCCTTCACGCCCGCGGAGAGCGCCGACATGGCGACGAAGCGGCGGTCGGTGGCCCCGGCCACCAGGTGCGCGATCGTGGTCTTGCCGCTGCCCGGCGGGCCCCAGAGGATCACCGACATCGGAGCCCCGCCGGAGACCAGCTGCCGCAGGGGTGCGCCGGGAGCGAGCAGGTGCTCCTGCCCGACGAGCTCGTCGAGGGTCACCGGGCGCATCCGGACGGGCAGGGGCGAATCGTCGGCCACCGCGGTGAAGCCGTCGACACCGGCGGGACCGTCGGGCGCGCTGCGCGACCCGGCGGGTTCACCGAGGGAGAAGAGGGCGTCGGACTCCATCACGAAGACAGTACCGGGCCGGGCCCACGACGCCGGAATCGCGCCGCGGGCCCGCCACCGGTGATCGGTTCCGGTCAGCCACGCCCGGGGCGACGGCCCCGGTACCAGCGGCCGCCGCCACCGCCGCGCGGGCCGCTGCCCACGCCGGCCAGGTAGAGCGAGAGCAGGAGCAGCCCGATGAGTACGAGGGTGTTCCAGTTGAACAGGTCCGGCGCTCCGAAGTCGGTGCCGAGCAGGTCAAGCAACAGGGCGAAGCCAAAAACGATGGCCGCGAGAATGGCGAGCATGTCGGTCCTCCGGTGGGGGTTCCCAGTAGGTCGGCGCGTGATGTACCCAATCGGTCGACTCGCCAATCTCCACGGTGGAGGTGGCCACGCCGCGACGGCCCGGCGGAGGCATTCGACCCCCGGCTCCTAGGCTGGACCCCATGATCAACGACGACCAGGTGCTCCAGGACCGGAGCGCCGTCCTGGCCGCCGTCGGGCACCACCCGTTCGCCCGGCACGCGCTCGGGCGGCCCGTGCCGGTGCGCGCGTACCAGCGTGGCGGTGCCGTGCTGTGGGTGGTGCCGCCGGAACACGGGCCGGCCAGCTGCGCGATCGGCCCGGCCGAGCCGGCGCTGGAGATCTGTGTCGCGCTGGCCGCCGACGGGATGTTCCAGTCCGGACAGCACCTGCACCTGCCTCGACACGATCGCGGTCTGCTGGTCGACCGGCTGGCGGTGACCGAGCACAGCGACTGGGACTTCCACTGGACCGACACGGCGCCGCCGGCGCAGCCGGACGAACAACCGGTGGTCCGCCTCACCGCCGCCGACCAGCCGGCGCTGGCGGCACTTGTCGAAGAGTCGTTTCCCACCAGCACCTCCCAGCCGGGCGACCCACGGGTGGTCGACTGGTACGGCATCTGGGCCGGCGACCGGTTGGTGGCGTGCGGCGCGGACCGCAGCCACAGTGACATCGGCTTCCTGGCCGGCCTGACCGTCGCCCCCGACCAACGCGGTCGGGGGCTGGGCGCGTCCCTGACCGCCGGGATGACCCGGGCGCTGCTGGCACGTCACGACCTGGTCGGGCTCGGCGTCTACACACACAACGTCGGTGCGGCGAGGCTCTACCGTCGGCTCGGCTACACCGACGCCCTTCCGCTCAGCTCGATCCGCCTCGCCTGACCGGTCTGCCGTCCGGCCAGGCGAGGGGTTTTCGCTAACGGTCGGTGGCGGGCACCGGGACCGCGGTCGGCTCGACGGCCGGGGCGGCCCGACGACCCTCCAGCCAGGCCGGCAGGTAGAGCGGGGCGGCGACGGCCAACACCACAGCGCCGACCACCATCGCGGTGCTGACGCTGGTGGCGGCGGCGAGCGCGGTGAGCACCACCCCGCCGAGCGCGCCGGCCGGTTGCGCCATCATCGAGTTCAGCGAGAGCACGCTGGTCCGGTACGGGCCGTCGACCTGCCGGTGCAGCAGCCCACTGTGCAGCGGGTTGGACGCGCCGTGCACCGCGTAGCAGGCGAGGTAGGCCACCAGCACGCCGACCGGCCCGGCGAACAACCCCATCCCGACCACAGTCACGCCCTGCAGGACGCGGAGCAGGGCCGCACCCGGAGCGGCGCCGAACCAGCGCAGCAGCAGTGGGGTCAGTGCCGCGCCGGCGGCCGAGGCGAGCCAGGCGGCCGAGTTCGCCGGCCCGAGCAGCACCGCGGCGCGTTCCGGATCACCGATCACCTCGGCGAGTCGGACCGGCAGCAGCGACTCGAAGGTGACCATGCCGAAGCCCCAGAACAGCTCGACGGCCACCAACGCCAGCAGCACCCGGGAACGACGCAGCAGCCCGACGGCCTGACTGATCATCCGGGGCGCCTGGACCACCGAGGCCCGCAGCGCCGCGACCCCGGTGGCCGGCCGCTCCTCGACCAGCAGCACCACGAGCGCGACGAGCGCCGCCGCCTGCGCCACGATGGCGGCCAACACGGGCACCGTGAGCGCGGTGACCGGCCCGATCGGGCCGAGCGCGATGAGACCACCGCTGACCAGCGCGCCTCCGCCGATGGCGCCGCCGACGACGGTGCCGGCGTAGCCGAGGCCACGCTCGTACTCGGCCTGCGGATCGGCGGCCAGGGTGGCGTCGACGTACCAGGACTCCAACGGGCCGCTGTCCAACGCCCGGTAGATGCCCTGCAGAGCCCAGACCACGAAGAACAGCGCGAAGGAGTCGGCCACGGCGAACAGCGCGAGGGAGACAAGGTTGAGCACCCCGGCGGCGAGCAGCACCGGTCGACGACCGAGAGCGTCGGCGAACCCGCCGGTGGGCAACTCCAACGCCAGCACCAGCAGCCCCTGAGCCGTGCCGACCAGGCCGATCTGCGGCAGCGACAGGCCGCGCTCCTGCATCAGCAGGATCATCACCGGGATCATCAGACCCGTGGGCAGCCAGCGCAGGCCGTAGAGCGTGAGGTAACGACGCCGAACCTGACGTACGGTCAACGCGCTCACCGTGTCTCCTCCGTTCGCGACTGCGGGGCTCGCAAACCCCGCTCACTCCTCGCGCTCACCAGCGCTCGTCCAGACGCGGGAAGCCGGCCAGGAACACGTGCACGGGTTTGACGTCCGGGGCATCGGTCGCGGCTTCGTCGCGGTAGCGCATCAACACCGCCCAGAGTTCGTCGCTGAGGGCACGCAGTCGGTCCGGGTCGAGGGGCAGCACCAGATCGCTCATCCCGGCGGCGTCGCGCCAGGCCGGAGACTGGTGGTGCTCGACGGCCAGCCAACGCTCGGCCAGATCGCCCATCAGCCGCACCTGATCCGCCTGAATCCACTGGACGGCAGCGCGGGCATCCGGGTCTTCGTCGAAGTCGGTGGGGTCGAAGTGACTCATGTCGTGCGCGGCCTGCCACCAACGCTGCCGACCGGTGCCCCGGTCGGGATCCTCGGCCACGAGCCCCACCTCGGCGAGTTGCCGCAGGTGATAGCTGGTCGCGCCGGTGTTGGTGCCCAGCTTCTCGGCGAGGGCCGTCGCGGTCGCCGGGCCGTCGATACGCAGCGAGCCGAGCAGCCGCATCCGCAGTGGGTGGGCCAGCACGCGAACCTGCCGGCCGTCCAGATCGACGCGCCGTGGCTCGGTGCCGCCGTCGGGCGGGGGGTTCTCCATAAGTGCACAATATCTCTGCACACTTCCTATGCACAAGTCTTGTGCATAGGAAGTGTGCAGACGACGGGTTTCAGGAGGACAGGAGTTCGCGCACCCCGCGCAGTCGCGTCCGCAGCAGGGAGGCGGCGCGCGCGCAATCGAGGCGTACGTCCAGAGGGCGGACCAGGCCGGTGGCCGCGCTGGTGGTGGTCCTCAACCCGGTCGGGTCCAGGCCATACCGCTCGGCGACCAGCAGGCCCAGCTCGGCTCGGCTGACCGCGTCCGGGCCGGCCACGTTGAGCACACCGGCGTACGTCGAGGCGACCAGTTCCAGCACGGCGGCGGCCAGGTCGGCGACGTCGATCGGGCAGCGCAGTTCGTCGCTGAACAGGGTGGCCCGACCGGCGAGCGCGTCCCGGCAGAGCTGGATCTGCTTGCTGCCCTCCCCCACGATCAGGGAGGTCCGCACCAGCGCCGCGCCCGGGTCGATCGCCCGTACGGCGGTCTCAGCCGCCGCCTTCGCGGCACCGTACGCATGCACCGGCGTGGGTGGTTCGTCGTCGGCGTACGGCACGGGTCGTCCGGCGTGCAGCGCGTCGCTGGACACGTGCACCAGCCGGGCACCCACCTCGGCGGCGGCGACCGCCACGTGCGCGGCCCCGTCGGCGGTGACCGCCCAGTCGCCGTACCGATAGGGGGTCCCGACAACGGCGTCCGGCCGCACCTCGGCGACCAGCGCGCGCACGGCGGACCGGTCGGTCACGTCCAACCGCCGTGCCGCGACCCCCGGCACCGCGATCTCACCGGAGTGGAACGTCCCGACAACGGAGAACCCGGCGCTCAGGCCCCGCCGACAGACCTCGCGCCCCAGTAACCCACTACCCCCGACAACAAGTACTCGCACCTGAGCCCACTCCCCCGCCAACGATCAAGAGGTCTGCGTCATCTCGCCGGGGCGATGATGACGCAGACCTCTTGATCAACCAAGCAGGGGCCGGGGGTGCGGTCAGACCGGGTCTGCCACCGGGGCTGCGGGGCCGGCCGTTCCGGTGTGGGCGGTTGCGGCGGGCTTGGGCTTGGCGTCGATGCCGGCCTCGGTGCGCTGCTGTGCGGTGATCGGGGTGGGCGCACTGGTCAGCGGGTCGAAGCCACCCCGGGTCTTCGGGAACGCGATGACCTCGCGGATGGAGTCGGCACCGGCGAGCAGCATGCAGACCCGGTCCCAGCCGAAGGCGATGCCGCCGTGCGGCGGGGCGCCGTACTTGAACGCCTCCAGCAGGAAGCCGAACTTGTCCTGCGCCTCCTCGGGGGTGATGCCGAGCAGGTCGAAGACCCGCTTCTGCACGTCACCCCGGTGGATACGGATCGACCCGCCGCCGATCTCGTTGCCGTTGCAGACGATGTCGTACGCGTACGCCAGGGCCCGGTCCGGAGCCTCCTCGAACCGGTCGACCCACTCCGAGTTCGGCGAGGTGAACGGGTGGTGCACTGCCGTCCAACCGCCCTCGTCCGTGCGCTCGAACATCGGCGCGTCGACCACCCAGCAGAACGCCCAGGCGCTCTCGTCGATCAGGCCGGACCGCTTGGCGATCTCGACGCGGGCCGCCCCGAGCAGCTCCTGCGCCTCCCGGGTGGTGGCGCTCGCGGCGAAGAAGACCGCGTCGCCCGGCTTCGCGCCGACCGCGTCGGCGAGCCCGCCCAGGTGCTCGGCGGAGAGGTTCTTCGCCACCGGGCCACGTGCCTCGCCGGTCTCCGCGTCCAGCACCACGTACGCCAGACCGCGCGCGCCACGCGCCTTCGCCCAGTCCTGCCAGCCGTCCAGCTCCTTGCGGCTCTGCGCCGCGCCGCCCGGCATCACCACCGCGCCGACGTACCCGCCCGCGTCGATGGCCCCGGCGAAGACCCGGAACTCGGTGCCGCGCAGGTACTCGGTCAGCTCGGTCAGCTCGACGCCGTAGCGCAGGTCCGGCTTGTCCGAGCCGTACCGTGCCATCGCGTCGTGCCAGGTGACCCGCGGGATCGGACGGCTGATCTCGTGCCCGGCCAGGTCCTTCCACAGCGCCGAGACGATCGCCTCACCAAGGTCGATCACGTCGTCCTCGGTCACGAACGACATCTCGATGTCGAGCTGGGTGAACTCCGGCTGCCGGTCGGCGCGGAAGTCCTCGTCGCGGTAGCAGCGGGCGATCTGGTAGTACCGCTCCATGCCGCCCACCATCAGCAGCTGCTTGAACAGCTGCGGCGACTGCGGCAGCGCGTACCAGCTGCCGGGCTGAAGGCGCACCGGCACCAGGAAGTCGCGGGCGCCCTCCGGAGTCGAGCGGGTCAGCGTCGGGGTCTCGATCTCCAGAAAGTCCCGCTCGTGCAGCACGCCCCGGGCCAGCTGGCTGGCGCGCGAGCGCAGCCGCAGCGCGTTCGCCGGGCCGCTGCGACGCAGGTCCAGGTAGCGGTACCGGAGTCGAATGTCGTCGCCGGCCTCGATCTGGTCGTCCACCGGCAGCGGCAGCGGCGCCGCCTCGGAGAGCACCTCCAGCTCGACGACGGTCACCTCGACCTCGCCGGTGGGCAGCTCCGGGTTCTCGTTGCCGGCCGGGCGGCGGGTCACCTCACCGACGACCTTCACACAGAACTCGTTGCGCAGCGCGTGCGCGTCTTCCTCGCGGAACACCACCTGGACAACACCGGAACCGTCGCGCAGGTCGACGAAGATGACCCCGCCGTGGTCGCGGCGGCGGGCCACCCAGCCGGCGAGCGTCACCGTCGAGCCGGCGTCCGCGGCGCGCAGGCTTCCGGCATTGTGGGTACGGATCACGGCTGGCAACTCCTCATCGTGGAACAGTCCTCACCCGCATTCTGTCAGGGGTGGCCGCCCCGCCTCCGGGCACCCGGCAGGCCGGCACGATTCGCTGGTGGGGTGGACCGGCGAACCCGACTCCCCCGGCAGGCGAGCCGGTTAACGTGGCGAAATGCGGCCCGTACCGAACTGGGCCGTCGCCACGGCGGCGGCGGCACCCGTGCTGCTGGTGGCCGGTTGGACGGTGGCGGAGGCCCGACAGCCCGTCGGGTACGACCCGGTCCGGGACACCATCAGCGAGCTGGCAGGACAGGACGCCACCGACGCGTGGATCATGGTGGTGGCCCTGGTGCTGCTCGGCTGCTGCTACCTGTCGGTCGCCGCCGTCCTGCACGCGGCCGGGCTGCCCAGCCGCTTCCTGCTCGCGATCGGTGGGGTGGCCACCATCGCGCTCGTCGCCTTTCCCCGGCCGCCGGTCGGCGGTTCACTCAGCCACGGCGTCGCGGCGACGGTGGCCGTTCTCGCCCTGGTGCTCTGGCCGGCCGGCTCGGCACTGCGGCTGCCGCGCGGCCACGACACCGAGCACCCCACCCGACCGGAGCCGCCCTGGGCGTTCCGCCGGGCGGTCGGGCTGAGCGCCACGCTCGTGCTGCTCGCGCTCTTCGGCTGGTGCGCGTTCGAGGTGACCAGTGGCTCCCGCACGGGGTTGGCCGAGCGGGTGACGGCGGTGGCGGTCTCCCTCTGGCCGCTGCTGGCGGTCCTCTCCGCCCGGCGGGCGCACCTCGCCTGGTCGACCGGCGGCACCGTACGCGTCGGCCCGGACCTGCCGAGCATCGGCGTCGTACCCCCTGATCCCCTCGGACCACCGAGCGGGCCTGCTTCCGGGCGCCCCGACCGGCTGCCGTGAGTCGCCGGCCCGTCTGATCTTTCCGGCGCCCGGGCCTGTTCGAGCGTCCGAACCGGCGGCCGGTCAGCCCGAGCATGCGGCCCGGAAGCAGCGCCGGTCTCGCATCGTTACGATCGCCCGATGTCCACCGCTCCCCGTTGGGCCCTGCTGTCAGCCGGCGGCGCACCACTGTTCCTTGTCGGCGGCTGGACCCTGGCGCAGGCTGCCCAGCCCGACGGATTCGACCCGGTGCGGCAGACCATCAGCGCGCTCGCCGCCACGGGTGCGGACCATCGCTGGATCATGACGGTCGGGCTGGTCGGCCTGGGCCTCTGCCACCTGACGACCGCGCTCGGCCTGGTCAGCGCCGCACCGGCGGGCCGAGCGCTACTCGCACTGGGCGGGCTGGCGACCCTGGTCGTGGGCGCGTTCCCGCAGCGCCCGACCGGTGACTCGACGACCCACGCCGTGGCCGCCGGTGTGGCGTTCGGGGCGTTGGCCGTCTGGCCGGCCCTGGCGGTGCCGCGTCGCGCGAGGCCGTCTCTCGACCGGGAGCACCGCCACGCTCCGGCTTTCGTACGCCCGCTGGCGCTCGCGGCGGCGGTGGTCCTCCTCGCGCTGGTCGGCTGGTTCGCCGCCGAGCTCTTCACCGACGGAGCATGGATCGGGCTGACCGAACGGCTGGCGGCGGCCGCCGAGGCGGGCGTACCGCTGGCCGCCGTGCTGGTCTCCCGGCGTCTACCGGGACCGTCCGGGCCCGGCTGAGCGTCATCGTGTTCGGTGGCTGTCAACGCGACGCGGGCCGCCGGAGTGTTCCGGCGGCCCGCGAGCGGTGCGTGGATCAGAAGACGCTGACGCCGTAGCGGCTCAGGGCCTCGGTGACGGGCTGGAAGTAGGTGGTGCCACCGGTGCGGCAGTTGCCGCTACCACCGGAGGTCATACCCAGGGCGGTGCCGCCGGCGAAGAGCGAGCCGCCGCTGTCGCCCGGCTCGGCGCAGACGTTGGTGCGGATCAGACCGGAGACCGAACCCTCGGCGTAGTTCACCGTGGCGTTGGTGGCGTTCACCGAGCCGCTGCGCAGGCCGGTGGTGCTGCCGGAGCGCTGCACCGACTGGCCGACGGAGGCGTTACCGGAGCCGGTGATGTCGCGGAAGCTGCCGTTGTAGAGGGAGACGTTGCCGGCGGCGTTGGCCGAGTTGCTGTGCCGCACGATGCCATAGTCGTTGCCCGGGAAGCTGGTGCCGGTACGGGTGCCGATCAGCGAGGTCTGGCCGGAGTTCGAGTACCAGCTGGCCGAGATGTTGGTGCAGTGCCCAGCCGTCACGAAGTAGTAGGTGCTGCCACTGCGCACGTTGAAGCCGAGCGAGCAACGCCCGCCCCCGCCGGCGTAGATGGCCTGGCCGCCGGAGATCCGGGTGCTCAGCACGCCCGCCTCGGCCTCGACCCGGACCGCGCCGTTGGCGCGCGCGGCGGCGGCCTTGACCCGCTCCAGCTTGGCACCGGTGACGGTGCTGTCGACGGAGACGACGACCTGGTTGGTGACCGGGTCACTCCACCAGGCGGTGCCCGGGATCTTGGCGGAGCGCTCCAGCTCGGCCGTGGCCCGGTTGAGCTCGGCGGCGCCGCGGGTGACGTAGCGGACGACGGCGCCGGCCTTGCTCGCCTTGCTGGCGGCGGCGGCATCGGTCACCGTGACGACGGACTTGCCGCTGGCGTCGATGTACGAGCCGGCGGAACGGTCGCCGAGTTCCGCGGAGATCGCGGCGGCGGCGTCGGGCGACGCGGCAGGAGCGGCCTGGGCGGGCGCGCCGATGAGCGAGCCGACGACCAGGGTTCCGGAAACGGCGACTGTGGCCGCAACACGGAATGAGGACCTCGTGGGTCGCATGTAACAAACCTCCTGGGCGGGGGAGCGGGTCTGCCGGGGGCGGCTGACCCGAGGGCAACCCGGCCGATCTGGGGAAACCGGCCGGATGAGACTGAAGTATTCACATACTTAAGATCATTAACAAGGCTTGGATTCGCCCGAATTCGTCGACCTCGGCTGGCCGCGCGGCCGCAACACCCCCGACACGCTGGTGAACAGCCACCGTCACACCAATCGGCGACCGCCGCACTTTCGGCGCGTACGGTCATCGATGTCTTCTCCGAGTCGCCGCTCAGCGCGGGGCGCGGCGGGCGTCGGGTCAGGGGGTGCGGCGTCGGGCGCCGGGGCCCGGGCTGGGTACCACGTCACGTGGCCGCCCCACGTCGTGACCGTCGGCGCAGCGCAGGTCGGCGCGTACCTCGGCGCCGCAGTCGCGGTGCGTGACGCGCAGCGGTGGGCCCTCCGCGTCGGCGAGGTAGCGGTCACCCCAGGCGAGGACGGCGACCAGCACCGGCCACAGGTCCAGGCCCTTGTCCGTGAGCCGGTACTCGTGGCGCAGCCGACTGCCGGGCTCCCGGTACGGCTCGCGACTGAGCACGCCCTGCTCCACCAGGGTGGCGAGCCGATTGGTCAGCACCTGGCGCGGAATGCCGGTGCGCACCCGCATGTCGTCGAAGCGGCGTACGCCGGTGAACACCTCACGGAGGACCACCAGCGTCCAGCGCTCACCGAGGACCCCCATCGCGCGGGCGATGGTGCAGTTCTCCACTGACCAGTCCAGAGCCGCGGGTCGCATCCGACCAGGCTAGATCTCGTTGACAGACTCAGCAACCGGCTGCCAGGCTGCGTCCATGACGCAGACGCAGGACCCAGTGCGCAGCCGTACCTTCACGTGGGCGGACCCGGCGGCCAACGCCGCCCAGGTCGGTCGGCGAAGCGGCCTCGACATGCTCCGGGCGATGATCGCCGGCGAGCTGGCCGCGCCGCCGGTGATGCACCTTCTCGACATGGCCAGGATGGAAGCCGACGAGGGCCGGGTCGTCGTCGAGCTGACTCCACAGGAGTTCCACTACAACCCGCTCGGCAGCGTCCACGGTGGCGTGCTCTCGACCCTGCTGGACACCGCCGCGGCGTGCGCCGTGCACACCACCCTGCCCGCCGGCGTCGGCTACACCTCGCTGGACCTCAACGTGAAGTTCCTCCGCCCGGTCACCGTCGACAGCGGCACCCTGCGCTGCGAGGGCACCGTGCTGCAACGCGGCCGCCGTACGGCCCTGGCCGAGGCGCGCATCACCGACGCCACCGACCGCCTGGTAGCCCACGCCACCAGCACCTGCCTCCTCCTCCCCCTCCCCTGACCCCACCCTCCCCTCCCCAGACGCCCGCCCTCGCTGCGGTGATCAAGAGGTTTGCGTCAGGAAACCGGACTCCGGTGACCGAAACCTCTTGATCAACGCGAGCAAGGGGGCCTGGGGGGCTGGGGGCCTGGGTGGGGGTGGGGGGTCGGGCTTTTAGCGGAGGGCTAGGCGGGCGGCTCGGGCGTCGCGCTTCTCCTCGAAGCGGCTCGCGGCGCGGTCCAGGTTCTCCAGCTGGGCGGCGAGCTGCTCACGGGCGGCCTCACCGTCGGCGTTGAGGCCGGTCACGTTGAAGACGTCCCACTGACGCAGGACCGGCTGCAGCACCTCGTCGCGGTGCTGGCGCAGGTCGTAGATGCCGGCCAGGGCGATCGCCACCGACTTGCGGGCGAACCCGTCGATGCCGCTGCCCGGCATCTGGAAGTCGGCCACCACGTCGGCGACGGCCCGCATGGCCTGACTCGGGGCCAGCTCGAACGCGGCAGCGAGCAGGTTGCGGTAGAAGACCATGTGCAGGTTCTCGTCGGCGGCCACCCGGGCCAGCAGCGCCTCGCAGGTGGGGTCGCCGGTGGCCTTGCCGGTGTTACGGTGCGAGATCCGGGTCGCCAGCTCCTGGAACGAGACGTACGCCAGCGAGTGCAGCACCTCGTCGCCGTGGGCGTTGGTGTAGCCCTCCGACATGTGCGTCATCCGGGCCCGCTCCAACGCCACCGGGTCGACCGCCCGGCTGACGGTCAGGTAGTCGCGGATCGCGACGCCGTGCCGGCCCTCCTCGGCGGTCCACCGGTGCACCCAGGTGCCCCACGCGCCGTCGCGACCGAACAGGGTGGCGATCTCGTGGTGGTACGAGGGCAGGTTGTCCTCGGTCAGCAGGTTCACGATCAGCGCGGTGCGGGCCACGTCCGGGATGGTGGAGTCGGTCGGTGACCACGCCTCGCCGCCGAGCGGGCCGTCGAAGGTCCGCCCTTCGCTCCACGGCACGTACTCGTGCGGGAACCACTCCTTGGCGAGCGAGAGGTGGCGGTCCAGGTTGCGGGCGACAACCGGCTCCAACTCGACGAGCAGCGCGGTCTGGCTCACTGTGGTGCTGACGGTCACGAGAAACTCCCTACGGTGGCGTAACTTACGCTACCGTAGGTCCCCGCGGCCGTCAGCGCCAGTGGGGGCATTCAACCGACAGTGGGTTTGAGGTCTCCCGCAGGTGGCGTCCACTCCCCCGCACCGGCCGTGACCTGCTCACCGGAGCGGATGTCCTTCACCTCGTCCGGCGCTCCCTCGGCACCGGGGAACCACACGTACGGGATACCGCGCCGCTCGGCGTAACGGATCTGCTTGCCGAACTTCGCCGCGCTCGGCGACACCTCGGTCGGCACCCCACGCCGCCGCAGCGCCTCGGCCACCCGGTTGCTGGCCGTACGGTGCTCCTCGCTGGTCACCGCGACGAGCACTGCGGTCGGCACCTCCCGCGAGACCGACAGCTCCCCCGCGCCGAAGAGCAGACCGAGCAGCCGGGTCACACCGATCGAGATCCCCACCCCCGGGTACGAGACGGCGCCGGCGCTGGCCAGGTTGTCGTACCGGCCGCCGGAGCAGATGGAGCCGAAGCGCTCGTAGCCGCGCAGCTGGGTCTCGTAGACGGTGCCCGTGTAGTAATCCAGCCCACGGGCGATGCGCAGGTCCGCCACGCAGAGGCCGGGCGAGTGCTCGGCGGCGGTGTCCACCACCCGGACCAGCTCCTCGATGCCCTCGTCGAGCAGCGGGTCGCTCACCCCCAGCGCCCGGACGGCGTCGGCGAACGAGGCGTCCGGGGCGGAGATCTCGGCCAGCGCCAGGCACGCCTTGGCCTGCGCCTCGCTCGCCCCGGCGGTCTGGGCCAGCAGCTCGGCCACCTTCGCCGGGCCGATCTTGTCGAGCTTGTCCACGGCCCGCAGCGCCGCCTCCGGGTCGGTCAGCCCGATGCCCCGGTAGAAACCCTCGCAGATCTTGCGGTTGTTGACCTGGATCGTCACCGGTGGGATCGGCAACGACCGCAACGCGTCCCCGATGACCAGCGGCATCTCCGCCTCGTGGTGCGCAGCCAGGGTGTCCCGGTCGACGATGTCGATGTCGGCCTGGACGAACTCCCGGTAGCGGCCCTCCTGCGGCCGCTCGCCCCGCCACACCTTCTGGATCTGGTAGCGGCGGAACGGGAAGCTCAGCTTGCCGGCGTTCTCCAACACGTACCGGGCGAACGGCACGGTCAGGTCGAAGTGCAGGCCGAGCTGGTCGTCACCACCGGCACCCTCGGCGTCGGCGTGCAGCCGCCGGATCACGTAGACCTCCTTCGAGGTCTCGCCCTTGCGCAGCAGCTGGTCCAGCGGCTCCACGGCGCGGGTCTCCAGCGGCGCGAAGCCGTACAGCTCGAAGGTGGCCCGGATCCTGTCGAGCACGAACTGCTCGATCATCCGCTGTCCGGGAGTCCACTCCGGGAAGCCGGAGATGGGCGTGGGCTTGCTCATCGGCGTACTCCTTGCGGTTCCGCGCCGTTGGCGCGGTGGTGTCGTGGGTCCGCGCGCGGCGCGGACAGAAGATCTAGAGGCCCCGGGTGGGAGCGGCCGGCGACGTGCCAGCCACCTCGATGAGGTACGGGTTGCTGGCGCGCTCGCGGCCGATGGTGGTGCTGGGGCCGTGGCCGGGCAGCACGACGGTGTCGTCGGCCAGCGGGAGGATCTTGTCGCGCAGGCTGGTGAGCATGGCCGGCATGCTCCCGCCCGGCAGGTCGGTGCGGCCGATCGACCCGGCGAAGAGGACGTCGCCGGAGAGGCACAGTTCGTCAGCCTCCCAGCCCGACCCGGCGCCCGGCAGCCGGAACAGCACCGACCCGCCGGTATGGCCCGGGGCATGGTCGACGGCGATCTCCAGGCCGGCGAGCGTGAGGGTGGCGCCGTCGGTCAACTCCGCCACGTCCTCCGGCTCGGTGTAGCTCAGCCGGCCGCCGAAGAGCGACGTCAGGTCGGTCGAGAGGCCCTTCGACGGGTCGGCCAGCATCTCCCGGTCACCGGGGTGCACGTACGCCGTGATGCCGCGTGCGCCGCAGACCGGCGCGACCGAGAAGGTGTGGTCGAGGTGGCCGTGGGTGAGCAGCACGGCGGCCGGATGCAGGCGGTGCTCGGCGAGCAGCGCGTCGAGCTGGTCGAGCACCCCGATGCCCGGGTCGACCACCACGCACTGCTCCCCCGGCGCGGTGGCAACCACGTAGCAGTTGGTGCCGAAGGCGTCCGCAGGAAAGCCGGCCACGAGCACAGGCGCTGTCCTTTCCGTCGAGCAGCTGTCGTTCTGCACAGCAGCCTATCGGGCGGGCCGAACGAGTTTGCCGCGTCCGTCCCACACGTCCCGCCAGGCACAGTGACAACCTCCGATAAGCGCTGCTCGGGATGGGGTGGACCTCGTACACCACATTCCCAGTCACTAGCCGTACACTCTGGCGGGCGTGTGGCGCGGCACACGTGACGCCCGGACGGGCCGGGGCGACCGGCCGCCGGCGACGACCAGGTAGAGGAAAGGGGAGCACCGGTGGCTTCCAGCAGGGACCGGCAGCGCAAACTGGCGCGGGCCAAGCTCGACCGGCAGTTGGCCCGGCGGGCCGCCTCGACGCGGCGCCGACGGCAGATCCAGGCCGGAGTTGGCGCCGCTCTGATCCTCGTGCTGGTCGTGGCCGGCTCAGCCTGGGCGCTCGGGGCCTTCGACTCCGACCCGAAGCAGAACACGGCCGGGGAGGACACCTGCCTCTGGACGCCGCAGGACGCGACGGCCAACACCAACCTCAAGGACGTCGGCACGCCGGCCACCAAGGATCTGCCCACCGACGGCACCCGGGCGATGACCGTGACCACCAACCAGGGCGCGCCGATCACCGCGGAACTGAACCTGACCAACTCTCCGTGCGCGGCGGCGAGCATCGCCCACCTGGCGAGCCGGTCGTTCTACGACAACACCACGTGCCACGAGATCACCGCCGAGGGCGCGCTGCGCTGCGGCGACCCCAGCGGCACGGGTCTTGGTGGGCCGACCTACTCGTTCTACGACGAAGAGGTGCCGACCGTGCCGTCGGCGTCGCCGTCGGCCAGTCCGGCCCCCGGCCAGCCGCCGACGTACCCGAAGGGCACGGTGACGATGGTCTCCAACCCGCCGGGCAGCAACGGCAGCCAGTTCCTGATCTTCTTCAAGGACTTCACCACCGCCGACCCGAAGTACCCGGTCATCGGCCGGGTGACCGGCGGGCTTGACGTGGTGGAGAAGATCGGCGCCCTCCCGACCGTGGACAATGGGACCGGGGCGAAGGTCAAGCCCAGCACCGATGTGACGATCCAGAGCCTCACGGTCGGTGAGCCGGTCACCGGTGCGGCACCGGCTCCCTCGGCTTCCGGCACCCCGGCCAGCAGCCCGAGCGCCGGCTGACCGGGCGCCACCAACCACCCAAGCGGCACCCAGCAGCAGACAGCCAGGAGGATCCAGGCGTGACGTCCACCAGAGAGCGGCAGCGCGCGGCGGCACGCGCCCGGCTCGAGAAGGAGATGGCCGAGCGCGCGGCCAAGGCCCGCAAGCGCCGGCAGACGACGGCGATCGTCAGCGCGGCTGCCGCGCTGGTGCTCGTGGTCGCCGGCACCGTCTGGCTGGCGGTGAGCCTCGGCGGCGACGACGACGACAAGAGCGACACCGCCGCGCCGGCGGCCGGTGCGGCCGAGTGCGCGTACAACGCGCTGCCCACCGACCAGCGGCCCCCGCAGATCAAGGACGTGGGGGCGCCGAGCAACGAGCAGTCCGCCACGGGCGTGCAGACCATGACGATCGACACCAACCTCGGCCCGATCACGGCCAAGGTCGACCGGTCGTTGGTGCCGTGCACGGCGGGTAGCTTCACCTACCTCGCGGAGAAGAACTTCTTCGACAACACCAAGTGCCACCGCCTCGTGAGCGAGGGCATCAAGGTGTTGCAGTGCGGTGACCCCAGCGCCACCGGCAACGGCTGGCGGGACACCGACGGCCAGGGCGGCCCGAGCTACCGCATGGCCGAGGAGAACCTGCCCACCGACAAGCGCCCGCCGTACCCGGAGGGCGTCATCGCGATGGCCAAGTCGCAGGATCCGGGGAGCACCGGCAGCCAGTTCTTCATCGTCTACGGCGACTCGCCGCTGGACCCGGCGTACACCGTGCTGGGCACCATCACCGGCGGCATGGACCTGGTCAAGGACGTGGCCAAGGCCGGCGACGACGGGGCGTTCGCCCAGCAGGCCGGCGGCGGCCACCCGAAGAAGGAGGTCATCATCAAGGACCTCACGATGAGCAACCCGCAGGGCTGACCCCACGCGCACGACGAAGCGCCCGCCGGCTGAGCCGGCGGGCGCTGTCGTGTGCCCGGGGTACGGGGTACGGGCGCTCAGGCGCCCGAGGTGACCCGGTAGGCGTCGAAGACGCCGTCGACCTTGCGAACCGTGGCCAGCAGGTGGCCCAGGTGCTTCGGGTCGGCCATCTCGAAGCTGAACCGGCTCACCGCCACCCGGTCACGGGTGGTGGTGACGGTCGCGGAGAGGATGTTGACCCGCTCGTCGGAGAGCACCCTGGTGACGTCGGCCAGCAGCTTGTGCCGGTCCAGGGCCTCGACCTGGATGGCGACCAGGAACGTCGACGCGGAGGTGAGCTTCCAACTCACCTCGACGACCCGCTCGCTCTGCGCGCGCAGGTCCTCGGCGTTGGCGCAGTCGTCGCGGTGCACGCTCACCCCGCCGGAGCGGGTGACGAAGCCGAACACCGAGTCCGGTGGGACCGGTGTGCAGCAGCGGGCCAGCTTGATCCAGACGTCGCTGACGCCCCGGACCACCACGCCCGGGTCGCTGCTGCTCTGCCGGCTGCGTGGCGGCCGGGTGGCGACGGCGGTCTCGGCGATGTCCTCCGCCGCGCCCTCCTCGCCGCCGTACGCGGCCATCAGCTTCTGCACCACCGACTGCGCGGAGACCTGGCTGTCGCCGACCGCCGCGTAGAGCGACGCCACATCGGCCAGGTGCAGGTCCCGGGCGATCGACATGAGCGCGTCGGAGGTGAGCATCCGCTGCAACGGCATGCCCTGCTTGCGCATCGCCTTGACGATCGCGTCCTTGCCGGCCTCGATCGCCTCCTCGCGCCGCTCCTTGTTGAAGTACTGGCGGATCTTCGTCCGGGCGCGAGGGCTCTTGACGAAGCCCAACCAGTCCTGCGTCGGGCCGGCCGTCTCGGACTTCGACGTGAAGATCTCGATCACGTCGCCGTTGGACAGCGTCGACTCGAGGGGCACCAGCTTGCCGTTGACCCGCGCGCCGATGCACTTGTGCCCCACCTCGGTGTGCACCGCGTACGCGAAGTCCACTGGTGTCGACCCGGTCGGCAGCGGGATGACGTCACCCTTCGGGGTGAAGACGTACACCTCCTGGCTGGACAGGTCGAAGCGCAGCGCGTCCAGGAACTCGCTCGGGTCGGCCGCCTCACGCTGCCAGTCGAGCAACTGCCGCAGCCAGGTCATCTCGTCGATGTGCGCCGGCGGGCCGACGATCTGGGTGCCCTTGTGCTCCTTGTACTTCCAGTGCGCGGCGATGCCGAACTCCGCGGTGCGGTGCATCGCGTACGTGCGGATCTGCATCTCCACCGGCTTGCCGGTGGGCCCGATGACAGTCGTGTGCAACGACTGGTACATGTTGAACTTGGGCATCGCGATGTAGTCCTTGAACCGGCCCGGCACCGGCTGCCAGTTGGCGTGGATGACCCCCAGCGCCGCGTAGCAGTCGCGAACCGTGTCGACCAGGATCCGCACACCGACGAGGTCGTAGATGTCGTTGAAGTCGCGGCCCCGCACGATCATCTTCTGGTAGATCGAGTAGAGGTGCTTCGGCCGCCCGGTGGTCTCCGCCTTGATCTTGGCGGCCTTCAGGTCGGTCTGCACCTTCTGCGTCACCTGCCGCAGCAGCGCCTCGCGCTGCGGCTGGTGCTCCCCGATCAGCCGGTTGATCTCCTCGTAGCGCTTCGGGAACAGCGTGCCGAAGGACAGGTCCTCCAGCTCCCACTTGATCGTGTTCATACCGAGCCGGTGCGCCAGCGGCGCCAGGATCTCGAGGGTCTCCTTGGCCTTCTGCTCCTGCTTGGGGCGGGGCAGGAAGGTCAGGGTGCGCATGTTGTGCAGCCGGTCGGCCAGCTTGATCACCAGCACCCGCGGGTCCTTGGCCATGGCCACGACCATCTTGCGGATCGTCTCGGCCTTGGCCGCGTCACCCAGCTTGACCTTGTCGAGCTTGGTGACGCCGTCGACCAGCAGGGCGACCTCGCCACCGAAGTCGGCGCGCATCTGGTCGAGGGTGTACTCGGTGTCCTCGATGGTGTCGTGCAGCAGCGCGGCGACCAGCGTGGTGGTGTCCATCCCCAGGTTGCCGAGGATCGTCGCCACGGCGAGGGGGTGGGTGATGTAGGGGTCACCGGACTTGCGGTACTGCCCGGAGTGCCACCGCGCGGCCGTGTCGAAGGCGCGCTGGAGCAGCCGGGCGTCCGCCTTGGGGTGGTTGTCCCGGTGGCTGGCGATGAGCGGCTCCAGCACCTCGCTGACCTGGGAGGTCTGCCAGGGTGCGTTGAACCGGGCCAGCCGGGCACGGACCCGCCGACCGGTGGGCGCGTTGGACAGCCCGAACCCGCCGCTGGGCGACGGGTCGATGCCCGCGTCGGTCGGGAACGGCACCACGACGCCATCGGCGCCAGGGGACGCCTCGACGCTCGGCGGGCCGCTGGTCGGCTTCACCGCGCTCTCGCCGGGAACCCGGCCGGAGCCGTTGCCGTTGCCCGTCACCCGGGCCGGCGCGTCGCCTGTCGGGTCGGTCACCGAGCCGTCAGCGTCGCCTGTCGGGTGCACCGTGCCCTCCGCCGGAGGGACGACATCGTGGGACACCGGCCTCCTCACCGCTCGCCGGAAACACGCCGGCCGAAGATCGGCCGACCTGGTCTCGCCCGCCGGACGGGATACCGCCGGCGTCAGCAAAGGGCAATGCTACCCGCACGGACGGCCCCCTGCCGCTCCGCCGGACGGTCGGCGCCGCGTCCATCCGGCCGGCCCGGGACCAAACGGTCAGCAGAGTGCCGACCGGCTCAAACGGTCAACAGGGCGTGGACGGGACGCGGCGCCAGTCGCTCGCGCCCACCCAGGAAGCCGAGCTCCAGCAGCACAGTGAAGCCGGCGACGGTGCCGCCGGCCCGCTCGACCAGGTCCAGCGTCGCCTCGGCCGTGCCACCGGTGGCCAGCACGTCGTCGACCACCAGCACCCGGTGCCCGGCGGTGAAGGCGTCCTCGTGCACTTCGAGGGTTGCCTCGCCGTACTCCAACTCGTAGGAGACCGAGTGCGCGGGGCGCGGCAGCTTGCCGGCCTTGCGCACCGGCACCACTCCCACCCCGGTCGCGTACGCGATGGCCGCCGCGACGACGAACCCGCGCGCCTCGATGCCGACCACCACGTCGAAGGTGTCCCGCCCGTGGTGGGCAACGATCCCGTCGATCACCTCACGGAAGACCCTGCCATCGGCGAACAGTGGCATCAGGTCCTTGAACATCACGCCGGGCTTGGGAAAGTCGGGCACGTCCAGCACCCGACTGGCGACCAGTCGGGCCACCTCCGGGCCACTGTCCCCGTGCGCTGCGGCGCTGTGGGTCTCCGTCACGGCTGTTTCGCTCTCCTTCGACGACGAACGGCGTCCGGCAACAGCATGCCGGACGCCGTTCGGGTGTTTCCTGTCGGGTCAGCGCCGCTTGGCGCCACCCGGCCGGTTGCCGCCACCACCCGGGCGACCGCCCCGGGCACCGGTGGACCGCTTGCCCGCCGGCCGAGCGCCCACCTTGGGGGCGGCACCGGCCAGCGCGGCGGAGTCCTGGTCGACCGGCTCGTCGGCCGTGTCCGCCTGGGCCACCGGGCTCGCGGCAGCACCCTTACCGGTGACCTCGCCGCGGCTGATCGCGCCCCGCCGGGTCAGGACGCGCTTGTTGTGCGCCTGGATCCGCGGGTCGTAGTTCTTCAACAGCGCCAGCAGCGGGGTGGCCACCAGGATGGAGGTCAGGAACGCCACCGCCATACCGACGAACAGCACCAGACCCAGGTCCTTCAGCGTGCCGGCACCGAGCAGGCCGGCACCGATGAAGAGCAGACCACCGACCGGCAGCAGGGCGACCACCGAGGTGTTCAACGACCGCATCAGGCTCTGGTTGATGGCCAGGTTGGACGCCTCGGCGTACGTCTGGTTGTTGTTGGCGGTGATGCCCCGGGTGTTCTCCTGGACCTTGTCGAAGACCACCACCACGTCGTAGAGCGCGAAGCCCAGGATGGTGAGGAAGCCGATGATCGTCGACGGGGTGACCTCGAAGCCGACCAGCGAGTAGATGCCGGCGGTGAGGATCAGGTTCGTGATCAGCGAGGCGACCGCGGCCACGGCCATCCGCCACTCGAAGCGCAGGATCAGGTAGACCATCACCAGCGCGATGAAGATGACCAGACCGAGTACGGCCCGCTCGGTCACCTGGCTGCCCCAGGCCTCACTGACCTGGTTGTCGCTGATCTGGTCGGCGTTGATGCCGAGGTCCTCGGCGATCTGGGCCTTGACCGCGGTGGCCTGCTCGGCGGTGAGCTGCGGCGTACGAAGCTCGTAGGAGTCGCCGCCCGGACCGCCGACCTTCTGCGTGGTGGCCACCGTGACGCCGGTGTTCTCGGCGGCGAGGGCCGAGTTGACCTCCCGCTCGGCGTCGTCCAGGGTGCCGACGCTGGCCGGCACCTGGAACGAGTTGCCGCCGGCGAACTCGATGCCCAGGCTGAACCCACGGATCGAGAAGCTGAGGATCGCGATCAGGACCAGGAGCCCGGCGACGCCGAACCAGAGCTTGCGTCGACCGACGATGTTGAGACCGGCCTCGCCGTTGTAGAGGCGGCTCGCCAGACCGTTTTGAGCCATCTCAGGCCTCCTTGGCGCGCGGGTTGCGGGGCTGAGTCGGCTGGTTGCGAGCCGGCAGTGCTCGGCCCAGACCGCTGACCCGCGGGGACAGGAACGCCTGGGTCCGGGCGAACATCGTCATGATCGGGTGTCGGAAGAGGAAGACCACGACCAGGTCCAGCACGGTGGCGAGGCCGAGCGCGAACGCGAAGCCCTTGACGGTGCCGACCGAGACCACGTAGAGCACCACAGCGGAGAGCAGGGTGATCGCGTTGGCCGAGATGATCGTCCGACGGGCCCGGATCCAGGCGCGGGGAACCGCGCTACGCGGGCTGCGCCCCTCCCGGATCTCGTCTTTCAGTCGTTCGAAGTAGATGACGAACGAGTCCGCCGCCACACCGAGCGAGACGATCATTCCAGCGATGCCGGCGAGGGTGAGCGTGAAGCCGATCTGCCGGCCGAGCACCACCAGCGCGCCGAAGACCAGCAGCGCGGAGAGGATGAGGCTCAGGAAGATCACCGAGCCGAGCAGCCGGTAGTAGAAGAACGCGTAGATGATGACCAGCAGCATGCCGATGCCGGCAGCGAGCAGACCGGCGCGCAGGTGGCTGGCACCCAGCGTGGCGGTGACGTTCTGCGCTTCCTGCTGCTCGAAGGTCACCGGCAGCGCGCCGTAGCGGAGCTGACCGGCGAGGGTGCTGGCGTCCTTCTGGGTGAAGGTGCCGGTGATCTGGGAGTTGCCGGTCAGCACGCCCTGGATCTCCGGAGAAGAGACGATCTTGTTGTCCAGTACGACGGCCACCCGGCACTTGCCGTCCTGGCCCAGGGCGGTCGCGTCGCAGGCCTGGCCCTCGTTGTTGAACGCCTCACGGGTCAGCGAGGTCCACTTGCCCTGACCGTCGCCGGTGAAGTCCAGGCTGACCACCCAGGCGTTGGTCTGGTCGAGCACCGCGTCGGCGTCGGACACGTCGGTGCCCAGCACCTTGGCCTGGTCGAGCAGGTACTTCGACGCGCCGTCCTCGCAGGAGACCACCTGCTGCTTCGCGTCGGAGATCGACGCCGGGGGGCGCTGGTCGAGCTGCGCGCAGCCGATCGTCGGCACGTTGAACTGCATCTGCGCCGGCAGCACCGCGACCTCCTGCGGAGACAGCGTGCCGAACGGCTTGAGCTTCTCGGCCAGCGACGGGTCGGCGGTCAGATCGGCCGGGGCCTGCAACCCGTTGGCGGCCTGCCACGCGGCGGCGCCGACCTTCTGCTCGACGGCCTTGCGCTGCTCCTCGACGCTGGCCGGCACCGGCTCGGCACTGGCGCTGGCGCTGGGCGCGGCGGCGCTCGGCGAGGCCGTGGCGGACGCGGAGGGGGTCGGCGTGGCGCTGGGCGACGCCGGGGCCATTCCGCCCTGACCGCCGCTGGGCGACGAGGTCACCTTCGGCGAGGCGCTGCCGGACGGGGTCGCGGCACCGGACGGGGTCGCGCTGCCGGTCGGGGCGGCGCTGCCGGACGGGGTCGGCGTGGCGGCGGGCGGCGCCTCGGCCACCCCGCTGCCGGACGCGGCCTTGAGCACCTTGCGGAAGCGCAACTCGGCGGCTTCGCCCACGTCGTCGAGGTTCCGGTTCTCACCGGGCAGGGAGATGACGATGTTGCGGTTTCCCTCGGTGACCACCTCGGCCTCGGCCACGCCGAACGCGTTGACCCGACTCTCGATGATCTCGCGGGCCTCCTCGAGGTTCTCCGCCGTCGGGGGCTTGCCGTCGACGCTGTTGGTCGCCTCCAGTGTCACCCGCGTGCCGCCGATGAGGTCCAGGCCGAGCTTGGGCTCGAGCCGGTCCTTCCAGCTGCCGCTGGCGCCGGCGAAGAACACCAGAAGATAGAGGACCACGAAGATGAACCCGAGCACGGCGAGCTGCCGCCCGGGGCGCATCTGTCCCTGAGGTGGTGCCACGGCTGTCCTGTCTCCCTGTACGGTCGCGCCGCTGTCGCAGCGGCGGCGGTGTCGGGCCGGGGGTCCCGCCCGACGGGTCTGCCTTGAGCCGACGGAATGCCGACACGAGGACCGGGCGCCCCCGGCGCGGAACGCCGACGGTCACGGGAACGTGCCGACGCCCGGCGTCGACCCAACTATCCAGTTTTCACGTCTCGCCCGCTGCCCCGTCCGGGCGCGACGACCCCGGAAGCCGGCCGACCGGCCGTACGCCGCAATCGCCGCTCCCCGAGGGAAGGGGTCACTCCTTGACGGTGTCCGCGTCCTCGGTGACCGGCTCGCTCGGCAGCTCCGCGCGGGTGACCACCCGCGCGATGGCCGGGCGGGCGTACCGGGTCTGCACGCCCGGGGCGACCTCGATCAGGACGGTGTCGTCCTCGATGCCGGTGACAGTGCCGTAGAGCCCACCGATGGTCACGACCTCGTCGCCGGGGCCGAGGTTGGACTGCATCGCCTCTGCCTCTTTGCGGCGCTTCTGCTGCGGCCGGATCATCATGAAGTACATGACACCGAAGAGCAGGGCGATCATCAGGATCGGCGTGAAACCGCCGGCCCCGCCACCCGCTGCTGCCAATTGCACGGTTACTGACCTTCCCATTGGCCACCTGCCCGGCACCGGGGTGCCGGAGCGGAGGCGGATTCTCACGTCCTGTACAGACCGCGGCGAAGTCTAAACCCTGCACCTGGGAACGCCGAATGCGGCACAGATCACGTTCACATCACGGCTGATCGACGTCCAAGGAGAACAAGTCGGGCACAGGTGGACTATCCACACCAAATGTACCATTCGGTGGTGTGCGCCCCAGATGCCGCCAAGCGGCCTCGGTCGCCACTCGACCCCTGGGCGTACGGGCCAACAGCCCAGCCCGCACCAGAAACGGCTCGCAGACCTCCTCGACCGTGTCCGGCTGCTCCCCCACCGCCACCGCGAGGGTGGACAACCCGACCGGGCCGCCCCGGAACGAGTCGACCAACGCGGTCAACACCGCCCGGTCCAGCCGGTCCAGGCCGAGCGCGTCCACGTCGTACACGATCAGGGCCGCACGCGCGGTGTCGAGATCGACCACCCCGTCCGCCCGGACCTCGGCATAGTCGCGGACCCGGCGCAGCAGCCGGTTCGCGATCCGGGGCGTGCCCCGGGACCGACCGGCGATCTCGGTGGCGCCCTCCGGGGTGATCGGCACCCCCAGGATCCGCGCCGAACGATGCAGCAGCGTCTCCAGATCTGCCGGCGCGTAGAAGTCGAGATGCGCCACGAAGCCGAAGCGGTCCCGCATGGGTCCGGTCAACAGACCCGAACGGGTCGTCGCGCCGACCAGGGTGAACGGCTCGACGTCCAGCGGAATCGCCGTCGCACCGGGCCCCTTGCCCACCACCACGTCGACCCGGAAGTCCTCCATCGCGCTGTACAGCAACTCCTCGGCCGGCCGCGCGATCCGATGGATCTCGTCGATGAAGAGCACGTCGCCCTCGGCGAGGCTGGTCAGGATCGCCGCCAGATCGCCGGAACGCTCGATCGCCGGGCCGCTGGTCACCCTGATGCCCGCGCCCAGCTCGGCGGCGACGATGTTGGCCAGACTCGTCTTGCCCAGCCCGGGTGGGCCGGAGAGCAGGATGTGATCCGGCGGCGACCCCCGCCGCATCGCGCCCTGCAACAACAGGTCGAGCTGGTCGCGTACCCGGTCCTGGGCGATGAACTCGGCCAGCCGCCTCGGCCGCACCGTGGCCTCCGCGTCCCGATCGGCGTCGCTGACGTACGCCGAGACGAGCCCCTCGGTCTCACTCATCGTGCCGCCTTCATTCGCGACTGCGGGGCTCGCAAACCCGGCTCACTCCTCGCGCTCATCGTGCCGCCCGGGCGGTCATCGGGTGCGGCCCAGCAGTCGGATGGCCTGCTTGAGCAGGACCGGCACCGGCGGGGTCTCACCCTCGATCGACTCCGCCACCGCGGCCACCGCCTGATCGGCCTGCCCGGCCGTCCAGCCCAGCCCCACCAGCGCCTGCCGGACCTGGTCGGGCCAGCTGCCGCGGGTCACCCCGGCCGCCCCGTCAGCGCCGATCGGCACCGGGCCGATCCGGTCCCGTAGCTCCAGCACCAGGCGTTCCGCGCCCTTCTTGCCGATCCCAGGTACGCGGGTCAGGGCGGCCGTGTCCGCGTTGGCGATCGCCTTGCGTACCGCGTCCGGGGTGTGCACCGCCAGCACCGCCTGGGCCAGTCGTGGGCCGACGCCACTCGCGGTCTGGAGCAGCTCGAACAGGGACTTGGCGTCGTCGTCGGCGAAGCCGTAAAGAGTCAGCGAGTCTTCCCGCACGATCAAACTGGTGGCGAGCCGGGCGACCTGGCCGACCCGCAGCTCCGCGAGGGTCCCCGGGGCGCAGTGCACGGCGAGCCCGACCCCGCCGACCTCGATCACCGCCTGGTCCGGACCCGTCGCGGTCACCGTGCCGCGCACGCTGGCGATCATCGTGCTCCTCCTCGTCGTGCCCTGTCCGCCGCGGCGGCCAGCTTGGAGCGGGTCCCGCCGCGCCACACGTGGCAGATGGCCAGGGCCAGCGCGTCGGCGGCGTCCGCCGGCTTCGGCGGCTCGGCCAGCCGCAACAGCCGGGTCACCATCGCGGTCATCTGCGCCTTGTCGGCCTGACCGGAGCCGGTCACGGCGGCCTTCACCTCGCTCGGGGTGTACGTCTGCACCGGCAGCCCGGCCCGCGCCCCGGCCAGCACGGCGATGCCACTGGCCTGCGCGGTGCCCATCACGGTACGAACGTTGTGCTGACTGAACACGCGCTCGACGGCGACGCTCTCCGGTTGATGTTCGGCCACCAGCTTGTTCAGCGACCGGTCCAGGTGCAACAGGCGCAACGCCAGGTCGTCGGCCGGGTCGGTGTAGACCACGTAGTAGGCGACCAGGGTGCAGGGCCGGCCGGGCACACCCTCGACCACACCCACCCCGCACCGGGTCAACCCCGGGTCCACACCGAGCACGCGCACGCCGCCCCCTCCCCAGCCGTCAGCAGTACGTGTGTTCGACACCCTAACCGGCGCCCTTCCCACCAGCCCCACGGGACACGCCCTCCCACACCCCACACCCCACCCCACGCCCCCGACGCCCTACGCCCTCGCCCTCGCCCTCGCCCTCGCCCTCGCCCTCGCCCTCGCCCCAAGATCTGCGCAACTTGCCGGATGTTGCTGCCTCCGGCGCGCGAGAGACAGCAACATCCCTGATATTGCGCGGATCTTGACGACAAACACCGTTCCGAGGACCGGGAGCGGCCTGCGGGGCGAGCACCGCCGTCAAGGTCACGCTCGATCCAGGATTTAGTGGCCACGACGCGCCCGGATGCCACTACATCCAGGATGTTGCGCGATCTTGCGGCGCACGGCGTGGCGGGGTGTGGCAGAGGCCAGGCCCGGCGGCGCGAGGCCCAGCAGGGGCGGCGCGAGGCCCAGCAGGGGCGGCGGCGAGACGGGACGGCGCGGCGCAAGGCGCGGCGAGACGGGATGAGCCGGGCGGGCGGGGCGACGGGACGGCGAGGCGAGACGGGGCGGGGCGGCGAGACGGGGCGGCACGGGAGCGGGTGGAAGGGGGCGGTGGGTGGGATCGGGTAGTAGGGGACGGGTGGGGCCACACAGCTTTGGTACGGAGTATGTGTCGCTGGCCCATGTGCCGGGGAGCACACAGCTCGTAACTTCTTGCGCCATGACGGCAGAACCCGTGGTGGTCCCCCACGTCGTACAGCTCGACCTCTCCGGTCGGACCGCCCTGGTCACCGGGGGTGGCGGCGGCATCGGGCGGGCGTGCGCCCTGCGGCTGGGCGCGGCCGGCGCCAAGGTGCTCGTGGTGGACCGCAACCTGGAGGCGGCCAAGGCGGTGGCCGCCGAGGCCGGTGGCCGGGCCGAGGGCGTGGACCTGTCCGACGCCGCCGCGGTGGATTCGCTCGACGTGGACGTGGACATCGTGGTGAACAACGCCGGGCTCCAGCACGTCGCACCGTTGCAGGACTTTCCCGTCGAGCGGTTCGAGTACATCCAGCGGGTGATGGTGGAGGCGCCGTTCCTGCTGATCCGCCGGGCGCTGCCGCACATGTACGCGCGGGGCTGGGGGCGGATCGTCAACATCTCCTCGGTGCACGGGTTGCGCGCCTCGCCGTACAAGGCGGCCTACGTATCGGCCAAGCACGCCCTGGAGGGGCTGTCGAAGGTGGTCGCGTTGGAGGGCGCCGCGCACGGCGTCACCGCCAACTGCATCAACCCGGCGTACGTGCGTACCGCGCTGGTGGAGAGCCAGATCGCCGACCAGGCGGCCAGTCACGGCATCGACGAGGCCGAGGTGATCGAGAAGATCATGCTGGCCCGGGCCGCGATCAAACGGTTGATCGAGCCGGAGGAGGTGGCCGAGCTGCTGGCGTACCTCTGCTCGCCGCCGGCGGCGTTCATCACCGGGGCGTCGATCGCCCTCGACGGGGGCTGGACGGCCAACTAGTGGGGCTGAGCACAATGTCGACCATGTCTTCGCCGGTGGAGTTCCTGGAGCTGCTCGCCCGAGAGGCCGCGGCGGTCGAGTTCGAGGGACCGCTGGTGGCCGCGCGGGCCGCCGGGCTACCGCCGGACCGGCTGGCCGAGCTGGAGCAGGCCAAGTCGGTGGCGTTGCGGGTCCGCGCGCTGCTGGAGCGTCGCCGCCGCCGGGAGAGCGAGCTGTCCGGCCTGTACGACACGGTCAGCGACCTGGCGGGGCTGCGCGATCTGGACGACGTGTTGCGGGCGATCGTGCACCGGGCCCGTCATCTGCTGAGTGCGGACGTGGCGTACATGACGCTAAACGACGACGAACGTGGCGACACCTACATGCGGGTGACCGACGGGTCGGTCTCGGCCCGTTTCCAGCGGCTGCGTCTGCCGATGGGTGCCGGTCTCGGTGGCCTGGTGGCCCAGTCCGGTGCCCCGTACGTCACCGCCAACTACGGCGAGGACGCGCGCTTCCACCACACCGGCGAGATCGACGCCGGGGTGGGCGAGGAGGGTCTGGTGGCGATCCTGGGGGTGCCGCTGCGGCTCGGTTCGACCTCCATCGGGGTGCTCTACGCGGCCAACCGTTCGGCCCGGCCGTTCGTTCGGGAGGAGGTGGCGCTGCTGGTGTCGCTGGCCGCGCACGCCGCGGTGGCGATCGACACCGCCCGGCTGCTGACCGAGACCCGTTCGGCGTTGGCCGAGTTGTCGGCGGCGAACACCACCATTCGGGCGCACAGCAGCTCGGTGGAGCGGGCCGCCGCGGCACACGACCGGATGACCGCGCTGGTGCTGCGCGGCGGCGGCGTGGAGGACGTGGCGGCCGCGGTGACCGAGGTGCTGGGCGGCGCGCTGCTGGCGCTGGACGCCGAGGGCCGCCTGCTGGCCCGGGTGGGTGAGATCGAGGAGCCGGACCGCGCGGACATCGTCGAGGCGGTGGCCGCGTCCCGGACCGAGGGGCGCAGCGTGCGCCGGGGTCCGCTCTGGTACGCGGCGGTGGTGGCGGGCGCGGAGAACCTGGGCGCCCTGGTGCTACGCCCGGACGACGAGTTGGTCGACGCCGACCAGCGCATCCTGGAGCGGGCCGCGTTGGTGACCGCGCTGCTGCTGCTGTTCCGCCGGACGGTCGCGGAGGCGGAGGGGCGGGTGCGTGGCGAGTTGCTGGACGACCTGATCGCCCGCCCGCTGCGCGACACCGACGCGCTTCGCAGTCGGGCCCGTCGGCTCGGGGTGGACCTGGACGCGCCGCACGTGCTGGTGGCGGTGGGCGACGACGCGATCGCCGCGACCGGCTCGGCTCGGCAGCGGGTGCTCTCCTGGGCCACCACGTACGCGTCGGCGCGCGGCGGGCTGGCCGCGGCGCGCGACGGTCGGGTGGTGCTGATGCTGCCGGGGTTGGACGCGGGCGGCAGCGCCCGCGCGGTGGCCCGGGACCTGTCCCGGGTGACCGGCCGACCGGTGACCGCCGGGGCGAGTGGCCCGTCGAACACGCCGTCGGCGCTGGCCGGGACGTTTCAGGAGGCGGACCGGTGCCTGACGGCGCTGGGCGCGCTGGGCCGCGCCGGGCAGGGCGCGAGCACCGTGGAGTTGGGCTTCGTCGGGTTGTTGCTGGGCACGGTCGGGGACCGGGGCGAGAAGGACGTGACCGAGTTTCTCACCGCCACCGTCGGGCCGGTGCTCGACTACGACGCCCGACGCGGCACGGCTCTGGTGAAGACGCTGGAGGCGTACTTCGGTGTGGGCGGCAGCCTGGCCCGGGCCGCCGAGCAACTGCACGTGCACGTCAACACGGTGACCCAGCGGTTGGAGCGGGTCGGGCAGTTGCTCGGCGTCGACTGGCAGCGGCCCGAGCGGGCGCTGGAGGTGCAGCTCGCGCTGCGCCTGCACCGACTGCGCACACCAGCCGGCTGACCAACGCCGGCCGGCGGCAGGAACGCCGCCGACCGAGCACCCGGCGTCAGCGGGCCCGGATGCCCTCCAGCACGGCGTCGACGACCCGTTCGGGCAGGGTCTGCTCGTCCAGGTCCGGGTTCCACTGGAGCACCCGCTGGATCAGCATCGGCCCGGTGAGCAGCGCCATCGTCACCTCGACGTCGATGTCGGCGCGCAGCACCCCCTCGTCGATGCCGCGCCGCAGCACCTCGCGCATCAGCTGCCGTCGGGGCGAGATGATGTTCTGGTAGAGCTGGAACTGGTCGGCGCTGCGGTTCACCGCGGGTGCCAGGCAGGGCATGATCTTGGCTGCTCGCGGGTCGACGTTCTTGCCGATCGCGCCGACCAGCAGCACCAGGTCGTCGCGGACGGAGTGGCCCGCCGGCTGGGCCATGACGCCCTTGAGGCGGCGCAACGCGTCCAGCAGCAACGCGTCCTTGCCGGCCCAGCGGCGGTAGATGGTGGCCTTGCCGACTCCGGCGCGGGCGGCGATCGCCTCGATCGAGAGCGCCTCGATGGTGCTGCCCTCGGCGAGCAGGTCGAGGGTGGCCTCGATGATGGCCTCGTCGGCGCGGATGCTCCGCGGTCGACCGGGCGACCGCGGAGCATCAGCAGTGGACGTCATTTCCGTCATTCTTCCCGGACCTATGCCGTGCCGGCCAACTCGGGCTCGGCGACCGGCGCCGCCGGGGCGACGCTCGCGTCCTCCTTGCCCGGCATCCAGCGCAGCACCACGATCATCCCGAGTGCGGCGATCACCGCGGACAGCCCGGCCGCCCAGTGCATGGCGGTGACGAAGGCGTCGTTGGCCGCCGAGATCAGCCCCGGCGCCGCCGGGCCGAGCTGGCCCGCCGCCGCGTACGCCCCGGAGATCGACTCGTTGGCCGCGTCCTGGGCCTGGGTGGGCAGACCGGTCAGGGCGTCACCGATGTCGCTGCGGTAGACCGCTGAGAGCACCGAGCCGAGGACGGCAACGCCGAGCGCGCCGGCCACCTGGCGGATGGTGTTGCTGACCGCGGAGCCCACTCCGGCCTTCTCCCGGGGCAGCGCCGACATGATCGACTCGGTGGCCGGCGGCATGATGTTGGCCATCCCGGCGCCCTGGATGAGGAAGACCAGCAGCACGATCCAGATCGGGGTGGAGGCGCCGATGAAGACGAAGGCAGCGAGGGACACCACCGTCAACGCCAACCCGACGGCGGCGACGGCCTTACCGCCGTAGCGGCGGACCATCGCGGCGCTGCGCGGCGCGAAGACCAGCTGGGCGCCGGCGAAGGGAAGGAAGAGCAGGCCCGTCTGCAACGGGCTGTAGTCGCGTACGAGTTGCAAGTAGAACGAGCCGAAGAACATCGAGCCCATCGCGGCGAAGAAGACCAGGCCGACGATGGCGACCGGCGCGGCGAACCGGGGCACCTTGAACAGTCGGACGTCCAGCGACGGGTGGTCGCTGCGCCGCTCGTGCTGCACGAACCAGGCCAGCACCGCGATGCCCACCAGGATCGAGCCCCAGGCCACCGGGCGGTCGAAGCCGTGCTCGCCGCCGTCGATGATGCCGTAGGAGAGGGCGACCAGGCCGACCACGGAGAGCAGCACGCCGAGTACGTCGATCCGGCCGGGCCGCGGGTCACGCGACTCGGGGACCAGCAGCGCCACCAGGACCACGCCGGCGGCGACCACCGGCACGTTGATCAGGAAGACCGAGCCCCACCAGAAGTGCTCCAGCAGCGCGCCGCCGAGGATCGGGCCGATCGCCACGGCGAGACCGACCGCGCCGGCCCAGACACCGATGGCCCGACCACGCTCGCGCGGGTCGAAGACGTTGGAGATGATCGACAGTGTCACCGGCATGATGGCCGCGCCGCCGACCCCCATCAGGGCGCGGGCCGCGATGAGCTGTCCGGGGCTCTGGGCGTACGCGGAGAGCAGCGACGCCAGGCCGAACAGCACCAGACCGATCATCAGGAAGCGCTTGCGGCCGGCGCGGTCGCCGAGGACCCCGAAGGTGAACAGCAGCCCGGCGAAGACGAGCGTGTAGGAGTTGATGGACCACTCCAGCTCGCCCTGGCTGGCGCCGAGACCGTGCACCGGGTCGGCCAGGGTGCGCAGGGCGACGTTGAGGATCGTGTTGTCGAGGACGACCACGAGGAGGCTGATCACCAGCACCCCCAGGATCGCCCACCGCCTCGGGTGTCCGGTGTTGTTGTGCAGCTCCATGCCTGGCTTTCCCCCCACGCTTGTCACCCGAGACGCAATACGATACGGGTCAGACTCGTAACGCGGATCAGCCTACGACGCGCATTAACGATACGGCACCGATCCGTATCGTATGTGGTGGGCATCACGCCCGGCCGCGACCGACAGGCAGGCGTCGACGGCCTCCGTCAACGTGCCGAGACGCACGGCCGGACCGCTGAGCGGCTCGATCCAACCCGGCCCCGCGCCGTACACCCGAAGGCGCGGAAAGTCCCGGGCGAAGCGCACCAGGCGGTACGCGCGGCCGGTCAGCGGCGTCTGCGACCAGAGCACGACGGTGCGCGGACGGGCCCGGTACACCGCACTGGTGAGCGCGGACCAGGGCAGCGCGGGGCCAAGGTTCAGACAGCCGCGACCCTGCTCGCGCAACGCGGCGGCGAGCGCCAGCAGACCCAGGCTGTGCGCCTCCTTCTCGGCACCGGCCAGCAGCACCCCGCCGGTGCGCAGTGACCGGCCCGGCTCCCGGCGGTACGCGTCCAACCCAACCCGGACACCCTCGCAGAGGGCGTGCTCGACGACGACCTCGACGGCGGTACGCCCCGACAGCCGGGCCAGCAACGGACGACAGACCTGCTCCCAGAGCGCCGGCACGCCCCAGGCCTCGGCCAACTCCAGCACCAGCGTCGCGACGGCGTTGGCGTCCAGGTCCTCGGCCGCCAGCGACACCTGCTTGTGCGCGATCTCCACGGCCTCCGCCGGCATCGGATCGGTCAGCACCAGACGTACCCCCGGGTAGACGTTCTCTACCCGGGGGTTCGCTCGGCGGGCACCTGGTGGATGCGCCGTCGCGGAATTTCAGCGGCGGCGGGCCGCCAGCCGGTGGGCCAGCGCGGCGACGCTGCCCCAGATGCCGCGCCGGAACAGCACCACGACCAGGACGAAGATGCCGCCGGTGACCAGGCCGATCGCCTCGAACCCGGAGAACGACAACCAGTCCTCCAGCCGGACCACGAGGGCGGCGCCGAGCACCCCACCCCAGAGGGTGCCGATCCCGCCGAGCACCACCACGATGACCGCCTTGCCGGAGGTGGTCCAGTGCAGCACGTCCAGCGAGACGAACCGGTGGCCGACCGCGAACAACCCGCCGCCGAGGCCGGCGATGAACCCGGAGAGCACGAACGCGGTGAGCTTGTACCGGTGCACCGGGTAGCCCAGCGCCCGCGCCCGCGCCGGGTTGTCCCGGATGCCGACCAGCACCCGACCGAACGGTGAGTGCACGATCCGCCAGGCGGCGGCGAGCCCGAGCAGCACGATCGGCAGGATCGCGTAGTAGAAGAAGTAGTCGTCGGTGAGGTCGACGCCGAACAGCTCGCGGGGCACCCCCTGGAGGCCGTTCTCGCCCTGCGTCACCGAGCGCCACTCGTTGGCGACGTAGTAGACCATCTGCGCGAAGGCCAGGGTCACCATGGCGAAGTAGATGCCGGTCCGCTTGACCGCCAGGTACCCGATCGGCACCGCCAGCACGGCCGCGGCGAGGGCCCCGGCCAGCACCGCGAGGGGAAACGGCAGGCCGGCGTGGATGGCCACCAGCCCGGTGACGTACGCGGAGGTGCCCCAGAACGCGGCGTGGCCGAAGGACATCAGCCCGGTGAAGCCGAGCAGCAGGTCCACCGCCACGGCGAAGAGCGCCCAGCAGAGGATGTCCACAGCGACCGCCGGGTAGAGGCCGTTGGGCAGCCACGCCGCGACGGCCAGGCCGACGGCGAGCAGCGCGTACCGGACCCAGCCGGGGGCCCGGGCCACGGCGATCAGCCCGGACGGTGGCGTCGAACGGGACGCGTCGGTAGGAGTGTCCACGGTGTTGGTCATGCGGGGGCCTCCTCCCGACCGAACAGGCCGGCCGGGCGCCAGAGCAGCACGCCGGCCATCACGACGAAGACGATCGTCTGCGAGACGAGCGGGAAATTGGAGAGGTACGCCTCACCCCACGCCTGCACGAGTCCGATGCCGAAGCCTGCGGCGACCGACCCGAAGATCGACCCCAGCCCGCCGATCACCACCACCGCGAACACCACGATGATCAGGTCTGCGCCCATCAGCGGGTTGACCGCGCGCATCGGCGCGGCCAGCACACCGGCGAGGCCGGCCAGCCCGATGCCGAAGCCGAAGACCGGAGTCACCCACCGTCCGACGTCGATGCCGAACGCACGGGTCAGGTCCGGCCGCTCGGTGGCCGCACGGACCACCATGCCGATCCGGGTCCGGGTCAGCACCCACCACACCGCGACGCAGAGCAGCACCGCGAAGCCGAGGATGAACACCCGGTACGTCGGGAAGTCGAACAGCCCGAAGTCGACCGACCCGCTCAACAGCGACGGCGTCTCGTACGGGCTGGACTGCACGCCGTAGCGCAGTTTCACCAGGTCCTGAAGGATCAGCGTCAGACCGAAGGTGAGCAGGAAGTTGTAGAGCGGGTCCAGTTTGGTGAGGCGGTGGATCACCGCGCGTTCCAGCGCCATGCCGAGCAGACCCAGCCCCACCGGCATGATCACCAGGGCGGCCCAGAACGGCACGCCCGCCTCGCTGAGCAGCACGTACGCCCCGAACGCGCCGAGCATGTAGAACGCGCCGTGGGCGAAGTTGACGACTCGCAGCATTCCGAAGATGACAGCGAGCCCGAGGGCGAGCAGGGCGTAGAACGCCCCACTCACCAGCCCGTTGAACGTGTTCTGCGCGAATCCGCTCACCGCGTCACATCCGTTCGTGACTGCGGGGCTCGCAAAACCGGCTCACTCCTCGCACTCACAGCGTCAACTCCGTTCGTGACTGCGGGGCTCGCAAAACCGGCTCACTCCTCGCACTCACAGCTTGCAGTCCGTCGAGGGCGCGCGGAACGCCTCCGCGGCGGGGATCGTCTTGAGCACCTTCACGTAGTCCCACGGCTCGGCGACCTCGGACTGCGACTTCACCTGGGCCAGGTAGGCGTCGTGCACCACCCGATGGTCCTCGGCGCGGATCTTCCCGTTGCGCAGGAAGACGTCCTCGACCGTCTTGCCCTCCAGGCCCTTGACCACGGCGTCCGCGTCGTCGGTGCCGGCGGCCTGCACGGCCTCCAGGTACTGCAGGGCCGCGGAGTAGTTGGCGGCGTGCGCGAAGGTCGGCCGGGTGCCGGCCTTCTGCTGGAAGCGGTCGGCGAACTCCCGGTTCTTCGCGTCGAAGTTCCAGTACCAGGCGTCGGTGTACGTGGTGCCGGCCAGCGCGGCCGGGGTCAGCGAGTGGATGTCGGTGAGGAACATCAGCCCCACCGCCAGGCCGACGCCCTTGTCCCGCAGCTTGAACTCGTTGTACTGCTTCACCACGTTGACCAGCTCCGCGCCGGCCTGCATGGTGCCCAGCACGTCCGGCTTCGGGTTCAGGTTCGGCGCCTTGAGCAGGAAGGTGGAGAAGTCACCGCTGGTGTTCGGGAACGGCGCCCCGTCCTTGCCGACGACAGTGCCGCCGGCCGCCGTGATCGCGGTGGAGAAGCTCTTCTCCATGTCCTGACCGAAGGCGTAGTTCGGGTAGAGGATGTACCAGTTCTTGCCGATCTGCTCGGTGGTGGTCTTTCCGGTGCCGTTGGCCAGCATGTACGTGTCGTACGCGTAGTGGAAGGTGTACTTGTTGCAGCTCTTGCCGGTCAGGTCGGTGGTTGCCGCCCCGATGTTGAAGTAGAGCTTCTTCTTCTCCTTCGCCACGTCGGCGACCTTCAGCGCGGCCGACGAGGTGGGCACGTCCAGGATCAGGTCGACGCCCTTGCGGTCGTACATCTCCTGGGCCTTGGAGTTGGCCACGTCCGGCTTGTTCTGGTGGTCCGCGGTCTCCACGGTGATGTCAGTGGTCACCGCCTTGTCGCCGTACTTCGCGGTGAAGTCGGCGATGGCCATCTCCACCGCCGCCACCGAGTTCTTTCCGGACAACTCCGAGTACGCCCCGGACTGGTCGTTGAGCACGCCCAGCACGATCTTGTCGCCGGTCAGCTTCTGGTCGCCACTCGACTGGGGGCCACCGCCACCGCACCCGGCGGCCAGCACCACCACGGCCGACGCCGCGGCCACACCCATCGTCCTGCGCATGCCCACTCCATCCATTCCGCGCGGCGTCGCGCGGGTCGTCGTTGAGAAAATTCAGATCCCGAGGTACGCGAGCAGTTCGCGTTCGCGCGAACGCACCTCGGAGTTGTCCATCGCCTCGGCGACCCGGCCCTCGGCCAGCAGGTAGTGCCGGTCGGCGACACCGGTGGCGAAGTGCAGGTTCTGCTCGACCAGCAGCACGGTCACCCCGTGCCGTTTGGCCTCGCGCAGCAGGTCGCCGACCTGCTGCACCAGCAGTGGCGACAGCCCCTCGGTGGGCTCGTCGCAGAGCAGCAGCCGAGCGCCCATCCGCAGCACCCGGGCCAGCGCGAGCATCTGCTGCTCGCCGCCGGAGAGCATGGTGGCCGCCGAGTCCCGTCGGGTGTACAGGGCCGGGAACGCCTCGTACACCCGATCCAGCGACCACGGGTCGGGGCCGACAGTGGGTGGCAGCGTGAGGTTCTCGGTGACGGTCAACGTGGCGTAGCTGCCCCGGTCGTCGGGCACCCAGCCCAGCCCCAGGCGGGCCCGCTTGTGCGCCGCCAACCCGGTGATGTCCCGCCCGTCCAGCTCCACCGTGCCGCGCTGACCGGGGTGCAGCCCCATCACGCAGCGCAGCACCGTGGACTTGCCGGCACCGTTGCGGCCGACCAGGGTGACCACCTCGCCGGCGGAGACCTCAAGGCTGACGTCACGCAGCACCTGCGCCTCGCCGTAGAAGGCGGACAGGTTCTCAATGCGCAGCATCGGCGGCTCCCAGGTAGGCGGTGATCACGCGCTCGTCGGCGCGGACCTGCTCGTACGGGCCCTCGACGAGGACCTTGCCGGCCTGGAGCACTGTGACGGTGTCGGCGAGACGGCCGACCACGCTCATGTTGTGCTCGACCATCACCACGGTCCGGCCCTGCCGGACCCGACCGATCAGCTCGACGGTGCGGTCGACGTCCTCCAGGCCCATGCCCGCGGTCGGCTCGTCGAGCAGTAGCACCTTCGGGTCCAGCGCCAGGGCGATGGCCAGCTCCAGGGCGCGTTTCCGGCCGTACGCCAGGGACGCCGAGGGGGCGTGCGCCAGCTCGGCCAGTCCCACCATGGCCAACAGTTCGTCGGCCCGTTCGGTGTAGCGGCCCATCAGCTTCGCCGACCGCCAGAACCGCCAGCCCAGCCCGCTGGACGACTGCAACGCCAGCGCGACGTGTTCGCGCGCGGACAGTTGGGGAAAAAGACTGGTGATCTGGAACGAACGGGCCACGCCGAGCCGGGCCACCTGCTCGGGGGGCAGCCCGGTGACGTCCCGCCCGGCCAGCTCGATCCGGCCGCCGCTGGGGCGCAGAAAGCCGGTGAGCAGGTTGAACAGGGTGGTCTTGCCCGCGCCGTTCGGGCCGACCAGCGCGTGCACGCTGTCCGACGCCACGTCGAGGTCGACGTCGTCGACCGCCCGGAAGCCCCGGAAGTCGCGGGTCAGCCCACGGGCCGACAGGAGCGCTTGCCCGGCCATCGCCTCATCCTCCGCACGTCGCGGCGACGGTCGGTTCGGTGACCGCGGTCACAGGCCCGTCGCGTGGACGAAACCTACGGCGGGCCTCCCGAGTCGAACCATGTCGATGGAATCCATATTCGACCCGCAGTTGACGTGCCTGAACTCCACTCCCCCGCGCCGTCGACTTGACCTGACCCCCTAGGTTGATGATCCACACAGCCCACCGGAAGGTCCCCACCCCATGCCCGTCGGCTTCACCATGGCGATCGTCTTCGCCGTCGCCCTGGCGATCAGCGCCGTCGTCGCCCTCGTCGCTCCCGCACGGCCGCTCAAGCGGATGGCCACCCTCGCGGCGCTCGGCTTCCTCGCCCTCACGCTGGTGGTCGGCGTCGCCTCCAGCGCCCATTCCGTGCCCATCCGCTCGGTCGGCATCGTCACCAGCTTCGGCAAGCCCACCGGGAAGGTGACCGGCTCGGGTCTGAAGTGGGTGGCGCCCTGGCAGAAGGTCGGCGAGTGGGACGCGGGCCGCCAGAAGTACGACCACATCGGTGGCAACAACTGCGTACGCGTGCGCACCGGCACCCTCGCCGACGCCTGCGTCGAGGTGCTTGTCGAATGGCAGGTCAAGCCGGAGAACGCGCCGAAGCAGTTCATGGACTACAAGGGCGACTTCGGCAGCTTCCGAGGTCAGCGGGTGGGTGTGCAGCTGGACAGCGCGGTCAACGACGCCTTCGCCGCGTACAACCCGCTGGAGAAGATCGACGCCCAGACCGGCGACCTCAACGTCGACCTGAAGCCGTTCGCCGCGAACATCAAGACCAGCGCGGAGGCGCGCCTCGCCACCGACGTGGACATCCTCTCGGTGACCATCACGCGGGTGAACCACGACGACAAGACCGAGGGCAACATCAAGGCGTTCCAGGACAAGCTGGCGCAGACCCGCAACCTGGAGCAGGACCGCAAGAACGCCGAGATCTCCAAGCAGATCACCGAGACCAACGCGAAGGTCGACAAGGTGACCCGTTGTCTGGAGATCGCGGAGAAGAACGGCGCGAACCCCGGGCTCTGCATCAACCCGGGCATCGTCACCGGCAAGTAAGCCGAGGCTGGCCCACCCCTGGCGGGGTGGGCCAGAGGTCGAGCGAATCGCCGCCACCGGCAACTGTGGTACCGCGAACGGCGTTGTCCGGGTTAGCCTTTGCGCATATGGCTACCTTTCGCAGCGCCTCAGTGCTCCTTTCCGCAGACGGCACCAGGACCCCCGGCACTGCCGCGCTCTTCGCCGAGCCGGCCCGTAGGGGCGGGATTCCGCCCTGGGCAGGCGACTTCCGACCCGCCAACAGCGCCGGAAACGGCCCCAAGAACGCGGTCGGAAAGACCTTCACCCTGGAGCTGCCCGACGGCAGCACCGGCAAGGTCGTGGTCCAGGGCCTCAAGAGCGGCAAGGGTGGCGTCGTGCTGGCGCTGATGGGCGAGGACGCCCCACCCTTCTGACCGGTCGCCCGGCTCTCGTCGCCAGGGTGCCCAGGGTTGGCCCTTCCCGGGCCGACCCCAGGCTCCCTGGCCAGACACGCCAGTCGCCCCGACAAATCGCTGGGATGTCGATGGTCGCGTCGCGACGGCGGTTACCAGCGTCAGTCCAGCGTGACCACCCAGCGAGCGCCCTCACCCCGCGCCAACCGGTCGAACGCCGCGGGCGCCTCGTCCAACGGAATCGTCCCGCTGACCAGCACACCCAGATCCAGTGCGCGGTCGGCGAGCTCCGCGGCCAGCACCGGCACCTCCCGGTCCGGATCGGACGAGCCGTACACCGAGGAGCGCAGGGTGCGCGCGGAGTGGAAGATGTCCAGCGCGCCCAGGCTGACCATGTCGTCCTTGGCGCCCATGCCGACCACTGTCACCGCTCCCCCGCGCCGGGTCAGCCGCCAGGCGGCGCGGATGGTGGCGGCCCGACCGACGCACTCGAAGGCGTGGTCGACGCCCCGGCTCTCGGTGCGCGCCCGTACCTCCTTGGAGAGCCGGTCGTCGGAGAGCAGGAAGTCGGTCGCACCGGCGGCGAGCGCCAGGTCCCGTTTCGCCTCGGCGACGTCGATGGCCAGAATCGTCGTGGCACCGGCCCGGCGGGCCGCGCTGAGCACGGCGAGCCCGACCCCACCGAGCCCGACGACAGCGACCGACTCGCCGGGTGTCACCCGGGCGGTGTTCCGGACCGCACCGACGCCGGTGAGCACCGCACAGCCGAGCAGTGCGGCCTGCTCGGGCGGCAGCCCGGCGGGGATCGGAATGACGGCACGCTCGGGTACCACCACCGCCTCGGCGAGCGCGCCGAGGCCGAGGGTCAGGTGCAACGGGACCCCGTCGTCGGTCTCGCCGCGCGACACGGTCGGGGCCGTGGTGTCGGCGCAGAGCCACGGCTCGCCACGCCGACACCACCAGCAGGCCCGGCACGCCGGCGCCCAGTTGAGGACCACCGGTGTGCCGACGGTCAGCTGACTGCCCGGCCCGACCTCGGCCACCACACCGGTCGCCTCGTGCCCGAGCACCAGCGGGAACCTCGCGGCGAGGGTGCCGTTGACCATGGACAGGTCGGAGTGGCAGACACCGGCCGCCCTGATCGTCACCCGCACCTCGCCGGGGCCGGGCGCGGGCAGGCGTACCCGCTCGACCCGCAGCTCGGCGCCGGACCCGCGCGCGACCAGCGCGCGAACAATGACCGGTGCGGACGCCGGCCCGGTGCCGCCACCCGGCGCGGCCGGGGACAGCTCGGGCCGGCCTGCGGGCATGGCCGGGGACAGCTCGGGACCGGTCATCGCTGGATCGCCTTCAGCTCGCAGAACTCGGCCAGCCCGTGCACGCCCAACTCCCGGCCCAGGCCGGACTGCTTGTAGCCACCGAACGGGGCGAGCGGGTTGAACGGGGCACCGTTGATGTCGACAGCGCCGGTACGCAGCCGCCGGGCCACCGCGAGCGCCGCGTCGGTGTCGGCGGACCAGACCGCGCCGGCCAGCCCGTACTTCGAGTTGTTGGCGATGGCGACCGCCTCGTCGGTGTCGGCGAACGGGATGACGGCGAGCACCGGGCCGAAGACCTCCTCCTGGGCCAGCGCACTGTCGGGGTGCACGTCGGCGAAGACGGTCGGGGCGACGAAGTGCCCCCGGGTCGGCACCGGGGCGTCGGGCCCGCCGGCGACCAGCCGGGCGCCGTCGGCGAGAGCCCGGTCGATGTGGCCACGCACCCGCTCGGCCTGGGCGGCGGAGACCAGCGGGCCGAGCCGGGTCGCCGGGTCGAACGGGTCGCCGAGTCGGTAGCCGGCCACCGCCGCGGCGATCAGGTCGAGGGCTTCGTCGTACCGGTCGCGGTGCACCAGCATTCTGGTCCAGGCGGTACAGGTCTGCCCGGAGTTGAGCAGGGCGTTGCCGACGCCAACCTTGACGGCGGTGGCCAGGTCGGCGTCGGGGAGGATCACGTTGGCGGACTTGCCGCCCAGCTCCAGCGCGACCCGGGCGATGCGGTCGGCGGCGAGCCGCATGATTCGCGCGCCGGTGGCGGTGGAGCCGGTGAAGGAGACCAGGTCGACGTCGGGGTGCCCGGCGAGCGCCTCACCGACCACCGGCCCGGTGCCGGGAACCAGGTTGAGCACGCCCGGCGGCAGGCCGGCCTCGGTGACCGCGTCGAAGAGCAGGTACGCGGTCAACGGGGTCAGCTCGCTGGGTTTGAGCACCACAGTGCAGCCGGCGGCCAGGGCGGGTGCGAGCTTCGCCATCACCTGGTGCAGTGGGTAGTTCCACGGGGTGATCGCGCCGACCACGCCGATCGGCTCCCGGACGACGAGGGAGTTGCCGATGCTCTCCTCGACCGGCGCGCGGGCGGCGAGCGCGACGTGGTCGCGCAGCACGGTCAGTGGGAGCCCGACCTGCACCCGGGTGGCGAGCTTGAGCGGAGATCCCAGCTCGACGGCGATGGTGCGGGCGAGGTCGTCGGCGCGGGCGGTGAGCGCCGCGTGCAGCCGGTCGAGGTGGGCGGAGCGCTCGGCGGGGGTGGCGGCCGACCAGCCGGGAAACGCGGACCGGGCCGCGGCAACGGCGCGATCCACGTCGGCCGGGGTGCCGGCCGGCACCTGCCCGATCAGCTCCCCGGTGCTCGGGTTCTCCACGTCGATGAGGCCGGCGTCGGCGGGAGGGGTCCACTCCCCGCCGACGTGCAGGTGACGCCGCAGGCGCAGGGAGTCGGGCAACAGCGACGGCGGGGCGGCGAGGTCCATGTCGTCCCTTCGAGGGGGTGGGCGATGGGGTCGCGACGGGCGATGAAACTAGCGCTGGGAGTTTGGACGTTACCCGTCGGGCCGGGCGGACTCCACCGTGTCGACGCTGCGGGTGTACTCGGCGGCCAGACCGTGCAGCAGGGCGTCCAGGCCGAGGGCGAAGGCTCCCTCGTCGACGCTCTGCTGGTGCTCGGCGAGCCGGTGGGCCTGTCGCAGGTGCGGGTAGTGCGCCGCGTACAGCTCGGGGTCCTCGACGAAACCGCGGGCGAACGAGCCGAGCGCCGACCCGGCCACGAAGTACCGCAGCGCCGCGCCGATGTGGGTGGCCCGGGCCGGCGGCCAACCGGCCCGGACCAGCCCTCCGTAGACCGCGTCCGCCATGGCGAGGGCCGCCGGTCGACGACCCGGGCCCTGCGCCAGGTACGGCACGACGTTCGGGTGCGCGGTGAGCGCCCGCCGGTACGACCACGCCCAGTCCCGCAGCGCGGCGAGCCAGTCCCGGCTGGCGAAGCCGCTGGTGTCGACGGCACCGGTGACCGTGTCGGCGACCGCGTCGAGGATCTCGTCCTTGGTGGCGAAGTGGTTGTAGAGCGAGGGACCCTGCACGCCGAGCGCGGCGGCGAGTCGGCGGGTGGAGAGCGCGTCGAGCCCGTCGGCGTCGATCAGCGCGAGCGCCGTCTCGACGATCCGGTCGCGGGTGAGCAGAGGCCGTCGAGGTCGGGGCACGTCAGAACTCCTCGGTCTGCGGCGTCCTCCCCGTGGGAACCGCCTGTTCACGCACCCTATCGGGGACCGCCTGCGGGCGGGCGTCACCACGTCGGCCGGAGAAGGGGTCTGGACGAATGAAAACTTACACCGCTAGTTTATGAGGGACCGCTACGGCCCGTGGCGGCGCACCACCACGCCGACCGAGGGGGAACCGTGGACTTCGCACTGTCCGACGAGGAACGCGCCGTCCGGGACACCGTGCGCGCGTTCATCACCCGTGAGGTGATGCCCCTGGAAGCGGAGGTGCTCCGCCGGGAACGGGCGCACCAGCCGGGCCTCGACCACTCCGAGGTGCGCGAACTGCAACTCAAGGCGCGCAAGTTCGGCTTCTGGGGCCTGGCCACCCCGGAGGAGTACGGCGGAATGAACCTGCCAGCCGTACTCCAGTCGTTGATCTGGACCGAGCTGGGCCGCACGTTCGTGCCGTTCCGCTTCGGCGGCGAGGCGGACAACATCCTGTTCCACGCCACCGAGGAGCAGAAGCGGGAGTTCCTCATCCCGACCATCGAGGGCGAACGACGCTCCTGCTTCGCGATCACCGAGCCGGGCGCCGGATCCGACGCGGCCAACATCCGGCTGTCCGCCCGCCGGGACGGCGACGACTGGATCCTCGACGGCGAGAAGACCTTCATCACCGGCGGTCACGACGCCGACTTCGCCATCGTGGTCGCCGTGACCGACCGGGAGAAGGGCGCCCGCAACGGCGGCGCCACCGCGTTCCTGGTGGACCGGTCGATGGGCTGGCGCTCGGAGTTCATCCAGACGATGGGTGAGGGCGGGCCCGCGTCACTCATCTTCGACGGCGTACGCGTGCCGCACCGCAACATCCTCGGTGAGATCGGGCAGGGCTTCACCCTCGGCATGGAGTGGATCGGCAAGGGGCGCTACACCATCCCGTCGCACGCCATCGGCATCGCCGAACGGGTGTTGCAGATGGCCATCGAGTACGCCAACACCCGGGAAACCTTCGGCACGAAGATCGGCACGAACCAGGCCATCCAGTGGATGATCGCCGACTCGGAGACGGAGCTGGAGGCGGCCCGCTGGCTGGTGCTGCGCTCGGCGTGGACGGTCGACGCGGGCCTGGACCCCCGGCACGCCTCGTCGATGGGCAAGCTCTACGGCGCCGGCATGGTCAACCGGGTGGTCGACCGGGTGCTCCAGATCCACGGCGGCATGGGCTACACCCGGGAGCTGCCGATCGAACGCTGGTACCGGCAGGTCCGGCTCTACCGGATCTTCGAGGGCACCGACGAGATGCAGCGGCTGATCATCTCGCGGGACCTGCTGCGCGGCTACACGAAGATCGGTGGTCACCTGGCCTGACGCCCGGCCGTCCTCGGTGCCAGGTTCAGCCGGTCAACGCCGTCAGCGCCGCGTCCACGTCGGCCTCGGTGGAGTAGATGTGGAACGAGGCCCGCACCCGTCCGGCGCGCACCGCCGCCCGGATACCGGCCGCCGCCAGACGCTGCTCCGCATCCGGCACGTCCACGCTGACGATGGCGCTCTCCCCCGGCTCCCGACCCAGCCCGCTCAGGAACCGGTTGGCCAGCGCCACGTTGTGCGCCCCGATCGCCGGCACGCCGATCTCGGCGACCACCTCCAGGGCGGGCGCCGCGCCGACCCAGCTGAACCAGGCCGGTGAGATGTCGAACCGGCGGGCATCGTCGGCCAGCCGCAGCGGCGGGCCGTAGTAGGAGGCGTGCGGGTCCCGGCCCGCGTACCAGCCGGCCGCGTCGGGGCGCAGCCGCTCGCGCAACCCGGGGGCCAGATAGGCGTACGCGGTCCCGCGCGGATTCATCAGCCACTTGTAGCCGCCCACCGCCACCACATCGGCCCGGCTGCCGTCGAACGGCAGCCAGCCGCACGCCTGGGTCGCGTCCACCGCCACCAGCGCGTCGTGCGCGCGGGCCGCGGCCACGATCTCGTCGTACGGCGCGACCGCCCCGTCGGCCGACTGCACCAGGCTGAACGCCACCACGTCGGTATCGGCGTCGATGGCGTCGACCAGAGACCCCAGCGGCACCGTGCGGACCGTGACGCCACGCTCCTCCTGAACCAGCCAGGGGAAGAGATTCGAGGTGAACTCGACCTCGGGGACCACCACCGTGGCACCGGCCGGCAGCGCCGCCGCGACCGGCGCGAGGAGCTGGGACACCGCCGCGCCGACGGCCACGTCAGCGACCGGCACCCCGATGAGGCCGGCGAAGGTGACACGAGCCCGGCTCGTCGACTCGCCCCAGTCCTCCCACGACGTACGACCGACCCGCCAGACCGCGAGAGCCTCCTGCAACGCCGCCCACGCCGGCTCCGGCGGCAACCCGTAGCTGGCGGTGTTCAACCAGCCCGGTTCCGGCTCCCACAGCTTCTGTGCCTGCTCGATCTCCATGCCGTCGACGCTAGGCCGAACGACGCCCGACGGGCACGACCAATCGGCGATCGGCGGCCCGTCCGGTGGCGGGCTGGGATCCGGCTCATCGGCGGCAGGCGGGCGGGTGGATCCGGGCGAGACTGTCGGCGAGGCTGGCGAGCCACCTGTCGACCTCCACCAGGTGCCGGACCGACTGATGGTCGGCCTCGCCGAGGAGCGGACGGATCCGGTCCAACTGGTCGACGCAGCTGGTCGAGACGAGCTCCCGGCCCGATGCCCGGCCGTGGGCGACGTCATCGGCGAGCGCGTCGTACGCCGATCGCAGGCGCCCGGCGGAGTTTCGCAGGAGCGTCGCCGCCCCGGGCCAGCCGGCGAGGCAGCCGGGCGGGTTGCGCCGCAGCAGCGACTCCGCTCCGGGCACGACGTGGTGCCCAGCGCTCAGCACGGCGTCCCAGTTCACCTGTTGCCGGTGCGGATCGTGCCGCTCCGAGTGGTACTGGCAGTACGACGAGTCGATGAGGACCATCCGGCGACGGACCCGGTCGAGGGCGCCCGCGGGCGGCGGAGCGTCACCGAGGATCGCCTGGACCGTCTGTTCGACAGCGTCCGCGCTGGCCGCCAGGTAGCGGGTGGCGTTGCGCCGCAGGTCGTGGTCCGCGCCGCGCGGCCAGATCGCCACCCCGGCGAGCACGCCGATCACCGCGCCGAGCAGCACGTCGACGAGGCGCGCCTCGGCGAGCCGCCAACCCTCCGGGCTGAGCTGGGCGAAGACGACTGTCAGCAGCACTGTGAACAGCGCCTGCTGCCACACCGGGCCGAGCAGCCGGCCGACGCCGAAGGCCAGCAGCAGGGTGACCGGCAGGACGACGGCGTACACGATCGGCTCGTCGACGACGAGCATCACCCCGCCGCTGACGACCGCACCGACGATGGTCCCCAGCACCGCCGGTCGCAGCGCCGTGCGGGTGTCGGCGGCGGACGTGCGCAGGACCGTGAGGGTGGCCAGCAGCACCCAGAAGCCGTGGGTCAGCTCCAACACCCCGGCGGCCACCCGGGCGATGGCGAGCGCCACGGCCAGCCGCAGCGAGCTGTGCAGGTGGGCCGAGCGCGGCGCCAGGTGTGAGCGGAACTGCCACCAGTACAGCGTCCACGGGCTACGCCGGGCGTACGCGAACAGCTCCGAGGAGTCGTCGCCGCCGCCGGGCCACGCCCCGGTCGCCACCCGGGAACCGACGACGAAGACACGCACCTGGTCCGCGAGGGCCAGCGCCGTCGCGTCCCGGCACAACCGGGGTACGTCCGGCGCGTCGCGGACCTGGCCGGAACCCACCGGGTACGCCGCCTCGGCCCGTCCGACCGCCACGTCCAGGTCGGCCGGGGCCACCGCCGGGGCACCCGGCGACAGGCTCCGGCCGGCCGCGCGGGTGGTGTCCGCGCACGAGCGCAGCAGACGCGCCGCTGCCAGGTCCGGGATCGGCTCCGGCGGGGCGTCCGCCGCCAACCGGTCCGCGTCGGCGAGCACCTCCCGTAACGCTGCCCCGCTGATCCGCAACGCCCGATCCTGAGCGCCCGCCGCGGTGGGCGCCCACGCCGGAGGGCTGCGGTTCAGCGCGATCGCCGCCACCACGTCGTGCGCCCGCTCGCGTCGCGCGTTCCGATCACCCACGGCGGCGTGCGGGTCGGTCAGCCGCTCGGCGGTGGCGTCGAGGAAGGCGGCGACGCCGTCGGCCGCCTCGGCCAGGCGCTGCCGGTAGGAGACCGGCACCGGGTCGGGCCAGAGGAACACCTCGGCCGCGGCGAGCAGCACGACGGCAAGGGTCACCCCACCGAGTCGCTCCGGCAGGGTGTCCGGTTGGTACGGCGGGAACGACGCCAGGATGTAGAAGAGCTGAAACGCGCTGGCCAACCCCACCAGGCGCGGGTTGCCGACCCCGGCGAACGCCACCACGAAACCGACGACCAGCATGCCACCGGCGGCCGCCCAGGTGCTCCACGCCAACAGCGAGCCCATCGCGATGAGCGCCCACACCACCGGCAGCGACAGCACGAGGATCCGCGCCCGTTGCGGCGCCGGACCAGGTAGCTGCGCGAACGACCCGGCGGCGATCGTGCCGAACAGTCCGTACGTGGCGAGCGTCGAGCTGCCCGCGCCGTACCGGCAGCCGTAGAAGACGACGGACGCGACGAGCGTCAGCCGGACCGCCCGCCGCAGGACGGCGTCACCCGGGTCACGGCGGCGAAGCCGGCCAAGGAGGCTGGTTGCGAGCACTACCGCTCCCCCGGTTCGTCGCTGCACCCCTCCCCGGCCCACCATTCTTCACCGCGCCTCGCGACCGGCGGCGCGTTTGGCGACGAATCACCGCCGGGAGCCGCCGAGCAGGCCGAGCCGCAGGGCCCGGAACAGGGTGCCGGGGCGACTCAGGGCGGCCGGGTGGTCGAGCATGGTGGTGACCCGACCCAACCGGGCGTTGAGCACCGGGTCGGTCAGCGACGCCCGGAAGAGCAGGTCCCCGAACCACTTGGTGACCCTGTAGCCGGGCGGGTACGGCCCGTCGACGTGCGGCAGCTCGATGTCGGCGGTGGTGGAGATCTGCCAGGCGGCGTCGACCACCACGCGGACCTGGTCGAAGTACGCGTGCGCGGGCTCGTCGTGCGGCCTCGGACCGGAGCGCAGGTACTTCGACAGGCAGGAGGCGTGCAGTGTCGCGGAGGTCATGCCCTGGCCGTACACCGGGTTGAAGGAGGCGACCGCGTCGCCGGCGGCGACCAACCCGGCGGGCAGACGGTCGAGCTTGTGGAAGTCTCGGCGTCGACTGTCCGCCTGGTGGTACGTGACCACCCCGCCGAGCATCTCCCCTTGTTCGGCGATGTCGCCGAACATCTGCGGGTAGTGCTCCCGGCAACGGGTGGTGAAGTCGGCGACGTCACGGCTGGGCCGGTCCCCGTCGTAGCCGGCCACCAGCATGATCCAGCGGTCCCCCTCGACCGAGTTGATCCCACCGATCCGGGCGGTACGTCCCTTGCCCGCCATGGTGTGGAAGACCGCCACCCAGGCGTCGCTGACCTCCTCGTCGCGCTTGAAGAGCGCTGTGGCGTAGTTCAGCTTGATCGGCATGCGGTGCAGCGGCGGGCGCGGCCACCCGTGCTCGGCCAGCCAGTCGCTCAACCGGCTGGATCGCCCCATCGCGTCGACCACCAGGTCCGCCGCTTCGACGACGGGCTCGGTGCCGCCCTCGGGCACGTACCGGGCGCCATTGACCCGCCGCTCGTCGAAGAGCAGACCCTCCGCCCGGCCGTACACCATGCGGATGTTGTCGATGGCGAGGGTGCGTCGGCGGACCAACGCCTCCAGGAACGGACGCGTGGTGATCAGCGCCGGCCCGGTGCCGGTCGCCGCGGGCGGCAGACCCAACATGCCGTTCACGAAGACCTTCGCCGTGCCCGGGTCGCTCGGTGGGGGCGGGGCGCCGAGCGCGAGCGCCTCGTCGGCGATGCCGGGAAACCAGCGCTCCAACTGGACCTGACCGGCGGGCAGCAGCGCGTGCACCTGACTGCCCTGGGGCACGCCCGGCCGTGGACCGGCGTCGACATCGGACGGATCCCGTTCGATGATCAGCACTTCCTCGGCGTGGTCGCTCAACACCCGGGCCGCCAGCAACCCGGCCATGCTGCCACCGAGCACCACCGCCCGTCGCATGACCACTCTGGTCTCGGCTGGTGGTTCGGCCGTCGCTATCTCGGCGAAGAGCCGGGACGGAGAGGCGGGCATGGGATCACTCCTCGAACGGTCGGGAACCTCGGCATTCACGACCGTAACCATCGCGACGCCAGCCGTCAGCGCTGAGTTGGCCCGCCACTTCGAGTTGGCGCCCCGGATGCGGTGGTCAGATGGGCGGCGAGCCCTGCCGGCCAGGACCGCGCTGGGCCCGGCGACCAGCTATGAATGTCTGATGAGTGCCCATGCCGGTGCGACCCGGCCTCCGCGTGCCCCGGCCCTTCCGGATCCCGCGCCGGGCAGCCGAACCAGGCCGGTCGTCTGGTGGGGCTTCCTGAGCCTGGTGGTGGCCCTGGCCGCCTGCACGCCCGCGGGTGACTCGCGCCGGCACGCCACCCCGCCGGCCACCGGTGCGGGGCCGTCGACGGACGCCAGTGGTGGTGGGTCACCCTGCACGACATCGGTCGACACGCTGCCAGCACCGCCGGCGGGCTACCGGTTGGTGGGCGAAGACGTGGCGGTGCCCACCGCGCCCGTGATGTCGGCGCAAGATTCCGGGGAGGCCGATCCAGCGGCACGGCTGTTCGCCAAATGGGGGCTCGTCGTCCGCGCCGGCACAGTCGTCGACCTGCGGGTGGCACCGGCCTGGCAGGACAGGGCCCGGCTCGGCTGGGGCGGCACCGGCACGCCCGCTGCGGCCGTGACCGTGCACGCCTGCGCGCCGGAGGGTGGGCAGGCTCAGTGGATGGCCTTCGTCGGCGGCACCTGGGTCGCGCAGCCCGCCTGCGTACCGCTCATCGTGACGTCGAACGGCCAGACCGACCGCGTCAACCTCGGCATCGGCGTCCCCTGCAACGAGACCACCGCCCCCTAGCCCTGCACCCCCACCCCACCCCACCCCACCCCCCCGGTTGATCAAGAGGTTTGCGTCACCCATCCCGGGGTGTCGTGACGCAAACGTCTTGATCAACGGGGGGGCGCGGCGGCCCTGCGCCGCCGCGACCCAGGGTGCACGCCATGGATCAGACCGGGGCTCCGGCGGGCGTGGTCTCCTTCTCGTCGGGGCGGGACGCCGCCTCGTCGTCGTGCTCGTCGACCATGGTGGCCTCGTCGAACGGGTCGTTGCCGCTCAGCACCGCGGTCGCCCGCTCCCGGTCGAACTCGCCGGTCCAGGTTCCCACCAGTACCGTCGCCACCGCGTTGCCGGCGAAGTTGGTCAGCGCCCGAGCCTCCGACATGAACCGGTCGATGCCGACGATCAGCCCGACCCCGTCGACGAGGTCCGGGCGGTGCGACTGGAGGCCGCCAGCGAGGGTGGCCAGCCCGGCGCCGGTGACACCGGCGGCACCCTTCGACGCGATGATCATGAACAGCAGCAGCGAGATCTGCTCGCCGATGGCCAACGGCTTGCCCAGCGCGTCGGCGATGAACAGCGACGCCATGGTCAGGTAGATCGCCGTACCGTCCAGGTTGAACGAGTAGCCGGTCGGCACCGTGATGCCGACGACCGGCTTGCTCACACCGAAGTGCTCCATCTTCGCGATCAGCCGCGGCAGCGCCGACTCCGACGACGAGGTCGACAGGATCAGCAGGAACTCCCGGCCCAGGTAACGCAGCAGCGAGAAGATCGAGATCCGGGCCACGAACCACAGCAGCGCGCCCAGGAACACCAGCACGAACATCAGACAGGTGGCGTAGAAGCCCACCATGATCTGGGCGAGGCTCTTGAGGGCGTCCACGCCGGTCGCGCCGACCACGGCGGCCATCGCGCCGAACGCGCCGATCGGCGCCAGCCACATGATCATGGCAAGGACCTTGAAGACGACCCGCTGGATGACGGTGATGGCGCTGAGCACCGGCTCACCCCGCCGGCCCATGGCCTGCACGGCGAAGCCGACCAGCAGGGCGACCAGCAGCGTCTGGAGCACCTTGCCCTCGGTGAGCGAGGAGAGCAGCGTCGTCGGGATGATTCCGAGCAGGAAGTCGGCCGTACCGGCGGCCTCGTCACCGGCTGCGGCCTTGCCGGAGCCGACCAGGTCCGGGCCGAGGTTCAGGCCCGAACCGGGGTGGATGACGTTGCCGACGACCAGGCCGATGGCGAGCGCGACCGTCGACATGGTCAGGAAGTAGCCGAGGGCCAGGCCGCCGACCTTGCCGACCTTCGCGGCCTGCCGTACGGAGCCGACGCCGAGCACGATGGTGCAGAAGATGACCGGGCTGATCATCATCTTGATCAGGTTGACGAAGCCGGTGCCGATCGGCTTGAGTTCCTTGCCGAAATCGGGGGCGACCAGGCCGACCACGATGCCGGCGACCACGGCCACGATGACGGCCAGATACAGGTAACGGGTACGGTCCCGGCGGACCGCCGGTGCCGGGGTGGTGGCGGATGCGGTGGTGTCCATGTCGACAATGTGAAGCGCGTCTCACCCGTTGACAGCCTTGCGGTCATTCTGTTCACCGCGTCGGCGGAACCGGTGGCGCGACGAGGAGGGTGGTGGAGGTGGCCCGACGCCAGTGGAGCATCGCCGGGCAACTCTTCGCCCTCCAGGCGATGGTGGTGACGCTGCTCGTGCTGGCCGGCGCGGCGGGCGCCGTCTGGCTGGCCCGCAGCGACTCCCGCCAGGCCGCGCAGGAGGAGGTGCTCGCGGTGGCGCAGACCGTGGCCGGCTCCCCCGACGTCCGCGAGGCCCTCACGACCGTCGACCCCGCGAAGGTCCTCCAGCCGTACGCCGAATCGACAAGGAAGGCCACGGGCACCGACTTCGTGGTGGTGATGGCCCCCGACCGCACCCGTTTCTCGCACCCGACCAAGGACCGGATCGGCGAGCCGTTCGTCGGCGAGATCGGGCCCGCTCTGGCGGGCCGCCCGTTCACCACCACCAACGTCGGGACGCTCGGCGAGTCGGTGCGCGCGGTCGTTCCGGTGTACGACGAGCAGCGACGCCTCGTCGGTCTGGTCTCGGTGGGCATCACCACCCGCGCCATCGACAAGAAGCTGCTCGGCCAGTTGCCGGTGCTGTTCGGTGTGGTCGCGCCGGCTCTGGCCCTCGCCGCGACGGGCTCCTGGCTGCTCAGCCGCCGGCTCCGCCGCCAGACGCACGGTCTGGGGCCGGCCCAGATGACGCGGATGTACGAGTACTACGACGCCGTTCTGCACTCGGTGCGGGAAGGTCTCGTCGTGCTCACCACCGATCGTCGGGTGGCGCTCGTCAACGACGAGGGCCGCCGGCTGCTGGGGCTCGACGTGGACGCGCCAGTCATCGACCAGCCGGTGGCCGGGATCGACCTGCCGCCCGCGGCGGCCGAGCTGCTCGACTCCGGCCGCGACGCCCGCGACGAGCCGATCGTCGCCGGTGACCGGGTGCTCGTCGCCAACCAGCGGACCACCCGCTTCGAGGGCGCGGTGCTCGGCACCGTGCTGACCCTGCGCGACCAGACCGAGCTGCGCACCCTGGCCAGCGAGCTGGATTCGGTGCGCGCGCTGACCGAGGCGTTGCAGGCGCAGACCCACGAGTCGGCCAACCGGCTGCACACCGTGCTGACGCTGGTGGAGCTGGGTCGCGCCGACGAGGCCGTCCGGCTCGGCACCCGGGACCTGGCCCTCGCCCAACAGTTGACCGACCGGGTGGTCGGCGCGGTGACCGAGCCGGCGTTGGCGGCGCTGTTGCTCGGCAAGTCCGCACAGGCCGGCGAGCGCGGAGTGGATCTGGTCATCGAACCGGACTGCCGCCTCGACGACAGCCCGCTGCCGACCGGAGATCTCCTCACCGTTGTCGGCAACCTGGTCGACAACGCCCTGGAGGCGGTGGCCGGAACCCCGGCGCCGCGCCGGGTGCGGGTCTTCGTCGGCGCGACCGACGACGAGCTGGTGGTCCGGGTAGCCGACAGCGGCCCCGGCCTGGCACCTGAGCGGGTCGCCGACGCGTTCCGGCGCGGCTGGTCCACCAAGAGCACCGGCCGGGGTCTCGGCCTGGCGCTGGTCGGCCAGGTGGTACGCCGGCACGGCGGTAGCGCCGAGGTGGGTCGCTCCGACGACGGCGGCAGCCTGTTCACCGTTCGGCTGCCGGGCAGGATAGGGCGGTCATGAGCGCCATCCGGGTACTGGTCGTCGAGGACGAGCCGCTGCTGGCGGAGGCGCACAGCGCGTACACCGAACGGGTTCCCGGTTTCGTGGTGGTCGGGGTGGCGCACACCGCGCGGGCGGCGATGGCGGCCCTGCGCGCCAACGACGGCGGCGACGTGGACCTCGTACTCCTGGATTTTCGGCTGCCCGACCTGCACGGCCTGGACGTCTGCCGGGCGCTACGGGCGGCCGGCAGCAGCGTCGACGTGCTCGCGGTGACGTCCGCGCGGGACCTGGCGGTGGTGCGCACCGCGGTGTCCCTCGGTGTGACCCACTACCTGCTCAAGCCGTTCACGTTCGCCGCGTTCCGCGACAAGCTGGAGCGGTACGCCGACTACCGCGCCCAGGCGCTCGCCGACGGCGAGGTCGCCGCCCAGCACGAGGTGGACCAGATGTTCGCCACCCTGCGCGGCACCGCCGGGCACAGCCTGCCCAAGGGGCTCGACGCGCAGACCCTCGATCGGGTACGCGCCGCGCTCACCGACGGCACCCGCGCGGAGGTCGGGCTGTCCGCGACCGAGGTGAGCGCGCTGACCGGCATCTCCCGGGTAACGGCCCGCCGCTATCTGGAGTACCTGGTCACGGTGGACCGGGCCGCCCGCACCCCCCGCTACGGCACCCCCGGCCGCCCCGAGGTCGAGTACCGACCCCGTTGAGCAATCCGTCGATCTTGCACTTTCTGTCGGGACCATTGACCGCAACAGCGATATTTCGGCAACAGTAAGTGCAAGATCGACGGTTGAAAGAGGGCCGCCCTGGAACAGTGCCGCGCAGGTCAGGCGATCTGACGAAGGTCGTCGCCGTAGTCGAAGATGATCCGCATCCGGGCGCCGAGTGCTCGGGCGTATCGGCTCAGCGTCGCGACCTCGTTGGCCTCCAGGTCACCATTCTCGATCTGGCTGACCCGGCCGGGCGTGACACCCATCAGGTCGGCCACCTGCCGCTGGGTCAGGCCCAACCGCTTCCGCTCCTCGGCAAGGTGAAACGCGCTGATCCACGCCTCGGTACGAGCACGCTCGGCGTCGAGCGCTTCATCGTCCCCGTCATGCAGCTCAGCCCGGATGTCGTTCCAGTCATGGAAGTCGCCCATCAGCCCTCCCTCCGTTTCCTCTCGAAGGCAAGCCAGCCCTCATACGCAATCTCAGCCGCTGGAATCGCCTTGCCGTACCACCGACCCCAATCCCCTGCCTTATTGCCGGCCACCAGCAGCACGGCCTGGGACCATGGATCGAAGACGAACAGCACGCGAACGGCGACGTCTCTTCCGGATCGCGGTCGAAGCTCCTTGAGGTTGCTGATGGTCGAACCCCTGAGAGTGTCGACCAGCGGACGCCCCAGGCCCGGACCGGTGTCCGCAAGCATGTCGATCGCTACGTTGACGGACCGGTACGTTGCCGGGTCGGCTTCTCGCAGGGACCGCAACCAGTCGCGGACATCCGTTGTCGTCGTGATCGCCCAGCGACGTGGCGCTCATGAGACATGGACCAACTATAGCCTGGCCTAAACACGGAGCGCTGCACTCTATTGCGGTGGCGCACTGAAGATCCGTTGTTAGACTCGGCGGAGTTGGGCTAGTGACACGACCAGGGAGACCAGACATGGCGGGTGACGACGACATCTCCGGGTGAGACCGGATGTGTTCGGCCATCGGTTCGGCGCGCGTTCGGCGCAGCCGCCGGGGTCATGTCGTCGTTCCACCGGTTCCCGTTGTCGTCGGGCGGCTGAGGCGCGCCCACCCCACCCTTTGAGGTCACTCGCATGTCTGATGCGTTCATCGTCTGCTCGAACCTTTCCTTCTCCTGGCCGGATGACACCCCGGTCTTCTCGGAGCTGTCCTTCACCGTCCCGGGCGGTCGTACCGGCCTGGTCGCGCCCAACGGCGCCGGAAAGAGCACCCTGCTGCGGCTGATCGCCGGGGAGTTGCCGCCCAGCGGCGGCAGCGTCACCGTCGACGGTGTGCTCGGCTACCTCCCGCAGACGTTGCCGCTGGTCGGCGACCTGAGCGTGGCGCAGGTGCTGGGCGTCGCCGAGCGGATCGCCGCGCTGCACGCCATCGAGGCCGGCGACGCCGCCGAGGAGCACTTCGCCACCATCGGCGACGACTGGGACATCGAGGAGCGCACCCGCTCGGAGCTGGACCGCCTCGGCCTGGGTGAGCTGTCGCTCGACCGCCGGCTGCACACCCTCAGCGGCGGCCAGGTGGTCTCCCTCGGTCTGGCGGCGCAACTGCTGCGCCGCCCGGACGTGCTGCTGCTCGACGAGCCGACGAACAACCTGGACCTGGAGGCCCGGCACAAGCTCTACGACGTCCTCACCGAGTGGTCCGGGTGCCTGCTGCTGGTCAGCCACGACCGGGAACTGCTGGACCGGATGGACCGCATCGCCGAGCTGGACCAGGGCGAGATCCGTTGGTACGGGGGCAACTTCACCGCGTACACGGAGGCGGTGCAGGCGGCGCGGGAGGTGGCCGAGAGCAACCTGCGCAACGCCGAGCAGGAGGTGAAGCGGGAGAAGCGGGAGATGCAGCAGGCCCGCGAACGGGCCGACCGGCGGGCCAGCAACGCCTCGAAGAACCTGAAGAACGCCGGCCTGGCCCGGATCGTCGCCGGTGGGCTCAAGCGCAGCGCACAGGAGTCGGCGGGCAAGGCGCAGGAGACGCACTCGTCCCGACTCGGTCAGGCCAAGGCCCGACTCGACGAGGCGGGCCGGGCGGTACGCGACGAGGACCGGATCGTCGTGGACCTGCCGGACACCACAGTCCCGGGCGGGCGCACCGTCTTCTCCGGCCAGGGGATGCGGGCCCACTTCGACGACCGGGAGTTGTTCGGCGGCGACGGCGCCGACCTGGTGATCCGGGGGCCGGAACGGATCGCGCTGACCGGGGCGAACGGCGTCGGCAAATCGACCCTGCTGCGCCTGGTCAACGGTGACCTGCAACCGTCCGGCGGTGAGCTGAAGCGCGGCGAGGGACGGATCGCGTACCTGTCGCAGCGGCTGGACCTGCTGGACCTCGACCGCACGGTGGCGGAGAACTTCGCCGCGTACGCGCCGAGCCTGCCGGACGCCAAGCGGATGAACCTGCTCGCCCGGTTCCTGTTCCGGGGCGCCCGGGTCAACCTGCCGGTCGGGGTGCTCTCCGGCGGTGAACGGCTGCGCGCCACCCTCGCCTGTGTGCTCTGCGCCGAGCCGGCGCCGCAACTGCTGCTGCTCGACGAGCCGACAAACAACCTGGACCTGGTCAGCGTGGGTCAGCTGGAGAGCGCGCTGTCGGCGTACCAGGGGGCGTTCATGGTGGTCAGCCACGACGAACGGTTCCTCGCCGAGATCGGCGTGCAGCGTTGGTTGCGGTTGGCCGACGGCCAACTGCGGGAGATCAGCGCCCCCGAACGGGTCTGAGCCCGGCGGTCCGGCCGGCGCAGGCCGGCCGGACCGATGCGGCTCAGCTCACGTTGGCCGGGCCGAGGACGCTCTTCAGGTCACCCATCAGCGCGGTCGTCGCCGCCACCCGGAACGGACCCAGCCGCAGGGTGGTGGTGCGCCCGCCGTTCTGGAGTTTGACGTGCACCTCGGTGTCGCCGGGGTGCAGCACCAGGGTTTCCTTGAGCTTCTCCACCAGCGGTGGTGTGCAGCGGTGCACCGGGATGGTGAGGGTGACCGGCTTGTTCGTGGCGCTGGTGCTGACGTCCGGCATGGACATGTCCATCGCCATGATCCGTGGGGTGTCGTCGCGGCGGTCCACCCGACCCTTGACCACCACGATGGCGTCCTCGGCGATGTACTGCCCGATCACCTCGTAGGTGTTGGGGAAGAACAGCGCCTCCACCCCACCGGCCAGGTCCTCCAGGGTGGCCGACGCCCAGGCACGACCCTGCTTGGTGACCCGGCGCTGCACCCCGGAGAGGATGCCGGCGAGGGTGACGACCGCCCCGTCGGGCACCCCGCCCTCCTCGGCCAGGGAGGCGATTGTGGTGTCGGCTGCCGCGTTGAGGATGTGCTCCAGACCGAACAGTGGGTGGTCGGAGACGTACAGGCCGAGCATCTCCCGCTCGAAGGCCAGCTTGTCGCGCTTGTCCCACTCGCTGTCGCCGATGGTCGGCATCACAGTGGTGCTGCCGGTGTCGGCGTCACCGAACCCGGCGCCGAACAGGTCGTACTGGCCGACGGCCTCCTTGCGCTTGACGTCGGCGTACGCGTCGATCGCGTCGGCGTGCACCGCGAGCAGGCCCTTGCGGGGATGGTCGAGGGAGTCGAACGCACCCGCCTTGATCAGCGATTCGATCGTCTTCTTGTTGCAGACCACCGCGTCCACCTTGGACAGGAAGTCGTAGAAGTCGGCGTATTCGCCCTTCTCTTCCCGGCAGCGCATGATCGAGGCGACCACGTTCGCCCCGACGTTGCGGACGGCGGCCAGGCCGAAGCGGATGTCCTTGCCGACCGGGGTGAACGGCCCGGCCGAGGTGTTCACGTCCGGCGGCAGCACCTGGATGCGCATCCGGCGACACTCGGCCAGGTAGAGCGCCATCTTGTCCTTGTCGTCGCCGACGCTGGTCAGCAACCCGGCCATGTACTCGGCCGGGTAGTGCGCCTTGAGGTACGCGGTCCAGTAGGAGACCAGGCCGTACGCGGCGGAGTGCGCCTTGTTGAAGGCGTACCCGGCGAACGGCACCAGGACGTCCCACACCGCCTGGATCGCCTCGTCGGAGTAGCCGCGCTCGCGGCAGCCGTCCCGGAACGGGATGAACTCCTTGTCGAGGATCTCCTTTTTCTTCTTACCCATGGCCCGGCGCAGCAGGTCCGCCTGACCGAGGGTGTAGCCGGCGAGGATCTGCGCGGCGCGCTGCACCTGCTCCTGGTAGACGATCAGGCCGTGGGTGGGCGCCAGGATCTCCCGCAGCGGCTCCTCCAGCTCCGGGTGGATCGGCGTGATCTCCTGGAGGCCGTTCTTGCGCAGCGCGTAGTTGGTGTGCGAGTCGACGCCCATCGGGCCGGGTCGGTACAGGGCCAGGACGGCGGAGATGTCCTCGAAGTTGTCCGGCTTCATCAACCGCAGCAGTGACCGCATCGGCCCGCCGTCGAGCTGGAACACGCCCAGGGTGTCGCCGCGGGCCAGCAGTTCGTACGCGGCCTTGTCGTCCAGCGGCAGGCCCAGCAGGTCGAGCTTGCGGCCGTGGTTCAGCTCGATGTTCTTGACCGCGTCGTCGATGATCGTCAGGTTGCGCAGGCCGAGGAAGTCCATCTTCAGCAGCCCGAGCGACTCGCAGGTCGGGTAGTCGAACTGCGTGATGATCGCCCCGTCGGCGTCGCGGCGCGTCAACGGGATGTGCTCGATGATCGGCTCGGCGGACATGATGACGCCGGCGGCGTGCACGCCGGTCTGCCGGATCAGCCCCTCGATGCCCTTGGCCGTGTCGATCACCTTGCGGACGTCCGGGTCGGAGTCGTACAGGCCGCGGATCTCGCCCGCCTCGGCGTAGCGGGGGTGTTTGTTGTCGAAGATGCCGGTGAGCGGGATGTCCTTGCCCATCACCGCCGGTGGCATCGCCTTGGTGATCCGGTCGCCGACCGCGTACGGAAAACCGAGGACCCGAGCCGAGTCCTTGATCGCGGCCTTCGCCTTGATCGTGCCGAAGGTGGCGATCTGGGCGACCTTGTCCTCGCCCCACTTGTCGGTGACGTACTTGATCACCTCACCGCGCCGACGCTCGTCGAAGTCGATGTCGACATCCGGCATCGAGACCCGCTCGGGGTTGAGGAACCGCTCGAAGATCAGGCCGTGCTGGATCGGGTCCAGGTCGGTGATGCCCAGCGCGTACGCGACGAGCGACCCGGCGGCCGAGCCACGACCCGGCCCCACGGCGATGCCCTGGTTCTTCGCCCACTGGATGAAGTCGGCGACCACCAGGAAGTAGGACGGGAAGCCCATCTGGTTGATGACGCCCAGCTCGTACTCCGCCTGGACGACGTGCCCCTCGGGGATGCCGTTCGGGTAGCGGCGGCCCAGGCCGGCGAAGGTCTCCTTGCGGAACCAGGACTCCTCGGTCTCCCCCTCGGGCACCGGGAAGCGCGGCATCAGGTTGTGGAACTCGAACATGCCCTTCGGGTCGACCTTCTCGGCGACCAGCAGGGTGTTGCGGCAGCCCTCCTGCCACAGCTCGGACGAGTCCACAGCGCGCATCTGGTCGGCGCTCTTGATGAAGTAGCCGCCACCCTCGAACCGGAACCGGTTGGGGTCGTCGATGTTGCTGCCGGTCTGCACGCAGAGCAGCACGTCGTGGGCGGTGGCCTGCGCCTCGTGGGTGTAGTGGGAGTCGTTCGTGACCACCGGCGGGATGTCCAGCTTGCGGGCGATCTCGGTGAGCCCTTCGCGGACCCGGCTCTCGATGGAGAGGCCGTGATCCATGATCTCCAGGAAGTAGTTGTCCTTGCCGAAGATGTCCTGGTAGCTGGCGGCGACCTTGAGTGCCTCGTCGAACTGGCCCAGCCGCAGGCGGGTCTGCACCGCGCCGGACGGGCAGCCGGTGGTGGCCATGATCCCCTCGGCGTGCTCGGCGATCAGCTCCATGTCCATCCGGGGCCACTTGACGTAGTGCCCCTCCATCGAGGCGCGCGAGTTGAGGGTGAAGAGGTTCTTCAGGCCCTGCGCGTTCTTCGCCCACATGGTCTTGTGGGTGATCGCGCCGTTACCGGAGATGTCGTCGCTCTTCTGCTCCGGGCGACCCCACTTGACCCGCGCCTTGTGGTAGCGCGACTCCGGCGCCACGTACGCCTCGACGCCCAGGATCGGGGTCACCCCGGCGGCCATCGCCTGGTTGTAGAAGTCGTTCGCGCCGTGCATGTTGCCGTGGTCGGTGATCGCCACAGCGGACATGCCCAGCCGCTTGGCCTCGGCGAACAGGTCCTTCAGTCGGGCCGCTCCGTCGAGCATCGAGTACTCGGTGTGCACGTGCAGATGCGCGAACGAATCAGCCATGCGTGGCGCCCCCCGGCGGTGTGGATCTTGTTGGTCGGAGCCGACCGGGACCTACCCTACCGAGGTGATCTCGGAGGCTCCACCGTCCGCGCCGAGGGTGGCCCTCGTCTCCTGATCCTCCCCGCGTGCGCCTAGTCTCGGAGGATGGCGAGGTACTACGACGTGCACCCGGAGAACCCGCAGCCCCGGGTCATCGGCCAGGTCGCCGACCTGATCCGCGGTGGTGGGCTGGTCGCCTATCCGACGGACTCCTGCTACGCGCTCGGCACCCAACTGGGCAACCAGGACGGGCTGGACCGGATCCGGCAGATCCGGCACCTCGACGACCGGCACCACTTCACGCTGGTCTGCCACGACTTCGCGCAGCTCGGTCAGTTCGTCCAGATCAGCAACGCGGTCTTCCGCCTGGTGAAGGCGTCCACCCCGGGCAGCTACACCTTCATCCTGCCGGCCACCCGTGAGGTGCCCCGCCGGATGCTGCACCCGAAGAAGCGGACCGTTGGCGTGCGGGTCCCCCGGCACACCGTCACCCAGGCGCTGCTGGCCGAGTTGGCCGAACCGCTGGTGTCCAGCACCCTGGTCCTGCCCGGCGACGACGAGCCGATGACCCAGGGCTGGGAAATCAAGGAACGGCTCGACCACCAGCTCGACGCGGTGCTCGACGCGGGCGACTGCGGCAGCGAGCCGACGAGCGTGATCGACCTGTCCGGGCCCGAGCCGGAGGTCCTGCGCCGGGGAGCCGGGGACGTGTCCCGCTTCGAGTAGGGCGCCGGTTCGCGTCGGGTGCCGGACGCTACGGGGCCGCTGCGGCGTCACCGGTCGTACGCTCGGGGATCGGCACCGGCGAGCATTGGACACCCGGCATGCCCGACGCGGACGACATCGACGTCCTGGCCCGGTCCGCCGCGCACGGCGACCCGGCCGCCCTGGACGCCCTGCTGCTCGCGGTACGCCCCGAGGTGCTGCGGCTGTGCGCCCGGTTCCTGCCCAACCGGGAGGACGCCGAGGAAGCCTGCCAGGACACCCTCCTGGCCCTGGCCAACGGCATCACCCGGTTCGAGGCACGCTCCTCGTTCCGTACCTGGCTGCACCGGCTCGCCGCCAACCGGGCTCGCTCGACGTACCGCACACTGCGCCGCCGCTGGCGGTTGGAGGCCGGCGGCGTGCCGCTGCCCGACCGGCCCGACCCCCGACGGACGAGCGTGGTCGCCGGGACCCGCCTCGACCTGCTCGACGCCTTCGACGCCGTCCGCCCCGACCTCGCCGAGGTGGTGGCCCTGCGCGACGTTCTCGGGCTGAGCTATCCCGAGATCGCCGAACTGCTCGACGTGCCGGTGGGCACTGTGAAGTCCCGGTTGCACCTGGCCCGCCACCAGGTCCGGCAACGGCTCGGCGCGGAATGAGCCGCGCGCCGTTCGGCCGGTTCGTCGTCGTCCTCGCGGCCGCCGTGGGGGTTGCCGCGTGCGGCGCCGACGCCGTCTCGCCCCTGCCCGTCCAACCGCCCGGCCCGACCCGTTCGACACCGTCCCCCTCCGCGATCTCCACGATCTCCGCGAGCCTCGCGCCCACCGGCTCGCCGTCGCGACCGACGTTGACCAGCGCGCGGCCGGCCGCGCCACCGCCCGCACCCACCAGGCCCAGGGGTACGCCCCGAACGACTCCCCCGCCGGCCGACGCGACGCCGGCCTGTCAGGGCGCGGTCCGCTATGACCTGCCGCTCGCCGACACCGAGATCGAGCTGCTGAAATCGCTCTGCTTCGCCACCGGTGCGGTGCTGCGCATCCAGGGCATCGGGCCGGGGCTGGTCACCGTGGACCGCCCGGAGTTGGTCTCCGTGCATTACGAGGCGGGCGTGGTGGACGTCCGCTTCGTCCGCCCCGGCACGGTTGCCGTGACGATCCCCAAGGACGGCCGGGAGCACACCGTCACCGTGGTGGTCCGCTAGGTCCTGTCTCCCGGGTCATGAATCTCGTTCGTTAGACGGCGCACGCCGGCTGCCCGCCGGTCACCGGTCGGCGGTCGGCGCCGTCTGCGCTTGTTCGACCTGATGGATGAGTTGCTTGAGGTGGGCGATCTCATCGCGCAGGGCTGCCTGACCAGCAGCGGTGAGAGTCACCCAGGTGCGTGGGCGCTTGCCCTCGTAGCCCTTCTCGATCTCAATCAGCTCGGCCTTCTCCAGGACGGTCAGGTGCTGCCCGAGGTTGCCCGCGGTCAACTGCAGGGTGGTGCGCAGGAAGCCGAACTCGACCTGGCGGGCCTGGTGCGCGATGGCCAGGATGCCCAATCGGACGCGCTGGTGGACCACGTCGTCGAGGCCGTTGGTGGGATGGTCGGTCATCGCCCCGGAACCTCGGTGGTCGGCCGGATCAGGGCGAAGGCGGCACTGCCGAGCAGCAGCAGCGCCGCAGGGACGAGCAGGTACGGCAGGAAGAACCACGGTGAGGTCGAGTGGATGACCTGGCCGCCCTGCACCATCACGATCGCCAGGTAGACGAGGCTGTACGCCAGCAGCGCCCAGTTGCGTTCGACCCACGCGAGCACCAGCAGCGCCAGCGCGATGACCGCTATGGGACTGGCCAGCCCGTTGATGAGCCACGCCGCCGGCCCGACCTCGATCTCGACCGGGTCGGTGGAGAAGGGGTCGGCGGGGACGGGGATGAGCGGGTGGAACGTCAGCCAGATCGACACGGCTGCCATCAGAACGGCCAACGCGACACCGACGACGACGTAGGGGCGGATCGGGGTGCCCACGCCACGCCGTCGGGACTGCCTGAGGTAGAAGCCTGCGATCCCCGCGTAGGCGAGCACCAGCGCGACCGTCCAGTACCCGAGCTGCGCGGGGTTGGGAGCCATGCAGACCGTGTGCTGCGGGCGGGATCGGCAGGTGTCGAACAGGTCGAGGTAGGGGGCGTACCGGTAGACGGGTATCGCGACCAGGGTGATCACCGCGAAGACCAGCAGTGGAAACCAGGTGCCGCGCTGGGCGACACGGACCTGACGTGTCAGGTCGCGCACGGTCGCCAACAGCTCGTGAGGCCCGTCCGCCTGGGAAGCGGATTCGTGTGTCATGCAGTCAGCTTTGCATTACAGACCTATCCGCGCAAGAGAGTCTGGCCGCATTTCGCGGTCCGTTCCGCGACGGGAGATCAGGCACGGCCGCGCCTCGAGCGGCCAGGTTTCCGTTTCGCTCGGTACCGGGGCCGGAGGTACTCGATGGCGGCGACCCCCAGCAGCACCAGACCGGCGGCGACGCTCACCGCCAGACCGGGCAGGTGCGGCGCGACCGGGGCAAGAGCGATCGTCACGACGACACCGACGACGTGGGACAACGGCAACCGCTCGTAGACCTCGTACTCGAGCACCGCCCGACCACACAGCACCAGCCCGGCACCGCCCAGGATGAGCGCGATCATCGGGACGCCTGGCCGCTCGGTGGGCTGCTCGATGATCCGTTCGACACCGGCTGCCGTGCCGACCACCCCGGCGATCATCAGCCAGTGGGCGTACGGGTTGGTCTGCACCAGCCGGGCCGGGTGGGGCGACGACTCGATGGCGGCGCGGAGGGTCGCGCCAGCTCCCCGGGCGTAGCTCCACCAGAGCACCGCGGCCGTGAGGAACGCAGTGCCGAAGGCTGCCACCCGATCCGTGGTGAAGGGTTGGTGGCCCAGGCTGAGGACGCTGACCAGGATCAGCTCACCCAGGGACAGGATGTAGATCTGCTGGTAGCGCTCGGCGAGGTGCTCGGGCACCACCTGATAGCGCGGCAGAGGCGCCCGACCGGGAAGCGGAAAACGCAGACCGTACGCGGTGTAGTCGACGGTCAGCGCGGCCAGCCACAGCGCCAGCCGCCAGCCGGGATCGGCCACCAGACCGCCGACCACCCAGAGGGTCCCCGAACCGACGTCCCAGATCAGGGCGCGTACCGGACGCTCCTGCTCCGGCCGCCCCCGCAGGGACCAGGCGAGCACCAGCCCTCGGACCAGGAAGATCGCGACCCAGGTACCGCTGAAGACCAACCCGTGGTCACCGAACGCCGTCGGCAGCGCGGCGGCCATCAGCATCAGGCCGAACATGGTGCCCAGGATCAACAGTGGGAGCGGCTGCTTCCGGGGGCCGTAGCTGTCGGTGATCAACGTGGTGGTCACCCACACCGCGAACAGTGTCGACAGCAGGAGCAGCGCCTGGGCGATGCCGATCCAGCTCTGGTCGGCAGCCATCTTCCTCGAGGTCATCGCCAGACCGGCGACCAGGGCGAGGTCGAAGAACAGTTCCAGCAGATCCGTACGCGGTGATCCGTTCGACGTGCGGATTTGCGCCCGACGCGTGCCGCCGCTCACCGGCTCGCGCTCCTGAGCCACTGTGACAGCTTCACACCCGGGGGGCCGCCGCCGGGCGCGTTCGGCCGCACCTACCGCAGGCGTACGCCGGCGAGCAGGGTGTCCACGAAGTCGGGTCCGCTTTCCGTGGGCGGGGCGATCTGCACGTACACCAGGGCGGTTCGGCCGGGGTGCAGGGCGGCTGACTCGATGATCTGCGGCCGACCCCGGTCGCAGCGGTACGCCACCACGGTCCACTCGACGCCGGCCTGTCGGGTGGCGCGGGCCGGCGCGGGCGTGCAGTCGCCGTGCGTGCGCTCGGCCAGGAACCCGGCGGGCGTGGCGCGGGCCGCCGTGCTGCCGGAGAGGCCCACGAACGCGCCAGGCAGGCGAGGGTCGGCGGCCCAGCGGCGGGGTTGCGGCGACATCACCAGAGCCGGTTCGGGTTCGCCGTCAGCACCGTACTGACCGGCCCAGGTGGCGCCCGCGGCGGACCAGCCAGCCGGCAGCGCCACGGTCAGCGGCCCGGTCGTATACGTGCCGCCGACCGGCCGAGCCGACCCGGCGCCCCCCGGCTCGGCGCCCACCGCACCCACCGCGGCGACGGCCACCATCGCGGCCCCGGCCAGCCGCAACCGGTACGGGCGGCTCGGCCGAGGTGAGGGCTCTCGCCGCGCCGAACCGGACGATGCGGCCGACCCCGCTGGACCGCTCGCGACGTTCGACGCGAGCGGCCGTCCCACCGGGGTGCTCGCGCGGGTCAACGCGGCGTACATGGTCGAGGCGTCGGGGTAGCGGTCGGCCGGGCGGTGGGCGGTGGCCCGGGCGAGCACCGCCGCGACCGCCGGAGGCACGTCGTCCCGAAGTCGGATCTCCGGGGAGCGCCGCGGCGGATCGGGCCTGGTCGGGTTCGCGCTCGACGGGTCGGCGGCCAGCAGGCGGATGCCGAGCCGGCCGAGCCCGTACACGTCGGCGCGGGTGTCGACCACCGCGCCCGGGTCGTCCTGCTCGGGGGCCATGTAGCCCGGGGTGCCGGCCCGGGCGGTCAGCCCGGAGGCGGCGGCGAGCGCCTTGGCGAGGCCGAGGTCGGCGATCAGCACCTGTTCCGCGCCACCGGGGCCGGCGGAGCGGAACAGGATGTTGCCCGGGGTGAGGTCACGGTGCACGACGCCGTGGCCGTGCAGCACGGCGACCCCGGCGCAGACGTCGCCGAGCAGCCGCAACGCCGTCGGCGCGGGGATCTCGCCAGTGGCCAACCGGTCGCGCAGGCTGCCCCCGTCCGCCCAGGCCAGGACCGCGTACGGACGGCCGTCGGGCAGCTCACCGACGGCGTGCACCCGGATCAGTCGCTCGTGCTCCAACCGCCGCAGCAACCGGGCCTCGTCGAGGAAGCGTTCCCGCACCCGCAGGTCATGGCTCCAGTTCTCGGCCAGCACCTTGATCGCCACGTGCGCGTCGAGCGCCCGGTCGTAGCCCAACCACACCGTCGCGAACGAACCGACGCCGAGCAGCCGCTCGATGGCGTAGGGCCCGATCCGCAGCGGAGCCGTCACCGTGTCACCTCCGGCCGGCGTTTCCCTGCACGGTAGACCGGGTCGAGCGTGAATCTGACGAACCGTTGGCGCTGGCGCGGTGACTAAGAGGGCAGGAGACCCATCACCGAAGGAGCCACCATGAACCGTCCCTCGATCCTCCTCACCACCGCCGCGTTGGCGCTCGGCACGCTCGCCCCCGCGACCGTCGCCGGCCCGGCGGCGGCAGCGGCGCCCCTGGCCGGCGGCGCGACGCCCGCCTCGGCCCGTGGTCCGCTCGCCGTCGCCGTCGGGCACAGCCACCCGCAGGTGCTCAGCGTCGACGGCGTCGGCGTGTACCGCATCGGCGCCAGCCTGGCCGCGCTCACCGCGAACGGGCACATCGACTGGACCGCGCCGGCCTGCGGCACTGTGGTGCACGCCGGCGCGACCGGTTCCTGGGCGGGCGTGATCCTGCTGGCCTTCCGTGACGGGCGGCTGGTGGAGGTCGGTACGGCCACCGCGCCGCCGCGGTCCCCCGCCGGCGCGACTGTCGGCATGTCCTTCGACGAGTTGGAGGCGATCTACGGCCGGCGGGGGTCGCTGATCCGCAACGACGCGGGGGACGCCGAGGCGTACCTGGTCCGGGTGGGGTCGCGGGTGGAGCTGTTCACCGGGCACCCGATCCGGCCGGGGGTGGGCTACTTCCAGGTCGGCCCGGCCAGCTTCGTCGAGCGGAACTTCCGGCAGGGCGTTTGCTGCTGACTTTTCCCAGGTACGGGGCGTCCGGTGTCGACCGGGCGCCCCGTACGTCGTATCGACTCGAGACGGAGGTTGGGCGGACACGATGATATCGGCGTAGACAACACTGTGTGCCACACAGTATGGTGTGACACATGGTTAGCGAGGACGTTCTACGGACGCACCTACAGGAGTTGCGTCGAGGCACCGTCGTGGTGGCCAGCCTGGTCGCGCTGCGCCGACCGGACTACGGCTACGCACTGCTGCAACGGCTCAGCGACCACGGCTTCCCGGTCGACGCCAACACCCTCTACCCGTTGCTGCGCCGCCTGGAGGACCAGGGGCTGCTGACCAGCGAGTGGAACACCGAAGAGAGCCGACCCCGCAAGTTCTACCGGACCAGCGACGAGGGCGAGTCGATGCTGAACCGGCTCCTCGACGACCTCGCCGCCGTGCAGACCTCCATCACCGGGCTGATCCAAGGAGTGGAACGATGAACACCCTGACCGACCGCTACCTCGCCGCCACCCTGCGATCGGTGCCCGCCCAGCGCCGCGACGAGATCGCCAACGAGCTGCGGGCCTCCATCGACGACATGATCGAGGGCCGGACCGATGGCGGGCAGGACGCCACCACCGCCGAGCGGGAGGTGCTCACCGAGCTGGGCAACCCCGACGTGCTGGCCGCCCGGTACGCCGACCGCCGGTTGCAGCTCATCGGCCCGACCTACTACCTGCTCTGGCTGCGGCTGCTGAAGCTGCTGCTCAGCTTCATCCCGGCGCTCGTCGGCACGGTCGTCACGGTGGTCGAGGCGGCGGAAGGAAAGGGTTTCGGCGCCATCGGGCCCGGCATCGTCGCGGCAATGCAGGTGGCGGTGCAGATCGCCTTCTGGCTCACAGTGACCTTCGCCATCATCGAGCGCACCCAGACGGCCGTGGACCTGCCGGAGTGGACCGTCGACCAGTTGCCCGACGCGCCGGTACGACGAGGCATCCCCCTCGCCGACACCATCGCATCCGTGATCATGTTGGTGCTGACCATCGCGTACCTGCCGCTACAGCACTACCACTCCTGGGTGAGCGACACCGACGGCGAGAACATCGCGATCCTCGACCCGGCCCTGTGGTCGTTCTGGCTGCCGGCGCTGATCGGCGTGCTGGCACTCAGTGTGGTCTTCGAGGTCGTGAAGTACCGGATCGACCGCTGGACCTGGGCCCTGTTCGGCACGAAGGTGCTGCTCGACCTGGCGTTCGCGGTGCCGCTGGCCTGGCTCGCGCTCTCCGACCGCCTGCTCAACCCGGCCCTGGCCGAGCGCCTGACCTGGGTGGCGGAGGCCGACAACCGGGACGGCATCGGCCTGGCCATCGCCGTGGGCGCAGCCGCGATCGTGGTCTGGGACCTGATCGACACGGCCCGGAAGACCCGCGAGCAGACGACCGCGTGAGCGACAACACCAGAGACGGCGGCCCGGCGCGTACCCCGCGCCGGGCCGCCGCCCGTCGACGCGACCGGACCGGCACGAGCCCGCCCGGTCGACGGGCCTGGTGGACGGCATGGCATCGTTCCCGGATGAGCGTGGCACCGCGAGAGGAATGGCGTCGTCCGGGCCCGACGGCGGAACAGCGCCGAAACGACCTCTGGATCGGCCTGGGGATGACCGGACTGGCGTTGGTCAGTCTGACCCTGGCCCGCAGCACCGGCGCGTTCCTCCTGGGCCCACCGCCGTCCGGGCCTGAGCAGCTGTTCTGGACCGTCGCGGTGACCCTCCCGCTGATCTGGCGACGACGCCGGCCGACCGCGACCCTGCTGGTCGTCGCGGTGGCGTTCATCGCCGCCCAGGCCCGCTCGGCCCCGGAGACCCAGTTCTCCTCGTGGGCCCTGTTCTGCGCCCTCTACACCGTCGGCGCGTGGGGGCAGGACCGCCAACTGTCCCGCCGGCTGCGGATCGGCGTGATCGCCACGATGTTCGCCTGGCTCGGTGTCTACTACGCGGTGATGATCGACCACATCCCGGCGGATGCCTTCGCCGACGCGGTCGGACCGGTGCCACCGGTGCTCGCCGCGATGGTCACCGGCGTGCTGCTCAACGTACTGGTCTTCGGTTTCGGGTACTTCTTCGGCGAGACCGCGTGGGTGGCCGCGCGCCGCGAGCACGAGCTGCGCGCCCAGGCCGAGGACCTGCGCCGGTCGCAGGCCGAGGCCCGGGAGCGGGCGGTGCTCGGCGAACGGGTCCGGATCGCCCGCGAGCTGCACGACGTGGTCGCCCACCACGTGTCGGTGATGGGCGTGCAGGCATCCGCCTGCCGCCGGGTGTTCGACCGCGACCCGGGCAAGGCCCGCACCGCGCTGACCGCCATCGAACAGAGCGCCCGCACCGCCGTCGACGAGCTGCGTCGGATGCTCGGCGTGCTGCGGACCTCCACCGGCACCGACGCCGCGACGCCGCCGGCCGGCGGCGTCGAACGGATCGACGAGCTGGTCGAGCGGGCTCGGGCCGCCGGGCTGACGGCCACCCTCGGGGTGTACGGCGACCCTGTCGCGTTGCCCGAATCGGTCTCCCAGACGGCTTACCGGGTGACGCAGGAGGCGGTGACCAACACTTTGAAGCACGCCGAGGCGGCCCTGCTCGACGTGCGGGTCCGGTACCTGGCCCGGGAGGTGGAGGTCGACGTGACCGACGACGGGCGGGGCGGCGGGCGGGCCGACACCGACGGACTGGGCCTGATCGGCATGCGCGAACGGGTCACCGCCCACGACGGCGACCTGGAGGCCGGGCCACGGGCCGGCGGCGGCTGGCGGGTACGCGCCCGCTTCCCCCTGGCGGCGTCGCCGGACCGACCGATGGGCCCACAGCGGGAGCCGAGCGACAGGCAGCAGGCGGCAGCCGGCGCGGAGCCGTCGGCATGAGCGCGGCAGGCCAGCAGGCGCGTGACGCCGGGCCGACGGTGCGGGTGCTGCTCGCCGACGACCAGCACCTCGTCCGTACCGGCTTCCGGGTCATCCTGGAGGTGGAGGACGACATCGAGGTGGTCGGTGAGGCCGCCGACGGCGAACGGGCCGTCACCATGACCCGAGCCACCCGCCCCGACGTCGTACTGATGGATGTGGAGATGCCCGGGATGGACGGCCTGGAGGCCACCCGGCAGATCGTCGCCGACGGCCCCGGGGCGCCGGCGGTGCTGATCCTCACCACCTTCGACCGCGACGACTACCTGTTCGCGGCGCTGCGGGCCGGGGCCAGCGGCTTCCTGCTCAAGAACGGCACGCCGGAGGAGCTGATCGAGGCGATCCGGGTGCTGGCCAGGGGCGACGGTCTGCTCGCCCCGGAGATCACCCGCCGGGTGATCTCCACCTTCGCCCGACCCGGTGACCCGGCGGGCACCGCCCACCGGGGCCCGGACGCCGAGGCCGCGCTGGCCGGGCTGACCCCGCGCGAACGGGAGGTGCTGATGCTGCTCGCCGCCGGGTCGAGCAACGCGGAGATCGCCGCGGCCATCCACCTGGGCGAGGCGACGGTGAAGACGCACGTGAGTCGGGTACTGGCCAAGCTCGGCCTGCGCGACCGGGTGCAGGCAGTGGTGTTCGCGTACGAGAACGGGGTGGTCCGCCCGGGCGGGTGACGGCGTCCGCCGCGAGGTGGACCCGCCCGCTCACCCGCCGGACGGACGGCACGGCGGCGTGATCGATCTAGCGTGTGTGCGTGACCAGAACGCTTCGCCTCGACGGCGTCGACCGCAGCTTCGGCGACCGTCAGGTGCTCAGGAACGTGTCCTTCGAGGTGTCCGCCGGCCGGATGACCGGTTTCGTGGGCGCCAACGGCGCCGGCAAGACCACCACCATGCGGATCATCCTGGGTGTGCTCGCCCCCGACGCGGGCGAGGTGAGCTGGGGCGGCACCGCGCTGACCCCGCAGGACCGCCGGCGCTTCGGCTACATGCCGGAGGAGCGGGGCCTCTACCCCAAGATGACCACCCGCGAGCAGGTGACCTACCTGGGCCGGCTGCACGGGCTGGACGCCGCCGCGGCACGACGTTCCACCGACGCGCTGCTGGACCGGGTCGGGCTCGGCGAGCGCGGCGACGACCTGCTGGAGACGCTGTCGCTGGGCAACCAGCAGCGGGCCCAGATCGCCGCCGCGCTGGTCCACGATCCCGAGGTGCTGGTGCTCGACGAGCCGTTCTCCGGCCTCGACCCGCTGGCCGTGGAGACCGTCGTGGCCGTGCTGCGGGAACGGGCTTCGGCCGGCGCGCCGGTGCTCTTCTCCAGTCACCAGCTCGACGTGGTGGAGCGCCTCTGCGACGACCTGGTGATCATCGGGGACGGGGTCATCCGGGCCGCCGGCAGCCGGCAGCAGCTGCGCGACTCGTACACGGTGCCCCGCTTCGAGCTGGTCGTGGAACACGACGCCGGCTGGGTACGCGACCACCCCGGTGTGACAGTTGTCGAGTTGGACGGCGCGCGGGTGGTCTTCGACCTGCCGGCCGGCACCGACGAACAGCCCGTGCTGCGGGCCGCCCTCGCGCGCGGCCCGGTCCGCGCCTTCCGCCCGGTCAGCCCCTCGCTCACCGAGATCTTCCGAGAGGTCACCCAGTGAACGTCACCCAGGCCACCCGGCTGGTCGCCGAACGCGAGATCCGGGTCAAACTGCGCGACCGCACCTTCCTGTTCGGCACGCTGTTCTTCCTGTTGATCGCCGCGGCCGGCACCATCCTGCCGCCGCTGTTCTCCGGCGGGCCGTCCACAGTGGCGGTGACCGAGAGCCTGGCCGCGCCGCTGCGCGCCGCCGGGCTGGAAGTCCGGGTCGTCCCCGATGACCGGGCCGCCGAGCAGGCCGTCCGCGACGACGACGTGGACGCCGCGGTGGTCACCGGGCCAGCCGTCCTGGCCATGGACGACGCCCCCGACGACGTGGTGACGGCCCTGAGCACCCAGCCGACCGTCCGCCTGCTCGACCCGGACGCTGTCGATCCGGTGGTGGCGTTCCTGGTGCCGTTCGTCTTCGCGTTCGTCTTCTTCATCACCTCGCAGACCTTCGGTGTGCAGATCGCGCAGAGCGTCATCGAGGAGAAGCAGACCCGGATCGTGGAGATCCTGGTCGCCGCCGTGCCGGTGCGGGCCCTGCTGGCCGGGAAGGTGGTGGCCGGGGCCATCCTGGCGTTCGCGCAGATCGCCCTGATCGCGCTGGTGGCGGTGCTCGGGCTGCAGATCGGCGACAGCGGAGGTCTGCTCAGCCTGCTCGCCCCGGCGATCGGCTGGTTCGTACCGTTCTTCCTGATCGGTTTCGTGCTGCTCGCCGCCATGTGGGCCGCGGCCGGCGCGCTGGCCAACCGGCAGGAGGACATCGCCGCCGTTTCGACGCCGGTGCAGCTCGCCGTCATGCTGCCGTTCTTCGCGGTCATCTTCCTGAACGACAACGCCACGGCGATGCGCGTGCTGTCCTACCTGCCGTTCTCGTCGCCCACGGCCATGCCGCTGCGGCTCTTCACCGGCGACGCGGCCGGCTGGGAGCCGATCGTCTCACTGCTCCTCCTGGTGCTCGCCGCCGGAGCGTTCCTCCTCGCCGGGGCCCGGGTGTACGAGGGGTCACTGCTGCGCACCAACGGCCGGACCTCGCTGCGCACCGCCTGGCGGGAGCGAGAGACGATCGGCTGAGCCAGCGGTCCGCCCCGCCCGGGCGTCGGTGTCCTGATCGGACGCCGGCGCCCGCTGCCGTACGGCACCGTGCCGAGCGCTGTTCGGTGGCCGCGAACAGCGCGAACACTCCTACGTTGAGCCGATCCTCACGGCAACGACCTGGTCGTCGCCGGTTTCCGGACCGGAAAGGCTCCCGATGTCCCCACCGATCACCGCACGGCAACTCCGCCGTCTGCTCAGCGTCGTGCTCGCTGTCGCGCTCGCTGTCGCGCTCGCCAGCACCCTCACCGCCCTCGTCCGCCCCGCGCCGGCCGCCGCGGCTCCGGGCGACCTCATCCTCAACGGCACGTTCGACACCGGCAGCACTCAGCCCTGGTGGACCCGGCTCGCCTCGACCAGCACCACTGTCAACGCCGGGCAACTGCGCGTCCGCACCAGCGCCACAGTGGGCAAGCCCGTCTGGGAGGACCTGGTCGGTCACTTCGAGTTCGGGGTGACGGCCGCGCAGCCGTACCGGTTGCAGTTCGACGCCTCGGCCGACGTCAGCCGCTCCCTGCGCGTCTCGGTCTCCCGGGCGGACACGCCCTTCACCTCCGCCGTCGACCAGAACGTCACGCTGACGTCCTCGATGAGTCGCTTCACCTTCGACTTCGTATCCCCGTTCGGCGACCCGAAGGCCGTGCTGCTGTTCCACTTCGGCGGCCAGACCGCCTCGACAGTCCGGTTGGACAACATCTCGCTCACCCCGCTGGCCGTGAACCCGGCCACCGACCCGATCCTGCACTGGAACGGTGTCCTGCTGGCCACCTACAAGGCGCTGGACCTGCCACCCACCTCCTCGTCGCGCGAGGCCGCCATCCTGCACGCGGCGATGCACGACGCCGCCGTCTCGGTCACCGGGGTCGGCAACCCCTACCGGGTACGAGTGCCGGTCAGCTACCCGGGCACCATGGACAACGTCGTCGCGCCGTCGGTGCACGCCGCCATCGACCGGGCCGCGTACGACGTGCTGACCGCCCTGTACGGCGGTCAGGGACAGTCCTACTCCGCGGCCCTCGCCGCCGCTGTCGCACTCCGACCGTCCGGGGTGAACGCCGCCGAGGTAGCCCGTGGTGACACCGTCGGTGCGGCGGCGGCCGCCGCCAACCTCCAGGCCCGCGCCAACGACGGCTTCGACAACCCCACCGCCTACCCGGTGCAGGAGAATGTGCCCGGCGCGTGGCGGCCGACAAACGGCAAGGCGGCGGTCAGCCCGAACTGGGGACTGGTGACCCCGTTCGCGCTCACCTCGGGCCGGCAGTTCCGGCCCGGCCTACCGGCCGGCGCTACCGGGTACGCCGACCTGCTCGGCAAGCAGGAGTACCGCACCCAGGTGCAGGAGATCCGCGACTACGGCGGTCGGACGTCGTCGCTGCGGACACCCGAGCAGACACAGATCGCGTTCTTCTGGGCCAACGACCTGGGAGGCACCTACAAGCCACCGGGTCAACTCTTCTCGCACACCCGGATCGTGTCGGAGCAGCGTCAGCTCGGCATCCTCGCCAACGCCCGGCTCTTCGGGCTGGTGGCCCTCGCCCTCGCCGACGCCGCCATCGCCGCCTGGGACGCCAAGTACCAGACGCCCATCGACCTGTGGCGGCCGGTGACGGCGATCGAGGCGATGGAGGGCCCCGGTTGGCAACCGCTGTCGAAGACCCGCGAGGGGGTGCCGTACACCCCGGCGTTCCCGGCCTACATCTCCGGGCACGCCACCTTCGCGGGCGCCTGGTCGGCGGTGATGAAGAGGTTCTTCGGCACCGATGCGATCGCCTTCGACGCCACGACGGACGACCCGCACGCCGTGGGCGTGGTGCGGCACATGACCGGCTTCGACCACGCCGCCGAGGAGAACGCGCTGAGCCGGATCTACCTCGGCGTGCACTATCGCTTCGACGCGGACGCCGGCCTCGCCACCGGCCGCTCGGTGGGCGCGTACGTCTTCGCCAACCGCCTGCGACAGTGAACCGTCGGTCCGGATGACCGACGCTCCCCGTCCGGTTCGTGGACCGGACGGGGAGCGGCACGCGTGACAGCTACGCCGCGCAGTTCCAGTGGCCGAAGTCGCCGGTACGGGACCAGACCTCCCGTGCCGCCCTGATGTTCCAGGCCGCGTCGAGCGCCGTCTGGCGGTCGACGCCGAACCGGGACACCTCCATCTCGCTGAACTGGAACAACCCCCAGCGGCGCGATCCGTCCTCGACGACCTCCACCCGGTACGGGTCCAGGCCGGACAGGCAGCGCGCCACCTGCACCGCCCCGGCCGGGTCCTCCGGGAACGTCCGCCGCAGGTGTTTGCCGATCCGGTCCTCCGACCAGGTGGCGGGCACCGTGCGATCGCCCGCCAACTCGTCGAACAACCGCTCGTCCGCGGTGCCACTGACCGGCAGGCCGCCAAACGCCTGGAACACCATCACCCGGCTGGTGGTGTCCGGGCCGAACCAGCCGTCGACCGGGACGGTGAGTCCGTCGGCCACCAGATGTTCCTGGAGGCTCAGCACGCAGGGGCCGTACATGCCCTGGCGCAGCACCTCCGGGCAGCCGACGGTCGGCGAACTGTCGACTGTGGAAGGGGTGAGAGGTCGCAGCGCCCCGGTCGCCCCGACCGTCAGGACGCCGAGCACCGCCAGCAGCGCCAGCCGAAGCCAGCGACGGGCCGGCCAGGGCGCTTCGGGCCGCGGCGGAACCGAGCCGACGCTCGGGCGAATGTCCGCCGCGACGACGGTGGACGGGCCGGCAGGGGTCCGTTGCGCGTCGCTCTCCCCTCGACCCTGCTCGCCGAGGCGAGCTTCGAGGTCCCGCCGTGCCTCCAGCCACCTGTCGACCTCGACCGCAGGGGTGCCGCAGGCGGCCAGCAACGCGACGACGGTGCGTTCCCGGGGCAGCGTCGTCCGCCCCAGCATCGTCGCGAGGGTGCTCGGCGGCAGCCAGTGCCCGGCCGCCGAGGCTTGCCGGGCCAGTTCCCGATAGGTCAGACCGGAACGCCGCCGCACCTCCCTGAGCGACGCCACGTACTCCCCCGCCGTGGCCGCCTGCGGCACCGGATCCCGGACAGCGTCATCCATCGAATCTCCCCGTGTGGTTGGTGTGGTCCAGCCCGAACCCGTGCCGGCGCGAGCCGGTCGGCCGTACGCCGGTCAGCGGCGCGGCCATCGACAAAGACGCTAGGTAACCCGCTCGACCAGGACAATGCCCTGGTCACCGCGCTGGGCTGTCCGGGCAGCTCACAGCGGCTTGTCCGGATCCTGTCCGACCATGTCGGACAGTCACCGGGACCTGATTTGCCCTCGCGTCCGCGGTGTCTGGAGAATCGGGCGATGACCACGGGGGAGCTACGCCCGGACGACGCGTCCGACCCGGCCGAATTCATCGAGATGCTGCGCCAGCTCAAGGACCGGTCGGGACTCACCTACCGACAACTGGAACAGCGCGCCGCGTCGACGGGCGACGTCCTGGCCCGCAGCACCGCAGCGGACATCCTGCGACGGTCCACACTGCCACGCCCCGAGGTGGTGGCCGCGTTCGTGCGGGCGTGCGGCGCGGGAGAACAGGTCGAGACGTGGCTACGGGCCCGGCACCGCCTCGCGGCAGGTCAGTTGACCCCGCCGTCCCCGGCGGCGGACCCGCCACCGGTCGACCCGGTCACGACGGTGGCCCCGGAGCACTCTGGCCCGACCCGCCCACGCTGGTTCGCGCGCCCCGCGCCGGTGGCGCTGCTCGTCGTCGCCCTGCTGGCCACGCTCGGCGTGGGCTTCTGGATCGAACGACGCGACGACGAACAGGGGAAGACCGCCCACACCACCGATCCGACCGCGTCGGCGGCTGACGGTGCCCGTTCGCCGAGCGCGGGGCTCAGCCAGATCCGCCCCGCCCGCAGCCCGCACCTCTGCCTCACCGAGGGCCGCGACCGCACCGGCCAGTACACGAAGGAGATAGCTGTGCAGCGGCCCTGCACGGAGGCCACCCCACCGGACACCTCGCTGGAACCGGTGGCCGACGGAATGTTCTTCATCCACTGGGTCCACCCGGTGCTCGGGAAGGGCTGCCTCACCATCCGCGAGGACGATCCCGGACGGAACTTCCTCGAACCCTGGAACGCGAAGGACTGCAACGCGAACAGGCCGACGCAGGTGTTCCACTTCGAACCGACCGGAGCGAATCCCGACGCGTACCGGATCCGGCCCGACCGGAGCGAGTTGTGCGTCGGCCTGCGCGACGACGACAGCGACGTGGCGAACGCGGCGCTGGTCGAGCCGTGCACCGGCGGCCCGGATCAGGTGTTCCTGGTCACGGCGCTGCCCGGGAACTGACGTCGCCGCCGCTCAACGCGCGGGTGGCACCTGATCCCAGCCGGCGGGCAGCGGGGGCGCCGTCCAGGCCGGGTCCGGCTGCCAGGTGGCCCACGACCGGTCCCACCAGCGCTCACCGGCGTCGAGCAGGGCGGCGATCCGGTCACCCTCGGCCTGGATGGTGTCCGCCATGCCCGGGTAGCGCCCCTCGACGAGGCGCTGGGCGAACAGCTCCACGTCCTTCCAGACGTACCGGTCGGCGTCCGCGGCCCACCACAGGTCCAGCTCGTGGTCCAGGGTGTCCACCCCGATCGGGGTACGCCGCACCGGGTCCTGGAGGTTGAAGTACCAGCCGGCGAACTCGCGCGCCGGCCCGGCCCAGAACACGTCGATCGAGTGCGCCTCACCGGGGCGTTGCAGCATCAGCTTGCCGTGCCCGGACCAGGAGCGGTGCCCGGCGGCCTCCCACGGGTGCCGCCCGCAGGGGAAGACGCCGGTGTCCGGGAAGCCGAACTCGGCCCCCGGTGGGAGGTAGAGGGCGAGCAGGTCAGGCGAATCCTCGACGCAGATCGTCGGGCAGCCGAACCAGACCTCACCCCGCAGCACCTCACGGCGCACCACGGTGTCACCAGCCGCAAACCCCGCCACCACCACTCACACCCCCGCAACCCGCATCCCGCCGCGATCTTGCACTTTCTGTTGGCGATATGCCAGGTGTTGCCCGGTGTGTCGGGTCAGAAAGTGCAAGATCGCGGCGGGGTGAAGCGCGGCGAGGTCAGGTCAGGTCAGGCGTCTACCGCTGCCATCACGTCGTCGCTGACGTCGAAGTTGGCGTAGACGTTCTGGACGTCGTCGCAGTCCTCCAGGACGTCGATCAGCTTGAAGATCTTGCGCGCGCCCTCTTCGTCCAGCGGCACGTTGACGCTGGGGATCAGGGAGGACTCGGCCGACTCGTACTCGATCCCGGCGTCCTGCAACGCCGTGCGCACAGGGATCAGGTCGGTCGGCTCGGAGACCACCTCGTACGCCTCACCGATGTCGTTGACCTCTTCGGCGCCGGCGTCGAGGACGGCGAGCATCACGTCGTCCTCGCTGGTGCCCTCCTTGGGGACGATCACCACGCCCTTGCGGGAGAACATGTACGACACCGAGCCGGCGTCGGCGAGCGAGCCGCCGTTGCGGGTCAGCGCGGTCCGTACCTCGGTCGCCGCGCGGTTGCGGTTGTCCGTGAGGCACTCGATGAGCATGGCGACGCCGCTCGGGCCGTACCCCTCATACATGATCGTCTGCCAGTCGGCGCCGCCGGCCTCCAGGCCGGAGCCGCGCTTGACGGCGCGATCGATGTTGTCGTTCGGCACCGAGCTCTTCTTCGCCTTCTGGATGGCGTCGAAGAGCGTCGGGTTGCCGGAGGGGTCACCGCCGCCGGTCCGCGCGGCCACCTCGACGTTCTTGATCAGCTTGGCGAACATCTTGCCGCGCTTGGCGTCGATGACGGCCTTCTTGTGCTTGGTCGTCGCCCACTTTGAGTGGCCGGACATCTTCTACCTCCGTTGCTACCCGCCGTCTGCATCGACCGCACCGCTCACGCCCCGCTCCCACCGGCGCACGCGGAGGTGCCGGTCAGCTCTGGTGGAAGCCGTGGCGGGCAGATGGCCCTGCCGAATCTCCGCAATCCTACCGACGTCCCTCGGGTCGCTGTCACGCACCGCGCGTGGCGGCCTCCCCGCGCCTGCCCAAATCGGGCAGACGCCGGGAAAGCGGATTCACAACATCAGGATGGTCTCCATCTCAGCTCACCAGCTCCGCCTGGTCGGCCGCCACCCGTGCCGGGTCGACCGGACGCCCTGCTCGCGACCAGGTCACGATCTCGGTGAGCATCGCCGACAACTCCGCCTCCCGGCCGTCGGCCGGCGCGAAGCGGCCGGCGGTCGGGTCACCAGGGTCGGCGCCGGTGAAGTCGAAGTCGGTGAAGATCGACAGTGCCACCTCCGTCGGCACCACCACGGTCCGCACCTCGGTCAGGATCGCCCGCAGGTGGTCGGCTGCCCGAGTGCCACCTCGTACGCCGTAGCTCAGCACCCCGGCCACCTTGTCGGTCCACTCCACGTACAGGTAGTCGATGCCGTTCTTGAGCGCGGCCGGGATCGAACGGTTGTAGTCCGGGGTGACGAACACGAAGGCGTCGCAGGCGTCCACCACGGCCGCCCACCGCAGGGTGTGCGGGCGCCGGTAGTCGCCGAACAGTGCCGGCACCGGCTCGTCGAGCAGTGGCAGTTCCTGCTCCGCCAGGTCGACGAGCGTGCAGACGGCGTCCCCGACACGTACCACCTCGTGCCGCTCGGCCACCTCCATGGCCCAACGGGCGATCGCCGTGCCACGTCGGCCGGGACGGGTGCTGCCCACGATCAGGCCGATCCGCAGCGGACCCATGCTCTGTGCGTTTCTCATGACCACGATCCTGTGCGCGACGGCACGAGCCGGGGAGACCGCCGCGAGGATGGCCCTGTCAGGGCCACCCAGCAGCCGATGCCGACTGCCAGACTGGGTCGGTGATGGACGGAGAGCTGGGCGCGTTCCTCCGCAGTCGTCGCGAGGCGCGGCAACCGGCCGAGGTCGGCCTCGCCGAGGGGCCGCGCCGCCGCACCCCCGGGCTGCGCCGAGCCGAACTGGCGACGTTGGCGCAGGTCAGCGTCGAATACCTGACCCGGCTGGAGCAGGGCCGCGACACCCGGCCGTCGCCGGAGATCCTCGCCGCGCTCGCCGACGCGCTGCGCCTGGACAGCGCCGACCGGGAACACCTGCGGCAGCTCGCCTCGGCCCAGCACGCCCGACAGCTCTGTTCGGGCGACCGGCCTACGGTGTCCCGTACCGTCCGGCCAACGGTCCGCGCCATGCTCGACGCGCTGCGCGACACCCCGGCGTACGTGCTCAACCGGCTCGGTGACGTGCTGGCCTGGAACGACCCGTTCGAGCGGCTGGCCCGCCCGCTCGGCCTGCTGGACGGGTCGCGACCGAACCTGGTCTGGTTCGTGCTGACCGACGAGCGGGCCCGCGGGCACTACCCGCAGTGGTCGGCGGTGGCCGACCAGCAGGTTGCGGAGCTGCACCTGCTGCGGCGAGGCGACCCGGCCAGCGACGCCTTCGCCGAGCGGCTGGCCCGGACGGTGGGAGCGCCGTTCACCGACCGTTGGCGGCGGCGACCGGTGACCGCCGCACGGGCCGGCCTGCTGACGGTGCGCCATCCGGAGGCGGGGCTGCTCCGCCTCAACGTCGAGACGCTGGAGCTGGCCGAGGCCGACCCGCAGCGGCTGGTGGTGCAGTTGCCCGCCGACGCCGCCACAGCGACCGCGCTCGACGAGTTGGCGGGCCGCCGCCCGGGGCGCTTGCGCGCGGTCGCCGGCTGAGCGACGGGCACCCCGTCACCCGGCAGCGCGGACCAGGTCCACGAAGTACGCGTGCACGCGCAGGTCACCGGTGAGCTCCGGGTGGAACGAGGTGGCCAGCAGGTTGCCCTGTCGCACCGCGACGATCCGGTCGGCGGCCGGCCCGTCGGACACCACCCCGATGACCTCGACGCCGGCACCGACCCGCTCGACCCACGGCGCGCGGATGAACACCGCGTGGAACGGCTCGCCAGGCACCCCGGTGACGGTCACCGGCGCCTCGAACGAGTCGACCTGCCGGCCGAACGCGTTGCGACGGACGGTCATGTCGATGCCGGCGAAGCCCCGCTGGTCGGGTCGACCGTCGAGCACCTCGGTCGCCAACATGATCATCCCGGCGCAGGAGCCGTAGACCGGCATGCCGTCGGCAATCCGCTTGTCGATCGGCTCGCGCATCTCGAAGATGTCGGCGAGCTTGCTCATTGTGGTGGACTCGCCGCCCGGGATGACCAGGCCGTCGACCGCGTCCAGCTCCGCCGGACGGCGGACCGGGCGGGCGTCCGCGCCCGCCGCGGCCAGTGCCGCCACGTGCTCGCGGACATCACCCTGGAGCGCGAGCACGCCGATGGTGGGCGCGCCCATGCCTACCAACCCCGCTCGGCCAGACGGTGCGGCTGCGGGATCTCGTCGACGTTGATGCCGACCATCGCCTCGCCGAGGCCCCGCGAGACCTTGGCCAGCACGTCCGGGTCGTCATGGAAGGTGGTCGCCTTGACGATCGCGGCGGCCCGCTGAGCCGGGTTGCCCGCCTTGAAGATGCCGGACCCGACGAACACGCCCTCCGCGCCGAGCTGCATCATCATCGCCGCGTCCGCCGGCGTGGCGATCCCACCGGCGGTGAACAGCACCACCGGCAGCTTGCCGCTCTCGGCGACCTCCTTGACCAGCTCGTACGGGGCCTGCAACTCCTTGGCCGCGACGTACAGCTCGTCGGTCGGCAGCGAGGCCAGCCGGGCGATCTCCTGGCGGATCTTCCGCATGTGGGTGGTGGCGTTGGAGACGTCACCGGTGCCGGCCTCGCCCTTGGAGCGGATCATCGCCGCACCCTCGGTGATCCGGCGCAACGCCTCGCCCAGGTTCGTCGCTCCACAGACGAAGGGCACCGTGAACGCCCACTTGTCGATGTGGTTGGCGTAGTCGGCCGGGGTCAGCACCTCGGACTCGTCGACGTAGTCCACGCCGAGCGACTGGAGGATCCGCGCCTCCACGAAGTGGCCGATGCGGGCCTTGGCCATCACCGGGATGGAGACCGCCTCGATGATCCCGTCGATCATGTCGGGGTCGCTCATCCGGGACACCCCACCCTGCGCGCGGATGTCGGCGGGCACCCGCTCCAGGGCCATCACCGCGACGGCTCCGGCGTCCTCGGCGATCTTGGCCTGTTCGGCGTTGACGACATCCATGATCACGCCGCCCTTGAGCATCTCGGCCATGCCACGCTTCACGCGGGCGGTGCCGACGACGGGGGCGTTACCGGTGTTCGAGGCGGTGTTTTCGGGCACGGGTCATCGCTCCTTGGACGTGCTCTGGGGCTGGCGGCGGAAATGCTACGCGCGGTGCAACGCCGCACCGACAGCCAATCAGACCCCCGGTGGCCTGCGCTGTGGCAGTGGTCACCGGCCCGCCGTACCCGTCCGGGAGCGTGCGGCAACCGTCGAAGGTCAGGCGGCGGGGACGTCCGCCGGCACGACGAGGGTCGGGTCGTCGATGTCGAAGTAACGCGGCCACTCCCGGCCCCGCCCCATCCGCAACAGACGCACCAGCGGCCGGCTGCGCGCCGAACGGGCGTCCCGGACCAGATCGGTGTGCACCTGCCGGGACAACGCGAGCCGACGGCTCGCGGCGATGACCGCCGCGCAGTCCGGGTCGCCCGAGTCCAACTGGACACCGCGCAACTGCCGGGTGAGGTCGTTCTCCGCCGCCTCCCGCTCGTCCGGACCCGCGTCCAGGGCGATCCGGGCCGCCGCGTACAGCTCGACGCCGAAACGCCGCTCAGCCAGGACCGCGGCTGCCGCCGCGCGGCGCAGCAGGTGGGCGTCGAGAGCCCGGGCCGCCAGCTCCGCGCGGCCCTGTAGCCGCTCCACCCGGCCGGCGGTCCAGATGAGGTACGCCGCGACCAGCCCCACGACCACGCTCGCGGCCACCACCCACCACATGTGCGGCATCGTAGTGCTGCTCCGTTTCGTCCGATTGGGCGCGGCCGGACCGGTCTCGCCGGTCACCACCGCACCATCCGTCACACCGGCTCAGCTCAGCCCCACCCACTCCTGGTCGATGACCCGCCCGTCGGTTGCCTCGATCGCCGCTGCGTATACCTCCAGAACGCGGCGAGCAACCACCGACCAGTCGAAATTCGCGACCACCTGATCGCCACAGGCAGTCAGCGTGGCCCGCGCGGCCGGGTCGTCCAGCAGCTCGGTCAGCACGTCACGCAGCCCCACCGAGTCTCCGGTGGGGAAGAGCCGGCCGGCCCGCCCACCGTCGAGCACCCGCCGGAACGCGTCCAGATCGCTGGCGATGACCGTCGTGCCCGCCGCCAGCGCCTCGGTGAGGATCATGCCGAACGACTCGCCGCCGGTGTTCGGTGCGACGTAGAGGTGCACACTGCGCAACATGCGCGCCTTGTCCGCTTCGCTGACCAGGCCGAGGAACGTGATCTGCTCGTGCAGTTCGGCCGGGAACTGGTCGTACAGGTCGTCGGGGTCACCCGGGCCGGCGACCAGCAACCGCAGACCGGGCCGGGTGGCGGCCAGCGCCACGAACGCGTCGCGCAGCACCGGGAAGCCCTTGCGCGCCTCGGTGAACCGGCCCAGGAAGCCGAGCGTGCCGCCGGTGCCGGCCGCGCACTCCCCCGGCCAACCCGGCAACGGCTCGGCGTCGGCGAACTTGGCCACCGCCACCCCGTTGGGGATCTCCACCGCCCCGCCGTCCATGTGCTCGACCTGCACCTTGCGGGCCAGCGCGCTCACCGCGATGCGGGCCGTGATCCGCTCCAACACGATCTGGAGCACACCCTGCGCGGCGGCGAGGACCCGCGAACGGGTCATCGCGGTGTGGAACGTGGCCACCACCGGGCCACGGGCGGAGAGCACGGCCAGCAGCGACAAACTCAGCGTGAGCGGCTCGTGCACGTGCAGCACGTCGAAGTCACCGTTGGTGATCCACCGCCGAACCCGGGCGGTCGACACCGGGCCGAACGCGATCCGAGCCACCGAACCGTTGTACGGCAGCGGAACGGCCCGCCCGGCCGACACCACGTACTCCGGCAGCGGCGAATCCTCGTCGGCCGGTGCGAGCACGCTGACCTCGTGGCCCAGCGCGATCAGCGCCTCGGCCAGGTCCATGACGTGGTTCTGCACCCCACCGGGCACATCGAAGGAGTACGGGCACACGATGCCGATCCGCATCCGTCAGCCCACCTCCTCAGGCCGGGCCGGAGGCCGACGAGGGCAGCGCCGCGCCCGCCCCCGACCTCGCCTGGTCCAGCCACATCCGCTGCAACATGTGCCAGTCTTCCGGATGGCGGGCGATACCCGCCGCCAGACCGTCGGCGATCAGCTGGGTCAGCGACCGGACCCGCTGGTCCAGCGGCCCCACCTCGGGGCCCGGCACCGGTAACGGACCAATCAGCGACGCGCAGGCGGCATCCGGTTCGTACCACAGCGAGGCCACGTAGAGCGGCGCGCCGGTGTGCAGTGCGAGCAACGCCGGCCCGGCGGGCATCCGGGTCTTCCCACCGAAGAAGTCCACCTCCACCCCCCGGGCGGAAAGGTCCCGGTCGGCCAGCAACGGCACCACCGCACCGGCCCGCAGCCGGTCCAGCAACACGTCGAACGCCGGGCGCGGCCCCCCGTGGGTCGGCAGGATCTCCATCCCGAGGACCTCTCGGAAGGCCAGGAAACGCTTGTACACGCCCTCCGGCTTGAGCCGCTCCATGACAGTGGTGATCGGCCAACCGGTGGCCGCCACCCAGGCGCCCGCGGCATCCCAGTTGCCGGCGTGCGGCAGGGCCACCACCGCGCCCCGTCCGGCGGCCACGTCGGCGGCGAGCAGCTCGGCGCCGTCGAGCCGGAAACCGGACAGGATCTGCGACCGGCTCAGGCCGGGCAGCCGGAACGCCTCCATCCAGTACCGGGCGTACGAACGCAAACCGCGCTTGACGAGATCGTCCAACTCGGCGTCGGGCAGCTCCGGGCCGACCACCCGGCGCAGGTTCGCGCGCAGTCGGGCCGTACCCCCGGTGCCGGTGCGGTGCGCGCGGTCCGCGCCCGCCCGGAACGCCGCCGCCACCAACGGCCGGGGTAGCGCGCGGACCACCCGCCACCCGGTGATGTAGCCCAGCTCGGTGAGGTTCACGCGACTCGGCCGCAGTTCTTCCGACGCCGGGTCGCCGGCACGCCACTCATGCCTGGCCGTCCGGCTGGAGCTGCTGGGCCTGGCGGTAGACGTGCGTCATCCGCTGCCCCACCGTGAAGATCGACACGGCGGCGAGCAGCCACAGCGCGATCTCCAGGGCCGGATCGACACCGACACCGGTGAGGATCCCGCCGACCCCGACGATGAGCAGTCGCTCGGTGCGTTCGGCGATGCCCACGTTGCAGGTCATGCCGAGCCCTTCGGCGCGGGCCTTGACGTAGGACACGAGGCTGCCGGCGGCCAGGCAGACCAACGCGGCGGCCACACCGGAGTGGTCGCCCTCGGTGGCCAGCCAGTACGCGACCGCGCCGAAGACGGCGCTGTCGGCGACCCGGTCCATGCTTGAGTCGAGGAACGCGCCGAACCTGGTGGAGCCGCCGCTCATCCGGGCCATCGTCCCGTCGAGCAGGTCGGTGAGCGCGAACAGGGTGACGATCAACGCGCCCGCGACCAGATGGCCGCGAGCACCGAAGCCGAGCGCGCCGACGAGCACACCAACGGTGCCCGCGACGGTGACGGCATTGGGGGTGACGCCCGCGCGCAGCAGGGCGCGGGCAATCGGCTCGACGACGCGGGTCATCCCCGCGCGGGCCGACACTTGGAAGATCTTCGCCATGGCGGTCCCCACGATAACGGTCCGCCCAGCTCCGGCGATACGGACGGTACCGCCGACCCGCCCGGGGGAGGCTTGTGCCTACCCGGCAACGGGTGTGAGATCGAGCCGGGAGGTGAGCCAGCTCACCCGTCCGCCCGTCCCGTTCCCGCTGTGCAGCAGACCACCGGAGGATATCGCCGCGCACTCGCCCCGGGCCGCTTCCACCTCGCGCGGCGGTCGCCACCACCACCGGCTGAGGGAGGTGCGCCCCATGGCGCAGAAGAGTCACGAGAAGGGTTCCACCGGCGGCACGCCGGTGGTGACCGAGCCCGAGCGGGTTCGCAACGTGGTGCTCGTCGGGCACTCCGGGGCGGGCAAGACCACACTGGTCGAGGCCCTGCTCGCCGCGACCGGCACGATCGGCCGCGCCGGCACCGTGGTCGACGGCACCACCGTCGGCGACCACGACCCCGCCGCCGTACGCCAGCAGCGCTCGGTCAGCCTGTCCTGCGCGCCGCTGCTGCACAACGGCATCAAGGTCAACCTGCTGGACACCCCCGGGTACGCGGACTTCGTCGGTGAGCTGCGCGCCGGGCTGCGGGCCGCCGACGCCGCGCTCTTCGTGGTCTCCGCCGCCGGCGGCATGGACGCGGCCACCGTCGCGCTGTGGGAGGAGTGCGCCGCCGTCGACATGCCCCGCGCTGTCGCGGTGGCCCGACTGGACCAACCCCGCGCCGACGTCGACGAGACGGTGGCGCTCTGCCAGCGCCTCTTCGGTGACAACGTGATGCCGCTCTACCTGCCGATGCTCGGCGACGACGGGGTGTCCACCGAAGGTCTGCTCGGCCTGATCACCCGTCGGGTCTTCGACTACAGCGCCGGGCTGCCCGCCGACGTCCGCGACCCCGACCCGGAGCACCAGCGGGCCATCGACGAGTCCCGCGACGAGCTGATCGAGGGGATCATCGCCGAGAGCGAGGACGAGACCCTGATGGACCGCTACCTCGACGGCGAGGAGATCGGCGACGAGGTGCTCATCGACGACCTGGAGAAGGCCGTCGCCCGGGGCCACTTCTACCCGGTGGTGCCGGTCTGCGCCCACACCGGCGTCGGGCTGGACGTGCTGCTGGAGGTGCTGACCGCCGCGTTCCCGTCGCCGCTGGAGCACGATCTGCCCGCGGTGACCGGCGTGGACGGCTCGCCGCGTCCGCCGCTGAGCTGCGACCCGGCCGGGCCGCTGGTCACCGAGGTCGTCAAGACCACCATCGACCGCCACGTTGGTCGGGTCTCGCTGGTCCGGGTCTTCTCCGGCACCCTGCGCCCCGACCAGACCGTGCACGTCTCCGGGCACGGCATGGCCGAACGCGGGCACCCCGACCACGACGCCGACGAGCGGGTCGGGCACATCTACACCCCACTGGGCGCCACCCTGCGGGAGGTGTCGCTCTGCGTGGCCGGTGACATCTGCGCGATCACAAAGTCAGGCAGCGCCGAGACCGGCGACACCATCTCGACCAGGGACGACCCGCTGCTGATCGCCCCCTGGGAGATGCCCGAGCCGCTGCTGCCGGTGGCGATCGCCGCCCGGAGCCGCGCCGACGAGGACGCCCTGGCCCGCAACCTCGCCCGCCTGGTCGCCGGCGACCCCACGCTGCGGCTGGAGCGCAACCCGGAGACCCACCAACTGGTGCTCTGGTGCATGGGCGAGGCACACGCGGACGTGGTGCTCGACCGGCTGCGCGCCGGCGGCGTCGAGCTGGACACCGAGCCGGTCAAGGTGTCGCTGCGCGAGACGCTGACCGTCCCTGCGAAGGGGCACGGCCGCCACGTCAAGCAGTCCGGCGGCCACGGCCAGTACGCGGTCTGCGACATCGAGGTCGAGCCGCTACCCCGCGGCAGCGGCTTCGAGTTCGTCGACCGGGTGGTCGGCGGGGCGGTGCCGCACAACTACATCCCATCCGTGGAGAAGGGTGTCCGCGCCCAACTGGAGCGCGGGCTGGTCGCCGGGCACCCCGTGGTGGACCTGCGGGTGACCCTTGTCGACGGCAAGTCGCACAGCGTCGACTCCTCCGACGCGGCCTTCCAGACCGCCGGCGCGCTGGCACTGCGCGACGCCGCCGAGCGTGGCCAGCCGGCCCTGCTGGAGCCGATCGACGAGGTCACCATCCGGGTTCCGGACGGCTCGGTGGGCACGGTGATGGGCGACCTGTCCGGCCGACGCGGCCGGGTGCTCGGCACCGAACCGGACCCGGACACCGAGGGCCGCACCCTCGTCCGCGCCGAAGTGCCAGCCACCGAACTGCTTCGGTACGCCGTCGAGCTGCGCTCCATGACGGCCGGCACCGGCACCTTCCGCCGCCACTTCGTCCGCCACGACCCCATGCCCGCCCACCTGGCCGACCAGACCCGCAAGGAACAACTCCCCTAACCCCGCCGCCCTGCCCTGCCCTGCCCTGCCCTGCCCTGCCCTGCCCTGCCCTGCCCTGCCCTGCCCTGCCCTGCCCTGCCCTGCCCTGCCCTGCCCTGCCCTGCCCTT
>NZ_JBIDCQ010000003.1:0-502179 GCF_043204655.1 Micromonospora sp. NPDC047762 | reverse complement strand
CTGCCCCAGCGATCTTGCACTTCCGGTTGCCGATATGTCGCTACTGCGGCATAAGTACCCGCAGTAAGTGCAAGATCGGCGGAAGTTGAAGCGGTCAACGGGTCGATCATGCAGTTGTGGTGGGCGAAAGGTTGCTTGGTGCCCGGTTTGTGAGGCACCACAACCCCTTGATCGACGCGGGCGGAGCGGCGCAGGGCGGAACTGAGCGGAAGGGGGCGGCACAGGGCAGCGCTAGGCGGCGCAGGGCCGGGCGGCACGGCGCAGCACGAGGCAGCACGGCGCAGCACGCGCTGCGCCGTGGGTGCGGGCGTGGGTGGGCTGTTACGGGTGGACTGTGGGGTGGATGGGGCGGGGCCAGTGGGGGCGGTCGGCGTCGCGCAGGGCTGCGGTGCGGACGGCGGCGAGCTGACGTTCCACCTCGACGAACTGGTCCGCCGGCAGTGGGCCCCGGTGCAGCGCGGCGGCGTTCTCCTCGACCTGGGCGACCGTACGGCAGCCCGGGATCGGGATGGTGCGGCCGCTGCGCGCCCAGATCCAGCCCAACGCGCCCTGGGCGAGGGTGCGCCCGTCGGCGGTGAGCGCGGCTCGGACCGCGCCGACCCGCCGCAGCCACTCCGGTGCCGGCCGGCCACCCCGGAACCACTCCAACCAGCCCGGAGCCAGTCCGCGTACGTCGTCGCGGGGCAGCGTCGACGCGGCCGTGTACTTGCCGGTGAGCAGCCCCATCCCGAGCGGGCCCCGGTTGACGCTGGCCAGGTCGTACTTGTCGCAGACGGCGAGCAGCTCGGGTGCGTCGCGTAGCACCGACAGGGCGTGTTGCACCGCGGTGGCACCGGCGGCGGCGTGCCCGAACGCGGCAGCCCGGTCGGTGCGGTCGGTGCTCCACCCGTACGCGCGGATCAGGCCCTCGGCCACCAGGTCCTCGCAGGTCCCAATCAGCGCCTGCGCCCTCGGCACCGACAGATCGGCCAGGTGCAGCTGATAGAGGTCGATCCGGTCGGTGCCCAGCCGGCGCAGTGAGGCGGTCACGGCACTGCGCAGGTACCCGGGCGACGCGTCCTCGCCGGTGGCCTGCCGAGCGGCCTCGTCGAAGGTGTAACCCCACTTGGTGGCGATCACGGCGTCGTCGCGGCGACCGGCGAGCGCGCGGCCGAGCACCCGCTCACCGTGCCCGGCCCCGTACGTGTCGGCGGTGTCGAAGAGGGTGATGCCCAGTTCGAGTGCCCGGCGTACCGCCCGCACCGACTCGTCGTCGTCGACAGCGCCCCAGCCCAGTGGCTGGGCGCCCTCCGCCCAGGGCCCGCCGATCGCCCAGCACCCCATGCCGAGGGCGCTGACCTCGATGCCGCTGCGCCCCAACACCCGTGTCGTGACTGCCATCGGCCGATCGTGCCACCTTCGGCGGACCGGGGCGTAGCAGATCGGCGGGCGGACACGCGGGCGCACGGGGACGGTCACGGTGCGGCATGATCAACGTGTACGACGGCTCGGGGTCGACATCGGCGCAGTGATCATCCGCGGCGCGGCCGGCGGCGACGGTCAGGACGGCCAGGCGCGGGCGAACAGGTCCCGGGTGTCGCCGAGCAGCTGCGGCAGGACCTTGGTGCGGCCGATCACCGGCATGAAGTTCGCGTCGCCGCCCCAGCGCGGCACCACGTGCTGGTGCAGGTGAGCGGCGATGCCGGCGCCGGCCACCCCGCCCTGGTTCATGCCCAGGTTGAAGCCGTGGGCGTTGCTGACCTTGCGGATCACCCGCATCGCGGTCTGGGTGTACGACGCCAGCTCGGTGGTCTCCGGCACGTCCAGGTCCGTGTAGTCGGCGACGTGACGGTAGGGGCAGACCAGCAGGTGCCCCGGGTTGTACGGGTAGAGGTTGAGCACCACGAACACGTGCTCACCCCGGGCCACCACCAGGCTCTCCCCCGGCGGCAGCTTCGGCCCCCGGCAGAAGGGACAGCCGGTGGGCTTCTCGTAGCCCTCGGCCGGGCGGTCCTCGCCGGAGATGTAGGTCATGCGGTGCGGCGTCCAGAGCCGCTCCAGACCGTCCGCCATGCCGTCACTGTCCGTGTGCCGTTCCACCCCTGTCACGAGCCGATCCTACGGAGCCCCGCAGGCATGCCGCGACACCCGCCGTAGGGAAACCCGGCATTGCAAGTTCTTGACGGATCAAGGCGAAGGCATGAAACTTCCATCCATCCACGTACTTCCATGAATTAATGGAGGGCTACATGTACCGACGGCTCGGCAGATTCCTCGCGGCACTGGCGATGACCGCCGCCACCACAGTGGCCGGCGTCACCCTCACTGCCGGCGCGGCCCAGGCGGACGGCTGCTACACCTGGGGACGCACCCTGTCCCAGGGGGCGTCCGGCGAGGATGTCCGGCAACTCCAGATCCGGGTCGCCGGCTACCCCGGCTACGGCGCGGTGCTCACCCTCGACGGCGCGTACGGCCCGGCCACCCGATCGGCGGTGATCCGCTTCCAGCAGGCGTACGGGCTGCCCGCCGACGGCATCGCCGGCCCCCAGACGTTCAACCGGCTCTACGCCCTCCAGGACGACGACTGCACCCCGGCCAACTTCAGCTACCCCGAGCTGAACAAGTGCAACAGCGACTGGTCCGGCGGTGCGGTCTCGGCGAGCACCGCCCGGTTCAACGCGCTCGTCTCGATGTGGAAACTCCAGGCCATGCGGCACGCCCTCGGCGACGTGGCCATCGCGATCAGCAGCAGCTTCCGCAGCTACGCCTGCAACAGCGCCGTCGGCGGAGCGTCGAACAGCCGACACCTGTACGGCGACGGGGTGGACCTGGTCGGCTCCCCGTCGTTCTGCCGATTGGCGCAGCAGGCCCGCAACCACGGCTTCGGGCAGATCCTCGGCCCCGGCTATCCCGATCACAACGACCACACCCACGTGGCGGCGGTCGGAGGCTGGTCAGCGCCGAACTGCGGCATCTGACACCCCACGCCGACCTCCCGCGCCGGTCCCTCCCGCGCCGGCTTCCCGGCGAAGATCGCGCCCGAACATGGAAGTAGTGGCCTCCCGCACCGGGGAGGCCACTACTTCCTGGATCGAGCACGATCATGCGGCGGGCGGGCGGGCCGCGCCACGCAGACCGCGCGGACGGCCGCGCCACGCAGACCGCGCGGACGGCCGCGCCACGCAGACCGCGCGGACGGCCGCGCCACGCAGACCACGCGGACCGCACCGTGCGGACGGACCGCGCCGCGCCGTGGTCCCGTTACTCCGCCGCGGCGGACGGGCCGATGTTGGTCCGTGAGCTGACCACGTCCAGCACGTGGGTCACCGCCTCGGCGACCGGCACCCCGTTGCGCTGCGAGCCGTCGCGGTAGCGGAAGGACACCGTGCCGGCGGCCACGTCGTCGTCACCGGCGATCACCATGAACGGGATCTTCTGCTGCTGCGCCGTCCGGATCTTCTTCTGCATCCGGTCGTCACCCGCGTCCACCTGGGCCCGGATGCCCTCGGCACGCAGCGCCGCGACAAAGCCGTGCAGGTAGTCGGTGTGGTCCTCGCGGATCGGGATGCCCACCACCTGCACCGGCGCGAGCCAGGCCGGGAACGCGCCCGCGTAGTGCTCGGTGAGCACCCCGAAGAACCGCTCGATCGACCCGAACAGCGCACGGTGGATCATCACGGGCCGCTGCCGGCTACCGTCGGCGGCCTGGTACTCCAACGCGAACCGCTCCGGCTGGTTGAAGTCGACCTGGATGGTGGACATCTGCCAGGTCCGGCCGATGGCGTCACGGGCCTGCACGGAGATCTTCGGCCCGTAGAACGCCGCGCCGCCCGGGTCGGGAACCAGGTCCAGGCCGGAGGTCGCGGCGGCGGTCCGCAGCGCCTCGGTGGCCTCGGCCCAGTCCTCGTCGGCCCCGATGAACTTGGGCGAGTCGTCCCGGGTCGACAGCTCCAGGTAGAAGTCGTCCAGGCCGTAGTCGCGCAGCAGGTCGAGCACGAAGCTGAGCAGCGTGGACAGCTCGCCGGCCATCTGCTCACGGGTGCAGTAGATGTGCGAGTCGTCCTGGGTCAGGCCGCGGACCCGGGTGAGGCCGTGCACGACACCGGACTTCTCGTACCGGTAGACGGTGCCGAACTCGAACATCCGCAGCGGCAGCTCCCGGTACGACCGCCCGCGCGACCTGAAGATCAGGTTGTGCATCGGGCAGTTCATCGCCTTGAGGTAGTAGTCCGCGCCCTCCAGCTGCATGGGCGGGAACATGGTGTCCGCGTAGTACGGCAGGTGACCGGAGGTCTGGAACAGCTGCGCCTTGGTGATGTGCGGGGTGTTGACGAACTCGTACCCCGCCTCCTCGTGCCGCCGCCGCGAGTAGTGCTCCATCTCGCGGCGGATGATGCCGCCCTTGGGGTGGAAGACCGCCAGGCCGGAGCCGATCTCGTCGGGGAAGCTGAACAGGTCGAGGTCCGCGCCGAGCTTGCGGTGGTCGCGCCGGGCGGCCTCCTCCAACAGCTTCAGGTACGCCTTGAGCTCGTCGCGGGTCGGCCACGCGGTGCCGTACACCCGCTGCAGTTGGGGGTTCTTCTCCGACCCCCGCCAGTACGCGGCGGCGGAGCGCATCAGCTTGAACGCGCCGATCAGTCGGGTGGTCGGCAGGTGCGGGCCCCGGCACAGGTCCGACCAGCAGACCTTGTCCTCCTTGGCGTCGAGGTTGTCGTAGATGGTCAGCTCGCCGCCGCCCACCTCCATCACCTCGTCGGTGTCCAGGCCCTCGCCCTTGACCTCGATCAACTCCAGCTTGAACGGCTCGTCGGCCAGCTCGGAGCGCGCCTCGTCCAGGCTGCCGAAGCGGCGGCGACGGAACCGCTGCCCGGACTTGATGATCTCCTGCATGCGCTTCTCGAGCTTGCTGAGGTCATCGGGCTGGAACGGCTTGTCGACGTCGAAGTCGTAGTAGAAGCCGTTCTCGATGGGCGGGCCGATGCCCAGCTTGGCCTCGGGGAAGATGTCCTGCACGGCCTGGGCGAGGACGTGCGCGGTGGAGTGGCGCAGCACGTTGAGCCCGTCGGGCGAATCCAGGGTGACCGGCTCGACGACGGTCTCCTCGGCCGGCGCCCAGTCCAGGTCGCGCAGCTGGCCCTGCGGGTCGCGGACCACGACGATCGCCTTGGGACCGTTCGCGGGCAGTCCGGCTGCGGCCACCGCGTCGGCCGCCGTGGTCCCGGCGGCGACGACGACGGGGTCGGCCACGGCGGGGGTACGGGGTGCGGACACGGTGACTCCTCCAAGTGGTACGAAACGGTGCCGATCCTCGGCTCCTGCCGATGCTATCGGTCGCCCCGCCCCCGACCGGGAAGGGCACCTCCTTACCGCCGACGTTGAACCTTTCGCGCCTCGCAGCCGAACTAGAAGGTGTGGCCGGAAACCGGAACCGGCCACGCCGACACGGATGGGGGCACGACATGGCGAGCACGTACGGCGGTGGCCGTCGGCGGCGGATCGTGGCGGCGACCGCGGTGACCGCCGCTGGGCTGCTGCTCTGGCCTGGCACGGCGTACGCGGCAGACGTGACGACCACCCCGACCGAGGCCCGGCAGGGCGAGGCGGTACGGCTGGAGTTCAGCGTTCCGGAGGAGCGGGCCGGCACGAGGACCAAGCAGATCGAGGTACGGCTGCCGGCCGACGCGCCGATCGCCGAGGTCTACCCCATGTCGGTGGACGGCTGGGCGCCCCGGCTCAGCTCCCGCACCCTGGACAAGCCGCTGCCCGGCATCCACTCCTCCGGGGTGAGCACTGTGACGACCGCGGTGACCTGGGTCCGGGTCGGTGCGAGCGACCCGGGGCCGGCTCGGTTGGCGCTCTCCATGGGGCCGATGCCGCAGGCCGAGCGGCTCACCTTCGAGGTCGTCCAGACGTACGCCGATGGCACTGTGGTCCGGTGGGCGGACGCCACCGGTCCGCACCGGGCCCCGGCGCTGACCCTGCTGCCGGCGGCGCCCGGCGCGGCGGGTCCGGCCGCGCACGGCGGCGGTCACGGCGGCCCGGCGGCCGGCGTGCCCGAGGCTCCGGACAACAATGCGGACGCGGCACCGCCGGCCCGATCGGGCGGCGCGGACGAGGGCAGTGCCGACGGGTTGCTGGCCGCCGGCCTGCTCGCCGGCCTGGGCGGCGGCGCGGCGATCGGCTGGTTGCTCAGCCGGTGGCGCCGACGCGACCCGGGAGAGGCCACCGCGCTCGCCGAGGTGACCGGCGACCCGGACGAGGCCGCGACGCCCGATGCGGCCGCGACCCTGGCCGAGATAACCGGCCGCGCGGACAAGACCACAAAGCCCTCCACGGCGGGTGGCCGCGCGGGCGACGCCACGACGCTCACCGAGACAACTGGCCACGCGGACGAGACCGCGGAGTCCGCCGACCGGACGCCGACCGACCCGCAGCCCGCCGACCCGCAGCCCGCCGACCCGCAGCCCGCTGTCTCCGCGGCATCGCGTTGATCCACTCGGGTTCCCGGAAACCGTGGCATCCCCGCCGCCCGGACGGCCCGATTTGCAGGAAACCGAGTTGATCGCGGGCAGCCCAGGCTCAGTGCGGCGCCAGCTCAGGGCAGCCCGCGCAGGGGCAACCCCCGGCTGGCCAGGGCAACCCCGGGTGCTCAGGGCAGCCAGGTAGGTAACGGTTCGCGGGCGGCCAGCCACTGCGCGGGCACTCCGCCGGGGGTGCCGACGCCGGTGTGCGCCGCCACCACCGCTCCGGCGATGGCCGCCGTGGTGTCCACGTCACCACCGGCCCGTACGCACGTCTCGATGGCCGCCGGATAGTCGTCGAGGTGGGTGGCGGCCACCCAGAGGGTGAACCCGACGGTGTCCTGGGCGGTCACCCGGGAGCCGTTGCCGAGCTCCGCCACCACCCGGGGCAACGGCCGGCCGAGCAGCCCGGCCGCCCGGTGTACGCCCCGATGCACCTCGGTGCCCGGGTCGAGCGCGGCGGCGATCCCGGCGAGGAGCCGCTCCGGGGCCGGCCGGTGTCCGTCGAGGCGGGCCCGGGCGGCCAGCGCGGCGGCGACGGCGACAGCGACCGCCCCGGCGATCCCCTCCGGGTGCGCGTGCGTCACCTCGGCGGACGCGCGCGCCTGTGCCGCGGCGCGCGCTGTCGAGTCGGCGAAGTACGCGCCCAGCGGGCCGACCCGCATCGCCGCGCCATTGCCGCAGGAGCCCTGCCCGTCGAAGGCGGAGGCGGCGGCCAGCGGCCACGGGGTGCCGGCGCGGATCAGCCCCAGGATGAGCATCGCGCCCGCGCCGTAGCCTCGTCGCTCGGTGCATCGCTGCGCGAAGGAGAGGGCCAGCCGGTCCCGGTCGATGCCGGCGGAGTCGGCCAACTGGGCGAAGACCGAGCAGGCCATCTCGGTGTCGTCGGTCCATTCCCAGGGCACCGGCGGCAGCGCGTCGGCGGCGAGATCCACTGGCGCCGGCACCGGCAGGAAGTACTGCGCGCCGAGCGCGTCACCGGTGGAGAGACCGGCGAGGCTGTCCCGGGCGAGCGCCAGGCGGGCATCGGCGAACAGGGTGAACGACATCGTCGTACCAGCTTGCCCGGTCGCCAGGCACGCCGCAACGCGATCAACTTGCCAGGCCAAGTACGGTCTTGTCGTGGCCTCCGTGCTCCTGGTCGAAGACGATCACGTCGTACGCGGCGCGATGCTGCGGTCCCTCACCGACCGGGGGCATGCCGTGCACGCCGTGGGTACGGCGTTGGACGCCCTGCGTCGGGTGGCCGCGGAGACACCCGACCTGGTGGTGCTCGACCTCGGCCTACCCGACCTGGACGGCTCGGACGCGCTGCGGATGTTGCGCGGCATCACCGACGTTCCGATCATCATCGCCACCGCCCGCGACGACGAGCAGTCGGTGGTCAAGCTGCTGCGCGCCGGCGCCGACGACTACATGGTCAAGCCGTTCACCGGCGCACACCTGGATGCCCGCATCACCACAGTGCTGCGCCGGGCCGGCCGGGCCAGTCGGTCCGTGCAGCCCGCCGTGCACAGCGTCGGCGGGCTGCGGGTGGACGTGGGCGAGCGCAGCGCCCAGCTCGACGGGGAGCCGCTGGCGCTGACCCGCAAGGAATTCGACCTGCTGGCGTATCTCGCCGCACGACCTGGGCGGGTAGTGTCCCGCCGGGAACTCTTGGAGGAGGTATGGCGGCAGCCATCGGTCGGCGAGGATCAGACAATCGACGTTCACCTGTACTGGCTCCGCAGAAAGATGGGCGAGTCCGCGGCGAAGCCGCGCTACCTGCGCACCGTGCGGGGGGTCGGATTCCGGCTGGTGGCACCGGACTGAGGACGGCGCTGGCCCTGCTCACGGCCGGCATGTGCAGTCTCGTCGCGCTCGCGTTCCTGATCCCGCTCGGGCTCAGCCTGCGCGAGCAGAGCCGGGACGAGGCGATCGCCGACGCGGCCCGGCGCAGCGCGCTGGTGACCGGCGCGCTGGCGGTCAGCACCGACCCGGCGGTCGTCGAGCGTGCCATGGTGGCCAGCGCCGAGGGCGCACCCACCCGGCCCGTGGTGCACGGGTTGGGGTTGGACGAATCCGCTGGTCGGGCCAGCGGCAGCGACCTGGACCGGGCCCGCTCCGAACGCCAGTCGCTCGTCGTCGACGTCGACGGGGGTGTGGCCCGGCTCGACCCGGTGGTGCTCGGTGACCGGACGGCAGTGGTCGAGGTGTTCCTTCCGGAGTCGACGCTGGGCGAGGGCGCCGGCGGCACCTGGTTGCTGCTGTTCGCTGTCGGCGCGGCGATGGCCGGCGCGGCGGTGCTGGTGGTCGACCGGGTCGCCGCCCGCGCGGTGGACTCCACCCGCGGTCTGGTCAAGGCCGCGCTCTCCATCGGCGACGGCGACCTCGGCGTACGCGTCGAGCCGACCGGTCCGCGCGAGCTGGCCGAGGCCGGGTACGCCTTCAACCGGATGGCGGACCGCCTGGACGCCGCCCGCACCGACGAGCGGGAGTTGGTGGCCGACCTGTCGCATCGTCTGCGTACCCCGTTGACGGTGCTGCGGTTGGACGCGGAGGCGTTGGAGTCCGACGACACCAGCGTGGGTTCGTTCAGCCCGGCGGAGTTGGACCGGCTGCGTGGGATCCGGCGGATCCGGCAGGCGATCGTCACCCTGGAGGGTGAGATCGACGTCCTGATCAAGACCACCCGCAAGACGGTGGCACTCGAGGCCGGGCCGGCGATGTGCGACGTCAGCGAGGTGGTCCGGGACCGGATGGTGTTCTGGGCGGCGTTGGCCGGCGACCAGAACCGGCCGCACCGGGTCAACGGCGCCCAGCTGCGCATCCCGGCACCGGTGCCGCGGGCCGAACTGGCCGCCGCGCTGGACGCGGTCATCGGCAACGTCTTCCGCTACACCCCGCAGGGCACCGCGTTCGAGGTGGCGGTGTCCCGGCGCGACGGTTACGTGGCGATCCGGATCGACGACGCCGGCCCCGGCATCGCCAACCCGGACCGCGCGCTGCGCCGCGGCGCCAGTGACCAGGGCTCGACCGGGCTCGGGCTGGACATCGCCAAGCGGGTCGCGTTGCAGGCCAACGGCTCGGTGAGCATCGACCGCGCCCGGCTGGGCGGGGCCAGTGTGGTGATGCTGCTCGCCGACCCGGAGGCGACGCCCCGGCAGGTCAGCCGCTTCGGTCTGGTCGGTCGGATGGCCCGCGACGCCCGGGACACGAAGGCCACCGCACGTCGCTGGCCCCGCCAGCGCCCCACCGACGACTGACCCGGCCGGGCCCGGGGCTGTGCGCCGGCGCAAGTCTTCCTTAGATCGCGGTTAACGACCGCGTTGGATCGGTCGTGGGCTGACAGGATTCAGGGCACGAACCCACCAGTTCCACCGGCCGAGCGCACCACGCACCCACGGCCGGTGGAGCCGCGCGCGCGGCGGGAGTCACAGGTCCCCCCACACCCACGCTCCCGCCGCGCGCCCTGCTCAACCAACCGGCCCGGCCGGCACCCGAGCGGCCGTCCAGCTCAGCCGGCGGTGCCGAGGTACGCGTCGATCTCGGCGAGGATCCGCTGCTGGCCGGCGGCGTCCAGGAAGGACGCGGTCACCGCGTTGCGGGCAAGCCCGGCCAGGCCCTCGGCACCGACACCGAGCAGGCGGGCGGCCACCGCGTACTCGTCGTTGAGGGTGGTGCCGAACATCGGCGGGTCGTCGGAGTTGATGGTGACCAGCAGCCCGGCGTCGACGAGCTGACGCAGCGGGTGCTCGTCGAGGGTGGCCACCGCCCGGGTCCGCACGTTGGACGTCGGGCAGACCTCCATCCCGATCTGCCGCTCGGCCAGGTACGCGAGCAGCTGCGGGTCCTGCGCGGCGGAGATGCCGTGCCCGATCCGCTCGGCACCCAACTCGTTCAGCGCGTCCCAGACGGTCTGCGGCCCGGTGGTCTCCCCGGCGTGCGGCACCGAGCGCAGCCCGGCGGCGCGGGCCTGGTCGAAGTAGGGCCGGAACTGCGGTCGGGGTACGCCGATCTCCGGGCCGCCCAGACCGAAGCTGACCAGCCCGTCCGGGCGCTCGTCCAGCGCGATGCGCAGCGTCTGCTCGGCTGCCGGCAGGCCGGCCTCGCCGGGGATGTCGAAGCACCAGCGCAGCTCGATGCCGAAGTCGGTCAGGGCGCGCCTGCGGGCGTCCTCGATGGCCTCGCAGAACGCCGGCGCGGGAATGCCCCGTCGGACGTGCGAGTACGGGGTGATGGTCAGCTCCGCGTACCGGACCTGTTGGCGGGCCAGTTCGCGGGCCACCTCGTGGGTGAGGATCCAGACGTCTTCCGGGTCGCGGATGAGATCCACGACGCTCAGGTAGACCTCGACGAAGTGCGCGAAGTCGCGGAACTCGAAGTAGCTGGCGAGCGCGTCCGGGTCGGCCGGCACGGGAGTGCGCCCCTCGTGGCGCGCCGCCAACTCGGCGACGGTCCGGGGCAGGGCGGAGCCGACGTGGTGCACGTGCAGCTCCACCTTGGGCAGGCCGGCGATGAAGGTGGACAGGTCGGTCACGGATTCTCCTGGGCATGGTCGCCGGTGCGGGCGACGACGAAGACGCGGCGGAACGGGAAGTACACCTGACCCTGCCGCACCGGGTACGCCGCGGTGAGCCGTACTCCCAGCTCGGCCCGGAAGGCGGACCAGCCGGCTGCGTCCAGTGCCGCCCGGACCGGGCGCAGCGCGGTGCCCTCCATCCAGGCCAGCACCGGGTGCTCGGCGGCGGGTCGAGCCGGCAGCAGGTGCACGTAGGTAGTCTCCCAGGCGTCCACCGCGCAGCCGACGGCGGTCAGTAATGCCGCGTAGTCGGCCGGGTCGTCGACCGGGTCCGCGCGCAGCAGCGGGGCGACCTCGGCCCGCCAGGTCGGCCGGTCGGCGACCTCCCGCAGGGCGCGGTGCGAGTCGGCGGCGAAGTTGCCGGGGACCTGCATGGCGAGCCAGGCGCCGGCGGGCAGATCGGTGGCCCAGCGGCGCAGCAGCTCCTGGTGGCCGGGAACCCACTGCAGGGCCGCGTTGCTGACCACCACGTCGTCGTCGCCGGTCGGACGCCAGTCGCGCAGGTCGGCGACCGCGAAGTCGACCGGCGCGCCGAGGGTCTCGGCCCGCTCGATCATCTCGGCTGAGGAGTCGAGGCCGCGCACCCGGCTACTCGGCCAGCGCTCGGCGAGGACGGCGGTGAGCTGGCCGGAGCCACAGCCGAGGTCGACCACCGCCCGGGGGCGCTCGGCCGGGATCCGGGCGAGAAGGTCGTGAAACGGCCGGGATCGCTCGTTGCCGAAGCGCAGGTAGGTCGTCGGGTCCCACATGGTCGCCTCCCAAACCGTACGTACGTACTGCTGACAGTACGGCTCGCGTGGCAGGGTGGCAACCCGATCACTAGGCTCGGGGCATGGAACAGCGCAGCTTCAACCGGCTCGGCCGGACCGTTGGCGCGGTCGGCCTGGGCGCGTGGCAACTCGGCGCCGACTGGGGCACCGTCAGCGAGGACGACGCGATGGCGGTGCTCGCCGCCGCCGTGGACGCCGGGGTCACCTTCCTCGACACCGCCGACGTGTACGGCGACGGCCGCAGCGAGCAGCTGATCGGCCGCTTCCTGCGCACCCGACCCGACGCCGGGCTGACCGTCGCCACCAAGATGGGCCGCCGCGTCGAGCAGCGGCCGGAGGCGTACACCCTGGCCAACTTCCGGCAGTGGACCGACCGCTCCCGGGCCAACCTGGGCATGGACACCCTGGACCTGGTCCAGTTGCACTGCCCGCCCACCGAGGTCTTCGCCTCCGACGAGGTCTTCGACGGTCTGGACACCCTCGTCGCCGAGAAGGCCATCGCCGGGTACGGAGTCAGCGTCGAGACCTGCGACCAGGCCCTCACCGCGATCGCCCGACCGGGGGTGGCGAGCGTCCAGATCATCCTCAACGCGGTCCGCCACAAGCCCCTGGAGCAGGTGCTGCCGGCCGCGGCGGCAGCCGGCGTCGGCATCATCGCCCGCGTGCCGCTCGCCAGTGGCCTGCTCTCCGGCCGCTACGACGAGCACACCGAGTTCCCCGCCGACGACCACCGCAACTACAACCGGCACGGTGCCGCCTTCGACGTCGGCGAGACGTTCTCCGGGGTCGACTTCGATCGAGGTCTGGCCGCCGTACGCCGGCTGGCCCCACTCGTCGACGCGGACCGCACGATGGCGCAGTTCGCCCTGCGCTGGGTGTTGGACCAGCCGGGCGTCACAGTGGTCATCCCCGGTGCCCGCGACGCCGACCAGGCCCGACGCAACGCCGCCGCGGCGGACCTGTCCCCGCTCACCGATGAGCAGTTGGCAGCCGTCCGCGACACCTACGACGAGCTGATCCGCCCGCAGGTGCACGACCGGTGGTGACCCGCGCGCCCGGGGTGCTCGCGTCACGCCATCCGGCCAGCGATGCTGGACGGCGGCGCGCCGCCCCGGGCGGCGGAGAGGGGACGCGATGAGAGGTTGGCTTCCGCTCACCCTCGGCCTGCTGGCCGTGGTGATCGGTGCGGTGTGGACTGTCCAGGGCCTCGGCTACGTCAGTGGCAGCGTGATGACCGACGAGAAGATCTGGGCGGTGATCGGCCCGATCGTGACGGTGGCCGGGCTGGTCGTGCTCTGGCTCGGCCTGCGCTCGCGTCGACGCTGACCGCTCGCCGCAGCGGCGAGCCTGAGCAGGCGAAAGCCCCGCATCCCAACCGGATGCGGGGCTTTACCGTGACCCGTGAGCCGGGTCGTCCCACTGGCCGGCGGGGGCCGGCCGTCCTACTCAGATGGGACGGACCTGCTCAGCCTGCGGGCCCTTCTGACCCTGAGCAATCTCGAACTCCACCCGCTGGTTCTCCTCCAGCGAGCGGTAGCCGCTGGTCTGGATGGCCGAGAAGTGGACGAACACGTCAGCACCCCCACCATCGACGGTGATGAAGCCGAAGCCCTTGTCAGCGTTGAACCACTTCACGGTTCCCTGAGCCATGTGTATCTCCCTCGAAAAACTGGCGGCCGTGCACGCCGTCCGGCCGATTGGCCGTTTTTGAGCAGCGGTGCCTGAGGCGGCCCCACGAAGGAGACTTCTCTCAACCCACGCCATCTCGCAACAGCGGGGACCAGCAAATCACGGAGGTAAAAAGTCTGTCACGACCTCTCCGACGAATTTCTCCGACATGTGACCTGACGGATGCCTCAGGCGCGCTGGGCGGCGTGCGATGCCATGCGAAAGCCCCCTTCCCATCGATGCGGGAAGGGGGCTGAAGTCGCTGCTGGTCAGTCCGGCCAACTGCCGGTCATCCGGCGTACCCCGACCGCGCCACCCCGGTCCACGGCGGCCCGGACGACAGCGAAGATGGCCCCCTGCAACGCCGCGGCGGCCAGGATCTCGCCCCAGCCACGATCCTCGTCGGTCGCGTTGGGCGCCTCACCGTCGCCCGCGGTGACCTTCCAGACCTGCCGGAAGATCGCCCCGGCCACCGTGCCCGCGGCGATACCCAACAACACGCCGACCGGCCGGTACGCGACCCTGCCGATTTTCTTGCTCACCGACGCCTCCCCCGCACGATCATCAGCACCACCACGGTGGCCACCGCGCCGGCCGCGATGGCCGCCCACGGCACCGGGTTTCGGCGCACCAACTCGCTCTTGTCGTACGCCTGTGCGCGTACCAAGCCGCCCTTTTCGTATGCCTGCGCCCGCGCCATTCCGGCGCCACGCGCGGCCTGTCCGCGGACCCGAGCGACGGTCTGCGCCGCCTGCTCCCGCATCCGCTCCTTGGCCTGCTCGGCGGACTCCTTGAGACGCGCCTTGACGTCGGCCTTGGCGGCCAACGCCTCCATCGTCTCGCCCAACTCGACCCGGGTGCGACGGATCTCCTCGCGGAGGGCCTCCGTGTCGCCGGTCCCGTTACCGGTCATTGCCGCCCCCTGTCCTTCACCGCGGCGGTGACGGTGTCCATGTCTGCCCGGAGGCTACGGACCGTGGCCGCCGGCACCGGCGGGACAGCACGGCTGACCTGCTTCTTGCCCACCAGGGCCAGGATGCCGGCCACCAGGAAACACGCCACCGCCACGATCAGCGCCGCCGCCCAGGCGGGCAACACCAGGTCGAGCAACAGGATCGCCGTGGCGACCAGCGCACCCAGACCGAAGAAGGCGAGCGCGCCACCGCCGCCGAACAGGCCGATCCCGATGCCCGCGTGCTTACCCTTCTGGGTCAACTCCGCTCGGGCCAGCGTCAGTTCGTCCCGTACGAGGCGGGAGATCTGCTCGGTGGCCCGCTGCACCAGCTCGGCGGTGGAGGGCTCGCTCCCATTCTGGGATGTGCGGGCTTTCGCCACGTCAGCCATGCTGTCCTCCTTTCCTCATCACCGCGCTGTATGCCCGAAGTCGTCGCTCGTCAATCCTAAAGCGCGCCAGCCAGCTCACCGTCCCGCTTGTCCGGACGCCGCGCCGCTGATCCGCCGCCAGCCGCCACGATCACGCCAGAGACGTCAGGCAGCACATCCCCCACCCAAGCCCAACCAAACCTCCGAAACCAACCACCCACCCCCTCTCCCCTCCCCCTGCTCCCACCCCACCCCTACCGCAGCGGTGATCATGAGGTTGGCGGGGACAAACCAGGCGCGCCCACCCGTCAACTCCATGATCGTCGAGGTCTGTCGCGCAAGGTCGCGCTCGATCCTGGTTGTAGTGGCCTCGACGGGGATGGAGGCCACTACAACCAGGAAGTTGCACGATCTTGCAGGGCAGGGCAGGGCAGGGCAGGGCGGGGCGGGTGGGGTGTCAGGGGCGGGTCTCTTCGGGGCCTACGAAGGCCTCGCTTCGGGCGTCGCCGTCGTCGCTGCCACCGAAGACACGGGCGTCGTCGGGCGCCTCGGTGTCGGACAGGCGGCGGGCCGGCCGCCTCGGCTGCACCCACTGCCAGGACAGGTTGCTGTTGGCGTCGCCCAGCTCGGTGCGGAGCCGCGGCATCGCGGTCGGGCGGTTGTCCCGGATCCAGGCGACCAGGTGCTCCCGGACGAGACAGCGCAGGTCCCACAGGCTGCCGGCGTCGGCGGCGCTGACCAGCGCGCGCAACCGGACCGTCCCGCCGGTGGCGTCGGTGACCTGCAGGACGCAGACCCGGCCGTCCCACAGTTCGGTGCCCTCGACGAGGCGGCGCAGCTCCTCGCGCATGGTCTGCACGGGCACCGCCCAGTCGACGTCGAACTCGGCGGTGCCGAGCACCGCCGCCTCCGTCCGGGTCCAGTTCTGGAACGGCTTGCTGGTGAAGTACGAGGTGGGCAGGATCAGCCGACGGTCGTCCCAGATCTGCACGACGACGTAGCTGAGAGTCAGCTCCTCGATGCGGCCCCACTCCCCCTCGACAACGACGACGTCGTCGAGCCGGACGGCATCGCTGAAGGCGAGCTGGAGGCCGGCGAAGACGTTGCCGAGCAGGCTCTGTGCGGCGAGCGCGGCCACCACACCGACCACACCGGCCGAGGTCAGCACACCGGCGCCGATGCCCCGCACGCTGGGGAACGTCATCAGCATCACGCCGACGGCCAGGATGACGATCACCGCGATCGTCAGTCGGCGGAGCATCACCACCTGCGTCCGTACCCGTCGGGCGTGCCGGTTGTCCGGTACGTCGACCCGGAACCGGGCCAGCGCGGTGTCCTCCACGACGACCAGCAGGCAGGCGACCAGCCAGGCCACTGTGGCGATGACGCCGAGGATGAGCAGGTGCAGCAGGAGTCGGCGCCAGCTCTCGCCGACCGCGTACCCGGTGCTGAAGCGGACGGCGAACTGCACGGCCAGGACCGTCGCGGCGACCTGGAACGGGCGGTGCGCGTGGTCGGTCAACTCGGTCAACAGCAGTGACCCGCGGCCGAACCGCCGGGTCAACCGGTGGACGAGCTCGACCAGGAACAGGGCGACCGCCGCCGCGACGAGCGCGGCGACGGCCGTTTCGAAATAGTTCTGCACGGCTTCGGTTGCTTCCCTTCGATCAAACGACGGGCACTCCGGGCAAAAGCCCAAGAGTGCCCGTCATCCTCAGAATCGACCAGCTCAGACCTTGCGGTACCGGGACTGGAGGAAGCAGTAGACGCCGAAGGCGGCGATGCCGAGGGCGACCAGGGTCAGCAGGAACGTGCCGTACGACTGCTCCTGCAGGGTGTGCAGCGCGGCGTCCAGACCACGGGCCTTCTCCGGGTCGTAGTTCACCGCCGCCACGATGACCAGCAGACCGGCGATGCCGTAGGCGACGCCCTTGGCGATGTATCCGGCCATGCCCAGGCGGCGGGCGAGCTGGCGGGTCTTCGGGCTCATCTCGCCGGTCTTCAGGTGCTTCTCGAACTTCTTGAGCGCGCCGTAGATCACCAGGCCGACACCGATGGCGGCGAGCACCAGCCCAGCCAGGCCGACCAGCCAGCGGCCACCGGTCGAGGTCATCAGCTTGCCGGTCAACGCCTCCTGCTGGTCGGCGCTGTTGGACCCCGCGTCCTTGAAGACCTTGAAGGCGGTCCAGGCGAAGTAGAGGTAGACGATGGTCCGGCCGGTCGAGGCGACCCGTTCCATGACCCGCTCCTTGCCGCGCTCGGCGCGGTGCCCGACCGCCGCCTCCAGCGCCTGCCAGATCGCCATCGCGAGCAGGCCGACCGCGACGGCGATGACCAGGAACTTGCCGAGGGGCTGTGCGGAGAGGGTACGCAGCGCGCCGGACTGGTCGCCGTCGTCGGACGACGTACCGAACGCGATCTGCAACGCCAACCAGGCGAAGAGGAGGTGGACGACGCCGTAGCCGATGAAGCCGGCCCGGGCGAGGAGTTCCAACCACCGGCTGTCCGCCGTACGGGAGGCGGTGGCTTCGGCGCTACGGGTGAGTGACATGGCGTCACAATCTCCGATTCTGAAGATTCCCAAACGTCGGCCACCGCCGCCCGCGAGATCAGCTGCCCGGGTTGCGCGATACGCGAATCTTGACCTGCTGATCGGTCACGCTGTCCAGGGTGACCGCGAAGCCGCCGGCCTCTGCGGCCTGCTGGCCGGTGGTGAGGGTGAGCTGCTCACCGGCGACCTCGACGGTCACCTGGTCACCCTCGGCGCCGACCAGCTTGGCCTCGACGCCCAGGATGGTTGTCCTCGCGTCGACACCCCGCTCGAAGGTGACGGTGCAGGCGTCCAGCGCGCAGTCGGTGGAGGCGCCCTGGGAGCTGCACCCGGCGAGCACGGCGAGGCCGAGCGCCAGACCGGCGAAGAGACCGGCGGCGCGGCGGACGGGGGGAATGGGCAAGGTGGCGGGTCTGTTCGTCACCTCGCCAAGAGTACGAGACATCCGCGAGGTCGCCGCCGAACGGTGATCACCTGGCAGCCGGTAATGGCACGGGGAGCACCGGCTAGGGTCCGGGACATGCCGTTCGACATCGCCCGCACCCGGGCCGCGTACCCCGCCCTGACCGAGGGCTTCGTCCACTTCGACGGTGCCGGCGGCACCCAGACCGCGGCCGGTGTGATCGACGCGGTCACCGATGCCATGCGGTCGGCGGTCGGCAACCGCAGCGCCGCCAATGTCGCGGGCCGCCGGTCGTTGGAGCTGGTGGCCGAGGCCCGCTCGGCGGTGGCCGATCTGCTCGGCGCCGACCCGGCCGGGGTGGTGCTCGGCCCGAGCGCGACCGCGCTGACGTACACCCTGGCCCGCACGCTCGGCGCGACCTGGCGTCCGGGCGACGAGGTGGTGGTGTCCCGGCTCGACCACGACGCGAACGTGCGGCCGTGGGTGCAGGCCGCCGAGGCGGCCGGTGCGACGGTGCGCTGGGCCGAGGTCGACCGGCACACCGGTGAGCTGCCCGCGGCCCAGTACGTGGACCTGGTGGGTGAGCGGACCCGGTTGGTCGCGGTGACCGCCGGCAGCAACGCCATCGGCACCATGCCGGACGTGTCGGCGATCGCCAAGACCGCGCACGCGGTCGGCGCGCTGGTCCACGTCGACGGGGTGCACTCGGTGCCGCACGGGCCGACCGACCTGGCGTCGCTCGGGGCCGACGTGCTGGTCACCAGCGCGTACAAGTGGTCCGGCCCGCACCTGGCGGCGATGGTGGCGGACCCGGCCCGGTGGGCGGCGTTGCGCCCGGCGAAGCTGGTGCCGTCCTCCGACGCGGTGCCGGACCGGTTCGAGTACGGCACGCCGAGCTTCCCGCTGCTGGCCGGCGTGGCCGCGGCGGTGGATCACCTGGCGGGGCTGGACCCGGACGCGGTCGGGGACCGGCGGGACCGGCTCCGGGCGGGGCTGGCCGCCGCCCAGGCGCACGAGGAGGCGCTACTGGACCGGCTGCTCGCCGGGCTGGCGCAGCGGCCGGCGATCACCGTCTACGGCTCGCCGGCGCGGCGCTGCCCGACGGTCTCGTTCCGGGTCGCCGGGATGTCCCCGGCCGCCACCCAGGAGGCGTTGGGTGCCGCCGGGTTCTGCCTCTCCGTCGGCGACTACTACGCCTACGAGTACTTCCAGCTGATGGGTCTGCGCGACAGCGGCGGCGCGGTGCGGGCCAGCATCTACCACTACAACACCGCCGAGGAGGTGGACCGTTTGCTCGGCGAACTCGACGCGCTGGCCGAGCCGGCGGGGAGAATGGCCGGATGAGCACCCTGGTCGAGGACAACCCGGCGAAGCACCGCTTCGAGATCCTTGTCGACGACGCGCTGGCCGGCTTCACCGCGTACCTGCCGCGCGGGGAGGTGCTGGTCTTCACCCACACCGAGGTGGACCGGAGCTTTCAGGGCAAGGGGGTGGGCGGCGCGCTGATCCGCGGCACCCTGGACCAGCTCCGGGCACGCGGCACGACAGTGGTGCCGCAGTGCCCCTTCATGGCCGCGTTCATCGACAAGCACCCCGAGTACGCCGACCTGGTCGCCGACCTCCCGTAGCGCGGGCGGTCAGCGGGCGCCGGTGAGCACCTCGGCGGCGGCCCGTCCACTGGCCCGGGTGGCGCCGTGGGTGGCCAGGTGCACCGCCCCGGTGACCAGCTCGGGCACGCCCAACTCGACCACGACGGCGTCCGGCCGGGCAGCCAACGCGCGGTGCACGGCGGCCCGCATCCAGTCGTGCCGGTGCTGGTCACGGACGACCAGGACCAGGGGGCGGCTGCCTGCCCCGGCGCCCGGGTCCGCCGGCACGTCGGGTTCGGCGTAACGGACCGTGCTGGTGCCGGGCAGCAGCTCGGTCAGTGGTCCGCCGATGCCCCACGGGGTCTCGGCGCCGATGGCGATGTTGCGCGGCGGCTCGAACTCGACGACGTGTGCCGCGCGGGTCAGGGGCAGCGCGACCGTCGTACCCGGGGCGGCGGTGACCCGGACGGCCCGGCGGGCGGCGACCAGCCCGACGTCGGCGGCGGCGCGCGCTCCGGCCGAGCCGGAGTTGCGGGCGGCCACCGTCCAGGCGGCGAGTTGACCGACGCGCTTGGCGGCCTCGGCGAGACGTTCCTCGGGCAGCTCACCGGAGACGACGGCGGCCACGATGGCGTCGCGCAGCTCGCGGGCGGCCTGCTCGTCAGCCCGTTCACCGCCGATGCAGACGGCGTCAGCCCCGGCGGCGAGGGCGCGGACAGTGGCTCCGGCGAAGCCGTACCGGTCGGCGACCGCGCGCATCTCCATCGCGTCGGTGACCACCACACCGGAGAAGCCCAGTTCGTCGCGGAGCAACCCACCCAGGATGCGCTGACTCAACGTCGCCGGCAGGTGCGGGTCGAGGGCGGGCACCAGCAGGTGACCGGTCATCACCGCCTGCACCCCGGCGGCCACGGCGGCGCGGAACGGGGCCAGTTCGCAGGCGTCCAGCCGGTCCCGGTCGGCGGTGATCCGAGGCAGGTCGTGGTGTGAGTCGACCCGGGTGTCGCCGTGGCCGGGGAAGTGTTTGGCGCAGGCCGCGACGCCGCCGGCCTGGAGCCCGCGGACCCAGGCGGCGGTGTGCCGCGCGACGAGCACCGGGTCGGCGCCAAAGGAACGGACGCCGATCACCGGGTTCGCCGGGTTGGAGTTGACGTCGGCGTCCGGGGCGTAGTTGAGGGTGATCCCCGCCGCGGCCAGCTCGGCGCCGAGGTCCCGGGCGACGGCCTCGGTCAGCCCCGGGTCGTCGACCGCCCCGAGGGCGAAGTTGCCGGGTCGGGAGCTGCCGTGCACGGACTCCAGCCGGGTGACGTCACCGGCCTCCTCGTCGATCGCCACGATGACGTCCGGCCGTTCGGCGCGCAGCGTCGCGGTGAGGGCGGTCACCTGCTCGGTGTCGACGACGTTGCGGGCGAAGAGCACCACCGAGCCGAGACCCTCGCCGAGCCAGCGGCACACCCAGGGCGGTGGGGTGGTGCCGACGAAGCCGGGTTGCAGGACGGCGGCGGCGAGCGCCGAGAGGTGCCCGTTGGACGTGGTCACGCCACTCCCTCGCAGGGATCGAGATCGATCACCGGCGACGATGCGCCCCCGTCGATCCGCTGGTTGCGCTCGCTCATGCGGCCCCCGTACCCCATCTCTCGCGCGCCCTCGGCGCACCGCCACCGGCAGGCGGTTCTGCCATGGTCACACTGAGCGATTCAATAGTCAATAAACCTTACAGTTGCCTGGCGGGCCGCTCCCCGGGGAGAGTGCGGGGATGGATCCCGTCCTGCTGGCCGACGCGACGAGCCCGGCCGACATCCCCGGCGTACGCCTGCTCGGCCTGGTGGTCGGCGCTCTGCTGCTCCTCGCCGCGATCCGGGCGATGTTCGGGCGACGCTGACCCGCCCGCGGCGAGAACCGGTGTGACCGTGCGCCGCCGGGGTACGGCTCTCCCCATCAGCAGGTCCGCGTGCCGAAGGGGTAAGCCATGAAGATCGGATATTTTCTGTCCAGTGAGGAGTACACGCCCGCCGAGTTGCTGGCGCAGGCGCGCGGTGCCGAAGAGGCCGGCTTCGAGGCTCTGTGGATCTCGGATCACTACCACCCGTGGGTGGACGCCCAGGGTCAGAGCCCATTCGTCTGGTCGATGATCGGCGCGCTCAGCCAGGTCTGCTCGCTGCCGGTGACCACGGCGGTGACCTGCCCGACCGTGCGGATCCACCCGGCGGTGATCGCGCAGGCGGCGGCGACCAGCGCGGTGCTGCACGGTGGACGGTTCGTGCTCGGCGTCGGCACCGGCGAGGCCCTCAACGAGCACATCTTCGGCGACGCGTGGCCGCAGGCGGACGTCCGGCTGGAGATGCTGGAGGAGGCCGTCGAGGTGCTGCGCGAGCTGTGGAAGGGCGGTTTCGTCAACCACCACGGAAAGCACTACACGGTGGAGCACGCCCGGATCTACACGCTGCCCGACACTCCCCCGCCGATCTACGTCTCCGGCTTCGGACCGAAGGCCATCGACCTGGCCGCCCGGATCGGCGACGGCTACGTGAGCACCATGCCCGACGGCGAGATGGTCCGCCGCTTCCGCGAGAACGGCGGCGGCGACAAGCCGTGCCAGGCCGGATTCAAGGCGGCGTACGCGGACAGCGAGGACGAGGGGTTGCGGATCGCGTACGAGCGCTGGCCCAACGCGGGGGTGCCGGGCGAACTGTCCCAGGTGCTCCCCTCGCCACGGCACTTCGAGCAGGCCTCCGAGCTGGTCGAGCCGGAGATGCTCAAGAAGGCGTTCGTCTGCGGCAACAGCGCCGACGCGCACCTGGAGATGATCGACAAGTACGCCAAGGCCGGCTTCGACGAGGTCTACGTGGCCAACACCGGCCCGCACTACCAGGGTCTGTTCGACCTGTACCAGCGCGAGGTCCTGCCCGGGCTGCGCTGAGCCACTGGCACCCGAGCCCATGATCTTCCGAATGCGTTTCGGTTGTCCTGGGCTCGGGTACCTCCGGCCCTCGATGAAACTGTCCACGCATTCGATGACGTTGCGCCGCGCCGCCCGCAGCCTGTTCGGCTGGAACGCCCTGCGGCCCAACCAGTTGGCCGCCATGCGCGCGGTCATGAAGCGACGCGACGCCCTGGTGGTGCTGCCCACCGGTGCCGGCAAGTCGGCGATCTACCAGATCCCGGCCAGTCTGATCCCCGGTCCCACCGTGGTGATCTCTCCGCTCCTCGCCCTTCAGCAGGACCAGATCGCCTCCCTCAACGAGCGGCAACGCCCGGAGCTGCGGGCGGTGCGGATCAGCTCGAACGAGTCCGCCACCCAGCAGGCCGAGGCGCTCGCCGACGTCCGCGAGGGCCGGGCGGAGTTCCTCTTCATCACCCCGGAGCAGCTCAGCAACCCGGACCGGATGGCCGAGGTCGCCGCGCTGAAGCCGGCGCTGGTGGCGATCGACGAGGCGCACTGCATCTCCGCCTGGGGGCACGACTTCCGCCCTGACTACCTGGCGCTCGGGCACCTCATCGAGGGCATCGGTCGGCCGCCGGTGGTGGCGCTCACCGCCACCGCCTCACCGCCGGTACGCGACGACATCATCGCCCGGCTGCGGCTGCGCGATCCGGACGTGGTGGTCTCCGGGCTGGACCGGCCCAACCTCTTCCTCGAGGTGGCCCACTGCCCGGACGAGGACTACCGCTGGCGACGGCTGATGACGCTGCTGCGCGACGAGGGCCGGCCGGGGATCATCTACGTGCCGACCCGCCGCGCCGCCGAGGAGCTGGCCACCCGGTTGACCGACGCCGACTTCCCGGCGCAGTTCTACCACGGTGGGATGCCGATGGGTGCCCGCGTGGAGCTGCACGAGGCGTTCCTCGCCGACCAGGTCCCGATCATGGTGGCGACCTCGGCGTTCGGCATGGGCATCGACAAGCCGAACATCGCCTGGGTGGTGCACATGGCGCTGCCCGACTCGCCGGACAGCTACTTCCAGGAGATCGGCCGGGCCGGGCGCGACGGGCAACCGGCCCGGGTCCTGCTGCTGTGGCGGGCTGAGGACGTGGGCCTGCAGCGGTTCTTCAGCGGCGGTCTGCCCGACGAGAACGAGCTGCGCGACCTGGCCGCTCTGCTGCGCAAGAAGGCAGCCACCAAGACCGAACTGCGCGAGACCACCGGCCTGGGGCCACGCAAGCTGGGCCAGTACCTGTCCCTGCTGGAGCAGGTCGGCGCGGCCGAGCCGCGCGCCCGGCAGCGCATCGGCGCCCCGCGCTACTCCCCCGCCGCGGTGGACGCCGCCGCGGCGGCCCTCGCCGAGGCGGAACGCCAGCAGACGGTGACCCGGTCCCGGACCGACATGATGCGGGCCTTCGCCGAGACCAGGGCCTGCCGGGGGCAGACCCTGCTGGCCTACTTCGGCGAGCAGATGAGCGACGTCTGCGGGCACTGCGACAACTGCCACAGCGGCACCAGCGTGGCCGACCAGGGTGCGGTCGGGCCGTTCCCGGTGCACAGTCAGGTGCGTCACCCGGAGTGGGGGCCGGGCATGGTGCTCTCGTACGAGGAGGACAAGATGACCGTCCTCTTCGAGGAGGTCGGGTACAAGACGTTGTCGGTGCGCGTGGTGTCCGAACAGGGCCTGCTGACCCTGGACTAGCCTGACCCGGGCGCCGGTTGCGGCCCCGGTGGATCGACAAAGCAGAGCACCGATTGACCAAGAAGAGCAGGGCGGAAGGGGCGTTGTCGTGATCGAGCAGCCGGCGTACACCGGGTTCGGTTTCTCCGACGAGGAGTGGGGGCTGCTGGTCGGCCTGCCACAGTCGGTGTTGACCGCGGCGAGCGCCGCCGAGTCCGACGGCACCCGCCGGACCATGGCGGAGAACGCGGCCGGGCTGGAGACCATCGCCGCCGGCCGGGAGTCGGCCAGCCCGCTGGTGGTCGCCGTGGCCGGCGAGATCGTCACCCGGGTCGGTGACCCGGAGGCCGGCGAGGAGCTGCCGGTCATCGCGCCCGCCGACCCGGGGGCGTACATCGACGACGTGCTGTTGCGGGCCGGCGAGGCCGGCGCGTTGCTGGCCGCGCGGGTCGACGAGGGCGAGGCCGGCGCGTACAAGCACTGGCTCGTGAAGATCGCCGAGCAGGTGGTGGGCGCCGCGTCCAGCGGCGGGCTGCTGGGCATCGGCGGCGAGTCGGTCAGCGACTCCGAGCGGCGTTTCCGCGACCGCCTCGCGCACGTGCTCATCGACTGACCGACGACAACGAGGTGTCGGCCGGACCGGTCGGCTCGGCGGCCAGCGCCGTGGAGTCGGCCGGTCGGACGCCGCGCAGCGCGACCAGCGCGGTGAGCGCGCCCAGCAGCATCACCGCCATGGCGGCGTACGCGGCCAGGTGCAGCCCGTCGGTGAACGCGACAGCGGCGGCGTTCCGCACCGCGTCGGCCAGCTCCGCCGGCAACCCCTGGGCGACCGCGAGCGCACCGCCCAGGGTCTCCTGGGCCGCGTCGGTGGTGTCGGCGGGCAGCCCGGCCGGCAGGCCGTCGACGATCTCGCGGCGGTAGACCGCCGCGCCCACGCTGCCCAGGATCGCCATCCCCAGCGCACCGCCCAGCTCGCTGCTGGACTCGGTCAGCGCCGAGGCGACACCTGCCTGCTCGGGCGGTGCCGCGCCGATGACCAGCTCAGTGACGAGAGACATCACCATCACCAGGCCGGCGGCGTAGACACTGGCGCCGACGAGCAGCAGCCACAGCGGCGTCTCCGGGGTGACCCGGGTCAACACCACGAAACCGACCACGGCGATTCCGAACCCCGTACCGATCAGGTACGCCCGTTCGACGCGCTGGGCGAGGGCGGCCGCGGCCGGCGCGACTCCGCCGACGGCGAGGGACGGCACGAGGCTCCACAGTGCCGCCCGCAGCGGGCTCAGGCCGAGCACCAGTTGGAGGTGCTGGGTGGTGAAAATGGCGAAGCCGACGATGGCGAACATCGCCAGCAGGTTGACAGCGAGCGATCCGGCGAAGCCGCGGCGGCGGAACAGCGTGAGGTCGACCATCGGGTACGCCTGGGTCCGCTGCCGGTGCAGGAAGAGCGCCCCCACCAGCAGACCGCCGACGATGGCGAGGACGCGCGCCGGGCTGAGGCCGTCCCGGGCCATCTCCTTGATGCCGTAGATCACCGGCAGTAGCGCGCCGAGCGACAGGGCCGCGCTGACCAGGTCGAACCGCCCGGTCGCCGGGTTGCGGAACTCGGGCACCAGGAGCGGCACGAGCAGTAGCAACATCAGCATCGCCGGGATGTTGATCAGGAAGATCGAGCCCCACCAGAAGTGCTCCAGCAGGATGCCGCTGAGCACCGGCCCGATCGCGATGCCGCCGGTGAGAGTGGCGGTCCAGACGGCGATGGCCGTGCCGCGCTGCTTGGCGTCGTGGAACATGTTGCGCACCAGCGCGAGCGTCGAGGGCATCAGGGTGGCCCCACCGACGCCGAGCACGGCACGCGCGGCGATGAGCGTCGCGGTGCTGTCGGCGTACGCGGCCAGCAGCGACGCCGCGCCGAACGCGGTGGCGCCGATCAGCAGGAGCCGGCGTCGGCCGATCCGGTCACCCAGGGCGCCCATGGTGATGAGCAGCCCGGCCAGCACGAAGCCGTAGATGTCGAAGATCCAGAGCTGCTCGGTGGCGGTGGGGCGCAACTCCGCGCTGATGAACGGGACGGCGAAGTAGAGCACCGACACGTCCATCGAGACCAGCAGCAGCGGCAGCATCAGCACGGTGAGCCCGATCCACTCCCGTCGGCCCGCCCGCGGTGCCGGTGTGGTGGTGATCGCCATGATCAGTTCTCCTTCTGCGTATGACGTACGCTGTTATGCGTAGACCATACGCAGAACTAGGATGGCAGGGCAAGGAGGAAATGTGGCGGCGAAGACAGACGACGGCGGGCCCGTACTCCCGCCGGCCATCGAGAGCGCGTGGGGGCTGCGGGAGCGACCACCCAAGGGCCCCCGGCCGGGAATGAGCGTGCCCACCATCGTGGACGCCGCCGTACGCGTGGCCGACGCCGACGGCCTGGCGGCCGTCTCGATGAGCCGGGTGGCCAAGGAGCTGGGCGCCGCGACAATGGCCCTCTACCGGTACGTCGGCTCGAAGGACGAGCTGCTGATGCTCATGGTGGACACCGGGTACGGCCCGTCCCCCGGCCCACCCGCGCCGGAGGACGACTGGCGCGCCGGCCTCACCCGGTGGGCCTGGGCCGAGCACGAGGTGCTGCGGCAACGATCCTGGCTGCTGCACGTGCCGATCAGCGGCCCACCGATCACGCCGCAGCAGCTCGGCTGGATGGAGGACGGGCTGCGCTGCCTCGACGGCACCACGCTCGGCGAGGGCGAGAAGATGTCGGTGCTCCTGCTGATCACCGGGTACGTCCGCAACGAGGCCACCCTCATCTCGCAGATTGCCGAGGGCAGCCGGGCGGCCGGCGTCGAGGCCAGTGAGATGATGCCGGCGTACGGTCGGCTGGTGGCACGGCTCATCGACCCCGCCCGCTTCCCCGCGCTGCACCGGGTGCTCGATGCCGGCGTGCTCTACCAGGACGACAACCCCGACGACGAGTTCGCCTTCGGCCTGGACCGGATCCTCGACGGGGTCGAGGCGCTGATCCTGCGTCGAGCGGGCTGAGGGAGTCCGATGCTGCCGAGAGACACCATCGACACCACGGTCCTGCCACCGGGCGAACGGTTCGGCATGTGGCTGGACCTGGTGGCGCGCACCTCGGCGCCGCTGCGCATCCAGTCCGCGCACAGCGACGACTTCGCCGCCCGCGCCGACTTCATCGCGCTCGGCCCGATCCAGCTGGTGCAGTACGAATACCCGTCCCTGGACGCCACCCGGACCCGGAAGCTGGTCCGTCAGTCCGACCCGGAGTTTTACATCCTCGCCCTCACCACCGGCGGCATCGGCACATCCAGCCAGGACGGTCGCCGCAGCGAGATCCTCGCCGGCGAGTTCACCTTCTACGACGGGTCCCGACCGCACGACGTCTGCCACCACGCGACCGAACCCGAACGGGCCAAGGCCACCTCGATCATCACGCTGATCCCGCACGCCGCCCTGCCCCTACCGCCGCAGCGGATGGCAGCCCTCTACGGCGGCCGGATGTCCGGCAGCGAGGGGATCGGGGCGTTGCTGGCACAGTTCCTGCTCCAGGTCACCGGGCATCCCGAGCAGTACCATGCCGCCGACGCCAGCCGGCTCGGCGCGGTGGGCCTCGACCTGGCCACCACCATGCTCGGCCGGCACCTCGTCGCCGAGGACGCCGTGCCCACCGAGGTCCGCCGCCGGGCGCTGCTCACCCAGGTGCAGTCGTACATCCACCGCCACCTCGGCGACGCGACCCTCGGCCCGCAGGTGGTCGCCGACGCCCACCACATCTCGGTGCGGTCCCTGCACCGGTTGTTCGAGGCCGAGGACACCACAGTGGCGTCGTACATCCGGGAACTGCGGCTGGCCCGGTGCCGGCGCGACCTGACCGACCCGGCGCTGCGCAACCAGCCGGTGCAGACCGTCGCGGCGCGATGGGGCTTTTCCGACAAGGCCCACTTCAGCCGGGCTTTCCGGGCCGCGTACGGCACCACCCCGCAGGAACACCGCGACAGCCGCTCGGATCTGGCGCGGATCGTCAACCGCCGGGCGTCCACGGTCAACTCGCTGCCGGCAGACTGACACCAACGCGGCCGGCCATCACCTGGTGGGCCGCCAACGGGGGCCGTGGCGAGGCGCCCGCCGCGCGAGCGGCGGGCGGCCGCCCGGTGGCACCCCGCTCAGGCCCGAGGCTCCGGCTCCGTCGCGCTTCCCCCCAGAATCGCCGACGGGGCCGGTCAGGCCCCCTCCAGCAGCTTCAGGACCACCTGCTCCGCCTCCTCGCGAGGCGCCTGCGGATCCACCGACGCCACCACTCCGTCGTGGTAGAGGTCGACCACCCGAGGATCCACGTAGGACGCGCGAGCCACCGTCGGCGTGTTGCCCAGCAGCTCCGCCACCGCACGCATCACAGCGACCACCGCCTTGCGCCGGGCGGTCACCGAGCGGGCCGGACCGGCGGTGGCCAACTCGGTGGCCGCGAGCACCGTGGCGTGCCAGGTGCGGAAGTCCTTCGCGGTCATCTCCCCACCGCTGGCGTCGCGCAGGTACCCGTTGACCTCGTCGCTGCGCACGTCGCGCCACTCCCTGCCGTCCCAGTAGCCGAACAGCCGCTCCGCCCGTCGTCGACGACGGCGCAGATTGGCCAGCACCTGGCACAGCTCCGGGTCCTCGATCCGGCGTACCTGCTCGATGCCCCCCTTCGCGGGAAACACGAGCACCACGCAGCCGCCGCGGGACCGGGCATGCTCGGGGCGCAGGGTGGCGACCCCGTAGGTCGGGTCGTCCCCGGCGGCGTACTGGTCGCTGCCGACCCGGAACATCCCCATGTCCAGCAGTCGGGCCACAGTGGCCAAAACCCGGTCCCGGCCCAGTCCGGGCCCGTCCAGGTCGCGCCCCACCCGCTCACGCAGCGCCGGCAGCCGCCGGGCCACCTCCAGCACGCGGTCGAACTTCGCCTCGTCCTGCTTCTCCCGCCACCGCGGGTGGTAGACGTACTGCTTGCGTCCGGCCGCGTCGATCCCGATCGCCTGGATGTGCCCGTTCGGGTGCGGCGCGATCCACACGTCCTGCCAGGCCGGCGGGATGACCAACTCCCGCAGCCGGGCCAGGACGTCCGGATCCCGCACCGGCGCACCGGACGGGTCGACGAAGAGCCAGCCCCGACCGCGCCGACGCCGTCCGTACCCCGGTCGACCCGGGTCGCTACGCCGCAACCGCACCGGAGACCCGCACCACCTTCTCCACCTCGGCCACGGCGGCCAGCACCTCGTCGAGGCGCAGAGCCGTCATCGTCGGGTGGCTTCCTACCCCATCCCACCTGGGCCAATCCCCCTCGCCGGCCCAGAGCACCCGGTGCCGTGGCCGGTCCGGTGGAGGCCCCCAGTGCGCCGGTGGCACCGGCCCGAAGAGGACGACCGACGGGGTGCCGTACCCGGTGGCCAGGTGGGCGACGCCGGTGTCCCCGCTGACCACCAGCCGGGCGTCGGCCACCAACGCGGCGAGTACGCCGAGGTCGGTCCGGCCGGCCAGCACGGCGTCGGAGCTCAGGCCCGCCGCCTCGGCCACCCGGGCCGCCAGCGCCCGTTCGTCGGCCGAGCCGGTGACGAGCACCCGGTGCCCCTGGTCGGTCAGTGCCCGGGCCAGACCGGCGAACCGCTCGGCGGGCCACCGCTTGGCCGGGATCTTGCTGCCCGGGTGCAGCACCGTGACACCGCTGGGCAGCCCCGCCGCAGCGGGCCGACGCAGGGTCAGGTCGGCGCGGTCGGCCGGGATGTCGTACCAGGACAGCAGCCGGCACCACCGGTCCACCTCGTGCTCGTCGACGGCCCAGCGCGGGCCGTCGGCGAAGCCGGCGTCCGGGCTGGCGAAGGCGAGAAGCCGACCGGGCCGGGTGGCCGCGAGCAGCCGGTGCGACTGCGGGCCGCGCCCGTGCAGGTTGACAGCCGTCCACGGGGCCGACCCCGCCCGGAGAGGGCGATCCAGCCCCGCGGTGTCCACCAGCCGGTCGACGTCACCGACCAGGTCGACCAGCGGGGCCAGCCAGCCGGGCGCGGCGAGCGCCAGCTCCCGCGACGGGTACGCGGCCCGCAGCGCCCGCAGCGCGGGCACCGCGGTCACCAGGTCGCCGACGCCGAGGGCGCGCAGCACGAGGATCACGGGTACGACGTCTCCTGCTCGGCGCAGACCACCATCTCGCGCACCGCGCAACCGGGCGGCTGATTGAGCGCGAACATGATCGCGGCGGCGGTGTCGGCGGGCTCGTTGAGGTTCGCGTCCGGCCCCGGCTTGTACTGCGGGTCACGTTCGTCGAAGAACGAGGTGCGCATCCCACCCGGGATGAGCAGGGTGACGCCGACCTGACCGGCCAGCTCGGCGGCGAGGGCTCGGGTGAACCCCACCACGCCGAACTTCGCCGCGCAGTACGCGGTGGCGTCGCTGACCGCCTTGACGCCCAGGGTCGAGGCGACGGTGACGATGCGGCCCCGGGAGGTCAGCAGGAACGGCAGCGCGGCCCGGATCACCGCCGCGGTGGCCAGCAGATCGACGGCGACGATCCGGTCCCAGGTCTCCCCCGGCAGGTCGGCGAGTCGGCCCGGCACGTCCGTGCCGGCGGCGGTCACCACGGCGTCCAGGCCGCCTGCCTGCTCGGCGAGGTGCCGGGTGGCCACCTCGGCAGCTCGCGTGTCGGCCAGGTCGCACTCGGTCCAGGACACCCCGTCGGCCGGCGGCTGCCGGTCCAGCACGACCGGACGGCCACCGGAGGCGGCCACCGCGGCGACCACAGCGGCGCCGAGGCCGCTGGAGCCCCCGGTGATCAGGACGGTGGGCCCGGCACCGGACCGCGTGGCGGTCATCGGGTCCGCTCCGCGAGCGTGCGGACGATCAGGTCGGTGGTGGAACGACCGTCCAGATAGGGCACCACGACTGTGTTCCCACCCCACCGGCGCAGGACCTCCGCCTCCGGCAGTGCGGCGCTGGCGTCCCCACCGCCGGTGGCGTAGTCGCCGCCCTTGACCCAGACGTCGGGGCGTACCCAGGACAGCGCCGCCTGCGGGGTCGGCTCGTCGAAGATGAGGACCGCGTCGACGCAGCTCAACGCGGCCAGCAGTCGGCTGCGGTCGTCTTCGGACTGCACCGGCCGGTCCGGCCCCTTCAACCCGGCCACGCTGGCGTCGGAGTTCAGGCAGACGATGAGACAGTCGCCGAGCTGCCGGGCCGCCTCCAGGGTGGCCACGTGCCCGGCGTGCAGCAGGTCGAAGCAACCGCCGGTCGCCACCACAGTGCCACCCGCGGCGCGTACCTCACCCAGGAGCGTGGCGACAGCGGCCACTCCCACCCGGTCGGCCATCGCACCACCCCGTGGTCCCGGCTGGAGTGCGCGCGGCTCCGGCGCGCTCCGGCCCCGCATCGCCGGCGTCGACGGAGGCAGCGCCGTGGCCACTCCCCCACCGGCCACGTACGCGGACGCCTCGGCGACCGCCACCTGCACCGCCTCGGAGACCAGCGCGCCCTGGGCCAGTGCGACGCTGGCCGCCGCCGCGAACCGGTCGCCGGCACCGCAGGTGTCCCCCTCCGCGCTACCCGGCGTCGGCACCACCAGCGGCGTCGACCCGGCGTGGCAGAGCAGCGCGCCGTCGCCGCCCAGCGTCACCGCGACCGCGCCGGCCCGCCAGCGCCGCCGTAGTCCCTGCGCACCCCGCGACGCGGTGGCCAGTCGGGACGCGCCGGGCAGCGCGGGGACCAGCTCACGCACCTCGGACTCGTTCGGCGTGGCCAGGTGTACGCCGGGCACGGCCGCCGGGCCGCGCGGATGCGGGTCCCACACCACCGGCGCGCGGGTGGCGGCCAACGCGGCGCGCAACGCGGGCTCCCGCGCCACCCCCCGGCCGTAGTCGCTGACCAGCACCGCAGACGCCTCGGCGATCACCCGGAGCACCTCGTCGGAGGGCTGACCCGGCTCCCCGGACATGCCGCCCCGGTCGTGGCGCAGCAGCACCCGCCCCCGGGCCCGCAGCCGGATCTTCTCCGGCGTCGCGCCGGAAAGGGCCAGTGGGTACACCTGCACGCCGGCGGCGGCGAGCAACGCGCTCAGTCGGGCCCCGCCGGCGTCATCGGCGAGCGCCGTCACCAGCACCACCTCGGCGCCCTGCGCGGCGGCGAACACCGCCGCCAACCCGGCGCCCCCCGGTCGGTCGGTGGCCACCGTCTCGTCGAGCACCGGCACCGGGGAGTCCGGGCAGAGCCGGTTCACCACACCTTCCACGTCCCGGTCGAGCAGGGTGTCCCCGAGCACCACCACCGGTCCCCTCACGCTTGCCTCCTCATCCTCACGCGCCGACCCGCTGTCCGGCTCACGCGTCGACCTGCCGTCCGGGCCCGCCGTCGAGCACCACCTCGACCCCGGTGCGTACCGACGCGGCAGGCAGCCGACCGGCCGGTGCGGGCTCCCCGGGCACGGGGTGGACGACCGCCGGATCGGCGGCTGCCGCCAGCGCGGCGGGCAACTCCTGTTCGAGGTACTCGCAGAGCAGATGACTGGTCACCAGGTGCAGCTCCTGGACGACCTGGGTGTCCGGGGACGCGACGGCCAGCACGTCGTCGCAGGCCTCGGCGAGCGGATTGGGGGCGGTGCCGGTGAGCGCCCAGGTGGTCACCCCGACCTCGCGGGCCGCCCGCGCGGCGGCGACCAGGTTGGGGCTGGTCCCGCTGGTGCTCAGCAACAGCAGGATGTCGCCCGGGCGGCCGTGGGCGCGCACCTGGCGGGCGTACACCTCGGTGTAGCCGTAGTCGTTGGCGATGGCGGTGAGCGCGCTCGTCTCGGCGTGCAGCGCGATCGCGGACAGCGGCTGACGGTCGTCGTGCAGCTTGCCGACCAACTCGGCGGTGAGGTGCTGGGCTTCGGCGGCACTGCCGCCGTTGCCGGCCACCAGCAGGCGACCCCCGGCGACCAGCCGGTGGGCCAGGTCCGCGCCCCAGCGCGCCAACTGTCGCTCACACCGTCGGTACGGCACCAGTGCCGCGGCGAGGTTCGTCAAATGCGTGTCGAGCAGGCTGCCCGTCGGCATCAGGCCACCACCCGGGTCGGCCGGCGCACGGCGGCGACCTCGCTGTAGACCTCGACCAGCCGCTCGGCGGTGGCCGCCCACGAGTACCGTTCCCGGGCCCGCTCACGCGCCGCCGTCGCGTACGCGAAGCGCCTGATCCGGTCGTCGAGCAGTCCCTGTATCGCGGCGGCCAGCGCGTGCGGGTCCCGGGCCGGCACGAGGTCACCGGTCGTCCCGTCGACAACGGTGTCCCGGATGCCGCCCACGGCCGTGCCGACGACCGGCACCCCACAGGCCATCGCCTCCAGCGGGGTCAACCCGAACGGCTCGTACCAGGGCGCAGCGACCAGCAGGTCCGCCGAGCGGTACCAGCGGCCCATCTCCTCCCGGGGCACCGCGCCGACCAGGTGCACCCGGTCGGCCACCCCGCACGACTCCGCGAGTGCCCGCAGCCGGCGGGCGTACGGGTCGGTCTCCAACAGCCCCTCGGGTGGGCCGCCGACGACCACGCACTCGGCGTCCGGCACCAGCTCCATCGCGCGGACCACGGTCTGGAAGCCCTTGCGCTCGACCAGCCGACCCACGGTGAGGATGCGGGCCCGTCCCGGTTCCCGGTCGGCGGCCGGCCCGAGTGGGGCGAAGGTGGCGAGGTTGACCCCGGAGGGCACCACCGTCATCCGGGACCGGGGCACACCCATCCGGACCAGCTCGCCCACCTCGTCACGGCACTGCGCGACGATCCGGTCCACCGAGCGGCCCAGCTCCCGCTCGTAGGAGATCCGGCGGGCCGGGCTGGTGTCCTGCACTCCCTGGTAGCGGCGCTTCACGGTGCCCAACGCGTGGTACGTCTGCACCACCGGCACCCCGGTCTGCCGGCCGGCGGTCAGCGCCGCCAGGCCACTCATCCAGAAGTGCGCGTGGATCACCTCGGGCACCCAGTCGCCGCCGCGCCACCGCTCGATCAGCCAGCGGCTGAACTCCCGCATGTGCGGCAGCAGCGCGTCCTTGGCCACCGGCTCGGCCGGGCCGGCCGGCACGTGCACCACGTCGTACCCGTCCGGGCTGCGGACGGTCACCGGCAGGTCAGGTGCGTCGCGGCGGGTGTAGACCCGCACCTCGTGCCCGGCGGCGGCGAGCGCGGCGGACAGCTCCGCGACGTGCGTGTTCTGGCCGCCGGCATCCTCCCCTCCGAGGACGGCGAGCGGGCTGGCGTGCTCCGAGATCATCGCGATCCGCATACTTCCTCCTCCAGCAGCCGGTCCCAGTCAGCGAGGAAACGGTCGAGGCCGTATCTGTCGCGCGCGGCGGTTCGCGCCGCCGCTCCGGCCTGCCGCGCGGTGTCCGGTTCGGCGATGAACCGGCGGGCGGCGTCGAGCAGGGTGTCGGTCCGGGTGGCGAGCGCCCCCGCCTCCGGGGGCACCGCCATCACCGCCTCGGTGGTGGCGAGCGCGACGACCGGCATGCCGATCGACATCGCCTCGATGAGGCTGAGCCCGAGGGAGGTCCACCGGCACAGGTGCAGGTACGCCCGCCGCCGGGCCAGTTCGGTGTGCATCCGCTCCTGGGGCACGTCGTCGTGGCTGGTCAGCCGGTCCGCGGGCAGCCCGAGGTGGTCGGCCAGGCCGGCGACGCCCATGCCGAACACGTCCAGCGGCGCGATCTCGGCGAACTGGGGCAGCAGGTCGGTGCCGGTGACCCGACCTCGCCGCACCGGCTCGTTGATCACCACGGCGAGCCGGTCCAGCTCCCCGGTGTAGGACGCGGAGGGGGCGACGATGCCGTGGTCGACCACTGTGGTGCGGGTGTCGCCGGTGTCCCAGAAGATCTGGTTGAACCCGGTGACGTGGGCGATGAGCAGGTCGTCGCGGTCGGCCATCGGGTGACGGGTGTTCGGCACGTCGCCCTTGGGGGTGTTGTGCTCGACGTAGATCGCCGGAAGGTCGCGGCCGGGGCGGCGACGGAGCCACTGCTCGGCCCGGTCGATCTCCTCGGGGCGTTGCAGGATGACCAGGTCGACGTCAGCGCTCGGCAGCTCCTCCGGGCTGACCTCGACCGCGCTGTCCGGCCACGGGTAGGTGCGGGCCCGGCCGAGGCCGTACGGGCCACGGTCGGGTGTGGTGGGAATCAGGTAGCGGTGGCTGCCGTGCACGAACGACGTGGTCCAGGAGCCGTGCACGTGCCAGAGCAGGATGTTCATCGGCCGCCACCACCGCTGGCGGTGAGGGTCCGGAGCGCGTCGACCACGTCGCCCGGATCGACACCGCTGAGGCAGGGGTGCCCGGGGACCGGGCAACTGGCCGCCCGGGTGTCCCGGCAGGGCGCGGCGGCGTCGCCGAGCCGGACGGTGGGCACCCGGTAGGGCCCCCACTGACCGAACGGGACGGTCGGCGCGAAGAGACTCACCACCGGCACACCGGCGGCCGCCGCCAGGTGCGCGGGCCCGGTGTTTCCGACCACGACAGCGCTGGCGTCCGCGACGATCGCGGCCAAGCCGGCCAGGTCGGTGCGGCCGCCCAGGTCGGTCCCGCCGGCTGCGGCGACCTGGGCGGTGACAGCGCGCTCGTCCGGGCCGCCGGTGACCAGCACCCGGTGCCCGGCGTCGACCAGCGCCCCGGCGATCCGGGTGGCCACGTCGGGCGGGCAGGCCCGGCTCGACGCGGCCGATCCGGGGTGCAGCACCACGTACCCCGGATCGCCCAGGTCGGCCGGGCGTGGTGGAACGGCGTCCCGGCGCAGCCGCAGGACCGGTTCGTCGCCGTCGGGCAGCCGATGGCCGGCGGCGGCGGCCAGGGAAAGGGCACGTTCGGGTTCGGGGACGCCCACCGGCACCCGGTGCCGGATGTCCAGCAGCGAGCCCGGATAGTCGTCGCTGATCGCCGCGATCCGGTTGATCCCCGCCATCCGCAACAGCAGCGCCAGCGGCAGGGCGGACTGGTGGAACGAGGTGAACACCACCGCCTGGTCCGCGCCGACCGCGCCCAACCGCGCGGTCAGGCTCCGCATGGCCTCCGGGTCGACACGCCCCGGCGTGGGGTCGATCCACGGCAGCGGATGTTCGATGATCTCGTCGACGCCGGGCAGAAGGTTGGCGGCGGCCCGACCGCGCGGGCCGCACAGCAGCACCACCCGCTGCGCTCCGGCCGCGACGGCGCGGATCGCCGGGCCGGTGACCAGCACGTCACCGGCCGAATCCGAGCGGACCACCAGCGCCGTCCGTACCGGTTCGCTGGGCGGGGTCGCGGGCTGCACGGCCTGTTGGCGGCGCAGGATCTCCGCCACCGCAGCAGGCAGGTCGTTGGCCACCCACCCGGCGGCGGCGACCTCCTCCGGCCGGGTCACCGGGGTCGGCACCAGCACCCCAGCGGCTCCGGCGGCCATGGCGGCGCCGATGTCCCGACCGATGTCGCCAACGAGTACGCAGCGGGACGGCGTCGTGCCCAGCTCGCGGGCGGCGGCGTACACCAGGCCCGGCGCCGGCTTGCGGCAGTCACAGCCGTCGGCGTCGTCATGTGGGCAGACCAACCACGCGTCGAACCGGCCCAGCAGCTCCTCGACGCGGGCGTGCACCGCCCGCATCTGCTCGGCGGTGAAGTAGCCCCGGGCCAGGCCCGACTGGTTCGTGACGACCGCCAGCCGCAGCCCGGACGCGCGCAGCCGGTCCAGCGCCGCCCGCGCGCCCGGCACCGGCCGGACCTTCTCCGGGTCGCCGTTGTACGGCACGTCCTCGATCAGGGTGCCGTCGCGGTCCAGCAGCACCGCGTCGTAGAGCACCGCTCGGGGGCTTGCGACAGATCCGGAACCGGCGCGGTCAGCGGCGGCGTACACCTGTGCTGACCTGCGCTGATACGGATCATCCTGGTCCTGTCGCACAGCCGGCGGGTTCCCTGCGCCCCGAGGAGTAAACGTCGCCGTCAAGGGGGTGGGCCAGCGCCGCCGGCGATGCCCCGGGAAGGCCTTACCCGCCGCCCCGGAGAAGCTAACCCCGCCGGTCGTTAGCCCGTACGTGGCGTGGGTATGAAAGCCCAGTGGCGATTGTGGAGAAAGTGATCGACGCTCCCCCGCAGCAGGTGTTCGACGTGCTCGCCGACGGGTGGACGTACAGCGACTGGGTGGTGGGCACCGCACACATGCGGGACGTGGACGACGCCTGGCCCCGGGTGGGCAGCCAACTGCATCACCGGGCCGGGCCATGGCCGGTCTCGTTGCAGGACGCGTCGACGGTGCTGGTCTGCGAACCGCCGCACCGGCTCGTGCTCAAGGCCGGTCTCTGGCCGGCGGGCGAGGCGATCGTGGCCTTCACCCTGGAACCGGTCGGCGACGGCGCCACCCGGGTGCGTCTCGGGGAGGATTTCGCGGCCGGACCGCTCCGCTGGATCCACAACAAGATCAACGATCTCGTCCTGCACCGGCGTAACCGGGAGACCCTGGCCCGACTCTCCGACATCGCCACCCGACAGAAGAGGTGACAGTGACACGGACCGTGGTGGTGACCGGCGCGAGCGCCGGCGTCGGCCGGGCCGTGGCCCACGCGTACGCGGCACGCGGCGCCCGGCTGGCGCTGCTGGCTCGGGGCGAGGCGGGTCTGGTCGCCGCCGAGCGGGAGTGCCGACTGCGCGGCGCGACAGACGTGCGCGTGTACCGGGTCGACGTGGCCGACGCGGGCGCGGTGCAGCAGGCCGCCGACGACGTGGTGCACCACCGGGGCGGCATCGACGTGTGGGTCAACAACGCGATGGCGTCGGTGTTCGCGCCGGCCTGGGAGATTCCGGCGCGCGAGTTCCGTCGGGTCACCGAGGTCACCTACCTGGGCACCGTGCACGGCACCCTCGCCGCGCTGCGGCACATGCGGGCGCACGGGCGGGGCACGATCGTCCAGGTGGGATCGGCGTTGGCCTACCGGGGGATCCCGCTCCAGGCGGCGTACTGCGCCAGCAAGCACGCCGTCCAGGGGTTCAACGACTCGCTGCGCGCCGAGCTGCTGCACGACTGCCCGGGGGTGAAGTTGTCGATGGTGCAGCTACCCGCGGTCAACACGCCGCAGTTCTCCTGGGTCCGCACCCGGCTGCCCCGGCATCCGCAGCCGGTGCCGCCGATCTTCACTCCGGAGTTGGCCGCCCGCGCCATCGTCTGGGCCGCCGACCGCGGCACCAGGGAGCTGAACGTGGGTGGCCCGACCTGGCAGGTGCGGGTGGCCGACGCCCTGTTCCCCGGCCTGCTGGACCGGAAGCTGGCCCGCGACGGCTACGACAGCCAGCAGACCGGTGAGAAGATCGATCCGGCGACCTGGCGGGACAATCTGGATCACCCAGGCGATGCGGACACGGACCGGGGCACGGCGGGCGTGTTCCGCGAACAGGCGCGAGACCGCTCCGCGGCGCTCTGGGTCGGCACGCACAAACCGGCGCTCTCCGGTGTCGCGCTCGCCGTCGCGGCGCTCGCACTCAGCGCTGTCGCTCGCCGTCGGCGCTGACCACCACAAGCCTCTGACCAGGTGTTAGACGCCCACGCACGCTGGGCGGCGAGAGCCCGCAACACCCGGAAGGGGTGCCTCCCTCCGACCGAATGCGGGAACTAGATACCCTTTCCATGACCCTTGTCCGCAAACCGAGGATGACCGACATGATCAAGCCGGTGCAGTTGCCGTCGCCGTGGCGGGACGCACGCCTGACCGTCGTCGTGCCCACATACAACGAGGCGGGCAACCTTCCGACGCTGGTCGAGCGACTGCTCGCGCTGCCGCTGCCAGGGCTGCGCATCCTCGTCGCCGACGACAACTCCCCCGACGGCACCGGGGAGGTGGCCGACAAGTTGGCCATCGAGAACCCCGACCGGATCGAGGTCGTGCACCGCGCCGGCAAGGAGGGCCTCGGCCGGGCGTACGTGGACGGGATGACCCGCGCGATCGAGGGCGGCGCCGAGTACGTGGCGCAGATGGACGCCGACCTCTCGCACCCGCCCGAGGCGCTGCCGGGGATGCTCGGCGCGTTGCTCTCCACCCAGGCCAGCGTGGTGATCGGTTCCCGCTACGTGCCCGGCGGCGAGCTGGACGAGAACTGGCCGCTCTACCGCAGGGCGCTCAGCGGCTGGGCCAACCTCTACGTGCACACCCTGCTGCGGGTACGCATCCGGGACCTCACCGCCGGGTTCAAGATCTGGCGGGCCGAAGCCCTGCGCGACATCGACCTGGAGCGGGTGCAGTCCAACGGCTACAGCTTCCAGGTGGAGATGCACTACCTCGCCACCAAGCTGGGGCACACCATCCTGGAGGTGCCGATCCGCTTCGAGGAGCGGCGCGACGGCGTCTCCAAGATGACCACCGCGACCAAGGTGGAGAGCGCCCTGATGCCCTTCCGCCTCCGCAGCAAACACCGCAACATAACCCGCTAAAACCCCCGCCCCACCCCAACCCCCAGCCCCGGTCGATCATGGAGTTGTGGTGCCCGTTTAGAACCCGGGCAGGTGCTTTGTCACCCACCACAACTCCATGATCGACGGCGGCGGGCGGTTCCGGGGGGACGGTGGTTTAGGTGGGGTAGATGGCGCGGTGGGCGGTGGTGATGGCTGCGGCGTACGCGCGGCCGGTGAGCGCTCGGTCGCGGGCCAGGGCCGCCCGGGCGGCGTTCGCGCCGGGCGCGCCGTGCACACCGCCGCCGGGGTGCGCCGACGCGCTGGCCAGGAAGAGCCGGTCCACCGGGGTGTCCGCCCGGCCCAGGCCAGGGATCGGGCGCAGGAAGAGCTGCTGGTACGCGGCGGCGGTCCCGCCGCCGAGCGTGCCACCGACCAGGCTCGGGTTGCCCTTCTCCAGATCGGCCGGCCCGGCCACGTGTCGGCCCACGATCAGGCTGCGGAAACCCGGGGCCGCCGCCTCCAGCACGTCCTCCATCCGCTGCACGTGCCCGGCGACCTCCTCGGCCCGCCAGTTCCGCCGGAACGGCAGGTGGGTGTACGACCACAGCGACTCGGTGCCCGGCGGGGAGTGGCTCGGGTCCGCCACCGACATCTGCCCGACCAGCAGGAACGGGTCGCGGGGCAGCTCGCCACGGGCCAACTCGCTGGCGTAGTGGGTGAGCCCGTTCAGGTCCGCGCCGAGGTGAACGGTGCCGGCGCCGGCCACCTGCCGGTTCGTCCAGGGCACCGGCGCGGAGAGCGCCCAGTCCACCTTCAGGGTGGAGCCGTCCCACCGGAAGTGCGCCAGGTCCTCCACCAGCCGGGACGGCAGCGCCGCGGCACCGACCAGGTCGAGGTAGAGCGCCGGCGCCGGCACGTCGGCGAGCACGGCCCGCCGGGCCCGCCACAGCGCGCCGCCGACGGTGCGGACCCCCATCGCCCGGCCTCGGGCGGTGAGCACCCGGTCGACCGGAGCGCCGTAGAGGATCGCCCCGCCACGCGCCTGTAGCCGATCCACCAGCGCGTTGGTGATCTGCTGCGCGCCGCCGTCGGGCACCGGCCAGCCAATCTGCTGGCCGAGCATGGCCAGCAGCCAGCCGTACACCCCGGAGCCGGCCTCCTCCGGGGACAGGTCGGTGTGCAGGGCACAGCCGGCCAGCAGGGCCGGCCCGCCAGGACCGTCGAAGAGTTCGCTGCCAAGTTTGCGGACCGGTACGACGAGCCGGCGCGCAAGTCGCAGCGCGCCGGCGACGCGCAGCCGACGCAGGAGGCCCAGCCCGCCGCGTACCGGCGGGAACGGCGAGGTGATCGCCTCCAGCATCGGCTCGGCCACGTCGAGCCAGTCGGTGTACGCGTTGAGCCAGCGCTTACCGTCCCCGGGGGCGAACTGCTCCAGCGACGCGGCGGTGACATCCGGATCCCGATTGATCACCGCGGCTCGACCGTCGGGCAGCAGGTGCGCCAGCACGTCCGGCGAGTGCCGCCAGGACAGCCCGTGTCGACCCAGGTCCAGGCCGCCCAGCACCGGCGAGGCGTATCCGAGGGGGTAGAACGAGCTGTAGAGGTCGCTGAGGTAGCCGGGCGCGGTGACCTCGGCCGAGCGGACCGCGCCGCCGGGCACCGCTGTCGCCTCCAGCACCACCACGTCCCAACCGGCGTCGGCCAGCAGGTTGGCCGCCACCAGGCCGTTGTGCCCGGCCCCGACGATGACGGCGTCCGCGCTCGGCGCGGTGGTGGTTGTCATCGGATCCGCCTACCCGGCGCGCAACCGGGCGAAACGCGTTTGCCTCGTCGAGGCCGGGGCATCCAGCGCCGCATGTACACGGTTGCGCAGCTGGTGGGCGGGGTGTGGGGTGCGGGCGGCGACGGCGGCGAACTGGTGGTGCGTGATCCGGCGGACGACACGCCGGTGAGCACGGTGCCGGTGGCCACCGCCGACGAGGTGGGCAAGGCGACCCAGGCGGCCCGCAACGCGGCGGCCCAGTGGGCGGCGACCGCCCCGGCGGAACGGGCGGCGGCGCTGCACCGGGCAGCGGACGCGGTGGAGGCGGTCATCGATGAGTTGGCGGCGGCGGTCACCGCGGAGATGGGCAAGCCGTTGGCGGACGCCCGCGGCGGCGTCGAGGCGGGGATCGGCACCCTGCGACAGTATGCGGAACTGGCGCCGCTGCGCGGCGGGCGCACGCTGAACGGCGAGACCGCCGCGCTGGACTTCCTGACCCCGCAGCCACGCGGGGTGGTCGCGGCGATCACCCCCTGGAACGACCCGGTTGCGGTCTCCTGTGGACTGCTCGGAGCGGCCCTGGTGACCGGGAACGTGGTGCTCTACAAGCCGAGCGAACGCACACCGGCGACCGGTTGGTTGCTGGCCCGAGCACTGGATGAGGCACTGCCGGCCGGCGTGTTGTCACTGCTCACCGGCGGTCCGGAGGTGGGTGCGGCGCTGGCGGCGCAGGACGTCGACGTGGTCGCCCACGTGGGTTCCACAGCGACCGGGCGGGCGATCGCCGCCGCGGCGGCCCGTACCGGGGCGAAGGTGCTCCTGGAGAACGGCGGCAGCGACCCGCTGATCGTGGACGCGGGCGTCGACCCGGAGTGGGCGGCGGAGCAGGCCGCGCTCGGCGCGTTCGCCAACGCCGGGCAGATCTGCGTGGCGGTGGAGCGCCTCTACGTGCACCGGGAGGTGGCCGACGACTTCGTGGCCGCGCTGGTCCGACGCGCCGCAGCGCTGCGGGTCGGGCCGGGCCGGGACCCGGGCACCGAGCTGGGGCCGCTGGTCGACCGGCGGCACCGGGACCACGTGCACGGTCAGGTGGCTGCGGCGCTGGCGGACGGCGCACGGGTGCGGGTGGGCGGTGAGGTGCCGGACGGACCGGGGGCGTTCTACCCGGCCACCGTTGTCACCGACTGTCGCCACGACATGCCGCTGGTCCGGGAGGAGACCTTCGGGCCGGTCGCACCGGTGGTGGTGGTCGACTCGTTCGACGAGGCGCTGCGCTGCGCCGCGGACTCCCCGTACGGGCTGGCCGCCACGGTGTTGACCCCGTCGATGAGTCACGCGCAGCGGGCGTGGCGGGAGCTGCCGGTGGGCACGGTCAAGGTCAACGCGGTGTTCGGGGGTGCGCCGGGAGGTGCCGCGCATCCGCGCCGGGCCAGCGGGCAGGGCTTCGGGTACGGCCCGGAGCTGCTGGACGAGTTCACCGCGACGAAGGCGGTGCACATTGAGGCGCCGGGGGGCGGGCACTGGTGAGAACAGCACGGGCGGACGCAGGGGTGGAGCGTCCGCCCGTACCGCGTCGGTTGTGCTCGGGTGCGGCGGCGATCAGTCGCCGCGGGCCTTGCGGGTGGCGCGGTCGTTGGCCTTCTCGATGGCCGTGACCAGCTCCGGTTTGGTCATGCTGGACCGCCCGGGCACGTCGAGTTTGCGGGCCACCGACATCAGGTGGTCCTTGGTGGCGTTGGCATCGACGCCACCGGCGGTGGGTGCCCGTCGTTCCGGCCCGCCACCGGCGGCCTGCTGGTCGCTGGGGCCCTTGCGGCCCTTCGGCTCCCAGTGGTCGCCCACCTTCTCGAACTGATGCTTCACCGCGGCGAAGGCGGTGCGGTGCGACCGCTCCCCCTCGCCGTAGGTCTCCACCGCCGAGTCGTGCGTCTTCTCCCAGGTGCGCTGCGCCTTCTCCGGGGAGCGTCGCAGCGTGCTGGGCAGGTCTTCGCGCCCGGGCATCTCGTCCTCCTCCGTGTCGACAGGGTCACTGTGACCGTTCCCCGGTGACCGGGCGGCAAACCATAGCGGCGGCGGTCGGACACCGGGCGGGTTTGTCGATTTCACCAACCGGGTACCGGCGGGCCAGGCCAGACCGGACGACCGGTCATCCGGCGGCCGGGGCGCAGGGAGCGGGCATGACGACCACGGAGCCGGGTACGACGCTCGACGGCACACCGCACACCCGGGTGCCCCGACGGATGCGGCAGCTGAGCTGGCGGACCTGGCGGGGAGTGCTGGTCCGCAGCGTGCAGAACTTCGTCAACGACAACTGCTCCGACTGGGCCGCCGCGCTGACCTACTACGGGGTCCTGGCGCTCTTCCCGTCCGCCATCGTGGTGGTGGCGCTGGTCGGCCTGGTCTCCGACGGGGAGCGGACCCTGGACACCGTGGTCGACCTGGCCAACCAGGTCGGTGCCGGGGCCGTGCTCAGCGACGACGAGGGCGGCGTGCTGAAGGTGATCCGTTCCGTGGTGCTGGAGCAGAGCAACCCGAAGCTCCTGCTCAGCTTCGGTCTGCTCGGCGCGCTCTGGTCCGCGTCCGGCTTCATCGGCGCGTTCACCCGCGCCTCCAATGCCGTCTACGGGGTGACCGAGGGCCGCCCGGTCTGGAAGCTCCGGCCGCTGCAGATCGGTCTGGCGGCGATCACGTTGGTGCTGCTCGCGGTGGTCGCCCTCGCCCTGATCGTCAGTGGGCCGGTCACCGATGCGGTCGGCGACCTGGTCAACGCCGGCGGCCTGGCCCGCACGACGTGGAGCGTGGCGAAGTGGCCGGCCCTCGCCATGATCATGATGGTGCTGCTGTCCCTGCTGTTCTGGATCGCGCCGAACGTGCGCCAGCCCCGGTTCCGCTGGCTCACCCCGGGTGGCGCGGTGGCCCTGATCTCCTGGGCGGCGGCGTCCTTCGGCTTCGGCCTCTACGTGGCCAACTTCGGCTCGTACAACACCACCTACGGCAGCCTCGGGGCGGCCATCGCGTTCCTGGTCTGGCTCTACCTGTCCAATTCGGCACTGATGCTGGGCGTGCAGATCAACTCCGAGGTGCAGCGCGGGCGGCAGTTGCAGGCCGGCGACCCGGACCCGGACGAGCCGGTGCTGCCGCCCCGCAAACCCGCCGACGAGTGAGCCCCCGTCCGGCCCGGTGTCCGTTTCGCCGTCGGGCCGAGGGCCGGTTCGTGGCCCGGTGCCGGTTTATCGGGTGGGGTGCCGGGTAGCGCAGAAGGCATGGAGCGTGGCAACAGCAAGCACGGACCGAGGATCGACGAACAGATGAGTCAGGAGGTCAGCGGCCTCGTACAGGGGCCGGGGACCGGTGGCTCTCGAGTCGACGAGTCGCGGGTGCCGGAACCGGCTGGCGAGGACCAGCCGGAGACGACCACCGCCCCGGCCGGCGACCTGCGCACCGGCACGCCGCAGGGCATGAGCTCTACGGACGTCGAGCAGCGCAGCCGGCTCGGCCGGTTCATCTCGATGAGCGCGCTGCCGGGCGACCGTCTGGTGCTCATTGCCAGCGCCCGCGAGAACGAGGCGCCGGACGACATCGTGGCGGCGCTGGAACGGCTGCCCGAGGGCACCACCTACCAGACGGTCTCCGAGGTGTGGGCGGCGCTGGGCAACAAGAACGAGACAACTCGCTGGTGACCAGGATCGCCCCCGATCCGGCAATCCACCGGCGACTGAAGGAGGTTCCCCGATGAGTGGCGTTACCGAACATGTGGACGTGTCCGTACCCGTACGCACCGCGTACGACCAATGGACGCAGTTCGAGGAGTTCCCCCAGTTCATGGAGGGTGTGCAGGAGGTCCGGCAGCTCTCCGACACGATGACCCACTGGACTGTGGACATCGCCGGGGTGAAGCGCGAGTTCGACGCGGAGATCACCGAACAGCTCCCCGACGAGCGGGTCGCCTGGCGCTCGACCGACGGCACGCAGCAGGCCGGCGTGGTGACCTTCCACCGACTGGACCAGGACAAGACCAGGGTCACCCTGCAGCTCGAGTTCGAGCCGCACGGCGTGGTCGAGCAGGCCGGCGACAAGCTCGGCATCGTCGACCGACGGGCCAAGGGCGACCTGGAGCGGTTCAAGACCTACATCGAGCGGCGTGGTCAGGAGACCGGCGCGTGGCGCGGGCAGGTGGACCGTCCGCAGCCGTGACCCCGGGCAGCAGTGACCTGAGATGGCCGCCGGTATCCCGGCGGCCATCGCCGTGTCCGAGCCTGCTCGGCGGGCACCGTTTGCGATCATCGTGCCCGGGTACGGCTGAAGGTATGACCGACGACAACATCAGGGTGTGGCGGGACGAGGAGCGGCTTCCGTTGGAGGAGTTGGAGCGCGCCGTGTCGGGCTCCAGCCTCGACGGGCAGGCCGACGACGTGACGGGAAACGACGCCGGCGAGGAGGCCGCGTTCGGGCACGGGCCGGCCGCGTCGGACCGCGACGGACAGGCCCAGGGCAACAGCCGCGAGGCCACCGACCCGCAGCGCGCCTACCGCCCGTCCACGACCGGCCGTACCGGGCCGGACGTCTGAGGATCGCTTCCGGGCTGGGCGGGCACCACCGGCACGGGACGTCCCGCAGCCGGTCGGCGCGCGCCCCACTCGTAGAGCGCGATCAGCGCCAACGCGAGCACCAGAAGGGTCGATCCCAGCACCTCCACCGAGGTTCTGCCGATCAGCACGCCCAGCCCGGCCGGGACGAGCGCCGCACCAATGCCAGCCGCGCCGATCTGGAGGCCGATGGCGCGGTCCGCGTGCGCCGCGCCGACCCGTTCGGCGGTGGTGAGGGTGAGCAGCGGAAACACCGGCGCGGCGGCGAACCCGACAACGACCAGGCCGAGCACCGCAAGGACGGCCGGCCCGGGAACGGCGATCAGCGCCGCGCCGACGGCCATCCCGGCCAGGCTGGCGCGCAACACCAACCCCGCCCCCAGGCGCTCGGCCACCAGACCCTGCACGACCCGGCCCACGAAGAGACTGCCCCAGTACGCGGAGACGCAGCCGCCGGCCACCGCCGCGCTGAGCCCACGCCCCTCGGTCAGCAGCAGGAACGCCCACAGCCCCGCGGACACCTCGATCGCCACGTACAGCACGAAGGCGAGCGTCCCCGACCAGACCGCCGGCAGCCGCAGCGTGTCCCTCACCGGGACCTGGACGGTGGACGCCGGCCCGGCATCCTCGGCGGCGGGCACGCCCTGGGCAGCCGTGCCCGTCGGGGCACCCGCCTCGGTGCCGGCCGGCGCGTCACGCCGCCAGGCCCGCACGGTGAGCGCGAACGCGGCGGCGAGGACGAGCTGGGCGGCGGCCACGATGCCGTACCCCCAGCGCCAGGCGAGCCCGGCGCTCAGCACCGCGGTCATGATCAGTGGGCCGATGGCCACGCCGAGACCGAAGAAGGCGTGCAACCAGTTCATGTGGCGGGGCCCGAAGGCCCCGGCGGCGTACGCGTTGAGCCCGGAGTCGACAGCGCCGGAGCCGAGCCCCAGCAGCAGCGCACAGCCCACCAGCGCCGCCAGCACGGGGCTCACCGAGTAGCCGGTCAACGCCAGGCTGGCCAGCAGGGTGCTACCGGCGAGCAGGGCGCCCACGCCGACCCGGGCCAGCGTGAAGCCGGCCAGCACGCTGGAGGTGAGGTAGCCGACGGTGCCGGCGGTGAGCACCCACCCGACAGCCTCGGTCGGCACGTCGAAGTCGCCTCGGATCGAGGGCCAGGCGACGCCGAGCAGGCCGTCGGGCAGGCCGAGACTGACGAACGCGAGGTAGGACAGCAGGAGCAGTGCGGCGCGGGGACGCGCGGGCGTGGTGGACACGAGAAACCATCCTGCCGCAGGGGCACCCTAGCGCCGCCGGCACCCGATCGCTCGCGGCGCAAAGAAGTCGTGTCCGTACGGTCGAGAAAACGGACAGCTCATCCAGAATCGGCCGATCGGAGGACGGCAAGCCGGCCGGTTCGCGTAAGAATTTCGGGATGCATCAAGGCTCCGGAATCCTCTCCACGCGTCAGCGCAAACTCGCCTGGCTCGGCTTCCTGCTTGCCGCGCTCCAGGCACCCGTTTCCGCCTGGCTCGTCGCCGACGAGTCGTGGCTGTTCAGCCTGTGCGTCGCGCTGATGGTGGCCACCGTGATCATCGCCGACGACGCGGCACGGCGTCGCCCGGCAAACGCGACAAGCGACTAGCCTCCGCCGTCCGGCCTGGCCTCGTGGCCCGGCCGGCCCCGGCTACGGCGGTGTTCCTTCATCTCCGCCTCGTAGAGATGGCGCCGCCCACCCACCAACTCGTCGCGGGCCTGCTTGTCCAGCTCCCGGAACAGCGCGTGGTAGCCGTCGTCGAAGTCCTCGACGATCTGAAACGTCCACCGTCCGGCGATGACGTTGCGGCCGCGCAGCTCGGTGGCGATCCGGTCGGCGAGGCGCGGATGCCCGGCGGCCTGGAACTGTTCCACGGCGTCGTCGAGCATCAGGTCGGCATGACCGATCAACTGGTGCATCGAGTAGAGATGCCCCCGGGCCCGCTCCACACACTCCAGCGCCTCGCTGAGCTTCCCGAGCGCGGCGATCGTCGCGTCGCTGACACCGTCCGGCCGCCGGTGCCGCTCGTCGGGTCCGTCCGCCTGCTGTCCCATCCGTGCCTCCGTGCCGGGTGCGGTCATTGCTGGGTGTTCTCCTGCTGCCCCGTCTGTGCCGGATCAATCCCCCAGGTCAGCGGCGAGCGCCCCAGTGGCGCAGCCGACATCCGCCGAGCGGACGAGGTCGACGCGAACACTGGTCGGTTAGCCTCGGTCACCATGCGTGTGCCGTTCAACCGGGTCGCCTCCCGTACCGCCGTCGACTCGGCGCGGTCCACCCTGGCCGCCCTCACCGTCTCCGTGGGCACTGTCGGGCTCGCCGCCGCCGCCGCGCGCCCGGGGCTGCTGGCCCTCGTCGACCAGCATGCGGCGGCCGTCCGGGACAGCCTCGACGGCGACCGCACGCCGTTGACCTCCGCGGCGCTCGCCGGCTACGCCGAGGGGGTGCGTGCCGCCGCGCTGGAGCACGGGTGGACGCCGCCCAGCGGGCCGGTGGACTGGAGCGAGCCGGAGTGGCTGCTCACCCGGCTGGTCGCGGTCTGCGCGCTGGCTCGCGCACTCGACCAGCACTGACGCGCGAGGGGAGGGCACCCCGCGGCGTACGCGGAGCACCCTCCCACCCGTCGTGCCGTTCCGCCCGCTACGAGCGGTACTGCTGGGCTTCGTCCACCCGAGGCATCGCCTGGGTGCGGTCACCCCCGCGGTCGGCCATCTGCCGCTCCACGTCGCTACGCCCGGCCGACGCGGCCTGACGTTGCTGCTGCACCGCCCGGGCCTCCTCGGCCGCCCGACGCAACCAGCCGTCCCAGCGGTTCTGCATCGGCTTCACGAGACCACCACCAACGCCGACGATCAGGATGCCGGCCACCGTGGCGAGCACCGCGATCAGCACCGGGGTGGTCACCGTGGTGGCGATACCCACCTGGTTCAGGGCCGCGATCACACCCAGCGCGATGATGAAGATCGCCGTCAGGTCGGCCAGCACCTTGCCGTACGAGAGCCCTCCCAACGCCCCGGTGACCAGATCCCGGACAGCGTTGGCGATCGCGGCCGCCACCACCACGATGACGATCGCGATGAACGCGCGCGGCAGCCAGGCCACCACGCCGCTGATCAGGTCACTGATCGCGTTGGGCCCCCAGACTCCGAAGGCGAACTGCAGCGTGAACAGCAGTACGGCGTAGTACGCCAGTCTGGCCAGGATGTCGCTGGCGTCGTACTTCGTTCTCTCCAGGGCCCGTTTGATGCCACCGCGTTCGACCGCCTGGTCGAAGCGCACCCGTTCCAGCACCGTATCCACGATCTTGAGCACGGCTCTGGCGATGAGCCAGCCGACCACGAGGATGACGATGAAGGCCACTGCCTTCGGGATGAAGAGCAGCACCGACCTCCAGGTGTCGGCGATGGCATCGCCGATGTCGGCCTGCCGGACCGCGAGGGTTTTCAGCATGATGTCCCTCCTGTCGCATGGACTGCGCCGGGCGCATACCCGGCAACCGGTCCCGCACTCCGCGCAGCGCGCGGCGTTTTTCCCGACAGACCTCCGGACAGGGGCTCTGAACTGCCCAAACGGCCACCGCGACGGACTCGGCGACGGCCCGCCGCCGTGGTCGGATGCCTTTTCCGGTCGGCCGACTAGGCTGCGACCATGCCAGGAACGGTCGGGCGGGTCCCCACGCCAGCAACTCCGGGCCCGGGGGCACCCACCGGGTCCGGCCCGGCCGTCGGCGTGCTCGCCCACGACTGGGCCAACACCCCGCTGGGCCCGGCCGACGACTGGGACGTCGCCCTCCAGGCGGTGGTGGAGCTGGTCCTCGCCTCGCCGATGCCGATGGCCCTGGCGTACGGCGACGACCTCGTCCTGCTCTACAACGCCGGCTACGCCGAACTGCTGGGCACCAAACACCCCAGCGCCCTCGGTCGTCCGGCCGCCGAGGTGTTCGCGGAGATCTGGGCGCTGCCCGGCGTCGGTGCGGTGATCGAGCGCTGCTACCGGCAGGGCGAACCCTTCCTGGAGAAGGAGTCCACCCTTCCGCTGGTCCGTGGGCACTCCGCGACGGTGGAGCAGGCGGTCTTCACCCGGGGCTACTCACCGGTGCGCGACAGCGCCGGGCAGATCGTCGGCGTGTTGACTGTCGCGGCCGAGACCACCCACGTCACCGAGCAGTTGCAGAGCCTCAGCGAGGTGGCCGCGGCGCTCGCCGGCACCCTCACCCTCGACGACGTGGCCCGGGTGGCGCTGCGGTACGCGATCACCACGTTCGACCCCGACCAGGCCTCGTTCGCCGTCGACGAGGGCGGCGGCGGCTGGCGCATGGTGCGTCGGGTCCGTGGCGAGTTGTTGGACGAGGCCGACGAGCGGCTCCCCCCGCTCTGGCGGCGCGCGCCGGCGGACTGGTCGGCCCCGGTGGTGCAGGCGGCCCGCTCCGGCGCCCCGTCGTTCACGCGCGACGGGCAGCCGCTGCGGGACACCGCCGTGGACCGCCACGACCAGAAGATCCGCGCGATGGCGGCCCTGCCGCTGGGCACCTCGGTCGTCCGCGGCGGGCTGGCGGTCGGCTACCAGGTTCCGCACACCTGGTCCCCCGCCGAACGGGCGCTGCTGGCCGCCTCCGCCGAGCTGATCGGCCAGGCCGCCGAGCGGGCCCGCCGTTTCGAGACCCAGCACGGCACTGCCCAACTGTTGCAGCGCAGCATGTTGCCGGAGCACCTTCCGGATCTTCCGCGGTTGCGGATCGCGGCCCGCTACGACCCGGGCGTGGACGGCAACGCGGCCGGCGGTGACTTCTACGACGCGTTCCTGCTGCCCAACGGCTCGCTCGGCGTGGTGCTGGGCGACGTCGCCGGGCACGACGTGCAGGCCGCCGCGCGGATGGGGCAGGTCCGGGCCGCGCTGCGCGCTCTGGCGCTGGCCGACCCGACGCCCGACGCTGTTCTGGCCGGCCTGGATCGGCTGGTGACCAGCCTCGGCGCGGAGGCCAGCACCCACGAGCTTTTCGTCACCGTCGCGTTCGGGGTGATCGACGCGGAGCGTCGGGAGCTGACTCTGGCCAGCGCCGGTCACCCCGCGCCGTTGATCCGCCGCGGTGACCCGGATGGTCGGTTCCACGCCGAGTACGTCGACGTCCCGGCCGGGCCGCCGCTGGGGTTGGGCGGCCGGCCGGGCACCACGACCGTCCCGTTCCGCCCCGGTGACACCCTGCTGCTGTTCAGCGACGGGGTGGTGGAGCGTCGCCGGCAGAGCCTGAGCGCCGGGCTGGCCACCCTGAGCGACGCCATTGCCAAGGCCGGCAGCGGAGACCCCCGCGCGCTCTGCGCGGTGGCCACCGCGGCGGTCCCGGGCGGCACGGAGGACGACGTGGCCGTGCTGGCGGTCGAGCACGCGCTCAGACCGAGTCGTTCGGCGAGCATGGAGGTGCCCGCCGAGCCGACCGCGCCCAGCCGGGTCCGGCACTGGCTGACCGGCCAGCTCACCGAGTGGCAGGTGCCCGAGTCGGTGATCGGAGCGGCGGTGCTCTGCACCAGCGAGCTGACCACCAACGCGTTGCTGCACGCCGGCACTGCCGCCCGGGTGGAGATCGACCTCAGCGCCGAGCGGCTGCTCGTCTCGGTAGCGGATTCCGGCACCCGGGGGACCGTGACCCGGGCCCGTACCGACACGTTGAGCAGTCGCGGGCGCGGCCTCGGCCTGATCGAGGAGCTCAGCGACGCCTGGGGCACCGACCCGTCGGTCCGGGGCTCCACGGTCTGGTTCGAGATTCTCACGCCGCCGGCCGCGCATCCCTGAGCCGCCCGATGGCAGGAGGACGCCAAATGGCCACCAACCGGCCCGCCGGGGTCCTCTTCGATGTCGACGGCACCCTGGTCGACACCACCTACCTGCACACGGTGAGCTGGTGGGAGGCGTTACGCCAGACCGATCAGCCGGTGCCGATGGCGGTGGTGCACCGCTCGATCGGGATGGGGTCGGACAAACTCCTGGACCATCTCCTCGGCCCGGAGCGGGACCGCGACGCCGACTCGAAGCTGCGCGACGCGCACGACACCCTCTACGCCGAGTACTGGGAACGACTCACGCCGCTACCCCGGGCGGCCGACCTGTTGCGCGCCTGCGCCGAGTGGGGTTTGCGTGTCGTGCTGGCCACCTCCGCCTCGGAACCCGAGGTGGGCGCGCTTCGTCGGGCGCTGGGCGCCGACGACGTGATCGACACGATCACCTCCTCCGCGGACGCTGAGCAGAGCAAGCCGGCACCGGACATCCTGGTCGCCGCGTTGGAGCAGTCCGGCTTGACCGCCGAGCGGGTGGTCTTCGTCGGCGACTCGGTGTGGGACGTCGTCGCGGCCGGCAAGTTGAACATCCCGTGTGTGGGCCTGACCTGCGGTGGCACCAGCCGCGGCGAGCTCGCCGGCGCGGGCGCCGTGGCGGTGTACGACGACCCGGCCGCACTGTTGCACGAGTTGGCGGACTCGCCGCTCACCCGGCCCCGGTGAGGATCACTCGGGTCCACCGGCACCGACGCGCATAGCCGGAGCCCTTGCGGGGCAAGGACTGTCACCACCTGCCCGCGCCTCGCGGGTGCGGGCGGAAAGGTGGTGCCGTGGAGCCGGTAGATGTGGCGTTCGCACTGGTGGGCCTGGGCGCCCTGCTCGCGGGCATCCTGCCGAGGGTGCTGGAGCGCCGCCCGCTGTCCATGCCGATCGCCTTCCTCGCCCTCGGCATGCTGGTGTTCCTGCTGCCGGTCGGGCTGCCGTCGCCGGACCCCCTGGCCCACCCGGAGCTGGCCACCCACCTCACCGAGATCGGGGTGATCGTTGCGCTGATGGGCGCCGGGCTGAAGATCGACCGACCGTTGAGTTGGCGGCGGTGGTCGTCCACCTGGCGGCTGCTGGCGATCGCGATGCCCCTGTGCATCGCGGCGGTGGCCCTGCTCGGCTGGTGGTGGGCAGGGCTGGTGCCGGCCGCCGCGCTGCTGTTGGGTGCCGCGCTGGCGCCCACCGACCCGGTGCTCGCCGCCGACGTGCAGGTCGGCGAGCCGACCGACGTGGAGGATTCCGAGGACGAGGTCCGCTTCGCGTTGACCTCCGAAGCCGGCCTGAACGACGGGCTGGCGTTCCCGTTCGTCTACGCGGCCATCGCCATCGCCTCGACCAGCCTCGCCCCGAGCGACTGGTTGGCCGAGTGGTTCACAGTCGACGTGCTCTGGAAGATCGGCGTCGGCGTCGGCGGTGGCCTGCTCATCGGCTGGTTGCTCGGCAAGCTGTTCTTCCGCGCACCCAGCGAGCTGCGGCTGGCCCGGCACGCCGAGGGCTTCCTGGCGCTGGCCGCCACGTTCCTGGCGTACGGGCTGGTGGAGGTGGTCGGCGGGTACGGCTTCCTGGCGGTGTTCGTGGCCGCCCGGGCCATTCGGGCCGCCGAACGGACCCACGAGTTCCACTCGGTGCTGCACGACTTCGCCGAGCAGGTCGAACGGCTGCTCACCCTGGTGCTGTTGCTGCTGCTCGGCGGCGCGATAGTGGGTGGTCTGCTGGGCCCGCTGACCTGGCCGGCAGCCGCCGTCGGGCTGGCGCTGGTGTTCCTGGTGCGGCCGCTGATCGGCTGGCTGTCGTTGCGTGGCGCTCCCGGACGCCCGGCCGAACACTGGGTCATCTCGTTGTTCGGCATCCGCGGCGTCGGCTCGTTCTACTACCTCGCGTACGCCACCACCAAGGCCGACTTCCCGCAGGCCGAACTGCTCTGGGCGACCGTCGGGCTGGTGGTGCTCGTCTCCGTCGTGGTGCACGGCATCACGGCGACCCCGGTCATGCAACTGCTGGACCGGGAGGGAGAGCGAACCTCCGACCCGGCCGAGCGGGACGCCGACGCTCGCCCCGTCGCGGCAGCCGGGCACCCCTGAGCGGACGACCCGGGCCGAGCGGACCCGGCTGAGGGGGTGACTCAGGCCAGGCGGGCGGCCAGCGCACGGCCCAGGTCCCGGCCGGAGCGCCAGGCGCTCTGCACCCGGGGCTTGCCGAACGCGTCGCCGGCAAGGCCGATCCCGTCGGCGTCGAGGTGGTGGGTGGCGCCGCCGGCGTCGCTGGTCGGCTTCGCGTACGTCCAACGGTGCACGTGCACGTCGACGGCCGGCTCGGGCAGCCCGAGCAGGTCCCGGACGGCCTGTTCGATCGCCGGGCCGGCCCCGGTGGGTTGAGCCAGGTGCCCGGCCGCGAACTCCGGCACGGTGTGCGCGACCAGCACCGGCGCGCCGTCACCGCGCCGGTCGCCGTCGTCGCAGACGAGGTTGAGCACCGGGTGCTGGTTGACGAACGCGCCCCGGAAGTCCGGCCAGCGCCGCGTCGGGAAGCGCAGCACCGCGGCCAGCGACGGCGACCAGCGTTGCTCCTGTACGACCCGGGTGGCCTCGGTCAGGGCCGGGTCGAGCAGCAGGGCGGCCTGCGGACCCGGCATGGCCAGGGCGACCGCCGCGCACGACTGCCCGTCGACGACCGGGCCGGGTTCCACTGTGAGCACCAGCCGGTCGACGGTCACCGGTACCGCGCCGGCCAGGTGCTCGACCAACGAGCGCAGCCCACGGGGAGCCGCGTAACGCATCGGCCCGGACACCTCGTGGTTTCCACTCCGGTCGTACGCCAGGAAGGTGTCGGTCCATTCGTGGACCAGCCCGGCGGCGCGCCACTGCTCGACCAGTGCGGCGAAGTCCGGGTCGGTGGCGGTGAAGTAGGCGGCGCCGATGTCCGCGGGCCGGCCCTGGAAGCGTTTGCTGGCCATCCGGCCACCGCAGACGTGCCCCCGCTCCCGGACCTGCACCGGCACCCCGGCCCGGGTCAACTCGACCGCACAGGCCACCCCGGCTATGCCCGCCCCGACCACCACCACGCTCGACCGGTCCTCCGTCATCCGATGATCGTAGGTGGCGGCGTTCGGGCATGAACCACCGACGATCGGGGTACTGGCACACCTGTTCGAAAGAAAGGGTGATGATGATGACGGACCGCCGCACCGAGCAGGTCGACCAGAACGCCGACCAGAACGCCGCGATCAAGGACCCGGACGAGTGGGTCACCGGGGACGAGCCGCCGACCGCCGCTCAGGAGTCCTACCTGAGCACGCTGGCCCGGGAGGCCCACGCCGACCTCCCGGACGACCTGACGAAGGCCGAGGCGTCCAAGCGCATCGACGAACTCCAGGCCAGAACTGGCCGAGGCCAGTAACCCCGCACCCCACACCTCGACGCCGTTGCGTTGAAGGCCCGCGCCGATCTTGCGGTTTCTGTTGTCGGCCTGGGCTGGTATGCCCCTTGTGTCGGGACACAAAGTGCAAGATCGCGGAGCAGGGGCAGCCCGGTCCGCAGTGCCGGTTGACGACGGGGCGCGGGCCTGGTGAGGGCAATCAGGGGCGGGGCAGGGGGTGCAGCTTCACCTCGGTCAGGCTGCCTTCGTGCACCTTGGCGGTGAGGTAGGTGGCGTGGGGTTGGGAGCGGCGGTCGGTGGGTGACCCGGGGTTGAGCAGGCGTAGCCCACCGGGCGCCTCGGTGTCCCAGGGGATGTGCGAATGCCCGAACACCAGCAGGTCGACGTCGGGAAAGCGGGCCGCGCACCGCTTCTCCCGGCCGGTCCGGGGACCCGTCTCGTGCACCACGGCGACCCGCAGGCCGTCGAGTTCGACCCGGGCCACCTCCGGCAGCCGGGCGCGCAGCGCCGGGCCGTCGTTGTTGCCGTACACCCCGATCAGTTGGCGCGATCGCGCCGTCATGGCGTCGAGCAGGGCCTCGTCCACCCAGTCGCCGGCGTGCACCACCACGTCGGCCGCGTCGATGGCCGCCCAGAGGGGCCCGGGTAGGTCCCGGGCCCGCTTCGGTAGGTGGGTGTCCGCCGTGAGCACCAGCCGCATACCCGGCATTGTCCCCCGAGTCCCGGCCGCCCACCCGGGGGACGTGGGTGGACGGCCGGGCTCCGCCTCCGCCGCCCGGCCCCGTGCGAAATCGACGCTCGGGTACGGGTACCGAGCCGGTCAGGGGGCGGTCAGGGCAGGGTCCAGCGTTGCGCCCCGGTGCCGTTGCAGGTCCAGATCCGCAGTTGCCGTCCGTCGGTGAGATCCGAGTTGGGGATGTCGAGGCAACGCCCGGACTGGGGGTTGCGCAGGCTGCCGTCCGACTGGGCGGCCCACTGCTGGGCCCCGGTGCCGTTGCAGTCGTAGAGCTGTACGAGGGTGCCGTCGGTGGTGCCGCTCGCCTTCACGTCCAGGCACTTGGCGAGCCCCCGGACCGTGCCGTCGCCGGGCACGGTCCAGCGCTGGGCGGCGGTGCCGTTGCAGGTCCAGGTCTGCACCTTGGTGCCGTTCGCGGTCTGGCTGGAGGCGATGTCCGCGCACTTGCCGAGGGCCTTGACCTCACCGGTGCGCGCCCCACCGGTGCCGACGCCCGGGCCGGTGAAGGTGTAGCTGTCCACGTCCAGCAACGCCCCGCTGCCGCCGGTGACGACCAGGTACAGGTCGTGGGTGCCGTCGTCCGGCTTGGTCACCGTGGCGCTCAGCTCGGTGTAGTTGTCCCAGCCGCCGGTGTTCGGCACCGCGATCCGGGCGACCTCGGTGCCGGTCGGTGAGTCGTACCGGAAGGAGAGGGTGCCGCCGGGGCCGCCGGAGGAGACCCGGGCCCGGACGCCGGTGATCCCCTTGAGGCTCACCGCGTGGTGCCGGACGCTCTCGCCGCTCTGGACGTCACCCAGCCGCTTGCCACCCTCGGCCGCCGCCTGGTCGATCACCTTGGGGCCGTTGAGCTGGACGAAGTGCTCGGCCTGCCACTGTTTCGGGTAGAGGCTGATCTCCTGCTCACCGGTGAGCGCGACCGAACCGGTCGCGCCGCGATCGGTGTAGCTGCCCCGCAGGACGAAGAACAGCACCGAGTCGGGGCCGGCGTGCACTGGGCCGGTGTTGAAGGTCGCGCCGCAGCCGGTCCCCTCCCCCTCCTCGTGGGCGTGCTCCTGGTGGCCCAGCGCCGCCCGGACGACCACCGCCGAGCAGGCTGGCGTGCCGTCCTGCGGGTCACTGGCCGTGGCGCCCACCGTCAGGTCCTGCTCCCAGTCGAAGAGTCCACCGGCGGGCAGTCCGGTCAACGTGACGGTGGGCCGGTTGTTGCCGACCACCACCGACACCACTGTGGTGGCGCTGCGGCCGGTGCCGTCGTTGACGGTGAGCCGCGCGCTGTAGCTGCCGTTCGCGGAGTACGTGAAGGACGGGTTCGCCGCGGTCGAGTCGGTGCTGCCGTTGTTCGTGAAGTCCCACGCGTACGTCAGCGGGTCGCCGTCCGGGTCCGAGCTGCCGGCGCTGGAGAAGGTCACCGCGAGGGGTGCCAGGCCGTTGTCGCGGTTGACGGTGGCCTTGGCCACCGGCGACCGGCCACCCTGGACGTAATTGATTTTGTACAGACCGGCGTCGACCGCGCCGGAGAAGTAGCCGCTGCCGTACTCCAGCAGGTAGAGCGAGCCGTCCGGGCCGAACTGCCAGTCGATGGGGTGGACGAGTTGCATACCGGCGAGCACCGGCTCGATGACTGTCGGTGCCCCGGTGGAGGGGTTGCCGTTGTCGAACTGGACCTCCTTGATCCAGTTGCGGCAGTACTCAGAGATCAGCCACTTGTTGTCGTAGTAGGCCGGCCACTTCACGTCCGAGACGAGGTTCGGGTCGTAGTGGTAGACCTCGACGTGGTTGGGCGATCCGCACCCACCCGGGTTGTCCAGCGCCGGCCAGTCCTCACTGCCGCCGTGCTGCTCCCAGACGAGTGCCGGTCTGGTCGGCGGAAGCTGCTGGACGCCCGGGTTGCGGGGTGAGTTGTTCACCGGTCCGGTCGAGCCGCCGCAGGGGAACCAACCGCGCGGTGTGGCGGTGGCGAAGTCCCAGTCGTTGTAGGCGACGTTGGGGCCGCCACAGTACGGCCAGCCGTAGTTGCCGGGCCCGTTGGCCCGGTTGAACTCGTCGTAGGCCGCCGGGCCGCGGTTGGCGAGGTCGGTGCCGGCGTCGGGGCCGACCTCACCCCAGTAGAGGGTGTTGTTCGCCTTGCGGTCCACCCAGATCCGGTACGGGTTGCGCACACCCATCACGTAGATCTCCGGGCGCGTCAGGGCGGTGCCGGCGGCGAAGAGGTTGCCGGCGGGAACGGTGTAGCTGCCGTCGTTCTCCGGGTGGATCCGGTTGATCTTGCCGCGCAGGTCGTTCGTGTTGCCGGAGGTGCGCTGGGCGTCGTACTGGGCGTTGCGGTTCGTCCGCTCGTCGATCGGGGCCATCCCGGCGGAGTCGCCGCCGGAGTTGGTGTTGTCGCCGACGGCGAAGTACAGGTTGCCGGCGGTGTCCCAGCTCATCGAGCCGGCCGAGTGGCAGCAGAGATCGCGTTCGGTGGGCCACTCGATCAGCATGTCCTCGCTGCCCGGGTCGAGCAGCAGCGTGGACGGGTTGAAGGTGAACCGACTGATCCGGTTGACCAGTGGGGTGACCTTCGGCGAGTAGAAGAGGTAGACCCAGCGGTTGCTCGCGAAGCTCGGGTGCAGGGTGATGCCGATCAGGCCGTCCTCGAAGCGGGCGTCCAGCGCCAGGGTGAGGGCCACTGTGGTGGACCTGGTCGCCGGGTTGTAGAGGCGGACCTGACCACCGGCGCTGCTGGTGCCCCGGTTGATGTAGAAGACCTTGCCGTCGGGTGCCACGGCCAGTTCGATCGGTTCGCCCATGGACAGGCCGCCGTCCAGGGCGACCTTCTCGAAACCGGCGGTGGCGGGCGGAGCGAGGGCGGCGGCCTGGGCCGGGGACGCGGCGGCCGGCAGAACGCTTGCCTGCGGGACGAGACAGAGGGTGACCAGGACGGTGAGCAGTGTGGTGGCGCTGACGAGACGTCGGCGCGGTGTGCGGGACACGAGACCTCCAGCTGTCCGGGGGATCTCGGTGCCGCTCCCGCCGACTGGAGGAGCACCGCAGGGTGTCCCGGACATTAACGTCTTTCACTGGAAAGCGATAGAACTTCGCGTTGCCAGATAGAAAGTTGTCACGATCTCCGCGAAAGTCCGGTTCAGCGGTCCACCGGAGAGAAGTACGCCGGGGGCATCCCGCACTGACGCAGCGTCGGGTCCCGCTCGACGTCGGTCAGCACACCGGCGGCGTTGATCAGGCCGATGTGGGAGAACGCCTGCGGGAAGTTGCCCAGCTGCTCCCCGGTCAGCGGGTCGATCTGCTCGGCGAACAGGCCGAGGTCGTTGACCCGCTCCGCCAGCCCCCGGAACAACTCGTGCGCCCGGTCCCGCTCACCGGCCAACGCCAGGCAGCACACCAGCCAGAACGAGCAGATGAGAAAACCCGCCGGGTCACCGTCCCAGCGCCGCAGCAGGCCGTCGTGGGAGAGCCGCTGCTCTACCGCGCGGATCGTCGAGCGCATTCGCGGGTCGTCGGCCCGCAGGAACCCGACCAGCGGCATCACCAGCACCGAGGCGTCCAGGCCCTCGGATTCGAAACTTCCGGTGTACGACTGGAGCCGCTCGTTCCAGCCCCGCTCGAACACCTCCGCGCGCACCGCGTCGCGGGCGGCCGCCCAGCGGGCCACGTCCTGCGGCTCTCCGAGCCTGTCACCAAAGCGGACCGCCCGATCCAGGGCGACCCAGCACTGCACCTTCGAGGACACGTGGTGGTGCTGGACGCCGCGCTCCTCCCACATGCCCGCGTCGGGCAGCGCCCAGTCCCGCTCGGCCTGGTCGGCGAGCACCCGGAGCACGTGCTGCACCTCCGGGTCCAGCGGCTCCAGCTTGTCGCGCATCAACCAGGCGGCATCCATCGCCTCGCCGAAGATGTCGGTCTGCCGCTGCTGCCACGCGTCGTTGCCGATCACCACGGGTGGGCTGTCGCGGTAGCCGCCGAGCTGTTCCAGGCGGTGCTCGGTGAGGTCCCGCTCCCCCAGCACCCCGTACATGATGGGCACCGGCCTGTCGTCGATACGGCCCATCGCCCGGCCCAACCAGGCGAACTGCCGCTGCACCTCGTCCAGGCACGCCGTGCGCCACAGCGCCCGCAGGGTCAGGCTGAAGTCGCGCACCCAGACGTAGCGGTAGTCGTAGTTGCGGTCCCCGCCGAGTTTCTCCGGTAGCGAGGTGGTCACCGAGGCCACCACCGCTCCGCTGGGCCGGTACGTCATGCCCTGCACCACCAGCCGGCTGCGTCGCACCTGCTCGGGGTAGAGCCCGTCGTAGGGGTGTTCGGTCGACCAGGAACGCCAACCGGCGACGGTGTCGGCGATGGTTTGGTCGGCGTCCGGCACCTCCGGCAGCGGGGCGTCGTAGGTCGGGGCGTACCCGAGGGTGAAGTTGTGTTTCGTGCCGACGCGGACGGTGAACGTCCCGGTGGCCTCGCCGTCCATGGCGGTCAACCGCTCGCTGCAGCGCAGGGTGAGTCGGGCGGCACCGGCGATGGCCTCCAGCATGTCCTTCCGCTCGATCAGGTACGCGATGGTGCGGCCGTACTCGAAACGCGGCCGGTAGTGCACCCGCATCGGCACCGAACCGGACAGGCCCTGCACCGAACGGACCAGCACCTGCGGCGAGTGCAGACCGATGTCGTGACCGCGTGAGCCGGGCTCGAAGGCGAGCGCGTCGGTCAGCGCGACCTCCCCGTGCACGGTGTGGAAGACCGTCCGCAGCACCAGGGTGTCCTCAAGGTAGGAGCGCTCGACCCGGTAGTCGCCCTCGGGCTGGATGGACCAGTGCCCGGCGTTGTCGTCGAGCAGCCGCCCGAACACCGACGGGGCGTCGAAGCGGCCCGGGCACCACCAGTTGACCGAGCCCGAGGAGTCCACCAGCGCCGCGCTGCGGCCGTCGGCGAGGAAACCGTAGTCGCTGATCTGTCCGCTCTCCACCTGACTGGCTACCCGGGCAGTCGCCGCCCATTCCCTTCCCGCCCGGCGACGGACACCGCGTTACCGGTCGGCCTGGGCGGGAACCCGGGGAGCTGACGAGGGAGGATGCTCATGACGTCAGCTTCGGGGCCGACCGGCAACTGGCGGCCCGGCACACAGGGTGGCGACCTGCTTCCATCCGGACCGGCCGGCCGGCTGTCGACGCCGGGCGGGAACGGCCACGGGCCGGAGGGCGGGCCGCCGACCGTGACGATCGGCTCGTACCCGGACTATCCGACCGCACAGCGGGTCGTCGACTACCTGGCCGACAACCGCTTCCCGGTGGAGCACAGCGCCATCGTCGGCACCAACCTCACCCTGGTGGAGACGGTGCTCGGGCGAATGACCACCGGTCGAGCCGGGCTGCTCGGCGCCGGTACCGGCGCCTGGTTCGGGCTTTTCATCGGCCTGTTGTTCGGCATCTTCACTGTCGGCAACTGGCTGGCGGTGATCCTGGTCGGGCTGGTCATCGGCGCGATCTGGGGTGCCGTCTTCGGCGCGGTGGCGCACGCCATGACAGGCGGGCAGCGCGACTTCACCTCGGCCAGCTCACTGCGCGCCGGGCAGTACGCCGTGACCGTCGACGCGCAGCTCGCCGATCAGGCGCGACAGCTCCTCGGTCGGATGCAGATGCCCAGCTCGGCCACGAACGCCCGTTGAGCGACGGTCGATCGGCCGTCCCGGCACACACCGGGACGGCCGTTTCGTCGTTCAGTCGTGGTACGCCAGCTCGCCGGCCCGCAGCGGCACGTCGACCCGGTTCTCCGGCGGTGCCAGCGGGCAGGCCCAGCGGTCGTCGTACGCGCAGCTCGGGTTGTAGAGGTAGTTGGCGTCCAGCCGGACCCGGTCACCGGGCAGCACCTCGACGCCCCGGCCGAAGGTGCCCTTCACCGTGTCGGTGAGGTACCGCCCTCCCCCGTAGCTGTCCCGCCCGCAGGTGCCGTCGCGCAGCGGAACGAACAACCCGCCCCCGTACGCCTCGATCCACCACAGGGTCAGCGGCCCCCACGGCGTCTCGGCCACCGCGACCCGCCGGTACGCGACCACCCCGTCCGGGCCCCCGGTGTCGATGCGCAGCTCACCACTGGCGGAGCGCAGGGGCGCTTCGACAACGGCCTCGGGATTGGGCGGGAAGTAGCGCACCCCGGCGAAGTCGGGTCGCTCCGCCACCGGGATCGGGCTCTGCGGGTGGTTGGCGAAGAGTTCGTCGCGGCCGGCGCGGAAGCCGGCCAGGTCGACGTCGGACAGGTACAGCCGGGCCACCCGCTCCCGCCAGTCGGCCAACTCCAGATCATCCACGCCACCGAGCCTATGCCGTGGCTCGGCGGCAGCTCAGCGCGACGGCCAGTTGGTGAGGACGGCGTCGAGGGCGTCCAGGGTGCGCGACCAGGAGTCGTCGGCGGGGCGCGGGGTGTGCCGGAAGCCGCCGGTCTTCTCCAGGCTGACGAACCCGTGGAACGTGCTGTGCATCATCCGTACCGCGTCGGTCTGGTCCGGCTCGGAGAGCTGGTAGCCGCGCAGAATCGCCCGGGTCATCTCGGCGTGCCGGACGCCCGCGCTCGCGGCGGCCGTCTCCGGGTCGAGGTCGATCTGCATGGCCGCGTATCGGCCCGGGTGCTCTCGCGCGTAGTCGCGGTACGCGTTGGCGAACGCGACGAGCGCGTCCTTGCCGGCCCGGCCGGCGAGCGCGGCGGCGACCCGGTCGGCCAGCTCCGCCAGCGCCAGCAGGGCCATTCTGACCCGTAGTTCGTGCGCGTTCTTGAGGTGGAAGTACAGGCTGGCGTCCTTCACCCCGAAGTGGCGTGCGAGGGCGGCGACTGTGACGTTCTCCAGGCCCACCTCGTCGGCCAGCTCGGCAGCGGCCAGCGTCAGACGTTCGGCGGTCACCCCGGCACGTGCCATGCAGCACACTCCCAACCTATCCCCAATAATCACTTGCCTAGGAGAGCTAGGCTACTACCTATGTTGGTCCTGACCGAATCCGTCATCCGCGCGTCCTTCGTCAATTGCAGTCGAGGCGAGACGAAGCGGCTGACCGTACCCAACGATCTTGAAATGCGTCCGTGGGACGACCTCGACTTTCTCGGCTGGCGGGACCCGTCCGCGCCGCAGCGGGCCTACCTGGTCGCCGAGATCGACGGCAAGCTGGCCGGGGTGGTGCTGCGGGCCGCGACGCACCAGACGGGGCGCGTGCGGCACAGCATGTGCTCGTTCTGCCTGACCACGCACCTGGGCGGAGGCGTCTCGTTGATGACCGCCCCCAAGGCCGGCCCGAGCGGGCGGCAGGGCGACTCCGTGGGCACCTACCTGTGCTCCGACCTGGCCTGCTCGCTGTACCTGCGGGGCAAGAAGCACGCCGGGCCTCCCGCGCCCGAGCCGTTGCCCCTGCCGGAGAGGATCGACCGCGTCAGGAGCGCCCTCGCGACGTTCCTCCGCAAGGTCACCGAGTGACGGGTCGAGGCGAACGGCGCGGCCGGGGCCGAAGCGTGTTCGGACCCCGGCCCGCCTACGGTTAGCGGTCGGTGGCCAGGCGGGCGTGCAGGTGCTCGTCGTAGCGGCGGCCGTCGCCGTAGCGGTACGACTCGCGCAGGGTGCCCTCGGCCGGGTAGCCGGCGCGCTCGGCGACCCGGCAGGACGCCGGGTTGGCCACCGCGTGACACAACTCCACCCGGTGCAGCCCGAGATCCGCGAACGCCCACTCGGTGAGCCGGACGACGGCGCGCGCCGCCACCCGACGCCCCCGCGCCGCCGGCATCGTCCAGTAACCGATGGACGCGTCGCCGTCGCGGATATTGTGCAGCGACACCGAGCCGAGCAGCTCGCCGCCGGCCGCCGCGGTGACCGCCATCGAGGCGTGGCCGCCGGTGGACCAGTCAGCCCGGCGACGCACCCAGAGCAGCGCGACCTCGTCGTCGATCGGGCCGCCGCCCTGCGGGTTCCACTGGGCGATCGCCGGATCACGGAGGGCGTCACGCACCGCCGGGGCGTCCTCGTCCCGCCAGGGGCGCAGCAACAGGTCGGCGGCGGAGAGTTCCACGTGTTCCACGAGGCCGGAGTCTGGCACAACCTACGGCCTGGGCACCGCTCGTTTCACGCGGCTTTATTTCAAAGCTGCACGAACTGACGGTCAGCGCCCTTGGAAGTGACCCATACAACGCTCAAACGATGTTATTTAAATTTGAAGGAGTGCTACTGTCGTGGGCATGACCGAGAGCCTGGACAGCACCCGAGAGGCCGCCTGGCGCGCCTACATCGAGGCCAGCCAGCGTCTCTACACGCAGTTGGAAGAGGATCTGCGGGTCGCCAGCGATCTCAGCTTCTCCGACTACCACGTGCTGGTCCTGCTCTCCGAGGCACCCGGGCAGCGGCTACGGATGGGCGAGCTGGCCAGCCGGTTGATCTTCTCGCCCAGCCGCCTCACCTACCAGGTCTCCTCCATGCAGCGTCGTGGCCTGGTCAGCAAGGAGCCCTGCCCGGACGACCGGCGCGGCAGCGAGGCGGTCCTCACCGCCGCCGGGCTGCTCGCCCTGCGAGAAGCCGCACCCCACCATCTGGCGTCGGTGCGTACCCATCTCATGGACGACCTCGACGATGCCGAGGTCGCCTGCCTCACCCGGGTCTTCGACCGGCTCGGCGAGCGCCTGCGGGCATCGCGGGCCAGCTCGACCACCCCCGCCTCACGCTAGGAGCCTCGACATGCCCGCGATCACCGTCGACAACGTTCTCGTCCTTCCCCGCCTGCCCCAGCTCGACGAGGCCACCACGATCCGCCCGGTCCGCACGGTGACCACGGCGCCCAGCGGCTTCGAGGGCGAGGGCTTCCCGGTCCGTCGCGCCTTCGCCGGGGTGTCGACCACCGACCTGGACCCGTTCATCCACCTCGACCAGATGGGCGAGGTCGACTACGCGCCGGGCGAGCCCAAGGGCACCCCGTGGCACCCGCACCGCGGCTTCGAGACCGTCACGTACATCATCGACGGCGTCTTCGACCACCAGGACTCCAACGGCGGTGGCGGCACCATCACCGACGGCGACACCCAGTGGATGACGGCGGGCAGCGGCCTGCTGCACATCGAGGCGCCGCCGGAGCACCTGGTGGTGAGCGGCGGGCTCTTCCACGGCACCCAGCTGTGGGTCAACCTGCCCCGCTCGGCCAAGATGAACCCGCCCCGCTACCAGGACATCCGGGGTCGGGAGTCAGCGCTGCTCACCACGCCCGACGGCGGCGCGCTGATCCGGGTCATCGCCGGCGAGGTCGCCGGGCACCGCGGTCCGGGTTCGACCTTCACCCCGATCACCATCACGCACGTCACAGTGCAGCCGGGCGCGCAGGTCGACCTGCCCTGGCGGCCCGACTTCAACGCCCTGGTGTACGTGCTGGGCGGTCGCGGCACGGTCGGCACCGACCGGCGGCCGGTGCGTACCGGCCAGCTCGCTGTGCACGGCCCGGGTGACGCGCTGCGGTTCAGCGCCGACGCCTCACAGGACAGCAACACGCCGGCACTGGACCTCTACATCATGGGTGGTCAGCCGATCCGGGAGCCGGTGGCACAGTACGGCCCGTTCGTGATGAACACCCGGGACGAACTGCTCAAGGCGTTCGAGGACTTCCAGGCCGGCCGCCTCGGCGTGATCCCCACCGAGCGGATTCCGCACACCGGCGGCCAGGGCACCCGACCCTGACCACCGTCGACCGCTGAGGTCGGCGCCGACGCCTCCGGTTCAGCCCGGGGGCGTCGGCGCCACCTCAGGAGACCGCAAAGATCCCGGCAACGCCCAGAATCACCATCACCAACACCGCTACCAGCGCGCCCCGCTCGCTCTCCACCGCCGGCTCGCGGTTCTCGGTCACGGGATTCGTCGTATCGCGGGGCATGGTGTGGCCTCCTCGGCTGTTGTCGCGTCGCTGTCGATGGCGTTGGCCAGGTCACCGGGTCCGGGGCCTGACGTGCGGACCCGCGTCGGGGGTCCTACGGTGAGGACGTTGCCGACCTCCAGGAGGGCTGGACGGTGCCGTTGCAGGACTGGTTCCTCACTGCTGAGGAACGCGCCAACCCGGTGTCTGGCATACCCGCGTGGACCACGGGAAACCTCGCCGAGCCGTTGATTCACGGTGCGGCGTACTTCGACCGACTGGTCGACGAGGTCGAGGCCCTGGGCGCCGGCGACCACCTGTTCTTCACCGACTGGCGGGGTGACCCGGACCAGCGGCTGCGACCGGACGGTCCGACAGTGGCCCAGCTCTTCGCGCAGGCCGCACAGCGCGGTGTCGTGGTCAAGGGGTTGATCTGGCGCTCGCACCTCGACGTGCTGGCGTACAGCGAGGGGGAAAATCGCGACCTCAGCGAGACGATCTCGGCCGCCGGTGGCGAGGTACTGCTGGACCAACGGGTCCGGCGCGGCGGCTCGCACCACCAGAAGCTCGTGGTGCTGCGGCACCTGGGCGCACCCGAACGGGACGTCGCCTTCGCCGGCGGGATCGACCTGTGCCACAGCCGCCGCGACGACGCCGCGCACCACGGCGATCCGCAACCGGTGCAGATGTCCCCCCGGTACGGACCCAATCCGCCCTGGCACGACGTACAGCTCGCGGTGCGCGGTCCGGTGGTTGGCGCGTTGGACACCCTGTTCCGGGAACGCTGGACCGACCCGATGCCGCTGGACTCGGAGAACCCGATGGCCTACCTGCGGGACCGGCTGCGCGGCTCGGATCTGCGCCCCGACCCGCTACCCGAGCAACCGGCCGATCCGCCGCCCTGTGGTCCGCACCAGATCCAGGTGCTGCGCACCTACCCCGCCGTCCGTCCGCGCTACTCGTTCGCACCGGACGGGGAACGGACCGTGGCCCGGGGTTACACCAAGGCGGTACGCCGGGCCCGCCGGCTGATCTACCTGGAGGATCAGTACCTCTGGTCGACCGAGGTCGCGGACCTGTTCGCGCACGCGCTGCGGGACAACCCGGACCTGCACCTGGTCGCCGTCGTCCCCCGCCACCCGGACGTGGACGGCAAGCTGGTGTTGCCGCCGAACATGGTGGGGCGCGAGCAGGCGCTGTCACTGTGTGAGCGGGCCGCACCGGACCGGGTGCACGTGTTCGACGTGGAGAACCACGCCGGTGACCCGGTCTACGTGCACGCCAAGGTCTGTGTGGTCGACGACGTCTGGGCCAGCGTGGGCAGCGACAACTTCAACCGGCGGTCCTGGACGCACGACAGCGAGTTGTCCTGCGCGGTGCTCGACGAGACACCGGACCAGCGGGAGCCCACCGACCCGGCCGGGCGGGGTGACGGCGCGCGCAGCTTCGCCCGGGACCTGCGACTGCGGTTGTGGCGCGAGCACCTGGACCGTGACCCGGGCGGCGCGGACGACGCCGACCTGCTCGACCCGGCCGACGCCGTCGCGGCCGTCACGGCCGCCGCCGACGCGCTACAACGGTGGTACGACGACGGCCAGGTCGGCGAACGCCCACCGGGGCGACTGCGCCCGCACCGCCCCGAGCGGCTGCCGTGGTACACGCGGGCCTGGGCGCTGCCGGTGTACCGGCTGGTCTACGACCCCGACGGCAGGCCGCTGCGGGCGAGGCTGGCCGGCACCTGGTGAAACGGTCGGGCCGGCTCCGGCGCGGCCACCGCGTGCACGTGCAGCCCGCCCGGGTAGGCGAACGACGAGCGTGGTGAGTAGTAGCCGAAGCCGATGGTCAGTGGGTTGTCCGGGCGCAGCGCGTACATCGGGTGACCGGGCTGGAGGAACTCCACCGACTCGATCTCGAACGGGGCGACCGGCTCGGCGACGAACGGGTAGGTCGAGCTGACCAGCTGGCCGTCGCGCCGGGTGAAGTAGCGGTGGTGCCCGCTGCTGATCGCGTGCCCGGTCTCCCCCACCCGACACCGGGCCCGGAGCAACGGCGTGCCGTCGATCTCCGTCTCGGAGAGCAGGTCCTCGCCGTTCACGTCGATGTGGGTGCGCCCGGCGAGCACCGGGGCGCCGCGGGCGACGGCGTATTCACGGACCCGCCGGCTGGAGGCCACGTAGTGGGTCCACCAGCCGCCGGCGTTGAGACCGCCGGGCGCGTCGACGCCCAGCAGCGAGACGCCGAGGTAGGTCAGCGAGTATGCGCCGAAGCCGGAGGTCTGCGTCTCATCGTCGACGACGTACTGGTTGAGGAAGACCTGCCGGTCGGGGCGGGGGCAGAGCCCCGGAGGGACCAGGGCGGCGACCGCGTCGGGATCGGCCGGCAGCCAGCTGAAGTAGAGGGTGCGACTGTTCACGACAAGCTGGGGAGCGGCTGGATCGAGCACGGTGCCTCCGAACCGGGTGTGTACACGCGACGCTACGGCCGGTCCCGTCAACGGAACAACGACAGATAGTCGACACTCCTGGCGACTTGTCGGATTTCCTGTTGACCAATCGACGCGACCCGTGGGCCGATCGGCCGGACCGATCGACCGACCGGTCAGCGGTCGACAGCCGGAGCAACGGGTAAGGATCCTCACAAGCACCCTAACTTCCGCGCCATTTGCACGTTTTGTCTATAGACACACCTTAAGTACATCAACCTTTCGGCTAGATTTCCGGGAGACGATCAGGTTAAGGTGACTCCCGAACGGCCTATTGGAAGCTAAACCAAAGCGTCACACCTTTTTGTCCGCGGACGAGGTGCAGGGAGGACCACCCATGACCGCGCCAACGATCACCGAGCAGCCGAGTGCCGCCGTCAAGACCACCACCAAGCTCGACCCGCGCGCTCTCACCGACAGCGCTGCCGACCTGCTCAACGCGATGGCGGCGCTGCCCGCCAACCACCCGTCGCGCGCCGCGCTGCGGGACCGGGCGATCGAGGCCTGGCTGCCGCTCGCCAACCACCTGGCCCACCGCTACAGCGGGCGCGGCGAGCCGAACGACGACCTGGCGCAGACCGCCGCGATCGGCCTGATCAAGGCCATCGACAAGTTCGACCCCGAGCGCGGTGTCGACTTCGCCGGTTACGCGATCCCCACCATCATCGGCGAGCTCAAGCGGCACTTCCGGGACCGCACCTGGGACATCCGGGTGCCCCGCCGGCTCCAGGAGCTGCGGCTGGCCATCTCCGACGCCAACAGCTCGCTCCTGCAGACCCTCGGCCGCTCGCCGACGGTCGCCGACATCGCGGCGCACCTCAAGCTCACCGAGGAAGAGGTGCTGGAAGGCCTGGAAGGTGCCCGCGCGTACAACGCGGTGTCGCTGTCCACCCCGACCGGTGACGGCGAGCGCGCCACCGAGCTGGGCGACATGCTCGGCGGCGAGGACACCGAGTTCGAGCTGGCGGAGCTGCGGGTCGCCCTCGGCCCGGCGCTGGCCACCCTCGACGAGCGCGAGCAGAAGATCCTCACGCTGCGCTTCTACGGCAACCTGACCCAGTCGCAGATCGCCGACCAGATCGGTGTCTCGCAGATGCACGTCTCGCGGCTGCTGACCCGGGCCCTGACCAAGCTGCGCGGCCAGCTCGACGGCACGTACTGACCGGTTGACGAGTGGAGGGCCGGGTCCCAGGACCCGGCCCTCCGCCTTGTCCGCGCTGTCACGTGAGCGTGACAGCGCAACCACAGGGCGTGCTGGTCACGTCGACCTGACCAACTCGGTGCCCGACCGGCTCAGTGCCCGACCGGCTCCCGCCACATCGGCCAGAACGGCGTGCCGTCGGGCACCCGGAACGGCTCGCCGGCCAGATAGCCGTGCTTCGCGTACAGGTCCCGGCTGCGCGGGCTGCTCGCCTCCAGGTACGCCGGCATCCCGTTGGCGTCCAGCCAGGCGTGGTGGTGACGCATCAGCGCGCTCCCCAACCCCTGCCCCTGCCGGTCGGGCCGGGTCGCCAGGAAGGCGAGGTGGTGGTGGTCCGGATGCGGGTGGTGCGCCGCGAACAGCTCGTCGAGGTGCTGGAACCGGTCGGTCCACTCGCCGCAGGCCGCGGCCAGTCGGGCGTCGTACTCCGCCGGCGGCGGCGCCGGCTCACCGACCGACGGAAACCAGACCGCCACCGAGGCCCGGTCCTCGGTGGCGTGGACCATGCCGTGCCGCATCGCGTGCTCGACCAGGATCTCGAAGTCCCCGGCCAGCACGGCCTCCCGCTTGCTCGCGTCGGGGACCAGCCAGTACGTCACTTCCAAGACGGTGAACGCCTCGGCGATCCGGGCCGCCACGAGAGACGTCTCCTCCGGCCCGAGCCGCTCGATGACCAGGCTCATCGGGTCACCTCCACAGCGGCCGGCGCCTCCGGCCTGGTGACGGCGGCGGCGCTCGCCGCGCCCAGGCCGATCCGGGCGTACGTGTCCGGGCGGCTGCTGCGCAGCAGCAGGGCCCACCCGATGCCCAGCAGGGCAGCCACCGGGTACGCGGCGGGCAGCGCCCACCGCAGCGGGGAGTCCGGCGCGACACCGAGCAGGTTGGCGAAGTTCGACACGGCCAACCAGATGATCACGAAGAGCGCGATGGTGGCCAGGCCGGGCGCGATGGCCCGTCGCCAGAGGTTCTCGCCGCTGGCGGAGCGGGCGAAGTAGGCGATCACCGCCACCGAGGTGGTGGCGATCAGCAACAGGACGCCGAAGCCACCTGTGGTGCCGACCCAGAAGAACAGCTGCACCACCGGCTCCCAGCCGTTGACCGCGTACAGCGCGATGACGAGCAGCCCGAGGACGCTCTGCGCCACCGAGGCGGCCCGCGGCGCCCCGGTCCGGGCCGAGGTCTTCCCGAACACCGCCGGCAGCACCCGCTCCCGACCGAGCGCGAACGTGTACCGGGCCGTGGTGTTGTGGAACGAGATCATCGCGGCCAGCACCGAGGTCAGGAAGAGCACCTGCCCGATGGTGACCATCGTGTCGCCGAGCTGCGCGCCGGCCAGGTTGAAGATCAGCTCGACGCCCTGCGCGCCGGCCTCGGCCACGATCCTGTCCTGCCCGACGGCGACCGTCATGGTCCAGGACGACAGCGCGTACAGCCCTGCGATGATTGCCACCGAGAGGTAGGTGGCCAGCGGCACCGTCCGCTTCGGGTCCTTGCTCTCCTCGCTGAAGACCACCGCCGACTCGAAGCCGACGAAGCCGAGGACGGCCAGCACCAGCACCGCGCCGAGGCCCGACACGAAGAGGTTGTCCGGCGAGAACGAGGCGAAGCTGACCTGACCGTCGGCCGGGTTGCCCAGCTGCCCCAGGTCGAAGACGAGGACCACCACGACCTCGGCGACCAGCAACGCGGCCAGGACCATGCCGTTGAGGTCGACCCGGAGCAGGCCGAGCACGCCGACCAACGCCCACGCCACCAGGGCCACCACGGCCCAGTGGGGGTGTCCGCCGAAGAGCCGGTCGAGCACCGGCTGGGCCGCCGCACCGATGGTGCCGTACAGCCCGACCTGGAGCGCGTTGTACGCGATCAGCGCGACCCAGGCCGCGCCGACGCCGGCCGGCCGGCCGAGCCCTCGGGAGATGTAGGCGTAGAAGGCGCCCGCGTTCTCCACCCGGCGGGACATCGCCACGTAGCCCACCGAGAAGAGGGCGAGGACCGCGGCGATCAGCAGGAAGGCCAGCGGGATTCCGGTCACCCCGATGACGCCGTAGCCGGTGGTGACGACGCCTGCCACCACTGTCAACGGCGCGGCGGCGGAGAGGACGAAGAAGATGACCGACGGGATGCCGAGGCGACCTCGGGCCAGGGCTTCGGAGACGTTGCTGGGTCGTTCGACTGTCGATGTCGGGGGCATACGACTACTCCGATCGTCGAGGGGAGGGTTGGGGTTACCGGAGGGGGATCAGGGGATGCCGCGCAGCACTGCGGCGCCGACGGCGGCCTCGGTGTGCCCGACGAGTTCCTTGAGCGGGGCCGGCAGCGCGGGGATGAGGACGTTCAGCCGGTGGTGCGCCCGAGGGCCGGCGCTCCACAGCACCTCGCGGGTCAGCCCGGCGGCCACGACCAGGCCGAGCAGCAGGGCGTCCGGCACGCCCGGTGGTTCCGGCCGGTCCAGCAGGGCCCGGAGGCGGGTGGCCGGCCAGGCCACCGCGTTGAGGTCGATCGGCAGGTAGCTGACCGTGGTACGCAGCAGTCGGCGGCTCTCCTGGCGGCGCAGCACCCCGGCGCGGGCGAGCCGTTCTCCCACCGACGCCGTGGCGCTCTGCGCCAGGAAACTCAGCCAGGTGCGCAACTCCCGGTGTTGGGACTCGCCGATCAGCTGGTCCAGCACCGTGTGCGCCAGGGCGTCGGCTGGCGGACGCCTGTCGATGACGGTGACCTGGCCGGCCGCCACAGTGATGTGTCCGTAGAGGATCAGTTCGCCGAGGAGCCCGCCGGCCAGCCCCAGCCCGGTCGCCGCCGGGTGCAGTTTCGCCTTACCACGACTGTCGTTGTGGGCGATCAGGAAAAACTCGTCGGCGATGAGCAACGATCCTCCCGACAGGCGTGTCCACAGTGTTCGCAACCGGGAAAGGATGCACCGACAGCTACTGCAACGCAACTCCCAGATTTGAAAGTTGCACTCCGTGCATCTGCGACCTGCGGATCTTGTCGTGGCAGACTCGGACGGTGACCGCCACCCCCACCGTCCGACCCGCCGCCAGCCCGACCGTGCGGCGTCGCCGCATCGCCCGGGAGCTCCGCCAGCTCCGGGAACGCGCGGGCATGACCCTCGATGTGGCCGCCCGTCAGCTCGACATGTCGAAGAGCAACCTCTCCCGGATCGAGACCGCGCAGATCGGCATCAAACCCCGCGACGTCCGGGCCGCTCTCGCGCTGTACCAGGTGACCGGTTCGGATGCCGAGGCACTGATCGAGATCGCCCGGGGGGCACAGCAGCGCGGCTGGTGGCAGAACTACAGCGACGTGCTCCCCGAGTGGTTCGAGTTCTACGTCGGGCTGGAGGCCGAGGCGGCGGCGCTGCGCACGTACGAGGCCGAGTCGGTGCCCGGACTGTTGCAGACCGAGGCGTACGCCCGGGAGATCTTCCGGTGCACCGCAGGCGAGGACGGTCTGGAGCGCAAGGTCGCCGCCCGGCTGCGCCGGCAGGAGGTGCTGCGCCGCGAGGACCCTGTCGTTCTGTCGGTGATCCTCAACGAGGCGGTGCTCCTGCGCCCGGTCGGCGGCACCGCGGTGATGGCCGAGCAACTGGTCCACATGAGCCGGATCGCGCAGCTACCCAACGTGACAATCCAGGTACTGCCCTTCGCTGCTGGCGGGCATCCCGCGATGAGCACCCCGTACGTGATCCTCAACTTCGCCGATGCCGCCGACGCGTCAGTGGTTTACCTGGATAACCTCACGATGGGGCTGGCTCTGGAAGAAGCCGATCATGTGCTCGGGTATAGCCTTCTGCACGAGGAGCTGTGCCGGATGGCGCTCGATCCGACGGCGTCGTTGACCCGTCTTGAGCATGCTTCTCGTAACTTTGCGTGACCGCTTCTGCGGCACGCCGACGCAGACGAGAGGTACCGCGGATGACGGCGTACGACCTGACCCGAGCGGACTGGCGCACCAGCACGCGCAGCAGCGGCAACGGCAACTGCGTGGAGGTCGCGACAGTCGCGGGTCAGGTCGCCGTCCGGGACAGCAAGGACCGCTCCGGCCCGGTGCTCGCCTTCGGCGCGACGGCCTGGCGGGCCTTCGTGCTCGGCGTCGGCGAGGTCCGTCGCTCCTGACGCACCCGTCCCGGTGCGAGACTGGGCCGTGCTCTCCGACGTAACCCTTGACCTGCCGGTCCGCCCGGTGCTGCCGGCGCTGGTCGCGGCACTCGACGCGGCCGGCGCCGGTGTGCTCGTGGCTCCACCGGGCACCGGCAAGACCACCCTCGCGCCGCTGGCCGTGGCCGACCGGGTGACCGGTCGGGTGGTGATCGCCCAACCCCGCCGGGTGGCGGCCCGTGCCGCTGCCCGGCGCATGGCCGAGCTGCTCGGCGAGCGGGTCGGTGAGCGGGTCGGCTACGCGGTACGCGGCGAGCGCCGGGTCAGCCCGGCCACCCGGATCGAGGTGGTCACCACCGGCCTGCTGGTCCGCCGGCTGCACCACGACCCGGAGCTGCCCGGCACGGGTGCCGTGCTGCTCGACGAGTGCCACGAACGCCAACTCGACGCCGACCTCGCGCTGGCCTTCACAGTGGAGGCGCGCGCCACCCTCCGGCCGGACCTGTGGCTGCTGGCGATGTCGGCGACCCCGGACACCGACCGGTTCGCCGCGCTGCTGGGCGGGCCCACCCCGGCACCTGTGGTGCGGGCCGACTCGGCGTTGCACCCGGTAGAACGGATCTGGGTGCCCCCGGCGCGCCAGATCGCCCCGCCCGGGGCCGGGCCGGTGGACCGGACCCTGCTCGACCACGTGGCCTCCACCGTCCGGCGGGCGCTGCGCGAGCACGACGGCGACGTGCTCGTCTTCCTGCCCGGGGCCGGCGAGATCGCCGCGGTCACCGGCCGGCTGGCCGACCTGCGGGACGCTGTCGCGCTGCTGCCGCTGCACGGTCGTCAACGCGGCGCCGAGCAGGACGCCGCGCTGCGTCGCGGGGACCGACGGCGGGTGGTGCTGGCCACGGCGCTGGCCGAGACCAGTCTGACCGTCCCGGGTGTGCGGATCGTGGTGGACGCCGGGCTGTCCCGGGTGCCCCGGATCGACCTGGCCCGTGGGCTGGGCGCTCTGGTGACCGTGCCGGTCTCCCGCGCCGCCGCCACGCAGCGCGCCGGCCGGGCCGGCCGGGAGGCCCCCGGGTACGTCTACCGCTGCTGGTCGGCGGCGACCCACGAGCGGCTGCCCGCCCGCGCCGAGCCGGAGATCGCCACCGCCGACCTGACCGGCTTCGCGTTGGAGCTGGCCGCCTGGGGCCGACCGGACGGTGTCGGGCTCGCGTTGCCCGACCCGCCGCCGGCCGCCGCGATGACGGTGGCCCGGGACACCCTGGAAACCCTGGGCGCTGTCGACGTCGATGGTCGGATCACGACGCGAGGGCGGTCGATCGCCGCGGCCGGGGCGCACCCACGACTGGCCCGGGCGCTGCTCGACGGCGCCGGCCGGGTCGGCGCCGACCGGGCCGCCGAGGTGGTCGCCCTGCTCGCCGAGGAGGGCGCGGCCGGCCCCGGTGACGATCTGGTCGCCGGTTGGCGTCGGCTGCGCACCGGCGTGGACGCGGGCGCGACCGCCCGTTGGCGCACCGAGGTACGCCGGCTGCGGGCCGCGCTGCCTGCCGACGCCCCGCCGAAGGGCCGCGCCGACGCCATCGGCCGCACCGGCCCGGGTGGACTGAGCGACGATCTCGCCGCCGGGCTGCTCGTCGGTCTGGCGTACCCGGAACGGTTGGCCCGGGTGCGGCGGCCGGGCGGCTCGGCGTACCTGATGACCGGCGGGACCGCCGCGGAGCTGGCCGCCGGCTCGGGGCTGGCCGGGTCCGACTGGCTGGCGGTGGCAGTCGCGGACCGCACGCCCGGCGCGCCGTCGGCCCGCATCCGCCGGGCCTCCCCGGTGGACGAGGCGACGGCCCGGGAGGCGGCCGGTCCGCTGCTGCGCACCGGCCGCGAGGTCGGCTGGTCGGACGGGGACGTGGTGGCCCGGGAGGTGACCCGGCTGGGCGCGATCGAGCTGGTCCAGCGGCGTCTGGAGCGGCCGGACCGGGCGGAGGTGGCCGCCGCGCTGCTGACCGGCCTGCGCCAGGACGGGCTGGGGCTGTTGCCCTGGACGCCGGCGGCTCGGGCGCTGCGCGAGCGGCTCGCGTTCCTCCGGCACCACCTGGGCGAGCCGTGGCCGGAGGTTGGCGACGACTCGTTGCTCGACGCCGCGCCAACCTGGCTGGGCCCGGAGCTGGCCGCCGCGCGACGCCGGAACGACCTGGCGCGGGTGGACGTGACGTCGGCGCTGCGTCGGCTGCTGCCCTGGGCGCAGGCCGCACGCCTCGACGAGCTGGCTCCGGAGCGGATCGAGGTGCCGAGTGGTTCTCGAATCCGGCTGGACTACGGCGACCCCGCCGCGCCGGTGCTTGCCGTGAAGCTCCAGGAGACGTTCGGCTGGCCGGCGGCCCCCCGCATCGCCGACGGTCGGGTGCCGGTGCTGCTGCACCTGCTCTCCCCCGCCGGCCGGCCGGTGGCGGTCACCGCCGACCTGGCGTCGTTCTGGCGTACCGGCTATCCGCAGGTCCGCTCCGAGCTGCGCGGGCGCTATCCCCGGCACCCGTGGCCGGAGGATCCGGGAACGGCCAAACCCACCCGGCACGCCACGCCGCGTCGGCGCTGAGCGGCGGTCTACTCCTCGACGACGTCGGCCACCACGACTGTGACGTTGTCCGGCGCGCCGGCGTGCAGGGCCAGGTCGATCAGCTTGGCGGCGCAGGCGTCCCGGTCCGGATAGCCGCTGAGCACCTCGGTGAGGGTGTCGGGGCGAACCACGTTGGAGAGGCCGTCGCTGCACAGCAGCCACCGGTCGCCGGCCCGGGGCACCATCGTCGCGTACGACGGGGAGACCTCGTCACCCTGCAACGCCTGGGTGACCACGGCCCGGCGCGGGTGGCTGCTGGCCTGGTCGGCGGTGATCACGCCCTGGTCCACAAGCATCTGGACGAAGGTGTCGTCCCGGGTGACCTGCTTGAGCACGCCCTCGCGGAACAGGTAGGCCCGGGAGTCGCCGACGTGCGCGAGCGCCAGACAGCTGCCGGTGCGGGCGAAGAGCAGGGCGGTCAGCGTGGTCCCCATCCCCTGGCGCTCGGGATCCTCGGCGACCGCCTGTCGGATCCGGGAGGTGGCCAGCGCGATGCCGCCCTCGAGTGCGGCCACCAGGGCGTCCTCGGGTGTCTCCAGGTCCAGCGGGGCGACCGCGTCGATGGTGAGGGCGCTGGCCAGGTCGCCGGCGGCCATTCCGCCCATGCCGTCGGCGACGGCGACGAGCCAGGTGCCGGCGTGTAGAGCGTCCTGGTTTCCGCTGCGGATCAGCCCACGGTCGCTCGTTCCCACGGAACGCAGCTTCAGGGTCATGGGTGGCAGCCTGCCAGGCGAAGGGCGCAGTTGTCTCTAGGAGATCAGGACGACGGCGCGTGGCGCGGCCAATCTCACGTCCGGGAGGCGGCGCGTCGGGGGTGCCGCTCGGGCTGGCCGCCCACGTCGGATGCTGAAACCCATCCAACCAGATCAATTGACAGGGCGTGCTGGCACTGGAAACATCGAGCAGACACCTGGGAGCGCTCCCAGCGTCTTCCCAGCTCCGTGCCACCACCACTGTCCCACTTCCCGTCCCGGAAGGACTCCCGTGACGCCATCCCGACGCCGCCTCCTGCTGGCTGCGGCGACCACCCTGGCCCTCACCGGCGCGGGCGCCGGCGCGGCCCACGCCGACCCACCACCGGACGCCCCCGAGCAGATCGACAACGGCGACTTCAGCGAGGGCGTGAGCCCCTGGTTCTCCTTCGGCACCGGCGCGCTGGCGGTCACGGACGGCCAGCTCTGCACCACTGTCGCGGGCGGGCTGGCCAACCCGTGGGACGCTGGCATCGGCCAGGACGGCGTGCCGCTGATCGCCGGCGCCGAATACACCCTCGGCTTCGCGGTCTCCGCCACTCCCGGCACCGCGGTCAAGGCCGTGCTGCAACTCGGCAGCGCCCCGTACACCACGTACGCGGCAGTGGACGCCACCGCCACCGGCACCCCCCAGCGGGTCGAGCAGACCTTCACCGTCCCGGACGACAACCCCAACGCTCAACTGATCTTCCAGGTCGGTGGCGCCGCCCAGGCGCAGACCATCTGCCTGGACGACGTCTCGCTGCGCGGCGGCGAGCCGCCCGAGCCGTACGTGCCGGACACCGGGCCACGAGTGCGCGTCAACCAGGTCGGCTACCTGCCCGGTGGCCCGAAGAACGCCACTGTCGTCACCGAGGCCACCGCAGCGCTGCCCTGGCAGCTGCGCAACGCCACCGGAACCGTCGTGGCCAGTGGCACCACCACCGCTCGCGGCGTCGACGCCGCCTCCGGGCAGAACGTGCAGACTGTCGACTTCTCCAGCTACCGCACCCCCGGCACCGGGCTCACGCTCACCGTCGACGGTGAGACCAGCCACCCGTTCGACATCTCCGGCGCCCTCTACGACCAGCTGCGCTCCGACTCGTTGCAGTTCTTCTACGCCCAACGCAGCGGCATCGCCATCGACGGTGACCTGATCGGCGACGAGTACGCCCGGCCCGCCGGCCACCTCGGCGTCGCACCCAACCAGGGCGACACCAACGTGCCCTGCCAGCCGGGTGTCTGCGACTACTCCCTGGACGTGCGCGGCGGCTGGTACGACGCCGGCGACCACGGCAAGTACGTGGTCAACGGCGGCATCGCCACCTACCAGTTGTTGAACACCTTCGAGCGGACCAAGACGGCGGCCACCGCCAACGGCGGCGCCGAACTCGCCGACAGCACGCTGCGGGTGCCCGAGCGCGGCAACGCCGTGCCGGACATCCTCGACGAGGCCCGCTGGGAGCTGGAGTTCCTGCTGCGCATGCAGGTGCCCGCCGGCAAGCCGCTCGCCGGCATGGTCCACCACAAGATCCACGATCAGAACTGGACCGGGCTGCCGCTGTCCCCGCAGGACGACCCGCAGCCTCGCGAGCTGCACCCGCCGTCGACAGCGGCCACCCTCAACATGGCCGCCACCGCGGCCCAGTGCGCCCGACTCTTCGCCCCCTACGACGCGGCGTTCGCGACCCGCTGCGGCACTGCCGCGAAGACGGCCTACGCCGCGGCCAAGGCCCACCCGGCGGTGTACGCCAGCCCGACCGACGGCACCGGCGGCGGCGCGTACGACGACAGCAACGTCACCGACGAGTTCTACTGGGCGGCGGCCGAGCTGTACCTGACCACCGGGGCGCAGAACTACCTGGCCGACCTGACCGCCTCACCGCACCACACCGGGAACGTGTTCGACGCCCGGGGCTTCGGCTGGCAGAGCGTGGCCGCGCTGGGCCGCCTCGACCTGGCCACCGTGCCGAACGGACTGCCCGCCGCCGATCTGGCCCGGGTCCGCGCCTCGGTCACCGCCGCCGCCGACACGTACCTCGCCGAGCTGCGCCGGCAGGCGTACGGGCTGCCGATGCCCGGAGACGCCAACAGCTACTTCTGGGGCGGCAACAGCAACGTCATCAACAACGCGGTGGTGCTGGCCACGGCCTTCGACCTGACCCGCAACGTCGCCTACCGGGACGGCGCCGTGCAGGCGATGGACTACATCCTCGGTCGCAACGCCCTGAACATCTCCTATGTCACCGGGTGGGGAGAGCACGCCGCGGAGAACCAGCACAGCCGGATCTTCGGCCACCAGCTCGACCCGAGCCTTCCCCGACCGCCCGCCGGCTCGCTCGCCGGTGGCCCGAACGCGGCCCTGCAGGACCCGTTCGTGGCACAGTTGCTGGCCGGCTGCGAGCCGATGTTCTGCTACGTCGACGACATCAACTCGTACTCGACGAACGAGGTGGCGATCAACTGGAACTCGGCGCTGACCTGGATCGCCTCGTTCCTGGCCGACCAGGGTGACGCCGGCGCGGTGCCGGCCACCACCTGCACGGCGCGCTACACCAACTACGGCGCCTGGCAGGGCGGCACCGGGTTCACCGGGCAGCTGACCATCCAGAACACGGGCACCACCGCCGTCAACGGCTGGAGCGTGCGGTTCGCGTTCACCGGTGACCAGCGGGTACGCGAGGCGTGGCTGGCGAAGGTCACTCAGTCCGGCGCGACGGTGACCGCGCGCAACGAGTCGCACAACGCCAAGATCGCACCGGGTGGCTCAGTGATGTTCGGCTTCAACGCGACGACCACCGGGGGCGCCAACCCGGGCCCCGGCCTGGTGACCGTCAACGGGGCGGCCTGCTCGCTGACCTGACCGACGTCCTGGTGGCCGCCCGGGGAAGGGCGGCCACCAGGACCGCACGTCTCGCGCGGCCGGCGGGTCAACCGCCGGCCGCGTTGTGCTCGGCCACCAGGCTCGGGAGTTCGTCGAGCGAGTCGATCCGGAACAGGCACCGCTCGGCCACCGTGGAGGCGTCGAGGATGTGCCCCCACGGACCGCGTCGGATCAGGCACGTCTTCATGCCCGCCTCCAGGGCCGGGCGCACGTCGTTGTCGGGCCGGTCGCCGACGTACAGGATCGACGACGCGACACCACCGCCCGCAGCGACGACCCGCTCGAAGAACACCGGTGACGGCTTCGCCACACCCCACCCGTGCGACGTGCCGATCACGTCCACCGGAAGCTCGAGATCGCGCAGTGTCGCCTCCGCGTGAGCCGGCTGGTTACCGGCCAGGCCTACGAACAGGCCCTGGTCCTTCAAGGACTTCAGGCATCCCCGCGCGTCCGGGTAGAGATCCTCCTCGGCGAACGACTCCGGCTGGCCGGCCGCCGCCCGACGCTCCAGCTCGATGGCGAGATCGAAGTCGGGCCGGAAGACCCGGAACGTCTCCTGATAGTCCAGACCCCGGGCGATCACCGCACCGAAGACCGCCGAGAAGGTGTGCCGGGGCACATCGAGCCAGTCGGCCCAGGCAGCGAACTCGTGGGACTCGTCGAGAATCGTCCCACCCACATCGAAGATGACAGTGTCAATCATGTCCGTCCCCCGTCGACGCTCAGATCGTCGGTGAAGCATAGGCGGGGGTACGCGCAGCCGGCGGGCTTGGATGATCACTTGGGAATCACCGGCACGCGGCAAAACCGGTGGATCGGACGCGCCGAGTGGGCCATGGTGACGCCATGGATGGCAGCGGTCTGGTTGACGATGATCTGGCGGGCGGTGGATCGACTGGTGGTGATCTGGCCGGTGATGATCTGACCGGCGCGGAGTGTCGGGTGTGGGCGGCCATGCCGGCCGGGTCCCGCAGCGCACTGTCCGGGCTTTCCGGCGCGGACCTGCGCAGTCTGCTGTTGAGCGTGGCCCGCGACCGCGCGGCGACAGCGCGCCCGTCCGAAGTGGTACGACGGTGGCGCGAGGACCGCTTCGTCCGCCCGGCCCGCGCCGACCCGCGCGCGCTCGCGCGGGTGGAGGCCCGGATGTGGCAACTGCTGCCCGCCGACGTCGCCGGGGTGGAACTGTCGCCGGTCGTACCGGTCGGCGCCTGCTCGGCTGTCGCACCGGTCAGCCAGAACAGGATCGTCACCACGATGCGCGCCAGCGAGGTGCTGAGCGATCCCACGAACGCCCTCGCCATCGAGGCGGCCGTACGTCGCCGTCGACAGAGCGAGGTGCACCTGGCCGCCGCCCACCGGGTGTTGCGGGCGCAGGATTTCGGCAGCGCAGCGTCGGCGCACTTCCGGCTCTTCGCCCTGGTGTCCAGCGCCCGGGACACCGGCTCGGGCGACACGCAGGCCCGGCTGCTGGTCCGGCACCTCACCTACTGGCAGACCGTCCTCGCCGAACTGGCACCGGCCGCCGCGCCTCACCTGCACGTCACCACGTTCGACAACGAGATCGTCCGGGAGCGGCTGGCCGACACGGTCCGACCGGCAGTCGACGCCGGTGTGGTGCCGCTCGTGGACGAACCGGAGCGGTCTCGCGGTCGCGGCTACTACACGGGCTGCGCCCTGCGGATCACCGTCCTGAACGGCAGCCTGGAGATCGGCGACGGTGGCCTCACCGACTGGACCGCCCGGCTGAGCGGTGACGCGAAGGAACGCTGCCTCGTCTCCTGCCTCGCCACCGAACGTCTCGTCGACGTCATCAGCCGCTGAACCCGGCCTGACGACGACCGCCCCGCCCACCGTGCCCGACCCGGCCGACGGCGAACGATCAGCCGATCTCCTCGTCGACGAAGCACCAGCGCCAGGCCTCGCCCGGCTGCGCCGAGCGGATCACCGGGTGGCCGGTGGACGCGAAGTGCTTGCTCGCGTGCTGGTTCGGCGACGAGTCACAGCAGCCGACCTGCCCGCAGCTCAGGCAGGTGCGCAGGTGCACCCAGTAGGTGTCGCCGATGGCGACGCAGTCCGCGCACTCGTCGGGGGTACGCGGCTCGGCGGCACCGGCCTCGGTCAGGTGCTGACAGCTCACTTCTCAACCTCTCGCAGCAACGACTCTTCCAGGTCCAGGTCACGGTAGGCCTGCACCAACACTTCCTCAGGAATCCGACCGGAGTCCCGGGCCGCCCGGAACACGTCCCGCTCGGCGTCGATCATCTCCTGCCGCAGCCGACCGTACGCCTGCGACGGGGTCTCCCGCTCGTTGCCGCCGAGTCGTTCCCACGCCATGTTGGTGCGGTCCGCCACCGCTCGGCGTAGCCGGTCCACCACCGCATCCGGTGCGCCGTCGGCCAACTCGTCGAGGCGGTCCTGAGCGGCCTTGCTGGCCTGCTGCTGCACGGCGGCCGCGGAGAGCGCGTCCTGCACCGCGTCGTCCGGTGGCAGCTTCAACCGGCGGGCGACCAGCGGCAGGGTGGCACCCTGGCCGACCAGGGTGAAAACGATCACGGCGAAGGCCAGCCAGATCAACAACGCCCTGGGGTACGGCTTGTCGTCGGCCAGGGTCAGCGGCAGGGCCAGCGCGGCGGCCAGGGTCACCACGCCCCGCATGCCGGCCCAGCCGATGATGATCGGGAACTTCGGTGACGGCCGGGCGTCACGGCGGCGCACCCGGGGGACCAACCGGGCCAGGTACGTGGCTGGGAAGAGCCAGACGAACCGGGTCAGGAAGACGGTGGCGAGCACCGCGAAGGTGATCAGGATGAGCGAGCCGATCGGCTCGTCGAGGTCGTGCAACACCTCCCGCAGTTGCAGCCCGACCAGGAGGAAGACCAGGCCCTCCAGCAGGAAACGGACCAGCCGCCAGAACGCGCCGATCTGCAACCGGGACGCCGCCGACAGCAGCTGGGGCAGCTTGTGCCCGAGCACCAGGCCGGTGACGACCACGGCGACCACACCGGAGGCGTGCAGGTGTTCGGCGGTGAACACCACAGCGAACGGGATGATCAACGACAGCGCGTTGTCCAGCAGCGGGTCGGTGATCCGCCGATGCAGGAAGCCGAACACCAGTGCCCCGAGCGCCCCGATCAGGATGCCGCCGCCGGTGGACCGCAGCACCTCGATGGCGATCTTGTCGGCGCCGACGGCCGAGCCGACGGTGGCCATCGTCGCGACCCGCAGCAGCACGAGGGCTGTCGCGTCGTTGACCAGGCTCTCGCCCTCCAGAATGGTGACGACCCGGCGGGGCAGCCCGACCCGACGGGCGACGGCCGTGGCGGCCACGGCGTCCGGTGGGGCGACCACCGCGCCGAGGGCGAGGCAGATCGCGAGCGGCAGCTGCGGCAACAGCAGGTGCAGCACCAACCCGACCACGAACGCGGTGAACAACACCAGGCCGACCGCGAGCAGCAGGATCGGCCGGATGTTGTTCTTGAACGCCGGCACCGAGGTCTCCAGCGCGGCCACGTAGAGCAGCGGCGGCAGGATGCCGACCAGCACTAACTCCGGCTCGAGGTGCACCTGCGGGAAGCCCGGCACGAACGAGAGCGCCAGGCCGAGGACGACCAGCACGATCGGCGCGAGCAGGCCGAGCCGGCGGGCCAACGCGGCGCCCAGGGTGGCGATCGCCAGGAAGACGACGACCGGAAACAGGCTTTCCATGGGGTACGAGCCTAGGGGTACCCCGGTTCCGGCCTCGATCAGCCGCCCGGGCGCAACTTCGGCAGCACCTCCGCGCCGAACGCGTCGATGAAGCCGCGCTGCTCCTGCCCGACGTGGTGCAGGGCGATCTGGTCGAAGCCGAGCTGCGCGTACTCCTCCAGCCAGCCGACGTGCCGACCCAGGTCGGCCGACACGTTCACCACCTCGGCGACCCGCTGCGCCGGCACGTCGGCGGAGACCACGTCGAAGTGTTCGACGGTCTCCAGGTCCCAGCAGACCGGCGGGGCGAAGACGTTGCTGCGCCACTGGTCGTACGCGAGCGCCTCGGCCTGGGCCTGCTCGGGCGCCCAGGAGACGTGCACCTGGAGGTGGAGCGGCCCCCGCCCACCCGCGTCCCGGTACGCGTCGATCATCTCGCGCAGGTGCTCCACCGGGGCGTTCACGGTGATCAGCCCGTCCGCCCATTCGGCGCACCAGCGCGCGGTGGCCACGCTGACGGCGGCGCCGACCAGCGCGGGCGGCTGCTCGGGGCGGGTCCACAGCTTGGCGCGGTCCACCCGGACCAGGCCGTCGTGGCTGACCTCCTCGCCGGCCAGCAGGGCCCGGATCACGTCGACGCACTCCCGCAGCCGGGCGGCGCGCACGTCCTTGCGGGGCCACGGGTCACCGGTGATGTGCTCGTTGCTGGCCTCGCCGGTGCCCAGGGCCGCCCAGAACCGGCCCGGGTACATAGCGCCGAGGGTGCCGATGGCCTGCGCGATGATCGCCGGGTGGTACCGCTGGCCGGGCGCGTTGACCACGCCGAACGGCATGCCGGTGGCCTGCAACGCCGAGCCCAGCCAGGACCAGGCGAAGCCGGACTCGCCCTGCCGGGCGCTCCACGGGGAGAAGTGGTCGGAGCACATGGCGGCGTCGAAGCCCGCCCGCTCGGCGTGCATCACCGCCTCCAACAGGGCGCGTGGACCGATCTGCTCATGCGAGGCGTGAAAGCCGAACGACGTCATGGGCACACCTCCTACCCACGTCCGCGTCGCCTGATGCGTGCCCTATTCCGCGTGTGCCCCCGCGCCGGCCGAGGCGGCGCCCTCGCCCACCCAGACCGTCTTGGTGTTGCAGAACTCCCGCATGCCCAGCGCCGACAGCTCCCGCCCGTACCCGGAGTTCTTCACACCGCCGAACGGCAACTCGGGGTACGAGGTGGTCATCCCGTTGATGAAGACGTTGCCGGCGTCCAGGTCGGTGGCGAAGCGCTCCTGCTCGGCCGGGTCCCGGGTCCAGGCGTTCGAGCCGAGTCCGAAGCTGGTGCCGTTGGCGACCTCGATCGCCTCCTCGTACGAGGAGACCCGGAACAGGCCGGCGACCGGGCCGAAGACCTCCTCGGACCACATCCGCATCTGCGGGGTGAGGTCGGTGACCACTGTCGGCGGGTAGAACCAGCCGTCGCCGTTCGGCCGCTCGCCGCCGCAGAGCACCGTCGCCCCGTTGTCGACCGCGTCGCTGACCTGGGCGTGCACCTCGTCGCGGCCACGCTCGCTGGCCAGCGGCCCGACGTCGGTGTTCGGGTCCATCGGGTCGCCGACGCGCAGCGCGGCCATGTTGGCGGCGAACTTCTCGGCGAAGGCGTCGAACACGTCGGTGTGCACGATGAACCGCTTCGCGGCGATGCAGGACTGGCCGTTGTTCTGGCAGCGGGCGGTGGTGGCGACCTCGGCGGCCCGGTCCACGTCGGCCGAGGGCATCACCACGAAGGGGTCGCTGCCGCCGAGTTCGAGGACGGTCTTCTTCAGCTCCCGTCCGGCGATCTGCGCGATGGACCGGCCGGCGGGCTCGCTGCCGGTGAGCGTCGCGGCGCGTACCCGCGGGTCGCTGAGGATGTGGTCGACGGCCTCCGAGTCGACCAGCACTGTGGTGAAGGCTCCCTCGGGAAAGCCTGCTCGCCGGAACACGTCCTCCAGCAGCAGCGCGGTCTGCGGCACGTTCGAGGCGTGCTTGAGCAGGCCGGTGTTGCCGGCCATCAGCGCCGGGGCGGCGAAGCGCATCACCTGCCAGAGCGGGAAGTTCCACGGCATCACCGCGAGCACCACGCCGATCGGCTGGTAGCGGATGAATGCCCGGGTGGCCTTCACGGCGTCGGCGTCGGCGGGCTCGTCGGCGAGGAACGCGGGGGCCTTGTCGGCGTAGAAGCGGGCGGCGGTGGCGCACTTGGTCACCTCGGCCTGCGCCGCGACGTACGTCTTGCCCATCTCCGTGGTCATGATCCGGGCGATCTCGTCGCGCTCGGCGTCCAGCAGGTCGGCTGCGGCGTTCATCCACTGGGCGCGCTGGTCGACTGTCGTCGCCCGCAGCTGGTGGAACGCGAGGTCGGTGCGCTCGATGGCGTCGTCGAGTTGCTCGGTGGACATCGCCTCGTAGGTCTTGAGCACCTGTCCGGTGGCGGGGTTGGTGGTGGCGATGTGGGGCATTCCGTCCTCCTGTGTCACTCGAACAACGAGTGTCGTACGCCCGGCTCCTCGCGGCGGCGGGCGGCGCGGCGGCGCTGGATCACGACCAGGTCGACCACGGCGACCGCGGCGAAGATCGCGCAGAGTACGCCGAGCCAGGCGATGCCGGCCCAGAACGCCAGCACCGCGAAGAGCACCATGATCACCAACCCGAAGCTGGCGAGCGTGAGCCGAAGGTTCAACGCGCTGTTCGCATGGCCGACCGTGCCGCGGGCGCGCCGGGGCTGCGATCTCGTCATGCTTACGGAGCTACCCCCGATCGGCCGGATTAACCTGTACCGCGCGCCTGCACACCCGCACCCGCCGGTGTGCTCCGGCACATCCGTTCGCGCCGCGGCCCTCGTCGACCGCAGGATGGGCGTATGTCAATGACCCTCGCCGTGCCGGTGACCGTCTCCATCGCCCGCCGCGTCGATCCCGGCCGGGCCAGCGAGATGGTGGCCTGGATGCGGGCCGGCACGGCGCTGGCCGAGGCGTTCCCCGGGTTTCTCGGCGCCGGCTGGGTGCAGAGCGGGCCCGGTTCGCCGGAGTGGCACATGCTCTACCGCTTCGCCGACGCCGAGACGCTGCGCCGGTGGGAGGAGTCGCCGCAGCGGCACTGGTGGCTCAGCTCGGCGCAGGGCATCGTCGAGCACACCCGGGTGGAGCGGCGTACCGGGATCGAGGGCTGGTTCGACAGGCCGCTGGAGCACTCGGTGGACCCGGTGGAGTTGGCCCCGCCCCCGCCCCCGTCGCCGCCCCGCTGGAAGCAGGCGGTGACCATCTGGCTGGCGTTCTTTCCCCTGAGCCTGACCGCCACCCTGCTGACGAGCCGCTTCCTCGACGCGGTGCCGCTGGCGGCCCGGGTGCTGCTGATGACGCTCTGCCTGACCCCGCTGATGACCTATCTGGTGCTGCCTCGGATCACCCGGGCGTTGCACTGGTGGCTGCACGGTCAACGGGCACCGTGGCGGGACGCATAGCACCCCTACGGCTTCCGCGTCGGCACTCTGCCGCATACCCGACAGCAACTTCCCGGTCAACCGCATCCTGCGCATAGAGTTACCGCGCTGTCGCTCTGTGCTGCGGGAACGGGAGACGTCATGCCTCGACGCTGGGTCGCCGCACTGGCCTGTCTCGCGGCGCTGGTCGCACTGGCCTGCGAGGGCGGCAATTCCGCGGAGCCCCGCCCCACCACGAGCGGCAGGCCGTCGACCGGGCCCGGCGGCATCGCCGCTCTCGGCGACTCGATCAGCACCGGCTTCGCCTCCTGCCTGGTGCTCACCTCCTGCGAGCGCAACTCCTGGTCGACCGGGGACGGGCTGCGGGTGCAGAGCCACTACCGGCGGCTGCTCGAACAGAATTCGGCGATCCGCGACCGGACGTACAACCATGCCCGTCCCGGCGCCCGCGCGGACGCCCTCGTCGGTCAGGCCCAGGCAGCGGTACGCGACCGCGCCGACTACGTCACAGTGCTGATCGGCGCCAACGACGTCTGTCGGGGTGGGGTGGACGCGATGACACCGGTGGCGCAGTTCCGGGCCGACGTCGACAAAGGGCTGCAGGTCCTGCGGACCGGCCGGCCCAAGGCCCGGGTGCTGGTGGTGAGCATCCCCGACCTGTACCGGCTCTGGGAGGTCGGGCACGACGACGAACGGGCCATCCGCGCGTGGCGGCGGGGCATCTGCCCGGCCCTGCTCGCCGAGGCGACCTCGACCGCACCCGCCGACCGGGCGCGCCGGGCCGCCGTCCGGGAGCGGATCGACGCCTACAACGCCGAGTTGAAGGCGGCCTGCCGGGCGTACGGATCACGGTGCCGGCACGACGGCGGCGCGTTGCACAAGGTCCGGTTCACCCTGGACCTGCTCAACCCGCTGGACTGGTTCCACCCCAACGCCACCGGCCAGGGCCGCATCGCCGAGGTGACCTGGCGCTCCTCCGGCCTGGCCAGCTGACGGCCCGGACGGGCCGTCAGGGTTGGCGCGGCTCCGGGACGCCGTTGCCGCGGGAGCCGTAGAGCGCCCGGGACCGCTGGGCGAGATCCTTTGTGGCCGACGAATTGGCCCAGGTGCCGAGCACGATTGCCGCACCGGGCACGATCTTGGCGACCATCCGTTTCGCGGCCCGGACGCCGGCCATCTGGGCCAGCCGGACGCCGAGTTGCAACATGACCCGACCCAGCGGACGCTGGCCGCCCAGGCCGAAGAGCGCGTCGGCGCGTTCCCGCCCGGCGGCCACGCCGAGCGCCAGCCTGGCGCTCTCGGCGACCTTGTGCACCCGCTGGAGCACCAACAGGTCGGTGGCCCGGTCGCTGTGCAGGGGGTCGACGCCGTACGCGGCGGCGATGTGCAGGGCCATCCGCGCCTGGGTCCAGGCCAGCACGCCCACGTCGATCACCGCGCCGGGGAGCCCGGCCGCGCCGGAGACCGCGCCGGACAGTCGGGCCAGGTTGACGAACTTGCGGGCCGCCTGGTCGGCCAGGGCGTCGGCGGAAACGCCGGGCTGCTCGGCACGGGCCCGGGCTGCCCACTGCGCGGCTTCCGGCCCCAGGCGCCGCACCGCCTCCAGGGCAAGGTGCTCCGGCGCGTACTGCGGGTCGTCACGCATCCGGTCCCAGAGCCGGGCCGGCGGACCCTCGGGGGCGTCCACCGGCCCGGCCGGCAGGTCGACGGACGGCTGCGGAGTAGGGACGGCGGGCTGACCGCCGACGGGCGGGGTGTCGGTCACCAGGTCTCCCCAGGGGTGGAAACGGTGGACAGGGCGGCCGATGGAACGGTCAGCGGCGGCGGTTGGACAGCCGGGCCGCCAACCCCTTCAGCTTCTGCTGGTTGCCCGGCTTGGCCATCTCCCGACGACCTCGCTCCACCAACTGCTGCCCCTTCGGCGATCTCAGGAACGTGGTGATCCGCTGCATCAGTGACATGGCGTCCTCCTGTCGATGGTCCCGTAGTCATGTGTACCCCGAACCTGCAACACATGTACCCGGGATCCGACAGCCTCAACCCTGACCGTCCATAGTGGGCGGTAGGTTACCGCCCCGCCGGCACGATGGCGTCAACGACCCGGGTGGCCCGCCACTCGTGCTGCTGATAGTGCTCGGGGTACGCGGAGACCTGCACCGCCTGGGCGGCGTCGGTGAGCCGCATCCGCTGCCAGCCGGGCACCTGCTCCAGCGCGCTGAGGAACTGCCGGGTGGCGAACTCGGGGTCCATCAGCCGCCCCACCGGGCCCCAGCCGCTGCTGGAACGCTGCTGGAACAACCCGACCGAGTCGTGGTCCCAGCCGACGCCCTGGTGCGGATAGTCCTGCGACTCGGGCAGCACGCCACTGGCCACGTTGTAGAGGTTGCTCTCCTGCATGGCGGTGGCCACCGCGATCACCAGACCCCGGCGCGGCACCCCCATCTTGCGGCCGGTACTGACGATCGCCTCGGCGTTCTCCATCTGGTCCTCGTCCAGCCCGGCGACGGGCGCCGGGTCGGTCGGGCGAGCCGGGGCGACCTTGCGGGCCGGCGCGCTGGTGTCCGGATCGGCGGGGCTCGCCGCGGCGGACTGGGCGGCGGCGGAGGCGCTCGGGGCGACCGTGCGGTCGAGGGAACGGGAGGCGCGCTGCTGCTCGGCGCGCTGCGCCAGCTCGGAGCTGGAGAGCGATCCACTCCGGGTCGCCGCGTCGGCGTCCTCGTTACGAACCTGGACGACGGCGGTCAGACCGAGGCAGCACACCACACCGGTGGCCAGCGCCAGCTGTGCCCGGCGTCGACCGGTCAGGTCCCGGGCGTACGCCCGGAGCCGGGTCGCGGCGGTTGTCCGTTCGGCTGAGGTGCCATCCTCCGTATCGGCAGTGGGGCTGCTCGGGGCGTACGGGTCGTCGAGGGTGCCGTCGTCACGCATCAACCGAGGCTAGGCAGGTGGAAACCCCGATCACGCACGGTGATCACGTGGCGCTCGACACAGATCGGAGCCGTACTGGTGGACGACGCGGGCGGGGTGACCCGCCCGGGGAACGGACCTCGCGTACCGGATGAAGCTGGCGCCGCACGCGGACCGGCACGGGCCAGGACGGGAGCGAACATTCCACCCCTGAGCCCGACATGATCGACAAACTCGGCCTTTGGGCCGAACCGCCCCTCGGCCGATCGGCCACGAGGCTCGGCCCGGTGGCGTAAACAGACGATTGGTCCGGTCACGCCCACCACCCGGCCAACGGATCGCCCGACGAAGGAATGCGCCAGGATGGCGGGTACGTTGCCCGAACGGGTGCCCTCCATCGCGACGGCACTCCGCAAGCACATTTCAGGGAGGTCCGCACCGGTGCTCGACCCACACGAGCTCTACCAGCTCACCGACGATCTGCCCGACCTCGGGCAGCCGGTCCTCATCCAGGCCCTCACCGGGTTCGTGGACGCCGGAAACGCCAGCCGACTGGCGCGTGAGCAGCTGCTCACCTCGCTGGAGGGTCGGCCGATCGCCACGTTCGACGTCGATCAGCTCTTCGACTACCGGTCGCGACGACCGGTGATGACCTTCGTCGAGGACCACTGGGAGAGCGTCGACGCGCCCAAGCTGGAGCTGCACCTGCTGCAGGACGACGACGAGACCCCGTTCCTGCTGCTCACCGGCCCGGAACCAGACCTCCAGTGGGAGCGTTTCGTGGCCGCCGTGGCCGGGCTCGCCGCCCGGCTGGACGTCCGGCTCACAGTGGGGCTCAACTCGATCCCGATGGCGGTCCCGCACACCCGGCCGACCGGGGTGACAGCGCACGCCACCCGCCCCGAGCTGATCGCCGGCTACGAGCCGTGGTTGCAACGCGTCCAGGTGCCCGGCAGCGTCGGTCACCTGCTGGAGTTCCGCCTCGGCGAACAGGGCCGCGACGCGCTGGGCTTCGCCGCCCACGTGCCGCACTACGTGGCGCAGACCGAATACCCGGCAGCCGCCGAGGTGCTGCTCACCTCCGTGTCGCGCAGCACCGGGCTGCTGCTGCCCGGCGACGGGCTGCGCTCGGCCGCCGAGGTGGTCCGGGTGGAGATCGACAGGCAGGTGGCGCAGACCGAGGACGCCGCGGCCCTGGTCCAGGCTCTGGAGGAGCAGTACGACGCGTTCGCCCGAGGTCGGGGCGAGAAGAGCCTGCTCGCCCCTGATGCTGGCCCACTGCCCACCGCTGACGAACTCGGCGCCGAACTGGAGCGGTTCCTGGCCGAACAGACCCGTCCCGGCGACACCCCGGCCGGCTGACCCGGCGTCGCGGCGGCGAATGCGGCAGGCTGGGGGCATGCGCCTGGCGACCTGGAACGTCAACTCGGTGAAGGCCCGCCTACCCCGGCTGCTGGAGTGGCTGGCCGACAGCGGGCCGGACGTCGTCTGCCTTCAGGAGACGAAGTGCCCCGACGGCGCCTTCCCGGTCGCCGAGGTCGGCGCGCTGGGCTACACCGTGGCCAGCCACAGCGACGGCCGGTGGAACGGGGTGGCCATCCTGTCCCGGGTCGGGCTGGACGACGTCCGGGTCGGGTTCGCCGACGAGCCCGGCTTCCCCGAGCCCGAGGCCCGGGCCATCTCGGCCACCTGCGACGGGGTGCGGGTCTGGTCGGTGTACGTGCCCAACGGCCGGACGCCGGAAGACCCGCACTACGCGTACAAGTTGGCCTGGTTCGCGGCGCTACGCGACGCGCTGGACGCGGAGCTGGCCGGCGGCCTGCCGCTGGCGGTCTGCGGCGACTTCAACGTCGCCCCGACCGACGCCGACGTCTGGGACCCGGCGGTCTTCACCCACTCCACGCACGTCACCCCGGCCGAGCGGGCAGCCCTCGCGGCGCTGCGCGACCTGGGCCTCAGCGACGTCGTGCCCACCCCGATGAAGGGCCCGCACCCCTACACCTACTGGGACTACCGGGCCGGCATGTTCCACCAGAACAAGGGCATGAGAATCGACCTGGTGTACGCGTCCGCGCCGTTCGCCCGAGCGGTCCGCTCCGCGTACGTGGACCGGGAGGCCCGCAAGGGCAAGGGCCCCTCCGACCACGCCCCGATCGTGGTCGACGCTGATCTGGTGCCCGCGATCGAGACGTTCTGAGCTTGGCTAGGGTGGGCAGATGGCAGTCGTGAAGATCAACGCAATCGACGTCCCGCCCGGTGGCGGCGCGGAGTTGGAGAAGCGGTTCGCCGCCCGGGCCGGCACTGTGGAGAACTCCCCCGGTTTCCTCGGCTTCGAACTCCTCCGCCCGGTGGCCGGCGAGACCCGCTACTTCGTCTACACGAAGTGGGAGAGCGAAGAAGCGTTCCAGGCGTGGGCCGCCGGCCCGTCGCGCGCCGCCCACGCCGCCGCCCCCGGCGACAAGCCCCGTCCCCCGGTCTCCACCGGTGCCAGCCTGCTGGAGTTCGAGGTGGCGCTGCACGTCCCCCAGCCCTGAGCGACGGCCACGTCTCACGGAATGAGGAGGGCCTTGCCCGGGATCGAGCGCGCCTCCATCGCGCGGTGAGCCTCAGCCGCGGCAGACAGTGGGTACTCGCGTGCGATCACCGGGCGTATCCGCCCCTCCACCGCCTCGGTCAGGGCCCTGCCCGCGAGCCGCACCATCTCCGGCGCCTTGAACTGAACGTCAGCAATGCCGTACAGATCGATGCCGCGCGCCTGCGAACTCGACAGATCCATCGTGGCGAACTCGCCACTCGCCGCCCCATGGGCCGAGACCCGCCCGCCGTCGGCCACCAGATGAAAGGCGTCGCTGCCGAGTTTTCCCCCGACACCGTCCAGCAGCACATCGACAGACAGACCGCCAAGGGCTTCGCGTACCGCGTCGGTCCATCCGTCACCCGCGTAGTCGACGACAGCGTCGGCGCCGAGCCGTCGTACCAGTGTGAGCTTGTCCGCGCCACGGGCCGCTCCCACGACCTGCGCACCGAGACGGTGTGCGAGCTGGACGAGCAGCGTTCCCATGCCGCCCGCGGCCCCCAGGATCAGAACCCGGTCGCCCGGCTTGACGCCGACACCGTCGATGATGCCCATGGCGGTCACGCCGTCGTGTGCGAGAGCAGCCGCTTCCCGCAGGCTCAGTCCGTCGGGGACCGGCACCAGCCGGTCGACGCTCGCCCGAACCAGTTCAGCGTATGAACCCCGCGTCCCGGCACCCGCAACGACCTGGCGGCCAAGCCAGGACGCAGAGACGCCTGGACCGGTGGAGACCACCGTTCCCGCCGCTGCGCCGCCCGGCACGTATGGCGGGGTGACACCGAACATCTCACCCCAGCCACCGCGGATCTGAGTCTCAAGGTAGATCGTGTCCACGGCCGCGGCCCGAACGATGACCTCCCCCTCCTCGGCCTGCGGATCGGGCAGGTCCACCAGGTTCAGGACCTCTGGACCCCCGTACTCAGAAACCTGGATCGCCCGCACGCTTGTCTCCGATCAGCCGCGGTCCCGTGCTTCGGATCCGCTTCCATACCTCGTGTCAGCGACGCTAGGACCTGAATGCTGGTTGAAGTCAAGTCGCGCCGGACCGGCTGTCACCGTTGATAGCGTCGAGGCAGACCGAGCGGTAGTCGACCACCAGTCGCCCTGCCAGCCATTCCACGCCGTTCGTTCAGGGCGCATCCCAAGTAGCGGGGAGCCCTGGTCATGTTCGACGGTTTCGAAGAGTTCGACATCGACACACCCGGCGCGAGGATCCACGGGCGCCGAGGCGGAAGCGGGCCGCCCGTTCTGCTGCTGCACGGCATTCCCGAGACGCACCTCATGTGGCACCAGGTCGCGCCACGGCTCGCCGAGAAGTACACAGTCGTCGTCACCGACCTGCGGGGCTGGGGCGACAGTGGCAAACCGCCGAGCACAGCGGATCACGAGCCGTACAGCATGCGCTCGATTGCCCGCGACCAGGTCGAGGTGATGCGGAGCCTGGGTCACGAGCGGTTCCGGCTCGTCGGTCACGATCGGGGGGCCCGCTGCGCGTACCGGCTCGCGCTTGACGAACCGGACGTCGTCACCCGACTGGCCGTCATGGACGTGGTGCCCATCGGGGACGTCTACGACCGCGCCGACCGGACGTTCAGCCTCTCCTACTGGGTCTGGTCCTTCCTGGCCGCACCGGCGCCGGTGCCCGAGCGGTTCATCGACGCGGCGCCCACGGTGCTCGTCGACTTCATGCTCGACACCTGGCCCGACGTGAAGGACGCCTTCCCGCCCGAGGTGCGGGCGGCGTACGTCAAGCAGTTCAGCGACTCCGCGACGGTGCACGCGATCTGCGAGGAGTTCCGCGCCGCCGCGACGCTCGACTACCAGCACGACGAGGCGGACCGGGGAAACCGGAAGATCACCTGCCCGGTGCTGTTCCTCTGGAGCCGCCAGGGCCAGGTCGCGAAGCTCTACGACGACCCGCTCGCGATCTGGCGGGAGTGGGCCGACGACGTACGCGGCGAGCCGGTCGGAGTCGGGCACTTCATCCCGGAGGAAGCCCCCGACGAGACCACCCGCCAGCTGCTGGCCTTCCTGAACTGACGCCAGCCTGATCTGTGGGCGCCGCCGCCGCTTGATCCACCAGCGGGGCCCACGGGCGTGCGGCCCTGGCCGGCCTGGCCGGGGCGTCTCAGGGCTTGCGGGAGGACTGGAGGGTGGCAAAGGCGATCACGTTGTCGGCGTAGCCGGTGCGTCCACCGATGAACTGGCCGCCGCAGGTGATCAACCGCAGCCCGGCGGGGCCGTCGTGGCCGTAGATGCGCTCGGCGGGCAACTGGTCCTTCGGGAAGTGCTCCACGGTGTCGACCTTGAAGATCACCGTCGACCGGTCCGCGCGGGCGACCTCGACCAGGTCGCCTGGCTTGAGCTTGCCCAGGTCGTAGAAGACCGACGGGCCGCTCTTCGTGTCCACGTGCCCGACGATCACCGCAGGGCCCGGCTCACCGGGCGTGGGCCCCCGGTCGTACCAGCCGGTCTCGTTGTGCCGTTCCAACGGCGGTACGGCGATCGAGCCGTCCCGTGCCTGCCCGACGGGCGCCACCGGCGCGGTCACCTTGATCGCCGGCACCGAGAGGCGCACCGGGCGACTGGCCGACAGCCCGACCGACTCACGGCGGGCCGGTTGGTCACCGCCGGTCGGGGCCAGGTCGAACGGGCCGACCGAACGGCCCAGCCCCGCCCCGGTGGCGAAGACGCCGGCCAACACCAACACCACAGCCAACGGTATGGACCAGGGGCTGCGCCCCGACGGCCGACTACGCCGGGGGGCGACGGCGGTCGGCGGACGCGCGGCCACCGACGGGCGGTCGGGGTCTGGCGGGCGCTGAGGCCGCGACGAGCGCTCGGGACCTGGCGGGCGGTCGGAGCCCGGCCAACCGTCGTCCAACGGCAGCCGGACGTCATCGGGTGGCGAGGCGGGGCGGCCGGCGAACGGCTGGCGGGCAGCGGCCGGCGGCGAGGCAGGACGACCAGGCGACGGCGGGCGTGAACCGGCCGGTGGCGGCGTGGGGCGGAAGATCGTCATGGCAGCCTCAGCGACGCACGGCGGCTCGGGGACGACGCAGCGCCATCACGGCGAGGACCAGCCCGGTGATGATCAGTGCCGCGCCGCCGGGCAGCAGCAGCTTGCCGGTGATCCCGCCGCTGCTCCCACCGAACCCGGTCGCCGGACCCCGACTCGGCTGGACGGGGACCTTCTTGACCACCTGGAGCATTGTCGAGGCGGTCTCGCCGTCGCGGCACTCCAGCTTGACCCGGTAGTTGCCGGGGCGGGTGCGCTCGCGGACCATCGGCGCGGCGGTGAGCACCCCACGCTGCGGCTGCACCCCGACCGCCCCGAAGGCATCGGAGACCACCGTGGCGCCCACCGAGTTGTCCCGACAACTGGCCCGGATGCCGACCAGGTATCCGGGCTGCACCGTGCTGGGGCTCACCTCGACGAAGATGTCCACCGCCGGAGTTGGTTGGGGAGCTCCGCCGGGCGGCCCTCCGGGCTGCGGCGCTGGCGCGACGGCAGCCGCCCGCTCAGGCGCGGCGAGGGCGGGCGCGGCGGCGAGCAGGGGGCCGGCCAGCACGGTCACCAGCGACAGCGTCACAACGCCGCGGGTCACTGTCACGATGCCCCCTCTCGACGCCGTACGGCCGTGTCGGGCAGCGGAGCAGCCGACCTGCCGTACCAGTTGGATCCTCTCATTTCCGGTCGCACATCACATCCGATCCGCTGGCGGCGTCGCGTACGCTCGTTTTGCTGTGACCGCCACCGACCATGACCCCGCCGTCCTGCCCGCGAGCCGGACGATCCGCACGTTCCACCCCCGCCGGGGTCGGATGAGCGACCGGCAGACCGACGCGCTGAGCCGGCTCTGGCCCGCGTACGGCCTGGATGTGCCGGACGGGCCTGTGCTGCCCGTCGACCTGGCCGACCTGTTCGGTCGCCGGGCGCCCGTGGTGCTGGAGATCGGCTCGGGCATGGGCGACACCACCGCTGCGATGGCTGCCGCCGACCCGGATCGAGATTATCTGGCGGTCGAGGTGCACACGCCGGGAATCGCCAACCTGCTGCACCTGGTGGAGCGCGGTGGCCTGCGCAACGTACGGGTGGCGGAGGGCGACGCGTTGTCCCTGGTCAACGGCTTGCCCGAGGGTGTGTTGGATGCCGTGCACGTCTTCTTCCCGGACCCGTGGCCGAAGTCCCGCCACCACAAGCGGCGGATCATCCAGCCGACGCACGTGGCGCTGCTGCGGTCCCGGCTGCGCCCCGGCGGGATGCTGCACTGCGCGACGGACTGGGCCGAGTACGCCGAGGCGATGCGGGTGACCCTCGACGCGGACCCGGAGCTGGTCGACGCGTACGGCGGCTTCGCGCCACGGCCGGCGCACCGACCGGTGACGAAGTTCGAACGTCGGGCGATCACTGCCGGTCGGCCGGTCGCCGACCTGTTGTACCGCCGACGGTGACCGACGAAACGCCCGAACCGGCACGCGGCAGGACGTTCGGGATGCCCGGACGGGGGTCCGGTGCGGACCGGGTTGGCGTACCGGGGCATGATCCAGGCACCATGGACAGGCTATGACGCTCACCGCCGCGCTGCCGACAAGCGCCGACCCCGACACCCTCTTCGACGCGTTCGCCGGTTGGGCGAAGGAGCGCGGCCTCGACCTCTACCCCCATCAGGAAGAGGCGGTCATCGAGATCGTCTCCGGCGCCAACCTGATCATGAACACGCCCACCGGCTCGGGTAAGAGCCTGGTGGCGATCGCCGCGCACTTCGCGGCCCTCGCCGACAGCCGGACGACCTTCTACACCGCGCCGATCAAGGCGTTGGTGTCGGAGAAGTTCTTCGCGCTCTGCGAGGTCTTCGGCGCCGAGAACGTCGGCATGCTCACCGGCGACGCCAGTGTCAACGCGGACGCCCCGATCATCTGCTGCACCGCGGAGATCCTGGCGAACCTGGCGCTGCGCGAGGGCACCAAGGCCGACGTCGGCCAGGTGATCATGGATGAGTTCCACTTCTACGCCGAGCCCGACCGGGGCTGGGCGTGGCAGGTGCCGATCATCGAGCTGCCGCAGGCCCAGTTCATCCTGATGTCCGCCACGCTCGGAGACACCACCCGCTTCGTCGACGACCTGACCCGGCGCACCGGGCGACCCACCGCCGTCGTGCGCACGGCGGAGCGGCCGGTCCCGCTCATCTTCTCGTACGCGATGACGCCGCTGCACGAGACGCTTGAGGAGCTGCTGGAGACCAAGCAGGCCCCGGTGTACGTCGTGCACTTCACCCAGGCGGCCGCGCTGGAACGCGCCCAGGCGCTGACCAGCGTCAACGTCTGCACCCGCGCCGAGAAGGACATGATCGCGGAGGCGATCGGTGGTTTCCGGTTCACCGCCGGCTTCGGCAAGACGCTGTCCCGGCTGGTCCGCCACGGCATCGGCGTGCACCACGCCGGCATGCTGCCCAAGTACCGCCGCCTGGTGGAGACCCTCGCCCAGGCCGGCCTGCTGAAGGTCATCTGCGGCACCGACACCCTCGGCGTCGGCATCAACGTGCCGATCCGCACCGTGCTGTTCACCGGCCTGTCCAAGTACGACGGGGTCCGTACCCGGCTGTTGAAGAACCGGGAGTTCCACCAGATCGCCGGGCGGGCCGGCCGGGCCGGCTACGACACCATCGGCCGGGTCGTCGTGCAGGCCCCCGAGCACGTCATCGACAACGAGAAGGCCCTCGCCAAGGCCGGCGACGACCCGAAGAAGCGACGCAAGGTGGTCCGCAAGAAGCCGCCGGAGGGCTCGATCGGCTGGGGCCAGCCCACCTTCGACCGGCTCGTCGACGCCGAGCCGGAGCCGCTGACCTCCAGCTTCCAGGTCAGCCACTCGATGCTGCTCAACGTCATCGGCCGGCCCGGGGACGCGTTCACCGCGATGCGGCACCTGCTCACCGACAACCACGAGGAGCCCGCCGCGCAGCGCCGGCACATCCGCCGCGCCATCGCCATCTACCGGGCGCTGCGGGCCGGCGGTGTCGTCGAGGAGCTGCCCGAGCCGGACGAGACCGGGCGGCGGATCCGGCTCACCGTCGACCTTCAGCTCGACTTCGCTCTCAACCAGCCGCTCTCCCCCCTCGCGCTGGCCACCATCGAGCTGCTCGACGCCGAGTCCCCGTCGTACGCGCTCGACGTGCTGAGCGTCATCGAGTCGATCCTCGACGACCCGCGGCAGATCCTCTCCGCGCAGCAGTTCAAGGCACGCGGCGAGGCGGTCGCCGCGATGAAGGCCGAGGGCATCGAGTACGAGGCGCGCCTCGAACTGCTCGACGAGGTGACCCACCCGAAGCCCCTGGCCGAGCTGCTGGAGGCCGCGTACGAGATGTACCGGCAGGGGCACCCCTGGGTGGCCGACCACCAGCTCTCCCCCAAGGCCGTCGTCCGCGACATGTACGAGCGGGCAATGACCTTCACCGAGTACGTGCAGTTCTACGGGCTGACCCGCTCGGAAGGTCTCGTCCTGCGCTATCTGGCCGACGCGTACAAGACGCTGCGCCAGACAGTGCCCGAGGACGCCAAGACCGAGGAGTTGATCGACCTCATCGAGTGGTTGGGCGAGCTGGTCCGCCAGGTCGACTCCAGCCTCATCGACGAGTGGGAACGGCTGCGCAACCCGTCCGACGTTGCCGAGGTCGCTCAGGCGCACGCCGCCCTGACCGATCGGCCACCGGCGGTGACCCGCAACGCGCGGGCGTTCCGGGTGCTGGTGCGCAACGCGCTGTTCCGGCGCGTCGAGTTGGCCGCGCTACGCCGCTGGGACCTGCTCGCCGAGTTGGACGCCGAGGACGGCTGGGACTACGACGCGTGGGCCGACGCCCTGGCGCCGTACTTCGAGTCGTACGACTCGATCGGGGTCGGTCCGGACGCCCGCGGTCCGGCGCTGCTCATGATCGAGCAGGGCCGGGAGCGGTGGACCGTGCGGCAGATCTTCGACGACCCGGACGGCGACCACGACTGGGGCATCAGCGCCGAGATCGACCTGGTGGCCTCGGACGAGGTCGGCGCGGCGGTCGTCCGGATCACCGACGTCGGCCAGCTCTGAGGTGTCGATCGGCGCGGTGCCGACCGGCGGCGCCCGACCGAGGGCCAAACAGGGCCGGGGTACGCCGGGCGGCCACGTCCTCGATCCAGCCGAACAGCAGCACCGCCCCGGCGGCCAGTAGGCACACCCCGGTCAGTCGCAGCGCGATCGAGGCCACCGAGTTGTACGGGAGCACCGGCGCGAGCAGCAGGAACATCCCGAGACTGGCCGGGATGTGCCACAGGTAGATGGTGACCGCCCGGGCGTTGACCACCCGGAGCACGGCACCCAGCGGCCAGCCGACCGGACGGGGCCGCACTCTCAGCAGCACGGCGACGAGCGCCATCGACCACAGTGTGGTGCCACCCGCGATGTGGTTGAGGTCGACGGCCCGGCCGGTCACCATGGCGGCCACCACCCAGGTGCCGCCCACCCCGGCGAGGCCGGCCACGAGGCAGCCGTACCAGCGCCACGGGACGCGGTGCAGCAGCCGATCATGGTGGGCGAAGCCCAGCAGCCAGCAGGACAGGTAGGCGGCGACGAAGTAGCCGGCGTGCACATTGCTGAGATGCATCCCGACCGGCAGCGCGGTGGCGACGGCGATGCTGGGCCACGGCCAGCGGCGAAACAGCCACAGCAGCACCGGCGAGAGCAGCACCAACCACAGATAGGTGACGACGTACCAGAGCCCGATGTGGAACACCCAGGCCCAGGAATGTCCGCCCACCGGTGGCACCCGCAGGGGTAGCACCCACCAGAGCAGTTCAGCCCAGCCGGCCACGCCATTCGGCAGCGGACGCCACCCGACGGAGAGCACCACCAGTGCGATCGCGCCGAACGCCCAGTACGGCAGCAGCAGCCGGCGCAGCCGCCGGAGTACGGCCGGCGGACCGTGCCGGTCGAGTGACGCCGCCATCAACGAACCGGCGATGCCGAACATCAGACCCATCGCCGGCACCAGCAGGCTCAACCAGATCCAACCGGTGACGTGGAAGATCACGACGCGGACCAGGGCGATCGTCCGCAGCAGGTCAAGGTAGCGGTCCCGGCCATCTGCGGGGTCGGCGGACTGGACGGCGCGCACCGCCGTACCCCTACCAGGGATGACGACCCTGGACGCCTCACCGATGACCACAACGCACAATAACGTCACAACTCGGACAAAGTTCGCGGCATCGCGAACTCGAGTAACGGGAGCGTCCGGCAGCGGGCGGGCTGTCCCTCCGATCAGCCAGCGCCCCCCGACAGACAACCCGCCGGACGTCAGGATCCCCGAGGGAACCACCATTCGCGCGGATCTTGGATTGGCCGCTGAGGACGGTGTTCTATCGAAGAACGAGCAGGTCGAGTGCGTCGATGACTGGGCCGGATTCGGTTTGGGCGGCGAGGTGGAGTCGAGCCAGACCGGCGGCGTACTCGTTGTTGGTGATCAGTTGTAGGGGCGTGTGTGCTTCCCGGCGCATGGTGGCCGCGACGTCACGAAGCGACGGCGCCGTGGTCTGCGGGACCTGTTCGAGTGAGATCGTCGTGAAGCCAGCGGCGGCGAAAGCCGCTTCGACGTCGTGCACGCTGGGGTAGGTGTTCAACACGCGGATGGCCTCGGGAAAGAAGCGGAACAGCGTGATTGCGTGGTGGCGGCCAGCGAAGGCGGAGCGGATCAGCACCGGCCCGCCGGGACGCAGCACGCGGCGCAGCTCACGTGCGGCAGCGGTCAGGTCCGGCACGTGGTGGATGACTGTGGACAGCCAGGCCGCGTCGACGCTTCCAGCCGCCAGCGGGACGTTGGCGGCGTCTCCGGCCAGGGCCTGAGGGTGCAGGCACCGGGCTCGCATGGCTTCGGCCGGCTCGACGGCGACAACGTCGATGCCGTCGTACCAGTCGGTGAAGGTCTGCGCCCACGCGCCGGTGCCCGCGCCGAGGTCGAGCAGGCGGGTGCCGGGCTGAGGGTTGAGGTGGCGGGTCACCGCTTCACGCCAGCCGGCGAGTGACTGGTCGGACAAGTGACGGGTGGCCTCGAACGCTGCCGCGTCGTGGCTGTTGTAGGCGATGCGAGCCATGTCACTGACCCAACCGCTTCCGTGCCGGCTGCGGCAAGGATGGATGCGGTGATTCACATTCGGCAGTTCGCCTGGGCGGATTACGACGGCGTCACCGAGGTGTGGAAATCGTAGGGCCGTGACGCGCTGCGCCGCGCGGAGCTTGCGGCGGACCAACGACGCTGACAAGAGGGTCCGCCCGCCGTCCGGATGCCTCGTGGCGCTCCGATCGGCTGCCATCGGCTGGGCGGCGGGAGCGATCGCTGCCACGCCGTTGCCAACGCCCCGTGGACAGGCCACCTTCGGCTGGACCGGATACGGGCAAATCGTCTGGTTGGCAGGAGGCGGCGATCCCCTCAACTTTGCTGGGCAATGTCAGACCTGTCGATTAGAATGTATGTACTAATCAAGATCCTGACCTGGGAGGACGCCCGTGACCGCGCCCGCCTCCACGCCCCTCACCCCCTACGCGACACTGCTCGGTTTCACCCGCTACGTCGACCGCACCGGCCCCACCAAGGCGACCTTCGTGGGCGGGCTGCGCAAGCAGCGCGCCAGCCGGTCCGGCTTCAACCCGCACGGCCAGTTCGTCAAGGCACTCAAGGCCGACATCGCCTTCCACACCGGTGGCACCCACCTGGCCGGGGTGGCCGACATCGTCAAGCCACGATGGCGCCCGCTCTACCAGGCGCTCGTCCCCGGCGCCACGACCTGGCTTCGCTCCCTCGGCGAGCCGGCCGCCGTCGATCTCGCCCAGACCCGCGACGCCCTGGCCATGCTGGGTGACCTGCCCGTCAAGATCAACCCCCACTTCGGGGTACGCCACGCCGACGGCCGCGCCGAAGCGGTCCGCCTGCACTTCGACGAGGCCCCACCGAGTGAGGAATCGGTGCTCGCCACCCTGCACCTGATGGCCCGACACATGGACGCGGTGCTCCCGCACGCCGAGCCGGTCCTGGTAGACGTCCGCCGCGGCCTGGCCCACCGCATGCCCACCGACGCCAAGCCCGACCAGATCGAACGATGGCTCTCCGGCGAAGCCGCCGCCTTCCGCGCCATCTGGTCCACCGCCGCCTGACCCACCCCCGACCTCCACGTCCCACCCCCGCACCCCACCCGCTCCCGCGACCCACGTCCGCCTGAGGCCGACGCGCTCCGTGCGCCCGCCCGGCAAGATCGCGCTCGATCCAGGATGTAGTGGCCTCCGCTTCTCGGGAGGCCACTACATCCGTGTTCGAGCGCGATCATGGGGATAACGACGCGCATCGACGCCGGTGTGTTGACTGTGGTTATCCACAGGGGCAGCGTGACGCGAAGAGGTTCGGCCAGTCTGAGGCCCATGCCGAAAGCTCCTCGTCGGCCGCCGCAGTTGCGGGGCCGGGTCTTCCGTGGCTCGACCGCCGTCTCGCGAGGCCTCCTGACCCGCAATGAGCTACGCAGCTCGGCGTGGCGACCGCTCTTCCGCGACGTCTACGCCGATGCCCACATCGCAGTCACCCACACGATCAGATGCACCGCCATCGGACGTTGGCTGGTCCCGCCCGGTGCGGCCATCGCAGGGCGCGCTGCGGCCGGCCTTTACGGATGCGCGAAGCCGAGCGCGAGCGATCCGGTCGACGTCCTCGTTCCCACCGCCACCCGGATCGGCCCGACCGCCGACATCCGGGTCCACCACGGAGAGATCGACTCCGGCGACACCGTGGTCCGGGCCGGGGTCACGGTGACCAGCCCAGCGCGTACCTGCCGGGACCTGGCCCGTTGGCTCGATGTGATCGAGGCGGTGGTCGTCATCGACGCCATGCTGGCCAACCGGCTGACGACCACGCCAGCCCTGCGCGAGTACGCGCTGAGCCGGGCCGGTCGACGCGGCTGGCGATCGCTGCTACGCGCGGTCGACCTGGCCGACGCGGGCGCGGAGTCTCCTCAGGAGTCCCGCACCCGGGTCGGGCTGGTGCTCGCCGGCCTGCCGAGGCCGGAGACGCAGTGGGTCGTGGCCGAGCAGGGCCGATTCGTTGCCCGCCTGGACCTGGCCTGGCCGCAGTTCAAGGTCGCGGTGGAGTACGACGGACTCTGGCACGACGATCCTGAGCAGTTCCATCGAGACCGCCAACGCCTCAACCGACTGCTCGGCGGCGACTGGATCGTGCTGCACCTGACCGCCAAGCGCCTCCGAGACGACTTTGGCGGGTTCCTCGCCGAGGTCCGGGCCGCCCTACGGGCACGCTCGAACTCCCCCGGTGAGGGATGATCGCCCTCGAACATGGATGTAGTGGCCTCCCTACACGGGGAGGCCACTACACCCTGGATCGAGCACGATCATGAGCCGGCGCCCGCGAACGCACGCCTCGCGCGGATGGCGCTGGGGGGTCAGGCGGCGGGGAGGTACTTGGTCAGGTCGTCGAGGATCTTGTTGGCGGCGCCGACGCCGATGCCGGTCATCCAGACCTCGTCGGAGACCGGATACGCCTTGCCGGCCTTGACCGCGCCGAGGCCCTTCCACAGCGTCCCGCCGGAGACCTTGGTCTGCTCGGCGGCGGCCTTGTCGCCGTACGCGGTCACGAAGATGACGTCACCGTCGACCTCGTTGATCCGCTCGGGGCTGACCAGGTCGAAGCGCTTGTCCTCCTTGTTGGCGAGCAGCTGCCGCTCGGGGCGGCCCAGGCCGGTGTCGCCGATGACGATGCCGGAGAACGAGTCCGGCCCGTACACCCGGATGTTGCCGGGCAGGAACCGCACGATGGAGACCTTGCGCGCGGCGGCGTCGCCGAGCGTCGCGCCGAAGTCCTTGGCCCGCTTCTCGTACGTGGCGAGCAGATCCTTTGCCTGCTGCTCGCGGCCGAGCGCCTTGCCGTCGAGGAGGAGGTTGTCCTTCCAGGTGATGCCCACCTTGTCGGTGAACACGGTCGGCGCGATGGCGGCCAGCTCGTCGTAGAACTTCTCCTGGCGGAACTTGCTGCCGAGGATGAGGTCCGGCTTCAGCGCGTTGATCGCCTCCAGGTCGGGCTCGGTGAGCACCCCGACCTCCTTGATGCCGGCGAGCTTGTCCGCGCCGAAGTACGTGGGCCAGCTCTTCGCCTCACCGGCGGTGGCCGCACCGACGGGCGTGATGCCCAGCGAGAGCGCCGTGTCGATCTTGTCGGTGTCGAGCACGACGACGCGCTTGGGCTCGGCCGGGACCTTGGTGGTGCCCATGGCGTGGGTGATCTCCCGGGTCTCCCCGGTGGTGGAGCCGGCGACCGGGTCGCTCTCACCGCAGGCGGTGAGGCCGGCGCCGAGGGCGACGGCCGCGGCGAGAGCTGCGACGAGACGACGCATCAGAGTCCTTTCGAGGGGTGCGAGCCGGCGAGCGGGTTGGCCGCGTCGCCGGTGGCGGGTCGGGCGTCCGGTACGGACGCCGTCGACGAATCGGGGTCCTTGGCGCCGGCGGACGCGTCGACCGGGTCACCCGGGACCAGAGCGTTGCCTCCGGTGTAGGCGGGCACCACCAGGGGTGCGCCCGTCACCGGGCAGGGCACGACCACGCAGGCCAGCCCGAAGACGTCGCGGACCAGGTCGGCGGTGAGGATCTCCCGGGGCGGGCCGGCGGCGACCACTGCGCCGGCGCGCATGGCGACCAGGTGGTCGGCGTAGCGGGCGGCCTGGTTCAGGTCGTGCAGCACGGCCACCACGGTGCGGCCACGCTCGGAGCGCAGCCGGTGTAGGAGATCCAGCACCTCCACCTGGTGAGCCAGGTCGAGGAAGGTGGTCGGCTCGTCCAGCAGCAGGGCGTCGGTGTCCTGGGCCAGTGTCATGGCGATCCACACCCGTTGCCGCTGACCGCCGGAGAGGCTGTCCACCGGTCGGTCGGCCAGGTCGGTGACGTCGGCGAGGGCCATCGCCTGGTCCACCGCGGCGCCGTCCTCCGACGACCACTGCCGCCACCACCGCTGGTAGGGCTGTCGGCCGCGCCCGACCAGGTCCGCCACAGTGACGCCCTCGGGCACCAGTGGGCTCTGCGGCAGGACGCCGAGGCGGCGGGCGACCTCCCGGGTCGGCAGTTCGCGGATGGCGGTGCCGTCGAGCAGCACGGTGCCTCGGCGGGGGGTGAGCAGCCGGGCCATCGTGCGCAGCAGGGTGGACTTGCCGCACGCGTTGGGTCCGACGATCACGGTGAAGGCGTCGGTGGGCAGGTCGAGGTCGAGCCCGTCGAGCACGGTCCGCTCGTCGTAGCCGGCGACCAGGTCGCGGGTGGAGAGCATCACACGACTCCTTGAGGCGTCACGACGACCGCCGCCGGCCGCGCAGCAGCAGGAAGATCAGGTACGGGCCGCCGATCGCGGCGGTCAGCACACCGGCGGGTAGCTGGGTGGGTGCGAACAGGCGCCGGCCGGCCAGGTCGGCCAGCACCAGCAGGAGGGCGCCGAGCAGCGCCGCGCAGACCAGCGGTGGTCGTTCGGCGCGTACCAGGCGACGGGCCACCTGCGGGGCGACCAGCGCCACGAAGTCGACGGCGCCGACCTGGGCGGTGACCATCGCGGCGACGAGAACACCGGTGCCGGCGAGGCCGACCCGGCGGGCCACCGGACGCAGCCCGACTCCCCGGGCGGTGTCGTCGTCCAGGGCGGTGCTGTTCAGCGCCCAGCCGGCCCAGGCCAGCACCGGCAGCAGCACCAGCAGTGTGCCGGCGATCCAGGCGGCCTCGGTCCAGCCCTTGCCGGCCAGGGTGCCGATCAGCCAGATCTGCGCGCGCAGCCCGTCGATCGGGTCGGCGGTGAGCATGACCACCTCGGTGAGCGCCCGGAAGCCGAACGCGACAGCCACCCCGGCGAGCACGAACCGCTGCGCGGCCAGCCCGTGCCGGGCGCCGAGGGCGAACAGCAGCACCGCCGCGAGCAGCCCGCCCACCAGCGCGGTGGGCGCCACCAGCACCGCGGCCATTCCGCTGGTCAGGGCCACTGTCGCGGCGAGACCGGCACCCTGGGTGATGCCGATGACGTCCGGGCTCGCGAGTGGGTTGCGGGCCACGCTCTGGATCAGCGTGCCGGCCACGCCGAAGGCGGCGCCGGCCACGGCCGCCAGCACGACCCGGGGCAGCCGCAGGTCAAAGACCACGAGGTCGTACGGGGTGCCAGCTCCGGAGAGGGCACGCAGCACGTCGGCCGGGGCGACGTACGGGGTGCCCAGCGAGAGGCTGAGCACGACGGCCAGCAGGAGCAGCACGGTCAGCACGGCGGCCACCAGCACCGCGCGTCGGCGGATCAGCAGGCTGACCGGGCCGATCCGCAGCAGCGACCGCCCCGCAAGCCGGGCCTGCCCGGCCGGCTCGGCGAGCCCGATCGGGCTCGCCGGGCGGGGCGGGTCGGTGGGGTCCGGGGGGCGCTGGGTGGTGGTCACGCTGTCACCACCCGGGCGCGGCGGACCAGGACGGCCAGCAGTGGCGCGCCGATCAGCGCGGTGACGATCCCGGCCGGGATTTCGCCGGGCGGAGCGACGAGCCGACCGGCGATGTCGGCGGCGAGCAGCAGCGCCGGGCCGAGCAGGGCGGAGACGGCGAGGGTCCAGCGGTGGTCGGCGCCGACCAGGGCACGGGCCAGGTGCGGCACGGCCAGCCCGACGAACGCGACAGGTCCGGCGGCGGCCACCGCGGCGCCGGTCAGCAGCACGGCGGCGAGGCCACCACCGAGGCGGACCAGGCCGATGCGGTGGCCGAGGCCACGGGCCACGTCGTCGCCGAGGGCCAGCGCGTCCAGGCCCCGCGCCACCAGGGCGGCGAGCACCAATCCGACGATGACGAACGGCAGCACCTGCGCGGCGACCGACAGGTCCCGTCCGGCCAGCCCGCCGACCACCCAGAAGCGGTACTCCTCGAAGGTGCGGGCGTCGATGCTGAGCAGCGCGTACACCCCGGAGGCCAGGCTGGCGTCGAGCGCCGCGCCGACCAGCGCGAGGGTGACCGGGCTGGCGCCCTCGCGGGCGCGGGTGGCGATGGCGAAGACCAGCAGCCCGGCGATCAGAGCCCCGGCGATGCCGAACCAGACGTACCCGGCGAGCGTGCCGACGCCGAAGACGGAGATCGCGAGCACCACCCCGAACGACGCGCCCGCGCTGATGCCGAGGATGCGCGGCTCGGCGAGGGGGTTGCGGGTGAGCGCCTGGAACAGCACCCCGGCCACGGCGAGCGCGAGCCCGACAGCGAGACCGAGCGCGGTCCGGGGCATCCGCAGCTCCCGGACGATGGTGCTGGCGTCGCTGCCGTCCGGCGCGACGAGCGCGTGCCAGACCTGGTCGACGCCGAGTTGTCGGCTGCCGAGCGCGAAGCTGGCCAGCACGGTGAGCAGCAGCACCAGCGCGGCCCCGGCGGTGACTGTCACCCGACGCCCGGTGCGGGTGCTGGTCCGACCACGGGTCGGCCGGCTGGCGAGGGCGGTCACGAATCTCCTGCACGATCGGGCTTAGGTTCGCCTAACCTTAGCCGACCTGCGAAAAGGCGCCTAACCGGCGTCCGTCGATGCCGTACCCGGCACCTCCGGCACGCCCCGTGGCGACTCCGGCACGTCACGCGAGCCGCCGTCCCCGGCCGCCGCGCCGCCGCGCGGCAGGACGTTGAGTGGCCGCATCATCTCGTTGTCCTCGTGCTCCAGCAGGTGGCAGTGCCAGGCGAAGCGACCCGGCAGGTCGAAGCGCGCCTTGATGCGGGTCACCTCCCACGGGTACGCGAGCACCGTGTCCAGCCACCCCCGGTCCCCCGGGCCGGGCAGCGACCGCCCCGAGTGTCCCCGGCCGAGCAGCTCGAACTGGACCTGGTGCAGGTGGACCGGATGCACGTGCCGGGTGAAGTTGCGCACCTCCCACACCTCGGTGTCGCCGAGCGACGGCTGCTCGGTCACCGGGTCGCTCCAGCGCAACGGCAGACCCCGGCCGCGCTCGTCGAGGACGCCGAGCAGCATGATCATCGAACCGCCGGACATCCGCTCGTTGAGCGACAGTCGGCGTACCCGCTGGGCCTGGCCGAGGCGCGGGTGTGACGGCAGCCGCAACTGCTCCGCTGGCACGCTCGAATCCGCGCCGGCCGCGTCGGTGACCACGAAGCGCAGCACCTGCCCGGTGGTGTGCGGGTCGGCGGGGTCGAAATCCACCCCGGGCCGACCGCCGCCGTACATCCCGTCCGGCCCCTCGTTGACCAGGTACAGCTCGGTGCCGGCCGGCACGTCGGTGAAGTCGACGATCGCGTCGACCCGCTGGGCCGGGCCGAGGGTGACCCGCTCGTGCGGCACCGGCTCGGGCAGGAGACCGCCGTCGCTGCCGATCTGCCATACCGGCAGCACCGGCCGGGCCGGGCGCGCGGTGGCGTGGGCGGCCACGCTGAGCAGCAGGAACCGGCTGTTGCAGCCGTTGAGCAGCCGGAACCGGTAGCGACGGCGCTGGACCGTCAACGAGGGCCAGGTGCGGCCGTTGACGACGATCGTGGAGCCGGAGAAACCGGGCACCCAGGTCGGTGGCCCGTCGCCGCCGCCGGAGTACCTCGTCGGATAGCGCAGCTCACCGTCGGCGGTGAAGCTGCGGTCCTGGATCATCAGCGGAATGTCGTGGTAGGAGGCGTTCGGCGGATCGGCGCGGGTCGGCGCCGGGCCGGGCAGCACTCCCTCCGGCAGCTCGTCCCCACCACCGAGCAGGTAGAACCCGGCGGGCCCGGCGTAGACGTTCTCCCGGGTGAGCCCGAGCGCGTGATCGTGGTACCAGAGGGTGCACGACCGCTGGTCGTTCGCGTACTCGAAGGTGGCCGAGCCCGGCGCCCAGCGCAGGCCGGACCGCTCGGCGAACCGGGACCGGAACTCCCGGTACGCGCTGCCGGACACGGCGAAGTCGGGCGGCAGGTCACGGGCCACCGGCAGGTACCACGCCTCGGAGTGTCCGTCGCTCTCCTGCGTGCTGTGCCCACCGTGCAGATGCACCACCTGGGGCACCGGGCCGCGATAGCCCCGCGGGCTGCCGTCCCACTGCCCGTGGTGGTCCCGGTGCTCGATGCCACCGGCCGGGTTGGCCCAGTGCAGGGTGGGGTCCACCGGCAGCAGGTGCGGCAGGTAGTCGCCCCGGTCGTCGACGAGCTGGTTGACCCAGGTCACCCGTACCGGGCGGCCGACCCGCGCCATGATGGTGGGCGCCGGGTAACCGAAGCTGCCGGGATGGGCGGTGGAGCCGTAACCCCACACCGTGGTGCGCGGCCATGACGGCGGCAGGATCTGCTGGCGGAACTGTCGCACCGCGATCTCGTACGTGTCGCGCTCCGGATCGGTGACCACCGTCGGCATGGCCGGGGGGATCCGCAGCGGCGTGACGTACTTCGGGATGTCCCGGACGTCCAGCGGCGCGACCGCGGCGAGGGCCCGGCCCGAGGCCGCCCAGCCCGCTGGGATCAGCGCCGCCGCGCCGCCGGTGGCACCGGCCGCGAGCAGCCGACGTCTGGTGACCATGCCGCACCTCCCAGTCGCTTCGAACCTCGATATGAGAATGAGATTCGCGGACGACCACAGGGCGGACAGATGGCAGATGACACCCATAAGAGGGACATTCACGTCATAGGGTGTGGACATGCGATTCGACCAGCACACGGTCGTCCTGCTGACCCGACCGTCGGATCCGCCGGAGCTGCCGCAGGACGCGATCGACAGGTTGCGGGACGCCCACCTGGCCCACCAGGCGGGCCTCGTGCAGCAGGACCTCGTCCTCGCGGCCGGGCCGTTCCTGCATCCCGACGACGAACAGCTGCGGGGCTTCGTGGTGATGTCCATCGCCCCGGACGAGGCACGCGCGCTGTTCGCCAACGACCCCGCCGTGCGGGCCGGTCGCCTGGTCGCGCGGGTCACATCGTGGCTGCTTCCGGAGGGCACCCTGCGGTTCGAGAGCGTGCCGGTGCCGCAGTCGATGCTGGAGGCGGCCTCCGGGGACTGACCCGGGCCCGGTCAGCCGGCCGAGCCGCTGCCGGCCTCCGCGGGCAACTCCCCGATCGGGACCACCCGCGGGGCGTCCACCGGGCCGACGACCACCCGCAGGTGCGGGAAGTGGTCCCCCAGCACCTGCCGACACCGGTCACAGGGCGCGACGACCTCACGGCCACGGTCGGCGACAGTGACCATCGTCTCCAACGCGGTGACGCCCTGCGTGGCGGCCGTGCCGATGACGACGAGTTCGGCGCAGACCCCTCCGGTGGCGTGCTGCACGTTCACGCCGGTGAAGACCCGCCCGTCCGCGGTCCGGGCCGCCGACGCGACAGTGTGGTGCCGGCTGCGACAGCGCAGCTTGGAGACCGCGGTGGCGGCCTGCACCAACGCGCGGTCGGTGTCGCGCATCTCCATCCGGCTCCCCCAGCGCTCGACGTCGGCCGCCAACTCTAGGGCCCGCCCGTGACCGTCAAGGGACCGGAGGTGGCCGTCGGAGAGCCGGCGGCTCGGTAACCCAGGGGCGCTGCGCCGCCGGGCTGCCTATCCTTGGGCACGACATGCAGAATCCAATCGCCTCCGTCGCGTCCGACCCCGTTCGCGAGCTGCACCGCCGCCTCACACCTCTGATGTTCCGCGACCAGCGCCGGCTCCAGCGGCGACTGGACGGTGCCCGCAAGCTGCGCGACCCGCAGCGTCGGGAGGCGGCGCTGACCGAGATCACCGCCGACCTGGTCCGGGCCGAGCAACGGCTCGCCGCCCGGCAGGCGGCGGTGCCCGTGATCACGTACCCGGTGGGTCTGCCGGTCAGTGAGCGCAAGGACGACATCGCCGCAGCCATCCGCGATCACCAGGTGGTGATCGTGGCGGGCGAGACCGGCTCCGGCAAGACCACCCAGATTCCCAAGATCTGCCTGGAGCTGGGGCGCGGGGTGCACGGCCTGATCGGGCACACCCAGCCCCGGCGGTTGGCCGCCCGGACGGTGGCCGACCGGATCGCCGACGAGCTGGGCACCGAGTTGGGCGACGTGGTCGGCTACAAGGTGCGCTTCACCGACCAGGTCAGCGAGCGCAGCCTGGTGAAGCTGATGACAGACGGCATCCTGCTGGCCGAGTTGCAGACCGACCGGATGCTGCGCCAGTACGACACGCTGATCATCGACGAGGCACACGAGCGCAGCCTCAACATCGACTTCATCCTCGGGTACCTGCGGGAGCTGTTGCCCCGACGACCCGACCTCAAGGTGATCATCACCTCGGCGACCATCGAGACCGACCGGTTCGCCCGGCACTTCGCCGGGCCACCCACTGCCGACGAGCCCGACGGGGTGCCCGCCCCGGTGGTCGAGGTCTCGGGGCGTACCTACCCGGTGGAGGTGCGCTACCGGCCCCTCGTCGAGCTCGCCGAGGGTGAGGAGGACGGCGACGGCGACGAGGAGACCGTCCGCGACCAGATCCAGGCGATCGGCGATGCCGTGGAGGAGTTGGCCGCCGAGGGCCCCGGCGACATCCTGGTCTTCCTCAGCGGTGAGCGGGAGATCCGGGACACCGCCGACGCGTTGGGCAAGCTGGTGCAGACGAAGCGCTCACTCCTCGGCACCGAGATCCTGCCCCTGTACGCGCGGCTGTCAAGCGCCGAGCAGCACCGGGTCTTCGCCGCGCACTCCTCGCGCCGGGTGGTGCTCGCCACCAACGTCGCGGAGACCTCGCTGACAGTGCCCGGCATCAAGTACGTGGTGGACCCGGGCACCGCCCGCATCTCCCGCTACTCCAGTCGGCTCAAGGTGCAGCGGCTGCCGATCGAGCCGGTCTCCCAGGCGTCGGCCAACCAGCGCAAGGGCCGGTGCGGCCGTACCTCGGACGGCATCTGCATCCGCCTCTACGACGAGCAGGACTTCCTCTCCCGGCCCGAGTTCACCGACCCGGAGATCCTGCGGACCAACCTGGCGTCAGTCATCCTCCAGATGACCGCGATCGGGCTCGGCGACCTCGCCGCGTTCCCATTCATCGACCCACCGGACAAGCGCAACATCACCGACGGCGTCAACCTGCTGCACGAGCTGGGCGCGTTGAACCCGACCGAGGCCGACCCGGAGAAGCGGCTCACCGCGCTCGGCCGGCGGCTGGCCCAGTTGCCTGTCGACCCGCGCCTGGCCCGGATGGTGGTCGAGGGCGAACGCAACGGCTGCGCCACCGAGGTTCTGGTGATCGCCGCGGCGCTTTCCATCCAGGACCCGCGGGAGCGGCCGGCGGAGAAGCAGGCTCAGGCGGACCAGGCGCACGCCCGGTTCGCCGACAAGGAGTCGGACTTCGTCGCCTTCCTCAACCTGTGGCGCTACCTGCGCGAGCAGCAGCGAGAGCTCTCCTCCAGCGCGTTCCGCCGGATGTGCAAGGCGGAGTACCTGAACTACCTGCGGATCCGCGAGTGGCAGGACATCGTCAGCCAGCTGCGCCAGGTGCTGCGTACCCCGTCCGACGGCGACCGGCGTGGCGGGCGGCCGGCGCGCGACACCTCGGACGACGCGGACGCCGGCCGGGGCCGCCGGGGCGGCGCGGACCTGCCGGAGGAGATCGACACCCCGAAGGTGCACCAGTCGCTGCTGCCCGGCCTGTTGTCGCACATCGGCCTGAAGGACGCCCAGAAACACGAGTACCTGGGGGCGCGGGGAGCGAAGTTCGGGATCTTCCCCGGCTCGGCGTTGTTCAAGAAGCCGCCGCGCTGGGTGATGGCCGCCGAGTTGGTGGAGACCTCCCGGCTGTGGGGGCGCATCGCCGGGCGGGTCGAGCCGGAGTGGGTCGAGCCGCTGGCGCAGCACCTGGTCAAGCGCAGCTACAGCGAACCGCACTGGGAGAAGAAGCAGGCCGCGGTGATGGCCTACGAGAAGGTCACCCTGTACGGCGTCCCGCTGGTCAGCTCCCGAAAGGTCAACTTCGGCCGGATCGACCCGACGCTGAGCCGGGAGCTGTTCATCAGGCACGCCCTCGTCGAGGGCGACTGGCAGACCCACCACCAGTTCTGGGCGGACAACAAGCGACTGCTCGCCGAGATCGAGGAGTTGGAGAGCCGGGCCCGACGCCGGGACATCCTGGTCGACGACGAGACCATCTTCGGCTTCTACGACCAGCGGATGCCGGCCGACGTGTCCTCCGGCCGGCACTTCGACAGCTGGTGGAAGAAGACCCGCCGCGAGCAACCCGACCTGCTCACCTTCACCCGCGACCTGCTGATCAACGACGGCCGACCGGGGGTGGACGAGGACGACTACCCGGACGAGTGGCAGGCCGACGGGGTGAGCCTGCCACTGACCTACCGGTTCGAGCCGGGCACACCGGACGACGGCGTCACAGTGGACATCCCGCTTCCGCTGCTCAACCAGGTGCCGGCGGAGACCTTCGACTGGCAGGTGCCGGGGCTGCGCGAGGAGACGGTGATCGCGCTGATGCGGTCGCTGCCCAAGGCGATCCGCCGCAACTTCGTCCCGGTGCCGGACTACGCCCGGGCGGCCCTGGCGGCGATCACCCCCGGCGAGGAGTCGCTGCTGGACGCGCTCACCCGGCAACTGCGCCGGATGACCGGAGTGACAGTGCCCCGCGACGCGTGGGAGCCGGGCAAGCTTCCGGCGCACCTGCGGGTGACGTTCCGGGTCCTCGGCGACGACGAGAAGCCGGTCGCCGAGGGCAAGGACCTGCCGGCCCTGCAACGCCAACTCCGCCAGGAGGTACGCCAGGTGGTGGCTGCCGCCGCGCCGGAGGTGGCCCGCACCGGGCTGCGCGAGTGGAGCATCGGCACACTGCCCCGGACCATCGAGCAGGTCCGCGCGGGTTACGCGGTCACCGCGTACCCGGCGCTGGTCGACGAGGGTGCCACGGTCGGGGTGAGGGTGTTCGACTCCCCCGCCGAGGCGGAGGCGGCGCACTGGGCCGGCACCCGCCGGCTGCTGCGGCTCACCGTGCCGTCCCCGGCGCGGTTCCTGCAGGGGCGGCTGGACAACGAGGCGAAGCTGGCGCTGAGCCGCAACCCGCACGGCGGCGTGCAGGAGTTGATCGAGGACGCGGCGGGCGCCGCCATCGACCGGCTGATCGGTGTGGCCGGTGGGCCGGCGTGGGACGCCGACGGTTTCGCGGCCCTGCGTGAGAAGGTCCGCGCCGACCTGGTCGACACAGTGGTCGAGGTGATGGACCGGGTCCGCAAGGTCCTCGCCGCCGCGTACGCCGTCGAGCAGCGGCTCGGCGCGACCCGCAACCTCGCCGTGGTGGCGGCGCTGGCCGACATCCGCAACCAGCTCGCCGGGCTCGTGCACGCTGGTTTCATCACCGAGACCGGGTACGCGCGCCTGCCCGACCTGCTGCGCTACCTCACCGCCATCGAGCGTCGGCTGGAGCGGCTGGGCGGCAACCCGCAGCGGGACCGCCAGCAGCAGGACCGGATCGCTGTGGTGCAGAAGGAGTACGCCGACCTGCTCGCCAACCTGTCGCCGGCCCGCCGCCAGGAGTCGGCCGTCCGGCAGATCCGGTGGATGATCGAGGAGTTGCGGGTGAACGTCTTCGCTCAGGCGCTGGGCACCCCGTACCCCGTCTCCGAGCAGCGGATCTACCGGGCGATGGACGACGCCGAGGGCCGCTGATCCGGACCGCGGGGCCGTCGCCGACCTGGTCGCGGCGGCGGCCCCGTCCGGCTTCCTCGCGGCGGCGGTCCCCGGCGGGTCAGGTCAGTGGCTCGACGCCGGGGGGCAGTTCGCCGAGGTTGATCGCCGACTGGATGTAGTCGAGCAGGATGCGCCGAAGCTCCCGACCGGCGTGGGTGGGTACGACGTCGCGCCGACGGGCCACCGCGATGGTCCGCCGCACCCCGGGCGGGGCGAGCGGGGTGATCCGCACGCCCGGCCGCCGGGCCAACACGATGCCGGGCACGAGAGCGATGCCGAGTCCGGCCTCGACGAAGCTGAGCACCGCGTCCATCTCGCCGCCGTCCACCGCGAAGGTGGGCTCGAAGCCCGCCTCCCGGCACGCCTGGATGGTCGCGTCGCGCAGGTCGTACCCCTCCCGGAACATCACCATCGGCTGGTCCCGCAGGTCGGTGATGCGCAGCTCCCCGGTCGTCGACGCGGTGGGCACCTCCCCCACCGAGGCCACCACCAGACTCTCGCGCAGGATCGGGTCGACCCGCAGCCCCGGGTCGGCCCCCTGCGCAGGCATGATGATGAGGGCCAGGTCGAGGTCGCCGCGGAGCAGGTCGCGGACCAGGTCCTGGGAGCCACCCTCCTCGACCTTGAGGTCGACAGTGGGGTGGGCGTCGCGGAAGCGGCGCAGCACCGGCGGGGCGAGCGAGGTCGCCAGACTGGGGGTGGCCCCGAGCCGGACCCGGCCCCGGCGCAGCCCGACCAACTCCTGGACCTCCCGGGTCGCGGTCTCCACGTCGGCGAGGATCCGGGTGGCCAACGGCAGCAGCACCTCACCCGCCGCGGTGAGGGCGATGTTGCCCCTTACCCGCTCGAACAGTGGTGCCCCGAGGTCGGCCTCCAGAGCGTGAATTTGCTTACTGAGAGAAGGCTGAGTGATGCCCACGAGGTCTGCCGCTTGGGTGAAATGTCGTACTTCGGCCACCGCGACGAAGTACCGGAGCTGATGGAGCTGCATCTAAATAGCCTACGGCTATCAACACTGCGAGTTTGATGCATTGGACGACTGATCGAAGTGCTCCTAGCGTCGGTTGCGTGGTAATGACGAAAACTCGGTCGCCCATCCGCTCGAACGTCGGCCTCAAGGCCGTCATGGCGGTGACGGGCATCCTGCTGGCGCTGTTCCTCATCGCCCACATGCTCGGCAACCTGAAGGTGTTCACGGGGGAGACCTCGTTCGACCACTACGCGCACTGGCTGCGCGACATCGGCAAGCCACTGCTGCCCGGCGTCTGGTTCCTGTGGATCCTGCGCACCGTGCTGGTCGTGGCGGTCGTCGCCCACATCGTGGCCGCCACCGTGCTGGCCCGGCGCGCCCGCGCCGCCCGCCCGGTCAGGTACGCCCACCGCAAGAAGGTCAACGGCAGCTACGCGGCCCGCACGATGCGCTGGGGTGGAGTGATCATCCTGCTCTTCGTGATCTACCACCTGCTGGACCTGACCACCGGCACGCTGAACCCGGTCGGCAACGAGAGTAAGCCGTACGGCAACGTCGTCGCCGACTTCGCGCCTGAGCGCTGGTACGTCACGCTCTTCTACACCCTCGCCATCCTCGCGGTCGGCTTCCACCTGCGCCACGGCGCGTTCAGCGCGTTCCGCAGCCTCGGCCAGCAGACGCCACGCGGTGAGCGCAGGGCGCGTACCGCGGCTCTGGTCTTCGCCGTGCTGCTCTGCGCCGGGTACCTGGTGGTCCCGTTCGCCGTACTCACCGGATTGGTGTCCTGACATGGAACTCTTCACCGAGGGCGACCCGATCGCCGACACCAAGGCTCCCGCCGGCCCGGTCGAGAAGCGTTGGGAGACCCGGCGCTTCGAGGCCAAGCTGGTCAACCCCGCCAACCGCCGCAAGATGACGGTGATCGTGGTCGGCACCGGCCTGGCCGGCGGCTCCGCCGCCGCGACCCTGGCCGAGCAGGGCTACCACGTCAAGTCCTACTGCTACCAGGACAGCCCGCGCCGGGCGCACTCCATCGCGGCACAGGGCGGCATCAACGCGGCGAAGAACTACCGCAACGACGGCGACTCCGTCCACCGGCTCTTCTACGACACCGTCAAGGGCGGCGACTTCCGCTCCCGGGAGTCGAACGTGCACCGGCTCGCCGAGGTGTCGGTCAACATCATCGACCAGTGCGTCGCCCAGGGGGTGCCGTTCGCCCGCGAGTACGGCGGCCTGCTGGACACCCGATCCTTCGGTGGCGCCCAGGTGCAGCGCACCTTCTACGCCCGGGGCCAGACAGGCCAGCAGCTGCTGCTCGGCGCGTACCAGGCCCTCGAACGGCAGATCGGCCTGGGCAACGTCGAGATGAACACCCGGCACGAGATGCTGGAGCTGGTCCTCGTCGACGGCAAGGCCCGCGGCATCGTCGTCCGGGACATGGTCACCGGCGAGATCAGCACCGAGATGGCGGACGCCGTGGTGCTCGGCTCCGGCGGCTACGGCAACGTCTTCTACCTCTCCACGAACGCCAAGGGCTGCAACGTCACCGCCACCTGGCGCGCGCACCGCAAGGGCGCGTACTTCGCCAACCCGTGCTACACGCAGATCCACCCGACCTGCATCCCGGTCTCCGGCGACCACCAGTCGAAGCTGACCCTGATGAGCGAGTCGCTGCGCAACGACGGCCGGGTCTGGGTGCCGAAGACCAAGGGTGACGACCGCAGCCCGAAGGACATTCCGGAGGACGAGCGGGACTACTACCTGGAGCGGATCTACCCCTCCTTCGGCAACCTGGTCCCCCGCGACATCGCCTCCCGCGCCGCGAAGAACGTGTGCGACGAGGGGCGGGGCGTCGGGCCGACCAAGCTCGGCGTCTACCTCGACTTCGCCGACGCGATCGGCCGGCTGGGCCGCAAGGCCATCGAGGCCAAGTACGGCAACCTCTTCGAGATGTACGAGCGGATCACCGGCGAGGACCCGTACGAGGTGCCGATGCGCATCTACCCCGCCGTGCACTACACGATGGGCGGCCTGTGGGTCGACTACGACCTCCAGTCGAACATCCCCGGCCTGTTCGTGATCGGCGAGGCGAACTTCTCCGACCACGGCGCGAACCGGCTTGGCGCCTCGGCGCTGATGCAGGGCCTCGCCGACGGCTACTTCGTGCTGCCCACCACCATCGCCAACTACCTGGCCTCCGGCGGGCTGGACAAGGTCGACGCCACCCACCCGGCGGCGATCGAGGCGCGCACCGACGTCGAGGACCGTATTCGGCGGCTGCTCGCTGTCGACGGCGACCGGACCGTGGACTCGTTCCACCGGGAGCTGGGCCAGATCATGTGGGAACACTGCGGCATGGAGCGCAGTGAGGCCGGGCTGCGCAAGGCGATCGACGAGATCCGTGCCCTGCGCGAGCAGTTCTGGCAGCGGGTCAAGGTGTCCGGCAACGGCGAGGAACTCAACCAGTCGCTGGAGAAGGCCGGCCGGGTGGCCGACTTCTTCGAGCTGGCCGAGCTGATGTGCATCGACGCCCTGCACCGCGAGGAGTCCTGCGGCGGCCACTTCCGGGCCGAGCACCAGACCCCCGACGGTGAGGCGCAGCGCGACGACGACCGGTTCGCGTACGTGGCGGCCTGGGAGTTCACCGCCGACGGCGAGCCCTCGGTACTGCACAAGGAAGACCTGAAGTTCGAATACGTCCACCCCACGCAGCGGAGCTACAAGTGAACCTGACCCTGCGCATCTGGCGCCAGAAGGGCCCTGAGGACAAGGGTCGGATGGTGACCTACCCGGTCGACGACGTGTCCCCGGACATGTCGTTCCTGGAGATGCTCGACGTGCTCAACGAGCGGCTGATCCTCGCGGGCGATGACCCGGTGGCGTTCGACCACGACTGCCGCGAGGGCATCTGCGGCATGTGCGGCCTGATGATCAACGGCGACGCGCACGGGCCGCAGCGCGGCACCACCGCGTGCCAGCTGCACATGCGGCAGTTCAAGGACGGCGAGACGATCGACATCGAGCCGTGGCGGGCCAGCGCCTTCCCGGTGGTCAAGGACCTGGTCGTCAACCGGAGCGCCTTCGACACGATCATCGCGGCTGGTGGCTACGTCACCGCGCCGACCGGCAGCGCGCCCGAAGCCCACTCCACCCCGGTCGCCAAGGCCAACGCCGACGCCGCCTTCGAGTCGGCGGCCTGCATCGGCTGCGGCGCCTGCGTGGCAGCCTGCCCGAACGGCTCCGGCATGCTCTTCACCGCCGCCAAGCTCACCCAGCTCTCCCTGCTGCCGCAGGGCCAGCCCGAGCGCTACACCCGGGTGATCGGCATGGTCGACGCGCACGACGAGGCCGGCTTCGGCGGCTGCACCATCGCCGGCGAATGCACCCCGGCCTGCCCGAAGGGCATCCCGCTGAACACCATCGGCCGGCTCAACCGCGACTACCTCGCGGCCACCGCCAAGGGAGCGAACAACACCCCCGGCTCCTGAAGGTCCGCCGCACGACACCAGACCGCCGTACCCCGCCTTCCTCGGGGGTACGGCGGTCTTGCTTTCTCGCGGCTGCGGGCTTTGGCCTCGGCCTCCGGCTCCGGCTCCGGCTCCGGGCTTCGGTTGCGGTGGGGCTGGGGCGACCGTCCCCGGCTACGGGCGGTCAGGCTTGATCCCTCCGCCGGGGACGGTCGCCCCAGCCCTGACCCTGGTCACGGCTCGTCCGCACCGTGCGCTCCTGCTGGGGTACGTCGACAGATCCCCGAGCCAGCGCGCTCATGAACCCGGTCCGGTTGAACCGAATCCCCGCCCGCTCCGGCCCGCGGCACCTCATCCCACGCACTGCGGCCCATGCTTTGCGGCCGGCCCACCGCACCTCGACCCGCATCCAGCGCGCCCAGACCCGCCGCTCCCCGCCTGTACCGTCGCGCCAAGCTTCACTCGGCGCGTCCCTCGCCTCCCCGTCGAACCTTGCTCCACCGGTCGCGCCTTACACCACCCGTCGCGCCGCCGTTTGCCGCGTCGCGCACAGCCCCACCGGTCGCGTATCACGATGATCCACTCGAGTTTCAGGAAGTCGGCCTGTTGCCGGGCCTGGGATGCCGCGACTTCAAGGAACTCGAGTGGATCAAGGCCACGCGGCCCAAGTGCCGGCACGACAAGATGCGTCAAGACACGCATTTCGCCGCCCAATGAGCGGACCCGACGCCCGATGAGCGGACTCGACGCTCGACGCGGGAACTCGACGCTCGACGCGGGAACTCGACGCTCGACGCGGGAACTCGACACGCGGATGCGCGAACGAAGCACAACGCGCGGACTCGACACGGCGGATGCGCCGATCACGTGCCCGCCCTGCGAACGCACCAGGGCTGAGCTGCTCCGCCGGCAACGCGCCGGCGGACAAAGTCCACGAGGGCTGGGGGCGACCGTCCCCGGCGTAGGGATCAAGCCTGACCGCCCGAAGCCAGGGACGGTCGCCCCCAGCCCTCACCGCAACCACCGACAAACCCGGCCACCAACAGACCCGCCACCGACAGACCCGGGAGGGAGGACGCGGGAACCACGACCACAGGCCAGGGACGGGCGGCCAGGTTCAAGTGCCCGAGCCCGGGTAGCAGTCCTTTGAGACGGCAGCGTGAAGGGGATGAGGGACATGAAGGCGCTCACCTGGCAGGGCAAGCGGGACGTACGGGTCGAGGAGGTCCCGGACCCTCGGATCGAGGAACCGACCGACGCGATAGTGAAAATCACCTCGACCGCGATCTGCGGTTCCGACCTGCACCTGTACGAGGTGCTCGGGCCGTACCTGAAGCCGGGTGACGTCCTGGGCCACGAGCCGATGGGCATCGTCGAGGAGGTCGGGTCGGAGGTGAGCGGGCTCAAGCCGGGCGACCGGGTGGTGGTGCCGTTCAACATCGCCTGCGGCAGTTGCTGGATGTGCTCGCGCCAGCTCTACGCGCAGTGCGAGACCACCCAGGTCACCAGCGAGGGCAAGGGCGCGTCCCTGTTCGGCTACACCTCGCTCTACGGTTCGGTGCCGGGCGGGCAGGCCGAGTACCTGCGTGTCCCGCAGGCCCACTTCGGGCCGATCAAGATCCCGGAGACCGGCGCCGACGAGCGCTACCTCTACCTGTCCGACATCCTGCCCACCGCCTGGCAGGCGGTGAAGTACGCCGACACCCCGCCGGGCGGCACCCTGGCCGTCTTCGGTCTGGGCCCGGTCGGGCAGTTCTGCGCGCGGATCGGCCGTCACCTCGGCGCGGGCCGGGTGATCGGGCTGGACCTCGTGCCGGAGCGGCTGGAGCTGGCCCGCCGGCACGGCATCGAGGTGCTCGACGTGAGCCAACTGTCCGACGTGCCGGGCGCGTTGATCGACCTGGTCGACGGCCGGGGCCCGGACGCGGTGATCGACGCGGTCGGGATGGAGGCGCACGGGTCGCCTATGGGCAAGCTTGCCCACACCGCCGTCGGCCTGCTGCCGGACAAGCTGGCCCAGACGATGACCGACCGGGCCGGCGTGGACCGGCTGTCCGTCCTGCACGCCGCGCTCAAGGGGGTTCGCCGCGGCGGCACCGTGTCGCTCTCCGGGGTGTACGGCGGCGAGGCGGACCCGATGCCGCTGATGGAGATGTTCGACCGCGGTATCCAGCTGCGGATGGGGCAGTGTCACGTGCGCCGGTGGACCGACGAGATCCTGCCGCTGCTCTCCGGCGACGACGACCCACTGGGCGTGGAGGACCTGCGTACCCACCGGATGCCGCTGGCCCGGGCGCCGCAGGCGTACGAGATGTTCCAGAAGAAGGAGGACGGCTGCATCAAGGTCGTGCTCGAACCATGAGTGCGAGAGTGCCGTGAGCCGGGTGGTCGTGATCGTTGGCGCGACCAGCGGCATAGGCCGGGCGACGGCCCGGGCGTTCGCCGAGCGCGGCGACCGCCTGGTCCTCGCCGCCCGCGCCACCACGACCCTGGCCGAGGTACGCGCTGAGTGCGCCGACGTCGACGTGCTGACAGTGCCGACCGACGTGACCGAGCCGGACGCGCTGGACGCGCTCGCGGAGGCCGCGATCGACCGCTTCGGCCGTGTCGACGTGTGGGTGCACACGGCGGCGGTGATGGCCTACGGTCGCTTCGACGAGTTGCCGCAACGGGTCTTCGACCAGGTGGTACGGACCGACCTGCTCGGCGCTGCCGGCTCGGTGCGGGTGGCGCTGCGGCACTTCCGTGCTGTCGGGGCCGGCACTGTGATCCTCACCGGTTCGGTGCTCGGGCACATCACCGCGCCGTACATGAGCGCCTACGTGGCGAGCAAGTGGGGGTTGCAGGGTCTGGCCCGGACGGTGCAGCAGGAGTTGCGCGACAGCCCGGAGATCCGGCTGTGCCTGGTCAACCCGGGCAGTGTGGACACACCGGTGTACCAGCAGGCGGCCAACTACCTGGGCCGCGTCGGGCGACCTCCGCCGCCGGTGGCCGGGCCGCAGCGGGTGGCCCGGGCCATCGTGCACTGTGTGGACCGACCCCGCCGGGAGGTGTCGGTGGGCAGGCTCAACGTGGTGCTGCGGGCCGGGTTCACCGTGCTGCCGGGGGTCTACGACGTCCTCGTCGGGCCGTTGATGCGCGCGGCCGGCCTGAGTGGACGCTCGGTCGCCGCGCACGACGGCTCGGTCTTCACCGCGAACCCGGCCGGCGAGGCGGTACGCGGCGGCCACCTGCCCGACCTGCGGCAACTCGTGTCCGGGCCGGTGGGCGCGGTGGGCGCCGCGCTGCGCCGACGGTTCGGCTGAGCTGTTCGGGACTGTTCGGGACATGTTCGGGGGCATCGTGCATCGATCAACTCGCCTAGGGTGGTGGGCCAGCAAGCGCTCAGGCACACCACGATCGGGGAGACGATTCACCATGCGACTGAACCGCAGAACGGCACTCGGACTGGGCACTGTGGCCACCGCCGGCACCGTGCTGGGCGCCGCCGCCCCGGCGAGCGCAGCCGAGACCACCGAGGCGTCGCCGACCACCCCCGCTCGGGCCGCCCGTCGGGTCGCCTCCGTCTTCGCCAAGCACAGCGCCGAGGCCGGCGGCAACTGGCAGGCGTACGTCAGCGTCGCCGACCCGGCCGGTGCGCCCGTGGTAGCGGTCGAGGCTGACGCGGACCGGCGGATCGAGGCGTACAGCGTCAACAAGATCGCCGTCGCCACGGCGGTGCTCGACAAGGTCGACCGGGGCCTGCTCACCCTGGACCAGCAGGTCGAGGTGAGCTCGACAATCGTCGTACCGGGCGGCGACGGCATCTTCAGCCTGGATGGCGCGTACCCGAGCCTGGTCACCATCGGGCACGTGCTGGCCAACCTGTTGACCGTCTCGGACGACACGGCGGTGCGGCTGTGCGGGCTGGTCGCCCCGGCCGCCGAGATCAACTCCATCCTGGTCGCCAAGGGCTTCCCGAACACCCAGGTCGAGCCGGTGGCCAACCCGAACCGGTTCTTCCTCGGCACCAGCACCCCCCGGGAGACGCACGACCTGCTGCGCGCCCTGGTCGCCGGCACGCTGCTCTCCCCCGCCTCGACGACGTACCTCTTGGGCCTCCTGCGCTCCCCGGTGGCGTTCACCGACGGCATCCGGCGCACCATGTCCTCGGACGAGCGGGCCCGGATCGCCACCAAGGCCGGCTGGTACGCCGACGCCCGGCACGAGGCCGGTGTGATCTTCGACCGCTCCGGCGCGGCGGTGCTCACCTACGCCCTCTTCGCCGACGGGCAGGCCAACCCGGACGACTTCGGCGCGACCCACCCGGCGGTGCAGGCCCGCGCAGCCATGGGCCCGAAGTTCCTGGCGGCGGTGGACCGGATCGCGGGCGTGGGCAGGACGTTCCGGATCACCGCCCGGCGCCCCAGCAACGGCGGCTAGGTTCGTCCCGGGTCGGTCGCCGCTGCCGGCGGCCGGCCCGGCGTGGCGACCACCGAGGCACGGTTCGGTCCGGGTGACTACCGTGTAGGGCGGACACGTCGGAGGGACGGCAATGGCACGAGCGCAGAACACGGACGTCGAACGGTCGCTCGGGCGGCGGATGCGAGGCGCCGCCGGCCTGGCCGCGCTGGCCGGCCTGGCCTGGGTCGCCCGGGATGTGCCGGCGGCCCTGGGTGGCCGGCTCAGCGGGGTACGGGCCGAACGGGCGGCCCGCTCGCCGCAGTTCCGCGAGGGCACCTTCCACAACCGGGCCGGCACCCGCACGATGGTCGCCGAGCCGGGGCGCAACCTGGTCCGCGAGCTGATCTTCGGCAAGCAGAAGCGGCGTCCGACCGCGGCCGTCCCGCTGCTGCGCCCCAGCGCCGACGGGCCGGAGGCCGCCGACGAGCTCAACATCGTCTGGTACGGCCACGCCTCGACGCTGATCGAGATCGAGGGCCGGCGGGTGCTGCTCGACCCGGTCTGGAGCGAGCGGTGCTCCCCCTCGGGTCTGGTCGGCCCACGCCGGCTGCACGAGCCACCGGTGGGCATCGACGAGCTGCCCCCGCTGGACGCCATCCTGATCTCGCACGACCACTACGACCACCTCGACATGGCCACCGTGCGGGCGCTGCTCGCCGGGCAGTCCGCGCCGTTCCTGGTGCCGCTCGGGGTGGGCGCGCACCTGGACCGCTGGGGCGTACCCGCCGAACGGATCATCGAGCTGGACTGGTCCGAGTCGCACCGGGTGGCCGGCCTGGAGATCACCGCCACCGCCGCCCAGCACTTCTCCGGACGTGGGCTGCGCCGCGACGGCACGCTCTGGAGTTCGTGGGTGGTGGCCGGGGCGCGCCGCAAGGTCTTCTACACCGGCGACTCCGGTTACTTCGACGGCTACGCCGAGATCGGCGCCGAGCACGGGCCGTTCGACGTGACGCTGATGCAGATCGGCGCGTACGACCGGGCCTGGCCGACGATCCACATGTTCCCGGAGGAGGCGGTCAGCGCCCACCTCGACCTGCGCGGCGGGCTGTTCGTGCCGGTGCACTGGGCGACCTTCAACCTGGCCCTGCACGACTGGTCCGAGCCGGTCGACCGGCTGTGGGCCGAGGCGAAGGCCCGCGACGTACGCCTCGCCGTGCCCCGCCCCGGCGAGCGGGTCATCGTCGACGAGCCGCCCGCCGTCGACGGGTGGTGGCAGGCCGTCGCCTGAGGCAGGCCACACCAGGCATCGCCGGAGGTAGGCCGTCGCAGGATCACCTGAGGCGGCCGTCGGGTCAGAGCACGAACGCGTCGGTCCAGAGCGCGCCGGACCGGCCGGAGAGCGCGTCGAGCATGGCCACCGCCTGACCGTCGGTGAGCTGCGCGACGAAGTCGACGATGGCCCGGCCCCGGGCGCGACCGATCCGGTCCGGGGTACGCGGGTGCAGCTCCGCCTCGGCCAGCTCGACCAGGTCGTGCAGCCGGCGGGGCAGCCGGGACTCCTCCTCCGGGTCGAGCAGCCACTCCCAGAGAGCCTCGACCAGGGTGCCCAGCAGCCGGGCCTGGCCGCGCTGATGCAGGGCGAGGTCCGGGCGGGCCAGCACGAACCGGTGGTGGACGAACTTGAGCACCTGCACCTCGTGCCACTGGGCGCAGCCCAGCAGCACGTGCCCGGAGCGCACCGACGGTTGCTCGGTGACCGTGATCGCCTCGACGAAGCGGGTGGACCAGCGGGCGGAGAACCGGGCCACGTACTGCTCGGCCTCGATCGAGCCGTCGAACGGCATCGCGAGCAGCCCGTCCACCAACTCCTCGCGGACGTGCTCGACGGCGGCGGCGAACGCGTCGTCGTCGGCGATCCAGGCGTCCTTGCGGTGCAGTTGCCGGCGTAGCCGCTCGATCGCCGCCCCGGGTCGCCGGGCAGCCGTGGCCAGCGCCGCGTCGGTGATCGCCCGCAGCTGCGCGCTCTCGCGCTGCCAGGCCATCAACTCCGCGGAGACCGAACCCTGCTGGAGCACCCCGACCCGGTAGAAGTCCTCCACGTCGTGGATGGCGTACGCGATGTCGTCGGCGGTGTCCATCACGGACGCCTCCACGGTCTGCTGCCAGTCCGGGATGCGGTCGGCGAACGGTGCCCGGGCCTGCCGCAGGTCGTCCAGCTCGGTCCGGTACGCGCCGAACTTCGACGACCCGCTCTCCGGGTCGTCCGGCGGCGGGGTGGCGCCGCGCGGCGGCGGGTCCATGGTGCGCGGGTGCGGGTCGGGGTGGTCCAGGCGGGTCCACGGGTACTTCAGCATTGCCGCGCGGACCGCCGCGGTCAGGTCCAACCCGGTGGTGGCCGCGCCACGGATCTCGGTGCTGGTGACGATGCGGTACGACTGCGCGTTGCCCTCGAAACCGTCGGAGAGGCCGAGACGCTGGCGGGCCAGCCGGTCCAACACCCGCTCCCCCAGGTGCCCGAACGGTGGGTGGCCGAGGTCGTGGGCGAGCGCCGCCGCCTCCACCACGTCGGGGTCGCAGCCGCCGAGCTTGTCCAGCAGGTCACGCCACCGTTCGTCGGCTCCCAACCGCTCGGCGACCGCCCGGGCCACCTGGGCGACCTTGAGGCTGTGGGTGAGCCGGTTGTGCACCAGCAGCCCGGAGCCGACCGGGCTGATCACCTGGGTGACACCACCGAGGCGGGCGAAGAACGGCGAGCCGACGATCCGGTCCCGGTCGGCACGGAACGGGTTGGCCGTGAGGTCGCCGAGGGCCCGGGCGCTGCCGCCGAAGAGCCGCCGGGCGCGCGGCTCCGCAGCAGATTCCATGATCGCAACGCTAGCGCAGGCCCGACGGGACCGCCGCCGGTCACCCCGGCCAGGCGCCGCGGTTCGGTCCCCCGCCCTGGGCCGGGCGCGGCGACAGCGACCGGGGCCGCCCGGCAGAATGCAACCGGTACCCACTCCCGAAGGCGGATCGAGATCGTGACCCAGTCTGTTCATCAGCGGATCGCCGACGAGCTCGGCGTGGCCGAGCGTCAGGTGCGGGCGGCCGTGGAGCTGCTCGACGGCGGCTCGACAGTGCCGTTCATCGCCCGCTACCGCAAGGAGGCCACCGGCCTGCTCGACGACACCCAGCTGCGCACCCTGGAGGAGCGGCTGCGCTACCTGCGCGAGCTGGACGAGCGGCGGGCCGCGGTGCTGGAGTCGATCCGCACCCAGGGCAAGCTCGACGAGGCCCTGGAAGCGCAGATCATGGCCGCCGACTCGAAGTCCCGGCTGGAGGACATCTACCTCCCGTACAAGCCGAAGCGGCGGACCCGGGCGCAGATCGCCCGCGAGGCCGGGTTGGCCCCGTTGGCCGAGACGCTGCTGGCCGACCCGGGTCAGGACCCGAAGGCCACCGCCGCCGGGTTCGTCGATGAGGACAAGGGCGTCGCGGACGCCGCCGCCGCGCTGGAGGGCGCACGGGCCATCCTCATCGAGACCTTCGCGGAGGACGCCGACCTGATCGGCACGCTGCGCGAACAGATGTGGTCGCGGGGTCGGCTGGTTTCCCGGGTACGCGAGGGTCAGGAAACGGCCGGCGCCAAGTTCGCCGACTACTTCGACTTCTCCGAGCCGTACCCGAAGCTGCCCTCGCACCGGATCCTGGCGATGTTCCGGGGCGAGAAGGAGGGCGTGCTCGACCTGACCATGGAGTCGGAGGAGGCAGGCGAGGCGGACGCCGCACCGACCGGCCCGACCCGGTACGAGGCGGCCATCGCCGGCCGGTTCGGGGTGTCCGACGCGGGCCGCCCGGCCGACCGTTGGCTGACCGACACGGTCCGCTGGGCGTGGCGTACCCGGATCCTCATCCACCTCGGCGCGGACCTGCGGATGCGGCTGTGGCAGGCGGCCGAGGAGGAGGCCGTCCGGGTCTTCGCCACCAACCTGCGGGACCTGCTGCTCGCCGCGCCGGCCGGCACCCGGCCCACGATGGGCCTGGACCCGGGCCTACGGACCGGCGTGAAGGTGGCCGTCGTGGATGCCACCGGCAAGGTGGTCGCCACCGACACGATCTATCCGCACGAGCCGCGCCGGCAGTGGGACGCGTCGGTGGAGACCCTCGCCCGGCTGGCCGGGGCGCACGGGGTGGAGCTGATCGCGATCGGCAACGGCACGGCCTCCCGCGAGACCGACAAGCTCGCCGGTGATCTGATCGCCCGACACCCGCAGCTCGGCCTGACCAAGGTGATGGTCTCCGAGGCCGGCGCGTCGGTCTACTCCGCCTCCGCGTACGCCTCCCAGGAGCTGCCCGGGATGGACGTGTCGCTGCGCGGCGCGGTCTCCATCGCCCGCCGCCTCCAGGACCCCCTCGCGGAGCTGGTCAAGATCGACCCACGCTCGATCGGCGTCGGTCAGTACCAGCACGACCTGTCCGAGGTGAAGCTGTCCCGGTCGCTGGACGCGGTAGTGGAGGACTGCGTGAACGCGGTCGGGGTGGACGTCAACACCGCCTCCGCGCCGCTGCTGACCCGGGTCTCCGGAATCGGCGCCGGCCTGGCCGAGAACATCGTGCTGCACCGGGACGCCAACGGGCCGTTCCGTACGCGCACCGAGTTGAAGAAGGTGGCGCGGCTCGGGCCGAAGGCGTTCGAACAGTGCGCCGGCTTCCTGCGCATCCCCGGTGGCGACGACCCGTTGGACTCCTCCAGCGTGCACCCCGAGGCGTACCCGGTGGTGCGCCGCATCCTCTCCACCACCGGGCAGGACCTGCGCTCGGTGATCGGCAAGAGCGGCATCCTGCGCGGGCTGCGGGCCACCGACTTCGTCGACGACCGGTTCGGCCTCCCCACCGTCACCGACATCCTCGCCGAGTTGGAAAAGCCGGGCCGGGATCCCCGCCCGGAGTTCCGCACCGCCACCTTCGTCGAGGGGGTGGAGAAGATCAGCGATCTGACGACGGGGATGGTGCTGGAGGGCGTCGTCACCAACGTGGCCGCGTTCGGCGCGTTCGTCGACGTCGGGGTTCACCAGGACGGCCTGGTGCACGTCTCGGCGATGTCCCGGACCTTCGTGAAGGACCCCCGCGAGGTGGTGAAGTCCGGTGACGTGGTCAAGGTCCGGGTGCTCGACGTGGACGTACCCCGCAAGCGGATCTCGCTGACCCTGCGCCTGGACGACGAACCCGCCACCGGTGGTGGCGGTGGTGGTCGGGCGGGCCAGGAGGGGCGTGGCGGCCCGGCGCAGCGCGCGCCGCAGGGTGGCCGCGGCGGGCAGGGCGCATCCGCTGGCCCGCAGGGTGGTCGCGGCACCGGACAGCAGGACGGACGTGGCGGACAGGGCGGTCGTGGCGGACAGGACAGTCGCGGCGGCTCACAGGGCGGACGTGGCGGGCAGGGCGGTCGCGGCGGCGGGCAGCAGGGTGGTCGCGGCGGGCAGCGGCAGGGCGCACCCGCGCCGGCCAATGACGCGATGGCGGAGGCCCTGCGCCGCGCCGGACTGGCCTGACCCAGCGCGAGAGGTGACCGGGATGCGGCCCATCGGGCGGCCATCTCGGCACCTCGGCCGCGGGCGATCGCCATCGCAACGCCGAGGCACAGCAGATCTTGGACAGTTTCCGTCCTGACGGAACGGAAACTGTCCAAGATCTGGAGCCATCGGGCCGTCGAGGTGAGCCCAGACCCGGCCGAGGACGACCGCGGGCAGCGACCCACACCGACAGCGGCCGGCACTGGCGGTGGAGCCGGCTGGCTCGCGTACCGTCGGCGTCGTGAGTCAGCGAGACGCCCGGGAGTGGCGGGATCAGCAGCGGCAGGCGGTGCGGGCGCACGCCGACGCGGACGCGCGGCGGCGGGCCGCCGAGCACGCGGAGGCGGCGGAGCTGGTCGCCTGGTTCGTGGCCGAGGCGACCCGGCGCGGCCTGCGCACCACCCGGCTGGTCGCCCGGGGGTACGACGGGCGTGGGCGCTACCGGACCGGGCTGACCGGGTGGTACGTCGACCGGGCCGAAACCCGCGCGGTGGACGTGGCCGGCCGGTTCCACCTGCTGACTGTGCCGGGAGGTCTGCGGGCCCGGCTGTTCGGCGTCGACCCCCAGCCCAGCCCGGCGCCGTTGGTCGTCGGAGCGGGGGGCCGCGACGGTGAGTCGATCCCGCTGCGGACGCTGCTCACCCGGCTGCTGGACGACGGGCCCGGCGGGCCAGGTTCCACCACCAGGCCTGCTGCACCACGAGGGTGAGCAGGCCGGCAAGGACGATCGCGCTCAGGTTGATCACCAGTTGGAGCGCCGAGCCGCCCGCTTCGTCCCACACTCCGTAGGCGGCCGCCACCGCCACGTTCGCCGCCGCCGGAACCGTGGTGACCGAGATCAGCACTCCGACCAGGCTGCCGGACTTCTTCGACGTCAGCGAGAGCATGCCGGCGACACCGGCGAGTAGACCGACCACCCAGGACAGCGCGTCCGGCCGCCAGATGAAGTCGGTGAGCGGACGGTCGGCGAGCAGCATCTCCCGACTGACCAGACCGACGGCGGTCAGCGCCCAGGTGCTCAGCACGGTCGCCACCATGGCCGCCAGGAAGCCGACCGCGAGAGCCTGCACGGAGCGGCCGACCACCCCGAGTTGGCGGCGCAGCAGCGCCACGCACAGCGCGGCGAGAGGGCCGAACTCCGGGCCGACCACCATCGCCCCGACGATGAGGATCGGCTGGTCCAGCAGCACACCGATGCCGGCGATCATGGTGGCCACCACGATCAGCACGAGGTAGGTGCCGGACAGTTCGGTCTGCTCGCCGGTCTTCGCGGCGATCTCGTCCCAGACCACCGCGTCCGCGCCGCTGCCCGGGGCCCTGTCCGCCGCCCGGTCGGCCGCCGCGGAAATGGTCAACTCGACGTCCTCGGCCGCGATGCCGCCGTCGGTGTCCACGCCGATCCGCTGCAACTGCCGCAGTACGCGGTCGGCGCTCTCCCGCACCACGTCACAGAGGATCAGGTCGCCCGGTGGCTGCCGGGCGGCACCGGGCAGCACGGCCAGGTGAGTTACCCCAGCCTCCTCGGCGAGCAGGTCGACGACCTCCGCCGACCGGTCAACCGGGGCGACCACCCTCAGGTGCAACACGTCATCTCCCTCGCCCGACCGGCTGGTTCTTCCCTCGCCCGACCGGTCGCCGCGACTCTACCGCTCGGCCCATCGGCCGCACGAGCTGCACAAGGGCACAGATCTGGCCGTGTCCGACTACGGGGTTTCGGGGTTGATCGGGGGAATGCGGACCGAGCGTCGCTAATCAGCCTCGGCATACGGTCTGTCCTGGTATGAATAATACGTACCTTTTGTGAATATCCCATGGGAGGTCCAACGTGCCGGTGCCTGGTGGTCTCGTCGACGCCGACCTGTCGCTGCCCCGGACCAGCCCGCAGCGAGGTAAGCGAATCGTCGACGTCGTCGTGGCGGCGGTCCTTCTCATCCTGGCTTCACCGGCCATGATCGTGGTGACGGTGCTGGTCGCGGTGGGTCTCGGTCGCCCGGTGCTGTTCCGCCAGTGCCGTGCCGGACTGCACGGCCAGCCCTTCGAGATGGTCAAGTTCCGCACCATGCGGCCACCCAACCTGAGCCTCGGCCTGCTCGGCGACCGGGACCGACTCACGCCGCTCGGACGCTGGCTGCGCGCCAGCAGCCTGGACGAACTGCCCACGCTCTGGAACGTGCTGCGTGGCGACATGAGCCTGGTCGGCCCACGGCCACTGCTGCCCGAATACCTCGGTCGCTACTCACCCCACCAGGCCCGACGGCACGAGGTGCGACCCGGCGTCACCGGGTTGGCCCAGGTGCGGGGACGCAACAGCATCAGCTGGGAGGAGAAGCTGGACTTCGACGTGCGGTACGTGGACAGCCACAACATGAGAACCGACCTGTCGATTCTCGCCGCGACCGTGCGGACCGTGCTGCGGCGCGAGGGAATCTCCGCTGCCGGGTCCGTCACGGCTCCCGAGTTCACGGGTACGCCGCGCTGGTCCCCGCCCCCACGCAGCAACTCGAACACCGCCACCACCGGCTCGGGCGGTGCCCGATGAGGGAAACCGTGTACCTGTCCCCGCCGGACATCGGGCCGCTGGAGGAGTCGTACCTGGTCGCCGCCCTCCGCTCGGGGTGGGTTGCCCCGGTCGGCCCCGATCTCCAGGCGTTCGAACACGACGTCGCCGAGCGGGTGGGCACCGGCGGGGCCGTCGCCGTCAACTCCGGGACGGCTGCCCTGCACCTGGCGCTGCTCGGCGTCGGCGTCGGACCCGACGACGTGGTCATCGTGCCCACCCTCACCTTCATCGCCACCGCCAACGCCGTCCGCTACATCGGGGCCCGTCCGGTCTTCGTCGACTGTGATCCCCGCACCGGCAACGTGGACGTGGGCCTGGTCGACGACCTGGTGCGACGGCTGCGCTCGCGCGGTGAGCGGGTCGGCGCGGTCGTCCCGGTCGACATGTTCGGCAGCTGCGTCGACTACACCGGACTCGTCCCGCTCTGCGCCGAGGCCGGTATCCCGCTGGTCGAGGACGCCGCCGAGGCGCTCGGATCGCACCACCGAGGCCGCCCGGCCGGGTCCTTCGGACAGGTCGCGGCGCTCTCCTTCAACGGCAACAAGATCATGACCACCTCCGGCGGTGGGATGCTCGTCTCCGACGACGCGGCACTGCTCGCCAAGGCCCGCCACCTCGCCACGCAGGCGCGGGAGCCGACGCCGCACTACGAGCACCGCGAGACCGGCTACAACTACCGGCTGAGCAACCTCCTGGCCGCGCTCGGCCGGGCCCAGTTGGTCCGGCTGGACGGGATGATCGCCCGCCGCCGTCAGCTACGTGACCAGTACGCCAAGGTGTTCGCACCGGTGCCCGGCGTCGAACTGGTCGGCATCGACGACGTCGACTCCAACTGCTGGCTCACCGTCATCACGGTGGACGACGAGCACTGTGGCTGGCGGGCCGCCGACCTGGCAGCCCACCTCGCTGGCGGGAGCATCGAGACGCGGCCCGTCTGGAACCCGATGCACCGCCAGCCCGTCTTCGCCGGTGCCGAGAGTCTGCTCACCGGGGCCGCCGACCGGCTCTTCACCCACGGCCTCGCTCTACCCAGTGGCAGCGGCCTGACCGAGCAACAGGTCGGGCGGGTCTTCGAGGCGATCGACGAGTTCCTGGCCAGCCACAGCGGGGTACGGGCGGCATGACGATTCCACTGGTGATCGTCGGCTGCGGTGGCCACGGACGCGAGGCGCTGGGCATCGCCCGGGCGATGAACGCCGCTGCGGACCGACCCCGATGGCACCTGGTCGGCTTCGTCGACGACCGACCCAGCGAGGAGAACCTCAAACGGGTGCAGAAACTGGACGTCCCGTACCTCGGCGGGCTGCCGTGGCTGCGCGACGCCCCTGCCGACACACATCACGTCATCGGCATCGGGGACCCTCGGACCCGACGGGCGGTGGCCCAGCGCGTCGACGCCTACGGGACGCCGGCGACCAGCCTCATCCACCCGGCGGCGACGGTCGGGCCGGACACGGAACACGGCCCCGGGTTCGTGGTGTTCGCCGGCGCCCGGGTCACCACCAACGTGACCATCGGCCGGCACGTGCATCTCAACCAGAACGCGACGGTCGGCCACGACACCGCTCTCGCCGACTTCGTCTCGGTGAATCCACTCGCTGCCGTCTCAGGCGACTGCCAGCTCGGCGAGGCAGTGCTGATCGGCACCACCGCCGCGGTGCTCCAGGGGCTGCGGATCGGTAGCGACGCCACCGTCGGAGCGGGCGCCTGCGTGACCAGAGACGTTCCCGCCGATGCCGTGGTCAAGGGCGTACCGGCGCGCTGACCAGCACTGACCGAGACCAGACGGGATCGACACCGACGCCGCGCGCCCATGTGGTCCGGCACGAGGAGCAGGACGTGAGCACAAACCGCCGCAGTGCCGGCATCCGGCCACTGCGCGTTCTCCAGGTGACAAGCACGGCCGTCGGCGGTGACTGGTTCTACGACCAGGTGACCGGGTTGGCGCGGCTGGGGCACGACGTCCGCGCTGTCGTCCCGGGCGAGGGTCCACTCACCGACCGCCTCCGGACGGCCGGGATCCGCACCGAGATCGTGTCGATGTCCGGTTGGCGCCCGCAGCAGCTCCCCCGGGTCGCGGCGGCACAACTGCGTCTCGTCCGCCTGGTCCGGCGCTTCGACCCCGATGTGGTGCACGGCCATCTGGTGAAGGCGAACATCGTCTGCCGCCTGGCCAGTCTCGCCGCCCGCCGACCGCTGCTGGTCAACCAGATCGCCGGCACCGTCCACCTGCGCAGCCCGCTGTTCAACCGCATCGATCGCGCAACCCTGCGCCGGGTGGACGTACTGATCGGTTCGTGCCACGCGTTCGCCGAGCGGTACCGGAGCTTGGGCGCGCGAGCGGTGACGGTCAGTCACTACGGGTGCGATGTGCACCGGCTCGATCCGACCGCGAGTGGGGAGTCCTTCCGGGCGGAGTTCGGGCTGGCCGCCGGCACCCCCACCGTCGGAATGCTCGCGCACATGTACCGCAGCCGACTCCAGGCGTTCCAGGACATCGGCTTCAAGGGCCACGAGGTTTTCCTCGACGCGGCCCCGCGCCTGCTGGAACGGGTGCCGGACGCCCACCTCTTCGTCGTCGGCGACGAATTCACCGGTGACGTGGGCTACCGGCGTGAGCTGGAGGAACGCGCCGTCCGACTGGGCGTTGCCGAGCGCGTGCACTTCACCGGTCGCCGCAGCGACGTGCAGAGCGTTCTGGCCGGTCTCGACGTGGCGGTCACACCGTCGCTGGAGGAGTCCGCGTCGTACGCCACCATCGAGGCGCTGCTGATGGAGCGGGGCGTGGTGGCCAGCGACGTCGGCGGGTTGCCCGACACCGTGCAACATGGCGAGAGCGGCCTGTTGGTGCCTCCGGCAGACCCGGAGGCGCTGGCCGATGCCGTCGCCGACCTGTTGCGGGCCCCTCAGCGGCGGGCTGCCATGGCCCGGCTCGGACGCACTCGCTGTCTGGACCTCTTCGACATCGAGCGGACGGTCGCCGACGTCGAGGCGATCTACCGGGCGGCGCTCGACGGTCGTCCACTGCCGCAGGCCGGCCTCCCCCGCGAGGTGGCCCGGTGACGGCCGCGACACCGCCCATCGGTCCGGGCGTCAGCCCCGGTGCGGATGCCGGGCCGGCGGTGACAGGCGCTCGGGACCTCGCCGGAAGCGTCCAGCCCACCACCGGTCCCGGCGCGTCGGCGCGTGTCTCGGCGCAGAGCGTGTCGGCTGCCGCCGCCGGGTCCGTCGGGACCAGGGTCGTGCTCCTGGCCGTCAGCTTGGCGACCGGCGTGTTGGCGGCCCGGGTCCTCGGCCCGCACGACCGGGGTGTGGTGGCGGTCGTGCTCGCGTGTGCGGCGATCTTCGGAGCGGTCCTGACGGCGGGGATGGAGACGGCCAACCTCCGCTTTGCGGGCGCTTCGGCCGCCGCCCACCGTCGAACCGTGTGGTGGAGTCTGCGCCACGTCGCAACGGTGGGAGTCGGCGTGGCAGCGGCCTGGGGGGCGCTGGCGCTGGTGGTCGGGCCAACCGTTCGGATCGGGCTCGACCCGGTCACCTTCGCCCTCGCGCTCAGCCTCGGCCCCGTGGTGCTGCTCTCCTCGCTGCTCGGCACGGCCGAGATCGGCCGCAGTCGCGCATCGGTCTACAACTGGACCGTCATCGGAGGGCTGCTCGTCTACGGCCTGCTGCTCGTCGCCCTGACGGTGACCGACCGCGCGGACACCGACACCGTCATCGGCGCGTACCTCGTGGGCCAGGTGTGCGCCGCGACGGTGCTGCTCGTCCGCGCCCTGCCGTTGAGCCGCGACGCCGGCACACCCCAGGACGCGCCCGCGTACCGGACGTTCGCCCGCCGGGTGTACGCGCCCAACCTGGCCCAGTTCGCGATGGTGCGCAGCCAGGTCCCCGCCATCCACCTGGTGGCCGGTGCGGGCGCCGTCGGCGTCTACTCGGTGGCGGTGCCGTTCGCCGAGATGCTCCTGGTGCTCCCGGTGGCGCTCAGTCTCATCCTCGTACCGGCGGTCGCACACGGCGGCGCCGACTGGCACACGGTCCGTCGGATGTCGGTGCAGACACTGCTGATCACCGCCGTCGGGGCGGGGCTGCTGGCCGCTGTCGCGCCGCTGGCCTTCCCGCTGCTCTTCGGCCCGCAGTTCGCCGAGGCCGTACCGGTGCTCTGGGCGATGCTGCCCGGCCTCATCGTGCTCGCGGTCGCCCGCACCGCGCAGAGCTACCTGACGGCCGTCGACCGTCCGGGCCCGCCGACCCTGGCGGCCGTCAGCGCCGCCATCGGCGGGCTGCTCGCCATGGTCGTCCTGATCCCACGCTTCGGCACGCTCGGCGCGGGCTTCGCCGTGTCGGCCGGATACGTCCTCTACGGCCTGGTCGTCGGCTGGGCCTTCCTCGATTACCGGCCTGCCCAGGGCCGGAGAAACGGTCCGACCAGAATGACGACTGAACGCGGCGGCCGGCACGCGAGGCCAACGACACGGGACCGCGACCCCCTGCTGCCGGCGTGGGGAAGAGCGGCTGGCGTGCTCGTCGCCGGCGTGGCCGCCGGTGTGGTGGCGGTGCAGGACACCTCGTTCCTGCTGCGGCTGGCCGCTCTCGCCGTGGTGGTGCTCGTCATCACCCTGCCCGGCTTCGGCCTCTACTGCATCGCACTGGCGGTGCCCGCATCGCAGCTGCCCATCGCCCCGGCGGCGAGCAGCACCACGCCGTTGCTGGCGCTGATCCTCTGCACTCTGGTCGGCACGTTGCTCCGCGGCCGGGCGACCCGCCGCAGCACCCCCGCCGTCCTCATCGTGGCTGGCCTGACCTGCGTCCTCGCTCTCGGTGTGACGGTCGGTGGCCAACCCAACCAGGCGTTCCGGTCGGTCGCCGCGATCGCGATACCCCTGGCCTGCATACCGCTCATCGACACTGCCCGAGCCCGCTCACGGTCCGTCCTCCTCGTGTTCGCGGTCGCAGCGACCGGCGTCGGTCTGTTCCATGCCGTGCTCGCCCTGATCGGAGCACCGGTGCTCGCCGAGGAGAACCCGGACCTCGCCGAATCCCTCAGCAGCCTGAACCACAACGCGTGGGGACCGATGTTGCTGCTGGCGCTCGCCGTGCTGCTGGCCAGGCTGCGACCGGGTGTGTCAGGCACAGCCCGCGTGTTGACCGTCGCGGGGATCGCCGCCGTGGTCGTCAGCGTGGTGCTGTCCTACAGCCGATCGACGTACATCGGCGGAGCGCTGCTCCTGCTCTGCTTCGTGATCCAGCGACGGCGCACAGTGGCCCTGGCTCTCACCGGCATGGTCGTCGTCCTCACCGTCGGCCTGACCGGGGTGCAACTGGTGCCGGATCAGGTGGCCGAGCGAATCTCGTACACGACTGTGGACGGCCGGCTGGACAGCTCCAGCAGCGTACGCCTCGACCTGTGGCTCAGTGCCCTGCGGATGGCCGCCGACCACCCTCTCGTCGGCGTGGGTTTCCAGAACTTCCGGGCCCACCTGCCGGAGTACTTCCAGCCCGAGGTCACCGTGGCCGCGGTCGACGTTCAGCTCGACAGCCTCAACCACGCCCACAACACCTACCTCACGGTGCTGGCCCAGACCGGGCTGGTCGGCGTCCTCCTGGTCGGCGGACTCCTGTTCATCGTGATCCGCCAGGCCCGTCGACGCCTGCGCGCCGGCGACCAGAGCGCGGAGGCGGCAGTGCTCGGCATGGCCGCGATCGGGGGGTGCAGCCTCTTCGGAGAGCCGCTGCTCACCCTGCCGGTGCTCATCCCGTTCGTACTCCTCCTGGCCGTCGCCACAGCCCGTTCGCAGGCCGAGCCGGAACGCGTGACCGACCCGCGTCCCGCCGGGCCGAAGCACTCCGTGCGGACCCGACCGGCCTGGACGCCCGACCAGAGCGGCTACGGCCTGCGCCGCGGACGGTCCGCCGCCGACAAGGTCCTGACGTGATCATGAAGGAGACGAAGGTGACCGCGACGCGTCCCGACACACCGAGGGTCGAGAGCCACGACCAGCCGCGTCGGCAGCGGGCCGCCCCGGGCTCGGCCCCCACGCCCGTACTTCCGTCCGTCATGTTGCTCTGCGGCGCAAGCTCGCTGCACGCCCGCAAGTGGGCGGTCGCCCTGGCGGAACGCGGTCATCCGGTCATCGCCGTCAGCTGGATCGACGCGGAGCCCATCGACGGCGTCGAACTGCGCGTGGCGCCCGGGACCGGCCGGACCCGCAACGGGCGGTGGGGAGCGGTGTGGCAGCTCGCCGCCGCCGGCTGGTGGCTGCGGCGGCAGGCGCGCGAGGCTCGCCCCGACGTGCTGCACGTGCACTCGGTAGGGATGGCGGGTCTGCTGTCGCTGCTGGCCCCGCGTCGACCCGCCCGGGTGGTCACGCCCTGGGGGGTCGACCTGCAGTCGGCGCGTCGGTCCCGGATCCGCAGATGGGTCGCCCGGGCCGCCCTGCGCCGCTCCGACCTCGTCCTCCCCACCGCGGAGTCGGTCCGTACCGAGATCATCGAGCGCTACCGGATACCGGCGGACCGCACCCGCACCGTGTCGTGGGGCGTGGACGACAAGCTGTTCGCGCTCCGGGACACCGTGACGCCGGCGTCGGCGCGGGCCGAATTCGGCATCCCGGCCGACGCGACAGTGCTGTTCGCCGCCCGGACGGCCGGTCCCGTCTACCGCACGCCCGAGGTCCTGCGGGCGTTCGCCCGGGTGGCCGACGCTCGTCCCGACCTTCACCTCGTCGTCCTGGCCGGGCACCGTCCCGCCGAGGCAGCGGCCGCTGCGGCGCAGCGGCGGTGCGTCGCCGAAGCCCACGAACTCGCCGCGAGCCTGCCCGGACGGGTCACGGTCCTGGACCGGTCTCTGACACCGGAGGACACCTTCCGGCTGATGCGGGCGAGTGAGGTGAGCATCTCGGTTCCTCGCTTCGACCAGCGCAGCTGCACGGTGCTGGAGGCGGCGCTCGCCGGTTGCCGGCTGCTGCTCGCGGATCTGCCGCCGTATCGCGAGATGGTCGAGGACGGCATGGCGGCCGACATCCTCACCGGGCCGTTGGAGACCGCACTGGCGGAACAGCTCATGGCCGCCCGCCCGCTGGAGCCGACCCTGCAACAGCGCAACCGGCGCTTCATCGAGACGTCGGAGTCCTGGTCGCGCCAGGTCTCCGTCGTGCAGGAGTGCTACCGGCGGCTGAGCACCGACCGAGCCGGGCACCGTCGGAACGGGGTGGCCCGGTGAGGATCGTCTACCTGCACCAGTACTTCCGCACACCGGCCATGTCCGGCGGCACCCGGTCCTACGAGTTCGCCCGCCGTCTGGTCCGCAACGGCCACGACGTGCACGTCGTGACCAGCGACACCGAGTCCTCGTCGGACGCCCGGCAGACCTGGCGGACCACTGTGGAGTCTGGCGTGGTGGTGCACTGGGCGGCCGTTCCCTACCGCAACGCGATGTCCTTCCGGGAGCGGATCTCGGCCTTCGGGCAGTTCGCCCGGTTGGCGGCTCCGCGCGCGGCGTCACTGGAGCAGGACGTCGTCTTCGCGACCAGCACGCCGCTGACCATCGCATTGCCCGCTGTCTACTCCGCCCGCCGCCGCCGGACGCCGATGGTGCTGGAGGTACGCGATCTCTGGCCGGAGGTGCCGATCGCGCTGGGCGCGTTGCGGTCGCCGCTGACGAGGCGTGCGGCCACCGGTCTGGAGGGGTGGGCCTACCGCAACGCCGCTCACATCCTGGCGCTGTCGCCGGGGATGGCGGCGGGCGTTCGGGCGCGCCACCCCGACGCCGCGGTGACAGTCATTCCCAACGGCTGTGACCGTCAGTTGTTCGCCGACGCGGACGCTGCCGGCCGAGCGCTTCGGGATCGCACACCGTGGTTGGGCGACCGTCCTCTGATCCTGTACGCGGGGACGCTCGGGTTCGTCAACGACGTGGGTTATCTGGTGCGGATGGCCGCGACGCTGCGTCGTGACCACCCCGACGTGCGGATCGCGATCGTCGGGCAGGGCGCGGAGACGGCACAGGTGCGCGCACAGGCAGCCGCGGCCGACGTCCTGGACCGCAACCTCTTCATGATCGACCAGGTGCCGAAGGCCGAGGTTGTGGCGTTCTTCGGTGCCTGCGATCTCGCCGTCTCGACGGTGCGCGACGAGCCCGCGTTGCACGCCAACTCGGCCAACAAGGTCTTCGACGGGTGGGCCGCCGGTCGACCGGTAGCGGTCAACCACGAGGGGTGGATCGCCGACATCCTGCGCCGCAGCGGCGCCGGACTCGTGCTGCCCGCGGGAGATCCCGCCGCCGCGGCGACGCTCGCTGGCGCGTTCGTCAGCGATCCGGCGAGGACCGCCGGGGCGCGGGCCGCAGCGCGGGTGGTCGCGGCCAACGAGTTCGACCGCGACCTGCTCTTCGAACGGTTCGAGGACGTGCTGCGGGGGGCGGTGGTGCCACGACAGTCGGCCAGGTCAGCAGCCGGACAAACTTCGCAAACGGCAAAAAACCAGCCATAAAGTGATTAGTTTTGGTAGGACCCCAATAAGACCATCTTGGTGGTTTAGCCCCGGATGGGCCGCTATCGCAGCAGGAGTTTCACATGCAACTTTCGGGGACAAGCCCCAGCGACTCCATACGCCTCGGCCGGTCGCATCGCAACCTTCGACTGGCCGGCCGCCTCCTCGCAGCGGACACCCTCGCCTGGATCGCGGGCTTCGCCGTCGCCGCGTGGGTGCGCTTCGAGTTCTCGCTCACCGGCCCCGCCCTGGCCCGCGCGATCGGTATGGGCGTGGTCGCCGCGGCAGCGCACGTCGCGGTGTCCGCCGTTCGCCGCAACCTGTCCGGCCGGCATCCCCTGGGCAGCGTGGAGGAGATGCAGGGGCTCGCCAACACGGCCCTGACCACCGGCGTACTGCTGCTGATCGCCCTCGTGCCCATGACGTCCCGGCCGGTGCCCGCGAGCACGCCACTCGTCGGCGCGGCGATCGCGCTGACCGTCATGCTCGCCACCCGTCTGACGTACCGCAGCCGCAGCGACCGGACGTTGCGCCCGGACGCCGGCCGCGCGGAGCCGGTCCTGCTCTTCGGCGCGGGCTCCGCCGGTCAGGGGCTCCTGCGGGCCATGCTGAGTGATCCGGCAGGGCAGTTCCTGCCGGTCGGGATGCTCGATGACGACCCGCAGAAACGCCACCTGTCGCTGGCGGGCGTGCGCGTGCTCGGCTCTCGCTCCGACATCGACACTGTCGTGCGGCGTACCGGCGCGAAGATGGTGATCTTTTCCGCCGCCAACGCCGACTCCGAACTGATCAACGAGGTTCGCGAGAGCACCCTGAAGACCGGAGCGACGTTCAAGATCCTTCCTTCGGTACGGGAACTGGTCGACCATCGGATCACCGTGAGCGACGTTCGCGACCCGGACATGGCGGACCTGCTCGGACGACGACAGGTGATCGGCGACCTTCGGGATGCGGAGTCCCAGCTGCGCGGACGCCGGATCCTGGTGACCGGCGCCGGCGGGTCGATCGGCTCCGAGCTGTGCCGCCAGATCATGCGGGCCGATCCGGGCGAGCTGATGATGCTCGACCGGGACGAGTCGGCCCTGCACGCCCTGCAACTGTCGATGTCGGGTCGCGCGATGTTGGACAGCCCCGAGCTGATCCTCGCCGACCTGCGCGACGAGGAACGGATCCGGCGGGTGATGGCGGAACGCCGACCCGACATCGTGTTCCATGCGGCGGCCCTGAAACACCTGACACTGCTGCAACGTCACCCGGGCGAGGCGGTCAAGACGAACGTGTTCGGCACGCAGACAGTGCTCAACGCGTGCCGCGACGTGGCGAGGTTCGTCAACATCTCGACCGACAAGGCCGCCGACCCGGTCAGTGTTCTCGGCTACTCCAAGCGGATCACGGAGCGGTTGACCGCGAACGCCGCCGCGACGCACGGCGGCACGTTCCTCAGCGTCCGCTTCGGCAACGTCCTGTCCAGCCGAGGGTCGGTGGTCACGGCGTTCCGGGCCCAGATCGAGGCGGGGCTGCCGATCACTGTCACTCACCCCGACGTGACGCGTTACCTGATGACAGTGCAGGAAGCGGTGCACCTGGTGCTCCAGGCCGCCGGCATCGGCCGCGACGGCGAGGCACTCGTCCTCGACATGGGCGAGCCGGTACGGATCGACGACATCGCTCGCCAGTTGGCGAGCCAGGCACCGGGACCGGTCCAGATCGTCTACACCGGGCTCCGGCCGGGCGAGAAACTCCACGAGGACCTGATCGGCGCCGGCGAGCGGGACCTGCGCCCGCTGCACCCGCTCATCTCGCACGTGGAAGTGCCCCCACTCGATCCCATCGAGATCACCACGCTGGATCCGTTCGAGGACCCAGAGAAAATCATCGACCGTCTCGCGTGGCTGTGCGCCCAGTCGACCGGCGTGGTCGCACAGCAGTCCGTCAAGTCGACAGCCCCGGCACCCAGCGCGAGCTGAGCCGACACCGACCCCGCAGGTGACGTCCGGGACGATTCCCCGGCGCGCCTGCGGGGTCCGGGCTTGCCGGCCCGACCCGATCATCGCGAGCTGGTCCGACGAGCGCCCACCGGGCCGTGGGCCCGCCTCACGTTGAGCGTCACACCTGGCACCAACGCCGACACGGTCAGCAACGAAACACCCATCGACTGATTGACATCGATCGCGTCACACCGAAGGCTCGCGCCTACAGGTCCTTCACCCAAGGAGGCGCGATGAGACCGAGACGACTGGCGATCGCCGGCGTGGTCACCCTGCTCGGCGCACTGGCACTGACCCCACCGGCCAGCGCGCGGCCGCCGTCCGACCCGGGCGTCCGCGACGGCCTGGAGGTGTACGTCGGCACTGTCGACGCGAAACAGCGGGAGCAACTGCGCGCGGCGGGGGTCGACCTCGGCCACGACGCGAAGGCGGACTCGACCGGCAAGACGACTGTCGAGACGGTGCTCAGCCGCCGGCAGGCGAAACGGCTGACCGACCAGGGCGTCCCGTTGGCGGTGAAGAAGGTGCGCGGCAAGGACGCGTCGCAGGCGCTGCGGGAGCAGGCTGCGGCGGGCTGGGCGGCGTTCCGGCCCTATGGGGAGCCGGGCGGCCTGCGGGACGAGCTGAACGCCACAGCGGCTCGATATCCCAAGCTGACCAAGGTGGAGACGATCGGCCGCACGCAGCAGGGCCAACCGATCGTCGCCGTGAAGGTCACCAAGAACGCACGGACGGTCGAGGACGGGAAGCGGCCCGCGGTGCTCTACGCGGGCGCGCAGCACGCCCGCGAGTGGATCACGCCGGAGATGACCCGCCGACTGATGCACCACGTCCTGGACAGCTACGGCACCGACCGGGAGATCACCAGGCTCCTGGACACGACCGAGCTGTGGTTCCTGCCGGTGGCCAACCCGGACGGCTACGACCACACCTTCACCTCCGGCAACCGCCTGTGGCGCAAGAACCTGCGGGACAACAACGGCGACGGCCAGATCGGCTCGGGCGACGGCGTCGACCTCAACCGCAACTTCAGCTACAAGTGGGGGTACGACAACGAGGGTTCGTCACCGGACCCGAACAGCGAGACCTACCGGGGCCCGGGCCCCAACTCCGAGCCGGAGACCAAGGCACTGGACCGCCTCTTCAAGCGGGTCGGGTTCGAGTTCTTCGTCAACTACCACTCGGCGGCCGAACTGCTGCTCTACGGCCTCGGTTGGCAGGTGAGCACTCCCACCCCGGACGACGAGATCTACAAGGCGATGGCCGGTGACGACGCGCACCCGGCGGTGCCCGGCTACGACCCGGACATCTCCGCCGAGCTCTACACCACGAACGGTGACACCGACAGCCACGCCACCGTTCGGTACGGCACGCTGGGCTTCACCCCGGAGATGTCCACCTGTGAGGCCGCCTCGGCGGTCGACCCGGACGACGAGTGGCGCCCGGAGGACTGCGTCAGCGGCTTCATCTTCCCCGACGACGAGGAGTTGATCGCTGGGGAGGTGAGCAAGAACCTGCCCTTCGCGCTGGCCGTGGCCAAGTCGGCGGCGGACCCGGACGAGCCGGTCTCGGTCGTCGGACGGAGCACCCCGGACTTCGTGGTGGACGCCTTCGACACCTCGTACGGGCGCACCCAGCAGGTCGCCGCGATCACCCGGCGGGCGCTGAAGAACGTGAAGATGCACTACACGGTCAACGGCGGGCGGCCGAAGACCGTAGCGGTCCGCGAGTGGCGCGGCGGTGAGCGGTACGGCGGCACGCACGACGACTACTACGCCGAGCTTCGCGGCACTGTCGGCGGCACGAAGCCGGGCGACCGGGTGGAGGTCTGGTTCACCGGCAACAAACCCCGGTCCGGGGTGGTCGCAAGCGTTCACTTCACCTACCGGGTGCACACCGACATCGGAGGGGACGTGCTGGTCCTCGCCGCGGAGGACGTCACCGGCCTCAGCCCGGCGCAGACCGGCACCACGGCGAAGTACGCCGACGAGGTCGCGGCGTCGCTGAGCGCCGCCGGACGCACCAGCGACGTGTACGACTTCGACGCGATGGGCCGGAAGGCCCCGCACCCGCTCGGTGTCCTGTCGCACTACGAGGCCGTGGTGTGGGAGACCGGTGACGACGTGATCATGCGCTCCCCCGGCCAGGTCGCCGGCACCACGGCCAGGGCTGCGCTGGACACCGAACTGGCCGTTCGGGACTACCTGAACGAGGGCGGAAAGCTCCTGGTCAGCGGCCAGTACGCGTTGTTCGCCCAGGGTGCCAACGGTTCGTACGTCTACCACCCGGACGCACCGCCGGAGTGCACGAACGCCGACGATCCCGCCTGCCTGCCGCTGCTGAACGACTTCCAGCAGTACTGGTTGGGGGCGCACACCTACGTCAGCGACGGCGGCACCGCGCCGGAGGGAGAGCCGTTCCCGGTCGCCGGAAGCGACGGCGCGTTCACCGGTTTCACCGGCCAGCTCAACGGCTCCGGTTCGGCGGAGAACCAGGGACACACCGCGTCCTTCCTGACCACGTCGAGTTTCCTGCCGCCGGACGAGTTCCCGCAGTTCGCCAGCTCAGCGCCGGTGGGCTGGACCCGACCGGGTGGCGCGCCGTTCGACCCGCGTACGGGCGAGTGGTACCTGCACAGCGGGCAGGCCGACGAGTCGTACAAGCGGCTCACCCGCACCGTGGACCTCAGCGGGGCGAGCAGCGGAGAACTGCGCTTCTTCACCTCGTACGAGATCGAGCAGGACTGGGACTTCCTCTTCGTCGAGGCGCACGAGGTGGGCAGCGACGAGTGGACGACCCTGCCGGACGTCAACGGCAAGACCAGCACGGTCACCGGGGAGAGCTGCGCCTCGGGTTGGGACCAGCTGCACCCGTTCCTCGCCCACTACCAGGGCGCGGGCTGCTCCCCCACCGGCAGCACCGGAAGCTGGAACGCGGCGACCGGTACGTCGAGCGGCTGGAAGGAGTTCGTTGTCGACCTGACCGCGTACGCCGGCAAACAGGTCGAGGTGTCGATCACGTACGCCTCGGACTGGGGCACCCAGGGTCTTGGCGTCTTCCTGGACGACGCCCGGGTGGTGGTCGACGGGTCGACGGTGGCGGAGACCTCGTTCGAGTCCGCCGACCTGGGAGGCTGGACGGTGGCCGGGCCGCCGGCCGGCTCCGGTGGTAACGCCAACGACTGGTCGCGCAGCCAGCAGGCGTTCGAGGAGGGTTCGGTGGTGGTCACCGGGGACACCGTGTATCTGGGCTTCGGGTTGGAGGGCCTCCCCCCGGCGGCCCGCGACGACCTGGTCGCCCGCTCGCTGACCCACCTCACCGGGCAGCCCCGCCCCTGATGGCGGCGAGGTGCGCCGACGGTCCGCGGGCCGTCGGCGCACCTTCGGTGTACGCCGGGTACGGTCGCCGCCGATGTGGTGAGCTGTACGGGTGTCGGGGCTGGGACTTGTGCTGCACCCCACCCGGGATGTCACCGAGGTGGTCGGGATCATCGAACGGTGGGCGACGCGTCACCGCAAGACGTTGTACGTGCGCGAGGAGGACCAGCACCGCGTCCCGTCCTCTGTCGAACGGGTGCCGGCGGACCAGGTGGCGTCCCGCGCCGACGCGCTGATCAGCATCGGCGGCGACGGCACCATGCTGGGTGCGCTGCGATCCGCCGTCCTCGACCCGAAACCGGTGCTCGGCGTACACCTGGGTCGGTTGGGGTTTCTCGTCGAGATCGAACCGCCGGAGCTGCCCGAGGCGCTGAGCCGGCTGCTGTCGAAGGACTTCACGATCGAGTCGCACGCCTGCCTCGCCTGTGACGTGTGCGGCGACGACGTCGTGGCGTTCAACGACATCGCGTTGGTCCGTCAGCCGGGCGCCGGTTTCGTCAGCGTCACGCTCGCCATCGACGGCCAGCAGTACGGCTACTACCGCAGCGACGCCGTCGTGGTCGCCACTCCGACCGGCTCGACGGCGTACAGCTACGCGGCCGGTGGTCCACTGATCTCCCCGGCGGCGGACTCGGTGGTGATCACGCCGGCGGCGCCGATGGCCGGCATCTCCCGGGCGGTGGTGCTCTCCCCGGACGAGAAGATCCGGTTGGAGTTGCAGCCCAACTCGTCGCCGGTCGTCGTGGAGATGGACGGATTGGTGTTCCGCGACGCCGCGACGGACGGGGCGGTGGACATCTCGTACCGGCGTGACGCCGGTCTGGTGGTCCGCTTCGACCCGCTGCGCTACCAGGAGCGCAACCAATTGAAGATGACGCTGCTCGACCTGCCGTTCCTCCCCGAGCAGCTCCGCGAACTGCTCCCCGAAGAGCTACGCCGACGCGGCCAGGAACTACCCCCACCCGCCGATCCCCCACCCTGCTAACCCCCACCTTTGACCTCGTTGATCATGAAGTTATTGCCATGACACGCCGTGCCGAATGGCAATAACTTCATGATCAACTGCGGCGGGGGTTAGGACTGGGTTAGGGCTTGGTCTACCAGGTTCTTGGCTTCTTCCTGGATCTGCTTGAGGTGGTCGGGGCTTTGGAAGGACTCGGCGTAGATCTTGTAGACGTCCTCGGTGCCGGACGGACGGGCGGCGAACCAGCCGGACTCGGTGCTGACCTTGAGGCCGCCGATCGCCGCGCCGTTACCGGGGGCGGTGGTCAGCGTCGCGGTGATCGGCTCACCAGCGAGCTCGGTGGCGGTGACCTGCTCCGGGGAAAGCTTGCCGAGCACGGCCTTCTGCTCCCGGGTGGCCGGAGCGTCGATCCGGGCGTACGAGGGCGCGCCGAAACGCTCGGCCAACTCCGCCCAGTGCTCGCTCGGGCTGCGGCCGGTGGTGGCCTGGATCTCGGCGGCGAGCAGGCAGAGCAGCAGGCCGTCCTTGTCGGTGGTCCAGGTCGAGCCGTCACGCCGCAGGAACGACGCCCCGGCGCTCTCCTCGCCACCGAAACCGACCGCGCCGTCGAGCAGGCCGGGCACGAACCACTTGAAGCCGACCGGCACCTCCAGCAGCGGCCGACCCAGGTCGGCGGCGACCCGGTCGATCATCGACGAGGAGACCAGGGTCTTGCCCACCGCGGCGTCCGGCCCCCACTCGGTGCGGGTGCGGAACAGGTGACCGATCGCCACCGCCAGGTAGTGGTTGGGGTTCATCAGCCCGGCGTCCGGGGTGACGATGCCGTGCCGGTCGGCGTCGGCGTCGTTGCCCGTGGAGATCTGGTAGTCGGCCCGCGCGGCGATCAGCGACGCCATCGCATTCGGCGAGGAGCAGTCCATCCGGATCTTGCCGTCGCCGTCCAGGGTCATGAACCGCCAGGTCGGGTCGACAGTCGGGTTGACCACTGTCAGGTCCAGGCGGTGCCGCTCGGCGATCTCACCCCAGTACGCCACGCTCGCCCCGCCCAACGGGTCCGCGCCGATGCGGATCCCCGCATCGCGGATCGCGTCGATGTCGATCGCCGCCGGCAGGTCGTCGACGTAGTTGGCGAGGAAGTCGTACTCCCCGGTGGTGTCGGCGGCCCGCGCCCGCGCGTAGGTGATCCGGCGGACCTCCTTGAGCCCGGCGGCGAGGATGGCGTTGGCCCGGTCCTGGATCCACCTGGTCACGTCGGTGTCGGCCGGCCCACCGTTCGTGGGGTTGTACTTGAAACCGCCGTCGTCGGGCGGGTTGTGCGACGGGGTGATGACAATGCCGTCGGCGAGCCCGCTGGTCCGCCCACGGTTGTGCGTGAGGATCGCGTGCGACAGCGCCGGGGTCGGTGTGTAACCGTCGCGGCTGTCCACCAGCACGGTGACCCCGTTGGCGGCGAGCACCTCCAGGGCGTCCACAGCGGCCGGCGCGGAGAGCGCGTGGGTGTCCCGGGCGAGGAAGAGCGGCCCGTCGAGCCCCTGCTCGCGCCGGTAGTCGCAGAGCGCCTGGGTGACCGCCAGGATGTGGTCGGAGTTGAACGCGTTGCGCAGGCTGGAGCCGCGGTGGCCGGAGGTGCCGAAGGAGACCTGCTGGGCCGGGTCCGCGGGATCCGGATGCTCGGCGTAGTAGGCGGTCACCAGGCGCGGCACGTCGACCAGGTCGGCGGGCTCGGCGGGCTGGCCGGCACGGGGGTGGGTCACTGCGGGATCCTCCTCGGGGAGTGCCTGTCGGTCACGGCTCGACCTTCTGGCCCTTGCCGATCACCACGATGCCGTTGTCGGAAACGGTGTAACGCTGCCGGTCCTTCTCCAGGTCGACGCCGATCTCGACGCCCTCCGGGACGAACACGTTCTTGTCCAGGATGGCCCGCCGGACCACCGCGTGCCGGCCGATCTCCACACCCTCCATCAGCACCGAGCCCTCGACGTGCGCCCAGGAGTGCACCCGCACCTTCGGCGAGACGATCGAGTTCTCCACCAACGAGCCGGAGATCACCACACCCGGGGAAACCATCGAGCCGACCGCTCGGCCGACCCGCTCACCCCACTGGTGGACGAACTTCGCCGGCGGCCACGGCAGCTGCTCGGTGTAGATCGGCCAGTCGAAGTTGTACATGTTGAAGACGGGGTGCACGTTGATCAGATCCATGTGCGCGTCGTAGAACGAGTCGAGCGTCCCCACGTCGCGCCAGTAGCCGCGATCGCGGTCGGTGCTGCCCGGCACCTCGTTGTCGCGGAAGTCGTAGACGTTCGCCTCGCCGCGCTCCACCAGCATCGGGATGATGCTGCCGCCCATGTCGTGCTTGCTGGTCTTGTCTTCCGCGTCGCGCTCGACCGCCTCACAGAGCGCCCGGGTGGTGAAGACGTAGTTGCCCATCGAGGCGTAGATCTCGTCCGGCGCGTCGGGCAGACCGACAGCGTCGGTGGGCTTCTCGCGGAACGCCCGGATCCGCTTGCCGTCCTCGCCGACCTCGATGACGCCGAACTGGTCGGCCATCGACAGCGGCTGGCGGATGCCGGCGACGGTCACCGCCGCGCCGGACGCGATGTGGTCCTCCACCATCTGCCGCGGGTCCATCCGGTAGATGTGGTCGGCACCGAAGACGATCACGTAGTCGGGCTGCTCGTCGTTGATGAGGTTGAAGCTCTGGTAGATGGCGTCGGCCGATCCGGCGAACCACCACGGGCCACGACGCTGCTGCGCGGGCACCGGGGTGACGTAGTTGCCGAGCAGCGTGGACATCCGCCAGGTCTTGGTGATGTGTCGGTCGAGAGAGTGGGACTTGTACTGGGTCAGCACGACGATCTTGAGATAGCCGGCGTTGGCCAGGTTGGAGAGGACGAAGTCGACCATGCGGTACATCCCGCCGAACGGGACGGCCGGCTTGGCCCGATCCGTGGTGAGTGGCATCAGGCGCTTGCCCTCCCCACCCGCCAGGACGATCGCGAGCACCTTGGCAGCCATGCCACGACGCTATCCACCCGCGTCCCACTTCACCACTCGTACGGGGAGTCTTCTGCACTAGGGTGCGGGGTCATGAACGAACCCACCCCGCTGCGCGTCGATCTGCTCACCCGCGAGTACCCGCCGGAGGTCTACGGCGGCGCGGGCGTGCACGTCGAGTACCTGGCTCGGGAGTTGCGCGGCCTCGCTGACGTACGGGTGCACTGCTTCGGCCTGCCGCGTACCGAGCCGGGCGTCACCGCGTACGCCGAACCGCCGGGTCTGACCGGCGCGAACGCCGCGCTGCGCACGATGGGCGTGGACCTGGAGATGGCCGCCGGCGCGGCCGGCACCGACGTGGTGCACAGCCACACGTGGTACGCGAACCTGGCCGGCCACACCGCGAAGCTGCTGCACGGGGTGCCGCACGTGGTGACCGCGCACAGCCTGGAGCCGCTGCGGCCGTGGAAGGCCGAGCAGCTCGGCGGCGGTTACGCGCTCTCCTCCTGGATCGAGCGCACCGCGATGGAGGCCGCCGACGCGGTGATCGCGGTCAGTGGCGGGATGCGCAACGACGTGCTCACCGCGTACCCGCAGATCGACCCCGACCGGGTCCGGGTGGTCTACAACGGCATCGACACCGTCCAGTACGCCCCGGATCAGGGCACCGACGTGCTCGACCGGCTCGGTGTCGACCCGTCCCGCCCCAGCGTGGTCTACGTGGGCAGGATCACCCGGCAGAAGGGGCTGCCGTACCTGCTGCGGGCCGCCCGCGAGTTGCCGGCGGACACCCAGCTCGTCCTGCTCGCGGGCGCGCCGGACACCGCCGAGATCGCCGCTGAGGTGGAGGAGTTGGTCGCCGAGCTGCGGGCCAACCGTTCCGGCGTGGTCTGGGTGGCCGAGATGCTGCCCAAGCCCGAGGTGATCCAGGTGCTGACGCACGCCACCGTGTTCGTCTGCCCGTCGGTCTACGAACCGATGGGCATCGTCAACCTGGAGGCGATGGCCTGCGAGACGGCCGTGGTGGCGACCGCGACCGGCGGCATCCCCGAGGTCGTGGCCGACGACGAGACCGGCCTGCTGGTGCCGATCGCGCAGGCCACCGACGGCTCCGGCACCCCACTGGACCCGGAACGCTTCGTGGCCGACCTGGCGGCCGCGATCAACACGCTGCTCGCCGACCCGGCGCGCACCGAGCGGTTCGGCCTGGCCGGCCGGCGGCGCGCGGTGCAGCACTTCTCCTGGGACGCCATCGCCCGACAGACAGTGGAGGTCTACCGCTCCGTTGGCGCGGCCTGAGGGAGACGGACGTCAGATCGCCGTTCCCGGCGGCGACTTGAACAACGAGGTCGCCTCGGCGGAGTGACCACCACGCCCGTCCCGTAGCGCGCTGGCCGCGATGCGGATCAGGTCGATGTTGACGCCGGCGGCACCGCTCGGATCGTGCACCTTCAGCTTCACGTCGAGGCTCACCTCTGTCCCACCCCAACCCTGCGCCTCAAGGTTGAGGTGAGCCACTTTCTGCGACGCGAGATGCGGCAGGTAGCCGAGCGGAGCCACCTCAACGCTGCCAGCCCCCGACAAGGCGTTGAGCTTGGACTGCTTCTTGGTGTTGGGGTTCTCGACCAGGTTGCGGAAGTCCTCGGTGCCGCCCAGGTTGACCTGGTAGGAGCTGACCAGGGTGAGGCCGCGTTCCTCAAGCAGCCGCAGCAGCGCCTTGTGCAGCACCGAGGTGCCGAACTGGCTGGCCAGGTCGTCGCCGAGCAGCGGCAGACCGGCCGCCTCGAACCTCTCCATCCGGCGTGGATCGCGGGCGACCGGGTCGGCGGTGGTGTTGATGAAGGCGACGCCCGCCGCGTGAGCCGCCTCGGCGTACGCCTGGGCGATCTCCGGCCGGCCACTCGGCGCCGAGTAGAGCAGCACCTCCGCACCGGCCAGCGCCGTCGCCACCCGCGGCACCTCGCTCGCGTCGACGAGTCCCTTCGTGACCGGCACGCCCGCTGTGGGCAGGTCGCAGTCCAGCCGGGGGAAGTTGTTGGGTGCCAGGAAGATCGCCTCGGTCAGGTCCCGACCGACCTTCTCCTTCGAGGTGGCGAAGGCCGCGACGATGTCGATGTCCCCCACCCCGAGCCCGTCGATCATCGGCCTACGGATTCCGACCAGGCTGCCGCTCTGGCGGTAGAGAGCAAGCCCCTGCACCAGTGCCGACGTGTTGTTACCGACCCCGACAACCGCGACCCTCACCCGTTCGATCATGGCGGGAGGCTACGTCACGTCCGCGCATCGCGGCGGTGCGCAACGGAGAGTGACCTCCGCGCGAGGAAACACCCCGGCGAGCGTGATGTCCCTGAGTCATCAAAATGTCTCTGTGTCATCACGCTCACCGCAACGTCCGTCCCCACGCCTCGACCCGCCGAGGCAGGCAACGGGCCCGGTTCGGGGAGAGTCCGACCGCCCTTCCTCAGCGGCCACCAGCCACTCGTGTCGGGCCGCCGCCGCGTAGGCGGTCCCGGCAGAAGTCCCGGAAGGATCGTGGCGTGCGGCCCGTCACGTCCGCGACGGTCGACGTCGTCCGGTCCTCGGCGCCTGCCGCGATCGCTGTGTCCAGGCTGGCGAGGAAGCGGGCGAAGTCCGGCGGTATGCCGTTCGCGCTGTGGCGTACGGCCAGTTCCGCCGCGTCGATCGCACGGTGCTTGACCGGCGTGCACCAGGCCCAGTCCGTGTTCGGCGGACCCGATGGCCGAGGAGCTGAGCAGAACCACCCGGCGGACACCGGAGCTGCGTGCCCGGTCAAGGAAGGGCAGCATGATCGGTGCCGGGTCGACCTCGCCGACCGGCGGGATGGCGTAGATCGCGCGCACACCACTCAGAGCGTCCGGGTGGGTGGTCGGGTCGTACCAGTCGAAGCGGAACGCTCCCGGGGTGGGGCGTCGGCTGGCGATCCGGATGGGGTGACCACGCTCGGCGAGTCCTTTCGTCGCCCGGGACGGTCGCGATAGTATTCGGACCGCCGGTCCGTTTCGACTATACGGACCGTTAGTCCGTTTGGCGAGAGGGGGTCCGGTGCGGGCCGATGCGCTACGCAACAGGGAGTCGGTGCTGGCCGCCGCCGGGAGTCTCTTCGACGCGGCAGCCGACCCCGATCAGGTGTCGATGGACGACATCGCCACCGCAGCCGGCGTCGGCAAGGGCACCCTGTTCCGGCGCTTCGGCGATCGCATCGGGCTCATTCGCGCCCTCTACGAGCAACGAGGGCTGCGGTTGCAGGAGTCGCTCGCCGTGTCACCCACCCGGCCGGCGGCGGAGCAGGCCGTCGACCTGCTGCGGGCCATGCTGCGCTTCAAGCTCGACAACCGGGTGCTCACGCTGGCGTTGGAGCGCGCCGGGGGCGGTAGTCCGTACCGCAATGAGGCGTACGACCACTGGCACGCCCTGCTCGCCGTCCTCGTCGCGGAGGCGCGCGGCCCGCAGTCGGCGGACTACCTGGCCCACGCCCTGCTCGCCGCCGTCCGCAGCGACCTGGTCGAACACCTGCGCGACTGGCCCGAAGCTCGGTGGCACGCGGGACTGGACGCACTTGTCGGCTCCGTACTCGGCGACGACGGCTTGGCCGCGCGCGAACGGATCTCGCGCAGTAGGTTGGCGGGGTGACTGGACGGTTCCCGATCGAAGACGTCTCCCCCGTCGTCTCGTGCGGGCGATACCCGGCCAAGGCGGTGGTCGACGAGCCGGTTCCGGTGTCGGCGCGCGCCTACCGGGAGGGGCACGACGCGCTGGGCTGCAACGTGGTGTGGGCTGGGCCGGACGGCGCGAGCCGGCCGTTCACCCGGATGCGCCCCGGCGAGCCCGGCCAGGACCGCTGGCACGCCACCATCGCACCGGACGCCGTCGGCTCGTGGACCTTCTCCGTCGAGGCGTTCCAGGACCCGTACCTGACCTGGCAGAACGCGGTGACCAAGAAGATCGCCGCCGGGCAGGGGCCGGAGGACCTGGCCAACGACCTGGCCGAGGGCGCTCGGGTCCTCGCCGCCGCCCGGGGCCTCGTGCCGGCCGCCGACCGGCCCCGGGTCGCCGATGCGCTCACCGTGCTGGTCGACACCGACCTGCCGCTGGCCCAGCGGGTCGGCCCGGCGCTGGCCCTGGCCGACCTGCTCTGGGAGCACCCGGTGCGGGAGCTGGTCACCGCCGGTGACACGTACTCGATCTGGGTTGACCGCAAGCGGGCGCTCTACTCGGCCTGGTACGAGTTCTTCCCCCGCTCCGAAGGAGCGGTGGGCGGGCGGTCCGGCACCTTCGCGACCGCCACCGAGCGGCTGCCAGGGGTGGCCGCGATGGGCTTCGACGTGCTCTACCTGCCGCCGATCCACCCGATCGGCCGGGTCAACCGCAAGGGCCCGAACAACGCGCTCACCGCCGGGCCGACCGACGTGGGCTCACCGTGGGCGATCGGCGCCGCCGAGGGCGGCCACGACACGATCCACCCCGACCTGGGTACGCCGGCGGACTTCCGGGCCTTCATCCAGGCGGCGGCGGCACAGGGCCTGGAAGTGGCGATGGACCTGGCGTTGCAGTGCGCGCCGGACCACCCGTGGGTCACCGAACACCCGGAGTGGTTCACCACCCGCGCCGACGGCAGCATCGCCTACGCGGAGAACCCGCCGAAGAAGTACCAGGACATCTACCCGGTCAACTTCGACAACGACCCGGAGGGCATCCGGGCCGAGGTGCTGCGGGTGGTGCTGCACTGGGTCGGCGAGGGCATCCGGATCTTCCGGGTGGACAACCCGCACACCAAGCCGTTCGACTTCTGGCACTGGCTGATCGCCGAGGTGAAGGCGGTCGACGAGGACGTGCTGTTCCTGGCCGAGGCGTTCACCCGGCCGGCGATCATGCACGGCCTCGGCAAGGTCGGCTTCACTCAGTCGTACACCTATTTCACCTGGCGCACGACGGCCGCCGAGATGCGGGCGTACTGCGAGGAGTTGATCGAGGCGGCCGACTACATGCGGCCGAACTTCTGGCCGAACACCCCGGACATCCTGCACGAGTCGTTGCAGCACGGCGGCCCGCCGATGTTCAAGATCCGAGCGGTGCTGGCCGCGCTGCTCTCCCCCTCCTGGGGCCTGTACGCGGGCTACGAGCTGTTCGAGCACGTGGCCCGGCCGGGTGCCGAGGAGTACCTGGACAACGAGAAGTACGAGCTGCGGCCCCGGGACTGGGCCGCAGCGGAGGCGCAGGGCCGTTCGCTGGCACCGTTCCTGACCACCCTCAACCGGGTACGCCGGGACAACCCGGCCCTGCACCAGCTCCGCAACCTGCGCTTCCACGAGATCGACAACCCGGCGCTGCTCTGCTGGTCGAAGCACGACCCGGAGACCGGCAACACGGTCATCGTGATCTGCTCGTTCGACCCGCGCGCCGTGCAGTGGGGCAACACGACGCTCGACATGCCGGCGCTCGGTTTCGACTGGCATGAGCGGTTCACCGTGTACGACGAGCTGACCGGCACGAGTTACGACTGGGGTCAGCGCAACGCGGTACGCCTCGACCCGTACCTGCAACCCGCTCACGTGCTGACAGTGCGCCGCCCGGTCGCACCCGCCGCGCCGGATCCCGCCGGCGTCGAACCGGCGGATCTCACCGTCGCCGACGTCCCGGCGGAGCTGTCCGGCGGCACCGCGCCGACCGCACCCGTGCCAACTCCGCCCCGCCGGTCGGGCCCTGTTCCGACCCCTCCGCGCCGGTCGCCCGCCCGCCCGTCCCGTTCCGCGCCGACCGCTCCCGCTCCGAAGGACGACCGATGGACCAGCTGATCTCCGGCGCGACGCACGACCCGCACGCGCTGCTCGGCGCGCACCCCGCCGACGGCTCGACGACGATCCGCACGATGCGCCGGGGCGCCGGCGACGTCGCGCTGCTCGTCGGCGACGAGCGGCACCCGATGAAGCGGGTGCACGACGTGGGCGTCTTCGAGGCGCAGGTCGACGGCACGGTGCTCGACTACCGGGTGGAGGTCGACGGGACCGCCCACGACGACCCGTACCGCTACCCGCCGACCCTCGGTGAGCTTGACCTGCACCTGATCCGCGAGGGCCGGCACGAGCGACTGTGGGAGGCGCTCGGCGCCCGGGTCTTCGACGAGGGCGTGGCGTTCAGCGTCTGGGCACCCAACGCCGGTGGGGTGAGGGTGATCGGCGACTTCACCGGCTGGGGCCCCGACGACGGCTGGCCGATGCGGTCGCTCGGCTCCAGCGGGGTGTGGGAGCTGTTCGTCCCCAACGCTCGGGTCGGGGCTCGCTACAAGTACCGGGTGCTGGGCGCCGACGGGCAGTGGCGGGACAAGGCCGACCCCCTCGCGGCATACGCCGAGGTGCCGCCGGCCACCGCCTCGGTGGTGCACCACTCGACGTACCGGTGGAACGACGCGGACTGGCTGGCCCGGCGGGCCGAGCGGCAGCCGCACCAGGAACCGATGAGCGTCTACGAGGTGCACCTCGGCTCGTGGCGGCCCGGCCTGGGCTACCGCGAGTTGGCCGAGCAGCTCACCGCGTACGTCACCGAGCTGGGCTTCACGCACGTGGAGTTCCTGCCCGTGATGGAGCACCCGTTCGGCGGCTCCTGGGGCTACCAGGTGACCGGCTACTACGCGCCGACCTCCCGGTTCGGCGACCCGGACGAGTTCCGGTACCTGGTGGACCGGCTGCACGAGGCCGGCATCGGCGTACTCCTGGACTGGGTGCCCGCGCACTTCCCGAAGGACGAGTGGGCCCTCGCGCGGTTCGACGGCACCCCGCTCTACGAGCACCCCGACCCGCGGCGCGGCGAGCACCCCGACTGGGGCACGTACGTCTTCGACTTCGGCCGCAACGAGGTCCGCAACTTCCTGGTCGCCAACGCGCTCTACTGGTGCGACCAGTTCCACGTCGACGGGCTGCGGGTCGACGCGGTCGCCTCCATGCTCTACCTGGACTACTCCCGCAACCACGGCGAGTGGGCCCCCAACAAGTACGGCGGCCGGGAGAACCTGGAGGCCATCGCGTTCATGCAGGAGGTGAACGCGACGGTCTACAAGCACCACGCCGGGGTCGTCATGATCGCCGAAGAGTCAACCGCCTGGCCGGGGGTCACCCGCCCCACCGCCGAGGGCGGGCTGGGCTTCGGGTTCAAGTGGAACATGGGCTGGATGCACGACACCCTGCTCTACACCTCGAAGGACCCGATCTACCGCCAGCACCACCACCACCAGCTCACCTTCTCCCTGGCGTACGCCTGGAGCGAGAACTACGTGCTGCCGATCAGCCACGACGAGGTGGTGCACGGCAAGGGCTCACTGGCCGGCAAGATGCCCGGCGACACCTGGCAGCGGCTGGCGAACGTGCGGGCGCTGCTGGCGTACATGTGGGCGCACCCCGGCAAGCAACTGCTCTTCATGGGCTCCGAGATGGCCGACGACCGGGAGTGGAGCGAGGAGCGCGGCCTCGACTGGTACCTGCTCCACGACCCGGCCCGCGCCGGTGTGCAACGACTCGTCGGTGACCTCAACCGGGTCTACCGGGAGACTCCGGCGCTCTGGGCACAGGACACCGAGCCGGCGGGCTTCCGCTGGATCGCCGGCGACGACGTCGCCAACAACACCGTGTCGTTCGTCCGGATCGCCCCGGACGGCTCGACGCTGGTGTGCGTGGCGAACTTCTCCGCCCAGCCGCTGCACGACTACCGGGTCGGCCTGCCGGCCGGCGGGACGTGGACCGAGGTGCTCAACACCGACGCGCACCACTACGGCGGCTCCGGGGTGGGCAACCTGGGTGAGGTACGGGCCGAGGACGTGCCGTGGCACGGAATGGTCGCCTCGGCCGCCCTCCAGGTTCCCCCACTGGGTGCCGTCTGGCTCCGCCGCGACTGACCGGTGAGCGGGACCGTTCCCCCGGACGTCGAGACGCCTCGGGGGAACGGCACGGGCTCAGAGCCGGGTGATCCGGACGGCGTCGGCGACGACGTACCCCGTCGTGCTGGTCCAGCGGCTGACCCCGACGACCTGGCGCGTCCCCGCGGCGAAGTCGTAGGTGCCCAGCACCCGCCACTGGCCGCCGCCGCTGCGCTGGTCGACGGAGGCCGTCACGGTCCCGTTCGCGGTGGCCACCAGGTGCGGCGTGGCGCTGTTGTAGCCGGGGTCGGACGGGTACCAGACCTCGACCCGGTACGAGCCGGCGGCGGGCAGCGTCGCGCTGAACCAGGCCGGGTCACTGACCGCCTGCGGCTCGGCGAACCGGTAGTTGGTGCCGTACCGCGTGGTGAGGTACGACGAGGTGCCCCAGGTGGCGGCGGCGGTGAAGCCACCAGTGGTGGTGTTGTCCACGATCACGCTGAACGTGCCGCCGGTGCCGGTGACCACCCGCGCGTTGCTGGCCGGGCTCTCGTGGTGCAGCCGGTCCAGGGCAGTCACCAGGTACCGGTAGGTCGAGCCGGCCGCGGCGGTGGCGTCGGTGAACGTCCCGGTGCTGCCTGAGGCACGCACCGTGCCGAGCAGGTTGCGGGCATCGGCCAGGTCGCAGGGGTCTACCGAGCCGTCGCCGGGCAGTCGGTACACGGCGTACGAGGCCGTGCTGCCGGCGGTGCCGCGCTGCCAGTTCAGCGTCACGCCGCCGGTGCCGCGTACCGCCGAGGTGAGGTTCGGCGCGGCGGGCGCGGCACCGCCCACCCCCGCCGGTGCCAGGGCGGGCCGGCGGTAGTGGTCGGTGGTCAGCCGGGAGACGGCACCGATGCGATCGGCGCGTACGTCCTTGGCGCTGAAGTGGATGTCGCCGAGGATCCGGGGGTAGGCGCGGTTGAGGGTCAGGTGGTCGCTGAGTTCGGCCGGGTCCTGCCAGGCGGCATCCTGCCCGGAGGCCCCGGCGCGGTAGGTGGCCTGCCCGACGAGCAACTGCACTGTGGTGCCGTTGACGGTCTCCGACCACCAGCGGACCAGTTCCGCGTAGTCGGCCGCGGGGTGGCCGATCTGCCAGTAGATCTGCGGGGCGATGTAGTCGATCCAACCCTGCTTCACCCACCGTCGGGTGTCGGCGTAGATCGCGTCGTACGACTGGAGGCCGGTGGTGCGCGAGCCGAGCGGGTCGGTGCCGGCGTTGCGCCAGATGCCGAACGGGCTCACGCCGAGCTTCACCCACGGCTTCGCCGCCCGGATCTTGGCACTCATCTCCTGCACCAGCAGGTTGACGTTGTTGCGCCGCCAGTCGGCGATGGTGCTGAAGCCGGCACCGTACTGGGCGTACGTGGCCTGGTCGGGGAAGCCCCCACCGCTGCCCGGGTACGGGTAGAAGTAGTCGTCCCAGTGCACCGCGTCGATGTCGTAGCGGCTGACGGCGTCCATCATCGCGGTCTGCACGAAGGCCCGGACGGCGGGGATGCCGGGGTTGTAGTAGAGCTGGCCGTTGTAGGCGACCGCCCAGCCCGGGTTCGTGCGGGCCGGGTGGCTGGCGGCCAGCTTGGTCAGGTCGGTGTGGGTCGCGACCCGGTACGGGTTGAACCAGGCGTGGAACTCCAGGTTGCGGGCGTGCGCCTCGGCCACCATGAAGGCCATCGGGTCGTAGCCGGGATTGCCTCCCTGGGTTCCGGTGAGCCACTGCGACCACGGCTCGTGCGTCGACGGCCAGAAGGCGTCGGCGGCGGGACGGACCTGCACGACGACGGCGTTCATCCGACGCTGCTGGGCCAGGTCGAGCCAACCCCGGTACTCCGCCTGTTGGGCGGCGGCGGTGAGGCCGGTGCGGCTGGGCCAGTCGATGTTGGCCACGCTGGCGATCCACATGCCCCGGAACTGCCGTTTCGGGGTGGCCGGATCTGTCACGCAGGCTGCCTGGGCGGCCACCGGCACGGTGCCATGCGGCGTGGTCGGGGAGGGAGGTACGGCCGTGGGGAGGGCCGCGCCGAGCGTCAGCGCCGCTACCAGCGCCAGCCCGGGAAGGGATCGATGAAAGTCGACACGCACGAAAGTATGTTCAGTGCTGCGGGACCGCCACGCAAGTATTCTTCACAGCTTTCACTCTGCGGAGTCAGCCGCTGACCGTTCAGGACGGGCACGCCCACGGCCGGTCCTGGCGCGAGGCGCCGTCGGAGGCGTCGGCGTCGGCGTCGGCGTCGGCGTCGGCGTCGGCGTCGGCGTCGGCGTCGGCGTCGGCGGATCAGACCAGGCCGGCGTCGCGGAGCAGTTGCCAGAGGCCGGCGCCGTCCGGGGCGGACAGCCACTTCTGCCCCACCGGCCCCGACGACGGGCGACCGGCGGGGGCGGGCAGGGTGCCGGCCAGGACCGACTGGGTCGGGGAGAGGCGGCGGATCGCCACCCCGGCGACGTTCTCCGGGTGGGCGGCGGCGAACTCCCGGTAGATCTCCTGGTCGTGCTGGCCATCGTCGCCGACGAGCAGCCAGCGCACGTCGGGGAACTCCTTTGCCAGCCGGGCCAGGGTGGACCGCTTGTGTTCCATGCCGCTGCGGAACCAGCGGTCGGCGGTCGGGCCCCAGTCGGTGAGCAGCAGCGGCCCGGCCGGGTAGAGGTGGCGGGACAGGAAGCGGGTCAGGGTCGGGGCCACGTTCCAGGCGCCGGTGGAGAGGTAGAAGACCGGTGCGCCGGGGTGCGAGGTGACCAGCCGCTCGTAGAGCACCGCCATGCCGGGCACCGCGTTGCGGGCGTGCTCGTCGAGCACGAACGTGTTCCATGCGGCGAGCAGCGGCCGGGGCAGTGCGGTCACCATCACCGTGTCATCGATGTCGGAGATGATGCCGAACTTGACCTCCGGGTCGAGGATGCGCACCGGGGCGTCGACCGGCTCGGCGTCCGGGACGCTGAGCCGGACCGTACCCCAACCGGGCGGCAGGTCCGCCTCGACCAGCGTGTCGACGAAGCCGCTGCGGTCGGCCCGCGTCTCGTGTCGCACCCCGCCGGCCTCGATGGTCACCGTGACGTGCTTGTTGGGCAACGTCGTGAAGCTGCGCCAGCCGCGGACCTTGTCGAGCCGACCCCGCTGACGGGTGTCCGGACGGCCCAGCAGCACCCGACACATCACCCGCACCCAACCCGGCGCGCCGTAGCCGGTGTACGCGACGATGTTGACCCGCCAGCCGGTGCGCCGCAGCCGGCGCTCGACGAGCTGGTGCACGGCATCCTCGATCCGCGCGGCCCGGTGCAGGTTCGGAACGGCCAGTTGGCCGGCGGGAGTGGGTGGCACGGGCCAACCCTGCCACACGTCGACAGCCACGGCCACGCGAGCCAACCCGGGCCGCGCCGAGCCGGCCCGGTCACCGGGTGGCCGACCCGGCCCCACCGGGCTGCGCCGATCGGCCTCGGCGGCCCGGCCGAACGTGAAACACTCCGGTCGGGACGACGACGGGGGCGTTGGTCGTGTCGCATCCAGAGCAGCACCGTGGGCGATGGCGCCCGCGACTCGATCGACCGGCGCTCGCCGCGCTGCTGTTCGGGCTCGCCGGTGTCGTCTACCGGCTGGTCCTGACGCTGTTCACGGTGCCGGTGTCGAACAGCGACGAGGCGACGTTCGGTCTCGCCGCGCTGCACATCGGGCAGGGCCGGGAACGCCCGGTCTTCCTCTACGGCCAGCACTACATGGGGATGTTGGAGTCATACCTGGCCGCTCCCCTGGTGGCGGTGGCCGGGCCGAGCTGGCCGGTGCTGCGCCTGCCGATGCTCGCGCTGTACGCGGTCTTCCTCTACCTGATCCACCGGTTGACCCGCCGCCTCTGCACCCCGTGGTTCGCCGCCTTCGTGGTCGGTCTGCTCGCGCTCGGGCCGGAGCGGGTGGTGCGCGACCAGCTCACCGTCGTCGGCGGGCGTCCGGAGGTGAAGCCGGCGGTGCTGCTGATGCTGCTGATCACCGTGGGGCTGGCCGCCGGCACGGTCCACCGCCGACGGTTGGCGATAGGCCTGTTCGGGCTGCTCGTCGGGCTGGCCGTCTGGTCGGACTGGCTGATCCTGCCGTACCTCGCTGTCGCCGGGTTGGCCCTGGTCTGGGCGGTACGGCGGGAGCTGCTCGGCTGGTCCGGTCTGCTGCTGGTGGCGGGGGTGGTCGTCGGCGTCGCCCCGATGATCATCGACAACCTGCGGGCCGGGCCCGGTGACGACTCGCTGTCGGTGTTCCGGCAGGTCAGCACCAAGGTCGGCCCGCAGCCGCCGTGGTCCGACCGGATCCGGGGCGGCTTGCTGGAGGGCGTGCCGTTGGCGCATGGGCTCTGCCCGGTGGACGGTTGCGGACGCTGGCAGCAGTGGTTCGGTGTGTTGTACCCGGTGCTGCTGCTGGCCGCCGCGGCACTCGCTGTGCTCGCGTACCGGCGCGCCGCCGGGGCCCCGCGTGCGGAGCGGGTCGGACGCGGGGCCGGCGGGCTACGTGGGGCTCGGGTCGGGCCGGTCGTGCAGCTCGCGCTGGTCGTCGGCGCGGCGTTGACACTGCTGTCGTACGTGCGCAGTCCGCTCGCCGCGACCAGCCCGCTGGACAACGCCCGCTACCTGTCGGTGCTGCAACTGTCGTTGCCGGCGGTGCTCTGGCCGCTCTGGGTGGCGGCGTTGACCGCCTGGCGGGGCACCAGCAGCGTGCTGGGACGATTCACCGGCGCGCTGTCCGCCGCGGTGCTGGCCGCGCTGACAGTGACCACCCTGGTGATCACCGTGCTGTTCGCGGCCACCGGCACCGCGGCGTCGCGGACCGAGGAACGCCAGGCCCGGGAGCTGGCCGCCGCGCTGCGCGCCGACGGACCCCATGAGGTGTACGGGGACTACTGGACCTGCAACCGGTTGATCTTCAACACGGATGAGTCGGTGGTCTGCGGGGTGCTCGACGGGAACCTGTCACCGGGGCAGAACCGCTACCGACCGTACTGGCGGCAGGTGGGGCGGGCCGAGCGGCCGGGCTACGTGGTGGAGATCGACTCACCGATGGACCGGCGGTTGCGGAGGCTGCTCGCCGACCGGGCCGACGCCGCGCCGGTGCGGGAGGTCGGCGGCTATCGCGTGTACCACCCCGACACCCCGGTGCGGCCCTGGCGGTAGGGGCTGGTCGTACGCTGGCCGGGCCGGCGCGTGGGGCGCCGCCGTTTCGCCCGTCGAGGAGACCCATGCTCATCCTGTTGCCGCCCTCGGAGGGAAAGGCCGACGCCGGCACCGGACGGCGTTGGACCCCGGACCGGCTCTCGCTGCCGGAGCTGAACCCGGCCCGCGAGCGGGTGCTGGACGCCCTGGTGGCGCTGAGCGCCGGGCCGGACGAGGAGGCCGCGCGGGCGGCGCTCGGCCTCAGCGAGGGCCAGCGGGGCGAACTGCGGCGCAACGCGAGACTGCGGGAGGCGGCCACCGCGCCGGCCGGGCGGCTCTACACCGGGGTGCTCTACGAGGCGTTGGACCTGGCCTCGTTGCCGGCCACGGCGCAGCGGGCGGCCCGCCGGTCGATCCTGATCAGCTCCGCGCTGTGGGGCGCGGTCCGACTGGCCGACCGGATTCCGCCGTACCGCTGCCCGATCGGCGCCCGCCTGCCCGACGTCGGGGCGCTGTCGACGTACTGGCGCAGGGAGCTGACGCCGACGGTGGACGGCGCCGCCGGGCGCGGCCCGGTGCTGGACCTGCGCTCCGGCGCGTACGCGGCCACCTGGACGCCGCGCGGTGAGCTGGCCGAGCGCACTGTCACAGTGCGGGTGCTGCACGAACGGGAGGTCGACGGCGTGCCGGTCCGCTCGGTGGTCAGCCACTTCAACAAGGCGACCAAGGGGCGGCTGGTCCGGGACCTGCTCGTCGCCGGCGCCCGGCCGCGCACGCCCGCGGAGCTGGTCGGCACGCTGCGGGAGCTGAAGCACACAGTGGTGGAGCAGCCCGCCGCTCCCGGGCGGATGCGGCAGGTGGATCTGGTGGTCACCGACCTCTAGCGGCACCGCAGCCGCAAGATTTGCTCAAGGCTGGGCCGGAGGAGTTCCGTAACGGCGTGCCAGGGGCCACGGTAGGGCAACCCAGACTCCGACAAGGGAGCCTCCGTTGACCCACGAACCCGCCCTGCTCGACCGACCGCACACCCCGACCACCCCGTCCCCGTTGGGCTGGCTGACCCTGGGCGACGCGTTCGAGGCTGCCTGCCTGCTGCGCTGCACACCGCCACCGACCGCCGCCCGGCCCAGCGCGGTCCGGGCCGAGCACACCGCCGGGGTGGAGTTCAACCGGGAGGACGCCGCGCAGCGGATGCGGCAACTGCTCAACCGGCTGGACATCCCGGTCACCCACGAGGTGGCCGTCGGCGGCCTGCGTCGCCGCTACGAGCTGCACCGGCTGTGGGTGCCCCGGGAGCACCAGGGCGCGTACACCCGGATGTTGGACGCGGGCTGGTGGCAGGGGCGACGCGAGCTGCTCGGCGGGCCGCTGCCCGGCGCCTCACCGGCCCGCCGACGGTTGGTGACCCGCCTGGCGGAGGCAGCCTGGCGCTCGGCGTTGCTGGCCGCCGGGCGGCACGTCCGGCGGCACATCCTCGGTGTCCGGCTCACCGACCGGGAGCTGGCCGCGGTGCTGATCCGGGGAGCGGCCGTGCTCGACGTACCGGCCCGGCTCCGCCCCGGCACCGGTTGCTTCCTGGTCAGCGTGGCCGACGGCCCGGACCGGCAGCGGATCCTGCGCAGCGCGGCGTTGGAGCCGGCGCGCGGCCCGGTGGCGGAACCCGGGACGGCGACGGCGCGCGGGATGACCCCGGCGTCGGCACGGGGCGTGGGCGTGGCGCCGGCAGGTCGCGCGGCCTGCTGATCGGGTCCCGACCGTCCGGCACACCGCCAACCCGGGCTTGCGCGCACCCGCCCGACGGCGCACAGTGCACCGCGTGAGTCGTACCTCGTCCCGCCGCGCCGGCCTGGCCGCCCTGTCGACGGTGCTGCTGATCGCGAACCTGGCCATCGCCAGCTGCCGGGACGCCCCGACCGAGCCGACGTCGATCCGGATCGCCACCGGCAGCCCCACCGCTGTCTACTACGCGTTCGGGCGGTCCCTGGCAGCCATCCTCAACCGGGAACTCCCCGACGTACGGGCCAGCGTGGTGATCACCGCCGCCTCGGCGGAGAACGTCCAACTCGTCGGCTCCGGCGGGGCCGAGCTGGGCTTCACCCAGGCCGATGTGCTGCCCACCAGCACGGTGGGAAGCCCCGCTGTCGACGCCGTCGCCCGGGTGTACGACGACCAACTGCACCTGGTCACCACGAGCGGCGGCCCGGTCCGCACCGTCGCCGACCTGCGCGGCCGGCGAGTCTCCGTCGGCGCGGCCGGCTCGGGCACCGAGATCACCGCGACGCGGCTGCTGGAGGTGGCCCGCCTCGGTGGTGACGAGGTGCGCCGGGAACGGCTCGGACTGGACGACTCGGTGGCGGCGCTACGCTCCGGGCGAATCGACGCGTTCTTCTTCTCCGGCGGGTTGCCGGTCCGGGGAATCGAGGAGTTGGCCGAGGCCAGCGCCATTCGGATAGTGGACCTCAGCGAGTGGACAGAGCCGCTGCGCTCACGGTACGGCCAGGTCTACGTCTCCCGCGACATCCCCCGCTCGGTGTACGGGGTGGATGCGGTGACCACCGTGGCCGACCCCAACTACCTGATCGTCCGGGCCGACCTGCCGGAGCCGTTGGTCCGTGAGGTGACCCGGCTGCTGATGGAACGCCGGGCCGAACTGGCCGCCGCCCATCCGGCGGCGGGACGGATGAGCCCCCGCTCGGCGATCGTCACCGCGCCGCTGTCGCTGCACCCCGGCGCCGCATCCTGGTACCGCGCCACCAAACCGTGACGGCCGAGCCTCACCGCGCCGGGGAGGGTCGCAGGTCGGCGGCCGGTTCCTCCTCCGCCGGCTCCACCGGAAGGGCCGGCGTCGGGAACCACAGGGCGGCGATGAGCCCCCGCGACTCCCCCGGGCGCATGGTGAGCCGCCCGTCCGAGGCGTCCACCAGCACGGCGGCGATGGTCAGCCCGAGCCCCGCGCCGTCCACATTCTGCGCGTCCGGGGCCCGCCAGAACCGCTCGGTCGCCTGGCCGAGCTGACTCTCGGTCATGCCGGGGCCCGAGTCGCGGACCTCCAGCGCCACCCCGCCGTCGCGGCGGGCCACCGTCACCGTCACCGCCCCGCCCGCCCCGCTGAACTTCACCGCGTTGTCGATGAGGGCGTCCAGCGCCTGGTCGACGGCGGTCGGCACGGTCTGCGCGTACGCCGGGGCGTCGGTAGTGGCCAGCCGCAACGCGACCGACCGGTGCCGGGCCAGCGGCGCCCATGCGGCCACCCGGGAGGCGGCCACCGCGGCGGCGTCCACCGTGACGCGCTCGTTCTCCTCCCGTTCGGCCCGAGCGAGGGTCAGCAACGCGTCGAGCACCAGCGCGAGCCGGTCGGTCTCCTCCAGGGCCAGCCGGTGCTCGGACCGACCGTCGGGGTCGGTGAGACTGGGCCCCAACTCCTCCACCCGCAGCCGCAGCGCGGTGAGCGGGTTGCGCAGCTGGTGGCTGGCGTGGGCGACGAAGGCACGCTGCCGGTCCATCACGTCGGAGACCACGTCGGCCATGTGGTTGAAGCTGGCCGCGAGGCGGCGCAGCTCCGGCGGGCCCAGCCGGTGCTGCACCCGGGCGCCCCGGTCGCCCTCGGCGATCTCGTGGGTGACCGCGTCCAGTTCGGTGACCGGGCGCAGCACCCAACCGGCCAGCCCGAACGCGGTGAGCACGCAGGCCAGCACGGCGAGCAGACCGGCCAGGGCGAGCAGCAGCCACCACGAGACGACGGCTCGGCGGATCGGGCCGGCCGGGGTCACGATCACCACCGCCCCGAGCACCTCACCGCCGTCGTTGATCGGTACGGCCACCACCACGGGGTCGGTCGTCCAGGGCCAGACCGACTCGGGGGCGCTGGTCTGCTGCCCGGAGAGGGCGACGTCCAGCACCGTCGCGGTCCCCGGGCTGGCGTGCCAACCCGGCGACGAGACCGGGATGTTCCGGTCCCGGTCGACGATCGCGGCGCTGATCGCGTACAGGTCGTCGTAGCTGGTCAGCTCCGACTCGATCGGGCCGGGCCCGCCGTCACGCAACGCCGGTCCGGCCAGCGAGGCGAACCGGGTCGCGTCGGCGAGCCGGTCGGCGCGGACCCGTTCGGTCTCGCGGCTGGCCATGGTGGCGGCCAGTGGTGTCTCCAACGCGATGAGGACGAGGACCATCAGCAGCAGATAGCTGATCACCAGGCGACGGCGCACGTCAGCTCCTCACGAGTCGCGCAGCCGGTAGCCGACGCCGCGTACGGTCTCCACCAGGCGGGCGTCGCCGAGCTTGCCGCGCAGCGACCCGACATGCACCTCGACGGTGTGCCGGTCGGCCCAGGTGGTGCCCCAGGCGTCGAGCAGGATCCGATCGCGGGGCACCGCCACCCCGGGCTGGCGGGCCAGCGAGAGCAGCACGTCGAACTCCTTGCGGGTCAACGTGACGGCACGGCCCTCGACGGTCACCGTCCGCGCGGCCACGTCGATGCGGACCGGTCCGGCCTCGATGAGGTGCCGCTCGGGCGCGGCGTTCGCGGCGCGGCGCAACACCGCCTCGATCCGGGCCTGCAACTCCACCATCGAGAACGGCTTGACCACGTAGTCGTCAGCGCCCAGGCGCAGACCCAGCACCCGGTCACGTTCCTCACCCCGGGCGGTCACCGCGATGATGCCGAGCTGGCTGCTGCGCCGACGCAGCTCCCGGCACAGGTCCGTGCCGTCCCCGTCAGGCAGGGTCAGGTCAAGCAGCACCAGGTCACAGGGCGCGGCGGAGAGCGCGGCGGCGACGGTCGCCGCGTGCTCGACCTCGTATCCCCGGCGGGTGAGGGCAGACGACAGCGCGGCGGCCACCCGGCGGTCGTCCTCCACCAGCAGGATCCGCACCCGTGCCCCCGTCCCTCGCAGCGCTGTTCTGCGAATGGTGGCAGAAGTGCGCGCGAACCGGGAGGCCGCCCACCCGCCCTAAAGGCCGAAGGTGTCGTCGGCGGTAGCGTCCCGGACGCCGTCGGTGAAGCCGCGGAAACCCGGATCCTCGTGGCTGGCCGGCACGCTGGTGACGCTGACCCCGCCGGCCTGGGTGACCGCGTCGACCAGGGGCGGGTAGTCGATCTCGGCGTCCTGGAAGGCGTCGTCGTCCGCCTCCGCCAGGTTGATCACGTACTGCACGTCCTCGGACGGGGTGTCCGGGTCCTCGGCCCACTCACCGCCGGCCCGGTAGCACTCGTCGTACAGCGCGCGCTGGCTGTCGGTCCAGTCGTCGTCGTAGCTCTGCATCGCCCATCCCTCCGCGGCCCTTGACCTGAGCATGCCCGGCGGGAGGCGACGGGCGCGGCGGTACCGGCGAAAACCGGGCGGGCGCGCCGACCACCGCCCCGTACGCTGCTGTGGTGATCTACAAACTGCTGTCGAGCGCCGAATGGGACGACGCCCGCGCCGCCGGCGCCTTCACCGGCTCCGCGGTGGACCGGCAGGACGGTTTCATCCATCTCTCCGGCGCCGACCAGGTGGTCGAGACGGCGCGACGGTACTTCACCGGGGCGACCGGCTTGACAATGCTCAGCGTCGAGGAGGAGCGCCTGGGCGACGCGCTGCGGTGGGAGCCGTCGCGCGGCGGGCAGCTCTTCCCGCACGTGTACGGCCCGCTGCCGGTCGCGGCGGTGGTGGCGGCGCGGGCGTTGCCGGCGGACGTTCCGGTCGCCGACGCGGTGGCCGCCCTGCTGGGCTGAACCGGTGGCCGACACGGACGCGGCTGACCCGGTGGCCGCCCCACCGGCTGACGCGGACGCGCCCGACCCGACAGTGTCGGGCCGGGCGCGATGCCGTAGCGGCGGGGCTCAGCGGCAGAGCCGCTCGATCTCCTGCTGGAACCGGTCCATCGGGTTCGCCTCGGCCGGGCCGAGCAGGTAGGTCTTCAGCTCCCGGCGGGCCTCGGTCATCGGGTCGTCACCGGCCCGGGTGACCGACACGATCTTCTCCAGCTCGCCGCAGTCCTTGGAGAGCAGGTACGCGGCCCGCGCCGTCGGGTACTCGCGGCGGAAATCGTCCTCGGACAGACCGGCCGGGTTGGCCACCACGTACGGCCGCTGGCTCTGCACGAAGTCGGACACCACACTGGACACGTCGCTGATCAGCAGGTCGGTCTGGTTGAAGCAGTCGAACAACGCCGGCGTGCGGCCGGTGACCACCAGGTGCTCGGTGCCGTCCAGGGAGGACGCGTCCGGGTTGCCGCCGGCCGTGCGGATCGCCGTGACGATCCGCTCGTGCACGGCCTTCGCCGCCTTGGACCGCGACCCGGTGAGCGGGTGCGGCTTGTAGATCAGGCGCACCCGGGGGTTCGTGGCGAGCAGCCCCTTGACGATCCGCTCACCCATCAGCACCAGTGAGGTGTGGTACGGGTCGTCGTCGAGCCACCCCTCCCAGGTGGGCGCGTACAGCACTGTGAACGGCCGGTCCACCGACTCGGCGCCGAAGGTGTGCACCCCGGCGAGCTGCGGCCGGCCGATCTCGACGATGTCCGAGTCGAGCACCCCCACGCCGGCCCGCGCGTAGCGCTCCCGGCCGGCCAGGCCGGCGACCCAGACCTCGTCGTACACCTTGCTGTAGGGGTTGACGCTGGCCTGCTTGTCGCTGTCACCGTGCCCGACGAAGACGTGCTTCGTACCCGGCTCGCGGAGCATGTGGATGTTCGCGCCGACGTTCGCGGCGTAGAGCGCCGCGCGGATGCCGCCGAGGTCGAGGTTCATGAAGTCGACGCCGGCCGGTACGCAGATCACCGGCAGCCGGGTGTCGGCCAGCTCGAGGAACGCTTCCCGGCTGCGCATCAGCACCACAGCGCGCTGCTGGAGCGCCTCGGTCGGGGCGAGCCACATGTTCGCCTGGTAGACATCCTTGGCGGGGCCGGCGAAGTAGAGCGCCACCTCCGGCTTGTAGTTGTCCATCCAGCGCTGGACCGCCGGCAGCAACGGACCCTGCCCGCTGCCCCGACCCCGCAGCCAGGTCAGCGCGATGATGGCGCCCACCAGACCCGTCGCCACGACCGCCACCGCGCCGGCCACGAAGAACGGCGTGGGATCGTGCTGCACCGCGGCGGCCACGCCGGCCGGCACCAGCAGCAGGTTGAGCAGGGGCATCCGGTCACCGGCGACCGCCGCCGCCCAGGCGGGCGGCTGGGGGGCGCTGGACAGTGGACCCAGCTCGATGTTGCGCACCATGGCGGAGAGCGGGTTACGCCGCTCGATCATGGTGGAGAGCGCACCCGCGAAGACCGACACGACCCACACCGCGGCCGGCAGCACCAGCAGGATGGTCAGCTCGCCGCCGCTGAGCCGCACCTCGGCGACGACCAGCAACACGGCGGCGAGGTCGCGGGTCAGCTGCCGGTACGACCAGTGCAGGCCCACCTTCTCCAACAGCAGTTGCGAGGGCGGTGACCAGCGGGCGACGGCGAACTCGCCGATGATGGCGGCCAACCCGGCGACGGCGAACAGGCCGATCCAACCGAATACGCCACCGACGAGCATGACCAGGTAGGCCAGTACCAGTAGCGCACTCTGGGCGGCCACCCCGAGGCGTGCTGTCAACGTGCCGAACAAACGAGTTCGCTCCCTACGAGATTTCGTTGCGGGCGGTGCCCGTGATGGACCGACGTCACTCCCCCGTCGCGCAGCGGCTCAGTCGCGGCCGGCTGCGTGTGACTGCGACCTTAACGCGAGGGGACAGCTCGGTGTCGCTCGGGTATCCGGCACCATTTCGGGCAAAGTTCCGCACCGGGGCGCGCCCGACCCCCTGACGGGGTCGGGCGCTCGGCGCGGGTGAAGCGCTCAGCCGATCCGCCGGAAGCAGGTCATCGCACCGGGTGCCTTGCGCTTGGCGAACTCCTGGTAGCCCAGCTGCGGCACGGTTTCGCGGGCATACCGGTTGCCGTTGTAGACGCAGATGGTGCCCACGTCGAGGCGGGCCAGTGCCGGCGTCAACTCGGCCGGCGTCGGGCTGTCGGCGCCGTCCGCGAAGCCGGCGAGCAGCAGTCGGTCCTTCGCGAACTGGGAGTTGAGGTCGTACTCGACGAGGTAGAAGTCACGGGGCAGGACAACCCGGACCTCGCTGGTGACGATCGGCGTGGTGCGCATGATCGTCTTCGGGGCGAGCAGCAGGCCCTGCGGACGGTCCAGGCCCTTGATCCAGAATGCGATCGCCTGACGCTGCTGCGGAAGCTTCCAGGTGGGGCGGTCGTGCACGTCGACCCAACTCTTCGGCGACCACATCGGGGTGGCGAACAACGCGAACGAGGCGACCAGCAGCACCGCGATCCCCCCGGACGCCGCCCGGCGCAGCGCCGGAGTCGGTGCCGGCACGCGCACGGTGCAGAGCAGACCGATCAGCGTCGGCAGGGCGAGCAGCCACGGCACGCGCCAGAGCACCACCGAGATGCCGCTCAACGCGCTCAGCAACTCCAGCACGCCGGGCACGAACAACACGCTCAGCGCGAGGGCGGCGCCAGCGGCGAGCAGGGCCGGCGTACGCCGACGGGCGAGCAACGCGCCGCACCACAGCGCCAGACCGCTGATGACCCCGACCACGCCGAACAGCAGGGTTCGCCGGTAGGTGTACGCCGCGTCGAAGAAGGCGTCGTCCGCGCCGGTCGCGCTCATCCCGCCGAGCACCAGGCGGGAGACCACCAGCGAGCCGATCGGGTACGCGAGGGCGGCGACCGCCGCGACCACGGCCGCCTTCCACCGGCCGACCAGCAGCATGGCGAACCCGGCGGCGCCGACCAGCATCGGCAGGATGATCGCCGCGGTGTTGGTGAGCCCGATCGCGGTGATCGAGAGCGCCACGATGAGCAGCAGGCTGCGCCGCGACCGGTTGTCGAACCACTCGGTCAGGTAGAGCCACATCAGCGGGATGACCGCCGAGACGAACATGCCCTTGCCCTCGTGCAGCCGGGGAAGGTGGAACGTGCCCAGTGCGGCGTCCCCGCCCGCGACGAGGTAGAGGTAGGCGATCGCCACGGTGAAGGCGAGCACCGGACGGCGCGGGGCCCACCGGTGCGTCAGCCGCCACAGCGCCAGCACTGCGAGCACCGCCATGATCGGCAGCAGCACGAACCAGAGAGCCGAGCTGGCGTGGATGCCGATGACGTTGGCGAACGCGCCGTCGAACACCTCGATCGACGGGATGGGCGGCTGCGAGCCCATCGACGGCAGCACGTTCTCGGAGAACAGGAAGTCGTTGAGCGGGATCAGGTCACGCTCGGCGATCCACACCGACTTGCCGACGTAGTAGACGTCGTCCGGGGTGTTGCGAGCCATGAACAACGACGAGATGCCGACCAGGACCGAGACGACCAGCGCGTACGCCGACTGCGCCGGAGTGGGTGCCGGGGCGGCCGGGGTGGGCGTCGGGCCGCTCAGCCAGGCCTGGCGCACCAGCAGCAGCCCGCCGACGGCCGCGAGCAGGCCGGACACGGCCGGGATCCACCAGGAGACGTTGACGCTGGTGTTGGCCAGACCGGCGGAGACGGCGGCCACGGCGGCGGCGACCAGCACACCGACGAGCAGGCGACGGTCGGCGGCGGGCCGCGCGCTGACGGGCTCTTCCTGTGCCGCCGGCGCGCTGTCGGCCGGGGTGCTGCCGGCCGGGGCACGGCGGCGGGCGCGCAGCACGGCCACGACCGCGAGCACCACACAGGCCACCAGCCAGATCCGGAAGGTGACCGACGGACGCAGGTCACCCAGGAAGGCCAGGTGATAGAGCACGGTGAAGAGCGCGAACGCGATCACCGCGCCGTCGGTGAGCACCGCCGGGGCGACTGCCACCAGCGCGCGTACCCGGGACAGCCCGCCTTGGGCGTCGGCGGGTCGGGATGCCTGCCCGGGCCGCGGCGTCGGATCCGGTTCGGCGGGCGCTACGGCGATGCTGTCGACGTTGGCCACGGGCGTCCTTACTCGTCAGGCGGATGAGGGGCATCGGCACGGTGACGGCCGGGTGTCAAGGGGGCAGCGTAGCGGAATCGGGCAGGGAGACCGGTGCTGCCGGCGGCCGGGTGTCGGAGGGCTGGTCACCCCGCCATCGGGGCCGCCCGGGGGCGGGGCAGCACGCTGTCGGCGCCGAGCCCGGCCGCCACGGATTCGACGAGGTTGTCGAGGTAGTCGTCGGTGAGTGGGAGACGGGCGATGGCGAGCCGCCAGTAGAGCGGCCCGACGATGAGGTCGATCGCGGCGTCCAACTCGGTGTCGGCGGGCAGCTCGCCACGCTGCACGGCACGGGTGACCAGCTGACCGCCGATCTCCTGCTGCCGGGCGTGCAGCACCTGACGCAGGGTCGCGTCGATGCTGGGGTTGCGGGCGGCCTCCGCCAGGAGATCCGGAATGATCTGCGACGCCAGTGGGTGGCGCAGCGCGTGCGCCACCGCCTGGAACAGCAGCGCGAGGTCACCGCGCAGCGTGCCGGTGTCGAGTGCGGGGAGCTTGCCATGGGCCGCGGCGGCGACGACCTCCAGCACCAGGTCGAGCTTCGAGCTCCACCGTCGGTAGATTGCCGTCTTGCTGACGCCGGCCCGCCGGGCCACCGCCTCGATGGAGAGCCGGCCGTAGCCGACCGCGGCGAGCTCCTGCATCAGCGCCCGCCGGATCGCCGTGGTGATCTCGTCGCGCAGCACCGCCGCGCCGGCCGGCGCCCGCCTCTTCTCGGTGGTCATCGAGGGCTCTTATCGCAGGTCACGCCGGACAGCGTAGCGCAACGACGGTACGGTTGCGTCCCGACGTGTTTCGGACTACTGTCCACGCAGCGACGAGGCGGCGCCCCGCGCAAATTTCCCACTAGGATTCGATCGTCGCGAGCAACCCCCGTCTGCACGAAAGATCGGAGCGCCATTTCCATGGCCACCACCGCGCTGGTCGACCCCGACACGGGCCTGACCCAGGCGCAGCTGGCCGCTCGGCACGGGCTACGGGTCGCCGGTGAGCGTCCCAGCCTCGTCGAGTACAGCCGCCGACTCTGGGCCTACCGGCACTTCATCGCCGCGTACGCCAATGCCAAGCTCGTCGCCTCGTACAGCAACGCCAAGCTGGGTCAGCTCTGGCAGGTGCTCACCCCGCTGACCAACGCGGCGGTCTACTACCTGATCTTCGGGGTGGTGCTCGCACAGAACAGCATCCCGAACTTCATCGCCTACCTGACCACCGGGTTGTTCATCTTCAACTTCACCCAGAGCGCGGTCCTGGCCGGCACCCAGTCGATCAGCAGCAACCTGGGGCTGATCCGGGCGCTGCACTTCCCCCGGGCCAGCCTGCCGCTGTCCACCACGATCACCCAGTTCCAGCAACTGCTGGCCTCGATGGTGGTCCTGGTCGGCATCGTGCTCGCCACCGGCGAACCGCTCACCTGGGAATGGTTGCTGCTGGTGCCGGCCCTGCTGCTGCAGGCGGTGTTCAACGCCGGCGTCGTGCTGCTGGTGGCCCGGCTGGGCTCCAAGTCGAGCGACCTGAAGCAGGTCATGCCGTTCATCATGCGGACCTGGATGTACGGCTCCGGCGTCCTCTACAGCGTCACCCTCTTCGACCGGCTGCCCGGCTGGGCGACGACCCTCGTGCAGTACAACCCGCTGCTCGTCTACATCGAGCTGGCGCGCTACGCGCTGCTCGAGGAGGCACCGCTGCTCAACGAGTCGCTGACCCAGCTCTGGCTGGTCGGCGCCGGTTGGGCGCTGGTGGCCGGCATCGGCGGTTTCATCTACTTCTGGCGCGGCGAACAGGAGTACGGCCGTGGTTGAGCACTTCGACGCCCCCATCGAGGCGAGCGCGACGATGACCCGGACCCAGGAGCGCATCCCGACAGTGGTCGTGGACGACGCGCACATCATCTACCGGGTGCACCAGGGCGCCGCCGGTGGCACCACGCCGGTTGCCGCGCTGCGCCGGCTGGTCAAGCGCACCCACGCGCCGAACGTCCGGGAGGTGCACGCGGTCAAGGGCGTCTCGTTCACCGCGTACCGGGGCGAGGCGATCGGGCTGATCGGCAGCAACGGCTCCGGCAAGTCCACCATCCTGCGGGCCATCGCCGGCCTGCTGCCGGTGAACCGGGGCGCCATCCACACCCAGGGTCAGCCGTCGCTGCTGGGCGTCAACGCCGCCCTGCTCAACGACCTCTCCGGGGAGCGCAACGTCGTCCTCGGGTGCCTGGCCATGGGCATGCACCCCGACGACGTGGCCAAGCAGGCCGCGGGGATCATCGACTTCTCCGGGATCAACGAGCGGGGTGACTTCGCCAGCCTGCCGATGCGGACGTACTCGTCGGGCATGGCGGCCCGGCTGCGGTTCTCCATCGCCGCCGCCAAGAAGCACGACGTGCTGCTCATCGACGAGGCGCTCGCCACCGGCGACAAGGGCTTCCGCAAGCGCAGCGAGCAGCGGGTGCGGGAGCTGCGGGAGGGCGCGGGGACTGTGTTCCTGGTCAGCCACCAACTCTCCTCCGTCCGGGACACCTGCGAACGGACGATCTGGCTGGAATCGGGTGTCATCCGGATGGACGGCCCCACCGACGAGGTCATCCGGGCGTACGAGGCGTACGCGAACAGCAAGTAGAGTTCCGGCGAACGTCCGGCATCGACACGGCGCCTGAGGACCGCGTCGCCCGCGTTGGGGCGACGCGGTCCGCGCGTTAAGGTTCATTCCGTCGCCGCTCGGGCGGAACCTTCCGTTAACGCATCCCTGAGAGTGAGGATCCGGCAATGACGCAGGACCAGACCCCTGGCCCGGACGCCGAAGCGGGAACCCCGACGCCGTGGCGGCCCTCGCGGACAGTGGCGGTGGTTCTGGCCGGCGGCACCGGGACCCGGCTGGGCCTCGGCATCCCGAAGCAGCTGCTGAAGATCGCCGGTAAGCCGATCATCGAGCACACCCTGACGGTCTTCGAGGCGGCACCGGAGATCGACGAGATCATCGTGCTGATGGCCACCGGCCACGTCGAGGACGCCCAGCAGATCGTCGAGAAAGCCGGCCTGCGCAAGGTCACCAAGGTGATCGAGGGCGGTGACACCCGCAACGCCACCACCCGGATCGCCCTGGACGCGGTCGGCCCGGAAGACTGCAACATCCTCTTCCACGACGCGGTACGCCCGCTGCTCAGCGGCCGGATCGTGCGCGAGTGCGTCAACGCGCTCTGGAGCTACGACGCCGTGGACGTGGCCATCCCCTCCGCGGACACGATCATCCAGGTCGACGAGAACGACTGCATCACCGACATCCCGGTGCGCTCCCGGCTGCGCCGTGGTCAGACCCCGCAGGCGTTCCGCTCCCCCACGATCCGGGCGGCGTACCAGATCGCCGAGGACGACCCGGACTTCGCCGCCACCGACGACTGCGGCGTGGTGCTGCGCTACCTTCCCGGCACCCCGATCAAGGTGATCGACGGTTCGGACGAGAACATCAAGGTCACCCACCCGGTCGACGTGCACCTGGCGGACAAGCTCTTCCAGCTCGCCGCCGCGCAGGCCCCCCGGCTGACCGACCACCGCAGCTACAGCGAGGAGCTGACCGGCCGGACCATCGTGGTGTTCGGCGGCAGCTACGGCATCGGCCACGAGTTGACCGAGCTGGCCCGTCGCTACGGCGCCCAGGTCTTCCCGTTCAGCCGTTCCAGCACGGGCACCCACGTGGAGCGGGCCGAGGACGTCGAGGCCGCGCTGACGACCGCCTTCCAGGCCACCGGCCGGATCGACCACGTGGTGGTCACCGCCGGCATCCTGGAGAAGGGCGCCCTCGCCGAGATGGACGAGGAGACCATGGACCGGCTGCTCCAGGTCAACTTCGTCGGCCCGGTGACCATCGCCCGCCAGGCCCTCCCGTACCTCCAGCAGACCAAGGGCCAGTTGCTGCTCTACACCTCCAGCTCCTACACCCGGGGCCGGGCCCGCTACGCGCTCTACTCGGCCACCAAGGCCGCCCTGGTCAACCTCACCCAGGCGCTCGCCGACGAGTGGGCCGACGTGGGCGTCCGCGTCAACTGCATCAACCCGGAGCGCACCGCCACCCCGATGCGGACGCGGGCCTTCGGCGAGGAGCCGGAGCACACCCTGCTCGCCGCTGAGGCCGTCGCCCAGTCGTCGCTGGACGTGCTGATCTCCGACCTGACCGGTCAGGTGATCGACGTACGCCGGGCACCCGGTGACGGGCCCACGCCGAGCGTGCCGGCACAGTCCGGGCCGGGTCGGGTCGAGGCACCGGCCGGCGCGACGTCCGCCAACTGACGCCGACGGCTGCGGAACCACGAACGGAGCGACATGCGCGGCGACCTGGTCCGAAAGCTGGCCGCCCGGTGCCTGACCACCGGGTTGGCCGTGCTGGCCTTCGTCGTGCTGGCTTTGACCGGCGCGACCGGCTGGGGGCTGGCGTTGGCAGTCGCCGCGCTGGCCGCCTCGGCCGCCGAGCAGCGGATCCGGCCCGGCGCCGACCTGGTGGCGGAGACCGCGTTGATCGCCGCGGCGATCCTGGTCGGTTACTCCCGGCGGCTGGACGACGGGCTCGACCTCGCGCTGGTCGCCACCGGGCTGGTCCTGCTGGGTCTGGTGCTGCTGGTGGGGCCGCTGCGCACCGCCGGCGGTCTGGAGATCCGGACGGCCAACCTGCCGGTTCGCGCCTGGACGCCGCTGATCGCCGACCGGCTCGGCACGGCCCTGCTCGGGCTGCTCGCCGCCCTGGCGCTCGCCGCCGCGCTCGCCCTGCCGGCCGGTGTGGCCCTGACCGCCAGCCTGCTGGTCGGGGCGGGCGCCGGTGCGGTCGCGCTGGACCTGGCCCGGCGACGGTTCCGGCCACGCGCAGGTGGCGGGTCGGTGGCCGCCGCGCTGCGCCGGCACCAGCCGGAGTTCCTGCTCTACTTCTCCGCGCCTCCCGGCTCGGAATACCAGGTCACCATGTGGCTGCCGTACCTGGAACGGATCGGCCGACCGTTCCTGGTCGTGCTGCGTGAGCCGGAGTTCCTGGCCCCGATCGCGGCGGCCACCGACGCGCCGGTGGTCTACTGCCCCACCCTGGCGGCGATGGACCAGGCGTTGGTGCCGAGCCTACGGGCGGCCTTCTACGTCAACCACGGTGCGAAGAACAGCCACTGCGTCCGCTTCACCCAGCTCACCCACATCCAGCTGCACCACGGCGACAGCGACAAGGCGCCGAGCGCCAACCCGGTGTCGGGGATCTTCGACCGGATCTTCGTGGCCGGGCAGGCGGCGATCGACAGGTACGCCCGCGCCGGAGTGCAGATCCCGGCCGACAAGTTCGTCGTGGTGGGTCGTCCACAGGTCGAGTCGATCGAGGTGCGCCCGGAGCCCGCACGAGGGTTGGCGCACCCGACGGTGCTCTACACGCCGACCTGGACCGGGCACCACGCCGACGCCGACTACTGCTCGCTACCGGTGGCCGAAGGCCTGCTGCGCCGACTGTTGGAACGCGGCGCGACGGTGATCCTGCGAGCCCACCCGTACACCACGCAGAACCCGGCCTCGGCCCGGCAACTGGGCCGCCTGACCGAACTGCTCGTCGCCGACCGGGCCCGCACCGGCCGCCAGCACATGGTCGGCGCGGCGGCTCGGGAGCTGAGCCTGACCGAGTGCGTCAACTCCGCCGACGCGCTGGTCTCCGACGTGTCCGGAGTGATCTCGGACTTCCTCTACTCCGGCAAGCCGTACGCGGTCACCGACATGGGCGACGAGGGCGACCGGTTCGTGGAGCGGTTCCCGCTGGCCGGGTCGGGTTACGTGCTGCGTCGGGACATGTCCAACGTGGACGAGGTGCTGACCGCCCTGCTGGACACCGACCCGCTGGCCGAGGCCCGCTGGGCCACCCGCCGCCGCTACCTGGGTGACTTCCCGGCCGAGTCGTACGCCGAGGCGTTCCTGGCCGCCGCCCGCCGGGAGCTGGCGCCGGCCGAGGCGCTCACCGCGACCGCACCGGCATAGCCGCTCAGCGGTACGGGTCCAGCAGCGCCAGCACCGCCGCCGGGTCCTCCACGTGCGCGTTGTGTCCGAGACCGGGCAGCGTGGCGACCGGTACGCCGTACTCCTTGAGCTGTTCGTCGGTGACCATCGGGTCGTTCTCCCCGCGCGCCAGCACCACCGGCACGTCGGTCGCCGCCAGCAGCACGGCCAGATCGGGCTCGCCGACGGCGAAGGCGGCCGGGTCCATGGCGAGGCGCCACCGGCCGTCGACCTGGCGCAGCCCGGCTTCCACCACCGGGTGGTCCGGCGGGACCAGACCGGTGAGCCCGGCGACCCGCAGGTAGCGGCGAGCCGCCTCGGTGCGGGTGGCGAACCAGCTCACCGGTCGGACGGCGAGCTCGGCGGCGCGGGTCAGCTCGGCGGGTGACCAGAGTGCCTTGATGCCCAGCCCGACCACGGCGTCCACCGGCGTTCCGGCGTCGCGGGCGGCCAGCGCCAGGCCGACCACCCCACCCAGCGAATGCCCGAGCACGACCAGCCGGTCGTCGGGGACGAGGGCCCGCGCGATCTGCTGAGCGAAGCCCGCGAAGGAGTACGAGGGCAGCGGCGACGCCCAGCCGTGGCCGGCGAGGTCCGGTGCCAGCCACCGCCCGGGCCAGTGCTGCTCAAGGTACGGGGCCCAGGGCAACCACACGTCCCCGGTCGTTCCCATGCCGTGCAGCAGCAGCAGGACCGGCCCGCGGCCGGTGTGACCACCCGTTTCATCCACCACGGCCGCAGTCTCCCACGGTTCACGGTCGGGTACGAGGGCCGTCGATGGCGGGCCGGGCGGACAAACGCCGCGGGCGCCGGCCCCTTGTGGGAGACGGCGCCCGCGGCGGTCAGGGTGCCCGGGTCAGGCGGAGTAGCCCCGGCTGGTGATCCAGTTGGCCAGGTCGATCGTGGTGATCCAGTACGACGGGTCGGCCGGGTTCGCCGAGTCGGCGATCCGCACGGTGCGACCGTTGTCCTTGTAGCCCACCACGGCGATGTAGTGCCCACCGCCGTAGGAGTGCCACCCGCCGTTGGTGTCGACGGCGTCCCCGACGACGTTGGCCACCACGCCCCGGCCGTCGGTGACGGCCTTCACCACGTCGGCCTGGAGCCGGTCCATCTGGGCCGGGCTGGGCGCGCCGGGGAACATCCGGGTCCGGTACGGGGAGCCCTTCACCTCGGCGTTGAGCACCCGGGTGGTGTCCGCGGCCGAGTTGGTTCCCATCTCGGTGGTGCCCAGCTCGGCGCCGAGCTCCTCCTGGGTGCGGTCGATGCCGGCGGCGCTGAGCGCGTTCCGGGTGGCCGCCGGGCCGCAGTTGTAGTAGGTGTTCTGCGCCTCGTAGTCGTAGTCGAGCACCTTCGTCGCGGGGGGCTTCGGCGGCGTCGGCTTACGGGTGAGGTCGGGGTTGCTCTTGGCCTTGGCGGCGGGCGACGCGGCGCTGGTGGCCGGGGCGGCCGTGGTCGGCGCGGCGCTGGCCGAGGGGGACGCGTCCCGAGCCTCACTGCGGGAGGCGGCGACGTCGCTGCGCATCTCGGCGACGGTGGTCGCGGTGCGCTGGCCGGCCGGGGCGTCGTCGGCAGTGGTGAGCAGGGCGCCGGTGGTGGTGGCGATCGCGAGGGCTGCGGCGGAGGCGGCGACGATCTGGTACGGGCGCTCGGTGGCGAGGCGACGGAGCTGGCGCTGCAGGGTGTGCTTCACGGGGTCCTCCACGGATCGGGGGGAGAGCGGCACACCGGGGCCGGACCGGTATCCGGGCAGGCGCCAGCGCGCGGACCGTGGTCCGCGGGTGTGAACCGCTCAGGGGAACGCCCGGATCGGCCGGGCGGGAAAGGCGATGACCCGGGGGTCAGCTCACCGTCACGCGACGAATGAGCGGGTGCACCGCCGCGCCGTGGAGGCGAGGGAACAACCGAGGGGTGGAAAGGTGCTGCACGAGGATGGGACTCCTTCCGACACCGCCTACCGGGTTAGCTGACGGATTCGGGCGGGAAGACGCCCTACCGCGGGCCGTGGCTCGCGGATTCACCCCGGACTTACTGGTGGGTCCCCGGTTCGTTGATCACGATTAAGCGGGTCGATGCGGCGTCGCGTCTTGCGATCGGTTACCGCACCGGACGGGACGACACTACTGGCGTCTCAACGCCCTGCCAAGCCAGGTTCACCTGCGTAAACCCCAATTGGCGCCACAATTTCTGCGCGTAATGCCGATGATGTGACTCGATGGGACAACCAGTTACGGCGACGCCTACGGGCGACAACCGGACAGGCCGCAAAGAACGCGGCCACAATCGCGGGAACAATCCCGTCGATCGCGCCGGACGTCCGATTTTGCGATTGGGTGACCGGCCTCACATAACGGATTGGGCTCAACCCACCCGGGCCGGGCGCCACAGTGCCACGACGGCGGGACGCAACGCCCCGGCGACCGTGCGGCGGGCGGGGACCGGGGTCGGGCGGAGCCGGGCCGCCGCCGCGTACGCCTCCTCGGCGAGGGCACGGGCCGACTCGGCGGCCAACTCCGCGTCGCGCCAGGCGACCCGCTCACGATCGGCGGCCACCTGGTAGTCGGTCGACCGCGCATCCCGGATCACCCGGCTGATCAGCACCTCCTGCTCGACCGGGTGTCGCCGGGGATCCCAGCCGCGCCGGTGCCCGAACACGTCGCCGAGCTGCGCCATGGTCAGGTCGCCCCGCCAGTACGCCGCCATCGCCGCCCGGTGCAGATAACGTTCCCGGGCGGCGTACTCGGCGGGGGTGTGCGGGGTCTGCGGGGTGGGCAGTGCCCCCGCGCCAGCGAAGCGACGCGCGGCGGCGTCCGCCTCGTCGTACCCGATCCAGGCCTGCTCCAGCTGTTCCTGAGCGGCCAGCCAGGCGGCACGCCGCCGCTTGGCCGTGGTGGCCGCGCGGGCCGCGGCAACGGCCACCTCCTCGGCGTAGCGGCGCCTGTCGACGGCCTCGGCGGCGGCCAACTCCTGGGCAGTGGGCCCGGCCGGGACCGGGTCGCCAGTCGGCCGGGCCCGTTCGGGGCGGGCGGCCAGCACGGTGAGCAGGCCCAGCGTCAGCAGGAACAGCGTCGACCAGATGGCGGCGGCCCGCGGCACCTCGGTCACGAACTGGTAGAAGACGACGGTCTCCATGGTCGGCACCTCGGGGAGAGAGCAGTGCGATGGAAAGCCGCGCCGACCAGCGGGCCACGGCGGGCCACGGGTCGGCGGGTCAGGGAGCGGGTGGGTCGACAGGGCGCGGCGGCGGGACGGTCGTCCCGGTGGCTCAGCGCCCGGGTGGGGCCCGGGAAGCCCGACCGCTCGCACGGTCGGCGAGGAGCAGCCGGTCAGATTCGGCCGCGCTGGCCGGCGGCACGCCGGCCGCGATGGTGCCCTGATCGCCGGGGAGCGCCACCGGCGCGTCGACCGACCAGGTCGGGACCGACTCCTCGGTGGCTTTCGCCGGGGCCGGACGGGCTGCGCTGTGTGCCCCCGACCCGATGGCGTCGGCACCATCGTCGCCCTGCGCACGGCCGGCGTTGATGACGGTTGACCCCGTTGGCGCGGCGTGTCGGCAGGAGGCCGCCAGCGAACCGGCGACAGTGGTCGGCACCACGCTCGACGTGGGCCCCGTGCCGGGCGTCGACGTGGCGGCCGTGGCCGGGCCTGCGCCGAGCGCCAGGGCCGCGACGACGGCGAGGCTGGTCAGCACCCGAGTCGCCCAGCGCGCCACCCACCACAGCGGACAGGTGAACGCGACCGGAAGCACGTCCCCACGCTACGCCTCGCGCCGACCCGGGCGCATCGACCACGGGCGTGTCGGATCACGCCGCGCCGACCCCTTTGACCAGGGTGGACGCCGTCAGCGCAGGTCGACGTACGGTGATCGACCGCCGGCCTGACCGACCTCGCGGGCAGGTCCGTCGACCTCGCCGCGGGCGATGCTCGCGGGGTCTCGCGCGTCGTCGTCGCCGGCCGTGCGTTGTCGCGGGACGGGTGCTGGACGATCCGCGCGGCGCGGCGCGAGCCGGCGCATCATCGGGGTTTCGACGAAGCGGTGCAGCAACCCGGCGAGGATCAGGTTCGCCGCCAGGAAACCGAGCACCACGGCCGGGCCACGCCAGCCTCCGAAGCCGATCCCCCAGGTTCCGCTCCAACGCAGCACGCTCGTCATCACCAGCACGTGCACCAGGTAGAAGGCGAACGAGACCTCACCGAGCCAGACCAGCGGCCGGGACCGCCACGGCGAGCGCCGACCCCGCACGTCCGCGTCCGCGGCGGCGGTGATCACCAACAGGTACGCGACCGCGAGCAGCGTGGTCCACAGCTCGGCGCGGATCCACTGCGCGGCCACCACCCAGGTGACCAGGAAGATCCCGCTGGCCACTGTCAGTTTGGGACCGCGCCAGAGCCCCCGGCGCATCAACTCGGCCGCCACCGCGCCCAACCAGAACTCCAGCGACCGCACCGGCGGGAAGATCTGGGTGAACCACCAGCGGCTCACCTCCGGCACCAACTCCTGCGCCGGCCAGAGGGCGAGGATCAGCAGCGGCAGCGCGACGATCAGCGCCCAGAGCAGCTTCGGCCGGGCCCGGCGCAGCAGCGGCAGCGCCAGCGGCAGGCAGAGGTAGAAGAAGAACTCGCAGGACAGCGACCAGCTGACGGTGTTGATGCTGTAGAACCAGCCCGGGCGGGGGTCCCACGCCTGCAACAGCAGCAGGTTCTCCAACGCCGCCGCCGGCAGGACCGGGTCGGCGAACCACCAGGCGACCACCAGCGTCGCCACGAACAGCACCAGGTGGTTCGGGTAGATCTTGGCGATCCGTCGCCGCCAGAACGTACGCCGCGAGTCGCCCTCGCGGGCCGACCAGACCAGCACGAAACCGCTGAGGATGAAGAAGAACTGCACCCCGGAGAGACCGAGGGTGAACAGCGCGTCGATGACGGCCTTGTAGTCCGGCTCGGCGATGATCCGCATGGTGCCGGCGTGGAAGCCGAAGACCAGCAGAGCGGCGATCCACCGCAGCCCGGTCAGCGAGGGCAGCCGGGGCGGGGCCGGTGCGGGCCGGGCGGCCGACGTCGCGGCGACGCTCGTCATGCCGGGATCCCGGCGCTCGGCAGGGTCACCAGCACTGTCGTAGCCTCCTCGGCGCGGCGTCGGACGGCGCGACGGCGACGCCCACGACGACCCGGCAGGGCCGCACCGAGGCACCCTACCGGGTCACTCCCGGGTGAACCGGACGCATCCCACCCGCCCCACGAGGCCGCGCTCCCCGGGCCGGAAACCGCCCACCGGCTCGGCGTTAACCTCCCGCTGGGCGGGAGTTCAGAGAGTCCACCATCGGCGGCAACGTCAGGTTCCGGGGCCGGTCACCCGGGTCGTCGAAGGTGGCGGACGTGGTCAATGAGCCGACGCACGCACCGCTGCTGAGCATCGTCGTGCCCGTGTACGGCGTCGAGGCGTACCTGTACCAGTGCCTCGAGTCGATCCGGGCCGACATCCCGGCGAGCGAGTCGGACGCGGTCGAGCTGATCGCCGTCGACGACGCCTCCCCGGACGGCTGCGGTGACATGCTCCGCTCGTACGCGGTCAGCCGCGACGGCGTGCGCGTCGTGCACCTGAGCAGCAACGTGGGTCTGGGGCTGGCCCGCAACGCCGGGCTCGACGTGGCCAACGGCCGGTACGTCTGGTTCGTCGACAGCGACGACTGGTTGCCACCGGGCACGATCGCCGCGGTGCTGGACCGGCTGCGCCAGCACCAGCCCGACGTGCTGATGCTCGACCATCTGCGGGTGCACGAGGACGGCCGGCGGGAGGTCGACGCGAGCAGCCCGCTGCTGCGCGGGATCACCGGCGTGACCCGGTTGGCCGACCAGCCGCAACTGCTGCGGGTGCAGCACACCGCCTGGAACAAGGTGGTCCGCCGGGACTTCATGGACGAGCTGGAGCTGCGGTTCTTCCCCGGCTGGTACGAGGACATCCCGTTCAGCCACCCCCTGCTGATCGGGGCCGAGAAGATCTCCGTGCTGGACCGGGTCTGCTACCTGTACCGCCAGGGCCGCCAGGGCGCGATCACCTCCACCCGCAGCGGCCGGCACTTCGACGCCTTCGCCCAGTACGAGCGGCTGATGGACTGGGTCGCCCGGAAGCACCCGGACGAGCGGTTGCAGGCCGAGCTGTTCGAGCTGATGATCAGCCACTACCTGGTGGTGGTGGGCAACGATGGCCGGCTGCACCCACACCTGCGGCGCGGCTTCTTCCACCGGGCCGCCGCGCACTACCGTCGCTACCTGCCCACCGGCGGCTACCCGCTGCCATCGGGCGTGACCGGGCTCAAGCACCGCCTCGTCGGGCGGGGTGACTGGGTGGCGTACTCGGCGCTGCGCCAGGCCCACCGGGTCGCTGGTCGCCTGCGTCGATCCGGCCCAGTGGGCGGCGCCGGGGGCGGTTCGCTCGCCGCCGACGAGGACCCGGGGCGAGGGGCGAGCGCGGGGTCGACGCGCGACGGTGGGCTCGCGCCGGAGCGGCGCGACGCGCTGGCCGGCGGACGGCTGCCGTGATCGCCCCCACCGCTGAGCACGCCGGGAGCCGGGGTTGCTCCCGGCGTGCTGATTTTCCAGGTCGTCCGCCCGCCGGGTGGACGACGACAGCACCACCGCACCCCGGTGCGGGCGTACCTGAGCAGAGGTCGGAATGACAGCGACAATCAAGATTGGACCGCACGCGGTCGGCGCCGGGGAGCGACCGTTCGTGGTCGCCGAGATGTCCGGCAACCACAACGGCGATCTGAACCGGGCGCTGGCCATCGTCGACGCGGTGGCAGCGAGCGGGGCGCACGCGCTCAAGCTCCAGACGTACCGGCCGGACACCATCACCATCGACGTCGACACCCCGGCCTTTCGAATCTCCAGCGGGCACGAGCTGTGGGGCGGGGAGAACCTGTACCGCCTCTACGAACGCGCGCACACGCCGTACGAGTGGCACGCCCCGATCTTCGAACGGGCCCGCGAGCGTGGCCTGACCGTCTTCTCGTCGCCGTTCGACGCGACCGCCGTGGAGCTGTTGGAGTCGCTGGACGCGCCCGCGTACAAGATCGCGTCGTCGGAGCTTGTCGACCTGCCGCTGATCCGGCTGGTGGCCAGCACCGGCAAACCGATGGTGATCTCCACCGGAATGGCGACGGTCGCCGAGATCGACGCCGCCGTGCGCACCGCCCGAGCCGGCGGCGCGGCGGGCATCGTCCTGCTGGCCTGCACCGCGTCCTACCCGGCCCCGCCGGCCGACAGCAACCTGCGCCGGCTGCCGGTGCTGGCCGGCGCGTTCGACGTGCCGGTCGGGCTCTCCGACCACACCCCCGGCATCGGAGTGGCGGTCGCCTCGGTGGCGCTCGGTGCCTGCTTCATCGAGAAGCACGTGACGCTGGACCGCGCCGACGGCGGTGTGGACTCGGACTTCTCCCTGAACCCCGCGGAGCTCACGGCCCTGGTCGCCGAGTCCGGCCGCGCGTTCGAGGCGCTGGGTGGCACCGCGATCGGACCGACCCCCGCGGAGCGGGAGGGGCTCCGGTTCCGCCGGTCGCTCTTCGTGGTCGAGGACGTCCGGGCCGGCGATCCGGTCACCGCGCACAACGTCCGCTCGATCCGGCCGGCCGGTGGGCTGGCCCCCGTGGAGATCGACCGGGTCCTGGGCCGCACCTTCACCACCGACGTCCCCCGCGGCACCCCCCTGAGCTGGAACCAGATCTGACCCCCAACCCCACCCCACCTGGCCCGTACGAGGCCCGGCCCGGCCTGCCCGCGTCGATCATGGACTTGTGGTGGTCGTTAAGACCCCCGGCGCCTGCTTTGTCAGGCACCACAACTCCATGATCGACGGGGTGGAGCGGGGCGGGGCGGGTTTAGCGGGGTGGGACGTTGGTGGCGGTGCCTCGGGCGTTGGCGGCGAAGCCGACGGTGACCACCAGGTCGGCCAGCCGGAGGGTCCGCCAGACCGCCGAGCCGTCGGCCGGCGCACCCAGGCCGTGACGCCGCCACCAGGCCGCCACCGGCACGTCGGCCAGCTTGCAGCAGCACTCGGCGCGGGTCCACCGGGCCCAGAAGTCACCGGCGCCGAACCGGCGGGCCAGCGCCGGCGGCACCGGGGCGTCGGTGCGCTCCACGTCGATGGCCACCCGCCAGTCGGGCGTCGGCGGACCGTACCAGCCGACGCAACGGCCGTCGTCGAGGTGGCTTCGGGTCACCGCGTCGGCCAGGTCGGCGGGGGCGCCGATGCGCAGATGCTGCTCGGCGGCGGCGAGCAGCCCCGGCACCGGACGCGGCGCGGCCCCGCTGCCCGTCCCCGACGACAGGGCCGGCCCGGTGCGGCCGATCCGCCGCCCCGGTTGCACAGGCAGGGGAACCGACCGCAGGTCAGATGGCGGCGGCACCGTCCACCACGATGACCTGGCCGTTGATGTTGGTGTGTTCCCGGAGCAGCATCCGCACGACCGGGGTGACCTCCACCGGCTCGGTCAGGTGACCGGTCGGGGTGCGGCGCACGATCTGGTCGAGCTGGGTCGGACCGAGCACGGCGGACATCTCCGAGGCGAAGAAGCCGGGTGCGACCGAGTTGACCAGCATCCGGCCACCGAGTTCGCGGGCGAGCGAGCGGGTGGCGGCGTCCATGCCGCCCTTGGTGGCCGAGTACGCGACGAGACCCGGGAAACCGCGCTGCCCGCAGATCGAGGTGATGTTGACGATCCGCCCGCGCAACCCCTTGGCGAGCATCCGACGGATCACCAGTCGGGTCAGCTGCAGCGGGGCCGTCAGGTTGGTCTCGATGATCCGGGCGATGTCGTCGGTGGCGGTGTGCGCGTGCAGCGAGTCCTGCCCCATGGCGGCGTTGTTGACGATGCCGTCGATCGGCCCGAGGCGCTGCTCCACCTCGCGGACGAAGCTCTGCGCGGCGCGCAGGTCGGTGACGTCCACCGAACCCACGTGCACCCGGTCGGGATGCTCGGCGGCGAGCTTCTCCAACTCCGGGGTGATGGTGCGGGCGAACGCGGCCACGCGTACGCCCGCGTCGAGCAGGTCGGTGACGATGGCCAGTCCCAGGCCACGGGACCCGCCGGAGACGAGGACCACGGAGCTGGGCGGGACGAGCTGGTTGTCGGCTGGCTCAGACATCGCTCTTCAGGGTCTCCTTGACGGGAATGTCGGTCAGGACGCGAATGCGGCGCGGCACCGCGTGCTCGGGGAGCCGGTCGGCGCACCAGCGGACCAGCGCGGCCTCGTCAGTGTCCACAGAGGACGGGCCGAGGACCACCTCACCGACCACCATCCGCCCGAGCACCGGGGCGCGGCGGCCGGTCACCCGGGCCCAGGCCACCGCCGGATGAGCGGCGAGCACACCGCGGACCACACCGGCGGAGACCTTGCTACCACCGACGTTGATCTCGTCGGAGTCGAGTCGGCCGGTGATCAGCACCCGGCCGTCGAGCACCTGCACGCGGTCCCCGGTGCGGATCGGGCCGGCGAGACCAGCCCCGTGGTACGGGGAGGTGACCACCAGTTCGTCGTCGTGGACGGAGAGCGTCGGCCGGCCCGGGGCTTCCCGGCCCAGCCAGTCCACCGGGAACCCGGCCCGCCCGTCGTGCACCACAATGGACGCCCCCACCTCGGAGGACGCGTAGATCCAGGAGATCCGGGCCGTCGGGAAGACCTCCCGCAGCTGGTCCAGGATCGCCTGGTCCACCGGTTCCCCGCCGAGGGTGATCTGGCGCAGCGGCACCCGGGCGAGGGCCTCGGCGTCGCGGTAGAGGGTGCGCCGCCAGAAGGTCGGGGTGCCGGAGGCCGCGTCCACCCCGTGGGTGGCCGCGACAGTGGGCCAGTCGTCCAACTCGTCGGGCTCGACCACCACCAGGTGCTGGCCGGGCTGGGTCAGCGACAGGGTGACGACCTGCCACCAGGCGTACGTGCCCGGGGCGTACGGGCAGAGCCAGGTCCGGTCGGGCTGGTCGGCACGCACTGTGGTCAGCGTGTCGAGGGTGTGCCCGACCCGCTTCGGACGCCCGGTGGAGCCCGAGGTGAGCAGCCAGAGTCGGCCCGGCTCGGCGGCTCGCGGGCGGGCCGGTGCGCTCGGGTGCACGCCGTCGTCGTCGAGGACGCCGACGGTGAACCCGGCTTCCAGCAGCTCGGTGCGCATCACCGCGTCGACCCGACTCGCGGTGCTGAGCAGCAACTCGGTGCCGTGCACGGCGTGCTGCCGCGCCGCGGTGAGCGCGTGCACGGCCGAGCGGGCGAGCACCGCCGCCGGGTCGGGCAGTGTGGGCGTCGGCAGCGAACGCCAGGCCAGCGTGGCGCCACCGACGACGAGCCGGTTGTCGACACCGGCTGGCTCCGGGCTGGCGGGGGTCGGGTGGCGCGACGTCGCGACGGTCACTGGTGTTGGAGCTCGACGAGGAAGTCGAGGACATCCCCGACGGTGGCGATGCGACGCAGCCCGGGGGCGTCGAAGTTGAGCTCCTCCCCCGTCTCGTCCTCCACCCGCAGGGCCAGCTCGGAGAAGTCGAGCGACCGGAAGCCGATCTCCCGCAACTGCGCCGCGTCGTCAGCGGGCAGCTCCTTGTCCTGATTCTTCAGCACCTGAGCCATGAGGTCGCGGATCTGCGCGCGACTCAATTCGTTCATGCGCCGCAGTCTACAACCCAACGAATGCATATCTGATTTCCCGGTAGGCCCGGGTAAGGTGCCGGGGCCCGACGTGAACGGCTAGGAAAGCGAGACGCACGTGCTGCGCGAAGCGACGGCGGACGACGTTCATCTGATGTTGTCCTGGCGTAATCAGGAAACCAATCGACAGGTCAGCAAGACCAGCCACGAGATCACCGCCGCCGAGCACGCCCGCTGGTGGTCGGCGGTCCGCGACGACCCGTCCCGGCGGGTGCTGGTGTACGTCCGCGACGACCGGCCCTGCGGTGTGGTCACCTTCTTCGACCTGCGGTTGGATGGCCCTCGGACCGGCGCGTGGGGTTTCTATCTCGACGCCGAGGGCCTGGACGCCCGGGGCGAGACGCTGCCGGCCTGGCTGGGGGTCATGCGGGAGGCCGTCGAGTACGCCTTCGACGGGCTGCACCTGGATCGACTCGACGGCGAGGTGCTCGGCCACAATACCGTCGTACGACAGATGAACCGACGTTTCCGATTTGTCGAGGGCTCACCGCGACAGGAGCTGTCCGACGGCCGGGAAATCACCGTCGTCCCGATTTCCCTGGCTCGGGCGGACCGCCGCCAGCGCTGATTGGTGGACCATTTTCCGAAATGGACGGGAACCATTAACCGACAGTGCTCCCGGTGGACATCCGCCGTTCACGAATAGCGGATTCCAACGGGCGCGGTGGGTCAGACGCGCCGCCAGGCGGCCCAGTGCTGCGCCGGGTTACCGCCGAGTCGAACGAAGCCGTAGGCCGCCCCGTCCCAGTCGTCGGCCTGCCCGGGTGCCCAGCGGGCGAACACGACCTGCGCCGCTGCCGGCGGCTGCTTGTCACCGAACCACCGGACGTCGGTCCAGGTCACCTGGTGGCTGAGGTTGAACCGCAGGACGTAGTGCACGCCGGTCGAGGCCCACACGCGCTCGCCGGGGCGTACGCCCACGTCGGCCACCCGGGGCGTCGGGGCGGTGCTCTCGGCGGCCGGTCGTACGATTCGTTGGTCGATCACCTGCATCGTGACGAGGTTGACCACCACGAGGGCGCCGAGGATCGGCAGCCGCAGGCGGGGCACCCGGGCCGCGGCGACGAGCAGCACACAGCCGGCGATGCCGACCAGCGACCCGACAACCGGTCGCAACTCCCGCCAGCCCCCGGTCAACGCCACCAGGTCCGGTGCGCTGAAACCGCCGTAGCGCAGCTCGTGGCCCTGGCTGGCCACGTACGCGAGTCGGGCCGCGATCAGCGCGCCGCCACCAACCAGCAACGCCACCGCGACCGCCGCCCGGCGCAGCACCACCCGCCAGCCGGCGGTGAACAGCACCCCCACGCCGACCAGCAGCCAGAACGGCGCGAGCATCTGCACGTACCGGCCGTAGATCGCGTCCAGCGGCTTGCCGGTGATGCCGGACAGGATCACCGACGCGCCGCCGGCCACCCCGACGGTCACCACCAGTGCCACGCCCATCGTCCAGCGGGCCGCGTCGCCGTGCCGCGGACGCCACAGCTCGCGGACTGCCCCGGCCCAGGCCACCCCGGCCAGTCCGAACGTGATCACCACGAGGTACCAGAGCTGGGTGGTGACCGCGGCGCTCACCCGGACCACGCCCTGGGCGGAGGCGATCGCGTCGAGCGTGCTGCCGCCGGGAGTGCTGCCGAGCAGGTAGACCTTGCCGCCGAGGTAGCGGATGGCGGCCTCGTTGACGAGCGCCATGGCGAGCACCGGCAGCAGCGCCGCGAGCACCACGGGCGGGCTGATCCGGCGGCGGACGAACAGAAGCAGGACCAGCCCGGCGTGCACGGCCACGATCACCAGGCCGCGGGAGTGCAGCAGGTGGAACCCGCCGACGAGCAGGCCCACTGTGGCGGCGGCGAGGGGGCCGGGCCGGGTGATCCAGCGGTGCACGGCGAGCAGCCAGGCGACCACGAGCGGCGCCATCACCGCGTCGATCATGGCGACGCCCGCGTAGAAGGCGGTGGCCGGCAGGGTCGCCGCCGCGACCGCGCCGAGCAGCGCGTACGAGCGGCGCAGCTGAAACAGACGACGACCGAACAGGTACGCCAGCGGCAGCAACGTCGAGTTCGCCATCGAATTGATCAGCTGGACGATCCGGTAGCTGTCGGTGAAGTCCCGGTCCCCGAGGAACGCCGGCGAGATCAGCATCGGGTAGCCGACCCGGCGCAGCAGGTCGTTCTCGCTGCTGAAGCCCCCCGGACCGCCGGCCAACGCGCGGGCGGTGTTCAGGTAGCTGTCCTCGTCGGTGTGCGCGATGGGCAGCACTGTGTGCCGGGACCACCACATGCGCCAGGCCACGCTGAGCATCCAACCGACGACCAGCAGCAGCGGCACCAGCCACCGTCGGGCGGGCGGGCCGCTCGGCGTCCCGGCCGCCACCACCGGCCGTTCGATCACGTCACTACCGGGTGCCATGAACGCCTCCAGAATTGCCGGCCGTACCGGGCCCGCGCGGATTCACGGGCCCACCGCCCGGCGTCGGAGACGCTCGGGGCGGCCCGCTCGCACCGAGCCGGTGTGGATGTCGGGTGAACGCCTGACCTGGCTGCGCGCCGGGCCGCCGGGTCGTTCGCGCGGTCACTGTAACGGCCCGGTCCGGCCAGGTCAGCCCACATCCGGGGCGGTCGGAAGTGTTCGCCTGCGCGGTGTTCGGCATTCACGGGAGCAGAGGTTGCGGTTCACCCGCGAGCGTCGGGGAGTTAACCCGCCATGGCTAGCGTGTCACCCCGGTCGGCCGGCCCAGGGCCGCTCGTTCATCCACGAACACGGGAGCACCACATTGAGTGAGTTGAATGGATCGTCCATTCTGATCACCGGGGGAACTGGTTCCTTCGGCAGGACGTTCCTCCGGCACATCCTCAACGAGGCCGACCCCGCCCGCGTGGTGGTGTTCTCCCGCGACGAGCTCAAGCAGTACGAGCTGCGCCAGCAGCTCGGCGACGACCCGCGGCTGCGCTGGTTCATCGGCGACATCCGGGACCGGCACCGCCTCACCCGGGCCATGCACGGCGTCGACCACGTGGTGCACGCCGCCGCGCTGAAGCAGGTGGACACCGCGGAATACAACCCCTCGGAGTACATCGCCACCAACATCACCGGCTCGCAGCACGTCGTCGACGCGGCGATCGAGGCCGGCGTCAAGAAGGTCATCGCGCTCTCCACCGACAAGGCGTCCAGCCCGATCAACCTGTACGGCGCGACCAAGCTGGTCGGCGACAAGCTGTTCGTCTCGGCCAACCACTACGCCGCCCAGCACCCCACCCGGTTCTCGGTGGTGCGCTACGGCAACGTGGTGGGCAGCCGCGGCTCGGTGGTCCCGCTGTTCCGCCGGCTGGCCGCCGAGGGCAAGAGTCTGCCGATCACCGACAAGCGGATGACCCGCTTCTGGATCACCCTGGACCAGGCCGTGCAGTTCGTCATGGACTCGTTCGACCAGATGCAGGGCGGCGAGCTGTTCGTACCGCGCATCCCGAGCATGCGCATCCTCGACCTGGTCGAGGCCGTGGCCCCGGACGCCACCACCCACGAGATCGGGATCCGGCCGGGCGAGAAGCTGCACGAGGAGATGATCGCGCCCGACGACAGCCGGCGGACGCTGCGTGCCGACGGCCGGTTCATCGTCCAACCGACCATCGCCACCTGGGGCTACCAGGCGCCGAGCGACTGCGACCCGGTGCCGGACGGCTTCGCCTACCAGTCGGACACCAACGACGAGTGGCTCAGCGTCGAGCAGTTGCGCGACATGCTCGGCATCAACGGATGACGGGGATGCTCCCGTACGGCCGGCAGTCGATCAGCGAGGACGACGTCGCCGCCGTCGCCGACGTGCTGCGCGGCGACTGGCTCACCACCGGTCCGCAGGTCGACGCCTTCGAGGCCGACCTCGCCCGGTGGACCGGCGGAGTCGGTGTCGCCGCCGTCTCCAACGGCACCGCGGCGCTGCACGTGGCGTACGCGGCGGCCGGGGTGGGGCCGGGCGACGAGGTGGTCGTCCCGCCGATGACGTTCGTGGCGACCGCCAGCAGCGCGGTCGCCCTCGGCGCGAAGATCGTGTTCGCCGACGTCGACGACGAGACGTTCTGCCTCGACCCGGCGGCGGCCGCCGCCGCGGTCACCTCGCACACGAAGGTCGTCGCCGCCGTCGACTACGCCGGCCACCCCGCCGACTACGACGCGCTGCGCACGTCGATCGAGGGCAGCGACGCGCTGCTGCTCGCCGACGCGGCGCACTCCGTCGGCGGTACGTACCACGGTCGGCCGGTCGGTTCGCTCGCCGACCTCACCACGTTCTCGTTCTTTCCCACGAAGAACCTGACCACCGCCGAGGGTGGCGCGGTCGCGGCACTGGACCCGGAGATCCTGAAGCGGGCCCGCCGGTTCCGTGGTGTCGGCGTGGTCCGCGACCGCGACGACCTGCGGTTCCCGGACGAGGGCGACTGGCACCAGGAGGTGCACGAGTTCGGGCTGAACTACCGGCTGCCGGACGTGCTCTGCGCCCTGGGCCGCAGCCAACTACGTCGGCTCGGCGAGTTCACGGCCCGCCGCAGCGCCCTGGTCGCCCGCTACGACGAGGCGCTGGCCGACCTGGACGGCGTGCTGCTGCCCAACCGCAGGTCGTGGGCCGACCCGGCCTGGCACCTCTACCCGATCCGAGTGCTCGACGGACGCCGCCGCGAGGTGTACGACCGGATGCGCGCCGCCGGCATCGGCGTCCAGGTCAACTACATCCCGGTGCACTGGCACCCGGCCTTCGCCGACCTGGGTTACCGGCGCGGATCCTGCCCGGTGGCCGAGTCGTTCTACTCCCAGCAGCTCTCGCTGCCGCTGTACCCGGGGCTCAGCGACGCCGACCAGGACCGCGTCATCGACGCGCTGACCGCCGCTGTGCGCGGTGGCCCGGTGCGTCTCGCCGTCTGATGGGAACCTGATGCACCACGCCAACCATTTCTACGGCCACGCGCATGTGCTGGCCCGCTACGCCGGCCTCGGCGACCGGCACCCACCCCGGATCAACGGGTACGTGCAGCACGGCTGGAACATCGGTGACGGCCTGGCCCCCGGCCACCCGTACGCCGAACGCACCCCCAGCCTGCTCTGGTCGGAGCAGACCCGCCGCCGGGCCTGGTCGGTGGGGCGACGCAACGTGGTGGTCATCGGCGCGCCGTTCACCTACCTGTTGGCGATGCGACCCGAGGAACCACCGGCCGAGGAGCGGGAGGGCACGATCTGGTACCCGTTCCACGGCTGGGAGGGTCAACACGTCAAGGGCGACCACCGCAAACTGATCGACCTCATCCAGGACACCGAGCCCGGTCCGGTCACGGTCTGCCTGTACTGGCACGAGTACCGGATGCGCAACGTACGCCGGCTCTACGAGCGCGCCGGGTTCCGGGTGATCTGCCACGGCTACCGGGGACACTGGTGGAAGGACACCGACCCGGAGTTCCTCGACCGACAGCTCACCGAACTGCGCCGCCACCGCCGGGTAGCATCCAACCGGCTGACCAGCGCGATCTTCTACGGCATCGCGGCCGGATGCGAGCCGGCGGTCTACGGCGACCCGATGATCCTGTCCAACGAGGACCCCACCTTCGGCGGTACCGCTCGGATCCGACGGCAGTGGCCGCAGCTGCACGGCACCACTGTCGACCTGCCCACCGCCGTCGAGATCGCCCGCGCCGAGCTGGGCACCGACCACCGATGCACGCCCGCCGAGCTTCGCGAGCTGCTCGGTTGGGCGAACCTCCAGGAGGAAGAGGAAGACAGTGACGACTGAGACGGCACCCGCCGACCGGATCACCCTGCCGGGCGGCGAGATGCTGGCCTGGTCGGACCTGCCGCAGGAACGGTTGGCCAACGGTGGGCCGCTCGCCGCGCTGGCCGCACGGCTGGTGCCGCCCGGCGCCCGGGTCCTGGTGGCCGGTCCACACGACCCGGCACTGCTCGACCAGCTCACCCACGCCGAGGTCACCTGCCTGCTGCGCAGCCACCTGGACGCGGTGGCGCTGGCGGACCGGGCCGCCCGCGTGGTGGTGGGCGGCCCGGCCGGGCTACCCGACGACGAGACGTACGACGTGGTGATCGCGGCTGCCGGGCTGGACCCGGTGGAGTCGGTGGAGGGCACCCGCCTCGGCTGGGACGCCGTGCTGGCACGACTCGTCGCCGCGGTCCGGCCGGGCGGCGCGTTGCTGCTGCGCCTGGACAACCCGCTGGGCCTGCACCGGCTCGTGGACACCAGCCCCTGGTACGCCCGCCGCGACGACTCCGCCTGGACCATCGGTGGTGTGCTGGACCGCGCCCACCCGGCCAACCGGGACCAACTGCGCGAGCGGCTCGGCGCGGCAGGGCTGCGACCGGCCGCGTGCTGGGCCGCGTACCCCGATGTCAGCACCCCGACGGCGTTGCTGGACGCCGACCACCTCGACCGGGACGCGGGCTCCGGCCTGTTCGACGCGGTGCTGCACGGCGCCTGCGCCGGGGGTTTCACCAGCGCCACAGTGCTCCAGGACCCGGCCCGGCTCGCGGTGGACGCCCTGCACGCCGGGCGTGCCGCCGACCTCGCACCGGGCTGGCTGACCCTCGCCCACCGGCCCGCCGAACCCACGGACCCGGCCACGCCGGTCGTCGAGGCGGACCTGCCGGTGGCTCTCGTGCAGACCGGTCGCCCCGGCATCGGCGTGCAGGAGGTGCTGCACGGCCCGTCCGGTTGGCGCTGGGGGCTCATCCCGGCCACCGACGCGACGACGCCGGCCGCCGCGCCGTTCGCCAGCCGCGAGGCCGCCTACCGCGACGCCGACGCGTTGTCCGGACCGGTGCCGTCCGGCCGGCTGCTGCGTACCCTGCTGCTCGACGCCTCGCTGCGCCGCGACCTGGCCACCCTGCGCGCGCTGCTGCACGGGTACGCGGGCTGGCTCGCCGGCCAGGCCGATGCCGACGGCCGGATCGCCGGAGCGGCGGCGCTGGCCGGCACCGACAACGTGGTGGTCGACGGCGAGCGGTACGCGGTGCTCGACCCCAGCTGGCGGGCCACCGCCGCGTTGCCCGCCGACGTGGTGCTCGCCCGCGGGCTGTGGCGCTTCGCCGCGGGCCTGCTCACCGGCGGGTACGCCCACCCATGGTCGTCCACTCTCGACGTCGCGGGCCTGACCGTGGTGCTCGGCGGACTCGCCGGCCACGACCTCGACCGCGCGACAGTCAGCGAGGCGATCGAGGCCGAGGCGGCCATCGCCGCCGCGCTGCACGGGCTGGACGCCGACGGCACTGTCGGCCTCGCCACCGAACTGCACGCCGTCACGCCGACCGACCCGCCGGTCGGCGGGCACAGCTACCAGCAGCTACGCGAGGCGTGGCTGCGCCAGCGCGAGGAACTCACCCGGTTGGCGGCGCTGGCCGCGTGGACCGAGGAACTGCTCACCTCGCGGGAACGGGCGCTGCGCCGGGCCGAGACGACGATCAGCCTGCTCAGCGGGTCGCTCAGCTACCGGGTGGGCCGGCTCGCCATCACCCCGGCCCGGCTGGCCAAACGGGGTGCCCGCGCCGCCAAACGCCGGGCCACCGCGGTGCTCGCCCCCAAGCAGGAGGAGCAGCAGTGACCGGCGTACCGGTGGCCGGGGCCTCCACGGACGACGCGGGGCTGCGGATCGTCGGCATCGTGCAGGCTCGGATGGGTTCGTCCCGGCTGCCCGGCAAGGTGCTCCGCCCGCTCGCCGGACGCTCAGTGCTGGGCCGGGTCGTACGCGCCGCCTACGACAGCGGCGTCCTGGCCGACCTGGTCGTTGCCACCAGCACCGACGCGGTCGACGACGCGGTGGCCGCCGAGTGCGCGCGGCTCGACGTGCCGTGCCACCGCGGGCCGGTCGACGACGTGCTCGACCGGTTCGTGGGCGCCCTCGCGGCGCACCCGGGAGACGCCGTCATGCGGTTCACCGCCGACTGTCCCCTGCTCGACCCGGAGATCATCACCCTGGTCGCATCGGTGTACCGGGCGGTCCCCGGGCTGGACTACGCCAGCACGTCCATCGCCCGGACCCTGCCCCGAGGGCTCGACGTCGAGATCATCCGAGCGGAGACGCTGCGCACCCTGGGCCGGCTCGCCACCGACCACCACCGGGTGCACGTCACCTCGTACGCGTACACCCATCCGGAGCTGTTCCGGGTGCTCGGGGTGACGCTCACCCCGGACCGCTCCGCGCTGCGGCTCACCCTCGACACCGAGCAGGACTGGACGCTGGTCAGCGCGATCATCGACCACTTCGGTGACGTCAGCGTGCCGCTGGCCAAGCTCGCCGACTGGCTCGACGGCCAGCCCCGGCTGCGCGCGCTCAACGCCGACGTACGACAGAAGCACCTGGAGGAATCCTGAGCACCCTGAGGGTCGGGTTGCGCTGTGACGCCGGGCCACGGCGCGGCGTCGGCCACCTCGTCCGCTGCCTGGCGCTCGCCGAGGAGTTCCTCGCCCGGGGTGCCGACGTCACAGTGTTCGGCACCGTCGAACGGCTCGACTGGGCAACCACGGAGCTGGCCGCGCGGGGCATCCCGCTACTCCCCGGCCCGGAGTCGGCGGCCGACCTGGTCGAGGCGGCCCGCCGACACCACCTGGACGTACTGGTCCTCGACTCCTACGAACTGGACCCGGCCGGAGCCGGCGCCGTGCGCGCCGCCGGGGTCCACACCCTCGCCATCATCGACGGCGACAGCCGGGGCCAGGTCGCGGACCTCTACCTCGACCAGAACTTCGGAGCGGAGCTGCCCAGGTTGAGTGCCGGGGCGGACCTGCCCGAGCTGGGGTCCGCCGCGGCGCTGCCCGGCCGGCTGCTCGCCGGCAGCGGGTACGCCCTGCTGCGCGACACCGTGATCAGCGCCCGGCCGCCGGTCGCCCCGCCCGCCAGGGCGGTCAGCCGCCCCCGGGTGCTGGCCTTCTTCGGCGGCACCGACGCGGTCGGCGCGGCCCCGGTCCTGACCCGGGTGCTGGCGGCCACCGGTCACCCGATGGACCTCACGGTCATCGTCGGCCGACCCGAGATCGAGGCGGAGGTCGACGATGTCGCCCCCGGCCGGGGGCAGACCATCCGAGCGGTCCCGCCCACCACCTCGCTGCCGGCACTGATCACCGAATCCGACCTGGTGGTGAGCGCCGCCGGCACGTCGACCTGGGAACTCTGCTGCCTCGGCGCACCCAGCGCACTGGTCTGCGTGGTCGACAACCAACGTGAGTCGTACACCCGGGTGGTTCGTCACGGCCTGGCCGCCGGCCTCGGCGAGCTGCCGGAACTGACCGCGAGCGGCGTCGCCGGACGAGCCGCCCGCGCGACGGCGGCGCGAACCCTGCACGGGCTGCTCAGCTCGCCGCAGCGGCGCGCGACGCTCGCCGCGCGCGCCTGGTCCACCGTCGACGGCCAGGGCCGGGCGCGGGTGGCGGACGCGGTGTTCGACGCCAGACGCCACTAGCACGGGTGTACGAAACTGCTGCTAGGGTGGCCGTATGACGCAGGCCGCCTACCAGCCGTCGATGCTCGACCTGGCCGACGCCGGGCCGACCCTGGGGCCACTGCCCGGCCAGATCCGCCGGCACCAGCTCAGCCGGGGTGCCTGGGTCGACCACCTCCCCGGTTGGGTGCGCGGCTCCGACACCGTCCTCGACACCCTGCTCAGCGAGGTGCCCTGGCGTGCCGAGCGGCGCACCATGTATGACGCCGAGGTCGACGTGCCCCGCCTGCTCTGCTGGTACGACGGGGCGAGGCAGCTCCCCCACCGCGTCCTCACCTCCGCACGGGCCGCACTCAGCGAGCACTACGCGCCCGAGCTGGGCGAGCCCTTCGTCACCGCCGGCATGTGCCTCTACCGCTCCGGGCGCGACAGCGTGGCCTGGCACGGCGACACCATCGGCCGCTCGGCGCACACCGACACCATCGTCGCGATCGTCTCCTTCGGATCACCCCGACCGCTGCTCCTACGCCCACGCGGCGGCGGCGAGAGCCTGCGCTTCCCGGTGGGCCACGGCGACCTGATCGTCATGGGTGGCTCCTGCCAGCGCACCTGGGAACACGCCATCCCCAAGACCACCCGCCCGGTGGGCCCCCGGGTGAGCGTCCAGTTCCGCCCCCACAACGTCGCCTGACCCCGCGGCTGCACTAGGGCGAGACCAGACGTTCAAGGCGGCTGCGGATTTCCTCGGCTGCGGGATCGCCCACGTCCTCGTAGATCCGCGCGGCCAGCCGCCAAGCGGCAGCGGCCGCGTCACGGTCGCCCATCCCTTCCCGGGTGTCCCCGAGCCGGATGAGGGTCTCCGCCTCGTGATACCGGTCCGCGGAGTCGCGAAAGAGTTCGATCGCCTGCTCGTAGCAGTTGGCCGCGCGGTCGCGTTCACCCAGGCGGTCGTAGGCGAAGCCGAGGCTGTCAAGCGTCGCAGCCTGACCATTGCGGTCGTCGGTCCGTCGTTGCTGGTCGAGGGCCTCGGTGCAGCTGGCGATGGCCTGGACGTAATCGCCTGTGGTGGCGAGCAGCCAACCGATCGCGTTGAGCGTCCGGGCTTCGCCCGCGTGATTGCCGACCAGCCGGTAGAGCCGCAGCGCCTCGCGACCGTGTGCGAGCGCCTCGTCGAGCCGGCCGTCCAGGTAGCAGAGTTCGCAGTAGTTGTGCAGCGTCTGGGCCTGGCCGATCGGGTCGCCGAGACGTTCGTGCAGCTCGAGCGCACGCTTGAGGCGGTACTCGGCCGTGGTGCGGTCGCCCAGTCGGGTCAGCGCGCGGGAGACCAGCCGGTTGGCGACGGCCTGACCGCTGAGGTCGTCGATCTTCTCCGCGGCGCCCAACGCGACCTCCTGGATGGCGAGCTGGTCCTGCCAGAGACCGCGCGGCGCCACGAAGGTGGTGAGCGCCCAGGCGATCTGCCAGGCGTACGTCTCGAAGCCGTTCTCGGCGGCCTGTCGGACCACCCGGACCAGCACCCGATGCTCCGCCGTGAACCAGGCGAGCGCGCCGTCGTGATCGGTCACCGGCGACCTGGCGGGTACGGACAGTGGCGGCACCGGCTCGATCGGGGGCCACTGCGGCTGGAGCAGCCGGGCGGCCGGATAGGCGGCATGCAGGTAGTGGTCGTACAGGCGCCGTCGGGCCGCGACGTGTTCGTCGCCGCGCTCCGACGACTGTGCAAGCTCGGCCGCATAGGCGCGCAGAAGATCATGGAAGGCGAACCGGCCGGGCACGTGCTCAGCCAGCAGATGGAGCCGGGTCAGTTCCCGCAGGATCGGCGTGACCGCAGCAGCCGACACACCGGCGAGCGCCGAGGCCGCGGCGGTGGTCAGGTCCGGGCCCGGATGCAGCCCCAGCAGGGTGAACAGCCGGGCCGCGTCCGCCCCCAGGGCCAGGAACGACCACGAGAAGACGCGCCGGACGTCACCGTCGGCCAACGCGTCAAGCCTCGCCTCGGCCGAGTGCAGTTCGGCGGCGATCGCCCCGAGCGGGAACGTGGGATGGGTCGCGACACGCGCCGCCACTATCGACAGTGCCAGCGGAAGCCGGCCTGCGGCCTCAATGATGTCGGCCACCGCCACCGACTCGGAGGCGAGCCGGCTGACCCCGAGACGTCTGGCGAGCAGGCTCCTCGACTCCTCCGCCGTCAGCACGTCCAGTGTCAACGGAGTGGCACACTCGGCGGCGATCAGGCCGCCGAGACGATCACGGCTGGTGACCACAACCATGCAGCTGCCCGCACCGGGCAGCAGGGCGTGCACCTGGGCCGAGTCGCGAGCGTTGTCCAGCACCAGAAGCATCCGACGCGAAGCCAGAAGGCTGCGGTAGAGACCAGTCCGAGCCTCCATGTCGGAGGGTATCCGGGCGTGCGGCACGCCGAGCGCTTCGAGGAAGCCGGACAGGGCGTCGGACGGGGACACCACGCCGGCTTCGTCGTAGCCGCGAAGGTTCACATAGAGCTGACCGTCCGGAAAGCGGTCGGCAACCCGGTGCGCCCAGTGCAACGCCAGGGCCGTCTTGCCGACTCCGGCCATGCCGGACACCACGGAGATGGCCACGCTCGTCGGCCCCTCAGCCCCGCCGTGCAGAAGCCCGTCGAGGCCTGCCAACTCGACGCTGCGTCCGACGAACTCCGGCACCGCACGCGGCAGTTGCTCGGGGCGCTGAATGAGCGGCCCCCCTGTCGTCTCCGGCGCCGGCCGGTCCGGCCCCGTTGACGGTTGCGCCATCAGGCTCGGGCGGTGATGCAGGATGTCGTCGTACAGCGTGACGAGCTCGGGCGCGGGATCGAGGCCGGTCTCCTCCGCGAGCCTCTGTCGGGCCTGCCGGAAAGCATCAAGTGCGCCGGCTACGTCTCCGATGCGGTACAGGCCCACCATCAGCTGGCCCCACGCCCGCTGCCGCAACGGATGCCGGTCGAGCAGGCCGCGCAACCGCTGCACGACGTCGGCCGACGCGCCGCGGGCCAGCATCGCCTCGGCGTAGTCCTCCTCGACGAGCAGCCGACGCTCCTCCAACTGCGCCACCCGCCGAGCCAGCGCCGAGCGCAGCGGCAGGTCAGACAGCGGAACACCACGCCACAGGCGCATTGCGGCGGAAAGTTCGGCCTCAGCCCGGTCCAGATCGGAAGCGGCGAGCGCCTCGCGGCCCCGCGCCGCCGCGGCGTCGAACAGGTCCAGGTCCCGTTCGCCTGGGCCCACCCGCAGCAGGTAGCCGCCTGCCGCAGCGGTTATCCCATCCCAGGTCGCTCCACCACCCAGCGACCGCCGCAACCCGCGCACATAGGTGCGCAGATTCGCGGCGGCCGACGCCGGCTCGTCGTCGCCCCACAGCATCGCGGCCAACTCGTTGGTGCCGACGACCTCATTCGGGCGCAGCAACAGGGTCGCCAGCAGGAGACGCTGCTTCACCGAGCCCAGTGGAACCGACCGGTCGTCGCGGTACACCCGGAACGGGCCAAGGAGTTCGAAACGCAACCAGGCACCTCACATGTGGGCACAGCCATGTACCGCAATGCGCACAACACCCGGACAACGCGGGCGAGTAAAGGATCTATGCGTTAGTTGTGCGGCGGGTGTACCGGCCCCACCGTACCTTCTTCACGGGGGGCCCCGGAGCGGTGAGGACGGTTCTACTGTCCTCACCGCTCCATCCAAGAGCACCAATCGCCAGGACTGGTCGCACGACGACGGAGTGAAGCCAAACGGGACCATCCACACCTGGCGCGAGGCACCTCGCCTCGTCGTGCCAGGTCTGACACCGCCGTCTGCGCGTCGCCCAGCACCGTTGCCCCCCATGATTCCCGACCGAAGGAGATGCATGTCGTCGCACCGCTCCATCCGCCGCGTCCTCAAGAGAGCTGCGGTACCCGCCATCGGCGCGGCGTTGGCAATCGGCGTCAACGTCACCATCGCCACGCCGGCCGCAGCCAGCGGCTCCTACACGGGCAGGGCGTACGTCCATGGCACCGGCGCGGTGTCTGACGACTTCGATGACGAAGGCGTCACCAACGTCACCACGCACCGCAACTCGAACGTCGCCTGTCTGTGGCAGACGATCCTCTGGGCGAATGGCTACCTGCCCTCGTCTGGGATCGACGGTGTCTTCGGCGACCAGACCGATGCCGCGACGAGGAACTTCCAGCGCGACAAGGGCCTCTCAGCGGATGGCTCCGCAGGCCGGAACAGCTGGACGAAGGCCGGCGACAAGCTGGTGCAGGACGACAGCCAGAACGGATGGGCGTACGTGGTGTACCGCGGGGCGACGGGTTCCCGGAGTCCGTACGGCTCGCACCAGTTCGTCCTGCAGCGATCGCCCGACGGAAACTACCGGTTCTACCCGCCTCAGGGCGGCGGCCCCTACTGGGCCGCCTACAACTCCCGCACCTGCTGACCTCGCCCAGCTACCCGGTCCGCCCCGGCAACATCTCAACCGGCGGCTGCCCCAGGGTCTGTTTCATAGGGGCGGTCGAGTCGAGGCGGAGTCCGGTCGGCGATCCGGCAAGGCGTGGTTTCGTCCGGATACAACACCGGTATCCGGACGAAGGCGCAACACCGCCGGTCGTCGTCCGGGCCCGCCGCAGGCCGGCCAGCTCTTATGAACAGGCCCTAGAGGAGGCCGGCTAGTTTGTAGAGGACCAGGGAGCCGGCGACGGCGACGTTCAGGCTGTGGCCGTGGCCGACCATGGGAATCTCCACCGCCGCGTCCAGCTGGTCGAGCGCCTCGGGCGGGATGCCCGTCGCCTCGTGGCCCAACAGCACCACGGTACGGCTCCGAGCGGCGGGCAGATCACCGAGCCGGACGGCCTCGTCGGCCAACTCCACCCCGAGGACCCGGGCACCGGCGGCCCGTTCGGCGGCCAGCCAGCGCAGCGGACTGCCGACCCGGTGGACGCAGCCCGGCTGGCGCAGCGTGTTGCCCCGGGCGACGGCTTCGTCCACCCAACGGAACGGCGGCACGGCGAGGCAGGCGCCGACCGCGTCGCACGTACGCAACAGGGTGCCCAGGTTCGCGCCGTGCAGCGGCCAGAGTGGCGCGGCGATCAGGTGGCCCCAACAGCGGTGTGGCCGGGGACGGCGGGCGGCACGTAACTCACGCCTCGGCCGGACCCGGATGGCGGCGCTCACGCCGCGCCGGCGACTCCGCCGGACAAAGAAGAAATCATGTTGAGGGGTGCTTCGCGGTGCACCCGGACCCTCACCGACAACAGAGGCCACCACCATACCGCGCCGGCGGACGCCCCACTGCGCATGATTGTGCTTGATCCAGGATCGAGTGGCATCACCGCGCCGGTGAAACCACTACTTCCTGGATCGAGCACGATCTTCGGCGGCTCGACCGTCAAGATCCGCACAGCCAGGGAAACTGCTGCCTGCGGCATCCCGGAAGCAGCAACTTCCCCCACGTTGTGCAGATCTTGGGGCCGGACACGCCCCGGCGTGCCCCCGGGGCGGCACGACAACGGGGTCAGTCGCGTTCGATCAGGTGGCCTACCACCGTTGGGCCGAGCATCACCGCGAAGCCGCTGCCGTCGCGGCGTGGGTCCGCAGCGGGCAGCTCGACCGGCTCGCCGGTGCCGGTCGCGCCGACCGGTCGCGGGCCCACCCAGGCGACGGCCACGTCCGTCTCACCCTTGAGGAAGCGGTGCGCGCGCACGCCGCCGGTCGCCCGGCCCTTTGCCGGGTACGCCTTGAACGGCGTCACCTTGACCGTCGCGCCAGTGGAGGTGACCACCATCGGCTCGCCGTGCCCCGGGTCGTCGGTGCGCACCGCGCCGAAGAACGCGACCCGCGCCCCGACCGGCAGGTTGATGCCGGCCATACCGCCGCCCTTGAGGCCCTGCGGCCGCACCAGCCCGGCGGGGAAGCGCAACAGCGACGCCTCCGAGGTGACGAAGGTCAGCGTCTCGGTGCCGTCGGTCAGCCAGGTCGCCCCGACCACCTCGTCACCGTCGCGCAGACCGATCACCTCGAACTCGTCCGAGCGCACCGGCCACTCCGGTGAGCAGATCTTCACCGCGCCCTGTCGGGTGCCCAACGCCAGCCCCGGTGAGCCCTCCGCCTGCCCGCCGAGCGGGGCCAGGCCGACGACGGTCTCCCCCGCCGCCAACGGCACCAGCTCGGCCGCGGACATACCGCCACGCAGTGACACGGTGCCCGCCTGCTCGGGCAGCACCGGCAGCGGCAGGACGTCGACCTTGAACGCCCGACCGGCACTGGTCAACAGCAGCACCCGACCACGGGCGGTGGAGTGCACTGTGGCGCGTACCGTGTCGTGCTTGACCCGGCCGTTGCGTCGGCGCCCTTCGGAGCTCTCCTCCGACTCGGCCGCGGTCCGGGCGACCAGCCCCGTCGCGGAGAGGATCACCTGGCACGGGTCGTCGGCGACCTCCAGCGGGCCGGCCGGCGCGGACGCGGCCAAGACCTCCTTGAGGTCACCGTCGACAAGCGTCGTACGGCGTTCGGTGCTGAACTGCTTGACCACGGCCGCCAGCTCGTCGGAGACGACCTTCCTGAGCACCCGCTCGTCGTCGAGGATCTTGCTCAGCTCGGCGATCTCGGAGCGCAGCCGCTCCTGCTCGGCCTCCAGCTCGATCCGGTCGAACTTGGTCAGCCGGCGCAACGGAGTGTCCAGGATGTAGGTGGCCTGGATGTCGGAGAGGCCGAACCTGCTCATCAGCCCGTCCTTCGCTGCCTGCGCGTCATCGCTGCCCCGGATCAGCCGGACCACCTCGTCGATGTCCAACAGCGCGATCAGCAGACCGTCGACCAGGTGCAGCCGCTCCTGACGCTTGCGCCGACGGTACGAGGTGCGCCGGGTGACCACCTCGTACCGGTGGGCCAGGAAGACCTCCAGCAGCGCCTTGAGGCCCAGCGTGCGCGGCTGCCCGTCGACCAGGACCAGGTTGTTGACGCCGAACGACTGCTCCAGCGGGGTCAACCGGTAGAGGTCGGCCAGCAACGCCTGTGGGTTGACTCCGACCTTGCACTCCACGACGAGCCGGGTGCCGCTCTCCCGGTCGGTGAGGTCCTTGACGTCCGCGATGCCGGTCAGCCGCTTGGTCTTGGTGACCTCGTTGGTGATCGCGGCGATGACCTTCTCCGCGCCGACACCGTAGGGCAGCTCGACAACGGTGATCGCCTGACGGCCCCGGCTGCCCTCGATCGGGCCGATCTCCACCTTGCCGCGCATCCGCACCACGCCGCGGCCGGTCTCGTACGCCCGGCGCACCTCGTCCAGGCCGAGCAGCACCCCACCGGTGGGCAGGTCGGGGCCGGGGACGAACTCCATGAGTTTGTCCAGAGTGGCGTCCGGGTGGTTGATCAGCCAGCGGGCCGCGGAGACGACCTCTGCCAGGTTGTGCGGGATCATGTTGGTGGCCATCCCGACCGCGATCCCGGACGCGCCGTTGACCAGCAGGTTGGGAAAGGCCGCCGGCAGCACTGTCGGCTGGGTCAGCGACCCGTCGTAGTTGGGTTCGACGTCGACGGTGTCCTCGCCCAGCTCACCGACGAGCAGCATGGCCTCGCGGGACATTCGGGCTTCGGTGTAACGGCTGGCAGCCGGGCCGTCGTCTGGAGATCCAAAATTTCCATGCCCGTCGATGAGGGGCACGTTGAGCGAGAAGTCCTGCGCGAGGCGGACCATCGCGTCGTAGATCGCCGTGTCGCCGTGCGGATGGTACTTTCCCATGCAGTTGTGAACGACGTAGCCCTCGGCGACGAACGCGTGCTCGTCACTGCCAACCTGAATGTCGTACGTAACGTCAGGTGACACCTCCTCGACCGAGGTGACTCGGAGAAACGAGCTCCCGACCAACGCTTCCAGTCGAGCTGCGAGTGGAGAGCCGAGGCGGTGGAGTTTGTCGATCCAACCGTCCCGGACCGCACGCTCCAACTGGAACGACCGGTCCGCAAGCGCTACGCCATTGCGGTCCTTGCCGTACCGTACCTTCGGTCCGCCGCTCGCCGAGAGCGAGGCGCGAAACGCCTGGCCGTCTTGGTCCCGGAACCACCCGCCGCCCTGGTGCGCGGCCGTGAACTCCGCGACGACCGGACCGTACGGCAACCGGTCGTCGCCCTGCTTGCCGCTGTACTCGTAGCCGATATCGGTAACCCGCTGCAAGCCATCGTGCTTGTATCCGGTCCGCACCCAGGGCAACAGCAAACGGGCAAGCTCTGCGGCGTCCCGCCCGGAGACCGATAGGCCAAAGAGTGGGTTACCGGCGGAGGCACGACCGCTGATCCAATGATGCCCATGCAGCCCAAGGTCGGCGAGCATGGCGTAGATCTGCCGTACCAGCACCTCGCTCGTGCTGACGAAGACGATCTCCCTGAAGCGCTTACGGACGTAACCGTCTCCGTCGAAGAAGCCAGCGAGGAACGGTGCCCACGCCGATCGGTTCTCGACGATGTCACGGGGAACGTACTTGTCGCGGCTGAGCGGTTCCGTGGCCTCCAGCAGCCCTTCGTGCCGACTGAAGGTCAGAATGTGCTGGTCGCGATGGAGGGGGTTGCGCGCCTCGCGCTTACCTCGGGAGACGTTCACCCCACTGGCGATGGCCCAGCCGTGAGCGACATCGAGCGGCTCGATGTCACACATGTGGATCCGAACCCGGCCGTCCGCTGCGCGATTCCGGTCGGCCGGGAAGCCCTCGGCTACCAGCAGTCCGCGCACGTAGTCGTAGACGTTGCCAGGTTGCGTCGACACCTCGCTACGACGGCTCCCGTAGGCCAGCGAAAGGCGTCCCGCCAGATCCCGAGCCTCGGCCCACTGCACCGAGAGGTCGTCCGCGACCACCCGGAAGCGTTGGCCTGGGGTGACGAGCATCGTGTGCCCATTACTCCAGGTGAGGCGAACGAGGTCGGAGGTCGGGTTTCGATACACGGCGGTGACCGGGACCGATGCACCCTCACCGTCCAGCACGAGGTCCCCGACCTCAATCTTCTCGATCTGCCGCAGGCCATCAGGTGTGGAGACGAGTGTGCCGGCGACGAAACAGTCCCCGACAATTCGGGCGGACTTCACGTGCCCACGGTCGGGGCGGTAGCCCTGCTCGTACATCGACCAGAGGATGCGCCGGTGCACGGGCTTGAGGCCGTCGCGGGCGTCGGGCAGGGCGCGGGAGTGGATGACCGAGAACGCGTACTCCAGGTAGGAGTCGGAAACCTCGGTGACCAGCGGGTTGTCGAAGACCCGCGCGCCGGCCTGGTCGAACGAGGAGAGGTCGACCTTGTTTTCCTTACGGCGTGCCATGACTCAGCTCTCCATTGGAACGGAACGGGCGCTCATGCCGTTGCTTCGCAACGGCGTGAGACACCATCGCGCTGTATCGAGATTCGCTCGCTGTCGCTCGCTCACGCGTCGATCGCATCCCGGTCGACGCGGTCGGCGGAGTCGATGAGCCAGTTGCGGCGCGGCTCGACCTTCTCGCCCATCAGCAGTTCGAGGATGCGTTCGGCGGCGTCGACGTCGTCGAGGGTGATCCGGCGGACGGCCCGGGTGGCCGGGTTCATCGTGGTGTCCCACAACTCGTCGGCGTCCATCTCACCGAGACCCTTGAACCGCGGGATGGGCGTGACGATCTGCTTGCCGGCCTTCTCCAGCTTGCGGACCGTCGTCTCCATCTCGGCCTGGGTGTAGGTGTAGACCGTCTGCGGACTGCGCCCCTTGGTGGTGATCTTGTGTAGGGGCGGCATCGCCGCGTAGAGCCGACCGGCCTCGATCAGCGGGCGCATGTACCGGGCGAACAGAGTGATCAGCAGCGTACGGATGTGGGCGCCGTCCACGTCGGCGTCGGCCATGATCAGCACACGGCCGTAACGCAGCGCGGAGAGGTCGAAGGTGCGCCCCGAGCCGGCGCCGAGGACCTGCACGATGGCCGCGCACTCGGCATTGTCCAGAACCTGCTGGAGGTTGGCCTTCTGCACGTTGAGGATCTTGCCGCGGATCGGCAGCAGCGCCTGGTATTCCGAGGAACGGGCCATCCGGCTCGTGCCCAGGGCGCTGTCACCCTCGACGATGAACAGCTCGCTGCGATCGATGCCGGTGGCCCGGCAGTCGACGAGCTTCGGCGGCATGGACGCGCCCTCCAGGGCGGTCTTGCGCCGAGCGGCGTCCTTCTGCTGCTTCTGGGTGAGCCGCACCCGGGCGGCGTCGACGATCTTCTGCAGGACCGTGCGCGCCTCGGCCTTGGTGCGCCGGTCCTCCAGCCATGCCTTGATGTGCGCGTCGACCAGGGACTGGAGAACCTTGGTGATGCCGGTGGTGGAGAGCTCGTCCTTGGTCTGCGAGGTGAACTGCGGCTCGGGGATCCGCACGTGCACCACCGCCGTCATCCCCTCCAGGACGTCGTCCAGGGTGGGCGGCTCCTCCTTGGCCTTGAGCAGGCCGCGGGTGTTACGGATCGCGTCGGCGAGCGCGCGGACGAGGGCCCGCTCGAAACCCTTGCGGTGGGTGCCGCCGTGCGCGTTACGGATGGTGTTGGTGAAGCACTCGACGGTGCGCTCGTAACCGGTGCCCCACCGGAACGCCACCTCGACCTCGGCGCGCCGCTGCACGTTGGACTGCATGACGCCGTTGGCGTCGGCGGCGTTCTCCCGGTAGGTGCCCTCGCCGTTGACCAGCAGGGTGCCGGAGACCGGTCGGTCGCCGGCCGGGGCGAGGAACTCCACCATGTCGCTGAGCCCGTTGGGGTAGTGGAACCGCTCCTCGGCGGGCGCCTCACCGGTCAGGTCGCGGAGCAGGTAGGTCACGCCGGGGACCAGGAAGGCGGTGTTGCGCAGCTTCATCCGGACGGCGTCGACGTCGAGCGCGGCGCCGGTCTCGAAGTAGCGGGCGTCGTGCCACCAGCGGATCGAGGTGCCGGTGCGCTGGCCGCGCTTCATGGCCCCGGTCACCTGGAGCCCGGGGCCGGCGGTGAAGGGGGCGTCCGGCCCGTCGCCGTCGAAGATGCCCGGGACGCCGTGTCGGAACGACATCGCGTGGATCTTGCCGGCCCGGCGGACGGTCACGTCGAAGCGACGGGACAGCGCGTTGACCGCCGACGCGCCGACGCCGTGCAGACCCCCGGAGGTCTTGTAGCCGGAGCCGCCGAACTTGCCGCCGGCGTGCAACCGGGTCAGCACCAGCTCGACGCCGGAGATGCCGGACTTGGCGTGCACGTCGGTGGGGATGCCCCGGCCGTCGTCGTCGACCTGCACCGAGCCGTCGGCGTGCAGGATCACCTCGACGTGGCTGGCGTGACCGGCGACACCCTCGTCGGTGGAGTTGTCGAGGATCTCGTTGACGAGGTGACCCACGCCACGGCTGTCGGTGGAACCGATGTACATGCCGGGCCGCTTGCGGACAGCGTCCAGCCCCTCAAGGTGGGTGAGGTCATCGGCCCCGTACAGGGTGTCTGGCTCTGCGGTCAACTGGTCGTACTCCCCGGTCTCGGCGGTGTGCTGCCGGTCACCGGCGACATCAGCCGGCGTGGCGCGCCGCAGCGAGCCTAGCCCGAGGCTAGGACAACTACCGGAGGACCTACGCGACCCGCCGCGCGTGGCCGTCCGGACGTGAGCCAACGAACAGCGTTCGGGTGATCATGAAACCACGCAGAGACACCGCCACCGGCACGCGGGCCAACTCGACGCGCTAGCCCCTCGTCCCTACGCGCCCGTGTCTTTCATCGAACGAATCTGTTACGGGCCATTGACGCCTGTCGCGCCGGGGTGATCTGATCGCGCTCTCAGAGAATCTTTCATCTTTCGATGGTTGGGGGCCCCATGCCCAGGTTCCGGCGTACCGCGCTCGCCGCGGGACTAACGATCGCCATGGCCGCGTTGTCGACCGCCGTCGCGCTGCCCGCACCCGCGGCTGCCGCGCTGCCCACCGCCGCGGTGGCACTCGGGGACAGCTTCATCAGCGGCGAGGGCGCCGGGGCGTACACCCCGGTCGTCGACGTCAACGGAGTCAGCCAGGGCTTCCCCGGTTGGACGGCGGCGAACAACAACGCGTTCTTCTGCCACCGTTCGGCGAACGCCTCGCTCAACCAGGCCAACCTGCCGGGCATCCAGAACCGGTTCAACCTGGCCTGCTCCGGTGGCCAGCCACACGACATCGCCAACGCCTCCCAGGCGCGGACCAACGGTCGTACCGTGGCCTCGCAGCTGAGCCAGTTGCGCGCCGTCGCGCAGACCCAGGACATCGACCTGGTGCTGATCGGCCTCGGTTCCAACAACAGCTCGTTCACCTTCGGCAGCGTCGCGGAGAAGTGCGCCAACCGGTTCATCGCCGACGCCTGGACCGGCTGGTGGGAGTTCTGGGCGTACCTGAACGGGCCGGTGGAGCAGAAGCCGTGCAGCGACGCCGACCTGGCCACCGCCGCGCAGCTCAGCGCCGCGACCGCGGAGACCACCGCGGCCGTACGCCAGATCCTGACCACCCTCGACCAGGTGGACGCGGACGGGCAGCACCGGGTGGTGTTCCAGGACTACACGAACCCGCTGCCGCTGGACCTGAACCAGCAGTTCCACGAGGAGGACAGCCGGGACGACACCCGGGACAAGTTCCGTGACCTGGGTGCCGAGCGGTACGCGGCCGGTTGCCCGATCCACCGGGCCAGCCTGGCGCCGGGGCACCGCTTCTCCCAGGGTCTGGGCGGCATCGTGAAGTCCACCCGGGACACTCTGGCTGCCGAGTTCCCCGCCGACGACCTGGTGTACCTCAACGTGCAGCAGGCCTTCAACGGTGCCCGGCTCTGCGAGCAGACCAGCAGCCCGAGTGGCGCGCTGGCCACCCCGATCCGGCTCCAGGACGGCGCGACCGGCACCTTCGTCACCAGCCTCGCCGGCAAGGACAAGATCGCCATCCAGCGCATCGCCAACACCTGCGTCAGCTACTTCCAGACCTGCCAGGAGTCGTGGCACCCGAACGCCACCGGGCACCAGGTGCTCGGCCAGTGCCTGAGCGGCGCGGCCTCCACCAGCGCCCGAGCGGTGGCCTGCGTCCGGGCCAGCAACGGGGCGATCTCGGTCTCCTGACCACAGCATCCTTCGGAGGGCTCCGCCGATCGGCGGGGCCCTCCGTCGCGTGCAGCGAGCGCGCGACACGTCCGCCCGTCGTTGTCGTGGGCCGCACGGCCGGCTACTACCCGCCGGTAACGTCAGGCCGTAGGCTGGGTCGGTGAACGGGGACCCGGAATACGCGCAGGAGTTCGTCGACGTCGACGGTGGCCGGCTGGGTGTGCAGGTCTATCCGGAGCCGCCCGGGGTGACCGGCGCGCCGGTGGTGGTGATCTGGCCGGCGATGGGGGTCCGGGCCCGGTACTACCGGCCCTTCGCCGCCGAGCTGCGCGCCGCCGGGCTCGCCGTGGTCGTGGCCGACCTGCGCGGCACCGGGGCGAGCACGCCCACGCCGAGTCGGGCGGACCGGCACGGTTACACCGAACTGGCCAACGACGTCGGTGCCGTCCTGGCCGCTCTCAAGCCGCGACTGGACGGGCGCACCCGACTGCTCCTCGGGCACTCACTCGGCGGTCAGGCCAGCCTGCTGCATCTCGCCCTGCACGGCACCGACGAGGTGGACGGCCTGGCGCTCATCGCGGTCGGCATCCCGTACTGGCGGACCTACCCGGGCCGGCGCGGCCTCGGCGTGCTGCCTCTCACCCAGGGGATCGCCGCGACGGCGGCGCTGCTCGGGGTCTGGCCAGGCTGGGGCTTCGGCGGGCGGCAGGCGCGCGGCGTTGTCCGTGACTGGGCGTACACGGCGCGGAGCGGCCGTTTCCCCCGGCTCGACGGTACGGACACCGAGGCGGCGGTCCGCGCGGTGCGGACCCCGGTGCTGGCCGTCAGTGTGGACGACGACCAGTTCACCCCGCACGAGACAATGGACCACCTCTGCGCGAAGCTCGTCGACGCGCCGGTGACCCGGGAGCGTTACACAGTGGCGCAGGCCGGGGCGGCACTGGACCACTTCACCTGGGTCCGGGCGAGTGCCCCGCTGGCGCGGCGGATCGCCGGGTTCGTCGGCGACCTGCCGCCCCGCTGAGCCGTACCGGCCGGTCGACTCACTCGTCCTGGTCCAGCGGCACGAGTTTCCCGTCCCGTTCCACCTGGATCTCGGCGTGCTCCTTGCGGGGTGCGACCTCTGCGGTGTTCCGGTGTGGGTCGTTGTCGGGGTGCATGAGCACCGCGTCTGTTTTGGGGGTCTTCTCCCGGCTCTCGTCCGGCTGCGACATCGCGTTCCCCTCTCGTCGGCGTCGCTCGGGATCTACCCGCCGCCGGGCGAACGACTCCTGCCCAGGGCAGGTAGAACCGCCGACGCCGCTGATGTCCGGTAGCGGCCCGCCACGGCGGTGATCGGCCCGCCCGGGGCGGGGTTAGCCGCTCGACCGGCGGGTAAGCCGCACCGCCCGACACGGCGGAAGGGGATCACATGTCCGAACGGCATACCGCACTGCGCTCGATGCACGATCTGGGCCTGGCGGCCTGGTTTGGCGGCTCCCTCATGGGTGCCTTCGGCGTCAACGGCGCAGCGGCGAAAATCAGCGACTCGACCCAGCGGCTCCCGGTCGCCTCGGCCGGATGGTCCAAGTGGACACCGGTCAACGCGGCCGCGATCGGCGCCCACCTGGCCGGCGCCGTCGGTGAGCTGGTGACCGAGAGCCCACGGGTGGCGGCCCAGGCCGGCGTGGGCCGGGTCAGCGCCATCAAGACCGCGTTGACCATCGGCGCGCTGGCGGTCACCGGTTACAGCCGGTTGGTCGGCATGCGGCTGGAGAAGGCGGGCGGTCCGTCGGTGAGCGGTGCCACCGAGCCGAACCACCAGACACCGGCCAGTGTGGCCTCGTCGCAGCGGCAGATGAAGCTGCTCCAGTGGGCCATTCCGGCGCTGACCGGGACCCTGGTCGTGGTCACCGCGTACATGGGTGAGCAGCAGAAGCCCGGCCAGGTGTTCCGCGGGATGCTCGGTCGCGCCGGTGGGATGAAGGGCGCCTCGAAGGGCATGATCAAGATGGCGGGGATGAGCAACGGCAAGCGGCCGATGGCGATGGCCGGACGCTGAACGGCAGGCCGGCCGGCGTCCCGCCGCCACCTCGACGGCGGGGCGCTGACCGGCCTGCGCGCGCACCGGAGCGATGACGGGTCCCGCGCGGGCGGCGGGCGTGCCGGCGACATGTCGTACGCCGCGCTCGGGCGGGCGGTCCCGGCCCGAGGACGGCACATCGTCCGCCGTAGCGGCGGACCGACGAGCGGGGTGGCCATGACGGCGCACGAGGGACGCAGCGGGAACAACGACCGGCTGGAGCCGGAGGCGACCAAGTCGTGGGGCACCGGCGACGGCTTCGACGCCGACGCGCCCTGGGGCACTGGCGACGACTCACCGATGGACGAGGGCAGCGAGGAGACCGCGGTGCCCGAGGGACGGCGCGGAGAGCGACGCGCGGGTGCCCCGGTGGGCCGGTCGGACCCGGCGGGACGACACGGCTTCGGCTCGGTCGAGCCGACCCGTACGACGATGGCCGGACCCGGTGCCCCACCCGATCCCGCCCCCAGCGGCAGGAGCTTCCCCGACGACGCGGACATCGGCGAGTCGACCCAGGACGCCCTGCGCAGCCGGGGACGGCGGTCCTGAGCGGACCGGCGTCGGGCCGGGTGACCGGTGCGAAGATCAGCCGGTCGCCGGGACGGCCTGCTCGACGAGCATCGTCTCGGCGAGCAGTTGCGCCAGCCGGGTGGCGTCGCGCTGGGCCTGCCCTGCGCAGCAGTTGTTGAACAGCACGTGCAACTCGTCCGAGAGGTCGGCGAACTCGGCCAGCAGCCCGGCCCAGTGTCGGAGCTCGTCCTCGGCGTACGCGTACCGGAACTTCTCCTGCTTGTCGCCCTCGCGCCAGGCGTCGCTGTGACCGTGGAACCGGACGATCGCCGGCTCCGCCGTCATGGTCAGGATCGGCGGCACCGACGACGGGTGCCCCTGTGGCATGTCGACGCAGACCAGGGACAGGTCGTGGGCGCGTAGCAGGTCCAGAGTGTCCGCCGCCGCGCCGTCGTCCAACCAGGAGCCGTGCCGCAGCTCCACACCGACCCGCCACGGGCGGCAGCGCTGCGCCAGCTCGACGATCCGGCGTTCGGCAGCGGGGCTGCGCACCAGCCACGGCGGGAACTGCAACATCACCACACCGAGCTTGCCGGCCGCCGCGATCGGGTCGAGGGCCGCGCGGAACCGGGCCCACAGCTCGTCGTACGCCGGCTCGGGCAGGTCTCGGCGGCGGATCCGGCTCGGGCCGCCGGCCGGTCGCAGGTCCCGTGGCAGCACGGCGACCGGTGTCGGGTGACCGGTGAAGAGGCTGAACGCCTTGACGTCGAAGGTGAAGTCGTCCGGGGTGGCGTCCACCCAGCCCTGGGTCGTCTCCGGCACCGGGATGGCGTAGTAGGACGTGTCCACCTCGACCATCGGGAACTGGCTGGCGTAGAAGCCCAGTCGACGGGCCGGCGTGCTGGCCGAGCGTGGGTACCACCCGGAACGCAGCAGGGACTGGTCCGCCCAGGACGACGTGCCCACCTTAATCACACCCATGTCATTCAGTGGACCGCCACCGGCGCGGATCGGCAACCGCTGGCGGGTCTTCGGTCGAGGAGGTGTCGTGCCCGGGAAGTGTCGGTGCCTCGCCCTACGGTGGCACCGGGTGGACATCAACGAAGGGTGGCGGCATGACCAGCACTGAGCGGCTCACCGGTGAGCGCGCCGATCTCCTGCAGACACTCCGCAGGCACCGCGGTTTCCTCCTGCAGACGGTCGACGGGCTCACCGACGAGCAGGCGGCCAGCCACCCCACCGTCAGCGGTCTCTGCCTCGGCGGCCTCATCAAGCACGTGTCCGGCGTCGAGCACCGGTGGATGCTCTTCGCCGCCGGTGGTGCGGAGGCGATGAACCGCGAGGAGATCGACTGGGTCGGTCAGTTCCAGATGTTGCCGGGCGAGACCCTCGCCGGGCTGGTCGAGCGCTTCCAGGAGGTGGCCGCCCGGACCGACGAGTTGACAGCGACCCTCGACCTGGACGCGGCGCACCCGCTGCCGCAGGCGCCCTGGTTCGAGCCGGGAGCGAGTTGGACGGTCCGGCGGGTGCTGCTGCACCTGATCGCCGAGACGGCCCAGCACGCCGGGCACGCCGACATCCTGCGGGAGTCGATCGACGGCGCCAAGACCATGGGCTGACCCGACCACCGCGCGGGCGGGCCGCGCGGTGGTCGCCGAACAAGCCTCAGCGGAGTCGGGTGCGTGCCCGAACCTCGGTGGTGCGGTCCCTGGCGTAGGCGTCGGAGTGGCCCCAGCGGCCCGGGATGTCCAGCAGTTCCAGCCGACCGAACCCCTCGGGCACGGCCGGGTTCACCAGCAGGTTGTCGCCGGTGGGTCGCAACCCCAGGGTGGTGCTCAACAGCATCAGCAGTGCCCCGGACGACCACGACTGCGGGCGCGCGGCCCCCGGCAACTGCACCGGATACTTCGTCAGGCTGCGCTCGTGCCCGGCGATCGCCTCCGGCACCGCGCCGCCGAGAGTCTGCGCCAGGTCGAAGATGCCGCCCGCGATCATGGCCGCGTGCGTGTCGCAGCCGTAACGGCGCAGACCGGCGGCGATCAGAGCGTTGTCCGCCGGCCACACCGCCCCCAGGTGGGCGCCCACCGGGTTGTACGGGCGCTGCCCGGTGGCGAAGGTGCGCACCCCCCAACCACTGAACAAGCGCGGTCCGACCAAATGCTCGGCGACCGTCTCCGCGCGGTCGTCCGGGACAATCCCGCTCCAGAGCAGATGCCCCATGTTGGAGGCCAACGCGTCGACCGGCTCACCGTACGGGTCGAGCGCCAACGCGTAGTAGTCCCGGTGGGGCAGCCACCAGTCCCGGTTGAAGCGGTCCTTCAGCGCCGCGGCTTCCCGCTCCAGCCGGTCGGCGTACGCGGGGTCGTCCCAGAACTCCCGGGCCAGCCGGGCGCCCCGCCTCTTCGCGTCGTACGCGTAGCCCTGCAACTCGCAGGTGGCGCGGGGAAATGCGGGTTGCCTGTCGTCGGCGCTGGTGATTGAGTCCGGGGAGTCCTTCCAGCACTGGTTGACGGCGCCGTGGCGCTCATTTCGACGCTGGTAGCGCACATAGCCGTCTCCGGTCAGGTCGCCGTACTCGTCGATCCAGTCCAGCGCCATCCGGGCCGGGTGGCGCAACTCGCGTACCAGGTCCCCGTCACCGGACCACCGCTCGTACTCGTCGAGCAGGATGACGAAGAGCGGGCTGGTGTCCGCCGATCCGTAGTACAGCGCGTTCGCCCGGTCGCCAAACACGCCGGATTCGCCGTACCGGAGGTGGGCCAGGATCTTGCCTGGTTCCTCGTCGAGATCGTCGTCGAGGTGGCCGCCCTGCATGAAGGCCAGCATCCGCAGCGTCGCGGGGGTCAGTTGCGGGGTGAACGCCAGCGTCTCCAGGCACGTGATGATGCTGTGCCGTCCGCACAACCACATCGCCCACGGCAGACCGGCGATCGGCACACGGGCGTCGTACGACAGCGGCCGGTACCGCAGTGCCGCCAGGTCGGCCAGGCTCCCCCGGTACATCTCCTCCAGTCCGGCGCGTTCGGCCACCAGTTGCGGCGCCTGGTCCATCCAGTTCGCCAGGCTCTCGCGCATCCCGGTACGCACGGCCCGCTGGTGGGACTCCAGGGAGTCGCGGACGTCCTGCCCCTCCGCACCGCCCATGGTCATGGCGATGTGCAGGTCGGTCTCCCACTTCCCCTCCGGAGCGATCCGGACCCGGAACGTCATTCCTCCCTCGTCCACCTCGACCGGTTCGGTGCTCCGCACTGTGGTCTGGCGGACGAAGCGCTGCCGTTGGTACCGCAGCACGAGCTGCTGGTTCGTCGAGTCCGCGGCGACCTCGACGGCCCGCTGGCGGAGGTGCCCGATCTCGGCGATGTCGGTGAAGTCGCTGCCCATCTCCACTCGTATCGTGAAGTCGGCCGGCTCCGACGAGTGGTTGAGCACCGTGATGTTCTCGTGCAGACAGTCGTGGATCGAGCGGTGGCGGATGATCGACACGTCGGCGTCGACGTAGTGGCTGGCCGCGCCGGGGACCAGGACGAACCGCGTCTCGAAGTACGTCAGGTCGTCGCGGGAGAGCGCGTTGATCCGTTCGCCGTCGATCCTGAGCACCCAGTGGGACAGGAAGCGGGTGTCGTACGCGAAGAGCCCGACGGGTGACCGCGGGTCGGCCTCGATGTCGCCCTGAGCGTCGGAGATCGCGAACACGTTACCGGCGATCACGTGGAGCAGTTCCTGCCTCACGACCGTCCCTCCCAAGCGTGCACCGGGCGACGGTCTGAGGCCTGGGCACCCGCCGCGCTCCGGTCCGAGGGCCGAGCGGCAAGGGCAGCCCGGCCGAGCTCCCGGGGATGCCGGGCCCCGCTCGGCCCCCCGAAGATCCGCCGCAGCAGCATCAGCAGTCGCATGTCGCCGTGAAGGGCGAGGTCGTTGCGCAGCAGAGCCGCGCCGGGGTGCAGCTGCCCGTTGACCATCCGGTCGAACACCCGCCGGTCCGCGCTGACGACCAGGTCGGCGTCGTCGGCCGACCGTGCCACCTGAACCTGCTGGTCGGCGACTGTGAGGTACCAGTGGTCGGTGCTGCCGTCGTCGCGCACGTCCAGCCGCAGCGTTCCCGCTGTGGTCTCCGGCAGGTCGGGCCGCCGACCGGTGTCCAGCTGTCGCAGGTACTGCTCCGCCGTCGCGCCCATCGGCTCCCCTCCCCACGGTTCCCCGCAGGATCACCCGCGTCGGGGTGAGCCCGGTTCACCCGAAACGGGTGAGGTGCCGGATCTGCTGCGGCGTCGGCCCGTTTGCTCTGGGACGAGGTGGGCAGCCCAGTGGTTCAGCCGAGCGGACGGGAGCACCGGTTATGCGCGCGCTGCGATTGCGGGAGTGGAAGTCGGAACCGGAGTTGGTCGAGGTTCCCGATCCGACGCCGGGGCCAGGTCAGGTGGTGGTCCGGATCGGCGGTGCCGGCGCCTGCCATTCCGACCTGCACCTGATGGACGAGTTCGAGCCCGGCACGATGCCCTGGAACCCACCTTTCACTCTCGGGCACGAGAACGCCGGCTGGGTGCACGCCCTCGGTGCCGGGGTGACCGGGCTGTCGGTCGGCCAACCGGTCGCCGTCTTCGGCGCTTGGGGCTGCGGCACCTGCGCCCGATGCCGGGTCGGGCTCGACCCGTACTGCGAGAACCCGTCCGCTGCGCCGGTACCGAGCGGGGGCGGCGGCCTTGGACTGGACGGCGGCATGGCCGAGTTCGAACTGGTCCCGGACGCGCGGCACGTCGTGCCTCTTCCGGAGGGTCTGGACCCGGCACAGGCCGCACCGCTCACCGACGCAGGGCTCACCCCGTACCACGCCATCCGGCGCTCCTGGCCGAAGCTGCCACCGGGCAGCACGGCCGTGGTGATCGGGGTCGGCGGGCTGGGGCATGTGGGTGTGCAGATCCTCAAAGCCACCACAGCCGCGCGAGTGATCGCCGTGGACACCCGGGCCGAGGCGCTGCGGCTGGCCGAGGAGTGCGGTGCCGAGCGCACCGTGACCTCCGGCCCGACCGCCGCCGAGGAGATCCGGGACGCCACCGGCGGGCGGGGCGCCGACGTGGTGCTGGACTTCGTCGGCACGGACACCACCCTGGCGCTCGGCGTGGCGGTGGCCCGCACCGTGGGCGACCTGACCATCGTGGGGATCGGCGGCGGCACCGTGGGGGTGTCGTTCTTCTCCGTGCCCTACGAGGTGAGTATCGCGACCACGTACTGGGGCAGCCGCCCCGAGCTGGTGGAGGTGCTCGACCTGGGTGCCCGGGGCCTGGTCCGTCCGAAGACCACCACCTTCGCGCTCAGCGACGCGCCGGACGCGTACCGCCAGTTGCGCGACGGGACCCTGGAGGGCCGGGCGGTGATCGTGCCGTGAGCCCGGCGGTCAGTCGGCCTGGAGGAGGCCGCGCACGTAGGCGGCCTGACCCACGTGTTGCAGGTCGTCGTCGACGATGCTGACCAACCGGACGCCGAGGGTGACCGGCGGGTCCCACGACTCGTCGACCACGCGGTCCAGGTCCGCCGGGCCCAGGCCGGCCAGCAGGCTTCCGGTACGCGCCGCGACCGCCTCGTAGTAGTCGATCAGCGCCTGCGCGCTCTCCGGCCGCACCGCGGCGACCTGGGTGGGCGAGTGCCCGTAGCCGGTGTTGTCGGGGTCGGCGGCGAGCGCGAACCGACCCGCCCAGTCGCCGCTCACCCAGATCTGCTCGGCGTCGAGCAGGTCGGCGACGTGGTGGTCCTGCACCCGGGTGAGGTGCCAGACCAGCCAGCCGACCGAGTTGGCGCCCGGTCCGGGCTGGTGGCGCAGTTGCTCGGGGCTGAGGCCGTCGACCGCCGCGCGGACGAGGTCGGGCAGCCTGTCGTACGCCTCGGTCAGCAGGTCACTCACGTCCACGGGCACGCCTTCCAGATCGGTTTCCGAACAGATACCGCCAACCCAGGGCGCGCAAACCTCGGCCGCTACGGTGATCGAATGGTCGCCGCGGTGGAGTTGTACCTGGACCCGGACGCCACCCGCCGGATCCGGGTGCTCTGGGACGCGCTGGAGGCCGAGGGGGTGCAGAGCATGCGCTCGCTGCTGGAGCAGCGCCACCGTCCACACGTCTCGCTCATGGTGGCTCCCCGTTTCGACCCGGAGCAGGTCGCCGAGGCGCTACAGGGGACTGTGGTGGCCGCCCCGCTGCGGCTCGACTTCCAGCATGCCGGCCAGTTCGTCGGTCGGGTGCTCTGGCTCGGGCCGGCGCCCACCCCGGAGTTGCTGGCGCACCACCGGCTGGTGCACGACCGGCTCGCCGCCGCCGGCATCGCCCTCGCCGAGCACTACCGGCCGGGGCGGTGGGTGCCGCACTGCACGCTCTCCATGCGGGTGCCGAACACGCTGATGGCCGCCGCGGTGCGCCGCTGTCTGGAGGTGTTGCCGCTGAGCGCGACAGTGGTCGGCGCGGCGCTCACCGACCACGCGCGAGGAATCGCCCACCCGCTGCCGTGACCGCACCTCGACCGTCGAGGCGTAATGTCCGGTTTGGCGGGCGGCAGTCGGAAACCCGAAAACAAGCGGTGCGGATGCGGCCGGGCGTGGGAAGGTTCGAGTGGCTGTCGTACCGGTGGTGGGCTGCTCACAGGCGGTCCGCCCGGCCGGTGTGGCGCGGGGTCACCCCGCGCCACCCACGGCGGCTTCGACGAGGAGAGGCAGGGCCCATGCAGGCTCAGCGCAGGCCACCGCGCACGGAGCGGAGCCAGACCCGGGACGACCGGACCGGCGGGGGAATGACCGGGGCGGCCACGCCACTGACGATCTGGGCGGCCGCCGTACTGCTCGGCCGGATCAGTGCCGGCGACGACGACGTCGAGGACGAACGGCACATCCTGCGCGGCATCGAGTGAATCCCGGCCGCGCGGGTCAGAGCCAGCCGCGCCGCTTGAAGATCACATAGAGGGTGCCGCAGACCAGCAGCATCAACAGCAGCGCGAAGAGGTAACCGAAGCGCCAGTTCAGCTCCGGCATGTGGACGAAGTTCATGCCGTACACGGTGCCGATGAGCGTGGGAGCGAAGAGGATCGCCGCCCAGGAGGAGACCTTCTTCAGCTCCTCGTTCTGGCTGTAGCTGGCCGCGGTGAGGCTGCGCATCTCCTCGTTCTGCTGCTGCGAGACGAGGGTGGCGTTGACGGTGAGGATGTTCTGCAACAGGTGCCGGAAACCGTCCACCCGCTCCACCACCTGGGTCAGGTGGTCGGTCACGTCGCGCAGGTAGCGGCGCAGCTCCTCGTCGGCGCTGGCGCTGCCGGCGCCGTCGGCCAACGCGTCGAGCACGCTGAGCAGCGGGCGGGCAGCCCGCTGGAACTGGATGACCTCGCGGCTGAGCCCGTAGATGCGGCGGCTGGCGTTCGGGTCGCCACCGAACACCTGGGTCTCGATCTCGTCGATGTCGTTCTCCAGTCCGGCCACCACCGGCGCGTACCCGTCGACGACCTGGTCGAGGATCGCGTACAGGACCGCCTCCGGCCCCCGGGCGAGCATCTGCGCCTCGGTCTCCAGCCGCCGCCGCACCGCGGCCAGGTCGGGTGCCTCACCGTGTCGGACGGTGACCACGAACCCCGGGCCGATGAACAGGTGCAGCTCGGAGAACTCGACCTCCTCCCGGAGGTCGTCGTAGCGGGCGGCACGCAGCACCACGAACAGGGTGTGCCCGTAGCGCTCCAGCTTGGGCCGCTGGTGGGCGTTGATCGCGTCCTCGACCGCCAGGTCGTGCAGCCGAAACTCCCGGGCCAGCGAGGTGATCTGCTCGATGTCGGGCCGGTACAACCCGATCCAGGCCATCGCGCCTTCCTGCTCCTGGAGGCAGCGGTACGTCTCGGCGAGGCCGGACGGCGAGGCGAACCGGTGCCCCCGGATGTAGACCGCACTGTCCACCAGGCCGCCGTGGGACGCGGCGGCGGGTGACTCCGTGGGCGGCGGCACACCGACCCTCGTCTCGTACTCGTCGAGTTGGCGGCCGAAGCCCCCACCCGGGCGGAAGCGACGGCCGCCGACCATGCCCTGTCCCCTCCCCCGGTGCCGTCCCGACCAGCCCGGGGCGCTGCTTCCCCTCTGTCCCGGGCCCTGAAACCCGCAGTGGAGTCGGTTGGGTTCCCCGCACCAGCGGACGGGGCCCGCCCGCCGGGCGGATACTCACGGTGACCGTGGGCGGGATGACGGGGGACGCGCCGGTGAAGGTCGACAGACGCACCGGCCGGTTGCGGGGGTGGCTGCTCGAAGCCGGCTCGGACCAGGCCGTGCAGCACCCGGGGCCGCACGGGCGCCCGCCGGAGCACCGGCACCACCCGTGGTGGAAGGTGATGTGCCTGACCGGGGTCGACTACTTCTCCACGCTGGGTTACCAGCCGGGCATCGCGGCGCTGGCCGCCGGGGCGCTCTCACCGGTGGCGACCCTGGTGCTGGTGCTGGTGACCCTGCTGGGGGCGCTGCCGGTCTACCGGCGGGTGGCGGTGGAGAGCCCACACGGCGAGGGCTCCATCGCGATGCTGGTACGCCTGCTGAGCTACTGGCCGGGCAAGTTGCTGGTGCTGGTGCTGCTCGGTTTCGTGGCCACCGACTTCATCATCACCATCACCCTCTCGGCCGCTGACGCGACGGCGCACATCGACGAGAATCCGTTCTGGCCGAGCGGGCTCAAGGGGCACGAGGTACTTGTCACGCTGCTGCTGGTGTCGCTGTTGGGCGCGGTGTTCCTCAAGGGATTCACCGAGGCCATCGGGATCGCCGTCGTCCTGGTCGCGGTCTACCTGACGCTGAACGCGGTGGTGGTGGCCGACGCGCTGTGGCGGGTGGCGACGCATCCGAGCGCGGTCGGCGACTGGACCACGATGCTGACCACCGGGCACGGCGATCCGTGGATGGTGGTCGGGCTGTCGCTGTTGGTCTTTCCGAAGCTGGCGTTGGGTCTGTCCGGCTTCGAGACCGGGGTGGCGGTCATGCCGAGCGTACGGGGTGACCCGCAGGACTCGGAGGCACGACCGCTGGGCCGGATCCGCGGCGCGCGACGGCTCCTCACCACCGCAGCGGTGATCATGAGCGTCTTCCTGATCACCAGCAGCGTGACGACCACTGTGCTCATCCCGCCGGAGGCCTTCCGGCCGGGTGGACCGGCGAACGGGCGCGCGTTGGCCTACCTGGCGCACGCCCACCTCGGCGAGGTGTTCGGCACCATCTACGACCTGTCCACTATCGGAATCCTCTGGTTCGCCGGGGCATCGGCGATGGCTGGTCTGCTCAACCTCGTGCCGCGCTACCTGCCCCGTTACGGCATGGCGCCGACCTGGGCGCGAGCCGTCCGGCCGCTGGTGCTGGTCTTCACCGCCGTGGCGTTTCTGATCACGATCGTCTTCGAGGCCAGCGTGGACGCGCAGGGCGGCGCGTACGCCACCGGGGTCCTGGTGTTGATCACCTCGGCCGCGACGGCGGTGACGCTCGCGGCGCGCCGGCAGCGTCAGCGCGGCCGCACCATCGCGTTCGGCGTCATCGCGGTGATCTTCGTCTACACCACGTCGGCGAACGTGGTGGAACGCCCAGACGGTGTCAAGATCGCGGGCTGTTTCATCGGCGGGATCATCCTGGTGTCGGTGCTGTCCCGGCTGATGCGGGCCTACGAGCTGCGCGTCGACCACGTGGAGCTGGACCACACCGCCGCTCGGATGATCGACGAACGTGCCGGACGACGGATCCGCCTCATCGCGCACGAACCCGACCGGCGCGACGAGTCGGAGTACCGCGCCAAGCTGGCGCAGACCATGGCGGACAACGAATTTCCCGACGACAGCGACGTCATCTTCGTCGAGGTCACTGTCACCGACCCGTCCGACTTCGAGACCGAGCTGCTGGTCCGCGGCGGGGTGGTCGACGGCCGCTTCCCGGTGCTCAGCCTGGCCAGCTCGTCGGTGCCCACCGCGCTCGCCGCCCTGTTGCTGGAGATCCGCGACCGCAGCCGTCGACGCCCTCACATCTACTTCGAGTGGTCCGAGGGTGGCCCGACCCGCAACTTCCTGCGCTACCTGGCGTTCGGACAGGGCGCCATCGCCCCGGTGACCCGGGAGATCCTGCGCCGCCAGGAGCCCGACCCGAACCGTCGACCGCACGTGCATGCCGGCTGACCTGCGAGCCGACAGTCCGTCGCGCACAGTGAGCGTGGTCATACCGACTGGACGATCCACCCGTTCCTGCTGCTAGCCTCGGCGTAGGTCATGAGCGCCAGCGCGAAGCCCCGGCTCGCTGGCCGGCAACCCTCCTCCGCGGTGGGGTGCCCCGGGTGAAGACCAGGCACCGGCAGGACGTCGGTGCAAGCGTGGCCTGGCACCCAGGTCAGCACAGACCCGGGAGAACCATGCGCATCATCCTCAGCACCACCCCACCGACCGACGTCGCGGACGCCCGCACCGGTCGACCCTCGCCCGCCCTGATCCGGCGACGGCACGTGGACATGATGCGAATGTGCAGCGCCGCCTGTCGTCGCGGCACCGCGCTCTAGCACCCCCTTCCCGAGCTCCTTTCCCACCGGTACGCCCATCGGGCGCGCCGTCGGTGGCGCACGCCCGTGCCCGCCGAGACACCACCCTTCGGAGACACCAGTGCGATTCCTTCCTGCCCTGACCCGCGCCGCCGCCCTGGGCGCGGTCACGATCCTTGCCGCCACCGCCCTCACCGCCTGCGGAGACGACAGCTCCTCCGACGCCGGCGCCAACCCGTACGGCCTGGCCCAGTCGGGCGTGCTGCGCGCCGGAACGCTGACCGACGCCCCGCCGAACGTGTACCTCGAGGACGGCAAGTTCACCGGCTTCGACAACGACCTGCTGACCGCCGTGGCCGGCAAGCTCGGTCTCACTGTCGAGTTCGTCGGCACCGACTTCTCCGCGCTGCTCAGCCAGGTCAACAACCGCAAGTTCGACGTCGGCAGCTCCTCGATCACCATCACCGAGGCCCGCAAGAAGACCGTCGACTTCGGCAACGGCTACGACTTCGGCTACTTCGGCCTGGACGTCCCGGCCGGCTCGCCGATCACCGGCTTCGACCAGCTCGCGGGCAAGCGGGTCGTGGTGGTGCAGGGCACCGTCCAGGACGACTACGCCACCGGCAAGCAGCTCAACCCGGTGCGGGTGCCGGACTACAACGGCGCGATCAACCAGCTCAAGGCGGGCACCGCCGACGCCTGGATCGCACCGGCCGAGATCGGTGAGAAGTCGGCCGCCGACAGCAAGGGCAAGATCACCGTGGCGGCCAAGCAGCTCAGCCCGGCACCGACCGCGTACGCGGTGGCCAAGGGGAACGACAAGCTGCGCGAGGCGCTGAACAAGGCCCTCGACGAGGTCATCGCCGACGGCACCTGGACCCGGTTGCAGGCCCAGTACTACCCGGGCCGTCCGATCCCGGCGGACTTCGCCCCGGGCAGCGGCGCGGTCAAGGTCGCGCCGTCGGCGTCCGCGTCGGCCGCGTCCTGAGCCGGTGACGAGCGAGCGGGGCGGTAGGAGGAGCAACCGATGGATCCGTTGAGCACCCTGTGGGAGACCTTCTTCGACTGGGACGCGATGCGCGAGGCGCTGCCCGAGATGCTGACCGTCGGGTTGCCCAACACGCTGATCCTGGCGGTCTCCGCCGCCCTGCTCGGCTCGGTGCTGGGCCTGTTGCTGGCCGTCGCCGGGATCTCCCGCAGCCGCTGGCTGCGCTGGCCGGCGCGGGTCTACACCGACGTGTTCCGGGGGCTGCCGGCCGCGGCGACGATCCTGCTGATCGGGGTCGGGCTGGCCCCGCTGGGCATGCAGGTCTGGGGGCCGGATCCCTACCCGTTGGGCATTCTGGCGCTGTCGCTCATCGCCGCCGCGTACATCGGCGAGATTTTCCGCTCGGGCATCCAGTCGGTGGAGGCCGCCCAGTTGGAGGGTGCCCGGGCGCTCGGCTTCTCCTGGGCCGACGCGATGCGGCTGGTGATCATTCCGCAGGGCATCCGGCGGGTGCTGCCGGCCTGGGTGAACCAGCTCATCGCGCTGATCAAGGACTCCAGCCTGGTCTACTTCCTCGGCCTGGTGGCCAGCCAGCGGGAGCTGTTCCGGATCGGGCAGGACTATGCGGCCACCACCGGCAACGAGTCGGCGCTGCTGCTGGCGGGCCTCTTCTACCTGGCGTTGACAGTCCCGCTGACGCACGTCGTCAACTGGATCGACCGGCGGCTGCGCAACGGCCGGCCGGCCACCGCACCTGACGACGAGGACGACGAGCCCCTGTTGCCCACCGCCACCCAGGGAGACCGGCGATGACCACCACGGAAACGACCACCTCGGTCAGCCTCGACGTACGCGACGTGCACCTCGCCTTCGGGCCGAACCGGGTGCTGCGCGGCGTCGACCTCTCGGTGCCGCGGGGCGCGACGGCCTGCGTCATCGGCCCGTCCGGGTCGGGCAAGTCCACCCTGCTGCGCACCATCAACCGGCTGATCGAACCGGACCGGGGCGACGTGCTGCTGGACGGGCGCAGCGTGCTGGGCGACGACCCGGACGCGCTGCGGCAGCGGGTGGGCATGGTGTTCCAGCAGTTCAACCTCTTCCCGCACATGAGCGTGCTGCGCAACGTCACGCTCGCGCTGCGCCGGCTGCGCAAGCTCGACACGGACGAGGCGGAGGCCGTGGCCCGGGCCCAGTTGGAGCTGGTGGGGCTGGCCGGCAAGGCGGATTCCCGGCCGGCGCAGCTCTCCGGTGGTCAACAGCAGCGGGTGGCGATCGCCCGCGCGTTGGCGTTGCGCCCCGAGGTGATGCTCTTCGACGAGGCGACGTCGGCGCTCGACCCGGAGCTGGTCAAGGGCGTCCTCGGGGTGATGGCCGACCTGTCCGCCGCCGGCATGACCATGGTGGTGGTGACCCACGAGATGGGCTTCGCCCGGCAGGTCGCCGACACCGTCGCGTTCATGGACCGGGGCGTGGTGCTGGAGGCCGGCCCACCCGCGGCGATCTTCGAACGGGCCGAGCACCCGCGGCTTCGCCGGTTCCTCGACCAGGTGCTCTGAGCACTCGGTCACTCGTTGGGCCCGCGGCCCAGCAGCCGGATCTCCTCGTTGTCCAGCGCGGACTGGAGTTCCTGGAGCACCAGGTCGTCGATCTCCCGGTTGTCGCGCAGTCGGGTGACCTCCCGCCTCTTGTGGGCGAGGACGCCGAGGCGCAGTCGGTGTTCCAACCGGCGCTCCTCGGCGGTGTTCCCGCCGCTCTCGTTGAGGTCCTCCAGATGACGCCGGTACTCGGCCTCCAGCCGGCGCACCGAGTCGTCCTGGGCACCGACCTCCGCGGCGACCTGCGGTAGGGCGGCCAGGCCCACCTCGGTGGCCCGCCGCCGGGCGTTGCGGGCCTCGTCGACGCGTTCCGGGTCGCCGGTGAGCCCGGCCCAGCGCACCACCAACGGCAGGGTGGTGCCCTGAAGCAGCATGATCAGCACGATCACCAGCGCGGTGACGAAGATGATCAGGTCGCGTTCGACCACCGGTCGACCGTCGACCATCACCGTCGGGACGGCCAGGGCCGCCGCGAGCGACACCGCGCCCCGGAAACCGGACCAGCCCGCGACGGTTCCGACCCGCCAGCTCGACGGTCCCTGGCTCGGGTCCATGATGCGGCGACGCCGCAGCCTCGCGATCTGTGAGGTGAGGTAGACGAAGAGCAGCCGGGTGCCGATCACGACGAGGGTGACCACCAGCACGATCACCAGAGCCCGCTGGGGCGAGGTGCTGGTGATCCCCCGGACCGCGCGGGGAATCTGCGTGCCGAGCAGGACGAACAACCCGCCGTTGATCAGGAAGGTGGACAGGTCCCAGAACGCGTACGCCAGGACCCGGGACCGGGCGCGGATCACCCGTGGGCCGGCGTAGGCAAGCACCAGGCCGGCGACCACCACCGCCAGCACACCGCTGGCGTGCACCGAGTCGGCGAGCAGGAAGGCACCGAACGGGGTCAGCACGCTGAGCGCGCCCTCGCGCAACGGATCGTCGAGCCGTTTGCGGATCAGCACCACTGCGGCCCCCACCAGCAGGCCGGCGACCACACCGCCGACGCTGGCGCCGACGAACTCCTCGCCGATGCCCAGCACACCGGGTTCGGCGCTGTGGCTGAGCAGCCCCACGGCCACAGCGAAGACCACCAGCGCCGTGCCGTCGTTGACCAGGCTCTCCGCGTGCAGGGTGGTGAGCAGCTTCCGGGGCAGCCGCTTGGCCAGGCCGGTGACCGCGGCGGCGTCGGTCGGCGCGAGGACCGCGCCGAGCACCCAGGCGGCGGCGGGGTTCACCCCGAACGCCTGCGCGGCGAACGACACGGTGACCATGGTGAGCACCACCAGCACCACGGCGAGCAGCCCGATCACCGGCAGGTTGGCCCGGATCTCCCGCAGGCTGATGGTGAGGCTCTCCCGGTACAGGATGGCCGGCAGGAAGATCAGCAGGACCAGGTCGGGTTCCAGGGTGACCTCGGACAGCGGCGGCGTGAGCCCGAGCAGCACACCCAACGCGATGAGCAGGACCGGCGGGGCGACCCGGTACCGGCCGCCGAGGGTGGTGCCGACGAGGACGGTGACGCCGAGTGCCACGATCAGGACGAGCGCCTCCACGCGTACCCCCTCCGATCATGGCCGACGGTGGACGCGCCGGTGGTTCCATCTGACCGCACCCCACGGCTGGTTCCGGCCGAAACCGGCAAGTCGCCGGGGAGCCAGAGCGCGTTGGCCGGACACACCCCGCCTCGGCGCTCAGGATGGGTCGTCGGCGCGGACGCGCGCCAGGAGCACCCGGGCGCTGCGGCGATGCTCGGCGGCTTCCTCGTCGCGGCCCAGCGCAGCGGCCAGATCGGCGAGGTGCGCTGCCACCGGGCCGACGGTGACCACCCCGCTGCCGGCAGCCAGTTCGGTGGCGGCCGGGCGGAGCGCGCGGGCGACGCGTTCCATCGTGGGACGGTCGCCGACGGCCAGCGCCGCCCGCGCGGTGAGGCACAGCCGCACCTCCCGAAGCAGGTCGTGCGGCCCGTCCGGCAGGGCCCGCAACGCCGCTGTGGCAGCACCGGGGTCGTCGGCGGCAGCGAGCAGCAGGGGCCGCACCCAGGGCTCATGCGGGCCCCAGTCCAGCCGCTCCCAGTCCTCGTCGTCCGGCCCGGGAATCGGCCGCAGTGCAGCGGCCAGCCGGGGGTCGCCTGCCGGCGAGGCGTCACTGACGGCGTCGGCCAGGCGCAGGCCGAGCAGTGCGAGCGGCAGCAACCCCTGGGCCAGGCCCGGCATACCGTCGGCGGGCAGCTGTTCGGCGGCAGCACGGTACGCGATTGCCGCGGCGTCCCGATCGCCGCCCAACGCCAGCCGCAGCGCGGCGTACCACCGGGTGAAGACACCGACCAACGGCAGCTCGTACGCCTCGGCGAGGCGGTCGGCGGCGAGGGCGTGCGCGTCGGCGGCGGGCCGGTCGGCCAGCGCGCAGTTGGCCTGAACCAGGACGAGATGGCCGAGCACCTCGAAGGTCACCAGATGGTGCCGGGCGGCCAGCTCGACCAGTTCCACGCCGATCCGCGCCCGCGCGTCAGCCAGGCCGACGCGGTGGAAGGCGTGCATGAAGCGGGCGTTGAGCGCGAACGCCACCAGAGCGGGGTCGCCGATGTCGCGGGCGATCGTCTCGGCCTCGGCGGCGGCGCGGCGGCCACGATCGGTGGTGGTGCCGCGCAGCTCCAGCGCGAGGGTGCTCAGCAGCCGGCTGCGCTGCGCCGAGCCGATCGGGCCGAGCGCGGTCAGGGCGTGTTCGGCGGCCCGGACGATGTGCCCGGAGAGCAGGTCGTCGTCGTTGCGCGTCCAACTGGCGGGCACGTCGAAGCCCGCCAGCGCCTCCTGGATCAGCAGGGGGTCGCCGGTGGACTCGGCGACGGTGATCGCCTCGGCACGCCGTAGCCGCGCCTCGGCCAGCCGGCCCGTCACGGCCAGCGCCCGCCCCAGGCCGAGCAGCGCGGTCACCCGCCCGCGCGGCTCGACCCCGCCGGCACTGTCGTACGCGTCGATCGCCTGGCCCCACAGGCGGGCCGCCTCGTGGGGGTTGCCGCCCCGCTCGGCCCGCTCGGCCGCCACCTGGGCGTACGTCGACGCCTCGGCGGCGTGGACCGGCCCGCCGGCGTGCAGCAGGTGGTACGCGAGGGCCGCCGGCTCGACGGGTTCCCGCTGTCGCAGCACCTCGGCGACGGCCGCGTGCCAGGCGGCGCGGCGCGGCGCTGACAGGTCGGCGTAGAGCGTGTCGCGGACCAGGATGTGGGTGAAGCGCAGCCGCCCGTCGGACTCCCGCTCGGTGAGGAACCCGGCCGCCAGGGCGCGGTCCACGGCGTCCAACGCTGCCGTCGGGTCACCGGCCAACGCGCCCAGCACGTCCGGGTCGAGGTCCCGACCGAGCACGGCCGCCTGCCGCAGCACGGTACGGGTCGAGGCGGGTAGCTGCGCCAACCGGTGCCGGATCACGTCGCGTACCCCGGGCGGCACGGCTGCCAGCCCTGCCTGCCCCGTGCTCGCGTACAGCTGGGCCAGCTCGCGGACGAAGAACGGGTTACCGCCGCTGCGCCGGTGGATCGACCGGGCGGTGGCCTGGTCCAGTTCCGTCCCGACGATGGCGCCGGCCAGCTCGCCGGTCGCCGACGCGGGCAGGCCGGCAAGATACTCCCGGACCGGCTCCAGCCCCGCGGCGCGGGCCAGCGTGGCGGTCAGCTCCGGGCTGATCTCGGTGGCCCGGTAGGTGCCGAGGATCAGCACCGGCCCGCTGGCCGGCCGCGGGCCGGTGAGCAGCGCGGTCAGCAGGTCCAGGGTGTCGCCATCGGCGCGGTGCAGGTCGTCGAGGACCAGCAGGACCGGCTCCCGGTCGGCGACCGCCGCGATCAGCGAGGCAACCGCGCGGTGTCGACCGAACCGCACGGTGGCGGGGTCGGCCGAGCCGCCTTCCAGGTCGGCAGCGGGCTCGGCGGTCCCGGCGAGCGTGTCGGTGATCTGGGTCCACGGCCACGCCGGTGGGGCTCCCTCGTACTCCGGGCTGCGTCCCCACGCCGTGGTCCAGCCCTCGGCGGCGAGTTGCCGGGTCAGCGCCTCGGCCAGCGCCGTCTTGCCGGCACCCGGGTCGCCGCTGAGCAGGGCGAGCGTGGGCTGGCGGCGGCGGGACGCGGCCTCGGCGGCGTGCCGCAGCCGCTCCAGCTCCGCGTCGCGGCCGACGAACGGACGCTGCTCCGTCTCGACGGGTCGCACGGGTTCCCCGGGGCCGGGGGTGGCGGCCCGGTCGAGGGGCGGGGCAAGGTGCGGCGCCTGGGCGAGGATGTCGGTTTCCAGCCGTCGCAGCTCGGGTCCCGGATCCACCCCCAGCTCGGTCACCAGGACGTGGCGGGCCTCCCGCAGTGCGGCCAGCGCGTCGCCCTGGCGGCCGGCGCGGTACCGGGCCGTCGCGAGCAGCCGCCACGCGTCCTCGCGCAGCGGATGGCTGGCCAGGTGTGCCGGCAGGTCAGCGGCGGCTTCGTCCGGTCGGCCCACCGCCAGGAGCGCCTCAGCCCGCCGCTCGACGGCGAGCATCCGCAGCTCGTCCAGCCGGTTGATCTCCGCGACCGCCCAGGACTCGTTGGCGCAGTCGGCGTACGCGGGCCCGCGCCAGAGCCCGAGCGCCGACTCCAGCGCGGCCAGGGCCGGCGCGGGACGCCCGGCCGCCAGCAGCCGGGCCGCCTCACCCACGGCCGCCTCGAACTGTCCGGCGTCCACCGCGTCCGGGGCGGCCTTCAGCGCGTACCCGGGCGGCTCGGTGACCAGGATCCGGGGCGGCTGCCGGGGTGGCCGATCGGGCTCCAGGGCCCGGCGCAGGTCGGCGACGAAGGTCCGGATCGCTCCCACCGCGCCGTCCGGTGCGACCTCCCACAGGTCGTCGACGAGACGATCCACCGGCACCACCCGACCGTGGGCGATCAACAGCCGACCCAGCACCAGGCGCTGCCGGTGTCCCCGCAGGGCGACCGGGCCGCGCTCGGTCGCGGCGATCACCGGCCCGAGTACGCCGAAGGTCACCGCGACGGGCGCCGTCAGATGCCTGGTCACGGCACCAATCTAGGCCCGGCACTGATCCGACGCTGACCGGCTGCTGATCACCGCCGGGCAGGCTCGGTGAGGTACGACGGCGACGGGCCACCGCCCCCGCCGGGACTGCTCACCAGGAAGGTTCCCCCGTGGACCCGAAGATCAACGGATTCGACTACCGACGTGTCACCGTCGCCGACGGCGTGACGCTCAACGCCGCCGTGGGCGGTTCCGGGCCGGCGATCGTGCTGCTGCACGGCTTTCCGCAGACTCACCTCATGTGGCGGCACGTCGCCGCCGATCTGGCCGCCGACCACACGGTCATCTGCCCGGACCTGCGCGGCTACGGCGACAGCGACAAGCCCCTCGACACCGATGGCACCGGGTACGCCAAGCGCACCATGGCCGCCGACATCGTCGCGCTGGCCGGCGCGCTCGGTCACGAGCGGTTCGCCTTGGCCGGGCACGACCGGGGCGCCCTGGTCGCCTTCCGTGCCGGCCTGGACCATCCGGCGGCGATCAGTCACCTGGCCCTGCTCGACGTGCTACCCACGCTGGACATGTGGGAGGTGTTGCACGGCGCCAGCGCCGCTGTGGCGTTTCACCTCTATCTGATGGCGCAGCCGCCCGGCCTGCCCGAAGAGCTGATCGCCGGCAGCCCGGACGCCTTCTTCGGTCACTTCCTGGACGTCTGGACCCGTGATCCGGAGGCTCTGCCGGCTGAGGTGCGTGCCGCTTACCTGCGCGCGTCCCGCGACGCCGTCCCCTCGATCGTCGCCGACTACCGGGCGTCGGCCGGGATCGACGTGGCTCACGACGCCGTTGACCGGGCGGCCGGCAACAAGCTGCGGATGCCGGTGGCGGTGCTCCAGCAGGACTGGGGCGCAGCGCTGGGCTACGACGCGGCGGCGGTGTGGCGGGCCTGGGCGCCGGATCTCGACCACCAGACGGTCAGCTGCGGGCACTTCATGGCGGAGGAGGCCCCGGCCGAGGTGCTCCGGGCGCTGCGCGCCCTGCTCGCTCGCTGATCGACGACGACCCGGCCCACAATCGTCACCCTGGGGAAGATATCTGACACTCCCTGTCACCGGGCGACAGTGCGGCCGGGTCGTCGGGCTTCACCCTTCCCACCGCCCAAAAACCAGCGTGCAATGCCCCTTGACCTGCGGGAATGCGACGTTACACAGGTGGACGCCAACCGGCGATCGGTGATACACAGGCAGATACCGGCAGCCAACGACGTCGAGTCGCTCCATCTTCTCGCCCAACGACCGTCCACAGGCAACGCACCACCGGGCTCCGCCGCACGGTTCGCGGCTCCACGGCCGCGACCCACCGAACGGCACCGGCCCACCGGGCGCTGCCGGACGCCGGTCCTCGACCAAGGAGTTGCCGTGGGAAACCTTCGTATCCGATCCCGCCACCAGCCGTACGAGATCGCTGTCCTGGCCGCAGCACCTCTCTGCGGCGTTCTGATGATGACCCTCAACGTCCGGCCGACGTCCGTTCAGACGTCGATGCCGGAGCCCATCCAGGTCGCCTGGGAGCTGGGTCTGGTCGCGGTGGGCGTGGGCGGACTACTGGGCATCCTGTGGCCCGGCCGGCTCTCCACAGGGCTCGGCCTCGAACTCGCGTCGGTGCTGGTGCTGGGCACGATCACCGGCATGTACGCGGTGGCCCTGTTGGTCATGTCGGGCCGAAACTCCATCGTCGCCACGTCGTTCGTGATGGCGGTGACGGTCGGGTCGCTCTGGCGGGCCGCGCAGATCGCGATCGACCTACGTCGCCTGGCGCGAGCATGCGAATTTGTGACCTACGAACAGTTGCAGGCAGGTGTCACGTGATTACCGCACCCGCGCCAGCTGCCCCGCACTGGGTGCAGGTGGCGCTCAGCGTGCTCGGCATCCTCGGCGGGGGCACCGGCCTTGCCGCGATCGCCACAGTCGTGGTGCAGCGGGGCAAGTTCAAGGCCGATGCCGCCGACACGCTCACCGAGGCCGCCCTCACGCTCGTGCAGCCGTTGCAGACACGGATCACCCAGTTGGAGGTCGAGGCGTTCAGCGCCCGGTCCGAGCTGGGCACGCTGCGCGAGCAGGTCAACCAGTTGCAGTTCGTCGTCCGGGTGCTCACCCGGACGTTGGACCGCTGGCGGGCCGCGATCCGGGCCCCCGACGCCACCCTGCGCAAGGTCCGCGCGACGGTGGCGGAGTCCGACCGGATTCCTGAGATGGATCGTTGACCGGCGTCGCTGCCCCCCCGTGGCCGGTAACCCTCAATTGGCGTCGCGGAGGCGTTCGGTGAGTTCGCGCACCGCAGCCCGGAACTCGGGGTCGGTCTCGCCCGGATGATGCCCCCGCAGCGGCGGCGCGGACCGCTCTCCCGGCGCCGGCAGCAGGTGTGCGGGGTCCCGCAACCGCCTGTCGACCTGGCCCGCCGGATCGGCCGGGTCCGGAGCTGGATCACCGGGTCGGTGTGCGGCGAACACCCAGCCGCCGACCGGGTCGGTCTCCCGCCAGAGGTTGAGCCACCGCCACTCGACCCGCTCCCCCACCTCCCGCAGCACCTGATCGTTGAGGTAGGCCGGAAAGAGCCGGGCGTACAGGCGGTCCAGCGGTGAACCGTAGGTGAGCAGCGCGACCCGTCGGCGTACGCGCGGAGGCAGCCGCAGCACCGCCAGCGCCAGCAGCGCGGACCCGTGGCTGTGCCCGCAGAGCAACACCCCGGCGTGTCGCTCGGCCAGTTGGCTGATCCGGTCGGCCAGCTCCGGCACGGCCCGGTCGGCGTAGCTCGGCGGGGCGAACGGGTGCGCGGCCCGGGGCCAGAAGGTGCCCAGGTCCCACAGAATGCCGACGTGCCGGCGGAACCACGCGGTCCGATAGGCGAACACACCCCCGGCCAACAGTGTGAGGAGCAGTCCCGCGAGGAGGTAGGTGCTTCCGGTGAGCCCCATCTCGACGGCTCGTGGCGGCAGCCCGAACACCTGTCGCGCCAACTCCTCCGGCTCACGCCCGGTGCGCCCCAACAGGCTCGTGATCAGTCCGATCAGCGCGAGCACCGCGTACGTGGTCGCGATCAGACCCAGCCACTCGGTGAACCTCGCCCGGGCGATGGTCGTCATCGTCAGCCGTAGCCGCCCCGCCGCCTCCGGCGGAACCACCGGGAAGTCGAGACGGGTGATCGCCGTTGCCGCAGCGCGTCGTCGTCGCCGCGACAGGAGGGTCAGGGCGCCACACACCAGCACCCCCGCGACCACGTGCAGGAAGAAGGACAGGAGCGTCCAGCGGTACGGCAGCGGCGGTCCACCGTCGCCGGAGTAACCGCCGAGCAGCTGCCCGATCTGGTAGACGAGACCGGCGGAGAGCCCGCCGGCCAGGCCGACCGCGAAGGCGGCGACGACCGCCGCGCCCAGGCCACGCCGCAGCGTGGACCGTCCGCCCGCACGGCCACGGTGCCACAGCACCAGCCCGCTGAGCACCACCAGCAGGGTCATCTGACCGAACAGGGCCCCGGCCGCGATCCCGCCGTAGCCGGGCATCCCGGTCGACGACGGCCAGCCCTGGTCGTCGCGCGCGACGAGGACGAGGGTCGCCACGCTCAGACCGACGGCCAGGACGCCTGTGGTGCGGGCGGTCCATTCCGCGGTTCGCGCCATCGCGGCCCGGTCGGCCAGCCCGGGGGCGGCGAGCAGACCGACGCAGACCAGCAGCACCACCACGCTGAGGGTCAGCAGCAGCGTCGTACCGAGCGTCGCGCCACCGGTGTGACGGGCCACCAGCAACATGAGATCGAGTACGGCGAGCGCGGCGGCGACGTGGATCGCTCGCAGCCGCTGCACCAGCGGTTCCACAGTCCACACCGCGTTGCCGTCCGGGTGGGACCGGCGCTTGCCGACAAGTAGGAGGAACACGATGGCGGCGATCGGCAGGAGTGTGAGCACGCACAGCCGCTGCCCGAGGTGCCGGCCATCGAGCCCGGCCATCGTGTCGAAGGGCTCACGGCAGCGGGCCGCACCGAGACACCGCCAGGCGAACAGGTCGAGGGCGACCCCGGCGATGGACACCACGTACAGCACCGTGAGGTTGAGCGCGAGGAGCCGGCACAGCATGGTGACCCCGGCGGCACGGCGGCGGCCGGTGGGCAGCATCCACACGGCCACGTTGCTGAACATGAACGGCAGCAGGAAGACCATGGAGAGGGTCCGGGCCACGGTGCCCGCGGGCAGGTCCCCCCAGCGGTACGCCTCCAGCGTCACCCCGTCCGGGTCGGTGCCCTCCGACCGGTCGGGCCGGTGGAAGCCGCCGCGGTCGTCGCCGGCGACCTGCCGGACTCCCGGGCGGTCGAGGATGACTGTGGGGTCGCCCCCGGACACGCCGTGCACCCGCAACTCCACCACGTCGGGTCTGCGCGGTTGGTCGCCGTGGTCCGGCTTCCTCTCAGGCATCGGGCCGCTCCCCGTGCCGCCGCTGGTCGGACCCGTCCCGTCCGCTGATCTGTCGCGCGTATCCCCGCAGGCCGGGCATCCCGTCGACCAGGACGATGAGCAGCAGCACTCCGGCGACGACCGCGAAGACGAACGCCGGGTCGAAGAAGAGTTCCAGGAACGACGCCCTGCCCGGGTTCTCCCCCCGGAGCAGCAGCCGTCCCGGAAGCCCGCCCGCCATCGCCATCCTTCCCCGGCCCGCAGCTGCCACCGCCGCCCCAGTCGTACCACCCGGACTGCCAGGCCCGGCGTGGTTCCGCCGAGCTGGGCCGCCCGGCGGCGACGCCGCGCTACGACATCAGGTCCGACGCCACGTCCCAGAGCCGAGCGGCGTTGCCCGGGTCGACCGCGTACGCGGCCACGCCGCTGTAGTCGGCGGGCCGCTCGGTGACGACCGGGGCCTCGGCGCAGTCCTCGAAGTAGCGACCGCCGACACCGTTCAGCAGGGGGGACGCCGCGAGCAGCACGGAGGTCGCCGCGCCCTGCTGCGGGGTCTTGTGCATCTCCCTGGGCGACTTCAGCCCACCGGTGTGCTTCTGCAACCCGGTGGCGATGGCACCCGGGTTCAGCGCGTTGGCGTAGATGCCCTCGCCGGACCAACGGCGGGTGGCTTCCACGGCGAGCAGGGCCTCGGCGCTCTTGGACTGCCCGTAGGCCAGCAGCGGGTCGTACGGCCGGAACGCGAAATGCAGGTCGTCGAAGATCACCGGGGAGAAGAGGTTGCCGCTGGAGCTGACCGACACGACTCGGGCGCCGCCGGCCGCGGCGAGGGCGTCGTGCAGGCCGACGGTCAACGCGAAGTGCCCCATGAAGTTGGTGGCGAACTGCATCTCCCAGCCCTCGGCGGTGCGCTCCAACTCGGGCAGCGCCATGATCCCCGCGTTGTTGACCAGGATGTGCAGCGGCTGGTCCCAGCCGGCGACGAACTGGCGTACCGAATCCTGGTCGGCCAGGTCCAGCGCGCGGACGGTGACCCGCTCCGCGCCGATGCTGGCCGCGATGTCGCCGGCGGCCTGCTCACCCGCCGCGACCCGGCGGACCCCGAGCACGACCTCGGCGCCGGCAGCGGCGAGCGAACGGGCCGTCTCGATGCCGATGCCGGCGGCACCTCCGGTGATGATGGCCCGCTTGCCGCTGAGGTCCACCCCGGCGATGACCTCGTCGGCGGTGGAGGCGAAACCGAAGGGGGTCGTGATGCGCTCTGTCATTGCTGTCCCGTCTCTCGATCACGCTTACTCCGACACTGTCACCCGGGCCTCAGGCGTTAGCCGGTTCCCTGTTTTTCCTGGTAGTGGCAGGACCAGGATGGGCGGTCGGTGGCGGCTCCTACGATGGGCGGGTGAGCGCGGCCGGCCCGCTGGGCGAATACCTGCGTGCCCGGCGTGAGCTGATCAGGCCGGGTGACGTCGGCTTGCCCGCGCACGGCCGTCGGCGGGTCCCCGGCCTGCGGCGCGAGGAGGCCGCCCTGCTCGCCGGCATCAGCGCCGACTACTACCTGCGGTTGGAGCAGGGGCGTGACCGGCACCCGTCGACGCAGGTGGTCGAGGCGCTGGCCCGCGCGTTGAGGCTGGACGCGGACGCGGCGGCACACCTGCACGCCCTGGCCCGGCCGGTGCCGGCCCGCCGGGCGGCGCGACCCTCGGAGCGGGTGCCGGTGGGCATCCGGCAGTTGGTCGGTTCGTGGGCCGAGACACCCGCCTTCGTGCACGGTCGACACCTGGACGTGCTCTTCGCCAACCCCGCCGCGACCGCGCTGGCGCCGATCTTCACCGCCGGGGTGAATCTCCTGCGCGCGGTCTTCCTGGACCCGAGCGTGCCGGCGCTCTACCCGGCTCTGACGGCTGTCGCGGCCAACGCGGTGGCCGGCCTGCGCGCACAGGTCGGCCCCGAGGTGGACGACCCCCACCTCATCGAGCTGGTGCGGGAGCTGACGGCCGGCAGCGGACGGTTTCGACGGTTGTGGGCCCGGCACGACGTCACGGCCCGCGCCGGCGGCGGGGTGCGGGTGTTCCAGCACCCGGAGGTGGGCGAGTTGGCGCTGCGCTACGAGAAGCTCACGATCAACGGCACCACCCAGTCGCTGGTGGTCTATCACGCCGAGCCGGGCAGCCCGTCGGCGCGCTCGCTGGCCCGGCTGGCTCGACGGGCAGCACCGCGCTAGCGGCTACCGGTTGGCCGCCCGCTCGGCGACCGCCACCGAGATCCCGTCGAGGACGCGTTGCAGACCGAACTCGAACGCGTACTCCGGGCCGTACGCGGCACCGTGCTGCTGGCCGGCCGCGGTGCCGACCCGGGACGCGGTCGGGTAGGCGTCGGGCTTCAGGAATGTCTCCAGCCAGGGCGCGTGCGACTGCCACCACTGGCCATCGGTCATGCCGGTCTCGCGCTCCAGGTCGACCACCTCGGAGGCGGCCCGGGCGGCGCTCTTCACGTGACCCAGCACGAGGGTGAGCACGGCGTCGACCTCGACGTCGGTGAGCCCGATGTCGACGATGGCGCTCAGCTCGTAGTCGTACTTGGCCATCAGGTGCGGACCGAGCACCGGTCGGGCCGTCTCGGCCCTCAGCATCCAGGGATGGCGCTGGTAGAGCGCCAGATTGTCGCGGGCGATCCGCTCCAACCGCGTACGCCAGTCACCCTCGACGGCGGGGCGTGACATCTCGCCGTACGCGGTGTCGATCATGACGGCGACGAGTTCGGCCTTGCCCGGCACGTAGGTGTAGACCGACATCGTGCCGACCCCCAGCGCCTCACCGACCCGGCGCATGGTCAGCGCGTCGAGACCCTCGGCGTCGGCGATGTCGATCGCGACCCGGACGATCCGACCGACGCTGAGCGCCGGACCCGCGCTGCGGCTGGTCGGCTCCCGGGTGCGCCAGAGAAGGGCCAGGCTGCGGGCCGGGTCCGCGGTCGCCTTGCGCTCACTCGCCATGGTGCGGCCATCCTAACAACGAGACCGTACGTCGTACGCGGCCGCGCCGACCCTGCTCCGGGGGTGCCGCGCGGTGTCAGAGCGCCTCGCGGTCGTCGGAGAGCGTCGGGCCGGCCGCGGCGGGCACCAGGTGTCGGACCTCCGGTTCCCCGTCGGTCAGCTCCCGGGCCCGTTGCTCGGCCGCGCGGTCCTCGCCTGTCAACCGGCCGCCGTGCTGGCGCAGATGCTCGTCCCAGGACGGCACCAGGTACACCTCGACGAACCGGTCCACCGTCTCGGCCGGGCGGAACAGCCCCCACCGCATCGCGCCGGTCCGCTGCCGAGCGCCACGCACCAGGTCCATCGCCGCCAGGAACGGTTGGGTCCGCTCCGGCCGGACCGTGTACTGCACCGTCACCAGCACCGGTCCCACCCTCGGGTCCGGCTCCCGCGCCAGGTGCGGTTGCGGCCAGTATGCGGCCGGTTCCCGGTTGACCGAGCGCAGGTCCGGCAACGGCCAGATCCGACTCGTCAGGGTGCCGAGAAGCATCAGGGCCGCCGCCGCCAGGTACGCGGGGAGCAGCCCGGCCATCTCGGCCACCAGACCCCACAGCAGCGCGCCGGCGGCCTGCCCACCGGCGAAGCACACCTGGTAGACGGCCAGACCCCGGGCCCGTACCCAACTCGGCAGGAAGAGCTGCATCTCGGCGTTGACGTTGGCCAGCACCGTCACCCAGGCCATCCCGGCGGGCAGCAGGGCGAGCAGCACCAGCGGCACCGCCCGGACGGTGCCGACGACGGTCAGCGCCACTGTGAACAGCGCCCCGGCGATCAGCAGGAGCTGGTTGGCCGTCAGCCGGGTACGGATCACGGCCAGCAGCACGCCACCCGCGATGGCGCCCACGCCGAGGGCGGCCAACAGCACCCCGTACCCGCCGGAGCCCAGCCCCAGCCGCCGACTCGCCACCAACGGCAGCAACGCCCACAGCGCGCTGGCCGGGACCACGAAGACCAACGCACGGCGCAACAGCCGGCGGACGATCGGCGAGTGGCGTACGTAGCGGCTGCCGGCGCGCAACGCGGCGGTGAACCGCTCCGGCACCTCGACCGCGCGGGCATTGCCGGGCCGCCAGCGCCACAGCGCGTACGCGAAGATCGCGAAGGCGACCGCGTTGATGCCGAAGACCGGGGCGACGCCGGTACGGGCGATCAGCACGCCGGCCACCGCGGGTCCGACCGCCCGCGCCACGTTCACGCTTATCGACCCGAGCGCGGACGCCGACCGGAGTTGGTCCTGCGGCACCAGCTCCGGGATCACCGCCGCCCAGGCCGGCAGGGTCAGCGCCTGCCCGACACCGAACGCGAAGGTGAGGGTGAGCAGCAGCGCGGGCGGCATCCGGTCGGTCACGGTGAGCAGCGTCAACACGACCGCCACCGCCACCAGGAACAACTGCACGGCGATCAGCAGGTGCCGGCGGTCGAAGCTGTCGGCCAGCACCCCGGCGGGCAACGCCAGCAGCAGCACCGGCAGCAGACTGGCGGTCTGCACCAACGCGACGAGGGTGGAGGCGTTGGAGTGGTTGATCAACAGCCACTGCGCGCCGACGGTCTGCATCCAGGTGCCGATGTTGGCGGCGAGCAGGGCCAGCCACAGGTTGCGGTAGACCGCCGTCCGCAGCGGCGCCCAGGCCGAGACCGGACGGTCGGCGGGTCCGGCTGCGGCCGTCACCACCGCCCGTCCGCGCGCAGCACGCGCTCACCGGAGACGTAGAGGTCGTCGGGTTCGAGCAGCAGCAACCGGACGACCTCGGTGGCGACCTGTTCGGGCATGGCGTACACCTCGTCCAGGAACTCGGCACCCACCCGTTCCTGTAGCCGGGTCGGCATCGGCCCGGGGTGCAGCTGCATCACCTTGACCCGGTTGCTGTGCTGGGCCTCGGCCAGCGAATCGACAAGGCTGTTGCCGTAGCTCTTGGTGGCCCGGTAGACGGGGATGCCGGGCCGGGGGGCCGCCAGCGCCAGCGCGCCGATGTAGACGACGTTGCCGTGGCCCTGCCGGTGCAGGTGCCGCACCGCTTCCCGCAGCAGGTACGTGATGCCCAGAACGTTGATCTCCACGGCCCGGCGGATGTGTTCCACCGACAGGTCCCCCAGGTCGCCACCGGCCCACATGGAGGCGCAGGCCGCCACCCCGTCGATCGTGCCGTAGCGCTCGACCACCTCGGCGAACCCGTCGCGGACCTGCTCGTAGGAGGAGATGTCGCAGACGGCGCCGTCGCAACCCAGCTCGTCGGTAGCGGCGGCGACCTCGGCGGGCACGTTGCCGAACACCACCACCTGATGCTCGTCGACGAGCAGTCGGGCCACCGCGAGGCCGAGACCGCTGGTCCCGCCGACCACCACGAAGGTTCTGGCACCCATGTCTCTCCAGCCGCCGCCACCACAGGTCACGCGGGTCGCGTGACCTCGCGTTCTTCCCGTTTCCGGGCCCCGCACACCCGTTCGCTGGTAGTGCTGGGCATACCCCGAAGAGGGGATCTGGACGGCTGGGGCACCCGGTCGCCCCCGATTAGCGTCTGCTGCATGACCACGGAACACCCTTCGCACCTGGCCGAGGCGCTGCGCCGCCGCCGCTGGCTGATCTCCGCGTGGCCCTGGCGCGCGCTGGCCTACCTGGTCACCACGGTGCCGATCGCCGGCGTGCTCGGCGTCGGGCTGCTCGTCATCGGCGCGCCCCTGCTGGCCGCCGCCAACGGGCTCCGCCTGCACGGCCGACCACCGAGCATCGCGCTGATGCTGTTCCTGGCGACCGGCAGCCTCACCCTGTTGGCGTTGGCCCCGCTCGTGAGCTTCCCGGTGGCCGTCGTCGAGCGGTGGCGGGTCGGGCTCGTCGACGGTCGCCCGCTGCCCTCGTCGCCGTGGCCGGGCCTGGTCGCCCGCTACCGCAACGCCGCGACCTGGCGGGAGGTGGCCTACCTGTTCTGGCTGGGCGGGTTCACTCCGGTCGCCTACTGGGTGTTCCTCGTGCTGGTGCTGCTCGACCTCGGAATGATCTCCAGCCCCTGGCTGGCCGGAGACGCCAACCAGCCGGTGGTGATCTGGCAGCCGATCGACAGCACCGGCGAAGCCATTCCGTACGCCATCGTGGGGGTGCTGCTGATCCCGGTTCTCTGGTACGCCGTCGGTCTGCTCGCCGCCGTCCAGGCAGCCGTGGCCCGCTGGTTGCTGGCCCACCCGGTGGACGCGGCGGCGCTGCGCGAGGTCACCCGCTCCCGCACCCGACTGGTCGGCGCGTACGAGGCCGAACGCCGTCGCATCGAGCGCGACCTGCACGACGGCGCCCAGCCCCGGCTGACCAGCCTCACCCTCCAGCTCGGGCTGGCCCGGCTGGACGTACCCGAGGACTCCCCCGCGTCCCGCCCCCTCGCCGTGGCGCACGACCAGGCCCGGGGCCTGATGGTGATGCTGCGGCAGTTGGTGCACGGCATCCGCCCGCAGAGCCTCACCGACCTCGGCCTGGCCGGCGCCGTCCGCGAGCTGGCCGACGCCGCCACCATCCCGGTCGCCGTGCACGCCGACCTGCACGACGAGCTGCCGGAGATCGTGGACACCACCGCCTACTTCGTGGTCTCCGAGGCGCTGGGCAACGTGGCCCGGCACGCCCGGGCGACCCGCGCCGACGTACGCCTCACCCAGGTCGGCGGTGACCTTGTCGTCGAGGTGACCGACGACGGTCACGGCGGCGCCGACCCGGCCCGGGGCACCGGCCTGACCGGGCTCGCCGACCGGGTCGCCGCCGTGGACGGCCGGCTGCTCCTGTCCAGCCCGCCCGGCGGCCCTACAGTGGTCCGGGTGGAGCTGCCATGTCGTCGGTGACCCGGGTGGTGCTCGCCGAGGACGAGGTGCTGCTGCGGGAGGGTCTGGTCGCGCTGCTGACCCGCTTCGACTTCACCGTGTGCGCGGCCGTCGGCTCCGCACCGGACCTGCTGGCGGCGGCCCGCGCCCACCAACCGGACCTGGTGCTGACCGATATCCGGATGCCGCCGGGCCGCCGCGACGACGGGCTGCGCGCGGCCGTCACGCTGCGCACCGAGCGACCTGACCTCCCGGTCGTGGTGCTCAGCCAGTACGTGCAGACCGGGTACGCGGCGGCGCTGCTGGACAGCGGCGACGGCCAACGCGTCGGCTACCTGCTCAAGGACCGTATCGCCGAGGTCACCGAGTTCGTCGACACGCTGCGCCGGGTCGCCGACGGCGGCACCGCCATCGACCCGGACGTGGTCCGGCAACTGCTGCACCGCCCCCGCGACCCGCTCGCCGCGCTGTCCGCCCGGGAACGCGAGGTGTTGGCGCTGCTCGCCGAGGGACGCTCCAACGCCTCGATCGCCGGCCGGTTGCACGTCAGCGAGGCGGCGGTCGGCAAGCACGTCGGCAACATCCTGCTGAAGCTCGACCTGCCCCCCAGCGACGACACCAACCGGCGGGTGCTCGCGGTCCTCACCTACCTGCGCGCCGACCCGGTGACCTGACCGGCACCGGGCCGAGATCAGGCCCGGCGTAGATTCTTCTCAACGGTACCGGCGCCAGGTCAGGGCGCGGACCAGGGAGACGGGGGCACGGCATGGCGAAGGCGCTGCGGGTTGGTCTGCTGGGGTACGGGCTGGCGGGCCGGGTGTTCCACGCGCCGCTGATCGCCGCGACCCCCGGGCTGCGGCTCGACGCCATCGTGACCCGTGATCCGCAGCGACGCGAGCAGGCGCGGCAGCACTTCCCGGACGCCCGCCTGGTCGACGACGCCGACGAGTTGTGGCGTACCCCGGACGCACTGGACCTGGTCGTGGTGGCGACGCCGAACCGGCAGCACGTGCCGATGGCGCGCGCGGCGCTCGCCGCCGGCCTGCCGGTCGTCGTCGACAAGCCCCTCTCCCCGACCGCCGCTGAGGGCCGCGTGCTGATCGACGAGGCGTCCGAGCGTGGGGTGCCGCTGACGGTCTTCCAGAACCGGCGCTGGGACGGCGACTTCCTGACCGTCCGCCGCCTGGTCGAGCAGGGCGAGTTGGGGCAGGTGCTGCGCTTCGAGTCCCGGTTCGAGCGGTTCCGTCCGACGATCAAGCCGGGCTGGCGGGAGCTTGCCGGTCCGGAGGAGGCCGGCGGCGCCCTCTTCGACCTCGGCGCCCACCTCGTCGACCAGGCGGTGCAGCTGTTCGGCCAGGTCGAGAGGGTGTACGCGGAGGTGGACCGTCGCCGCGCGGGCGCGGCCGTCGACGACGACGCCTTCGTGGCGTTGACCCACGCCAGCGGGGTCCACTCGCACCTGTGGATGGGTGCGGTGACCGCTCAGCTCGGGCCGCGCCTGCGGGTGCTGGGCGACCGGGCCGGCTACACCAGCTACGGGCTGGACGTGCAGGAGGCGGCGCTGCACGAGGGTGGCCGCCCGGACCAGCCGGGCTGGGGTGAGGTTCCGCCGGACCGCTACGGCCTGCTCGGCGTCGACGGTGACCTGCGGCCGGTGCCGACCGAACCCGGCGCGTACCAGAGCTTCTACGCCCAGGTGGCGGCTGCGCTGCGCGACGGCACGCCGATGCCGGTGGACCCACGGGACTCTGTCCACACTGTCGAGTTGATCGAGCTGGCCCACCGGTCGGCGGCCGAGGGCGTGGTCCTGCCGGTCCCGAAGGCCTGACCGGTCCGCTCGTCCCGCCACCCGGGCTCCTGACGCGTAAAACCAGTGGAGCGGCGCCGCCGTGCGCCGTTACCCTGCTGCGCAACCAGGTCGTCTAGGCAAGGACGTGCCGTTGTACACCCTGTGAGACCTCCCGAGAGCTGATCTGTCGCGCGTCGCGCCTGTGCGCCGCGCTCCTTTTTGCTGCGGACTTCTCACTGAAACCGGTGTACCTCTGTGCTCTTTCACTGGGCCGTCGTGCCCACCTGCCTGCCGATCGTCAACCGCCGTTGCCACGCGTGCCCGTCCCAACGCTTTCGGGCGAGCGGCAAGTTCCGTGTCAACGCCAACCACAAGCTCCTCGACGTCTGGCTTCTCGTGCTCTGCACCGAGTGCGGGGAGACGGCGAAACTCACCGTCCTGGAACGGATGACCGTCCGCACCATCCCACCCGAACTGCTGGACCGGCTCCATGCGAACGATGGCGGCCTGGTCGCCGAGCTGCTCCAGGATCCGGCCGTCCAGCACCGGAACCGATTCGCCCTGGACTGGACCAACGCCTGGCGTCTAGACACCGGCGGATTGGAGCACCTGGACCTCGACGTGATCGACGTCGCGGTCCGCAACGCGGCACGGGTCCCGGTCCGGCCGACCCGACTGATCGCTGAGGGTTGCCGTCTGTCGCGCGGCGAGATCGACCGACTGATCATGGAGGGCAAGGTCGTTTCGGCGTTCCGGTTGAGCGGCCAGCTCTCCGGCGACTTCACCTTCACGCTGAAGCGCTGAGCCGATCGTGGGGGCCTGTCCGGCAGGACGCCGGGCAGGCCCTACTCGGCGTTCTCCTCGGTGGGAGCACCGTCCGGCGCGCGGGCGTCGTCGTCGGTCAGCGCGTCGTCCGACGAGGCGCCGAGGTTGGCGAGCCGACGCTCGGCCTCTCGGACCTCCTCGTCGAGCCTGAAGTTCTCCTCGTCGGGACCCTGCGACATGGGCGACCTCCATCGGGCGCGACCGGCAGCCCTCCGGATACCCGACCTGAGGGCGGGGACACGGAGATCCGCCGCCATCCCTTGATCAGGTGATGAAAAGTAGCTCAATCCGCTCGCCGGGACCTACTTTTGATCACTTGATGACGAGTAGTCGAGCCGGCCCGCCGAGTTGTGGAGTGGTAACCGAGCGCCGGGCCGGTCGGCGGGCGCGCCGGGCTGCAGCCCGGGAGCGTTGCCGACCCGGCCCGGTGCCGGATCAGCGCTGCTTCAGCTCGCGCCAGGATGGGTGGGTGCCGCGCCAGGCGTCGGCGAGGATGGCCGCCGAGGCCCGGCTTGGGCACTGCTGCACCCGCTCACGACCCGACGCCCCACCGATCTGGGCGCGGACCTCCCAACCCTGCCCGTCAGTACGGATGTACACGTCCCGGCGCCCGCGCGGGGTCGTGTCTCCGTTCCACCAGTGCTCCTCCACCTTCATTCGCCGACCGTATAGCAATTCCCGCGCGGAGGGTACGGCGCAGGTATGCCCGGACCGGGGCAAGGGCGACAATCCAGGCGCATTTCGGGCCAACCGTTGGCGGTTCGAAACCATAACGGGCGGTTCTCCCGCTCCTGAGTTGCGAATCAGGAAGCTCTGCCGTGCAGCCCGCCCGCAATCCCCAACCTTGTTGATCAAGAAGTTCGCGTCAGGCATCGCGTTCCCACTGACGGAAACCTCTTGATCAGCTCGGGAGGGCGGGAGGGCGGGAGGGCGGGGAGGGGGCGGGGTGTGGGTCGGCGGGGCGGTCAGGTTTGGGTTGTCAGGAGGTAGTCGTCGGCCTCGGGGCTCCAGCGCAGGTCCAGTACGCCGGCGGTGGCGGCGGCCTTGCAGAACTGCAGGAAGCTGCGGTAGCCGAGCTTCTTCTCGCTGAAGTCGGGGCGGGCCCGGCGCACCTGGTTCTTCAACCCGGACAACGCCACCGGGTTGCCGCCGCTACCGAGGTCCGCCACGACGCCCCGGAGCAGACCGAACGCCACCTCCCGGTCGCCGTGCTCGGGCAGTGAGACCTCGGGGTCACCCTTCGCCGGCCCCTCGGCCAGCTCGATCACGTTGCGCTCGGCGAGGTGGCGCAGCAGTTCGCCGAAGGTGCGGAAGCCGTAGTCGGACTCGCTGAAGGTGGGGTCCTTGCGCAACAGGGTCCGCTTGAGCCGGGAGGCGGTGACCTCACCGTTGGCGCTGCCCTGCAACCCGGCGACCGACTGGGCGACGAGCACCGCGAGGGCGTCGACATCCCGATCGGGCTCCGCGTCCTGCGTACGACGCTCCAGCTCCTGCTCCGGCTCGGGTGGGCGCTGTTCCGCGCCGGCCTGCCGGGTGGCGGGACGAGCGCGCCGACCACGGGCCGGCGGGATGTCCACGCCCTCCAAGCGGTCGTAGTACAGGAACTCGTCGCACGCCGGGGGAAGCAGCCCCGAGGTGGACCCCTCGACCCCGACGCCGATGACCCGCTTGTTCAGCTCGCGCAGCTTGTGCACCAGCGGGGTGAAGTCGCTGTCACCACTGCAGATCACGAAGGTGGAGATGTAGTCGCGTTCGAACGCCAACTCGATCGCGTCGACAGCCATCTTGATGTCCGCGGCGTTCTTACGGGACGCGCCCATCCGCTGCGGGATCTCGATCAGCTCGACATGGGACCGGGTGAGCATCCGGCGGTCCTCGTCGAAGTAGGACCAGTCGGCGTACGCCCGCCGGACGACCACCCGACCTCGTTCGGCCAGCGCGTCGGCGATGGGCCGGAAGTCGAAGGCCGCGCCGCCACGATGGTCGCGCGCGCCCAACGCGAGGTTCTCGTAATCGAGGAAGAGGGCAATCCGGTCTTCTTGATCCACGCGGATCAGCCTACGCCGGGCGTGAGCTGGTGGGGGCAGGCGACGCGCGGCACCTCAACTCGTCGACCGTCCATTTCTTGCGGCCTGATAGTCGTTTATTTTCGTTGTTCGATAGTTGTCTTGCAGCGCCCTGTCTGGTGCTGCATCATGACGATCAATGTCGGGCGTCGGGGGGACGCCGGGCGGACCTCCACCACCACCCACCCAGGAGGGTCACCGATGTTTCGCAGCCTCACGCCGGCGCGGGGACGCCCCGGCCGGCCCAGCGGCACCGCCGTCGCGCTCGCGGCCGGTCTCGCCGTGCTGGTCGCCGGACCCACCGCGGCCGTCGCCAGTCCACCCGCGTCCGCCGGCGCGCAGCCGGTGGTCACCCGGGCCGCCCTCGATCCGGCGCTGGTCGCCGGACGCGGCGCGGACGTCGACTTCCTTGAGCAGGAAGCGGAGAACGCCCGCACCAACGGCGAGATCATCGGGCCCGACCGCACCGCCTACACGCTGCCCGCGGAGGCTTCCGGCCGACGGGCGGTCCGGCTCACCCCCGGGGAGTACGTGGAGTTCGTCCTGCCCAGCGCGGCGAACGGAATCACCGTCCGGTACAGCATCCCGGACGCGCCGCAGGGTGGCGGGATCACCGCGCCGCTGCGGGTCGCCGTCAACGGCAAGCACCTGCGCACCATGACGCTCACATCGCAGTACTCGTGGCTCTACAACCAGTACCCGTTCACCAACGACCCGCAGGCCGGGCTGCTGCACCCGGACTGGTGGATCACCGAGTGCCAGTGCGTGCCGTCGGCCACCACGCCGTACCCGAGCATCACCAAGCCGTTCCGGCCCACCCACTTCTACGACGAGCAGCGGTTGCTGCTCGGGCGTACCTACCGGGCCGGCGACAAGGTCCGGCTCACCGCGCTGCCCGGCAGCGCCGCCGCCTGGACGGTCATCGACCTGCTCGACTCCGAGCTGGTGGCACCGCCGCACGTCCGACTGCTCGCGGCGAACGTGCTCGCCTTCGGCGCCGACCCCACCGGCCGGCGGGACTCCGCCGACGCGCTGGACCGGGCCATCACCTTCGCCCGGCGCGCCCACCTCAAGGTCTACATTCCGCCGGGCACCTACCAGGTCAACCGGCACATCATCGTCGACGACGTGACCATCGAGGGCGCCGGCAACTGGTACACCACGATCAAGGGCCGCGAGGTCGCCCTGCCGACTCCCGCGCCGGACGGCTCCGTGCACACCGGGGTCGGGTTCTACGGGCGGGACGCCGCCGACGGCGGCAGCCGCAACGTGCACCTCTCCGGCTTCGCCATCGAGGGCGACGTGCGGGAACGCATCGACACCGACCAGGTCAACGCGATCGGTGGGGCGATGAGCGACTCCACGATCGACGGGCTCTACCTGCACCACACCAAGGCAGGTCTGTGGTTCGACGGCCCGATGCGCAACGTCCGCGTCACCAACAACATCATCGTCGACCAGATCGCCGACGCGCTCAACTTCCACACCGGCGTGACCGACTCCCTCGTGTCGCACAACTTCGTCCGCAACACCGGCGACGACGGCCTGGCGATGTGGTCGGAGAAGACGGCCAACGCACGGAACACGTTCGACCACAACACCGTGCAGTCACCGACCCTTGCCAACGGCATCGCCATCTACGGCGGCACCGACACCACCGTCTCGCACAACCTGGTCGCCGACCCGGTACGCGAGGGCAGCGGCCTGCACGCCGGGGCCCGCTTCGGCGCGGAGCCGTTCACCGGGCACCTGCGCTTCACGAACAACACCACAGCCCGCGCCGGCACGTACGAGCTGAACTGGAACATCGGGCTGGGCGCGATCTGGGTCTTCGCCCTGGATCGCAGCATCGAGGCGCCCATCGAGGTGACCGGCGACGCGTACCTGGACAACACGTACAACGCGATCATGCTGGTCAGCGACTGGCCGGTGAAGGACCTCTACTCGATCTCCGACGCGCGGTTCCGAGACGTCCGGGTCGACGGCACCGGCACCTCGGTGCTCAGCGCCCGCGCTGCCGGGTCCGCCTCGTTCGCCAACGTGGACGCTCGCAACGTGGGCGCGGTCGGCGTCAACAACTGCGGATCGTTCCACTTCACCCCGGCCGGTTCGGAGTTCACACTGACCGACCTCGGCGGTAACGACGGCGGGTGGCTCGCGCCGTGGCTGCTGCCCAACACCATCACCTGCGACGACCGGCCGCCCGTGTCGCCGCCCCCGCCTCCGGCACAGTGGTGACAGCGGTGGGCGGCCCGATCGATCGGGCCGCCCACCGCACACGGATCAGCGCGTCCTGGCGTACGCCAGCGGAACGGTCGTGGGCTGACCGTCCCAACTGCCGCTCAGCGTGCCCCCGGTCGAGCCGTCGGCCCCGGCCCCCGGCCGGCGCACGACGACCAGCTCGACGGTGTCGGTGGCGATGAGCGTGCGGTCCTCGTCGACCACCCGTCGCACCGCGCCGACGGCCGGTACCTGGGCGGTGGCGCCGTCGACGACGACCGTCACCGTCGGCTCACGCACCTCGCGCCGACCGTCGACCTCGAAGTACTGCTCCGCCTGACCGCTGCCGGTGAGGATCGCGTGGGCGAGCGCGGCCGCGTAGACCGGGTCGACGCAGCCGTCGTACACCCAGCGCCGGCCGAGCACCGAATGCTCGGTGGTGCCGACCAGCCAGCCGTCCGCACCGTCGAGGGGCGCGGCGCGGTAGGTGAGCGGAACATGGTGGACCGGGCCGTCGGCGGCGCCGACCAGCATCGTCTCGATGCCGACCTCGCCGTCCGGGTCGTCGAAGCGGTAGGCGCCCCGGCTGACCACCTCGACGCCGGTCGGTCCGGCGTACCACTGTCGGGTGGGCAGCCAGGCCGTCAGCAGGTCCAGTTTCGTGGGGTGCAGGGTCGCCCTGTGCAGCAGTGCCATGACGGCAGCCTAGTCAGAGGCCCGCGCAGGGTTGCCCGCCGATCGTGCAGCTCTCCGGCTCCCTGGCGTTCGGCCGGCTGTCGCGGACGTCGAAGCTGATCGTCTGGGATCCCCCGGCCGCCACGGCGGCTCCGGTGAAGGTGAGCACCCGTCGGTCCTGTCGCCAGTTCGCGCCGTCGACGTCGTCGACAGTGGTGCCTTCGGCGAGGGTGACCACCACTGCCCAGTCCGCCACCGGTGCGCCGCCGGGGTTGCCGACCACGATCTCTCCGGTGTAGCCGAACAGTCGGTCGGATTCGGTCTCGTAGCGGGCCGTGACGGGCGCCGGTGGCGGAGGTGGCGCCGCCGACGTGGGCGTCAGCGAGGGCTTCGCCGACGGGGTCCGGCTCGGCCGGGTGGTCGCCGATGCGGTGGCCCGGGAGGGGCGCGCCGAGGGGGTCGCCGTGGAGGCGACCGTGGCCCTGCCGGCCGTCGCGGTCGGCGACGCGGACGCGGTCGCGGTCGGTGCGGGCGCGGCGACCGGCTTCGAGTCGCGCGGCAACGTCACCCATGCCGCCGTCCCCGCCAGCAGCACGGCCCCGGCGACCACGGCGACCAGCGTGCGACGCCGACGGGGGTTGCGGCCGGCCCTGCCGCGTACGCCGATCAGCGGCAGTTCCGCGGTCATCCCACCGTCGGCCCGGCGCAGGTCGACCTGCTGGAAGGCGAGCCAGTCGAGAATGGCCGGCAGTCGTACCGTCAGCGCCTGCCGGAGCTGTTGCTCGCGCGGCTTCTGCTGCTCGACCGACCAACCGCCGTGCGTGGTGACCTCCCGCACCTCCAGCCGGCAGCCCTGAGTCGTGGTCGTGACGTCACAGGTCACCTCGCTGAGCCGACCGGCCTCGTCGCAGGCCAGCACGAGGAGGTCCGGCTCCTGCCGCTCGGTGACCTCGACCTCGACGTCGGCCTGGAAGCCGGGCAGGCCGGCGGTGCGCAGCAGCATGCGGTCCGGTACGCCCTCGACCATCTCGGCCTCGGCGAACCACCGGCCGAGCAACTCCCGATCGGTCAGGGCGCGCCAGACCCGCTCAGCCGGGTGGGACAGCTCGACCTGCGCACCGATCTCGATCACGGCGAGACTCTAACGGGTTGCCCGCCCGGCCTGTCCCGCCCGCCCGAGCCGGTTGCCGACGGCCTGGTCAGCCCCAGCGGCTGGACCGCTCGACCACTGTGGCCAGCGCGGCCCGGGCGTCGGCGCTCACCTCGGCGACCACCTGCGCCGCCGGCACGTCCCGGGCCAGCGGGTGCGCCTGCCCGGCCCACAGGTTGGCCACCGATGCGTCCGCGTCGCGCCGGGCGGCGGCGAGCAGGGGCCGCGTCAGGTGCAGCACCTGGGGGTAACCACGCGGTGCCACCGCGTCGTGCTCGCGCAGGAAGTCGTTGGCCACGCCACGGGCCCGCTTACCGGTGTACGCCCGGGTCAACGCGGTCGGTGCGGCACCGGCCACCGCCGCCCGGTGCATCGGCGAACTGCCCGCCTCCGGGCAGCGCAAAAAGGCCGTGCCGAGTTGCGCGGCGGCAGCGCCGGCGGCCAGCACGGCAGCCACCGAGGGGCCGTCGACGAGGCCACCCGCGGCCACCAGCGGCCGGTCGCAGCGGGCGGCGGCCAGCCGGAGCAGCGGCAGCAACCCGTAGTCGTCGTCGTCCGGCAGGCCGCCGCGATGCCCACCGGCCTCGGTGCCCTGCACCACCACCGCGTCCACACCGAGGTCGGCGGCGGCGGTCGCGGCGTCCGGGCGGGTGACGGTGGCCCACACCTCGGTGCCGCGCTCGCGCAGGGCGGTGACCGCCGTCCGGTCGGGAAGCCCGAACACGAAGGACACGACCGGGACCGGGTCCGCGAGCAGCGCGGCCAGCTTCTCCGGGTACGCGTCGTCGCCGCCCACCGGCTCGCCCAGGCTCACGCCGCGTCGCGCGGCCTGCGGGGAGAGCCGTTCGGCGTACGCCCGGACGGCGGCCTCGTCGACGCCGCCGGGATCGGGCAGGAAGAGGTTCACACCGAACGGCCGATCGGTACGCGAGCGGACCTCGGCGACGTCGGCGAGCAGCCCGCCGGTGTCGATCATCCCGGCGGCGAGGAAGCCCAGCCCACCCGCGGCGGACACGGCGGCCACCAGCGCGGGCGTGGACGGGCCACCAGCCATCGGGGCGGCGATGATCGGGTGGCGCAACGTGGACAGGACGGACATCCCCCCATCCTGCCGCAGCCCCGGCCCGCTCAGCGGCGCGCGGTGTGTCTCCACCACAGCACGCCGCCGACCCCGAGCAGGACCAGCAGTGTCCCCGCGCCGAGGGCCAGCGGCCAGGTCCGCCCACCCCCTGCGCCGGCCTCTCCGGCGGCCGGACGGAGCGCCGTGGGCGACACCGGGTCGACGGACTCCGTGGAGGGCGCGGCGGTGACAGTGGTGGCAGTGGCCGGGTAGCGCAGGATCGTCGAGCGGGTGCCGGCTGGCTGACCGGCGGACTCGGAGACGGTCAGCAACGACCGGCCGTCGCGACTGTAGGTGATCGACTCGCCCTGGGGCTCGTCCGGCAACGGGGTGATCCTCGGGGTGCCGGTGGTCAACGCGCGGACCACGTCGCCGTCGGGGACGTCGTACTCGAAGGCGTCGGCGTAGCTGCGCAGCACCACCCGCCGTCCGTCCGGTGCGCTGGCCGCGCCGGTGATCACGCCGCGCCCCAGGAACGAGAACGGGTTGCTGGTCGTGGTCGAGGGCACTGTCACCTGGCCGAGCGCGGTCAGCGGCGTCGTCGCGTCCGGCCGCAACGCGGTGGCCGGCGCGTAGAGGAAGACAGTGCCGCTGCCGCCCTTGGTGACGATCAGCGGCCGACCGGACGCGTCGAGCAGCAGCGCCTCGGCGTCGTGCGGACGGTCCGGGTAGGTCATCCGGTGCAGCACCGGCTGCTTCGCCCCCGGTGCCAGCCGCCACACGCCGACCGTCGGCCGGGAGCGGTCGTTGTCACCGATGTCGGCGACCCAGACGGTGCCGTCCCGGCCGATGGCCAGGTCCTCGGTGTCGCGGGGCCGGGACGGGAAGGAGACGGTGCGCACCACGGCGCAGCGCTGGTCGAGGTAGAAGATCCGGCGGCGGGCCTCGTCGTCGGCCCCGTCGTTGATCACCACGTACCCGTCGTCGGTGGCTACCATCCCGGAGATCTCGCGCAGCCGGTCGTCGCGCACCTGGCAGACCGGCGTCCCCGCTGCCGCGCCCGCCGTGGCAGCGCCCGGCGCCAGCACCACTGCCGGTGGCAGCACGCCCGCGAGCAACGCGGTCACCACCGCCCCCGCACGAGCACGCCGCCCCCAGGTCAACCGTCCACGTACCCGCATCGCCCACCCTCCTCGTCGCGGCCGTGACCGGCCACCCGCCCATCCTGGCCGATCCCGGCCACGGTCGGCGGTGATCGGGGGGACGCGCCGGGACCCCTGGTCGATGTACTGTCGCTCCGCCTGATCTTCACGCCGGGGGTGGACATGTCCGTGAGCGACACCGCGCCGGCCACCCGGTTCGCACGGCGGCTGCTGCGCCGCCTCGGCCGCCCGGCCAGCGGCCCCGCCGTCGCCTGGGTGCCGCTCGCCGCTGTCGTCTGCGGCCTCTTCACCGGCGCCCTGGCCAGCCGGGCCGCCTGGGAGACCTCCCGACCGCAACCCGACCGGGCCGAGGCCGCCGCCATCCTCACCGAGGTCTTTCCCGGCCACGACCTCGACGAGATCGACACCCCGCCGGCGCTGTTCGTCGTCTACGGGCACGCGCTGCGCCTGTCGACGGTCAAGACCCTCGTGCTCGGTGACGGCGGCGAGTACCAGGAGAGCGCCACCGGCGCCGGTGCCCTCGGCGCGCCACCGGTGCCCGCCGAGCAGATCGTCACGGTGGCCCGGGAGCGCCTGACCGGTGCCGGCTGGCGGGTGTACGACCCACAGGTGTCCGACCGTGTCAGCTGCGCGGACAAGATGTGCGCCACCCCGCAGGCGGTCACCGACACCGCGCTGACCGCCCGACGTGACGACACCATCCTGAACGCCTCGATCTCCTCGCAGACAGCCGCCGACGCCAGCTACCTCTCGGTCGAGCTGCACCGCGCGCCGCCACCCCTGGTGGTCCCCGCCGGAGTGCTCGGCACGGTGCTGGGCGCGGTGGCCGGTTGGCTGGTCTTCGGCTGGGTCAGCCGACGCACCGAGGGACGACGCAGCCGCGGCACTGTGAACGGTCTGCTGGGTGTGGCCACGGTGCTGTGGTGGCTGCCGCTGCCGCTGCGCGTCCCGTCCCTGCTGTCGCACCACCTCGGCGAGCCGCACCCGGCCTGGCACCCGTACTGGGAGTGGCTGGGCCAGCCGGCCGCGTCGCTGCTCTTTCTGGTCGGCGCGGTGTGCGTGCTGCTGGCGCTGGGGCTGGGGCTGGCCGCCGGTACCCGCCGGAACACCACGCCCGAGGCGACTGCCGACTGACCGCCGAGGGTTACCTGTCGCTCGTCAGACCGGTACGGTCCGAGATGTCCACGGTCACGGCAGGCCCGGACGACGGCGCCCCGCCGGGCCCGACGCCCGTCTCCGCCAGGCCGAACGGCCATGGAAGGGGCGCAGGGTGCGGATCAGAGCGGGGTTGTGTGTCGCGGCGCTCGTCGCGGCGGGACTGACGGTCGGCACACCGGCCGCCGCCGCACCGGCCGTCACCCCGACGGCTGGTGCCACAGTGGTGCCGATCCAGGTCACCGGTGACCCGGCGACGCGGTTCAACCTGGTGCTGCTGGGCGACGGTTACACCGAGGCCGATCTGCCCACCTTTCGAGCACACGTGGACCGGCACCTCAACACCCTGTGGACGATCGAGCCGTTCAAGTCCTACCGCAGCTACTTCAACGTCTACGCCGTGGAGATCGTCTCGGCGGAGTCCGGGGTGGACTGCGACCCCGGCCTGTCCGCGCCGCGACGCGACACCGCGCTGGGCATGGGTTTCTGGGGTGGTTGCAACCCGGCGAGCGTGCAACGCCTGCTCACCGTCGACGGCGTCGCCGCGAACGCGTACGCCGACCTGGCCGGCGGCACCAACCCCGGCAACCGGCAGTTGATCGCGCTGGCCAACAGCGGCACCTACGGTGGGGCCGGCGGCAGCAACGCCACCGCCTCCGGCGGCAACGCGCTCTCCGCGCTGATCAGCCCGCACGAGCTGGGGCACTCGCTCGGTGGCCTGCAGGACGAGTACGACTACTACGGTCGTGGGGTGCCGGGCGACACCTACAGCGGGCCGGAACCGGGCTCGGTGCACCACACCGTGCTGACCGAGGGGCAGATGCGCGACACCCGGGCCAAGTGGTGGCGCTGGCTGGGTGAGCCGAGCGAGGCGGGCGGGACGATCGGCCGCTACGAGGGCGGCCTGTACCTCCAGCGTGGAGTGTGGCGACCGAGCCGGCACTCGATGATGAAGTCGCTGGGCTTCTACTTCGACCAGGTCGGCCGGGAGCGGATGACCGAACGGATCGCCGCCCGGGTCGGCATCGTGCAGGGCGGCACGGCCACCGATCAGGCGGTCGGCGCGGACCGACTGCTCTGGGTGGACACCCTGCACCCGGTGAGCCACACGTTGACGGTGACGTGGTCCGTGGACGGCAGGGCGGTGCCCCGCACCGGCAACACGCGCCATCTGGACCTGCGGAAACTACGGCTCTCCCCCGGCCGGCACACGGTGACCGCCACGGTGACCGACCCGACGGAGTTCGTCCGCGACCCGGCGATCCGCAGCTCACCGGCGCTGACCCAGACCCGCACCTGGGCCGTGGACACCGCGGTGCGTACCCCGACGGTGGATTCGCCGCTGGCGATCACGGCGTCCACCGCGACCGACCGACCGGTCGGCGCGCAGGACGTGGTGTACGTGCGGACCAGCCAGCCCACCGATCGGGCGCCACGCGTGCGCTGGACGCTCGACGGCCGGCCGGTGGCCGACACCGGCACTGACCGGGACGTGGACCTGAGCACCCTGCGCCTGTCGCGGGGCTCCCACCGGCTGACCGCCCGGGTCAGCGAGCCGGGCACCGGGAGGGCGGTGACCCGCACCTGGACGGTCGACGCGACACGACCCGACGTGGCGTACGCCCTCTCCGAGCCGCTGCTCACCGCGACTCGGCCCGGCCGACCCACCGAGTACGTGTTCAACGGCCCGTTCACCATGGGGTTGACCGGCACCGACGACGGCACCGGCCAGGTCACGTCGGAGTTCCGGCTCGACGGCGACGGGTGGCACAACTACTACGGCTGGCCCACCGACGCCCGATCGCCGTTCCTGTTCACCGCCACCGGCACCGACGTGGACGGCCTGGTCTACGGCAACCTCGGCTCGGGCGGCCTGTCGGTGTCCCCGTTCGCTGAGCGGTCTCCCGGGTACGGCCGGCACCGCGTCGAATACCGGGGCATCGACGCCGTCGGCAACATCGGGCCGGCCCGCGCGTTCGTGGCCACGCTGATCCCGCCACCACCGGCCTGCACCACTGTGGTCACCGGCCGGCACGCCGGCCCGCTGACCGTCACGGCCGGTGTCACCTGTCTGCGCGCGGCCACCGTGACCGGCAAGGTCACCGTCGCGCCCGGCGCCGCACTGGTCACCCAGGGCTCCACGATCGCCGGAAACCTGACGGCGTCGGGCGCCACCGCCGTCGAGGTGCTGAACACCGAGGTACGCGGCGCGGTGACGCTGACCGGCACCGCCAACCACGTCACGATGGTGGGGGCCCGGGTGGCCGGGCCGCTGGCGCTGACCGGTAATGCATCGGCGCCCATCCTCGCCGGCGGCGAGGTCGGCGCGTTGGCCTGCTCGGGCGGCCCGGCCCCGGTCGACCTGGGCGCACCCACCAGGGTGCGGACGCCGACCGCTGCCCACTGCCGGCGCGCATGACGCCGTACCTCTCAAGATCCGCGCAACTACCGGGACAGTGCTGCTTCCGCCGCTACCGAGGCAGCATCGTCCCGGAAACTGCCGAGATCTCGACCGACGTGCCGGCCTGACTGGGGCGCTGGCGGGTAGGCAGCGGCCCGGCGGCATGTCGACACCCGCCGGGTGGGAGGCTTCGATGAGCACGTACCGGGATGATCAGGGCGAAACGTTCCCTCCTCCGGAGGCGGACGCCCAGGAGCAACGACAGGACGCGTTCGACGTCGGGCCACCGGACCGGGTGTCGGGTGACGTCGACCCCGAAGCGTCCGAGGCGGACCTGGCCGAGCAGGGCGCCCTTCCGGCGGGCACGCTGGAGGAGGTGACGTCCCTGCCTGCCGACGCCAACCCGGCGGACGCCCTCGAACAGCTCCAGGAGATTCCCGTCCGCGACGAGGGCCGTCGGACGTGACGCGTGAGGTCAGGTTTCGATCCCCTGGCGCTCAGCGGGTCCGGATCCCGTTCAGTACGACATCGAGGTAGTGGCGACCGGCTGCGGCTTGCTGCTGTTGCGAATCGGTGGCTGCATGCATCCTGGCCGAGAAGGCGACTCCACACATCAGTGGCGTCATGTCGGCGAGCGTGATGCCGGGCGCCAGCAAGCCTGCCGCCCTGACCCGTACGAACAGTTTGTCGAACAACGAGGACAGCTCATCGAGCAGGTGCGCTGTGCCCGGCAGGGTGGCCGCGGGCGTGGACAGCACCGAGGACAGGGCGACGTCGAGTAGTTGCGCGTCCACGACCCTGACCAGGAAATCACGGAAAGCGGTCCAGGGGTCGTCCTGCTGCACGGCCCGTTCGGCGGCCTGGATCAGCGCCTCAAGTCCGTCCACCGACACCGCCTCGATCAACGCCTGAGGCGTTGGGAAGTGCCGGTACACCGTGGCGACGCCAACGCCGGCCGCGCGTGCCACCTCGTTCAGCTGAATCGGGGTGCCGTCCGCGACCAACGTCCGGCCGATCTCGATGATTCGCTGGCGGTTGCGTACTGCGTCCTTACGGGGCGGCGAAGCGGTCACCCCTCCAGCATAAGCGGATAACAGCTCCACTTGCCCAGCCTGTGTCCGTAGCCCCGAGCGGCAGCCATGAACGGTGAAACGGATGCCTCATCCGGTTCGTGCTACAGTTGGCAAACGGATGATCCATCCGTTTTACCGTTGGTTCGGCTCTGGAGAGAACATGCAGATCCTCATCACCGGCGGCACCGGCTACCTGGGCTCGGTGCTCGTCGAACACTTCGTCGCCGCGGGCCACGACGTGGTGGCGCTGACCCGGTCCCCGGAATCAGCAGCCAAGATGACAAAGGCCGGTGCGTCTCCCCTGCTCGGCGACCTGACCGACACCGCGCTCCTTGAGAAGGCTGCGGCGGAAGCCGACGCGGTGGTGCACACCGCAGTCGACTATTTCGGTGGCGAGGACGCGATCAGGGCAGAGGCCGCTGCCGTGGAGGCGCTGACCCGTGGGGCGGGCGCGGCGGGAACCGGCAAGCCGTTCCTCTACACCAGCACGAACCTGGTCTACGGGCTCGACCCCACCCATTCCCGCGATGAAGACGCCGAACTGCCGGAGCCGGGCCTGCAGCCGTTCAAGCTCGTCGGCGAGCGACTGGTGCGCGAGGCGGCGGGCCTGAACAGCATCATCATCCGCGCGGGTCTGGTCTATGGTCGCGGGGGTTCCCTGCTGCTGACCAGTCTGATCGGCGCCGCGACCCAGTCGGGCGCGGCTACCTACATCGACGCTGGTGACAACGAGTGGACCCCGGTGCACGTGGACGACCTCGCCCGCCTGTATCTGGCGGCGCTGGAGCGCCCGGTGGCGGGCACCTACAACGCGACCGGACCGCAACAGTTCACCTTCCGCGAGCTTGCCGAGGCGATCGCGGACTTGACCGGAACCACCGCGACCTCGATCACCGCCGAACAGGCCGAGAGCGCCATGGGGCCGATGGCCGCGTTGCTCGGATCCTCGGCGCGCATCACCTCTCACAAGGCGCGCGACACGTTCGGCTGGAGCACCAGCGGTCCCGCCCTGCCGGACGACGTGCGCTCCGGCTCCTACCAGGTCGTGAACCCCTGAGCCCCAGCCTGAACAGCCGAGCCGTTGTCGGTCGATCTGGTTGACGGGGTTGTGCACGCGTGATCGGGCTACTCACCCGGCGACGACCTGCCAGAGCAGGAAGGCGTTCAGCGCGACCACCAGCACGGCCACCAGGGACGCGGCGGCGGTGGTGAGCGGGTGGTTGACCAGGTTGCCCATCAGGTCGCGTCGGCGGGTGAAGGCGACCACCGGGATCAGTGCGAACGGGATGCCGAAGCTGAGGATGACCTGGGACAACACGAGCGCCCGGGTCGGGTCGAGGCCGATGGCGAGCACGGCCAACGCGGGCAGCAGGGTGACCAGCCGACGCAGCAGCAACGGTACCCGCCGCCGCAGGAAGCCCTGCATGATCACTTCTCCGGCGTAGGTGCCGACGCTCGTCGAGGCGAGCCCCGAGACCAACAGGGCGACGGCGAAGCCGAACGCGGCGGCGATCCCGATGGTCTGACCGAGCCCGGCGTGCACCCCCTCCAGGCTGTCCGCACCCCCCGGGCCGCCACCGCGGAAGCTGGCCGCGGCGATCAGCAGCATGGCGAGGTTGACCGCGCCGGCGGCGCTCAGGGCGAGCAGCACGTCGGTGCGCTGGCCGCGGAACAGGATCCGACGCTCGCTGTCGTCGGCGGCGGGGATGCGATCGCGGGTGAGCGCGGAGTGCACGTAGATGACGTGCGGCATGACTGTCGCGCCGAGGATGCCGGCGGCCAACAACACGCTGTCGGTGCCCTGTAGGCGCGGCACCATGCCGGCCATGGCCGAGCCGGGATCGGAGCCGGAGGCGAGCAGGTTGGCGGCGAAGGCCAGCACGATCACCCCGAGCAGGACGGCGATGGCGATCTCGAAGGCGCGGTACCCGCGTGAGCGCAGGGCGAGCACGGCGAAGGCGGCGGTGCCGATGATGATCCCGCCGGGCAGCAGGGGGATGCCGAAGAGCAGGTACAGGGCGACCGCGCCACCGATCACCTCGGCCAGGTCGGTGGCCATGGCTACCAACTCGGCCTGCACCCACATCACCCGGTTCAGCGGTCGGGGCAGGCGTTCCCGGCACAGCTCGGGCAGGCTGCGCCCGGTGGCCAGACCGAGCTTCGCGGTGAGCGTCTGCACCAGCATCGCCATCAGGTTCGCCACCACCACGACCCAGACCAGCAGGTAGCCGTAGCGGGCGCCGGCGGCGGAGTTGGTGGCGAAGTTGCCGGGGTCGACGTACGCGACGGCGGCGACGAACGCCGGACCGAGCAGGATCAACCGCCCGCGTACGCGGCCCCGGGCGCGAGCTGCCTGGAGTGGAGTCGCCCTCGACGTCGTCAGTTCGTTGGTGACCATCGAACACCTCCCGTCCGCGCGGATCGCTGCCGGTCCCTTCCCCCCGTGCTGACCCTTGGGTGCCAACCGGTGGCCTGCCGGTGCCACCTGGGTCGGCCCGCCCGGCAGGACTCGATGCGCCCGCCGGCAGGCAACGCGGCGCGCCGGGCGAGACGCGCCGCGCCCGAACAGAACGTGCCCCTTCGGGCTTGACAGCCGGTGGGCCACCGATGAAGCTGTCTATTAGTCCTACTGTCGTAGGACAACAGGAAGGGTCATCGGGAGTGATCGAGTTCGTACTGGACAGCCGGTCGAAGGTGAACACCTACATGCAGCTCGTGCAGCAGGTGAAACAGGCGCTCCGGGTTGGTCTGCTGACGCCGGGCGACCAGTTGCCGAAGGTCCGGGACGTCGCGCAATCCCTGGCGATCAACCCGAACACGGTGCTGAAGGCGTACCGGGAGTTGGAGATCGAGGGTCTGGTCGGCGGCCGACCCGGGGTGGGCACGTTCGTCCAGCGCACGCTGGCCAGCGCGTCCCTGCCCAACCAGGCCGAGCTGCGCGACGACCTGGTCGCGTGGCTGCACCGGGCGCAGGCGGCCGGCCTCACGGCGGAGGACGTCATCGCCCTGGTGGAGACGACGCTGCGCGCCACCCTCGCCGACGACGCCCCGCAGCCGGAACGCGCGTGAGCGAGCAGATCGAACGAACCATCAGACAGCACGAGCGCCCGCGCGACCGCGAAACGGTGGCGTGAACGGAACGAGAGGACAAGGAATGGACATGGTCTTGGAAGCAGACCGGCTCGGCAAACGGTACGGCAGCACCTGGGCGTTGCGGGACTGCTCGCTGCATCTGCCGGCCGGCCGGATCGCCGCGCTGGTCGGGCCGAACGGCGCGGGTAAGAGCACGCTGCTGCACCTGGCCGTCGGGCTGCTCAAGCCCGATGCCGGTGCGGTCCGGGTGTTCGGCCGATCCACGTACGGCGACACGGAGGGCCTGGCCGACATCGGCTTCGTCGCCCAGGACACCCCGCTGTACCGGGACTTCACGGCGGCCGAGTTGGTCATCGCCGGCGGCAAGCTGAACAAGCGGTGGGACGCGGCGTTGGCCCGCCAGCGGCTGGCGCAGCTCGGCATCCCGCCGGACAAGCCGGTCGGCAAGCTCTCCGGCGGTCAACGGGCCCAGGTCGCGCTGGCTCTGGCGCTGGCGAAGCAGCCCCGACTGCTGCTGCTCGACGAGCCGGTCGCCAGCCTCGACCCGCTGGCGCGACGGGAGTTCCTCCAGTCGCTGATGGGCAGCGTCGCGGAGTCGGGCACCACCGTCCTGCTCTCCTCGCACCTGCTGGCCGACCTGGAACGGGTCTGTGACTACCTGATCGTGCTGAACGCCTCCCAGGTGCAACTCACCGGCGCGGTCGACGACCTGGTCGCCGAGCACCGGCAGCTCGTCGGGCCACGACACGACGGCGGCGTCATCGGGGGCGTCGCCGCAGTGATCCGGGCCAGCCACACCGACCGGCAGTCCACTCTGCTGGTCCGCGCCGACGGGCCGGTCACCGATCCGGCCTGGACGGTCCGCGAGGTGAGCCTGGAGGACGTCGTGCTGGCATACCTGGCCGACGGCACCACGAAGACCAGTCACAGCGAGTGGGGGGTAGCAGCATGATCTGGTTGACCTGGCGGCAACACCGCAAGCAGGCGTTCTACACGCTGCTGGCGCTCGCCGCGCTCGCCGCCCTGCTGGTGCCGATCGGCATCGCGATGCGGCACACCTTCGCCGACCTCGGGCTGACCGACTGTGCCAGCCAACTCGCCCGCGCCGACGTGGCGCAGGCGACCCGGGAGACCTGCGACGCGGGGTTCCACCGCTTCAGCAACAAGTACGGCAGCCTGAACCTGGTGGCCGTACTGCTGATCACCCTGCCGGCGCTTGTCGGCCTGTTCTGGGGTGCCCCGCTCGTCGCCCGCGAGGTGGAGCAGGGCACGCACCGGTTCGTCTGGACGCAGGGCGTCGGCCGGACCCGCTGGGCCGTGGTGAAGTTCGGGCTGGTGGGCGCGGCGGTCGTGCTCCTCGCGGTGGTCTACGGGCTGGGCATGTCGTGGTGGGTCGACCCGCTCACCCAGGCCGCGTTCGAGGGTCGGTTCGGCGTGATCGTCTTCGACCTGCAGGGCGTCGCTCCGATCGGCTACACCCTCTTCGCCGTCGCGCTCGGCGTCTTCGTCGGCACCGTCTGGAAGCGGATGCTGCCCGCCATGGGCATCACCCTCGCCGGGTTCATCGGGGTGCGGGCGGCTGTGGCGATCCTGGCCCGACCGCACTACCAGCCGGCCCGCACCCAGACCTTCCCCATCGAGGGGGAAGGGCCGCCGGAGGTCAGCCGGGGGGACTGGGTCCTCGCCCAGGGCATCCGTAACCCCGACGGAGAGTGGGTCTCGGACGGCCGGATCCAGTGCCCAACGGGCGGGAAGGGGCCGGACGGTCGGGTCTGCGGTGCCGAGTTGGGCCTCGAACCGGGCGCGTACAACTGGCAGCTCTACCAACCGGCGGACCGGTTCTGGCTGTTCCAGGGCATCGAGACCGGCATCTTCGTCGCTCTGGCCTTCCTGCTGCTCTACCTCGCCATTCGCCGGGTGCGCCGGATCGCGTAGCTCGACGGCGGGTGATCGCCGGGGCCACGGGGCTCGGCGATCACCCGTCAGGGCAGACCCTCGACGGTGAGCGACAGCCAGGACGCCAGGTCGCGCACCTCCTCGTGCACGGCCCGGGTCACCTCCGGGGTGAACGGCACGTCCTCGTGGACGGCGTGCACGGTGAACATGCCGCGCCGCCGATCGGCAGTGGCGTCCACCTTCCCGACCAGCCGGTCGCCGTGCAGGATCGGCAGCGCGAAGTAGCCCCACCGTCGACTCGCCCTGGGCTTGTACATCTCCAGCACGTACTCGTACTCGAAGAGGTCGGCCAGGCGGACCCGGTCATGCACCAGCCGGTCGAACGGTGACAACAGCGCCGTACGCCCGGTGAAGGGTTGCCCGAGCGCGGCCGGATCCACCCGCCACTCCCCCACGACGCCCTCGATCACCGCCGGCTCCCCCGCGTCACCGACCTCGGCGGGCTCTCCAGGAACGATGACCGCCTTCCGCCGGGCGATGCCCAGAGCCCGCAGCCGCCGCTCGTTGCGAAGCCGGCGCGCCTGCTCCAGCTCGATGACGGGCACCCCGGAGGGATAGACCCGCTCCGCGACGTCCCAGAGCCGCTGCCGCCCCTGGCGGCCCGCGATCGCGACCTCGCCGCGCAGGACCAGGAACTCCAGCATCTGGGTGATGTTGCGGTTGTTCGTCCAACCGGAGGACGGCCAGGGCACGACGCAGGTGTCCGGGATGTCACGGGAGAGCAGTGGGCCACGGCGGCCGAGCAGGTCGAGCACGTCGCGCCGGAACAAGTCGTTGACGCGCAGCCACTCGCGGTGGCGCTCATGACCGGGCGAGACCGCCATCTCGGCGAGGAAGAGCCCCAGGTCATCCATCGGTCGCACCATCGCGTGGTGCTCGAACAGCGTCCGGTCCCGTTCGAGGGCCTCACGCAGGTGCGCTGGCTGGTACGACGAGCCGAGCCGGCTCCAGCAGACGAGGTCGGCGCTGGGCGCGACAGCTGCGGTCGGGTCGATCTGCACCAGCGTCAACTGGCGGACCACGGTCAGCAGGTCGGTCGGACGCGGAGCGGCCAGCAGCTGGGCCCGGATGGCGATCCGCCGCGCCTGGGCCCGGTCGAGTCGGTGCACGTCCACGCCGGTGAGCCTAACGACGCCCACCGACACCGATCGGGCCCGGAGAGGCGAACCCGGCGTCCGTTCGGGCTCAGCCGGCCAGCCGTCGGTACCGGGCCACCGAGAGCGGCAGGAAGACCGCGACCAGAACGAGTGGCCAGAGCACCGCCAGCACCGGGTAGTGCTGGGCCGCCCAGGAGTCGCCACCCCAACCGGGGTTGCCGAACAGCTCACGGGTGGCACCGACGGTCGCCGACAGCGGGTTCCACGCTGCCACCGCACCGAGCCAGGCGGGCATTGTGGACGGTGCGACGAACGCGTTGGAGAGGAATCCGAGCGGAAACTCCAGGGTCTGCACGGCCACCACGGCCGTCTGGCCGCGGGTGACCAACCCGAGGAAGATACCGACCCAGATCAGGGCGAAGCGCAGCAGCAGGATCAACCCCACCGCCGCCAGCGTGGCACCGACCCCACCGTGTGCCCGCCACCCGATCGCGAGACCGGTCAGCAGCAGGACCCCGAGGGTGACCAGCGCGAACAGCATGTCGGCCACCGCCCGGGCCGCCAGCGGCGCCAGCGGTGAGACGGGCATCGATCGGAGCCGGTCGGTCACCCCGCGCTCCAGGTCCTCGGCAACGGCGATCGTGGTGAGACTGATGCCGAAGACCATGGTCATCACGAACATGCCAGGCATCAGGAACTCTCGGTAGCTCCCACCGCCGGGCACCTGCAACGCGCCACCGAACAGGTAGGCGAACATCAGCACGATCAGGATGTTGAAGCCGAGCGAGGCGACCAGCGGGCCGGGATCGCGTCCCCACCGGGCCAGGGCGCGCCAGATCAGCGTGCCGCTGTCGGCCAGGAGGGTGGGCCGGCCGGGCGTCAGATCCACCGGCCGGGCCGGAATGCTCACCGCGCTCATGCCGCCACCTCCGCGGTCGCCGCCCGGTGGCCGGTGAGGTGCAGGAACACATCGTCCAGGGTTGGGCGGCGCAGCGCGACGTCCGCCACCGGGACGTTCACGGCGTCGAGTGCCCGCAACACGTCGACGAGCGCACCGGCCTGGTGGCCGACCCGGACGCTCACCATCCGTCGGTCCACGTCGACAGTCGGTTCGTCGTCGGCCGCCCGGCGTATCTGGGCGACGGCGGCGGCAAGGTCGGTCGGCGCCGCGACGACCACCTCGATGCGATCGCCGCCGAGCCGGGCCTTGAGGTCGTCCGGAGTTCCCTCAGCGATCACCCGGCCGGCCTCGACCACCGAGATCCGGTCGGCGAGTTGGTCGGCCTCGTCCAGTTGCTGGGTGGTCAGCAGCACTGTGGTGCCGGTACGCACCAACTCCCGGACCGACTCCCACACCTCGTTGCGGCCACGCGGGTCCAGCCCGGTGGTGGGCTCGTCGAGGAAGAGGACCGCGGGGGCCAGGATCATGCCGGCCGCCAGGTCGAGCCGTCGGCGCATGCCGCCGGAGTACGTGCTGACCGGCTGCTCGGCGGCGTCGGCGAGACCGAAGCGTTCCAGCAGCTCGACCGCCCGTTGGCGGGGCCGGCGGCGGCCCAGGTGGAACAGCCGGCCGAAGAGCACCAGATTCTGCCGGCCGCTCAGCGCCTCGTCGAGCGCGGGATGCTGTCCTACCAGCCCGATGCGGTAGCGCACCTGATCGGCCTGGTTGGTCACGTCGAAGCCGGCCACCTCGGCACGACCCTCGTCGGGTCGGAGCAGGGTGGTGAGGATCCGTACCGCTGTGGTCTTGCCGGCCCCGTTCGGGCCGAGCAGGCCGCACACGGTTCCCCGCGGCACCCGCAGGTCGAACCCGTCCAGCGCGTACCGGTCCCGATACCGCTTGCGCAGCCCGTGCGCCACTATCGCGTCGGCTCCTGTCATCAGAGCGCTCCCCTCCTGAAACCGTGTCCCCGTTACCGTACAACGTACGATAGTGCGTACGGGAACGCCAGTGAAGGCCCGAGCGAGGGGGCAGAACGGTGCCAGCGGTGAGCATCGCGGCAGACGTTGGATCACACGCCGGTGGAAAGTCGCGGCTACTCGGGGTCGGCGGTCCCGACCTGGCCCACGACACCGACGTTCAACGGGTCGGCCAGGAGTTTGTCGAACGCCAACTCGGCGGCGCCGATCAGAACGGCGTCGCGGCCGAGCGCCGCCGCGCGCAACCGCAGGTGCTCGCGGGAGGCGGGCAGTGGCATGGTGTCGAGCCGGTCCCGGACCACGTCCGCACCGGCGGTGAAGATGTCGCGCAGCGAGCCACCGAACACCACGGCGTCCGGGTTGACCACGTTGACCAGGTTCGCCACGCCGAAACCGAGCCAGTCCGCCACCTGCTCGACGGCCGCGCGGGCGGTCGGGTCGCCGGCAGCCGCGGCGCGCAGGACCTCGGCCACCGCCGCGCGGTCGCTCGGATCACGGCCGGCGTGCCGCAACAGCGCGGCTTCGGAGATCTCGGTTTCCCAGCAGCCGCGTGAACCGCATCCGCACGGCAGGCCGTTGGGGTTGACGACCATGTGGCCGACCTTGCCGCTGTGGCCCCGGTGGCCGATCACCAGTCGGCCGCCGACGATGATGCCGGCGCTGATGCCCAGGTCTCCGTGCAGGTAGATGACGTCGTCGATGCCGACCGCGACGCCCCTGGTGTGCTCGGCCAGGCCGGCGATGTCCGCCAGGTCGCCGGCGACGAAACCAGGCCCGGGGCTGAACTCCGCCTCCAGCGCGACGCCGAGCGTTTCGTCGATGCTGGCGATCCGGAGCCTGCCGTCCGGGTCGCGGGTGGTGTCGGTGACCGCCGCGGCACCGCCGACCAGCAGGCCGTCGCCGGCCACCGAGCGTCCCATGTCACGGACCAGGTCGCCGAGGGGTCCGACGGCGTCGATCGCCGACATGCCGCTGGGGCGAGGGATCTCCCGCAGATCGAGGATCTGCCCGCCCAGGCCGACCCGGGCGGCACGCAGCCGGTCCGCGTCGATGCTCAACGCGTGTGCGTAGACCCGGTCGGAGCGAGGGCTGACCACGAGTGAGGGTCGGCCGGCGCGGCGGGTGGTGGCCGGCACCTCCTCCGTGACCAGGCCGCTGGTGACCAGGTCGGCCGCGAGGGCGCCGATGGTGCTTCGGTTGAGGCCGAGCCGGCTGGTCAGCTCGGCGCGGGACGTCGGTCCGTGCAGGTGGACGTAGCGCAGCACAGCGCCGAGGTTCTGCCTCCGGATCTCCTCCTGGCTGGCGCCGGGGAGCGCCGGAAGCGGGGTTTCCGCGTTGCGGCCGACGCCGGCTGGCCTGGCCCGTACTGGTGTCGCCACGGTCAGACCTCCTTCCGGGTCGAGGCCGGTTGGTGCGGGGGTGCAGGGACGACGATGGGTCCCGGTAGAGGAGACCCGGGACCCATCGGCGTTGCTACCTACCGTGCGGTGATTACTTGGTGAGCGGCGCGAGCTTCGGGTCGTTGGCGTACGCCTCAGCCGCGTTCGCCTTGGTGACGGCGACCGGCGGGAGCAGGTACGTGTCGACGACCTTGCTGCCGTTGTTGTAGGACTCGGTGTCGTTGACCTGCGGCTTGTCGCCGGCCTGGAGAGCCTTGACCATGTTGATGGTCTCCTTCACCAGGTTGCGGGTGTCCTTGTTGATCGTCATGTACTGCTCGCCCTTGACGATCGACTTGACCGACTCGACCTCGGAGTCCTGGCCGGTGACGACCGGGGTCGGCTTGCCAGCACCCTTGACCGAGGTCAGGATGGCGCGGGCCAGCGTGTCGTTCGGGGAGAGGACGCCGTCCAGCTCCTTGTTGCCGTAGGTCGAGGTCAGCAGCTGGTCCATGCGGGCCTGCGCACCCTCGGCCTTCCAGCCCTGGATGGCGGTCTGCTTGACGTCCTTCTGACCCGAGGCGACGACGACGTTGCCCTTGTCGATCTCCGGCTTGAGCACGTCCATCGCGCCGTTGAAGAAGACACCGGCGTTGTTGTCGTCCGGCGAGCCGGAGAACAGCTCGATGTTGTACGGGCCGTTCGGCTTCTTGGCCTTCATGCCGTCCAGCAGGGCCTGGCCCTGGAGCTGGCCGACCTTGAAGTTGTCGAAGGCGACGTAGTAGTCGAGGTCCGGGGTGTTCGTGATGAGCCGGTCGTAGGCGATGACCTTCACACCGGCCGTGTGGGCCGCCGCGACCTGGGTCGACAGCTGCGCGGCGTCGGTCGCGCCGATGACGATGACCTTGGCGCCCTTGGTGACCATGGCGGTGATCTGAGCCTGCTGGTCGGCGACAGTGGTCGACGCGCCGGCGTACTGCACGTCACCCTGGAAGCCGGCCTCCTTGAGACCGTTGCTGAACAGGTCACCGGCGAGGACCCAGTTCTCCGAGGTCTTGGCCGGCAGGGCCACGCCGATCAGCGAGTTCGCCGGGAAGCCCTTGGCGGCCTCGCCGCCGGAGCCGCTGTCGCCGTCGCGGCCGGAACCGCAGCCGGCGAGGGCCAGCATCGCGGCGGCGCTGATGGCCACCACCGAAGTGCCGAAGAATTTACGCATGGTGAGGACTTGCCTTTCTAGATGGTGAGGCGGGTAGAGAGGTCGGTGGCCGTCAGCCGGACACCGCTGCCTTGGCGGGCTCGCGCTCCGCGTCCGGCGGTGAGGCGGGTGGGGCGGAGTCCTCGCGGCGGAACGGCCGCATCAGGCTCCCGATGATGGAGAAGCGCCCCTGGCTCTTGTTGTAGACGTCGATCGCGACGGCCAGCAGCAGGACCAGACCCTTGATGATCTGGACGCGGTCGGTGCCGACACCCATGAGCTGGAGGCCGTTGTTGAGCACGGCCATGACGAGACCACCGACGATGGAGCCGCTGATGGTGCCGATACCGCCGGCGACGGCCGCGCCACCGATGAAGACGGCGGCGATGGCGTCCAGTTCCCAGCCGTTGCCGTCCTGCGGTCCGGAGGCCGCCGAACGGGCCACGAAGATCATGCCGGCCAGGGCAGCCAGGACGGACATGTTCATCATGACGAAGAAGTTGACCCGCTTGAGCTTCACACCGGACAGCTCGGCCGCCCGGGAGTTGCCGCCCACCGCGTAGATGTGCCGGCCACCGGCCGTGTTGCGGGTGTAGAAGGAGTACGCGATGACCAGGACCAGCAGGATGATGCCGGAGATCGGGAAGCTGGTGCCGACGCGACCGCTGGCGAAGCGCAGCGCCGCGAAGGCGATCACGCCGACCATGATGGCCATCCGCAGGATGGAGATCCACATGGGTGCCGGGTCGGCGTCCATCGCCCGTCGGGTCTTGCGGGCCTGGATCTCGCGCCACACCACCGCCAACGCCGCGGCCAGGCCGAGGAGCAGCGTGGCGTTGTTGTAGCCGGTGTTCGGGCCGAACTCGGGCAGGAAGCCGGAGCCGATCTCCCGGAAGCCCTCCGGCACCGGGACGGTGCTGGCGTTACCGATGAACTGGTTGCCGCCCCGGAAGAGCAGCATGCCCGCCAGGGTGACGATGAACGCCGGCACACCGATGTAGGCCACCCAGAAGCCCTGCCAGGCGCCGATCGCCGCGCCGATGGCGAGGCCGAACACGATGGCAGCGGGCCAGGGAAGGTCCCACTCGGTCATCGACTTGGCGACCAGGATGCCGGCGAAGGCCGCGACGGAGCCGACCGACAGGTCGATGTGCCCGGCCACGATCACCATGAGCATGCCGATGGCCAGAATCAGAATGTACGAGTTCTGCTGGAACAGCGCGATCAGGTTGTCCGACCGCAGGGTGAGGCCGTCGGTCAGGATCTGGAACAGGACGACGATCGCCACCAGGGTGAAGATCATTCCGAACTGGCGAGCGTTGGAGGTGGTGCCTCCGAACAGGTTCTTCTGAAGGTCCTTCAATCGGCTCATCGTGTGGCCATCTTCTTCGTCGAGGTCATCTGCTTCATGAGGGTTTCCGGGGTGGCGTCGGCCCGGGCGATCTCGCCCGTGATGGCGCCTTCGAACACGGTGTAGATGCGGTCGCACAGCCCGATCAGCTCAGGCAGCTCCGAGGAGATGACGATGACGCCCTTCCCCTGGTCGGCGAGCCGCTGGATGATGCCGTAGATCTCGTACTTGGCACCCACGTCGATGCCGCGCGTCGGCTCGTCCAGGATCAGCAGGTCCGGGTCGGTGAACATCCACTTGGCCAGGACGACCTTCTGCTGGTTGCCGCCGGAGAGCTTGGAGACGCTCTCGTCGACCGTCGGGGCCTTGGTCCGCAACTCCTTGCGGTACGACTCAGCCGCCTGGTATTCCTCGACCTCGTTCAGGACGCCGTGGTGCGTGATCTTGGACAGCTTGGCGGCCACCGTCGACGTCTTGATGTCGTCGAGCAGGTTGAGGCCGATCGCCTTGCGGTCCTCGCTGACGTAGGCGAGGCCGTTGTCGATGGCATCCGCCACCGACTTCAGGACGATCTCCTTGCCGTCCTTGATGATCGTGCCCGACTCGAACACCCCGTAGGAGCGGCCGAAGACACTCATCGCGAGTTCCGTGCGGCCCGCGCCCATGAGACCGGCGAAGCCGACGATCTCGCCACGGCGCACCACGAAGCTCTCGTTCTTGCAGACCTGCCGCTCGGCGGAGATCGGGTGCCGGACGTTCCAGTCGCGGACCTCGAAGAAAACGTCGCCGATCTTCGGGGTGTGGTCCGGGAACCGGCTGCTCAACTCGCGGCCGACCATGCCCCGCACGATCCGGTCCTCGTCGACCCCGTCCGCCTTGACGTCGAGGGTCTCCACGGTCCGGCCGTCGCGCAGGATGGTGATCTGGTCGGCGATCGCCTCGATCTCGTTCAGCTTGTGCGAGATCATGATCGAGGTGATGCCGCGGGAGCGGAACCCGCGCAGCAGGTCCAGCAGGTGCTTGGAGTCGGCCTCGTTGAGCGCCGCAGTGGGCTCGTCGAGGATGAGCAGCTTCACGTCCTTGGCGAACGCCTTGGCGATCTCGACGAGCTGCTGCTTGCCGACCCCGATGTCCTTGATCAGGGTGTCCGGGTCCTCTTCCAGGCCGACCCGGGCCATCAGGTCCAGCGCCATCCGGTTCGCGGCCTTCCAGTCGATCGCGCCCCGCTTGCGCGGTTCGTTGCCGAGGAAGATGTTCTCGGCGATCGACATCCCTGGAATGAGCGCGAGCTCCTGGTGGATGATCACGATGCCGGCGTTCTCACTGGCCCGGATGTCGGAGAACTTGCTCTCCGACCCCTGGTAGATGATCTTGCCGTCGTAGGTGCCGTGTGGGTACACCCCGCTGAGGACCTTCATCAGGGTGGACTTGCCCGCACCGTTCTCGCCGCAGATGGCATGGATCTCGCCGGCGCGAACCACCAGGTTGACGTCGGAGAGGGCCTTGACTCCGGGGAACTCCTTGGTGATGGAGCGCATCTCAAGGAGGGTGGGCACGTTGCTCATTGCTCGTACCACCTCGCCAACGTCATCGGTTGCCTCCGGAAGGTTGAACCTTCACTTGGTTTTGTTGTTGACGGCAACGTATTGCGGCCGGAGGGCCATCCGCAAGGCGAGGGACTGTTGAAAAAGTAACAATCCGGCAATATCGACGTAGCAGAGTATTCGCCTGTCACTGCTACCTCAGGAGCCCCTTCGGGCACCTTGGCCTGCCGGTGGCAACGTTGTCAAATGTAGCGCGGCGGCTCGATCGGCTCGGGTCATCCTCGACAGGCCCGCCACCAGGCACGATCCACTACCCGCCGAGCGCGGGCGGTGGGCGGGCGATCTCGTCGTCATCGAGTGATCGTGATTCGGCCAGGACCCCGACGTCGCACCCACGACGCGACGACGGCCGATGGCCGACGGTGTGACCCACGCCTCGGTCCTGAGGCCCGATCGACGGTGATCGTCTCGTCAGGTGCGCGACCAGGAGGGGGACGTGCGACTTAACGTCCCTTAAGTGCGGATCGGGCCGGTTGCGCCACCGCCCCTCCCACGTCGACGGCTCAGGACGGGCGCAGCACCGCCTTGATCACCCCGTCCTCCCGGCGGTCGAAGCGGCGGTACAGGTCGGGGGCGTCGGCCAGAGTGCCGTGGTGAGTGACGATCACGCTGGGCCGTGCCCGACCGGCGACCACCAGGTCCCGCAGCAGGACCGTGTAGCGGCGGTCGTGGGTGCGACCGAAGCGGACCGCGACCCCCTTGCTGAACAGCGCACCCCAGGGCGCGACCAGGTTCTCGTGACCGTCCGCGCCGGGACCGGGGTGCGGGTCCCGGTCCGGATAGACGCCCGCGACCGCGATCGCACCGGCGGGGTTGACCAGCCGGGCCGCGTCGGCGATCACCTGGTTCGGACGCTCCCGTGCGGGGTGCTCCCGGTCGCGGGCCTGGAACCCGACCGCGTCGATGACCTTGTCGACCCCACCCAGTTTCTCCTCGCCGAGCGGCAGCCCGGTCCGGGCCCTGTCGGCGCGGATCTGCTCGACCGGGTCGCCCCGGCGAAAGTCGATCGGCACGGCGCCGATCTCGCCGGCCTTGTCGAGTCGGGCGTCGACCCCGTCGACGGAGTACACCACCCGGGCGCCTCGGAGCAGCGCCGCGTAGGCGCCCAGCAGACCGATGGTGCCCGCGCCGAACACCGCCACTGTGTCACCGGGCTCGACCTCGGCGAGGGAGGCGGCGGCATGCCACCCGGTGACGAACGCGTCGGCGAGCAGCACGAAGTCGTCCTCGTACGCGTCCCCCGGCTCGCCCGGGAGGGCCACGCAGTTGGCGTCGGCCCACGGCACGCGCAGCAGGTCGGCCTGCGCGCCCCGGTACGGACCCATCCCCGCGTAGCCGTATGCCGCGCCCGGCCCCTCGGCCCGGGCCCGTAGACAGGCCGCCGAGAGCCCGCGGGCACACATCACACACGTCCCGCAGAACAGGTGCGTGGGGATCACCACCCGGGTCCCCGGCCGGACGGTCTGCACCGCGGCGCCCACCTCCTGCACCACGCCGAGCGGTTCGTGACCGAGCACCAGGCCGGGTTCGGCGCTGGTCCGTCCGTCGTACATGTGCAGGTCGGTACCGCACAGGGCGGTGGAGGTGATCCGCACGAGCGCGTCGGTCTCCGCCTCCAGCATCGCGTCGGGCACCTCCCGCACCGCGACCGTCCGGACGTCCGTGTAGACGACGGCTCTCATCCCGGCTCTCCTGTTCCGCGGTGGAACGGCCGGTCTTCCCCTGACCGGGCCATTCATACCCACCGCCGACTGTCAGCCCATCGACCGCACCCGGTCGGGCTCGATGGTCAGAATGATCCGGACCTGGTCCTGGCCACCGAACCACGGGTACGGCCCACCGAGGTAACGCTGCGCCAACTGGTCGATGTGCTCGGCGGCGCCCTCGGTGCTGGTGCGCACCACCCGTCCCCGGACCTCGTGGTAGCGACCCGGCTTCTGCGGGTCGGAGATCGCCACCGCCACCCGTGGGTCCCGCCGGACGTTCCGGGTCTTCTGGTGGGTCTCCACGGTGTTGATCAGAATGTGCGTGCCGTCGGTGTCCACCCAGGTCTGGGTGAGCTGTGGCGAGCCGTCGGGCATCAGCGTCGTGACGAAGCAGGTGCTCGGCTCGCGCAGCAACGTGAGCAGGTCGTCGGGCAGATCCACGGCAGGGTCTCCTTCCGGGTGACCAACCTCGTGTTGATCACGCGCCAACGGTCGCACGGAATGATCAACGCCGCCGGGCAGATCCACACGAGCGGCGCGAATCTGCCCGCCACTTCAGCCGAACCTGCGGCCCGCGCGGTGTCCGAGGGATCAGTGACCGGCGTTCTGCCCGCCGTCGACGTGCAGGATCTCGCCGGTGACGAACGGTGCGGACTCGAGGTAGACCACGGCGTCGACGACATCGCTCGTCTCGCCCATCCGGCCCACCGGGTGCAGACCCGCGAGCGTCTGGTGCGTCTGGACCGGGTGCATCGGGGTCTTGATGACGCCGGGTGCGACGGCGTTGACCCGGACACCGCGACCGGCGTACTCGATGGCCAGCGACTTGGTCGCCGAGCTGAGGCCACCCTTGGTCAATGACGCGAGCACCGACGGGACGTTCGAGTTGGGCTGGTCGACGAAGCTCGTCGTGATGCTGACGACGTGACCGGCCCCGCTGGCCAGCAGGTGCGGCATCGCGCGCTGGGTGAGGTGGAAGAACCCGGCGAGGTTGATCCCGGTGACCTGCTCGAAGTCCTCGTCGGTGTAGTCGGTGAATGGCTTGGCGACGAAGACGCCGGCGTTGTTCACCAGGGTGTCTATCCGCCCGAACCGGTCCACTGCGGCACGCACCACCCGCTCCGCGGTGTCGGCCTCGGCGATGTCACCCCGGACCGTGACGATCTCCGGGTCGTCGGACGCGCCGATCGACCGAGAGGTTGCCACGACGCCGTACCCCAGCTTGCGGTAGGCGTCCACGAGGCCGGCGCCGATGCCCTGGGAAGCGCCGGTGATCACGACGACCTTCTGGCCCTGAGTGCTGTTCATGAGGAAACCACCTTCACTAGACGACTGGTCGACTAAAAGCTAGCCGACCGGTCGTGTATCGTCGAGGCATGGGTCGGACCAGTGACGCGAAGAACAAAATCCTCGACGCGGCCGCCACGCTCATCGAGCAGCGCGGCTACACGGCGCTCGGGGTCGCCGAGATCTGCGCGGCGGCGGGGGTGCCGAAGGGCAGCTTCTACTACTTCTTCGAGTCCAAGCAGGCGCTCGCCCGCACCGTCATCGACGAGCACTGGGTCACCCAGCGCCGCCAGTGGGAGCAGTTGCTCGGCAGCGAGCGCGACCCGCTACAGCGACTCCGGGACCTGTTCGAGGCCACCGAGGAGGTCCAGCGCGTCGGCCAGCAGAAAGCCGGAGTGGTCGCGGGCTGCCTGTTCGGCAACCTCGCCCTCGAACTCAGCAACCAGGCCGAGGAGATCCGCGGTCGACTCCAGGAGATCTTCGAGGAGCAGATCGGCCTCATCGAGCAGGTCGTCGCCGAGGCCAAGGAGCGCGGCCTGGCGGGCCCGTCGGTCGACAGCCGGGAGGCCGCCCGATCGATAGTCGCGCAGATCGAGGGGCGGGTCCTGCTCGCGAAGCTGCTCAACGATCCGACCCAGCTGGAAACGTTGTGGCGCAACTGCCTCGACCTCCTCCAGGTGCCGGCACAGGCACGGACCACCACCGGCTGAACGGACGACTGTCGCTGACCGTCCACTCCGGGCGCACTGCGCGGCCGCTCAGTAACATCGACGAGGCACGATTTTCAGGCGGACCACTCCCGACCGGATCGAGCACTCGACATGACGACCGAGCAGACCACGTCTCCCCCACGTGCCGGTGTCGGCATCGCCGCTCAGGGGCTGGGCCAGAGCGTCCGGAGCGGTCGCCAGATCCTGACCGACATCTCGGTGAGCGTCGCGCCGGGTGAGCTGGTCGCGATCATCGGTGCCAGCGGCGCCGGCAAGACCACCCTGCTGGAGATCCTCTCCGGGGTACAGCGCCCGGTGGCGGGCACCGTCACGTACGACGGCAACACCACCGCCGGCACCATCGGTGTCGTTCCCCAGGACGACATCATCCACCGCGAGCTGCCCCTGGCCCGCACCCTGCGGTACGCGGCCCGACTGCGCCTCCCCTCCACCGCCGGGCCGGCCGAGATCAGTGACCGGGTCGCGGAGGTGCTCGCCGAGCTGCGACTCACCGACCGGGCCACCACGCCGGTCGGCCTGCTCAGCGGCGGCGAACGCAAGCGCGCCAGCATCGCCGTCGAGCTGCTCACCCGACCCGGCGTGTTCTTCCTGGACGAGCCCACCTCCGGATTGGACCCGGCGATCGCCGTGGAGCTGCTCCGGGTGCTCCGCGCGCTCGCCGACACGGGCACCACCGTCGTGCTGACCACTCATCAGGTCACCGACGTGGACCACTGCGACAGTGTCGTCGTGCTGACCCGTCAGGGCCGGTTGGCGTTCACCGGCACCCCGACCGCCGCCCGGGAGTTCTTCGGCCTGCGGTCCCTGGCCGAGGTGCACCTCCGGCTCGACGAAGCGACGCAGCCGGCCGAGTGGCCCGATCGCTTCGCCGAGCGGCGCGCGGCCGAACAGCCGCCCCGTACGCCCGACGGGGGTGACGTCGCCGCGACGCCGTCCCGGCCCGTCGGCCGGCTGCGCCAGTGGGCGGTGCTCACCGCGCGCAACACGGAGATCGTCGTCCGTAACCGACTGACGTTGGCGATCCTGCTCGGCTCGCCGCTGATGGTGCTCGGCATGTTCGCGCTGCTGTTCCGCCCGGGGGCGTTCGAGCCGACCAGACCCAGCCCGACGGTCACCGTGATGATCCTGTTCTGGATCGCGTTCGGCGGCTTCTTCTTCGGGCTGACCTACGGGCTCCTCCAGATCTGCACCGAGCTGCCGATCCTGCGCCGGGAGCGGCTGGCCGGGGTCCGGCTGGTCCCGTACCTGTTGGCGAAGGTGGCGGTGCTGCTGCCGCTGCTGGCCCTGGTGGACCTGGCCCTGCTCGGGGTGCTGCGCGGCATGGACCGGCTGCCGCCGGTCGGCGGCGCCGACTTCGCCGCCCTGTACGCGACACTGCTGCTCTCTTCGGCGGCGGCGCTCGCCCTCGGTCTGCTCTGCTCGGCGGCCGTGTCCGACGCGGCCCAGGCGACGCTCATGCTGCCGATGCTCTGCTTCCCACAGGTGCTGTTCGTCGGCGCGATCCTGCCGGTGCCGGCGATGGCGGTCGGCGGTCAGTGGCTCAGCTACGCGATGTCGAACCGGTGGGCGTTCGAGGGCCTGGGACACACCGCCGGGGTGGAGCGGCTCTGGCGCGACGGCGGCTCCCCGCTCGGCCCGCCGCTGCTGGCCACGTACGGCGACAGCTTCTCCCGGCCGGTGTGGGTCGACTGGCTGGTGCTCGGCGGTTTCGTGCTGCTCTTCCTGGGCGCGGCCTGGGCGGTCCTGCTCCGACGGGATCCCCGCCGTGCGTCCTGACCCGACGCCCCCCGCCTCCCCCAGGGCGCTGCCGGGATACGCCGCCACCGGCCGGATCGACGAGCTGCGCGCCACCGAGTACCGGCACCTGGACACCGACGGGCAGGTGTACCTCGACTACGCCGGAGCCGGGGTGGCCGCCCAGGCGCAGGTTCGCGCCCACCACGACCGGTTGCTCGCCAGCCTCTACAGCAACCCCCACTCGGAGAACCCCACGAGCGTGGCGGCGGGCTCGCTGGTGGAGTCGGCGCGACGCGCGGTGCTCGACTTCTTCCGCGCCGACCCGGACGAGTACGCGGTCATCTTCACCCCGAACGCCAGCGGCGCCTGCCGGCTGGTCGGCGAGGCGTACGACTTCGGCCGGGCCGCGCCGCTGGTGCTCACCTGGGACAACCACAACTCGGTCAACGGCATCCGCGAGTACGCCCGGTCGGCTCGCGCGTCCGTACGCTACCTGCCGCTGAACGGGCCGGAACTGCGGATCGCCGAGTCGGACCTGGTCGCGGCGCTCGACGCCGGCCGGGGTGGCCTGACCCGCCGGTGGAGCCGGCCCGGTCGTCGCGGGCTGTTCGCCTACCCGGCGCAGAGCAACTTCTCCGGGGTACAGCACCCGCTGGGCTGGGTGGAGCTGGCCCAGCAGCGGGGCTACGACGTGCTGCTCGACGCGGCCGCCTTCGCGCCGACGAACCGGCTGGACCTCAGCGTCGTCCGACCGGATTTCGTCTGTCTGAGCTGGTACAAGCTCTTCGGCTACCCCACGGGGGTCGGCGCGCTGCTGGCCCGCCGTTCGGCGCTGGCCCGGTTGCGCCGGCCGTGGTTCGCCGGCGGCACGATCCGCGCGGTGAGCGTGCAGGGCGACTGGCACCGGCCGATGGACGACGAGTCGGCGTTCGAGGACGGCACGCTCAACTTCCTGAGCATCCCGGACGTGGAGTTCGGGTTGCGCTGGCTCGACTCGATCGGCGTGGACCTGGTCCACGCCCGGGTCGGCCTGCTCACCGAGTGGTTGCTGGAGCGGTTGGCCACCCTGCGGCACGACACCGGCGGGTCGCTGGTCCAGGTGTACGGGCCGACGACGGGTGCGGGGCGCGGTGGCACCGTGACCTTCAACCTCCGTCACCCGGACGGCACGCTGGTCGACGAACGGCTCGTGGCGCGGGAGGCGGCAGCGGCGGGCCTCTCCCTGCGTACCGGCTGTTTCTGCAATCCGGGCGCGGCCGAGGGCGCGTTCGGGATGAGCCGGACGTCGATGCGGCAGCGGTTGTTGGCGGGGGTCGACACGATCGACCAGTACCTCACCGCGCTGGGGCTGCCGACGGGCGGCGCGGTCCGCGTCTCGTTCGGACTGGCCTCGACCGCGACCGACGCGGAGCGCCTCGTCGACTTCGTCCAGTCGACCTACCTCAACCGGAGGGCCGGTACGGAGTCACCACTGCCACCTCGGCTGCGCTGCTGACCTGCCCGACCCGGCCGACTAGCTGACCTGGGCCACCGGCGCGGGGCGGTGCTTGATCTCCTCCATGAACGGGAACCGGGCGGTCAGCTCGGCGAACGTCAGGCCGGCCCGCCAGGCAGCGGCCACCTGGGCGACCTGCACCAGGTCCATGACGTCGCCGCGGGCGAGAACCTCTCCCGAGACGCGCAGGTCAATCATGAAGTACCGGGCCTGCGATCCCAGCCCCACGCAGACCACGCCCTCGTCGGAGTGCAGCTCGGCGCAGGTGAACCGGGCCCGCCCCTGCTCCGGCGCGGTCACCCGGCCGACGTCGAGCCCGTGGCGGGCAGCAGTTTCGATCAGCGCGGGGGCCAGGCCACCCCGCTCGACCAGATCCGGGTAGAGGCGCACACCCAGCGCCGTCGACGCCTCGCTCATGACTGACTCCCACTTCCTTGTGACAGAGACCAGCAGCGCGCAGGTTACGGGAAAGTTTCCGGCACGCCTCGTCATCCTGTCCCGCGTGGACGCCCCACGGCAATAGGAAGGGTCGATTCGACCGCTATCGAGTAACCCTCGGCCGCGCCGAGCTCCTTCGATGGGTCGACGTCGTCCATCTCGGAGCCATCGAGCGATGCCACTGCGACGAGCGACGTCGGCACTGCACCGCTCACTCGTCAGCATCGGGCGGTAACGGACGGTCGTTATATTGGAAACACTCTTGACAGAAGGACATGATATCGACATGCTTCGCTTAGAGAGCGCTCTCTATCCTGGTAAACCGCCTCCATCACCCCCAAGCTGAGGAGCCTCCCGTGTTCACAGCCCGGCCCAGCCTCCGCTTCCGCCCGCTCGTACTCCTGGCGGCCACCCTCGTCGCGACCGCGACGGCGCTCGTCGTCCCGGCGCACCCCGACCGGGCCGAGGCCGCCATCGGTCCCATCAGCTGGCAGGACGAGTTCAACTCCCCCGCCGGCACGCCCGTCGACCAGAACAAGTGGCGGTTCGACACCGGCGGTGGCGGCTGGGGCAACAACGAGCGGCAGTACTACACGAACAGCACCAGCAACGCGGTCCATGACGGCCAGGGCAACCTGGTCATCACCGCCCGCCGGGACAATCCCGCCAACTACCAGTGCCACTACGGGCGCTGCGAGTACACGTCGGCGCGGTTGCTGACGGCGGCCACCTTCACCCAGACGTACGGGCGGTTCGAGGCCCGGATCAAGATCCCGCGTGGTCAGGGCATCTGGCCGGCCTTCTGGATGCTCGGCACCGGCGGCGGGTGGCCCGACGCCGGCGAGATCGACGTCATGGAGAACATCGGCCGGGAGCCCAACACCGTCTACGGCACCGTGCACGGGCCCGGCTACTCCGGAGCCGGTGGCATCACTGGCAGCCGCACCATCGGCTCACCGCTCGCCGACACCTTCCACACCTACCGGGTGGACTGGGAGCCGAACGTCATCACCTGGTACGTCGACGGGGTGCAGTACCACCGGGTCGATCCCGCTCGGCTCGGTGGCAACCGCTGGGTGTTCGACCACCCCTTCTTCATGATCCTCAACGTCGCGGTCGGCGGTAACTGGCCCGGCTACCCCGACGGCTCGACCCAGTTCCCGCAGCAGATGCTCGTCGACTACGTCCGGGTGTCCAGCTACACCTCGGGTGGCGGGGGCGACCCCACTCCGGGCACCAACCGGATCAGGGGCGCGCAGAGCGGTCGCTGCATCGACATCCCCGGCGCCGACCCGGTCGAGGGCGCAAAGCTCCAGATCTGGGACTGCAACACCACGGCGGCCCAGAGCTGGACCTTCGCGTCCGACGGGACCGTCCGGGCGATGGGCAAGTGCATGGACCCGGCCTGGGCCGGCACCGCCAACGGCACCGAGGTCAACCTGGTCAGCTGCAACGGCAACACCGCGCAACGCTTCACCCTCAACGGCGCCGGCGACCTGGTCAACCTCAACGCCAACAAGTGCGTCGACGTACGGGAGGCCAACCCCAACAACGGTGGCAAGCTGCACCTGTGGGACTGCCTCGGCGCCGCCAACCAGAAGTGGTCCCGCATCTGATCACCCGAGCACCAAGGCGTGGGCCGTCCGAGGAGTCACTCGGGCGGCCCATCGCCGTAGCGACCTTCGCCCACCTCGTCGAACCGGATTGACTCGATGGGCGGGGAGGCCAGGCTCATGACCACTATGTTCGTATTAGTCCTGAATCCGGCAGTCCCGGGAGTGAGCTCATGTCGCACCACCTCGATACACCCCTGGCCGCTCAGGGCGGCCAGTTGTACATCGACGACCTGTACGTCTTCAACGGTGACCGCGCCACCGTGTTCGTCATGGACGTCAACAGCTCGGTGACAAAGGCCGACATCAAGCGCGGCTTCCACGCCGAGGCGCGTTACGAGATCAAGATTCACATCAACGGCACCGAGGCGGAGGACCTGACGTACCGGTTCGCCTTCGGCGAGCCGGACGGCGACGCCCGGCAGACCCTCCAGCTGTACGAGCTCACCGGCGCGGACGCCCGCGACGACGCCGCGATGGGCACCCCCATCGCCGAGGGGCGAACCGGCGAGGTGACGACCGGCGGCAACGTCCGGATCTGGGCCGGGCGGATCGCCGACCCCTTCTTCGTCGACCTCGACGAACTCGCCACCATCAACGGCGCGGTCAAGAACGGTTCGCGGGTGGACCGCTCGGCGTGGCGGGTAGACCAGGCCAAGAACAGCTTCGCCGGCACCACCGTCGAGTCGATCGTCCTCGAGGTCTCCCACGACGAGCCGCTGCTGCGCGACGGCACCGAGATCGGCGTGTGGTGCCGCACCATGCTGGCCACCGACGCGGGCGGGTGGCGCCAGATCAACCGCGCCGGCCACCCCATGATGTGGCCGATCTTCTGGCCCCACGACACCGACTTCTCCGACCCCGCCAACTTCCGGCACCCCGGCAACGACCTCGCCGAGGGCGGGGAGGAGATCGCGAACGCGGTCGCCGGGGTGGTCAAGGCGAACGGCACCGCACCGGATCCGCAGGCGTACGGCTGGAGCGTCGCCCGGCAGCTCTACCCCGACCTGCTGTCGTACAAGGTCGGCACGGCAGCGAACTTCGGCTTCGCGGTCCGCAACGGACGAACCCTTGCCGACAACGCGCCCGAGGTGATGTTCTCCCTGGTCCTCAACACCGGCACCACTGCCGGCCTCACCTCGGAGGTCACCAAGGCCGCGCGTTCCGCCACGTTCCCGTACGTGGTCGCGGCCTGAATCCGCTCGTAGGGCTCGGCGGCCGGTACGGCGCCGAGCCCTTGCCGTGCGCGCCCGCCGTGAGGGCCCAGCACGCGCAGGGGCCATCAACGCTTGTGCTCGACGCACACACCACGCCACCACACCCAGGGTCGAGCACGATCACCGAAGGCCCACCGGGTGACGCTCGAGCTATTCCAGCCCGTATGGGCGTTTTGCGTAGATAGTCTCTTAAGTGCTTCCCAGCGCTCTTTAGGACAAAGGAGACTCGATGCGTAGAAAGATTCTCGCGGGCTTGGCCGGCGTCGCCGCCGTCGTCGCGCTCGCCGGACCGGCCGCCGCGGACACCACGGGCGACACGATCGTGACCCTCACCGTCGACGCCGCCGGCGGCCTGTCGATCACCGTGCCGGCGACGGCCAACATCGGTCACGGCATTGAGGGCTCGACCGTCACCGGTCTGCTCGGCCCGGTCACCGTGCTGGACCAGCGAGGTTCGCTCACCCCCAACTGGACCGCCAGCGTCATCTCCACCGACTTCACCACCGGTGGCGGCTCCTCCGGAGAGACGATCCCGAACATCAACGTTCTGTACTGGTCCGGCCCCGCCACGGCGACCGCCGGCACTGGCACCTTCACGCCGGGCCAACCCACGGCGGCCCAGCAGGTGATCATCAATGTCCCTCGGACGGCGATGACCCACACCGGCGGCACCGGCAACAACTTCGCCACCTGGAACCCCACCCTGGTGGTGAACATCCCCGTCGGCACCGTCCAGGGTGTCTACACCGGGACGGTGACACATTCGGTGTTCTGAGCCGCTCGGCCGGCTGGTGCTGCTGGCCTCGGTCGCCCTCGTGGCGCTCGGGGTTTCGGCGGCACCAGCCGTTGCCGTGCGGGAGCAGCGACAGGACCCGGCCGAGGAAGCCGCGATCAGCATCCGGATGCTGGACATCCCGGCCAGTCGGGTACAGGACCCGAGGGCCCAGGTCTACATCGTGGATCACCTGAAACCCGGCACGACGATCAACCGCCGGGTCGAGGTGCAGAACACCTCCGCCGAGGTGCAGAAGATCGATTTCTATTCCGGAGCCGCTTCGGTCGAGAACAACGCCTTCACCGTGCCCGAGGGGCGTACGGGTAACGAACTGAGCGGGTGGATCCGGCTGAAGACCGCCACGATGCGGCTGGACCCGGGCGAGCGCCGACCGGTCGAGGTCGAGGTCGCCGTGCCGAAGAAGGCGTCGAAGGGCGAGCGGTACGCCGCGATCTGGGCGCAGGTCACCAGCACGAAGGAGCGCACCGGCAACGTCACCCAGATCCACCGGGTGGGCATCCGGGTCTACCTCGACATCGGTCCCGGTGGTGAGCCGCCAACGGACTTCCGGATCGAAGGGTTGGCCGCCGAGCCGGGCGCCGGTGAATTCCCCGTGGTCACCGCGAAGGTCACCAATACCGGCGAACGTGCGCTGGACATGACAGGCACCCTGTCGCTGACCAAGGCGGCGGTCGAGGCCGGTCCGTTCAAGGTGACCAACGGCGTGACGATCCTGCCCGGCCAGAGCGGTCAGGTCCGGATCGAGGTCAACCAGGCCCTGCCCGCCGGAACCTGGGACGTGCACGCGAAGCTCGCCAGCGGCACCGTGGAACGCACCGCGACCGGGAAGATCGTCCTACCCGTCGCGGCGCCGATGACTGTCGCGACGTCCAGCGGGCCGAGTTGGCTGGTCTACACGGTCGGCGGCATCGCCCTGCTGGTGCTGGTCACCCTTGGTGGCTGGTACCTCGTCCGCCGACGCCAGGCCCAGTGGGCCTGACCACCCACCCACACCGCCCCATTCCATCTGCCCGGCCGTTCCCCGGAACGGCCGGGCAGCATCGTTTCGCGAGTCGATCATGCACCTGTGGTGCCCGACTTGAGGGCGACAAGACCGATTCGCCACCCACCACAACTCCATGATCGACGGAGCTGGGGCGGGAGCGGGGGCGGGGGCCGGGGGCCGGGGGGGTAGCTAGATGACGGAGTGCGTCACGACCGACACGTAGTTGCCGACCACCACCCCGGACGGGAGGTTCACGAACAGCGTGGGGTTCCAGGTGGCGGAGTTCGGGCCTCCCGCCTGGCCGGACCATCCCGCGGCCACCCGCGGGGTGTTCAGCACCGCCCCGGGCTGCGGGACGAACGATCCGACCCCGGTGCTGGCGAGGGCGGGGCCCGAGGCGTACGTGATGTTGCTGTTGGGGATGGTCTCGCCCCCCGAGCCGGAGCCGGTGGTGAAGCTCGTGCTGGAGACGACGCTGACCCAGTTGCCGGAGAAGGGGCCACGGTCGTCGGTGACGGTCACCGGGCCGAGGTGGCCCGAGACGCCGGTGGTGCCCGAGGTGACGGTGCCAAGCGCCGAGATCGCCGGGACGCTGATGGAGAGTCCACCGAGCGGGGTGATGACCAGGTCGACCGGTCGGGTCGCGGACTGGTCGAACGAGTCGGTCACCCGGACGGTGAACGGGAACGTCCCGGACACTGTGGGCGTGCCGGAGAGCAGGCCCGTGACCGGGTCGAGGGTCAGCCCGGCGGGCAGGCTCCCGGCGCTGACCGACCAGGTGAACGGGCCGGTGCCGCCGGTCACCGTGAGCTGATACTGGTACGGCTCGTACGCCTTGCCGGGTGGGGGCGGTGGGAAGGTCAGCGTCGGTGGCGCGTTGACCGTCACCGGCCCGGAGGGGGCCGACTGCGGGCCGGTCCCGCCGGCGTTCGTCGCGGCCACCCGGAAGGTGTACGTGGCACCGGCGGTCAGCCCCGTGACGACCTGGGTCGTGGCGGTTCCGCTGAAGACCCGGGGTGTCTGCGCCACCCCGTTGAGGTATGGCGTCACCGTGTAACCGGTGATCGGCGACCCCCCGTTGGCCGGGGCGGTCCAGCTCACCCTGGCGGCGTTGGTGCCGGCGGTGGCCGAGGTGTTCGTCGGTGCTCCCGGCACTGTGTACGGCACCACCGCCGCCGAGGGTGGGCTGGCCGCGCCGGTGCCGAACGCGTTCACCGCCGCCACGCGGAAGGCGTACGACGAGCCTGCGGTGAGCCCGGTCAGGGTGCGGCTGGTGGTGGAGGCGTCGAAGGTCAGGGTCGGTTGGGTGACGCCGTCCCGGATCGGGGTGATCAGGTAGCTGGTGATCGGGCTGCCGTTGTTGTCCGGCGCGGTCCAGCTCACTGTGGCGCTGGTGACGCCCGCGACCGCTGTGGGGGTGGTGGGCGTGCCCGGTGTGGAGGCGTAGACGAAGTTCGCCGACCCGGCCGAGCCTCGGGTGATGACGCTGACCGTGACCGTCGCCGGGCCGGACCGGGCGGGCATGGAGGAGATGGCGAGGGTGCCGTTGGGATTCACTGTGAAACAGCCGGCGGCCGGGCCGGAGGTGCACGGCAGCAGCAGCACCGACGTGCCGGCCTGCTGTTCGGCGGCCGTACCGATGGTGATCGCGGTGGCGCCGGCGAGGTTGCTGCCGCCCACGGTGACCGGAACACCTCCGGAGACGGAGCTCTGGGCCGGGGTGACGGTGATGCCGCTCGGCGCGGTGGCCGGCGCGACAGGTGTGGTGCCGGTGGCGATGCCGGGGTTGGCGTCGATCGACGACGAGGTCGCGACTGTCGTGGTCTGGATCTGCGTCGGTGTGACACCGGTGCCGGTGACTGTCGCGACGACGGTGATGGGCGGCAGGGAGGTGCCGCCGGCGAACGGGCCGTTGCTGTTGGTGCAGGTGACGGTCTGTCCGGACGGTGCGGCGCAGACCCAGCCGGAGCCGTACGCGGCGCGGGGGACGACACCGGCGGGGACGGTCTGGGTGACCGAGATGGGCGAGGTCTCGGTGGCGCCGGCGTCGACCCCGGCGGTGATCGAGTAGGTGACCGGGTCACCGGGTTGCGGGGAGGCGCCGACGGAGCTGGTCTGTGACACGTTCAGGTCGGGCACCGGGTTGAAGCTGACCGCTTGAGCGTTGTCGACCTCGTGGAAGTCGGTGACCGAGCCGGTCGAGCCCACCCAGCCGAAGGCGAGTTGCCGTGGGTAGCCGCTGGCGTTCAGCCAGGTCGGTGACGGGTACAGGCTGGGCGACACGACCGGAAGCGCGCCTGACAGGGTCCGGGCGGCCCCGCCGACCGGGGTGAACCTGACCCGGTACTGACCGGCCGGAGTGGTGATACCGGAGTCGGTGGTGAACGGCGACGAGGTGGTGTTGATGACGACCTCGACCGGCACCACGGACGCGGCCCGGGTGCTGGCCCGCAGCGGCAGGGCGGGTGCCGAGGTGCTGACTGCGGTGCTGTCGATGGCGCAGTAGCCGACGCCGTTGCGGCCCGGCCCGCGGATCACGACCTGGCCGGGGACCCGACCGCCGGTGGTCGAGATGTACGGCGGGTTGGTGCAGCCGGTGCCCTGGTAGGTGCTGTTGCTGAAGTTGCCGAAGACGTCGAAACCGACGCCCATGTAGCCGTTGGAGAGTCCCGCGGACACGCCGTTGAACGCCGCCGAGTAGCCCAGCGAGCCGCCCGACGGGCCGAGGGTCGACGGGGACCTAGGGTTGGCGGGGTCCACCGCGGCCAGCGCGAAGGCCAGGCCGTCGGCGCCCGGGCTCGTGCCGCCGTACTGGTAGGTGTTGAAGGTGAGGTGCAGGCCCTGCGAGGTGGGCACGCTCACCGCGCCGAACACTCCGCCCTGCCGGTTGATGGTGGCGGGGGTGAGGCGCAGTTTGCCGGCGCCCTGCGGGTCGGTGGAGGTGGTGCAACTGAGCAGCGGGCCGATGGTGGAGTTGCCGGCCGCGCTCAGGCAGGCGGCGTTCGTGGCGAGGAGGCCGGGCACCGCGGGTACCGCCACAGCGCCGATGCCGTTCGGTGTGTTGTTGTGGAAGGGTTGGTCGAACAGGACGGAACCGGCCGCCAACGCCGGGAGGGGCGCGACCGCGAGAACTCCCACGGTCACGGCTACCGCCAGTGTTGCGATGCTGCTCGGACGACGCCGGCCCCGAAACGACATGTCCACTCCCAGCTTTCACTCCAGCCCCGAGCTGGACTATATCCCCCAAAAACACCCATATTCCTCGTACGGGGATAAAGCTGACCTGGGGCTCGGCGCCCAGAAACGCACCGACCTCCTCGGCATGGCCGAGGAGGTCGGTGCGCCGGGGCTGGGAGCTGTCAGCCCTCGATGTCGCGGGGGTCACGGCTGCGGGGGTAGGTGTTCTTCTCCCCGATCGTGCCGTCCTGCTTCTTGATCACGTGTTCGACACCGCGGTCGGCCGCCATCTCGCGGCCCTGAGCCTGCGCATCGGCCTTCACGTCATGCGTGCTGGTGGCCCGCTCGTGGCCCTCCGGCTTGTTCTTCCACTGCCCGTCCTCGTGGTACGTGTCGACGTCACCCTTGGCCATGGCCGGCTCCTCCCTGCGTCGGAACTGTCTCCCGAATCAGTGCCCCCAGCCGTGCGGAGCAAACCGGATTCCTCAGGAGACGGCCGGGCAGTTGTTGCTCACCCGCCGGAGGATCTGTTCGCGTTCGTCGGTGGTGATGCCCGACGGCGCGCCGTCGAAGTGGGTCTCGACCTTCTCCCATCCGCGGCGCTGCTCGTAGTGCAGGTGCGGCGCGCCGGAGTTGCCGGTGCTGCCGAGCCGTCCGATCTGGTCACCCTGGGCCACCTTCTGGCCGACGGTGACCAGTGGTGGTTCGAGCATGTGCAGGTACTGCGTCTCCCACTTGCCGCCGTGGTCGATCTTCACCCAGTAGCCGCCGCCACGCCCCCGCGGGCCTTCCGGGTTCTCCGGGTTGCGGCCGCCCAGCGAGCCGTTGATGCCCGCCACTGTGACAGTGCCGGCGTACGACGCGAGCACCGGCCGCCCCCACGTCTCGCCCTCGACCGGGAAGAAGTCGACGTCGTAGTCGTCGTGACCGGGGTAGGTGCTGAGCTGCCACGTCTCGCCGCAGGTCACCGGCATCTGGAAGAGCGGGCGCGGACCGGCCGGTCGCAGCATCGGCACCGCGACCACCGCGACACCCACGAGGGCCGCCACCGCGACGAACGCGAGCAGGATGCGGATGGCACGGCTTCGAGGGCGGCGGTGGGAGCGGGATCTGGTGGGGCGACCGGTCGTCACCGGGCCGAGCATGGCAGATCCGGGCAACCTCGCGGCTCCGAGGTGGCACCCCCACAGCCGTGACATTGCACTCGAATCGCAAACGAGATACCGTCAGATGCAATGCAGTTGTATTGCAACGAGAGTGGGCTCCCATGCACGTGATCGCATTGTCCGAGGTGACCGCCGCCATGACCGCCCTGGTCGGGGGCAAGGCGGCCGGGCTGGGCGAGCTGATCCGGCACGGCGAACAGGTCCCCGACGGCTTCTGCGTCACCACCGAGGCACACCGACTCGGCGTCGTCCCCACCGCCGAGGTCGTCGCCGCGTACCAGCGGCTCGGCGCGGGCCCGGTGGCGGTGCGCTCCAGCGCGACCGCCGAGGACCTCCCGGACGCGAGCTTCGCCGGGCAGCAGGACACCGTCCTCGACGTCACCGGCACCGACGAGCTGATCGCCGCCATCGAGAAATGCTGGGCTTCGCTGCACAGCGACCGGGCGACCGCCTACCGCGACGCCCGCGGCATCGATTCCCAGACAGTGCGGATGGGCGTCGTCGTGCAGCGCATGGTCAGACCCACTGTTGCGGGAGTGCTGTTCACCGCGAACCCGCTGACCGGGCGCCGCGACGAGATGGCCGTCGACGCCGCCGCCGGCCTCGGCACCACAGTGGTGGACGGCGCAGCCGCCGTCGACCACTACATTCTCGACGACGTCACGCGCGCCGAGGCCGGATGCCTGACGTCCCCGCAACTGGCCCGCCTCCGCGCCACGGGCGAGCGGTTGCAGGCCCACTTCGGCTGCCCACAGGATGTCGAGTGGGCGATCGACGCGGAGGACGTGCTGTGGCTCCTCCAGTCCCGGCCGATCACCAGCCTGTTCCCCGCCCCACCGTCCAGCGAGAAGCCCCTCCCCCGCGTCTACCTGGAGTTCGGACACGTCCAGGGCATGCTGCAACCGGTCACCCCGATGGGCATGTCGACCCTGCGCAGGCAGATCGCCGCGATGCTCGCCGCGCTCGGGGTACGTGTCGAGATCGTCGACATCGGGGGTCGCCTCTACGGCGACCTGACCGACCTCGCCCGCGACCGGTCGTCCCGCAAGCGGCTGGTGAAGCTCCTGGCTGTCGACTTCGGGCCGCGCGCCCAGGCGGTGATGCAGCACGTGCTGGCGGATCCCCGGTTCGCCCCGACCAGCGGCGGCGACCGGCGCGGTGGGGCATCGGGAGCCGCGTCGCTGCGGACGGCCCGTCGCGCGGTGGCGGGGATCCTGCGGGCGCTGGCCCGTCCCGAGGCCGCGCGGACCCGGATGTTCGAGGCGATCGAGCAGCTGAGGGTGAGCTCAGCCGCCCCCGCCGACCTGCGTACCACCGGTGACCGGCTGCGCTTCGTGCAGGAGCAGGACGCCGACGCCGACGACACCGCCGACGCGATCATGTGGCCGATCGTCGCCGGGATGCTCGCCGCCGCCCTGCCGACCGCGCTGCTCAAGGGCGTCGCCGGCCCGGACGAGATCCACACCGTGCTGGGCGGCATGCCGCACAACGTCACCATCGAGATGGACCTGGCCCTGTGGCGGCTCGCCCAGGGCGTGGGCGACCACCGCCGGCTTCTCCTCGACACCCCGCCGGTCGAGTTGGCCGCACGCCACCTGCACGGGACGCTGCCCGACATCGGCATGGCGGCCTTCCTGGACGTCTACGGTCACCGGGGCGTCGCCGAGGTCGACCTCGGGGTGCCGCGTTGGGCGGAGGACCCCACGCCGGTCTTCGCCGCGGTCGCCAACTACCTGCGGGTGACCGATCCGCAACAGGGTCCCGACCAGCGCTTCCAACGGGCCGCCTCAGCGGCGGAGACAGCGCTGGAGGAGTTGGGCACCCGAGCTCGCCGACGGCGGCCGGTGCGGGGCCGGCTCGCCGGTTTCCTGTTGCGCCGCGCGCGATCGTTGGCCGGCCTGCGCGAGGCCGGCAAGTTCGCCGGGCTGTACCCGCTGCGCGAGACCCGTCGCCAACTGCTGCTCATCGGCGCCGACCTGCACACCCACGGGTTGCTGGAGCAGCCCGACGACATCATGTTCCTGACCCTCGACGAGGTGCACACCGCCGTACACCAGGGTGTTGATCTGCGCGGCACCGTCACCGCCCGGCGGGCGGTGCACCGCCGGGAGCTGCGGCGTCGGACCGTGCCGGTGGCACTGCTCTCCGACGGTACGGATGTCGAGACCGTCCTGCCGGCGGCATCGACCGGCGACGGGACGCTCGCCGGAGTGGGCGCGTCGGCGGGCCGGGTGACCGGCCCCGCCCGGGTCGTGCACGACCCGGGCACCGCCCACGTCGAGCCCGGCGAGGTCCTGGTGGCCGCGACCACGGACCCCGGCTGGACCCCGCTGTTCCTCACCGCGGCGGCGCTGGTCACCGAAACCGGCGCGATCATGGCGCACGGCCCGACAGTGGCCCGTGAGTACGGCATTCCCGCCGTCATCTGCGTGCCGGACGCCACCCGGACCATCACCACCGGGCAGCTCGTCACGGTGGACGGCGGTGCCGGAACCGTCACGCCGCACGGACCGTCGACCCCCGAGCGAGTAGGACGACCATGACCGACACGAGGACACCGACCAGGGCGCGGGTGGGCCCGCTGCTGCGTCGGGCGGCCGAGGCCGAGGCCGCGACGTGGCGCAGCCTGTACGTGTGGGCGCGGCGTCGTCCACTGCCGCTGGGGCCCGGCGACGAGCCGTTCGGCTACCTCGGCGTGGTCAAGCCGATCCTGGGCATCTTCATCGGCCTGTCGGTCGTGGAGATCCCGATCTTCGACGTGGTGGTCACCCACGTGGTGCCGTGGCGGCCCGCCCGCTGGATCGTTCTGGGCCTCGGCATCTGGGGTCTGCTCTGGATGATCGGCCTGTTCGCCAGCATGACGATCCACCCCCACGTCGTGGGCGACCGGGGCCTGCGGGTGCGGCTCAGCTCGGGCATCGACATCTGGGTCCCGTGGACGGACGTCGAGGCGCTGCGCAAGCGCTACCGTTCGCTGCCGTCGAGCAGATCCGTGCAGGTCGAGCAGGAGGGCGACCGGCGGGTGGTGTCCATCTCGGTCGGCAGCCAGACCAGCATCGACGTCCTGCTGCGCCGGCCGCTGACCTTCGACCTGCCGAGGGCCGGGTCCACGCCGGTGAACGAGCTGCGACTGTACGCCGACGACCCGGACGGCCTGCTGCGCAGCGCGCGGGGCACTCCGGTGAGCCAGACCGTCAGCCGGTGACCACCGCGCTGGCGGAGTCTCCGGGCCACCCACTGTGAAACGATCGAGGCCATGCCCAAGAAGGTCGATCACCAGGAGCGACGCACCCTCATCGCGGACGCGCTGATGCGGGTCGCCGCGGATCAGGGCCTGGAGGCCGTCAGCCTTCGACACGTGGCCGCCGAGGCCGGGGTCTCGGCGGGGATGGTCCAGCACTACTTCCGGACCAAGGACGAGATGATGGCCTTCGCGTTGAGTGTGGTGCGGGAGCGCAGCCAGAGCCGGGTCACCGAGGCCGTGGCACAGCTGGGCGAGACCCCGTCACCTCGACTGCTGCTGCGTACGATGCTCGCCGCGCTGCTGCCGCTCGACGAAGGCACCCGCGACAACGGGCGGGTGGCGCTCGCGTTCCTCGCCTACACGGCGGTGCGACCGTCGGCCGCGCCCAGCCTGCACGAGGACACCGCGCAGTTCACCGGGTTCATCGCCAGCGTCCTGCCCGACCGGCACGGCGTCGCCGCCGCGGCCGGCCTGCTGGCGCTGATGGAGGGGCTCGGTGTCTACCTGCTGGGCGGGCAGTACACCGCCGAACAGGCGCTGGGCGCGCTGGACGCCCAGCTGGACCTGCTCTTCGGCTCGTCGGCGGCCGCCTGAGCGTTCGTGGTCGTACCGCGCCCTCAGCAGCGCGGCACGTTCGGGATGTACCCGTCGTAGCCGGTCAGCACGAAGGCGTCGGAGACGTAGCGGTTGGTGCCGATCCGGTTCCAGACGGCAGTCGTGCCGTACGGGCCGGTGACCGTGCTGCCGACGGCCTGGCAGTAGACGGCGACGGTGGCGCCGTCGGCGACCGAGCCGACGACCGGATAGCTGGCGCCGGGGCCGGAGCGCACGTTGAGGCTGGACGCCTCGGTGGTCACCGTGCCGGAGCCGATGCCGGTGATTCCATTCACCAGCTGCATGTAGTAGTTCCAGTTCCAGTTCGGGCCCGGGTCGGTGTGGGTGGCACCGGGCACCTCACTGTGGGCGATGATGTGCGCCCTGTCCCGGGGAATGCCGTACTTCGCGGCGAGGCTGCGGGTGAGCGCGGCCGAGGCGCGGTACATCGCGTCGGTGAACCAGGCGGGGTTGTCGATGAACCCCTCGTGCTCGATGCCGATCGACCCGGTGTTGTAGGTCCAGTTGCCGGCATGCCAGGCGATGTCCTTCTCCCGCACCGACTGGGTGACGGCCCCGTCGGAGGAGCGGAAGGTGTAGTGCGCGCTGGCCTGGGCGGCCGGGTTCTGGAACCAGCTGACGGCGCCGGCGTACGAGCCCTGCGTCAGGTGGATCACGATGCGGGTGACCGGGTGACTGCCCGGTCGACTGGCCACCGTGTAGTTGCTCGTGCTGGCCGGCGCCCACGCGGCCGGCCCGTAGTCGGTGCTCAAGGTGCCGATCCCGCCGAGCACGGCGGCCCGCTCCAGGCCACCCCGCCGGGGCGCGACCGGTCGCCCAGCCACCGCCTCACCGCGCTCGGTGAACCCGGTCCGCAGCAGGTCGTAGACGGTGTCGGCGTAGAGCCGCGCGACCGACGCCTCGCTGGCGCCGCCGTACCGGGCTACCGCTCCGTACCAACCGTTCACGTCGTCGCGCGTCGCGGCGGTGAGGCCGGCCTGATCGGCGTACGAGCGCAGCACGGCTGCCGCCCCGAGCACGTTCGCCGCGGGTTCGGTCCGCAGCGCGGCCGGACTGAGCCGGGTGAGCGCGGCAGCCTCGTCCAGGGTGCGCACGCCGGGGGCGCTCGCCAGGTGCATCAGCCCGTGACCGCCCGCCGCGCTTGGTGTGCGGGCGTGCATGTCGAGCCGCGACTCGGCGTACCCCAGTGCCACCAGCAGGTCGCGTGGCACGTCGTACCGCGCGGCGGCGGTGTCGAACGCGACGGCGAGCGGGGCGGCCGGCGCTGACGTTCCACCGGGGTCGGCGACAGCCGGTGACGCGACCACGACGACTCCGGTCAGGGCGGTGGTCAGGGCGAGCAGGAGTCGGCCCCGGTGGAAGGTGCGAACGGACATGAGCCCTCCTTGCGGTGACTGCGGGTTGGCGGCCGGTGAGCCGCCAACCCGCAGGGATGGACCTCGTCAGCACCAGCCGTTGATCGGACCGTTCACACCGGTCGACAGGTAGGCGTCGGACACCCAACTGCCGTCGCTCAACCTGTTCCAGAGCGCCGTGGTGCCGTACCGGCCGGTGTGGGAGGTGCCGTTGGCGGAGCAGGAGATGGTGACCGTTGCTCCGTCGGCCACCGAGCCCAGCGAGCCGTAGCCGGTCCCCGGCCCGGCACGTCGGGTGAGCACCCCGCCGCCGTTCGCGTCGACGACCCCCTGGTTGAAGCCGAGCGCGCCGTAGTTGTACAGGCCGCCGCCGGCACCGGCCCAGGCCGACCCGTGCCGCGCCCCGCCCTGGTACGCGGCGGCGCCGTTGGCCAGTACCCACTTGCCGATGTCGTGGCCGGCGATCGGCACGTACGCGCTGTTCTGCCGGAGCCCGAAGTGGACGTGCCGGCCGTAGGCGGCTCCGCCGCAGGTGACGTCGGTGCCGGTGTTGCCCAGGACGGCGCCCTGGCCGACGCTGGCGCCGTTGACGGAGATGCTGTTCCACAGGTGGTAGTAGTCGGTCGAGTAGCCCCGGTCGTGAATGACCCGGATCCACCCCTGACACATCGTGTACGCCGCCCCGGCGCGGGCGGCGCGGACCACCTGGTCGCCACCGGCCAGGTCGACCGAGCTGTACGGCGACTCGGTTCCACCCCAGCCGTGCGGGCCGCTGGTGAGCGTCCACGTCTGGCCCACACCGAACGGCAGGGCCATTCCGGTCCGGTAGTCCCCGCCCGCGTACATCGGGGTGGGGGTTGTGGTGAGCACGCTCTTCTCCTGGCTTGTCATCAGGGGCGACTCGGCGGCCAGCGCACCGAAGGTGGCCTCGCCGTCGAAGGCGATGCGCCACCCGGCGGGCTCGGACCGGGCGATGAAGATCGACCCGGTCGGGTGGGCGTCCTTCTGTCGGGGCGCGAGCGCGACGGCGGTGCCGAACGCCCACCGGCCGCTGGTGCGGCTGACGGTGATTCGGGTCTCCGGTTGGGCATCGGCGGCGGACAGCTCGGCGGTGCCGAGCAGTTTGGCGGTCACGGCACTGGTGAGCGTGGGGATCACGGCCGCGGCGGCACTGGGCGCGGCCCCGATCAGGCTCGTGACCGTCATCAGGGCCGCGGCGACGCCGCCGGCCAATCGTCGACCGTGTTTCATCGTGCCCTCACTTCCGACGGGTCCAGGCCGGAGCGATGGGGCACCCGCGGCCACCAGGGGTTGAGGTACTGCGGGTTGACCAGGGGCTATCGCACGACCACGGAGACGGACATCAATATTGATGACGATTGTTGTGTAGTAAAAAGTCGAAGTCAACGCCCCAACCGAAGGTTTTCTTCATCGTCTGATTCCGCGCGGCCGTCTGCTGCCCTGGTGCCCCGCGCCTTCAGACGGCGCAGCTCGTCGGCGGACATCAGCCAGGTGGAGTTCGTCGTACCCAGGCCGAGGAGCACCTGGTCGAAGGTGTTGCCGTCGTTGTCGTCGGTGTAGCAGACGGTCACCTCGCCCCAGGGCGACGCGGCGACGGCGAAGTGCTCCTGGCGACCCGTCGTGGTCTGGCTCAGCGCCTGGGCCGCCAGCCGGCCGGTGGACGTGCCGTCCGGGTTGAGGCCACGGGCCCAGACGTCCGGGTTGACGCCGGACACCGTCCAACCCACCACCACGTTGTCCTGGTCGTCGATGCCGACCCCCGGAGCGATGGCACCGGTTCCGGTGGAGACCGGGACCTCGTCGTGCCGGGCCGTGCCCGCGGCGGTGAACGATCGGGCCCAGACACCCCGGGTGCCGGTGTGGTCGGATTCCCACCCGACAGTGAAGTCACCGGCGAAGTTCGCCGCCACCGAGGCCCGCTGCTGCTGCCCGCCGCTCTGCGCGTTGGCCGTCCGCCGCGACAGCGCCACGGCACCGTTGGACCGGGCCAGCCGGGTCAGCCCGATGTTGTACGAGCCGTTGGCGTCGGCGTCCTCGTCCCAGACCACCACCGCCTCGCCGGAGGCGGACACCGCAACGTCGGGACGGTGGTGCGTGCCCGTCGTCTGCGAGGCGGTCACCTCGTACGCCTTGGTGGTGGCGGCGGTGAAGCCGGCGGCCTTGACGGTGGCGGGAGCGGTGCCCTGCACGTCCTCCCAGACCACTGTGAAGCCGACGGCGGCGGCGTTGGTGGGCGCGCCGTCCGGGTCGACCGCGACCTTCGGCCAGATCTGCTGCCCGGCGTCGCTGGCGTTGACCTGCCCCGAGCCGAGCACCGCGCCGGCCGGCGACACCACCCGGTACTGGATGTTGTAGACGCCGTTGCCGTCGCCGTCGGCGGCCCAGACCACCACGGCGTTGCCCCGGTCGTCGAGCCCGACGTCGGGGCTGAGGTGCCGCCAGGCGGCCCCGCTGGTTCCCCCGGTCGAGAGCTCCAGCTCGTACGCCGGTGTGCCGTCGCGGAACAGCCGCAGGTAGATCTCGCTGTGGGTGTCGTCCTCCGGTGCGGTGCTGTCCCGGTCGTCCTCCCAGACCACGGCGACGTGGCCGTTGCGGTTCATGGCGATGGACGGCAGGTCCTGGTCGCCGGTGGCGACGCTGTTCGCGGTGGTCCAGGTGACCGCCTCGGCGGTCATGGCGGTCGGGCCGGGAACCACGTTCGGGATCAGCAGGGACGCGGTGAGCAGTGCGGTGATCGCGGTCATGGTGGCTCTCTCCCTTAGCCGGCCTGCAGGCCGGGCTGGCCGTCGAGGATGACGAACGAGCGCACCGTGGACGCCGCCGCGCCGTGCTCGGTCACTGTGTTCACCGCGCGGAAGTCCGCGCGGACCTGGCTGCGGGTGATGGTGGTACGGACGTAGCCACGCCGGTCCGAGTAGAACTTCAGGTGCGGATTGGCCGCCGCGTTCGGGACCGTGGTGCTGCCGCTGCCGTTGCCGGTCGAGCTGATCGAGGTGCAGACCAGCTCGGTGCCGACCGTCGCCGAGGAGGGGTTGGCGTAGTCGGCCTTGAGATCGTTGGCCCACGAACGGTGGACGTCGCCGGTGAGCACCAGGGGGTTGCGCACCCCACGCTGCTGCCACCCGCCCTGGATGCGGCTGCGGGAGGCCCGGTAGCCGTCCCACGCGTCCATGCTCGCCGCCCCGTTCGCGTCGAGCTGCTGGGCGAAGAAGACCTGCTGGCCGAGGATGTCCCAGGTGCTGTAGCGCTGGGCCAGCCCGTCGAGCAGCCACGCCTCCTGGGTGGCGCCGGTCAGCGACCGGGAGGCCAGGTCGGCGTCGGCGCAGACCTTCCAGCCGTCGCCACAGGCCTGGTCGTCGCGGAACTGCCGGGTGTCGAGCATGTGGAAGGTGGCGAGCTGCCCCCACCGGACCCGCCGGTACAGCGGGATGCTGTTGCCGTTGGCGGCGGACGCCGGCCGCAGCGGCATGTTCTCGTAGTAGGCCCGGTACGCGGCGGTGCGCCGGGCGGTCCACTGGGCTGCGGTCAGCGTGGGGCTGCTGTCGTTGCGGACCATGTTGGCGTAGTTGTTCTCCACCTCGTGGTCGTCTGGCACCACCAGCCAGGGTGCCGCCGCGTGGGCCGCCTGCAGGTCCGGGTCGGACTTGTACAGCGCGTAGCGGCGGCGGTAGTCGGCCAGCGACACGATTTCGGCGCCGACGTGTTGCCGCACCGTGGAGCTGCCGACGCCGCCCTCGTAGATGTAGTCGCCGAGGTGCAGGATCAGACCGGGGTTGTCCTCGGCCATCCGCCGGTACGCGGTGTAGTAACCGGCCTCGTAGTGGGCGCAGGAGGCGAAGGCCATCACCAGATCGCGGCCGAAGGAGCTGGGCGGCGGGGCGGTCCGGGTCCGCCCGACCGGCGAGATCTGCCCCTGGGCCCGAAACCGGTAGTAGTAGTCGGAGTCAGCGGCGAGCCCGCCCGCGATGGCGTGCACGGAGTGCGCGTCGGCGTACCGGGCGACCACCGAGCCGGAGGCGACCAGGGAGGTGAACCGGTCGGTGCTGGACACCTGCCACTCCACCGTCACGTCGGCGTTGGCCATGCCTCCCTGCCCGTCGGCGTTGAGCGGGGAGGGTGCCAGCCGGGTCCAGAGGACCACGCTGTCCGGTGCCGGGTCACCGGACGCCACACCGAGTTTGAAGGGGTACGGCACCGCTGCGCGGGCACCCTGGAGGGGTGTCACAGCGACTCCCGCGGTCACCAGTCCACCGAGGACGAAAATACGACGGCTCAGCCTTGTCATGGTCAACAGCCTCGGGAACGTCGATGAACGGCGATGGCTGCGCGGCGGAATCCCACATGACGGGCTGCTGTCCGCGCCAAGGCCTTCAGGTGTCCGGACCGCCGGGGCCGCGGACCGGACCGTCAGGTGAGCGGGGACGGCGACTCCGCGCCGGGGATGACAAGCGTCGGCGTGCCGGACCCGTCCGCCGGAACGCTCCAGACGTCGGGCTGGCCGTCGTCCCGGCGTAGCGTGTAGGCCAGCCTGCCGTTGTCCAGCCACGCGGCCTGGTCATCGACGCTGCGGACCTCGGCGGTCGCGGTGACCCGCATGCTCGGCAGGTCCAGGACCGACAGCCGCCAGCCCTTCGCCGGGTCGGCGTCGACCGCCTCCTTGAACGCGAGCCGGGTGCCGTCCGGTGACAGCGACGGGCATTCGACGTTCTCCTTCAGCGTCTCGACGGTACGAGCGGCGAGGTCACCCCGGACGAGGTATCTCCTGCCCCCGGTCGCCATCGTGGCGTAGAAGCGGTTGTCGTCGGCGGTGAAGGTGACGCCCCAGTAGTTGACGTCCGCGTTGCGGTAGCCCCGGCCGTCCCGGGTGATCGCGAACTCTTCGAGCGAGGCCGCAGTGGCGCCGGTGCGGGTGTCGAGGATTCCGGTGCGGGTGGAGAAGCCGCTGGAGGTGTACGAGTCGCCACCGACGAACGTCGTCCAGGAGACCATGCGGCCGGAGGCCGAGACCCGGGCCCGGTTCGGCAGACCCGGCACACTGACCGCCCTCGTCTGGCGCAGCGTCGCGTCGAGGACGACGACCTGGTACGACCACGCGGTCTCCGGCTTCAGGCAGACCCCGGTGCCGGCGGCCGCGTACACCCGGAGGCATTCCAGGCCGGCGATCGTGCGCGGCCCGGCGGGGTCGGTCGCGGCGACTGTGGAGACGTGCCGGTCGGTGATCGCCAGCAGGCGCGGCCCGGACGTCAAGGTGACCGCCTGCTCGGCGCCGGCGGGTGGCGGCGTCCGAGGAGCCTGCCCGGCCCTGGCGGCGTAGCCGGCCGCCACAGCGCCCAACAGCACGGCCGAGGCGACCACCACACCGAGCTTCGCTCGGGTCGACATCACGGTCATCGGGGCACCTTCCGGGTGGTGAGTCGGGACGGGGAGGCCAGCAGGAGCAGCGTGCCGACCAGGACGCCGGCGACGGCCACGGCCGCCGCGCGGATCGCGCTCTCCGGCCCCCATGCCTGCCAGGCCAGACCGAACAGCACGGAGGAGACGAGGTACGCGAGAGCCTGCCCGGTCTGCACCAACGCGATTCCGGTGGTCCGCAGACGCGCCGGCAGCACCGGACCGGCGAGCGCGATGAGGACCCCGTCGGTGGCCGCGTAGAAGGCGCCGTACAGGGTCAGCGCCACGGCGATCAGCGGCCAACCGTCGACCGGGCCGGCCAGCAGCAGGTACGTCGCGCCGAGGGCGGTGTAGCCGCCGATCACCACGGGCAGGCGACCGATCCGGTCGGCGAGTACGCCGAGTGGAGCGGCGAGCAGCAGGTACGCCAGGCTGGTTCCCACCGCGAGCAGCGGAAACCAGCGCAGGCCGAGGTCCATTCGGCGTTGCAGCAGCAGGTACACGAAGCCGTCGCCGATGGTGGCCAGCCCGAGCATCGCGGCGGCCAGCACCAGCCGCCGGGCCGGTCCTGCGCGCAGCAGCCCGAACGCCTCGCGGACGGAGACCTTCGCCTCGTTGGTCTCGTCCGCCGCCCCGCCGTCCACCCCCTCGCCGGGCGGCTGCTCCCTGACGAAGAGCACGAGCACCACCACGGCGAGGGCTGCGATGCAGAAGCTGGTGACGAACACCGCGTCGTACGACTGCCCGACGACCAGCAGGACCGCGAACGCGGCGAGTGGCCCGAGGAACGCGCCGACGCTGTCCATCGCCCGGTGCACCCCGAACGCCCGACCCAGCGCCTCCGGTGGCGTGGAGAGCGTGATCAACGCGTCACGCGGCGCGCTTCGCACCCCCTTGCCGATCCGGTCGACGGCGATGACGGCGCCGATCGCCGGGATCGACCGACCGGCGAGCAGCAGGCCGAGCTTCGCGACCGCCGAGAGCGCGTACCCGATGCCGGCGATCAGCTTGCGCCGCCGGAACCGGTCGGCGGCGAAACCACCGACGACCCGCAGCAGCGCGGTGGCGCCGGTGTGGACGCCGTCCAGGACGCCGAAGGCCACCGGGCTGAGGTGCAGGCCCAGCACCAGATAGAGCGGCAGGACCGCGGCCACCATCTCGGCCGACACGTCGGTGATCAGACTGACCGTGCCGAGCGCGACGACATTGCCGCTGACCATCGTGAACCGACGGCGGCGAGGCCCCGATCCTGGCTCATCGGCGACCGGTCGGGAGACGGTCGACAGGTACACGCGCATCTCCTCTGATCGACGGGCAGCCATCGTCCGTACTCAGTGGAGGCGGCACAACGCACCGCGGGTGGCATCCGGGCGAGGGACTGTTGAACAGGCTCCCAACAGCGAGGTGTTCGCCTGTCGGGACGCACTGTTCATCCGCCCGTCGCCCGCCGGCTCATCGACCTTCCTACATTCCTTGCGCTCTTCCCACGAGGTAAGGAGTCCTGGATGGACATTCGATTCCCCCGTCCGTCGGTGACGCTGGGGGTGGTCACGGTGATCGTCGCCGCGACCGCCGCCGTCGTCGTGACCGGCGCCGGCGCGGCGTCGGCGGCGAGCGTGACCTTCACGCCCGTTGCCGACACCTACGTCCAGAGCGACACGGCGGCCACCAACTACGGCACGTCCACGCAGGTCGTGGTCGACAACTCGCCCGTGCGGCGCTCGTTCCTGCGCTTCACGGTGAGCGGTGTCAGCGGCACGGTGACCGGTGCCAGGTTGCGACTGCGCACGATCAGCGGCAACAGCGGCAGCGACGCCGGTGGCACGTTCCGCCGGATGTCCAACACGACCTGGTCGGAGACCGGCACCACCTGGAACAACCAGCCGGCCATCGACGGGGCCACGCTCGGCACGATCGGCGCGGTCAGCGGCAACACCTGGTACGAGGTCGACGTCGCTGCCGCTGTCACCGGCAACGGCACGTACAGCTTCGGTGCCACCTCGACCAGCGGTGACGGCGCCTACTACGACACCCGCGAGAGCGGCGCTGACGCTCCGCAACTGGTGGTCACCACCGGCAGCACCACGCCGCCGCCGTCGGGCGACCCGGTCTTCGTCGGCGCCGGCGACATCGCCGACTCGGGCTCCGGCGACAGCGCCACCGCGACGCTGCTCGACAGCATCCCGGGAACGGTCTTCACCACCGGCGACAACGTCTACGACAGCGGGACGGCGTCGCAGTTCAACAGCTACTACGAACCCACCTGGGGTCGGCACAAGTCCCGCACCCGCCCGTCGCCGGGCAACCACGACTACAACACGTCGGGCGCGACCGGCTACTACAACTACTTCGGTACGTCGGCCGGCCCGAGCGGTCGCGGGTACTACTCGTTCGACCTGGGCAACTGGCACGTCGTGTCGCTGAACTCGAACATCAGCATGTCGGCCGGCTCGACGCAGGAGCAGTGGCTGCGCGCGGACCTGGCCGCCAGCAGCAAGCCGTGCACTATCGCGTACTGGCACCACCCGCTGTTCACGTCCAGCTCCAACCACGCGCCGTCGACGTCGACGCGCCCGCTGTACCAGGCTCTCTACGACTACAACGCCGACGTCGTGGTCTGGGGGCACAACCACGTGTACGAGCGGTTCGCCCCGATGAACCCGGCCGGTGGCGCCGACTCCAGCCGGGGTCTGCGCAGCTTCGTCGCCGGGATGGGCGGCGCCGGCCACTACGGCTTCGGCACCATCCAGCCCAACAGCGAGGCGCGCAACAGCTCGGCGTGGGGGCTACTGAAGTTCACCCTCCACTCCAACAGCTACGACTGGCAGTTCGTACCGGTAGCCGGCCAGACCTACACCGACACCGGCACCACCACCTGCCACTAACCCACCCCACCCCACCCAACCCCCCGTCGATCTTGCACTTTCTGTCCCGACTTCTGCCGCATAAGCCGCAGATCGTCGACACCAAGTGCAAGATCGCGGAGTCGGTTGGAACGCAGATGGCCCCTGACCGCGTCGCGGTCAGGGGCCATCCGGGTTTCGTGCGGGCGTCAGCGGGCGGTGCCGGCGCGACGCTTGTTGTAGACGTCGAAGGCGACCGCGACGAGCAGAACGAGACCCTTCACCACCGACTGGGTCGACTGGTCGATGCCCATCAGCTGCATGCCGTTGCTCATCACCGCCATGATCAGACCACCGACCATCGCGCCCACGACGGTGCCCACGCCGCCGGTGACCGCCGCACCGCCGATGAAGGCAGCGGCGATCGCGTCCAGCTCGAACATGTTGCCGGCAGCGGGCTGGGCGCCGTTGGACCGCGACGAGTAGATGACGCCGGCCACCGCCGCCAGGAAGCCCATGTTGACGAACATCCAGAAGTTGACGGTGCGGACCTTCACCCCGGAGAGCGCCGCCGCCGACAGGTTGCCGCCGATCGCGTAGACCTGCCGACCGAAGACGGTACGCCGGGTGAGCAGGCCGTAGACCAGCACCAGGACCGCCAGGATGATCAGCACGATCGGCAGCCCTCGGGCGTGCGCCAACTGCCAGGCGAAGTACATGAGGACCGCGCCGACCAGCACGACCCGGGCGACGAAGAGCGGGAACGACTCGACGGGCTGCTGGTAGCGGATACGCGCCACGCGGGTGCGGAAGCCGCTGACCGCGTAGCCGGCCACGGCGATGGCGCCGATCAGCAACGTGAAGGCGTCGAAGCCCTGCCCACCGAGCAGGCCGTTGAGGAAGCCCGCCGCGACCTGCTGGTACTCGGACGGGAACGGCGACAGCGAGATGTTGTCGAGCACCCGCAGGGTCAGACCCCGGAACAGCAGCATGCCGGCCAGGGTCACGATGAAGGCCGGAATGCCGGCGTACGCCACCCAGAAGCCGTGCCACGCGCCGACCGCGACGCCGACGACCAGCGCGGCCACGACGCCGATCCACCAGGGGTGACCCTGCTGGATCACCAGGACGGCGGAGACCGCTCCGGTGAGCGCGACGACCGACCCGACCGACAGGTCGATGTGCCCACCGATGATCAGGATGACCATTCCGATGGCGAGGACCAGGATGTACGAGTACTGGAGGACGATGTTGGTGATGTTGCCGGGGCTCAGCAACACCCCGTCGGTCAGGACCGCGAAGAGCGCGACGATGACGACCAGGGCGACGTAGATCCCGCTCTGCCGCAGGTTGTTCAACACCAGCGCCCGCAGGTCGCTCGTCCCGCTGTGCAGGGCGGCGCCGGGCGTGCTGTCCGGGGGCGTGGGGCGCTCCGTCGAAGGGGTCTTGATGCTGGTCATCCGACGAGCTCCTTGTCCTTGGTCATCAGCTCCATGAGGCTCTCCTGAGTCGCCTCGGCCACCGGCATCTCGCCGGTGATCCGGCCGGCGGCGAGGGTGTAGATGCGGTCGCACATTCCGAGCAGCTCCGGCAGCTCGGAGGAGATGACGATCACTGCCTTACCGGCGGCCACCAGCCGGTTGATGATCGTGTAGATCTCGTACTTGGCGCCGACGTCGATCCCGCGGGTGGGCTCGTCGAGGATCAGCACGTCCGGGTCGGTGAACAGCCACTTCGACAGCACGACCTTCTGCTGGTTGCCGCCGGAGAGCTTGCCGACCACCGCCATGACGCTCGGCGTGCGGATGTTCATCTCCTTGCGGCTCGTCTCGGCAACCTTGATCTCCTCGTTGCCGTTCACCCAGCCCAGGCGGGACAGCCGGTCCAGCGCGGCGGCGGACACGTTGCGCCGCACGTCGTCGATGAGGTTGAGCCCGTAGCGCTTGCGATCCTCGGTGACATAGGCGATGCCGTTGTCGATCGCCTCGGCGACGGTGCGCGCCTGCACCTCCCGCCCGTGGACGAAGAGTCGGCCCCGGATGTCGCGCCCGTAGGACCGACCGAACACGCTCATGGCCAGCTCGGTCCGACCGGCGCCCATGAGGCCCGCGATGCCGACGACCTCGCCGGCGCGTACGGACAGCCCGACGCCCTCGACGACCATCCGGTCCTGGACCGGGTGCCGCACCGTCCAGTCCTCGATGCGCAGGACCTCGTCACCGGGCGACGACTCGCGGTCGGGGTAGAAGCTGTCCAGGTCGCGCCCGACCATGCCGCGGATGATCCGCTGCTGGGTCACCTCGTCCGACCTCATGTCGAGGGTCTCCACGGCGCGCCCGTCACGGATGACGGTGGTCGAGTCGGCGATGGCGGTGATCTCGTTGAGCTTGTGCGAGATCATGATGCAGGTGATGCCCTGCTCCTTGAGCGCCCGCAGCAGGTCGAGCAGGTGCGCCGAGTCGATGTCGTTGAGCGCGGCCGTCGGCTCGTCCAGGATGAGCAGGCGCACCTTCTTCGACAGCGCCTTGGCGATCTCCACCAGCTGCTGCTTGCCGACCCCGAGCTGAATGACCGGGGTGACGGGGTTCTCGTGCAGCCCGACGGACGCCAGCAGCTTCGCTGCTTCGGCGTTGGCGAAGTTCCAGTCGATGAGCCCGCTGCGGCCGCGCCGCTCGTTGCCGAGGAAGATGTTCTCCGCGATCGACAGGTACGGCACCAGAGCGAGCTCCTGGTGGATGATGACGATGCCGTTGGCCTCGCTGTCGCGAATGCCGCGGAACTGCATCGGCTTGCCGTCGAAGAGGATCTCGCCGTCGTACGAGCCGGACGGGTAGACGCCGGACAGCACCTTCATCAGGGTGGACTTGCCGGCGCCGTTCTCACCACAGATGGCGTGGATCTCCCCGCGGCGCACTGCGAGGGTGACGTCCTCCAGCGCGGTCACGCCGGGGAAGGTCTTGGTGATGCGACGCATCTCGAGGATGGTGTCGTCCATGGTCACTGTCCTCCGTCAGGTCTGGACGCGTACGCGCCCAGGCGTCGGGCCCGGCGGGTGTGACCGCCGGGCCCGACGAGTGGCTTACTTCTTGGCCTGACCGGCGGCGACCTCTTCCGCCGTCCAGTAGCCGGAGTCGATCAGCGTCGCCTTGATGTCGTCCTTGTAGACGGTTGCGATCGGCAGCAGGTACGCCGGGACGACCTTGACACCGTTGTTGTACGTCTTGGTGTCGTTGGCCTGCGGCTCCTTCTTCTGCAGGAAGGCCTCGGCCGCGTTCACGGCCTGCTCGGCCAGCAGCCGGGTGTCCTTGAAGACCGTGGAGCTCTGCACGCCGTCGTTGATCAGCTTGATCGAGGCGATCTCCGCGTCCTGGCCGGTCACCACGGGGAGCTTCTTCGCGCCCTTGCCGTAGCCGGCGTTCTGCAGGGCGGTGATGATGCCGCGGGAGATGCCGTCGTACGGGGAGAGCACCCCGTCGACCTTCGAGCCGTCGTTGTAGCTGGAGGTCAGCAGGTTCTCCATCCGCTTCTGCGCGGTCTCCTGCTGCCACCGCAGGATGGCTACCTGCTCGGGGGTGGTCTGCTTGGACTTGACGACCAGCGTCCCGTCCTCGATGAACGGCTTCAGCGTGTCCATCGCCCCGCCGAAGAAGTACTGGGTGTTGTTGTCATCCAGCGACCCGGCGAAGAGCTCGACGTTCAGCGGCCCCTTGGCGGTGCCCTTCGAGCCGTCCTTGTTCAGCAGGCCGAGACCGACGAGCAGCGCGGTGCCCTGGGCGACGCCGACCTTGTAGTTGTCGAAGCTGACGTAGAAGTCGACGTCCTTGCTGCCACGAATCAGCCGGTCGTAGGAGATGACCGGGATCTTCGCGGCCGCGGCGGCCTGCAGCTGGCTGCTGAGGGCGGTGCCGTCGATCGCCGCGAGCACCAGAACATCGGCACCCTGGGTGATCATCTGGTCGACCTGCTGCGACTGCGTGGGGATGTCGTCGCCGGCGTACTGGAGGTCGACCTTGTAGCCCTTGGCCTCCAGCTTCGATTTCACCGCGTTGCCGTCGGCGATCCACCGCTCCGACGTCTGGGTCGGCATCGAAACACCGATGGTCAGGTCGCTCGGCTTCTCGTCGCCGGACTTCTCACCGCTGCCCGCACCCCCGCCGCTGCACGCCGCCAAACTCAGCGCGAGTGCCGCGCCGCCGAGAGCAACCAGGAATTTCCTGCCCACGGGCTTCTCCTCTCTGGACTCCCCCGCCGACTGCCGGGGCCCACTGTCATCTTTCGGGTAGTGTTAGCGCTCACATAGATTGCGTCAACACCAGATCCGAAATACCGGTGTCACGGTCTCGTAACGGAGCATCCAGGCGAGCGTAGCCATGTGGCCGATCCGCCGGAAGGGCAGGACGCGGCAACTCAGCGTGGTCGTCCGCCGCACTCTACAGACTGATGCCCGCGGACGACATCTGTCGTCCGCGGGCACCAGCACCACCGTCGGATCAGGCGGGCCGCCTCGACCTCTGCGGTCGGCGACCCCGGTCGGCTACCGCTGCGACCACCGCTGGTTCGCCGCCGCGGTGCAGGTCCAGAGGATCACCGTGGTGCCGTTGGCCGTCGCGTTGTTGTTGACGTCCAGGCAGAGCCCGGTCTGCGCGTTGCTGATCGTGCCGTTGGAGTTGACCGCCCATTGCTGGTTGGTCCCGCCGTTGCAGTCCCAGATCTGCACCTTGGCGCCGGCTGCGGCGTTCGACGGCGCGTCCAGGCACTTGCCCAGGGCCTGCAGGGTCTGGCCGCTCCTGGTCCAGCGCTGGTTGGCGGCGCCGTTGCAGTCCCAGATGACCGGCTGCGTGCCGTTCGTCGTGTTGCTGTTCGGCACATCGAGGCAGCGGCCGGAGGAGGCGCTGGCGTACGCGCTCGACGTGGTCGGCGGCGGCGTCGTCGGAGGAGTCGTTCCGCCACCGCTGACCCGGTAGACCACCGTGCCGTGCGCGGGGACGCTGGCGCTGATGGTCCCGCTGCTGGTGCTGGTGCCGCCGGTCCACGCGTCGACCAGGGTGAACGACGAGCCGGACTTGCCGATGGCCGCTGCCGTGGTCGAGATCGTCGTCGTCGAGCCGCCCTGGTTGAGGAGGGCGACGGCGACGTCACCGTTGGCGAGCCGCTTGGCCAACACCCGACGCGTGCCGTCGAACGACACCTGCGTCCCCTGCAACCCGAGCGAGTCCTGGTTGATCGCGATCAGGTTGGCGTTCTTGAGGATGGTCTGCGTGGCGGCGTTCATGTTCCGCACGTCGTTGCCGGCGATCAGCGGAGAAGCCATGATCGCCCACATGGCGAAGTGGCTGCGCATCTCCGTGTCGTTCATGCCGCCGCGACCGACCTCCATCATGTCGGGGTCGTTGAACCCACCCGGGCGCGCGTAGGACGCCAGCGGAACGGTCACGTTGATGATGTTCTGGATGCCCATCGGGTACCCGTTGCTCTGGCCGGTGTCCCACGCGTTGGTGATGTCCTCGGTGGTTCGCCACATGTTCGCCACGTCGCCCCAGTTGCGCTGCGGGCCGGTCTTGGCGTGGATGCTGTTCGAGTTGATGCTGTAGACGATCGGTCGGCCGGTGGCGGCCAGCGCGTCACGCATCTTGGCGAAGGTGGTCACCTGGTCGTTGATGCTGCCCTCCGGCGAGCACCAGTCGTACTTGAGGAAGTCGACACCCCAGGCGGCGAACTGGCGCGCGTCCTGCACCTCGTGGCCGCGGCTGCCGGTCGCGCCGGGGTAGGAGCCGAAGTACTGGGCACAGGTCTTGTCGACCGGCACCTGGTAGAGGCCGAACTTCAGGTTCCGGGCGTGCAGGTAATCGCCGAGCGCCTTCATTCCGCTGGGGAACCGGGTGGGGTCGCCCTGGATGTTGCCGGAGCTGTCCCGGTTGGGGTTGAACCAGCAGTCGTCGACCACGACGTAGTTGTAGCCCAGGTCCCGCATGCCGCTGCTGACGATCGCATCAGCCGTCTGCCGGATCAGTGCCTCGTTGATGTTGCAGCCGAACGAGTTCCATGAATTCCAACCCATGGGGGGCGTACGCGCCACGCCGTTGTCGAGTGCCTGCGCCGCCGGGGCGCGGAGGCCGACGAGGGTGCCGGCGAGCAGTATTCCGGCCGCCAGTACGCTCCCCCAGCGACGACCTCGGGTATTGCGGTTCATCGAGCCTCCTGTCAGTGACGCCCGCCCGTGATTACGATCTCTGGTCGGTACGCCGATAGTTGGGTGGCAATTTTTGTTAGCGTTAACAGAGACGCCCATCATGTTACGGCGACATTTCACGAGGTTCAATACCTTCACCGCTCCGCATCGCTCGACATCGATTGGTTACACTCTGCAACCCATCGAGTCACGTCTTATCAGACGAGGAAGGCGGAAATTCGCGCACGCTGGCGCGGCCCCATACGCACTGCGGTGGGACTGCTCCCCGCACTACGCGGGGCGACCTGCGGTTGCTCCGAGGGTCAGCGGCGAGGTGGAGCGACGCTCTCGCGGGCGACCAGAGCGGGGGCGATGGTCTGCCGCAGCGCTCCGCCGGTGCCCGACTCGATCTGCGACAGCAGCATCTGCAGGCTCGCTCGCGCCACCGCGTCGAAGTCCGGTCGGACGGTGGTCAGCGGCGGAATGAAGTACGCCGCCTCCGGCACGTCGTCGAAGCCGACCACGCTGATCTCGTGCGGCACCTGTCGGCCGAACTCGTGCAGCGCCCGCAGCACGCCCAGCGCGAGATGGTCGTTGGCCGTGAAGACGGCGGTGACCTCCGGCATCCGCGCCAACATCTGCCCGCACCGGTAACCCGACGCCGCGGACCAGTCCCCCGGCATCGGCGGCGGCGGATCCAGCCCGGCGGCCAGCAACGCCTGCCTCCAACCGTCGATCCGACCCACGCTGTCGAACCAGTCGGTCGGCCCGGAGACGTGCCAGACGGTGCGGTGCCCGGCGTCGAGCAGATGTTGCGTCGCCGCCCGGGCGCCCGCCACCTGGTCGACGGTCACCAACGGCACCGGCCGACTCGGGTCACCGTCGACCGTGACCAGCGGGACATCCTTGGGCAGGCGCTCCAGCGCCTCACCGGCCGACTCGACCGGGGCGATGACCACGATGCCGGCGACCCGGTGCGACAGGTGCCGCTCCACGGCGGCCGAGATGGAGCGGTGGTCCAGGTTGCGCACGCTGCCGACGCTGACCGCGAAGCCCTCTTCGGCGGCGGTCTGCTCCAGCGCGGCCAGCAGCGATGCCGGACCGTAGAGCGTCGTGTTCTGCGCGACCACACCGATGACCTGCGATCGACCGGTCACCAGGGCGCGTGCCGCACCGTTGGGACGGTAGCCGAGTTCGGCGATCGCCGCGCGTACCCGAAGCCGGGTCTGCTCACGGACGTTGGGGTGCCCGTTGAGCACCCGCGACACCGTCTGATGGGAGACACCGGCGAGACGAGCAACGTCCGTCATCGCGGGACCGTGGACGGCCATTTCGCTCCCCCCGCTACATCTCCGGCCCGCGGCCCGTCGACGTCGACTGGAGCGGTCCGGCCCGATCCCCCTCGCTCAGTCACCACGCCGGTGCTGAATCCCAGGTGACCAGCGCTGGATCGCCGACAGTCTACGCCAGCAACGACCCCGGACACGGCATGGCTGTGCGGGGACCGCCCGACGCGCCGAAGCCGTACAACGCGGTGCCGTCCGGAATCCCGCACCAACCGGTACGGGACATGGTCCTTGTGTGGTGCGCCGGCCTGTTCCTCGCTCCTGGACAGGGCGCGGACAGGCCGGCGAGGACCTGACGCGGTGGTGCGGGCAACGCATGCCGCCAGGCCTGCGTTGCCCGCACCACCGGTCAGAGCGATCGTCGTGTGATCGGTGTCACGGGGTGGTCAGGTCGAACCGCCGCACGGTGACCGCGCCACCGAGCGCCTGCGTCGCGTGGTTGAACATGGCAAACCGGTAGCCCATGAAGAACTGCCAGTTGTTCGCCAGTGTCAGGGCGTTGCCGAACGAGGTGAAGTTCACCCCGTCCGTGCTGTACGAGAAGCGTGCCTGTCGGCCGGAACCTGGTCTGATGTCGGCGTTGGCGCGCAACCAGATCCGGCCACCGGAGACGGCGGTGCTCGCCACCTCGCTGCCGGTACTTGTGGTGTTCCAGCTGCCGTCCATCGTCAGACCGTTCTGCATGACCAGCCGGGTGGAGCCGTTGTCGCGTCGGATTCCGATCCAGGCCGACGAGTTGCGCAGCACCGCCAGGCCGGTGCGGTCGCCGTCGCGCATGGTGGAGTAGTCCAACTCGATGGTCGCGGTCGAGGTGGGACCCTGGATGCGGTGGGTCAGCGTGTTACGCGCCTTGTACAGGTCACCGGTGACGGTGGCGGTCTGCAGGTTCAGGCCGTTGTTGACCGACCACTTGCTGTTGTCCGGGTTGTGGTTCCACTCCCACTGCGGGCCGAGCGTGGTGCCGGCGAACGTGTCGGTGCCGGTGAGCGGCTTGACCGCCCGGGGCGGGGCGGGCAGATTCGGCTTCGGGTACGAACTGCCCCACGCGCCGTTGACCGTCTGCAGCACGGGCCACCCGTCGCCGGTCCAGGTGATCGGGGCCAGGGCAGGCATCCGACCACCGGGGTACGCGTCGACGAAGGACATGTAGTACCAGTCCCCGTTCTGGGTCTGCACCAGCCCACCCTGGTGCGGCACACCGCCACCGGAGATCGGGCCGGGCAGGTTGAGCAGCACCTGACGCTGCTCGTACGGGCCGAACGGGCCGTTCGTCGACTTCAGCACGTACTGGCCGTTGGCCGGGCGGGTGAGCCAGATGTAGTACGCGCCGTTGCGCTTGTAGAAGCGGGCGCCCTCCAGCGTCCCGATGCTCGACGGCGTCTGGTACACCTGCTGGGCACGAACCTGGGACTTCCCGTCCGCGGAGAGCTGCGCCACGCTGATGGTGCCGTTGCCGTACGCGACGTACGGGGTGTCGTTGTCGTCGAACAGCAGGCCGGCGTCGTAGTAGCAGTTGGGGATTGTGGCGTGCTTGCTCCACGTGCTGTCGACGGCGGACGCGGTGTAGATGTGGGTCTGCGCGAAGTCGATGCACCCGGCCCAGTAGTACTGCCTGTTGCTCGGCCGGTAGTTCAACGTCGACGCCCAGATCCCGTCGACGTACGCGTTACCGCCGCTCATGTCATACTTCGACCCGAAGTCGAGTCGGGGTACGGCGTGACCCGCGAACTCCCAGTTCACCAGGTCGTACGAGCGCAGGACCGGCGCGCCGGGCGAGTAGTGCATGGTGGACGACGTCAGGTAGTAGACGTTGTCGACCCGGATGATGTCGACGTCGGCGAAGTCCTGCCAGATGGCCGGGTTCGAGAACGTACCGTTCGACGGGGGCGGCGTGGTGGGGGGCGGCGTCGTGGGGTCCGTCCCGCCGTCGACGCGGACGAACTGCCACTGCTGGTTGGTGCCATTCCAGTCGTCGTACTGCACGATGTTGCCACCGTCGGCGGTCGAGGCGCCCTGCACCTCCATCACCTTGTTGCTGTTCCGGTTGATCAACCGGACGTAGCCACCGTCGGAGTCGGCAAGCCGGAACTGCTGGTTGGTGCCGTTGGTGTCGCTCCACTGCACGATGCTGCCGCCGTTGGCGGTCGAGAAGCCCGAGACGTCCAGCACCTTGCCGGAGAGCCGCGACTTCACCCGGTAGTACCCACCACCGGAGTCGACGAACTGCCACTGCTGCTGGTTGCCGTTGTTGCGGGTCCACTGGGTGATCCGCGCGCCGTCGTTCGTCGCCAGGTTGTAGACGTCCAGCGCCTTGCCGCTGTTGCGGTTCACCAACACGTACCACGCATTGGTGTCGACAGTCGCCGCTGACGCGGGCGACGAGGCGACGGCTGAGGCCGCGCCACCGACCACCAGCGCCATCGCGGCGACAGCAAGTCTCGACAGCCACCCGCGCCGACGGGGCGCACCCCGGGAAACCCGACCGATGGAAAGCATGATCCTCCTCTGCTGGCGCGAACCGAGCGATCTGGGTCGGCGTCCGCGGCACCGGGCGGGGCGCCGATCTGACCGAGCCCGGCCATGTGATCGCTAACACCGCCAGCCCGACCGCGACGGCGGCGAGATGCCGAAACCGGGAGAGGTGGGGAGCGCGCGTGGCCGGACAGCCAAAGACATCGACCATCTTGGCTATAGACTGTGAGCGATAACATGCTGTTAGTCAAGCCGTAACACAGCCGCCTCGCGTCGCTGCCAGGACCACACGCGAACGGGTGGTCCACCCAGCCCGCAGGCAGGGATGGACCACCCGTGTCGAGGGGGGCCGTCAGGCCGCGCTGATCAGAAGCCGCGAGCCAGTCGGTGGTAGGCCTGGTTCCAGCGCAGCTCGTCGGCGAAGCGGCGAGGCTCCGTGGCGGCGTCGATGACGACCAGCTCGGTGCGGCTCATCTCCGCCAGGTCGTGCAGCTCCTCCACGCCCACCGCCTGCGACAGGACGGTGTGGTGCGGGGCGCCCGCGGTGATCCACGACTCGGCCGAGACCGGCAGGTCGGGGCGCGGACGCCAGACGGCACGGGCAACCGGCAGCCGGCGCAGTGGTTGCGGCGGGGCCACCACGTCGATCTCGTTGGCCACGAGCCGGAAGCGCTCCCCCATGTCGGCCAGCCCGAGCACCACGGCCGGACCGGCCGCGGCGTCGAACACCAACCGGACCGGGTCCTCCCGGCCACCGATGCTCAGCGGATGGATCTCCACATTGGGTACGTCGGAGGCGATGGTCGGGCAGACCTCCAGCATGTGGGCGCCCAGCACCAACTCGTTGCCCGGGGTGAGGTCGTAGGTGTAATCCTCCATGAACGACGTGCCGCCGCTCACGCCCACCGACATCGCCTTGAGGGTGCGGACCAGGACCGAGGTCTTCCAGTCGCCCTCACCGCCGAAGCCGTAGCCGTCCGCCATCAGCCGCTGCACGGCGATGCCCGGAAGCTGACGCAGCCCACCGAGGTCCTCGAAGTTCGTCGTGAAGGCCCGGAAACCACCGGCGTCCAGGAAGGCGCGCATGCCCAGCTCCAGGCGCGCGGCGTACCGCAGCGAGTCGTGCTGCTCGCCGCCGGGCAGCAGCGCGCCGACGATGCGGTAGGTGTCCTCGTACTCCTTGACCAGGTCGTCCACCTGCGCGTCGGTGACCTCGCCGACCACCTCGACCAGGTCGTTGACCCCGTAGGTGTTGACCGAGACCCCGAACCGCAGCTCGGCCTCGACCTTGTCGCCCTCGGTCACCGCGACGTCGCGCATGTTGTCACCGAAACGGGCCAGGCGCAGCGACCGCATCGCCGACCAGCCCAGCGCGGCGCGGGCCCACGCCCCGACCCGACTGGTCACCCGCGGGTCACTGACGTGCCCGGCCACCGTCTTGCGGGCCACGCCGAGACGCGTCTGGATGTACCCGAACTCGCGGTCGCCGTGGGCGGCCTGGTTCAGGTTCATGAAGTCCATGTCGATGTCGTTCCACGGCAGCAGAACGTTGGCCTGGGTGTGCAGGTGCAGCAGCGGTGTCTGCAACGCGTCCAGACCGGAGATCCACATCTTGGCCGGCGAGAACGTGTGCATCCAGGCGATGACCCCGACGGCACCCTGAGCGGCGGCGTCCCGGCAGACCTGCAGAATCTCACCGCTGTTGGTCAGGACGGGCTTCCAGACCACGCGGGCGGGAATCTGCGGCGAGTCGTCGAGCGCGGCCGCGATCTGGCGAGACTGCTCGGCCACCTGGCGGAGCGTCTCCTCGCCGTACATGCCTTGGCTGCCGGTGAGGAACCAGATCTCGGGTTCGGTGTGTGGTGCCATGGAGTTGCCTTCCGCGAGAGGGGCGGTCACTTGTAACGGATTCCGATGAGGCGCTGAAGCAGGATGAACGCGAAGAGCAGACCGCCAATCACGATCTTGGTCCACCAGGAGTTGAGGCTCCCGTCGAAGGTGATGAGAGTCTGGATCACGCCGAGGACCAGCACGCCGAGCACCGTGCCGAAGACGTAACCCGCGCCGCCGGTGAGCACAGTGCCACCGATGACGACGGCGGCAATGACGTCCAGCTCCATCCCCACGGCGATCAGCGGCGCGCCGGAGAGGGTGTAGAAGGACAGCAGGATCCCACCGATGGCCGAGCACAGACCACTGATCGTGTAGACGGCGATCCGGGTCCGCCCCACCGGCAGGCCCATCAGCAGCGCCGACTGCGGGTTGCCGCCGATGGCGTACACGTTACGTCCCAGCCGGGTGTAGGCCAGCACGTACGCGGCGATGACGACCACCACGAAGGCGATCAGCACGCTGATCGACACGAAGTTGCCCCGCGGGTCCCCGATCCGCTCCTGCGACATCGAGGTCCAGAACCCGTCGGTGATCGGGATCGACGCGCCGGAGATGAAGGTGCACATGCCCCGGGCGAAGAACATCCCGGCGAGCGTCACGATGAACGGCTGGATCTCGAAGAAGTGGATGACGCAGCCCATCAACAGGCCGAGCGTCGGACCGATGAGCAGGGCGATGACCAGCACCAGCGCCGCCGGCATGCCGTCCTGCAGCAGCGCGGCCGACACCATCGCCGTCATCGCGACCACCGAACCGACCGACAGGTCGATGCCCCCGGTGAGGATCACGAAGGTCATGCCCACCGCGACGACGAGCAGGAAGCCGTTGTCGATGAAGACGTTGAAGATGACCTGGACGTTGGAGAACGCCGTGTACTGCGAGACGCCGATGCCGTACATCACCAGCAGCAGGGCGAGCGTCGCCAGGACCGGTATCTGCTTCCTCGGCAGCCGGAACCGGTTACGACCGGCGGTAAGCGTTCCAGTGGTCATGCCGGCACCTGCTCCTTCGGCTTGTCGGCGATGGTGGCGGGCGGCGGGACGTTGCGCCTACGTCGGCTGAACCGGGCGCGGAAGGCCGGCGCCTGGATGAGGCAGACGGCGATGACGACGACCGCCTTGAACAGCAGCGAGGTCTGCGGCGAGATGTCCATGGCGTACACCGTGGTGGTCAGGGTCTGGATGATCAGCGCGCCGATGATCGTGCCACTCAGGAAGAACCGGCCGCCCGCGAGGGACGTACCGCCGATGACGACAGCGAGGATCGCGTCCAGCTCGACCCAGAGGCCGGCGGCGTTGCCGTCGGCGCTGGAGACGTTCGCCGTCATCATGAAACCGGCGACCGCGGCACACGCGGCGCTGATCACGTACGCCAGGAAGATGACCCGGCCGGACCGGATGCCGGCGAGCCGGCTGGCCATGGCGTTGCCGCCCACCGACTCGATGATCATGCCGAGTGCGGTGCGACGGGTGAACGCGGCGACGAGCAGGGCCGCGGCGAGCGCGATGAAGATGGCCAGCGGCAGCGTCAACGCGTGGCCCAGGCCGATCGCCCGGTACGGCTCGGAGTTGATGGTGATGATCTGGCCCTCGGTGATCAGCTGGGCGAGACCTCGGCCGGCGACCATCAGGATCAGGGTGGCGATGATCGGTTGGATCCCGATCACGGCCACCAGCACCCCGTTCCAGGCGCCGAGCACGAGCGCGACGCCCATCGCCATCGCGAGGGCGGTCACCACCACGCCAAGGCTGTTCTGGTCGGGCTGCTTGCTGATGTACATGCAGGCGATCGCGCCGCTGATCGCGCAGAGCGAGCCCACCGACAGGTCGATGCCGCCGGTGGAGATGACCAGGGTCATGCCCAGCGCGACGAGGATCAGCGGTGCGCTCAGCCGAAGGATGTCGACCGGCGTGCCGTACAGGTGCCCGTCCTTGAGCTCGACGGACAGGAACCCGGGCCGGTAGATCGTGTTCGCGGCGAGCATGACGAACAGCACGGCGGCGGGCCAGAACAGCCGGTGACCGATCATCGTCCGATAGCGGCTCATGGTGTCGTTCATCGGTCTGCCTCCTCCCGGTGGGATCCGCTGGCGATGGTCTGCATGACGCGGTCGGCGTCCAGGCTCTCGTCGTTGGCGAGCTGCGCGACCATCTGCCGGTCCCGCATGACGGCCACCTTGTGGCTGAGGCGCAGCACCTCCTCCAGCTCGGCGGAGATGAACAGCACCGCCATGCCCCCGTCGGACAGCTGCGTCACGAGCTTCTGGATTTCGGTCTTCGCGCCGATGTCGATGCCCCGGGTCGGCTCGTCGAGGATCAGCAGTCGCGGCTCGGTGATCAGCCACCGGGCCAGCAACACCTTCTGCTGGTTGCCGCCGGAGAGGTTGCGGACCGGCACCTCCGGGTCGGCGGGCCGGATGTTGAGGGCCTTGACGTACTTGTCGACCAGCTCGTCCTGGCGGCGACGCGGAATGGGCCGCAGCCAGCCACGGGCCGCCTGCATCGCGAGGATCATGTTCTCCCGGACCGAGAGGTCCGCGACGATCCCCTCGGCCCGGCGGTTCTCCGAACAGAAGCCCACGCCGTGGGCGATGGCCTGCGCGGGGGTGCGCAGGCTGCTCGCCGTGCCGTCGATCGCCACCTGGCCGCCGTCGGTCCGGTCGGCGCCGAACAACAATCGCGCGACCTCGGTACGCCCCGAGCCCAGCAGGCCGGCCAGGCCCACCACCTCGCCAGCGTGGATGGTGAGGCTGAACGGCTCGACCGCTCCCGCCCGACCGAAGTTCGACACCGCCACCAGGGGGGTGCCCTCCTCCATCGCGGCCAGGTCCCGCCGGGAGTGTTCCTCGATGCCCTCCAGGACGTCGAGCTCCTTGCCGATCATCTTCTCGACCAGGGAGAGCTGGGGCAGCTCGGTGGTGAGGTACTCGCCGACGAGCCCGCCGTTGCGCAGCACGGTGATCCGGTCGGCGATCTCGTAGACCTGGTCGAGGAAGTGGGTCACGAACAGGATCGCGATGCCCTCGTCGCGCAGTTGCCGCATGATGCGGAACAGCTGTGCCACCTCGCCGGCGTCGAGGCTGGACGTCGGTTCGTCCAGGATCAGCACCCGGGCCTTGATGTCGATGGCGCGGGCGATGGCGACCATCTGCTGGATCGCGAGCGAGTACGAGCCGAGTGGCGCACTGACGTCGAGGTCGAGGTCGAGGCGGGAGAGCAGGTCTCGGGCCCGGCGGCGGACCTCACCCCAGCGGACGGCGCCGAAGATCCGGGGCTCCCGGCCGATGAAGATGTTCTCCGCCACCGAGAGGTTGGTGCAGAGATTGACTTCCTGGAAAACGGTGCTCACACCGGCGGCGGTCGCCTGCATCGGGCCGGTGAACGACACGGCCTCGCCATCGAGGGTGATCGCGCCCTCATCGGTGTCGTAGACGCCGGTGAGCACCTTGATGAGGGTGGACTTGCCGGCGCCGTTCTCGCCCATCAGGGCGTGCACCTCGCCGGGGAAGAGCCGGAAGTTGACGTCGTGGAGTGCGCGCACCCCGGGGAAGGACTTGCTGATCCCGGTCATCGTCAGGACCGGACGGCTATCCGTCATCCCATCAGACCTCTTCTGGGTTCTCGACACGGAAGGGCCGCTACGCTCCCGCCACGCCCGCCCGGTCGTCCGTGGGGGACGCTCGGGCGGGCGTGGTACGGGGGTCGTCGCGGGCCAAGCCCGGTCCGTTTCGGGTAGGGAAGCGACGCGGCGGGGCCGCCACGCGAACGCGGCGACCCCGTCGTCGATCAGTACTTGCGGTTGGGCAGAGCTTCCTTGGCCTGCTCGGTCGTGAAGGTGGTCTCCTCGGTCTCGATCCGAGCAGGCACCGTCTCGCCGGCCTTGACCTTCTTGGCCAGGTCCATCAGCTGCGGGCCGAGCAGCGGGCTGCACTCCGCGATGAAGTTGAACTTCCCGTCGGCGAGAGCCTGCATGCCGTCCTTGACGGCGTCGACGGTGATGATGGTGATGTCCTTGCCGGGCACCTTGCCGGCGGCGGTGATCGCCTCGAGCGCGCCCAGGCCCATGTCGTCGTTGTGCGCGAACAACACGTCGATCTGCTTGTTGGCCTTGAGGAACTGCTCCATGACCTGCTTGCCGCCGGCCCGGGTGAAGTCACCCGGCTGGGAGGCGATGATCTTCAGGTTCGGGTTGGCGGCGATCGCCTCGCCGAAGCCCTTCTTGCGATCGTTCGCCGGCGCCGCACCGGTGTTGCCCTGCAGCTCGACGATGTTCACCGGGCCCGAGGCGGTCTTCTTCTGCTCGACCAGCCACTCACCGGCGAGCCGGCCCTCCTTGACGAAGTCCGAGCCGAGGAAGGTCTTGTAGAGCGACTTGTCGGCCGAGTCCACCGAGCGGTCGGTCAGGATGACCGGGATGCCGGCGTCCTTGGCCTCCTTGAGCACGGTGTCCCACCCGGACTCCACCACCGGCGAGAAGGCGATCACGTCGACCTTCTGCTGGATGTAGTTGCGGATCGCCTTGATCTGGTTTTCCTGCTTCTGCTGCGCGTCGTCGAACTTCAGCTCGATGCCGGCCGCGGTCGCGGACTCCTTGATCGAGGTGGTGTTCGCGGTACGCCAACCGCTCTCCGCACCGACCTGGGAGAAGCCCATCGTGATCTTGCCATCGTCCTTGGACCCGCCGCCGCCGGTGTCACTGTTGCCACAGGCCGCCACGCCGCCGACCAGCAGCACGCTGGCGAGGACTGCGGCAGCGCGCCACCGAACGGACTGCGTTCGCATCTTTCCCATCGAATCTCCTTGGCTGGATGTGGTGGGTAACCGCGCCGACCGCAGAGGTGCGAGAAGCGGCGTACGCGGGTGGTGCGTGCTGGTGCGTCGTGGTGCAGACCGACGGGTCCCGGGTCTTCGGTGCAGGGTCAGGAACCCGCCGGTGCGACTGGTTGTTGGCCGTAGACGTTCTGGTAGCGGTCGTAGAGCGAGTCGATGTCGGCCTGCGCCATCGGGACCGGCTGCCCGAGGGTGTGGGCCAGGTGCGCGGTACGCGCCACGTCCTCGCACATGACCGCTGCCTTGACCGCCGCGCGGGCGTCGCGGCCGATGGTGAACACGCCGTGGTTGCGCATCAGCACCGCCGGCGAGCGGTGCCCGGCGAGGGTGGCGACGATGCCCTTGCCGATGTCGTCACCGCCGATCAGCGCGAACGGACCGATCGGGATCTCCCCACCGAACTCGTCGGCCTGGGCGGTGAGGTGGCAGGGGATCGACTCCCCACACGCGGCCCACGCGGTCGCGTACGAGCTGTGCGTGTGCACGACCCCACCGACCTCGGGCATGGCCCGGTAGACGTAGGCGTGGGCGGCGGTGTCGCTGGACGGGGCGAAGTCGCCCTCGACGAGAACGCCGTCGAGGTCGCACACCACCATCGTGGCCGCGGTGAGGTCGTCGTAGCTCACCCCACTCGGCTTGATCACCATCAGGTCCTGGCCGGGTACCCGCGCGGAGACGTTGCCGGACGTCCAGGCGACCAGGTTGTACCGGGTCAGCTCGGCGTGCAGGCGGGCCACTGTCTCGCGCAGCTCGGCGATCTGTCGGGTCACCTCGGCGTTCACGCCACCACCTCCAACGGGGCATCGTGGGTGGTCGTGGCGGTCTCGACCGCCGCGTTGCGGATCGCCCGCAGGCGGAGCATGACGTCGTTGCCGCCACGACCGAAGTGGTCGTGCAGCGTCCGGTACTCGGCGTAGAGGGCGTCGTAGGCGCGGGCCCGCTCGGGGTCCGGACGGTAGACGGCCTCGTGCACCCGACCCATGGCCTGCGACGCCTCGTGGATCGAGGGGAACTCACCGGCGGCGACGGCGGCGTGGATCGCCGAGCCCAGCGCCGGCCCCTGCGCCGAGGCGATGATGTTCAGCGGTCGCCTGGTCACGTCGGCGTAGATCTGCATCAGCAGCGCGTTGTTGGTCAGACCACCGGCGATCACCAGGTCGTTCACCGGGACTCCGGCGTCGACGAACGCCTCGATGATCATCCGGGTGCCGTACGCGGTGGACTCCAGCAGGGCCCGGTAGATGTCCGCCGGCCGGGTGGCCAGGGTCATGCCGACGATCATCCCGCTGAGGTCGTGGTTGACCAGCAGGGAACGGTTGCCGTTCCACCAGTCCAACGCGATCAGGCCGTGCGCGCCGACGGGCTGACTCGCGGCCAGCTCGGTGAGGCGAACGTGTGAGTCGACGCCGGCCGGGGCGGCGTGCTCGACGAACCAGCCGAAGATGTCGCCGACACCGCTCTGCCCGGCCTCGTAACCCCACGCGCCGGGGCTGATGCCCCCATCAACCACACCGCACATGCCGGCCACTTCGGCGACCTCCGCGCCGTTGACGACGTGACAGGTCGAGGTGCCCATGATGGCGACCAGCCGACCGGGCTGCACCGCCTGCGCGGACGCCGCGGTGACGTGCGCGTCGACGTTGCCGACGGCCACCGCGATCCCCTCCGGCAGGCCGGTCCAGGCGGCGGCCTGGGCGGTGAGCGCGCCGGCCCGGGCACCGAGGGGCAGCAACGGGCCGTCGAGCTTGGCCACGAAGTCGCCGAAGTTGGGGTTGAGAGCGGTCAGGAAGCCCTCGGAGGGGTAGTGACCGTCCTGCAGGATGCCCTTGTAGCCGGCCGTGCAGACGTTGCGGGTCTCGGTGCCGCAGAGCTGCCAGACGATCCAGTCGGCGGCCTCGATGAAGCGCTCGGCCCGGTCGTAGACCTCCGGGTCCTCCTCCAGGAGCTGCAGGCCCTTGGCGTACTGCCACTCGGCGGAGATCTTGCCGCCGTACCGGCCGATCCACGACTCGGCCCGCTCGTGAGCGAGCGCGTTGATCCGGTCGGCGTGCGGCTGCGCGGCGTGGTGCTTCCACAGCTTCACCCAGGCGTGCGGTCGGTCGCGCAGCTCGGGCGTCTCGCACAGCGGGGTGCCGTCGGCGAGCGTCGGCAGCACGGTGCAGGCGGTGAAGTCGATGCCGATGCCGACCACCGCCGCCGGGTCCACCCCCGCGGCGGACAGTGCCGCCGGGACGGCGTACCTCAGCACGTCGCGGTAGTCCTGCGGGTTCTGCAGGGCCCAGTCCGGGGGCAGCGTTCGGCCTCCCGGAAGGGCCGTACTGATCACGCCATCGCCGTACTCGTGCACCGCGGTCCCCAACTCGGCACCATCGCCGACACGGACCACCAGAGCTCGCCCGGACAGGGTGCCATAGTCGACACCGACGACGTAGCGGTCGTCAGCTCCGTCCACACGGTTCATGTTCACCTCCACCGTTAACGGGGATAGTGTTAACGCTCACATCCAGCCTCGTCAAGACATCTACCCGCAACAGCTCCGTAACGGAACGCGAAAGGCGGGCCGACTCGGGAGGTAGATAGCGAACCGGCACAGAACCACCATTTCGCCCTCAACTGCGGCAGCCATCTGACGATTGGGGCCCGCGCCGGGTACGAGCGCTGCCCGGAGAGCCGCCAACAGGGCGACGTGACAGGTCTGGTCCGCCGCACATTGCGACATCGCCGTCCGATAGCGGCCACTTCTCCCTCGGAGATGATGGCAGCGATAACATTCCCGAGGCGTCACGGTCGCGTGCTCGGATCCGCCCGACAGCCATCGACGACCATGCGGGCTCTTGGCTGAGCGCCCCCAGAGGGCGACCCACCCGACGCGAAGCCGGGCCACCGCCCGGTGTTATCGATAACATTCAACGTCTTGGTGTGCCCGCCCCCCCCGGTCGCCCCGCGCGCCCGACGGCGCGTCGAGCGACCCGGAGGCAAAGCTCCACTCGGGCTCTCTTTCACGTCGCGGGGTCGCGGCGGAGTGATCGGCCGCGTTCGAACCGGGCCACCGCAGCCTGGTCGGCCAACGCGGCCAACGCGGCCAACGCGGCCAACGCGGCCAACGCGGCCAACGCGGCCAACGCGGCCAACGCGGCCAACGCGGCCAACGCAGCCAACGCGGCCAACTGACGCTGGCCAACTGACGCTGGCTCAGGTCGCGCAGCTGTCGTTGCTGCCGCGCGGCAGCACCGAGCAGGGTGACAAGGCGAGTCGATGACATCCCGGCATGGTGGACCACTGGCGAGTTGCCCGCGATCCCGCTGGGGCAGGTCGGCGACTTGCGGCGCGATCCGCGCGCCCTGAATCGCCGAGCGCATGACCTGGAGGGCCTCACTGCAATGAGCGTGATGTCTGTGAGTCATCACGATGACTCACAGACATCAGGCTGATCAGCGGATGTGGTTCCAGCGCTCGTCCCCGGCTAGCCGTTGGGCCTGACGGCCACGGCGGCAGAGCAGTCCGCGGGCGGGGCAGTCCGCGGCGGGGTGGCAGGGGCGGGGCGAGGCGGGGTGGCAGGGGCGGGGCGAGGCGGGGTGGCAGGGGCGGGGCGAGGCGGGGTGGCAGGGGCGGGGGCGGGGGCGGGGGCGGGGCGAGGCGGGGTGGCAGGGGCGGGGGCGGGGCGAGGCGGGGTGGCAGGGGCGGGGGCGGGGCGAGGCGGGGTGGCAGGGGCGGGGGCGGGGCGAGGCGGGGTGTGGGGCGCGAGGCGGGGTGTGGGGCGCGAGGCGGGGTGTGGGGCGCGAGGCGGGGTGGGGCGCGAGGCGGCGTGCTTCCGAGAGCCGGGTCGAGCACGCACTCCCGCCGCTCGACCCCACACTCGCCCCGCCGCCCCGCCGCCCCGCCGCCCCGCCGCCCCGCTGCCCCGCTGCCCCGCCGCCGGACCTCACACTCGCGCCGCCGGTAGCGCGACGCCACGAGCCGGCGGCCGGACCCCTGTGGGCCGAGCCGCCGGCTCTCCGCTGCGGTGGTACCGGGACGCGCCGGTCGGATCAGGCCGTCCTGTTGCGGTTGTACAGGGCCTTGGCCCACAGGAAGCCACCCACTGTGATGACGGCGCACCAGATGACCGCGATGATCCCGTTGGCGCCGATCCCGGTGCCCAGGAGCAGGCCGCGAAGGGTCTCCATGACGGGCGTGAAGGGCTGGTAGTCCGCGAACAGCCGCACGGCGGTCGGCATGGAGTCGGTGGGGACGAACCCGCTGCCGAGGAACGGTAGGAGGATCAGCGGCATGGGCAGGTTGCTCGCCGTCTCGACACTGTCACTGACCAGGCCGAGGGCGACGGACAGCCAGGTCAGCGCGAAGGTGATCATGGCGAGTACGCCGACCGCCGCGAGCCACTCGACCGCGTTCGCGTTGGGCCGGAACCCGACCAGCAGCGCCACGACGGTGACGGCCGCGAGGCTGAGCATGGTCTGCACCAGGCTGCCCAGTACGTGACCCGTCAGGACCGACGGTCGGAAGATCGACATCGTGCGGAACCGGGCGATGATCCCCTCGGTCATGTCCATCGCGACCGAGATGGCGGTGCCCTGCGCGGCGCTGACCACTGTGATGAGCAGGATGCCGGGGGTGACGTAGTTGGCGTACTGGGAGCGGCCGCCGGACGGGCCGAGACCGGCGCCGAGCGTGCCGCCGAAGACGTAGACGAAGAGCAGCAGGATGATGATCGGGATGCCGATGAGCAGGAACGTCATCGACGGGTACCGCCGCATGTGCAGCAGGTTTCGCCGCAGCATGGTGCTCGAGTCGCGGACGGCGAGGGAGAGGGTGCTCATCGCGCGGGAGCCCTTTCGTTGTCGGATCGGCTGGCCCGGGTGTCAGGCTGCCCGGTGAGGGTGAGGAAGACGTCGTCGAGGTCGGGGGTGTGCACGGAGAGCCCCGCCACGCTGATCGAGGCGTGGTCGAGCTGGTCGAGCAGGGATCGCAGCGACCCGACCCCTCCATCACTCGGCACCTGGAGGGTGAGCGCCGCGTCGTCGCGGGTGGCGGCCTCGAACGTCCGGGCCGCCGAGTCGAGCCCCTCCTGGTCGGCGAACTGCAACACGACGTGGCCGCCCGGGATGAGCCGCTTGAGCTCGCGCGGCGTGCCCTCGGCGATCAGCCGTCCGTGGTCGAGGAACGCCACCCGGTCGGCGAGCTGGTCGGCCTCCTCCAGGTACTGCGTGGTGAGCAGGATGGTCACGCCCTCGGCGGCGAGTGCGCGGATGATGTGCCACATGGCCCGGCGGCTGCGCGGGTCGAGGCCGGTGGTCGGCTCGTCGAGGAAGATGACGCGGGGCTCGCCGACCAGGGTCATCGCGAGGTCGAGCCGGCGGCGCATACCGCCGGAGTACGTGGACGCCGGCTTGCCGGCCGCCTCGGTCAGGTCGAACTGGTCGAGGAGGTCGTCGATTCGCCGCCGACCGACGGCCCGGTCCAGGTGGCACAGGTCGGCCATCAGGGTCAGGTTCTCCCGACCGGTGAGCAGGTTGTCGACGGCGGAGAACTGGCCGGTGACGCCGATCAGCGCGCGTACCGCGTCGGGTTCCCGGGTCAGGTCGTGCCCGAAGACACGGGCGTTACCGCCGTCGGCGTCGATGAGGGTGGAGAGGATCTGCACGGTGGTGGTCTTGCCGGCGCCGTTCGGACCGAGCAACGCGAAGATGGTGCCCTCGGTGATCATCAAGTCGATGCCGTCCAGCACGACCTTGTCGCCGTAGGACTTGCGCAGGTCGGTGGCGACAATCGCGGGGTTCATGGAACTGGTCATGGTCTCCTCATCTGTGGTCGGCGGGGCGGTGGGTCAGGCGCGGCGGATCATGATGTCGCCGAAGGAGGTGTTCGCCCGGACCTCGACCGTCTCGTCGGTCTGCGCCGGGCTGTCGGTCGACTCCAGCGCGTTGTGCACACGGCCGTGCTTGGAACTGACGTCCAGCCAGGCGGCCGTCCCGCGACGGATGCCGACCTCGATGGCGCCGTAGGAGGTCTGCAACTCGACAACTCCCCGGACGACCTCGCCCAGCCGGAGGTTGCCGTAAGCGGTACGGGCCGTCACCGAGGCCAGTGCGGTGTCCACCGTGACGTCGCCGTAGGCCGTGTTGATCCGGACGGCGCCGCCACCGTTACCGATCCAGCAGTCACCGGAGGAGTTCTTGATCTCGGCGCTGCCGTCGACGACTCCGAGACGCACCTTGCCGGACGACACCTTCACCCGGGCGGAGCCGAGGACGCGCTCGGCCGCGACCTCGCCGTGGCTGGAGTCGATGTCCAGCGGCCCGGTCTCGTCGAGCCTGATGTTGCCACCGGTCTTGATGCGGCACTCGCCGAGCCGGCCCTCGCAGCGGAACGCCGCCCACGACGACTCGGCCTGTACGCCCGATCCGGTCGGCAGCTCGATCAGGACGTCGACCGACGGTCCGGCACCGAACCCGTAGCGGCGCCAACTCTTCGGCACCCTGACCACCAGCTGCCCGGCGGCGTACTCGACCGTGGTCTGCTCCGCGGCACTCAGGTCGGCCTTGCTCGACGGGTCGCGGGGCCGCACGGTCACCACCGTGTCGGTGCGGTCGCTGGCCGCGATCCAGACGTCCCCGACCGGGATCTCGATCCGGGCGGAAATCGCTTCTGGCGTGTCGAAAACAGGCATGGTGGTCTCCCGAAAGGTGGTCGGCGAAGGTCGCCGCTGGTCAGCGGCGTGATGAGGTGGGGTACGAGGGGGTTAGCGGGCCCAACCGGTGAAATGCTGGCCGAAGCGCGGCTCCGGACGGCGGGGCGGACGACGCTCCGCCTCGCCCCCACCGACGGCACCGGCGACGGCGCGCACCAACCAGGCGTTGACGGAGAGCCCGGCGCGCCCGGCGGCCTCCTCGACGCTGGCCTTCAGGTGGTCGGGCAGCCGCAGGTTGATCCGTGAGGTGCCGCCCTCGTCACCCTCGGGTGCGGACACCGGCACCGACAGCGGCGGCGGGCCGCTCGCCTCGCTCGCCGTTTCGACCGGCAGGTTGGCGGGTGCCACCACGAAGTCGGGCTCGCGCCCGCGCAGCCGAACGTGCACCGAGCCCGGTGCGAGATCGCGGGTGATCTCGTCGGCCGCGTCGGACAGCGCTTCGAGCAGCGTGAGACGGGTGGCCGCTTCCAACTGCGCGAAGAGTCGTTCGGCCAACGCCCGGGCCTCCGGGTCCACGCCCTCGGCGGCAAGGGCGAACTCGTTACGCAGGTTCTCGACGTATGACCTCAGCTCCATGGCACCATCATGGCACCATTTTGGCTCAAGGCGCAACAGTCATGGCTCAGCAAGATGCCACGAACTGGCACCGCCGGGGATCAGTCAAGTCTCAGAGGTCGCCGAAAAGCCTCCGGACCAGGTGATTCGCGTCCTCCTGGCTCAACCCGGAGGCGACCAGGAGGTCACTGACGGTCGTCCGGACCTGCGCCACCACCACCGCGCCGGAGAAGCCCACACCGTCCCGATAGGCGTGCCCGGCAGTCCGGACCGCCCGCAGCGCCTGCTCGCGAGCCCGGTTCGGCTCGGCGCCGGCGGCGAACTGCCGCTTCAGCAGGCGGACCGCCTCGGCGAGATCCGCCACCGCCGTCGGCAACGACTCCGGTACCGGTTCGCCGTCCTCGATGAGCGTCACCGATCGTCGGATCAGGGTGCCGCTGTTGCGCATCGCCCGGTCGATCGGCTCCGCGGCCTGCGCGTAGCGGCCCACCGGCCCGCGCCGTTGATGCCAGTACACCGGCGACAGGGTGCTCGCCTCCCGGGCGCCCTGGGTCGCCTCGACGAACGCCTTCAACCGGCCCGCGCTCTGCCGCAGCTCACCCCGGGCGGTACGGGCCCGAGCGGCATCCCGCTCGGTCAGCGCCTCGGCCGTGGCGTCGAGCTGGGCCGCGAGGAGGTCCAACGCCGGCCGCGCGGCCCGGTTGAGCACCCGCAGCGGGTTCAGCGGCAGCAACACGGCGGTGACCAGCAGCGCCACCCCTCCCCCGACGAGCGCGTCCACGAACCGGGGGATCTCCAGATCCCGGACGGTCGGGCTGAGCGTGGCGATGAGCACCGCCGTCGCCCCCGCCTGGATCACCACCGCCGCGCTACCCGCGAGGAAGAGCGCGACGACGATCGCCAGCAGAACGATCAGGGCGAGCTGCCACCAACCGGTGCCGATCACCACAAGGAGCAGGTCGCCGATCAGCACGCCGACGGTGACCCCGATGATCAGCTCGACGGTGCGACGCAACCGCTGGCCGACCGACGCGGCGAGCGTCGAGACGGCGGAGATCGGCGCGAAGACCGGCTGCGACACCTGCAGCAGCGAGTGCGCCACGAACCAGGACAGCCCGGCGGCCAAGCCGGCCTGCACGGCGAGGCCGCCGATGGTGCGTACCCGGTTGACCCGCTCGCGTAGGGCGGCCACCACGCGGTCCAGGAGCCGGACGACGGTCGAAGGGCCCACGTCCGCTCCGCGCCGACCGGCAGCGACCATGGCGGCACCTACCCCGCCACGACCGGCTCAATCCTCGCCCGGCACGGCCCGGCCGTCCTCAGCGTGAGGCGAGCGTCTTCTCGGCGTACGCCCAGAGCCGGTCGGCCGCGGCCGGGTCCAGCGCGTGGGCGGCGACTCCGCCGGTGGCGTCGGGACCACCCGGAATGACCTCGGCCTCCTGGTTGTCGTCGAAGTACCGACCGCCGACCCCGTCGAGCAGGGGTGAGCCGGCGAGCAGCGCTGTTGTCGACGCGCCCTGGTCGGGCTTCTTGTAGTACTCCGCCTCGATGAGGTTGCCCGCCTCGTCCATCGCGCCCATCGCCCGCATCGTGTCGTCGTCGATGTGGCGCTGGAGGTTGGTGAAGATGTACCCGGGGTTGAGGGCGTTCGCGGTGATCCCGTCGGCCGCCCACTGGCGGGTGATTCCCACCGCGAGCAGGACCTCCGCGGTCTTCGACTGACCGTAGGCCGACCACGGGTCGTACAGGCGCCGCTCGAACTGCGGGTCGTCGAAGTCGAACGGCGCGGCAAGGTGTGCACCGGAGCTGACCATCACGACCCGTGCCGCCTCGGCGGCCCGCAGACTGTCGTGCAGCCCCAGGGCCAGCGCGAAGTGGCCGAGGTGGTTCGTCGCGAGCTGGAGTTCCCAGCCCACGGCGGTCAGCTGGCGGGTCGGGATCGCCATGATTCCGGCGTTGGCCACCAGCACGTCGAGCGGGCCCTGCCAGGCCGCGACGAAGGCGTCGACCGACGCCAGGTCGGAAAGGTCGAGGGCGGACGACCGGACCGTGCCCACCGTGGCGTCGGTGGCGAACTCCTCGGCTAGCCGGTCGGCCGCCCGAGGATTCCGGGTCGCGATGGTGACCTCGGCGCCGGCCCCGGCCAACGCGCGCACCGTCTCCACACCGATGCCGGACGCGCCCCCGGTGACGATCATCCGGCGTCCGGTGAGGTCAACACCATGGAGGACCTCGGCGGCCGTGGTGCGGGCGTTGAACGGGGTGGTGAGGCGTGGATTCGCTGTCATGACACCCAGGCTACGAACGCTCGGATCGGACTGCCTATAGTCTGGAGTCCGTCATACTTTCGTGAGCGTCCAGAAGAGGTGGGGATGGATCCGCTGGAGGATGTCCTGGCCCTGCTCGGCGCGACGAGCCACGTCTCCGCCGGTCTGGTCGGAGGCGGACGCTGGGCAGTCGGTTTCGACCCCCCGGCCGGGGTCAAGTTCAACGCCGTCCGGCGGGGCCGATGTTGGCTGCGGGTCGACGGCCACGCCGAGCCGATCGACCTCGGTGCGGGCGACTGCTTCCTGCTGACCCGACCGGCGGCCTACACCCTCTTCAGCGATCCCGAGGTGCCGGTCCAGCCCGCGTACCCCATCTTCGCCGCCGCCACCAACGGGGTGGCGCACGTCGGCGACGGTGACGACGTGTTCCTCATCGGCGGCGCTTTCACCCTTGGCGGGCGGGCACGCGGCCTTCTGCTGGACAACCTTCCGCCGGTCATCCACGTGCCCGCCGACACCCCGGAGGCCGGGACCGTCCAGTGGGCCCTCGGCGAGATCGACGCGGAACTGCGATCGACGCGACTCGGCTCCCACCTCGTCGCCGAGCATCTGGCGCTCGTCCTGCTGATCCGGATCCTTCGGCTGCACCTGGCCCGTGACGAGCGGCCCGGCTCCGGGTGGCTGGCCGGTCTCACCGACCCGGTGGTCGCTCCCGCGCTGCGCGCGATGCACGAGCGACCCGCACACCAGTGGACGGTGGACGAGGTCGCCCGGGCGGCGACCGTCTCCCGGTCGACGTTGGCGGCCCGCTTCAAGAAGATCGTCGGGGTGGGCCCGCTGGAGTACCTGACCGGGTGGCGGATAGAGCTCGCCGCCGACCGCATCCGGCGCAGCTCCGACACCGTCGCCACCATCGCCCAGGCCGTCGGGTACGGCTCGGAGAGCGCGCTGAGCGTGGCCTTCAAGCGCACCACCGGCCTCTCGCCGCGCGCCTACCGCACCGAGTTGGCGAACACCGCCCGGAGCGCCGTACCCGAACCGACGGTGACCGCCGGTCGGGCCCTGCCGGGGCGGTAGCACCCCGCCGGCGGAGATTGGGGGCGTCCGGATCGGGTAGACCCGGCTCTGCCGTCACCGGCGACCCGACGCGTGGCATCGGCGTCGGATCACGGACAAGGGCTGCGAGACGCCTCGGGGGGACGTCGGATGGATCAACGCGGTTGAGTGGGACGGACGACTCCGGCGACGTCGTGGAGCTACGGGTGCACGGAGTCTCCGGCGCGAGCGCCGCGCAGGTGCTGGACCTGCAACAGACCGCGCAGGTCGCCGGTGACCGCAGTGGCGGGTTCTACCGGCCGCGCCCCCGGTACTCGGAGAGCACCGGCGAGCACGGGGTGACGCTTGAGGCGTACCGCTGGGGTGACCTGCCCTCCGGGACCGTGGCCCGCACCCTGGCGGTGGTCTTCCTGCTCCCCTTCATGCTGGTCAACGTCGCGATCTGGATGCGCCCGGCGAACCCCCGTTCCGAGGCGGTGGTCAAGTCCCTCTGCCGGGTGCTGGCGCTCACGCTCACCGTGCTGTACGTGCTCGCCATCGTCGGCGTCGCCCTGGATCTCGTCGGCTGGAAGTGCCTGGCCTCCCCCGACTGTCTGGCCGGACGCAGTTGGTTGTCCTGGTTGGGTGGACGGCCGGTCGGACTGCGGCTGGCGGTGCTCGCGCTCGTCCCGGCCGCCGCGATCGGCCTGATCTGGCGGGTCAGTTGCCGGCCGGGCCGGACGTTCGAGGCGTTTCGCGAACCCGATCAGGGCACCTCCGCTCCTCGGCTCGGCACCGTGGGCCAGTGGGACGCCGAGCCGTTGGTGGGCCGGTTGCGGGCCATCCATGTCACGGCGGCCTTCGCGACGCTGGACCTCGCCCTGCTCCTGGCCCGCGCCGCGAGTGACGCTTCGGCGGCCACTATCGCGCTGACGGCGATCATGGGGGTGATCCTGACCGGCTGCGTGGCGCTGCTCTGCACACCGCCGCTGATGGACAGGGCCCCCGGCGACAAGCGGCTCGACCGGGTCACCCGTACCCTCCGGACCGCTGCCATCCTCCTGACCGTCGCCGTCGTGACGCATGTGCTGACCAGTCCGCAACCCTGGCCGGAGGAGCAGGCGCTCCCCGGCTACGACCCGACCCTGGCCGGTCTGTTCGTGTCCCAGACGACGCTGTTGGTCGCCCTGGGCGTGGTGCTGCTCTGGCACCGGCGCCGGGAGCACGGCGCCACCCCGCTGTTCGGGCTGGGCGCTCTCGTGGTCGCGGCCACCGGGATCAGCATGGCGGTGGCGTACTCCGCCGAACTGGTCTACCGGGTGGCGGACTACCTGGACCGCGACGTGTCGACCGGCGCGGGCATCGCCTCCGGTCCGCCCCGGGCCTACACCTGGGCCATCTTCGGCTTCTTCCGCGCCCTGCTGGTCACGGTGATCGCCACTGGCCTCGTCGTCCTGATCTCCCGCCGGGGTCGACGCCGGGCCGGGGCGGCGATAGTCGCACGCGACTTCCCGGACCCGCCGCCCGAGGCAGGACGCCGACTACGGCAGGTCCGAGACGCGATAGCCCGGGCTCGTTTCACCGAGAAGCTGCTGCCGCTGGCCGTGCTCTACGGCTGTCTCGCCGGGCTCGCCACTGCCACCACCACCGTCGGCCTGTTGGGGCAGTTCCCGGGCGACCTCATCGAACAGACCCTGGGGCTGCCGGCCGACGCGGTCACGTTCGGCATCGCGGTTGGTAGCTGGACGATCGCGGCCATCATCCTCGGCCTGATCATCGGGGGCATCTTCGCGTACCGGACCGAGCCGTACCGCAGGTACATCGGTGTGCTCTGGGACCTCGGCACCTTCTGGCCCCGGGCCGCCCACCCGTTCTCACCGCCCTGCTACTCGGAGCGGGCCGTGCCGGAACTGGCCCGCCGGATCACCTACCTCGTCGAACGCGGCGACGCGGTGCTGCTCACCGGGCACAGCCACGGCTCGGTCCTGCTCGCCGCCACGGTGCTCCAACTGCCGCCGCAGATCGGCGACCGGGTCGCCCTGCTCACCCACGGATCACCGCTGCGCCGCCTCTACGCGCGGCTCTTTCCCGCCTACGTCGACGACGCGGCACTGCACGAGATCGGCCGCCGGGTGGGTTGGCGGTGGGTGAACCTGTGGCGCGACACCGACCCGATCGGCGGCTGGATCTTCTCCCCGCGTACCTCACCCGCGGCGGCCACCACCGACGACCCGGCTACCAGTGTGGATCGCCGACAGCGTGATCCCGTCGACGTGGTGGCGCCCCCCGGAGACAGCGTCGCCCCACCCATCCACGGGCACTGGCCGGGCGAGTCCGACGAGCCGTTCATCGAGGCGGTACAGGAGTTGGTGCGGCGCCTCGATCGGCGGGGCGACCCGCCCGGGCCGTCGAGGTAGCGGGCCGGCTCAGTTTCCCCGGCCCGCCCGCGTACGCCAGTCGTCCAGAGCGGTGCCGGCGAGGCGGGCGCCGTCGGCCGGGACGAGTGAGCGTTCGCCCAGCTTGGCGCCGAAGTACCTGGCGTCGGGGTCGGCCACCACCGAACGACGGTCCTGCTGGTCGGCGAGGAGGGTTCGGCCCAGTTCGTCGAGGCGGAACTGCTCCGGGCCGGCGACCTCGACCACGGAGTTCGTCGGCGCGCCGAGCGCGACCTCGGCGACCGCGGCAGCGACGTCGTCAGCGGCCATCGGCTGAATGAGCACCGGCGCGAGGTGCACGGTGTCGCCGTCCGTGGCGGTGTCGATGATGCCCTTGAGGAACTCGAAGAACTGGGTGGCGTGCACCACCGAGTACGGGAGGCCGGACGCGACGATGAGCTTCTCCTGGGCGACCTTCGCGCGCATGTACCCGCTGTCCGGGATCCGGTCGCACCCCACGATGGAGAGCGCCACGTAGTGGTTCACCCCGGCGTCGGACGCGGCGGCGAGGAGCGTCCGGGTCGAGGTCTCGAAGAATTCCAGTACGGCGGTGTTCTCGAACGACGGCGAGTTCGACACGTCGACGACGACCTCGGCGCCGGTGAGCGCGTCGGCCACCCCTTCGCCGGTCAGGGTGTTGACGCCCGTCTTCGGCGATGCCGGCACCACCTCGTGGCCCTGGGCGCCGAGGCGCTCCACGAGCTTGGAACCGATGAGGCCGCTGCCCCCGATGACGACGATCTTCATTGTCGTACCACGTCCTGTCTGCACTGGGTCGGATCGTGCTGCCAACCAGTAAGACGGAAAGCGTGCGCGGATGCAGGACAATCGCCGGAGAAGCGTTCGACGGAGATCAGGAGGTCGACGTGGCCACGGTGTCCCACCCGGTGTTCGCCCGGGTCTACGAGCGACTCAGCGTCGCCATGGAGCGCGCCGGCACCGCGGCGTTCCGGCGGGAGCTGGTCGCCGGCCTGTCCGGCCGGGTGATCGAGATCGGTGCGGGCAACGGGCTGATGTTCGCCCACTACCCGCCGGGGGTGACCCAGGTCTACGCGGTCGAACCGGAGCGACGTCTGCGTGCCGCCGCCGAGCGCGCCGCGTCGACCGCGCCGGTCCCGGTGACCGTCGTCGACGGTCTGGCCGAGGCGCTGCCCGCAGGGGACGGCGAGTTCGACGCGGCGGTGGTCGCGTTGGTGTTGTGCACGGTGCTCGATCAGGCGAGCGCGTTGGCCGAGATCAGCCGGGTGCTGCGCCCCGGAGGCGAGGTGCGGTTCTTCGAGCACGTGGCCGCCGAGGGTGCCGGTGGTCTGTACCGCGCCCAACGACTCCTCGACGCCACGCTGTGGCCGAAGCTGTTCGCCGGCTGCCACACCAACCGCGACACCGTCGCCGCCATCGGCGCGGCCGGCTTCGAGGTGCAGCAGCTGCGCAGGTTCCGTTTCCCGGCCACCAGCAACAGCCCCTCCTCCCCCTGCGTCCTCGGCCGCGCGCTCAGGCCGGCCTGACACCGCCGTCGATCGCACCGCTCACCGGCGGGGCAGCCCGGCCAGCCAGACCTCCAGCTCCGCCGGCGAGCGCAGCAACACCACGGGCGGCGCGGACGGGTCGGCCTGCCAGGCCCGCATCCGCCGTCGGGCCCGGCCGAACGCGGTGACGTGCCACACCAGGATCGAGTCCGAGGACAGCACACTGCTCAGCGACTCGCGGTTGCCGTTGCAGATCACCTCGCCGGTTACCACCCGGCGGACGGTGCGGCGGAGCAACCGCCCGAACGACAGCCACCGTGGATAGTCAAGGCCGACGACCAGATCGGCGCGGGCCATCGGGACGTCCCGCCAACCGTGGTACGCCCCGTCGATGATCCAGCGGTCCCGTCGGCAGATCTCCTCGATCCGGCTGCGTTGCTGGGCGACCGGCACCTCGACCCAGCCCGGTTGCCAGAGCTGGTCGTCGACCGGATACCAGGGCAGTCCGAGGTGTTCGGCCAATCGCGCCGCGAGGGTGGACTTGCCGGAGCCGTACACCCCGTAGACCAGGATGCGACGCGGTGCGCTCATCGCGGCAGCGTACGTCGTGAAGAAAAATCAGTTGTCGTGCCTGGCGCGCCTCGACCAGAGTGACGTCCATGACGTACTGACGGACTCCACCCCTGCTCCGCGCCACCGGTGATGCCTCCCGGGGGCCGTGACGCCGTCCGCTTTTCACGTTGGCAGCCAGAGATGAGCCTCCTTGTCCCAGCACCACCTCCCTCGGGAGCCCCTGCCCCCGTCCGCCCCGGCCACCGTCACGGTGTTCGCCTCTCCCGCGAGTTGGATCGAGTCCGATGCGCTCGCACAGTGCCAGCAGGTCGCCGCCCTGGACGGCATGCGGCACGTCGCCGCGATGCCGGACCTGCACCCCGGCAAGGGTGCGCCCATCGGCGCGGCCATGGCGTCGACAGTGCTGTACCCGTTCCTGGTGGGCTCCGACATCGGCTGCGGCATCGCCGTGTTTCCGATCAAGCTCAAGCGGGCCGTACCGGAACGGCTCGCCGCCCGGTTCCCCGACCTCGACCAGGCGCTCGACCCGGTACGCGACGCCGACGACCCCGCCTGGGCCGCCGTCGACTGTGACGTTCCAGCCGGCCATTTCGACGGCCTCGGGACGGTGGGTCGGGGCAACCACTTCGTGGAGTTGGCCCGCGTCGACACCGTCCTCGACGTGCGGCACGCGGGCCGGCTCGGGCTCGACGCCGGCGATCTCGTGCTGATCGTGCACAGCGGTTCCCGTGGTCTGGGCGAGCGGATCCTTCGGGCGCACACCGAGGTCCACGGCGCCGGGGCGGCCCCCGACCCCGCCGCCTACCTGGGCAGGCACGACGACGCCGTGCGCTGGGGTTCCCTCAACCGCCGGGTGCTGGCCGCCCGGGTGGCGCACGCGTTGGGGGCCGAACCCACCGCGCCGATCGTCGATGAGTGCCACAACCTGGTCGAGGTCCGGGACGGGGTCTACCTGCACCGCAAGGGCGCGGCGCCGGGTGACGGTCGCGACGTCCTGATCGCCGGCACCCGGGGAACGGCGTCCTATCTGGTGGCCGCGCACGCCGGGCCGGAGGCCAACCATTCGGTGGCCCACGGCGCCGGCCGCAAGATGTCGCGCGCCGACGCCCTGCGGCGGGGCAGGGCCAAGCACACGGTCGAGGAGCTACGCCGTACCCCGGTGGGTTCGCTGGTGGTGTGCGGTGACCGGCAACTGCTCTTCGAGGAGGCGCCCACGGCGTACAAGCGCATCGAGCAGGTGATCGCCGACCTGGTCGAACACCGGCTGGCCACCCCGGTGGTCAGCACGACGCCAGTGGTCACCTACAAGACGCCCGACCTCGGGTCCGCCGCACGCCCGGAGCGGCGGGGCCACCGCGGCCGGCGAGGCCACTCATGACCGCGTTCCTGCTGTTGTCGGCCGGACGTGGGCCGCAGGAGTGCGCCTGGGCACTGAGTCAACTGCTGCACCGGCTGCGCGACGAGGGCGTCCGCCGAGGTCTGACGATCCAGCAGGTCGAGGCGGTGCCCGGTGACCGCGCCGGCACCCACCGGTCGGTGTTGATCGGGATCTCCGGCGTGGACGCCGAGGCGTTCGCTGATTCGTGGACCGGGACGCTGTGCTGGCAGGCCCCGAGCCCGTACCGGTCAGGCGTCGGCCGGAAGAACTGGTACGTCACCGCCCAGCCGCCCGAACGCGACGCTCGGCCCACGACGTTTCGCGAGGCGGACGTCGACATCGTCGCCTGCCGCACCGGTGGGCCGGGGGGTCAGCACCGGAACAAGGCCAGCACGGCGGTACGCGCGACGCACCGCCCCTCGGGCCTGGTGGTCGTCGTGGACGAGGAGCGGCAGTTCAGCCTCAACCGTCGGATCGCCCTGGACCTGCTGCGCCACTGCATCGAGCAGGGCGACGAGGCGGCGCGGCGTGCCGTCACCACCGCCCGGTGGCGCGTCCACGACAGGCTGGTTCGCGGCGACCCGATCCGGGTGGAACGTCCGACGCGCTAGCGGCTCAGACCTCCAGCACGGCGTCAGCGAATGCCTGCGGCGCCTCCTGCGGCAGGTTGTGCCCGACACCGCCGCCGACGGTCCGGTGCTCGTACTGGCCGGTGAACTGCTTGGCGTAGACGGTGGGCTCGACGTGGGGCGCGCCGTTGGCGTCGCCCTCCATGGAAATACTGGGCACGGTGATCTTCGGTTGCGTGGCCAGGCGCTTCTCGATGTCGTCGTACTGTGCCTCGCCGTCGGCGAGGGCCATCCGCCACCGATAGTTGTGGATCACGATGTCGACGTGGTCGGGGTTGTCGAACGACGCCGCGCTGCGGTCGTACGTCGCGTCGTCGAACGTCCACTGGGGGGACGCGGTGTGCCAGATCAGCTTGTTGAAGGCGCGCCTGTTCTTGTCGTAACCCTCCCGCCCTCGCTCGGTGGCGAAGTAGTACTGGTACCACCACGCCAACTCCGCCTTCGGCGGCAGCGGCGCCTTACCGGACTCCTGGCTGGCGATCAGGTAGCCGCTGACCGAGACCAGCCCCCGGCAGCGTTCGGGCCACAGCGCGGCGACGACGTCGGCGGTCCGCGCGCCCCAGTCGAACCCGGCGAGCTTCGCGGTGTCGATGTTCAGGGCGTCCATCAGGGCGATGAGGTCGAGCCCCATGGCCGCCGGTTCGCCGTTTCGCATCGTGTCGTCGGAGAGGAACCGGGTCGTGCCGTAGCCCCGCAGGTAGGGGACGACGACCCGCTTGCCGGCCGCGGTGAGCAGCGGTACGACGTCGGCGAAGCTGTGGATGTCGTAGGGCCAGCCGTGCAGGAGGATCACCGCGTCCCCGTCGGGCGGACCGGCGTCCACGTATCCGACGTTCAGGACTCCGGCGTCGATCTGTCGCAGGTCGGTGAACCCGCCAGCGGCCTTTGCCATTGACTTCTCCCGCTTCCGGACCTGCTCGGATGTGCCGATCACGCCCGAATCTAGCTACCTGCCCGGAGCCTGAGCGCCGTTCACACAAGGACCGCTCGACGGATGCCGGACTGGGTACGATGCCCCGCTCCCGGGGATGTTCGCGGTCGAGGTCGTGGGGCTGTAGCCGGATGACCGTAGGGTGATGGCATGGCTGAGCGACCTCTGACCCTGATGGCGGTGCACGCCCACCCCGACGACGAGGCGACGAGCACCGGCGGCGTCCTTGCCCGCTATGCCGCCGAAGGGGTCACGACGGTGCTCGTGACCTGCACCGACGGGCGATGTGGAGACGGCCCGGGTGGGGTCAAGCCGGGCGAGGAGGGGCACGACCCGGCCGCCGTGGTGGCGATGCGCCAGGCCGAGCTGGAGGCCAGCTGCGCGACGTTGAACGTCACCCATCTGGAAACCCTCGGCTACGCCGACTCGGGGATGATGGGTTGGCCGACGAACGACCAGCCCGGCGCGTTCTGGATCACGCCGGTGGCGGAGGCGGCGGCCCGGCTCGCGGAGCTGATTCGGCAGTATCGGCCGGACGTGATCGTCACGTACGACGAGAACGGTTTCTACGGCCACCCGGACCACATCCAGGCGCATCGGATCACCATGGCCGCTGTCGAGCAGACGGACGTCCCGGCGAAGGTCTACTGGACCACTGTGCCGCGTACGGCGTTCGCGGAGTTCGGTCGGATCATGAAGGAGCTCGGCGTCGAGTGGGCCGAGCCGGACGCGGAGTCGGAGCCGGGGCCGCAGCTCGGTCTGCCCGACGACGAGATCACCACCTGGGTCGACACCAGCAAGTACGGCGCGCAGAAGTTCGCCGCGCTGGCCACGCACGCCAGTCAGACCGAGAACATCTTCTTCCTGCAACTGGGCCAGGAGCGGTTCACCGAGCTGATGGGCGTGGAGACCTTCCTGCGGGTGCGGGACCGCACGGGCGCGCCGACCCCCGAGGACGACCTCTTCGCCGGTCTGCGCTGATCACTCTTCGGTAGCGCCACCAGACATCGTCGGCCACCGGTTCGACGGTGTCTGGTGGCGTGCGCCGCGAACGACCTCACCACCCGAACCGGTCGCCGACCTCCGGCCTCCGGTCGCCGAAAGTTTCGCCGGCCGACCACTCACTGCCGGGCAGGTCATGTGATGAATTTCCGGAAGTTTTCAGCGTTGACGCCCAGACATAGATCGGCTTAACGTTTCGAGCAAGTTTCCGGTTTCGGCCGGAACCACCGGCGTCACCCAGCCATCTCGCGTCTCCACCCGAGCAGGACCGGACCCTCACCTCCTAGATCGACATCTATCTATTGATCATCTGGAAGGGCAGGCACATGAAGTTGAGACAGTGGTCGAGCGTCGGCCTGGTCGCCGTCGCGACCATCGCCACGCTGAACACGGTGCCGGCGACCGCGAGTCGACCGTACGACCCCACGACGCAGAGCCTCGGCACCCTCGGCCTGCGCCACGGTCTGCACGTCGGCACCGCGGTGAGCATGGATGCACTCAACGACGCCGGCGACCCGCAGTACCGCAGACTGGCCTCCTCCGAGTTCACCTCGGTCACCGCCGAGAACGTGATGAAGTGGGAGAGCCTGGAGCCGACCCGCGGCACCTACAACTGGGGGCCGGCCGACCAGTTCGTCGACTTCGCCAAGCGCAACCGGCAGAGCGTGCGCGGTCACGTGCTGGTCTGGCACAACCAGCTGCCCGCCTGGTTGACCAGCGGCGTCGCCGACGGCTCCATCAGCAAGCAGGAGTTACGCGAGCTGCTGCGCAAGCACATCACCACTGTGGTGAACCGCTACAAGGGCAAGATCTGGCAGTGGGACGTGGTCAACGAGGCGGTCAGCGACCCGTGGGACACCCCGTCGACCCTGCACTACAAGGGCTTCTGGGCGCAGAACCTCGGGCCCGGCTACATCGCCGACGCGTTCCGCTGGGCGCGCGCGGCCGACCCCAAGGCCCTGCTGTTCTACAACGACTACAACATCGAGGCGTTCGGCTCGGGCAACCCGGCCGACGACAAGACCCAGTTCGTCTACGACCTGACCAAGAGCCTGCGCGCTCAGGGCGTCCCGATCGACGGAGTCGGCGCCCAGGGCCACCTGGGCACCCAGTACGGCAACTTCGACACCCTCCAGGTGACCGCCGCGCTGAAGAAGTTCAGCGGGCTCGGCGTCGCGACCGCGTTCACCGAGGTCGACGTCCGCAGCCAGCTGACGGAGGGCGTCCAGGCGGGCAACTCCGAGGAGATCAACCCCCGGCTACAGGCGTCGGCCGCCAACTTCAGCGTGCTGATGAAGGCGTGCCTCGCCGTCCGAAGCTGCCTGTCGTACACGGTCTGGGGTTTCAGTGACAACCATTCGTGGGTGCCGGGCACGTTCAACGACCCACCGGAGGGCCTGGCCACCATCTACGACGAGAACTACCAGCCCAAGCGGGCGTACCAGGAGTTGAAGTCCGATCTGATCTTCGCGGGGCCGCCGTACGTCCTGCCCCGCATCGCACCCAAACCCCGCCGCTGACGCCCAGGGCCGTGTGGAGCTTCCCGAAGCTCCACACGGCCCGTGTGCCGCCACGGACGTCGCCGTTCGACTCACGTTCGGTGGTTCCGTCGCGCCATCCGGACGCCATCGGAGGGCTGGTGCCGGATCTGCCGGTTTATTGATGGTGTTGGTGTCACTATTGCAGGCGTGGGAACTGCGAAAACTGCCATGCCTGCGATCTCGCCGCTCACCGGCGATCCCATCAAGCGGGCCGATGCCGAGCGGCTAGCGGGGGTGCTGAAGGCCTTCGCCGATCCGGCGCGACTCCGGTTGCTCAGCCTGATCCAGTCCGCGCCGGAAGGTGAGGCCTCAGTGAGTGACCTCACCGCGGCGCTGAATCTCTCCCAGCCGACGGTGAGTCATCACCTCCGGATCCTCACCGAGGCCGGCCTCCTCGAACGCGACAAGCGCGGGGTCTGGGCGTACTACCGCCTGGTGCCCTCCGCGATCGCGCAGATCGCCGACCTGTTGACGCCGCCTCGGAAGCGGGCGACGAAGCGGGCCCGCTGACCGGGCCCGCAGGCCGGCGCGTCACATCCGCTCCACCGTGCGGATGCCCAGCAGGTGCAGCCCCTGCCGCAGGACCCGGGCGGTCAACTCGGCCAGCAGCAGCCGGCTCTCCCGCAGCTCATCCGTGGCCCGCAACACCGGGCAGCGCTCATAGAACGCGTTGAACGCCGTCGCGAGTCGGTGCAGGTAACCGGCGAGCTGATGAAACTCGAGACTTCGCTCCAGCTCGCCGACCACAGCGGCGAAGCCGAGCAGCTCGACCGCGAGCGCCCGCTCCGCCGGCTGCGCCACCACGATGGGCGCGTCCGGCCGCACGACGGTCCCGGCCCGCCGCAGCACGGACCGGATCCGGGCGTACGCGTACTGAAGGTAGGGAGCGGTGTTGCCGTCCATCGCCAACATCCGTTCCCAGTCCAGGACGTAGTCCTTGGTCCGGTCGACGGACAGGTCGGCGTACTTGATGGCGCCGATGCCCACCGCACGGCCGATCTCGGCGGCGGTCCCGGCGTCCAGATCCGGGTTCCTGCTCCGGGCCAGCTCGGTGGCGCGGGCGACCGCCTCCTCCAACAGCCCGACCAGCTTCACCGACTCACCGGCCCGGCTGCGCAGCATCCGCCCGTCGCCGCCGAGGATGGACCCGAAGCCGAGGTGCTCGGCCCGGGCCGGCGGGCAGAGCCAGCCGGCCGCCTCGGCGACGGCGAACACCATCGCGAAGTGCTGCCGCTGCGGTAGGCCGACGACGTACAGCAGCCGGGTGGCGCCCAGCTCGCCGACGCGCTGCCGCAGCGCGGCCAGGTCGGTGGCCGGATAGCCGTACCCACCATCGCTCTTGCGCACGATCAGCGGCAGCGGTTCGCCGTCCCGGCCGATGAACCCCTGCGGAAAGACGCACTCGGCCCCACCGCTGGGCAGCAGCAGCCCCAGCCGGTCCAGGTCGTCGACGACGCCCGCGAGCAGGTCGTTGTAGGCGCTCTCGCCCCGGAAGTCGGCAGCGGACAAGGTCACGTCGAGCAGGTCGTACACGGTCAGGAAGTACCGCTCCGACTGCGTCACCAGCAGCCGCCACAACCGGCGGGTCCGCTCGTCACCACGCTGCAACGCGACCACCCGCAGCCGCGACCGTTCCTGGAACGCCTCGTCGGCGTCGAACTTCACCCGGGCTGACCGGTAGAAGGTGTCCAGGTCCCCCATCGACAGGTTCTGCGCGGCTTCGGCCTCGCCGAGGTCGATCAGGTGCTCGATCAGCATGCCGAACGGTGTCCCCCAGTCACCCAGGTGGTTGACCCGCACCACCCGGTGCCCGAGCCAGTCCAGCAGCCGCACCGCCGCGTCGCCGATGATCGTGGAGCGGAGGTGCCCGACGTGCATCTCCTTCGCCACGTTGGGCGCCGAGTAGTCGACCACCACTGTCTGCGGCGTCCCCGTCGACGGCACGCCGAGCCGGGCGTCACCGGCCAGCCCGGCGACCAGGTCGGCCAGGGCCCGGTCGGCAACCGTCAGGTTGAGAAAGCCCGGCCCGGACACTTCCGCCGACACCCCGACGTCGTCGAGCACCGCGCGCGCCAGCACCGCCGCGGCGATGTCGCGCGGCGGGCGGCCGAGCCGCCGGGCCAGCGCCAGCGCCGCGTCGGACTGGAAGTCCGCACGCGGAGACCGCCGCACGAGCGGATCGACCGGGCCACCGGCCACCGCCGCGAACGCCGGTGCCAGCCGGTCGGACAACAACTTCTCAAGATCCATGAGTACGCCGATCTCGCTCGGACCCGCGCTGCCACGCGAGCCGTTGACGGGGGAGATACGGGCGGACCGAGGACGACCAGTGAACGACCGGCGGCTCGATCCGCCGGTCGCAGGTAACAGGTCAGCGCGGGCGGGCGACGGATCGCCGGCGTCGCCCCGCACCGACCTGGACGTCACACGACAGTCCGGTGCACTGAGCGATCACGCTGGTCATGCCGGGCAGCCTAGCGGCCCGGCCGACGCGACGACACGCGAATTCCCGTGGTCCGGGCGATGCCCGAAACGTCGCCTGGTCGTTTCGGTCGACTCGGCCCAGGGAACTGCATCGGGACAGACAAGGGGTGATGATGAGCCGACACGCACCACTGCCGATGGCCCGTACACGACGCGCGCTGGCGCTGCTCGGCGCCGTCACGCTGGCCGCCGCTGCCTGCACCGCCACCGAGGATCCGCCCGGCTCTGCCCCGGCGACCACGGCACCGGCCACCGCGTCGACGTCAGTGCCCCCGACAGATCCGCCATCGCCGAGCGCGAGCACCCCGGTGACGATCCCGACCTCGGCCTTCGTCGAGTTGCCCGCCGAACTACGGAAGTCCCCGCGACGGACGACGCCTGTCGAGGAGGCGTTGCCGAAGCTGTGCGGCAACGAGTTCGGCACCGGCGGCCGGCAGGTCACCGCGAGCGCCGCGATGACGGTCACCTACCAGAAGGCCGGCGAGCCCTCCAGCAACGTGCCGCAGGGAATGATCCACCAGACCATCTTCACCTTCGACGGCGACGGCGCCCCGGGTTACCTGAGCCGGCTCCGCACCGCCGTGCAGGCGTGCCCCTCGTACGACCAGTCCGGAAACCGCGTCACCGTCAAGAGTAAGGCGCTGCCCGGGGTCGGCGACGAGGCGTTGCTGCTGACCCGGACGTGGCCCGAGACGAGCCTGAACGGCGAACGCACCGGCGACACCGCGTCCAGCCAGATCGCGGTGGCCCGCGTCGACAGCACGGTGACGGTCTTCGACGACCAGGGGTGGGAGGGCACCAGCGGCAACCCCGCCATCCTGGACCGGGTCGTCCGCGACGGCGTACGCGCCATCGACGCCTGGCAGCGGTAACCCGCCCGTTCCGACGCGGGCTTCCACCGATCGGTTCGATCCTCGGTCGAATCATGGACACCTCGACGCGAGTCGCGCTCGCGCCGGAAGACTTGGGGATTCCGGTCCACAGTGGCAATCGCGACAGTGTGAAGCAGCCACCCGGGCCATCAGCGTTGGTCGGTGGAGGAGGTCGTCATGTCGGACGGTCAGGAGACGAAGGCGCCGTGGCTTCCGCCGCGGTGGTTCATCCGGCTGGCCTGGTCGGTGCACCGGGGCATGTACCGGGTCAGCGGCAGCCGGGTCGGGCTGTGGCGACCGCGCGAGCACCGGTGGGGCACGTTGCGCCTGACCACGACCGGTCGCCGCACCGGCCAACAGCGCAGCGTCATCATCGCGTACTTCGAGGATGGCCCGAACCTGGTCGGGGTGGCGATGAACGGGTGGGGCGAGGGTGCCCCCGCCTGGTGGCTCAACCTCCAGGCCCATCCGGACGCGTCCGTCGAGCTGGCCGACGGGCGCCGGCTGGTGCGCGGTCGCGTCGCCACCGACGACGAACGGTCGCGACTGTGGCCACGGTGGCGCGCGGCCGACAAGAACTTCGACGCCCACGCGGCACGGCGATCGTCGGAGACGACAGTGGTGGTGCTGGAGCCCGCATCGGGTGACGACGACGTGGCGTGAGCGCGCACCTCGTACCCGCCGGACAACTGAGGCGGTACGAGGTGCCGGACGCGTACATCCCGGGTGGTAGGCCCATCGGCAACTCCGGCATGACGACTCACCAGCTGGTTGCTTCCTAGGCTGCCACCTGTATTCGCCATGCGACCGAGGGGATCCACGATGTCTGTCAGTCACCTGTTCGCCGCCGCCGTAGCCGCCCCGCTCGCGGGGATCGAGCTGGCCGTACCGGCAGCCGCGCACGTGTCCGCCCAGCCAAGCGCAGCCACTGCTCTATCCATGAGTTCCGGGCGTTTCGGGGCCACTGTGGCCGTCCTGCTGGGGCTGGCCGGCACGATCATCGGAGGACTGGCAGTGGCCCGCCCCGCCAGTCGGCTCGGCACCGGCTCGGGGAGCCTCGGAGCCGTCCTGGCCCTGGCGACGGGGCTGATCGGTATGGCGCTCGGCGGGCTGGTGGCGGCCACCGCCGACAGTGGCATCGGCACGGGCAACGGGCGAGGCGGGGCCTATGTGGCGCTCGCGGTCGGACTGGCCGCGGTGGTGCTCGGCGGGCTGGCCCTGGTTCGCGCGCGCCGCACCGGCCGCCTGGCGGGCTGACTCAGGAGCGAGCGAGCCAACCCGGCACGGTCAGACCGGACTCATAGGCGAGGATCACCAACTGGGCTCGGTCCCGGGCATGGGCCTTGGTCATGATCCGGCTGACATGTGTCTTGGCGGTCGCCGGGCTCAGCACCAACCGTGCCGCGATCTCGTCGTTGGAGAGGCCGGCGGCGACCAGCGTCAGCACTTCACGCTCCCGCTCGGTGAGCACGCTCAGTCGCGGCCCGGGGTCGGGATGTTTGGCCCGGGCCGCGAACTCGGCGATCAACCGCCGGGTGATCGACGGCGCGATCAACGCGTCACCCCGGGCCACCACCCGCACTCCGTGGATCAACTCCGCTGGCTCGGTGTCCTTGACCAGGAAGCCGCTGGCACCGGCACGCAGCGCGCCGTAGACGTAATCGTCCAGGTCGAACGTGGTCAGGATGATGACGCGAGCATCGGAGTGCGCGACGATCTCACCGGTGGCGGCCAGGCCGTCGAGCCCGGGCATCCGGATGTCCATGAGGACGACATCGGGTCGCAGGTGCCGGGCCAGCCGCACCGCCTCGAATCCATCGGCGGCCTCGCCGACCACCTGGAGACCGTCCTCACCGTCGAGGATGGACCGGAAGCCGGCGCGTACGAGGGTCTGGTCGTCGACGAGGAGCAGCCGGATCACATCTGCTCCCCCACCGGTGCCGGGTCGGGTCGCATCGGCAGCCGGGCGCGGACCCGGAAGCCCCCGTCCGGCTGCGCGCCAGTGGTCAACGACCCGCCGAGTGCCAGGGCCCGCTCCCGCATTCCGAGGATCCCGCTGCCCGGCGAACCCGGCTGACCGGTGCCGTCGTCCTCGACCTCCACGAGCACGTCGTCGTGATCGCGCCGGACCCGGACGACTGCGGTGGTGGCACGCGCGTGACGCGCCACGTTGGTGAGCGCCTCCTGAACGATCCGATACACCGCCAGATCGACCTCCGGCGGTAGCGACCGCGTCTCGGCCAGCTCGGTACGGATCTCCAACTCCGGCCGAGCGGCCGTCCTGATCAGATCACCGAGGCGGTTCAGACCGGGTGCGGGCATGACCGCCGGGGCCTGCCGCAGTGCGCCCAGCGTCGCGCGCAACTCACTCAACGTCTCCTTGCTGGTCTGTTTGATCGCGGTGAGGGCCTGTTCGGACCGGGCCGGGTCGGGTCGGTGCAACGCGGCGCTGGCCTGCACGTTGATCAACGACAGGTGGTGGCCGAGCACGTCGTGCAGCTCCCGGGCGATGCGTAGCCGCTCTTCGGTGGCCCGTCGTCGGGCCTCCTCCTCCATCCGCTGCTCGGCGACGACCGCTCGGGCCTGCGCCTCGGCGAGGTAGGCGCGGCGGTTGCGGGTCACGCCGACGATGACCGCGACGAGCCAACCGGCGTGCAGCAGCGTCGCCCCGTTCATGGTGTTCGGGGAGCGGTTGTAGCTGTCCGCCACGGCGAAGGCGATCACCGAGGCGAGACCGAGCCCGATGGCGACCGCGAGATGTCCCTCGTCGACGACGGTGTAGAGCGCGACGACGAACACCAGCATGATCGGGCCGGGCCGGTGCAGCAACGCCCCGTACGCGCCAATGGCAGCCAGCGCCACGACGCCCACCGGCACCGGGTGACGTCGGCGGACGTACAGCGCGCCGGTGGAGAGCAGCACCACCAGCAGCGCCGCCCACTCGGCGACGGTGGCGATGCCGCGCGACTGCACCACCAGGCCGACGACGGCGACCAGACCCACGGCGGGCACCAGGAGCACGTCCGCCGTCCGGCCCCGCCACCCTGACATGGGCCGAAGCCTAGCCTCCCGCGAATGAGCGGGAGAAGGTCCGACTGGACGGTTCAGGTGTGCTGGCTGCCCTCGGCCAGGTTCGCGTCGTGGTGCAGGACGAAGATCCGGTCTCGTACCCAAGTGGAAGTTCGTTGATCATGTCGTGGGCGACGGCGCGGCCGGCGGCGGCCTCGATGCGATCCTGCCGGGCGTCGCGGCCACCACACCGGTACGGACCCACCACATCTCCCGCAGCTCCGGCAGCACCGACTCCGTACGCCCGGGGCCGGGTTGGCCCGGTCGAACGCGGTGGGCCTCTGCGGTGGCGGCCTCCCTCATGGACATACCTGCCAGGCGGCGGAGCAGGCTTTTTCTGGAGGATTGGACCACCCGGGCGTAGCTCTCGGCAATCGCTTGCGCACTCGCGGTTATGGATCGGCGGTGATCAGCCCTTGCCCAGGGAGTCGAGCTGCGCTCGCAGCGCCGTGGCGATCTCGCCGGCCGCGACGATCTGCTCCGGCGTGAGGGCGTCGACGAAGAACTCCCGGATGGCGCGCAGGTGGGGAAAGGTGGCTCCCCTGAACGCCTCGCCGCCGGCCTTCGTGAGCAGCACCTCCGCCCCACGGGGAACCGTGGCGCACTCCTGGCGGCGGATGAGGCCACGCCGCTCCATCCGCCCGAGGTGGTGGGAGAGCCGGCTCCGCTCCCACCCGATGTGCGAGGCGAGTTCGGACGACCGCATCGCCTCGCCCTCAGCCTCACTGAGAGCGAGGAGCACTGCGTAGTCTCCGGTCGAGAGCGAGGAGTCGCCCTGTAGGCGGGACTCGAGCCGGGAGCCGAGCGCTGCCGTCGTCTCGATGAAGTCCCGCCAGATGCGTAGCTCGTCGGCGGTCGGAAGTTGGCGTCCGCCCCGCCCGCCGGGTGTGGCCTCCGTCATCTCACTCTCCCGGGAATTGACGTGTCAATCGCCAAGTTAGCATCATTGACACGTCAACCGGTAGGCCTGCTCCCGTGGGTCGCCGGCGGATTGCACCGAGGAGGAGACGATGGCAGCCGCAGACTTCGAGCTGGGGCTCAACTCGTTCGGGGAGGTGGCCACCGACGGCGACCGGGTCCTGAGCGACGCCGAGACCGTACGGCTACTCGTGGACGAGGCACGGCTCGCCGAGTCGGCCGGACTCGACGTGTTCAGCGTCGGTGAGCACTACCGCGAGGGCCACAACGACTCGGCGACACCGGTGCTGCTGGCGGCAGTCGCGACGGCGACCGAGCGAATTCGCCTCGGCACCTCGGTCACCGTGCTCAGCACCAACGACCCGGTACGGCTCTACCACGAGTTCTCCACGCTGGACGCCGTCTCCGACGGCCGCGCCCAGATCGTCCTTGGCCGGGCATCCGCAACCGAGTCGTTTCCGCTGTTCGGGTACGACCTGGCCGACTACGAGCGGTTGTTCGAGGAGAAGCTGGACCTCTTCCTGCGGCTTCAACAGGACGAACCGGTCACCTGGTCCGGCACGGTACGGAGCCCACTGGCCGCACAGCGGCTGCACCCACGGATGCAGCCGGGCGGCATCCCGACCTGGATCGGTGTCGGGGGAAGCCCGAACTCGGTGATCCGCGCCGCCCGGCACGGGCTGCCGCTCATGCTCGCAATCATCGGCGGACGGCCCCAACGCTTCGCCGGTCACGTCGACCTCTACACCAGAGCGCTCGAACAATTCGGGCATACCCTGCAGCCAATCGGGCAGCACTCACTCGGCCTTGTCGCAGACACCGACGAGGAGGCGGTGGAGACGTGGTGGCGGTACTGGCAGCCGGTGGTGGCGGCCCTGGCCGCGGAACGCGGCTTCTACAAACCGGACCGCGCGCGCTACGAGGCGGAAATCGACCACGGGGCGCTCTTCGTCGGTTCGCCCGAGACGGTGGCGCAGAAGATCGCCACTGTCGCTCGCGACCTGCGACTGAGCCGCTTCGACCTGAAGTACGACATCATGCACCTGCCCCGCGAGGCACGGGCGCGCACCATCCAACTGCTGGGCAGTGAGGTCGCGCCGCGGGTCCGGGAGCTGCTGGCTAAGGAGCCCAACCATGTCTGATCTGCTGTTCGGCCTGGACACGTTCGGCGACGTACCGGAGGACGACAACGGCAAACTCGTCTCCCACGCGGCGGCGATCCGGCAGGTCGTCGACGAGGCCGTGCTCGCCGACCAACTCGGGGTCGACGTCATCGCCCTGGGCGAGCACCACCGGCCCGAGTACTCGGTCTCCACACCGGAGACGGTGCTGGCCGGAATCGCCACCCGCACCTCGCGGATCCGGTTGGCCTCCGGCGTGACAGTGCTGAGTTCCGACGACCCGGTACGGGTGTTCCAGCGCTTCGCCACAGTGGACGCGCTGTCGAACGGCCGAGCCGAGGTCATCCTCGGTCGCGGCTCGTTCACCGAGTCGTTCCCCCTCTTCGGCTACGACCTCCGCGACTACGACACGCTGTTCGAGGAGAAGATCGAACTGTTCGTCAAGTTGCTCGACGAGAAGCCGGTCACCTGGAGCGGCACCCTGCGTGCCCCGCTCGAGAACGCCGACGTGTTCCCGAAGACCGAGTCGGGTCACCTGGACACCTGGGTCGGTGTGGGTGGCTCGCCGCAGTCGGTCGTCCGCACCGCCCAGTACGGGCTGCCGCTCATGCTCGCCATCATCGGCGGCGCCCCCGAGCGCTTCGCGCCCTACATCGACCTGTACCGCAGGGCCGCCGATCAGCTCGGCACCACAGCGCACCCGGTCGGCATGCACTCGCCGGGCTTCATCGCCGACACCGACGAGCAGGCCAAGGAGATCTACTGGCCGCACTACCGGATCATGCGGGACCGGATCGGCAAACTGCGGGGCTGGCCCCCGATCCGCCGTCAGGAGTTCGACTCCGAGGTGGAGAACGGCTCCCTCTACATCGGCTCACCGGAGACGGTGGCCCGCCGGATGGCCCGTGCCATCCGCAGCCTCGGCGTCGGCCGGTTCGACCTCATCTACTCGGCCGGCGCGCAACCGGTCAGCGCCCGGATGCGCGCGGTGGAACTCTACGGCTCGAAGGTGATCCCCATGGTCCGCGAACTGCTGGCCTGATCAGCACTTCCCCAGCGAGAGGACGACATGAACGACAACGACCGGAGCCGGCCCACGACCCTCGGCATTCTCGGGGCCGGCAAGGTGGGCACTGTGCTCGCCCGGCTCGCCGTCGCCGCCGGCTACCGGGTACGGGTGGCCGGCTCCGGCGACCCGGCGAAGATCGCCCTCACCGTCGAGGTCCTCGCCCCGGGGGCCGAGGCCACCACGGCGGTCGACGCGGCGGCCGACGCCGACGTCGTCATCCTCGCCCTGCCCCTGGGCAAGTACCGCAGCGTTCCCGCCGAGGCGTTACGCGGCAAGCTCGTCGTCGATGCCATGAACTACTGGTGGGAGATCGACGGCATCCGCGACGACCTCACCAACCCGCGGACCTCGTCGAGCGAGACAGTCCAGGCGTTCCTGTCCGGCTCACGCGTCGTCAAGGCGTTCAACCACATGGGCTATCACGACCTGGAGGACGAGGCCCGGCCGGCGGGGGCGACCGGCCGCAAGGCCATCGCGATCGCCGGCGACGAGGACGCCGGCCTCACCGAGGTCGCGGCCCTGGTCGACGCGCTCGGCTTCGACCCGGTCGTCGCCGGCCCACTGGCCGAGGGGGTACGACTCGAACCGGGCAGCGAGCTGTTCGGCGCCAACGTGAGCGCCGACGAGGTACGCGCCATGCTCGACCGCTTCCCGGAGTCGGAGCGGGGACGGATCATCACCGCTGCCCGAGCCTCGACCTCACCCGAGGCCGCCTAGGCGCCGAAGGCCGCCCTGGGCTCCTGGTGCCGGCCCACGGCGTACTCCCGGTCGAAGTTGGCCGGGCCCAGCGCCTCGGTGGCGGCGGCGCGCATCCTGGCGAGGTCCGCGGCGTCGTCCGGGTCCGGCACCTGGCCGAGTGCCGCGAACGCGGCATCGGCGACGCCGATCATCCTGGCCGCGCGGGAGTGGTCCCCCTCGGCGGTCGCGAGCGCGGCGCCCGCGACGCAGACGTACGGCACGAAGTCGGCCCAGCCGTTGTGGAACACCCGCTCGCGGTTCTCGGCGAACAGCGTACGGGCCACGTCCAGGTTGCCCAGCCCCAGCTCGCAGAACGCGAGGTTGTGGAATTCGGAGTTGACCGTCCTGGGTTGGCCGAGCGCCTCGTTGAGCGCGATGCTCTCCCGGTACAGGTCCCGGGCGCGGAGCAGGTCACCGGACATCCTCGCGACGGCGGCCAGCACGTGCCTCGGTCGTTCCTCCAGTGCCCGGTCGCCGGAGCGCAGCGCCACCGCGAGAGCTTGCCGGGCCCGTGCCTCGCCACCAGGCAGGTCACCGCCGCGAATGGCGACCCGGGCGAGGCTGTAGCGGGCCTCCACCTCGCCCGCCAGGTCGCCGGCCGCCTGGGCCCGCTCGATCTCGGCCTCGCTCATCCGCACCACGGCGTCGGTCTCGCCCCGCCGGAAGGCCGAGCGGACGTTCTCGCTGAAGCTCACAGGTCTTCCTCCTTCTGGCCGGTCGCGTCGGTCAGGCCGCCTGGAACACGGTCCAGGTCTCCACGAGCGCGAAGCCCATCGCCTCGTAGAGCGGTCGACCCATCGGGCTGGCGTGCAGGTACGCGGCGTCCGCGCCGGCGGCGACGCCGTCGCGCACCGCCGCCTCGGTGAGCGCCCGGCCCAGGCCGCGGCCCCGGGCGGACGGTACGACGGCGATGTTGAACACCCCGATCACGCCGGAGGTGCGAATGCCGAGCCCGGTGCCGACCGGGCTGCCGGACTCCTCGGCCAGATACCCGGTGATGGCGTCGGTATCGAGCACCGCGCCGCCCATCAGCGGGCCGAAGAGGCCGTCGGGCGCCTCGAAGCTCCGGGTGAGGGCGTCGGTGTACCTGTCGCTCTCGGCGGCTCCGACCCGGCGGACCAGTGCCTGCGGGGTCGAGGCGGCCCGGAACACGATGTCGTCGGTGGCGCACGCCATCAGGGGGAGGTCGCTGCGTCCGCGCAGCCCGTGCCGGGCCGCCAGTTGGGCGACATCGTCGCTCGCCGCACCGCGAATGATGATCGACCAGTGCGGTGTCTGCCGGCTGACCTCGGTCGCCAACTCGTCGATGGCCGCGAGATCCGGCTCGGTGGCCGTCTCGAGGACCCCGTTGAGCGTCGGAACGCTGGCGTGGGTGAGCCCCGCGCGAGCGGTGCCCCGCTCGGCGTACCAGCCCTTCGGCGTCACCTGGCAGAGGAGTTGGATCGCGTCGAAGTACGCGGTCGCCATCTGGTCGGCGGTGGTGCTCATGTCTGACTCCTCCCGGAACGCTCGCCCTCGCCCAGCAACCTAGCCACCGGTCGGGTTGGTGAGCACCTTCGAGAGGCCGAGGTCACCCCGCAGCGGCACCTCACCGGCAGGAGGACGGTCGCCGAACGATCAGGAATCGAGAAGCTCGCGAGCGCCGCCCGGCCTAGCCTTTCCCCAGGCAGTCGGCAGCGCGCCGGGCCAGACGACGAGAGGAAGCCCGAGAATGTCCGCGAAGACCACCACGACCGGGTCCGACGGCTTCAGCGCCGAGGAGCGGGCCGCGATGAAGGAGCGCGCCGACGAGCTGCGCGCCGAGGGCAAGAAGGGTGCCAAGAAGGCGGACGGGCTGCAAGCGATCCTCGACCGGATCGCGCAGATGGGGCCGGAGGACCGCGCGCTCGCCGAGCGGGTGCACGTGACGGTGACCGCCGCCGCCCCGGGGCTGACGCCGAAGACCTGGTACGGGATGCCCGCCTACGCGAACGAGGACGGCAAGATCGTCGTCTTCTTCCAGGACTCCGGTAAGTTCAACTACCGGTACTCGACAGTGGGCTTCCAGGACCCGGCCAACCTCGACGACGGGGATTTCTGGCCGGTGGCGTACGCGTTGCAGCAGTGGAGCCCGACCGTGGAGAAGAAGCTCACCGAGCTGGTGCGGACAGCGGTCTCCTGACCGACGCCTGCCCCCTCGTCGGCTCGCTCACGGTGCGATGATGGAGGGCCGGAGCCGACGGAGACAGGTGGTGCGGACGATGCGATGTGGGCCGGCGGCGGTACGACGAGTCCCCCGATGACCGGCCGGGCCGGCGAGGTGTTCGACACGGGTCGGACGGTCTCCGACATCGAATCCCTGCTCGCCGCGGAGCTGCCCACAGGTGGCGTGCCGGTCAGCGAGGGGGACCCGGTCACCGGTGAGTGGACCGGCACCCGGGGCGAGGGTTTTCGGATCGCCCCGCTCTGGGAGAGCGACGCCCTGACGGGTGTGTACGGCGCCGAATGGAACCAGGCAGAGGAGACCGCCGAGGCGAACCTGGCCCTCGTCGTAGCGGAGTTGACCCAGAGGTGGGGCGCGCACCGCACTGTCTCCATGCGGGTGCCGCTGTTTCGGGACCAGGCCGGTGAACCCATGCCGGCGCTGTTCCAGTCGCTCTGTGACCTGGACTGCTACGGCGACCTGACCGTGTGGGGGCCGACCGTGACCGAGGGGCGGTGGGTCGCGGTCTCGGTCAACCAGTGTGACGGCGACGCTCCCATGATCCTGACGGCAGTCGTCAGTCAACTACCGATCATCGAACTGTCGGACTGACCTGCCCGGTGACCCACGGCCCGGATGCGGGGCTGTCATCGACATTGCACTCGGCTCCTATGGTTCGGGCATGTCGATCACAGACCAGGCGCTGGCCATCGAGGCGGCCGAAGCTGGAGCCGCAGTCGTCGGCTCCCGGTACGGCTCAGCACTGACGCGCGTCATGAAGACCGCCGGCGACTTCGCCACGGCCGCCGACATGGAGGCCGAGCACGCCATCATCGACGTCCTGCGCGCGGCGCGTCCGGACGACGCCGTGGTGGCCGAGGAGAGCGGGCGCACGGGTGCCGGCGACAACGGGCGCACCTGGCTGGTCGACCCGCTGTGCGGGACGTTGAACTTCGCCGCGCGGACCATGCTGGCCTCGGTCAACGTCGCCCTGCGGGTCGGGCCGGACGTCACAGTGGCGGCGTCGGTGGACCCGTTCGCCGATGAGGTGTTCTGGACCGACGGCACCGCCGCGTACGTCCGGGGGGTTGCGGGGACGGACGAGCGACTCGTCCCGTCGGCCGAGTCGACGCTTGTCGACCTGAACCTCGACCCGCCCTTTCCCAATCGGGACGTCTTCCTGGCCGCCCGTCTGCTCGCCGACGAGGGCTTCGTCGACCAGTTCCGGCCCCGGGTGGTCTCCACCAGCCTGGCCGTGGCCTGGGTCGCCGCCGGCCGCCGCGCCGCCTATGTGACCGACCGCCACGACCTGCGCAACAGCGTCCACTTCGCGGCCGGAATCGCGCTCTGCGAGGCGGCCGGCTGCGTGGCCACCGGGCTCGACGGTCAGCCCCTGCACACCGGTGGCGACGGTCTCGTGGTGGCCGCGGACGAGCGGACGCACGCCGCCCTGCTGACGCTCATCCGGAAACAGGGCCAGCCATCGACCCGGTCTTGACATGAAGTGCGGTTGAAGTTCTAGCGTCCCTAGATGATCACGTCCGGGCCGCCGCGCCCGGACGTACGTCGGCCGAACGCCACCGTCGAAGGGATTCCGATGTTCCTGTCCCGCCTTCTCCGCCCACGCACCGTCGCGAGCGCGCACTGCGACCTCCCCTGCGGCGTCTACGACCCGGCGCAGGCCCGCATCGAGGCCGAGTCCATCAAGGCGATCTCCGAGAAGTACCAGGCCAGCGACGACCCGGAGTTTCGCACCCGCGCGCTGCTCATCAAGGAGCAGCGCGCCGAACTGGTGAAGCACCACCTCTGGGTGCTGTGGACCGACTACTTCAAGCAGCCGCACTTCGAGAGGTACCCCCACCTGCACGGCCTCTTCAACGAGGCGACGAAGCTGGCAGGTGCCGGCGGCGCGAAGGGCGCCGCGGACCCGGCGGTCGCCGAGCAGCTCCTCGGCAAGATCGAGGAGATCTCGAAGATCTTCTGGGAGACCAAGCAGAGCTGATCAGCCGGCACCGGGTGGCACCGGCCACCCGGTGCGGCGTACCGCGTTCGGGAGGAACCGCATGACGTCGCGCACCGACCTCGTCGAAGATCTGATGAGCCGTTTTCCCCACGTGCCGCGGGAGGCGGTCCTCAAGGAGGACCTGCTGCGGGGCGGGCTCGCCTTCGACGACGCGGCACTGACCGACAACGAGCACGGCGACGTGAAGCCGAAGTCGTACTTCATCTTCTCCTTCGATCACCGGACGTTGCCCGAGTTGGGGACGGCGGCGCTGCGCCGGCCACCGGAGGAGATCGTGCTCACCGGGGGTCCGTACGAGCTGCGTCGTACCGTCGTCTCGGTCCGCACCAACCCCAGCTCGCCGTACCGTGTCGGCACCGACAGCGACGGTCGACTGCGCCTGTTCCTGGACGGACGGCCGATCGCCGATGTCGGGCTGCCCCCCATGCCGGCGTACTACCGTCACACGCTCGCCAACGGCAAGTCGGTGATGGAGGTCGCCCCGACGATCCAGTGGGGCTATCTCATCTACCTGACCGCGTTCCGGGTCTGCCAGTACTTCGGCGCCAAGGAGGAGTGCCAGTACTGCGACATCAACCACAACTGGCGGCAGCACAAGCAGGCCGGCCGGCCCTACACCGGGGTCAAGCCCGTCGACGAGGTCCTCGAGGCCCTGGAGATCATCAACCGACACGACGTCGATCGCGCGTCGCAGGCGTACACGCTGACCGGTGGCAGCATCACCTCGCAGGTCAACGGGCTGGCCGAGGCCGACTTCTACGGCCGGTACGCGCAGGCGATCGAGGAGCGGTTTCCGGGACGGTGGATCGGCAAGGTGGTGGCCCAGGCGCTCCCCCGAGCCGATGTGCAGCGGTTCCACGACTACGGGATCCGCATCTACCACCCCAACTACGAGGTGTGGGACAAGCGGCTGTTCGAGTTGTACTGCCCGGGCAAGGAGCGGTACGTCGGTCGGGAGGAGTGGCACCGACGCATCCTCGACTCGGCCGAGGTGTTCGGCCCGCGCAACGTGATCCCGAACTTCGTGGCGGGCGTCGAGATGGCCGCCCCGCACGGCTTCACCAGCGTCGACGAGGCGATCGCCTCCACCACCGAGGGGCTCGACTACTTCATGTCCCGGGGATCACACCCCGCTTCACCACCTGGTGCCCGGAGCCCACCACACCGCTGGGCCGGACGAACCCGCAGGGCGCGCCGCTCGAATACCACGTCCGCCTGCTGGAGGCCTACCGGGCGACGATGGACGCCCACGGCCTGTCCAGCCCGCCCGGGTACGGCCCGGCCGGGCCCGGGCGAGCGGTCTTCTCGGTCAGCTCCTTCATGGACACTCTGCCGTCCACGGATTCGTGACGGCGCGCTCGGCCGCCTCGCCCACGTCGATCCGCCGAGGAGCGGTATACCTCAGAGGCATATCCACACCCCTGAGGTATACCGCTCAGCACCGCAATCGCCTCCGACGAAGGTGACCGACGGCGACCGCCCTGATGAAACAGGTTCTAGCTGGCGTACGTCTCGAACTCACCGACCCGTGGCGTACCGCTGGAACTGTTGATCTTGAAGTTGACCTTGCTCATCGCGGTGGCCGGGAAGGTGATCGAACCCGCCCCACTGCCGGAGGCCAGGACAGCTCCGTTGTCGTTGTTGATCAGCTGCCAGGACCCGATGGATCCCTGGGTGCCGGACGGCTCGCGGATCACCACGCGGGACACCTGGGTCGCGGAGCCCCACTTGATCGAGATCGTGCCGGTCGAGCCGGCCGGTGACCACCAGGTGCTCAGGTTGCCGTCACGCACATTGCCGTAGCTGGTTCCGCTGGCCTTGCTGGAGCCGTCGGCGCCGGCACCCAGGCTGAGGTTGGTCCCGCCGGTGGGCGGGGGCGTCGTGGGCGGGGGCGTCGTGGGCGGGGGCGTGGTCGGCGGCGGGGTGGTCGGCGGCGGGGTCTGCGGCGAGCAACTGCCGTCGGACACCTTCAGGCCCGTGTTGGCGCCGACCGTCTGACGGACGACCTCCGGCACGCAGCTCGCCCCGTCGAGACGGTACGAATACGGGATGCTGACAGTGGTGTTGGAGGTCGGGTTCGGTCCGGCGGGGTAGTTCTCGCTGCCCGCGCTGGACCAGGTCACGTTGTCGAAGACGTTGCCGGCGACCTGCCAGTAGCCGCGCTCGTTGGTGTAGAAGGTGCCCAGGACGTCCTTGGAGTCGCGGAAGTAGTTGTTCTCCACCTTGGCCCTGGCCCCCGCCCGGGAGTTGATCCCCGACTCGTGCAGGCTCACGTAGTGGTTGTTGTAGATGTGGGCGACCCCGCCTCGCAGCAGCGGCGTGCGGGAATCGATGTTCTCGTAGAGGTTGTGGTGGTACGTGATGAAGCCGTTCGAGAGGTCGCTCTCGCTGGACCCGACGAGGCCACCCCGACCTGAGTTGCGCAGGACGCTGTACGACAGCGTCACGTACTGGGTGTTGTCCTTCATGTCGAAGAGGCCGTCGTACCCCTCGGACTCCCCGCCCGAGGCCTCCAGGGTGACGTGATCGACCCAGACGTTGCGGACCGTGCTCTCCATGCCGATGGCGTCCCCACCGTTGGAGGTGGGCGAGCCCGACTTCTTGACGTTCCGAACCGTCACGTTCTGGATGATGATGTTGCTGGAGTCGCGGATGTGGATGCCGAGCTGGTCGAAGACGGCGCTGCCGACCCCGATGATGGTGACGTTGCTGATCTGCTTGAGCTCGATCACGCCCGCCGCGGTGTTGCAGCTCGACCCCGACACCTTGCTGGTGTTGCCGTGATTGATGGTCCCGCTCACCTCGATGGTGATCGGGGTGCTGCTGCTGGGCCGACCGCACAGAGCCGCGTGGATCGCGGTGCCCGTGGTGGCCCGCACCGTCTGCCCGCCCGCGCCGCCGGTGGTCCCGCCGTTCTGGGTGGCGTAGCCGGTGGCGCTGCCGACCGCCGCCGAAGCCTGCGGGGTCGGTAGGGCCACCCCGACCGCGATCACCACGGCCACCGCGGCCAGCACCGCCTGACGTCGCAACACGACTGGTCGTCTCATGTCGCCTCACCTTCGCATTCGTCTCGTTCCAGGTTTCGACTCGACGGAGATCGCGACCACAGCTGCCGACGGACAACATTCCAGAATTGACGGCAGTCAATCGCAAGGATTACATCGAGATCGCTCGTGCCCTGCTAGGAGCAGGGTTGTGCCGTGCGAGCGGAGTGCGCCCGGTGCCATCGCTCACACGACCGTCAAATGGAACATCGATGTAACGCAATCGTAGGAAAGCGGTTTCCGGAAAGGCAATAGCTGACGCTTGCAGGTTTGTTGCAGTGCTCGCGGGAGGGGTCGACCGCGCGGTCAGAGCGGTCCGGGCCGTCGGCGGCGCGGGTTTCCGGCTCGTTGCGCGCTCGGTATTGACACCGCCGGGCCGGCGATCGATGCTCTGCTAAATCAGTTTAGCGACTGACTCGCTCCGACCCGTCCCACTCCCGGTCCCCCGCCGGGATCGCTGACTGAGCGCACCACCCCCGAGAAAGGACCCCCATGAGACTGCGAAAAGGACTGATCCCGCTCGCCGCCACCCTCGTCCTGGCCGGCGCCTCCGGCACGGCGTACGGCAGCGCGGGCAGCGGCCCGGGCCGCACTGACGGAATCCGCAGCATCACCCCGATCACCACCGTCTACACCTACGGCCAGAAGGTCTCGGCGGTGGCGATCGAGTACGCGGCCACTGTCAACCCGCGCACCCTCGACACCGGCACGTTCTCGGTCACCGACACCATCTACAACTTCCGCTTCAACCCGATCGAGGACCTGCCGAAGCTCGCCGACCGGACCGTCACCCACACCTACACCAACGGAACACCCGGCACCCGTGCCGACCACCGATCGGCGCCGGGCAGGTACGTCATCGTCGAACTGAACCCCGCCGACACCGGCGGCTCGACGGTCATCGTCTCCAAGTGCCCGACCTTCCTCTGCACCGTGAAGGTCAATCCCGAGCTGCCGACCCGGGTCGTGCAACGCAAGGACGTGCACGGCCAGCCCGGCCGGGGGGCCGGCAAGGGGCCGGTGCTCGCCCGGGCCACCCCGCGCGAATCCCGTCCCGTCACCGAGAAGCCGGTCAACCAACTGGTCGACGAGTTCACCTACGGCTCGTTCCTGAGTGGCGGAATGGTGTTGCCGTACCACTACCACCTGCCGAAGAACTACCAGCCGGGCCGCAGATACCCACTGATGGTCGTCCTTCCCGGCCACGGCATGGGCTGGGACGGCGACAACCTCGGCGTCCAACTCGCCGCCGACATCCCGGCGACCGCGTGGCTCCAACCGCAGTGGACCGGCACCGCCGAGGACGTCATCGTCCTGGCGCCCCAGCACCAGCGGGTCGGTGGAGTCGCCGAGGCGGACCTGCTGGTCAAGCTGCTCGACCAGTTCGTCGGCCAGTTCGCCGTGGACACCCGTCGGGTGTACGCGACCACCGTGTCGTACGGCTCGCAGTTGCTCTGGGAGGCGTTCGCCAAGCGTCCCGACCTGTTCGCCGGCGGGTTGGTGACCGGTGGCTTCCCGGTCAACGCCACCCAGGCGACCGCCATCGCGGCGGCCGAGGTGCCGCTGTGGATCACGCACGGCGAGCACGACCACCTGCTCAACGTCTCGGGCGCGCGCAACTCCACGACCCTGCTGCGGCAGGCGTACGCCGCCCGGGGCAAGACGCCCGAGCAGACCGCCGATCTGGTGCGCTACACCGAGTACGCCGACGCCGCGTTCTCGGTACCGGACTACCACGCCGCGTTCGGGCCGACCTACGAGGACGCCAGCATCCTGCGCTGGCTGCTGGGCCAGTCCAAGCCCTGAGGCCGGGGCCGGGCGACGCCCTCGCCGCGATCCGGCGACCCCACCCCGGTGATCATGAAGTTGTTGCCACCGTCCACGACGTGTCGGGGCAACAACTTCATGATCGACCGGGGCCCCCCAGGGGCGGGACCCGGGGGGTCAGTCCTGGAGGCAGGTTCGGAGGGCGGCGGTGAGCAGATTGGCGCGCTCGTCGCCCATCCCGCGCATCTGGTTGACCACGTAGCCGAAGCCCACCTGATGCTCGGCGTCGGCGAAGGCCAGGTTGCCGCCCGCGCCGTCGTGGCCGAAGCTGCGCTCACCCAGCAGGGGCCGGGCCGGTGGCGAGTGCAGCAGGAAGCCGGTTCCCCAGCGCTGCCCGGTGTCCGGCGGGCCGTGCCGCTGCTGACCACGCGAGCGAACCACCACCGCGTCGTCCACCGACGCCGCCGTGAGCAGCGGCCCACCCTGCAGTTCCGACACACAGGCGGCGTAGAGGCGCGCGAGGCCCTCGGCGGTGCTCACCGCGCCCGCGCCGGGAACACCGGCGGCCCGGATGGCGTCGTCGTTGAAGCTGACCAGGCCGTCGGCATCGGCGGGGAAGGCGAAAGCGCCCCCCATGGTGATGCCCCGTTCGGCGACCGGGTCCACGAACGGGTCAGGGTCCGGGGGCGGTGCCACGCCCCAGGCGACGGTGTCGCTCTCGGCGGCCGGGAGCCCCAGCCAGGTACGCAGGCCGAGCGGGCCCGCGACGGTGTCGGCGAAGTACGCGCCGGGTAGTTGGCCGGTGATGCGGTGGATCACCTCTCCGACCAGCCAGCCGTAGGTCATCGAGTGGTAGCCGTGCGCCGTGCCCGGCTCCCACAGCGGGGCCTGCGCCTCGATCGCCTTGATGACCGGATCCCACGCCAGCACCTCGTCGAGGGTCAGCGGTCGGTCCACCGCGGGCAGACCTGCCTGGTGCGTGAGCAGCCAGCGCACCGGGATGTCCGCCTTGCCGTGCTGTCCGAACTCCGGCCAGTAGCGCGTCACGGGAGCGTCGAGGTCGAGCCGGCCCTGCTGGGCCAGCAGGTAGGCGCAGATCGCCAGGATCCCCTTGGTGCAGGAGAAGACGACGACCGACGTCTGCGCGTCCCACTGCCGCCCGGTACGGGTGTCGGCCACCCCGCCGTACAGGTCGACGACCTTGCGGCCCCGCACGTAGACGGTGACCGCGGCGCCGACCTCTCCCCGGGAGGTGAAGTTGTCGCGGAAGACGTCGGCGACGCGCCCGAACCGATCGTCGACGTCGCCGTGGATCTGCGGCTCTGTGACCACTGCCTACCCCTTCACTGACCCTTGGATCAGGGCCTTGATGAACTGTCGCTGGAAGATCAGGAACACGATGAGGGTCGGGGTGAGGATCAGCAGCGACCCGGCGCACAGCAGCACCAGGTCGGTGCCCCACTGGCCCTGGAACGCGCCGAGCGCCCCGGCCATGGTGCGTTTGGTCGCGTCGTCCACGAGGACGATGGCGAGCAGGAACTGGTTCCACGTCCAGAGGAACATCAGGATGGTCAGCGAGGCGATCGCCGGCCGGGCGAGCGGCACCTGGACCCGCCAGAACAACTGCCACGTGCTGCTGCCGTCCACCCGGGCCGCCTCGGACAACTCGACCGGCACGTTGGTGAAGTGTGCCCGCATCCAGAACACCGCGAACGGCATGTAGAGCCCGATCAGCGGCAGGATGATGGCCCAGCGGGTGTTGAGCAGGCCGAGGTCCTGCATCTGGTAGTAGAGCGGCGTGACCACGGCCTCGAACGGCAGGGTCAGACCCAGCAGGAAGAGACCGAAGACGAGCCGGCCACCGGGGACGCGCAGCTGACCGAGCCCGAAGCCGGCCATGGTCGCGATGAGCACCGACACCGGTACGACACCGGCCACGATGAGCAGGCTGGAGCGGAGCAGGGCGCCCATGTTCGCGGCGGTGAAGGCGTCGGCGAAGTTGCCCCACTGCGGGTCGGACGGCCACTCGAGCCCGCTGGGCACGGTGCCTCGGGGCTGCAACGCCGCCGAGAGCATGCTCACGAACGGCAGCAGGGTGACGACGATCAGGGCGATCAGGAAGACCCGGCCGGTCAACTGTTCGCGACGGCTCAAGTTCACTGCTTGTCCCCTCGGCTCAGGCGCTGGATCGGCAGCACACACACCAGCACGAGCAGCATGAGTACGACAGCGAGCGCCGAGGCGAGCCCCACCTGCCGCTGCGAGAAGGCCAGCCGGTAGATCTCCAGGCCCGGCACCGTGGTCTGGAGGCCGGGGCCGCCGCTGGTGGAGATGTAGACGATGTCGAAGCTCGCCAGCGCCGCGATGATCGTCACGGTGAGGCAGACGCCGATCTCCTGACGCAGGCTGGGCAGGGTCACGGCGAGGAACTCACGGACCGGACCGGCACCGTCGAGGCGGGCGGCCTCGTACAGCGCCGGGTCGATCTTGCTCATGCCGGTGACCAGCAGGATCGTGCAGAGGCCGAGCAGGACCCAGGCCCCGATGACGCCGACGGCTGGCAGCGCCGTGTCGAAGTCGCCGAGCCAGGCGCGGGCGACGCCACCCAGTCCGACCGCGCGCAGCGCCTGGTTGACCAGACCGTTCGACGAGAGCAGCCAGCTCCACGCGATGCCCGCCGCCACCAGGGGGATGACCTGCGGGAGGAACAGGATGGTCCGGACGACGGTGCCGAACACGCCGGTGGTGATCCGGCGAACCATGCTCGCCACCAACAGCCCCAGCGCGACGGGGATGAAGCTGAAGAAGACGATCAGGACGATCGCGTTGCCGATGATTTTCAGCAGGTCGCTGTCGGTGAACACGGTGAGGTAGTTGTCCAGGCCCACCCAGCGGGCCACCCCGATGCCGTTCCAGTCGTAGAGCGAATACTGGAGCGTCAGGACGAGCGGGCGCAGGACGAACACCGCGTACATCACCAGGGCGGGCAGGACGTACAACCAGCCGGTCCCGGCCGCGCGGGCCCACCGGAATCGGTGGGCCCGCGTGGGGGTGGGGCGGGCGCGACGATCGTCGCGCCCGGTTGGTGCGCTGCCGAGGGCAGACGTCATCGGGACAGTTCCTTCTGGTACTCGGCCTGGACCGCCTTCACGTACCCCTCGGGCGTCTGCTGACCGGCGATCAGCTTCTGCATCTCCGGCGTGATCGCGGCGGCGAAGATGCCGCCGGTCGCGTTCGCGGTGAAGTCCACAGCGCCGTTCTCCGCGCCGAGCTGCTGTGACGCCTTCAGGGTCTCGGCCAGCACTGTGTTCGGGGCGGCGCTCGGCACCGGCAGGTCACTCGGGCCGCCGGGGCTGGAGCCGCCGACGGTCACCGAGATCTCGCGGGCCTTGGCGTTGGTGTGCACCCAGTTCAGGAAGTACGCGGCGGCGTCCGGGTTCTTGGCCTTGGCGGAGACACCGAAGGTGTTGGGGGCGGACATCGCCACGTGCTTTCCACCGGCGGACTCGGTGGGGAAGAGGAAGAAGCCCACGTTGCCGGGCATCGACTTGTCGAGGTTGGCCGACTCCCAGTCGCCGTTGAACATGAACAGGCCGTTGCCCTTCTGGAACTCCCCCACCATGCCGGCATAGTCCAGGGCGTTGGCGTCCTTGGTGAAGTAGCCGGCCTGGGCCCACTTCTGAATGGTCTGGGTGGCCTTCAGGGCGGCCGGGGTGTCGAACGTGGCCCCCGGCTTCTGGAAGATCCAGTCGGCGACCTGGGTCGGGTCGCCGAACTGGTTCTGCAGCGCCTGGTGCGGGAAGTTGATGCCGGCGGTGTTCTTGTTGAACTGCATGATCGGCTGGACCCCGCCGGTCTTCGCCTTGGCCAGCAGTTCCTCGAACTCGGCGACGGTGGCCGGCGGCTGGGTCATGCCGATCTGAGTGGCCAGCTTCTTGTTGTAGAAGACGCCGGTGACGCTGTAGCCGAGTCCCATCCCGTACAGCGAGCCGGTGCCCCGGGTGTTCTCGCCGACGCGCAGCTGCATGAGCTGCGAGGCGGGGAACTTGTCCCAGCCGTACGCGGTGAAGTACGGGTCGAGGTTCTTGAGCAGGTCGTCCTTGACCAGGTCGACCATGGTCGGGAGCCGGATGATGTCGGGCGAGTTGTCCGACGCCATCACCCGGGGCGCGTTCTCCACGATCACCGTGAACTGGTCCTCGCGGACGTTGAACTTGACGTTCGAGTGCTGCTTGGAGAACTCGTCGGCCAACGCCTTGGCCAGCGGGAAGCCGGTCTCCGCGTACATCTCCAGGGTGATCGGGTCGGCGCCCAGCTCCGTCTTGACGGCGGCGTCGGACTTCTGGGTCGACGACCGGTCCTCGCCCGGCGCGCTGCAGGCCGTCGCGGTCATCCCGACGGCCAGCAGCGAGGCGAGGAGCACAGTTCTCCGTCGCGAAAACTTTGTCAGCAATTCTGCCATTTCATGACTCCTCGACATCTCCACGCGTCGCGCGACCCATGGCCACGCGACGGCTCCACCGGGACCACCGCGACCCGGCGGAGGCCACGACACGTACGTCGTGACCTGTCGCGCGGGCGCGGCACCCGTACCGTCAGCACAAAAGGAACCGGCACGGCCACCGAAGGCGCCTCTGGATGCACCAGAAGTGGTCGCTAAACTGATTTAGCAGAGCATGCGCGCGGCACGGGAAGCTGTCAAGGACAACTTGGCAACGGTGCGGAAACGTCGGGTTCACACCACACCCGACGTGACCGGCGCTCGATCCCGGACGGCGAAGCATCATGATGGGCAGGAGCGGCGCCCGTGGCACCGCGCCTGATTCGGAGGACTGATGGGCCGCAACAGAGCAACACTCGCCGACGTCGCGCGGATGGCCGGGCTGTCCAAGACCGCCGCGTCGATGGTGCTCAACGGCAGGGAGGGCACCCGACTCTCGGCCGAGGCGCACCAACGGGTGTTCGCCGCCGCCGAGGAACTCGGCTACCGACCCAACCTGGCCGCGCGCAGCCTGCGCACCCGCAAGACGGCCACCATCGCGTTCGTCTCCGACATCGTGGCGACCACCCGGTTCGCCGGCGACCTCATCCGCGGCGCCCTCGACGCGGCCCGCGAACGGGACCACGTCCTGCTCATCACCGAGACGCAGGGCGACGCCACCTTCGAGCAGTACGCCATCGAGGCCGTCCTGGACCGGCAGGTCGACGGGGTTATCTACGCGGCGATGGCGACCAGACGGCTGACGGTGCCCGCCGCCATCCTCGGCGGTCCGGTGGTGCTGCTCAACGCCACCAGCCCCGACGGCCTGCCCAGCGTTGTCCCCGACGACGAGGGGGCCGGGCGCTCCGTCGCCACCGCGCTGCTGGAGCTCGGCCACCGCGACGCGATCGCGCTGATCGGCCGCAACCGGCTCAAGGAGGACGACCCGGAGGTCTCGCTCGCCGCCCGCGCCCGCCTGCACGGCATCCGGCAGACGCTGGACGAGGCGAAGGTCGGCCTCCTGGCCGAGTGTTTCTGCACCGAGTGGTTGCCCGAGCACGGGTACGCGGCCACGCGTAGCCTGCTCAGCAAGCCGGAGCGACCCAGCGCGATCATCTGCATGAACGACCGGCTGGCCTTCGGCGCGTACCAGGCACTCGGCGAGGCGGGGCTGACCGTCCCGGAGGACATCTCGGTCATCTCGTTCGACGACGACCCGATCGCCGCCTGGTTGCGTCCGAGCCTGGCCACCACGGCGCTGCCGCACGAACAGATGGGACGTCGAGCGGTCGAACTGCTCCTGGACGGGGGTGCCGTCGAGCCCTCACTGGTGCCGATGCCCCTGCGTCGACGCCGGTCCCTCGCGCCTCCGGCCGGCTGAGCAACGGCCCTCCGGTCCGTACCAAAGACTGGCCTTAGCCAACGCTAAAACGGTTTAGTGCTAGGTTTCCGACCATGCTTCGTCTACCCGACCACTGGGTGTGGGACAGCTGGTACGCGCGGGACGACAACGGCCTCTGGCACGTGTTCTTCCTGCGCGCGTCCCGCGCCCTGCACGACCCGCACCGCCGCCACCGCCGGGCCACCATCGGCCACGCCGTCTCGGCGGACCTGCGCTCGTGGCGCCTGGTCGCCGACGCCGTGGTCCCCTCCGACGCACCCGGCTGGGACGACCTGGCGACCTGGACGGGCTGCACGGTCCGCGGGCCGGACGGACGGTGGTACCTGTTCTACACCGGCGTCGGTCGCGCCGAGGACGGGCTCGTCCAACGCATCGGACTGGCCGTCTCCGACGACCTCATGACCTGGCACCGGCACGGCACCGAGCCGATCGTCCAGGCCGACCCCACCTGGTACGAGCTGCTGGACAAGGAGCTGTGGTACGAGCAGGCATGGCGTGACCCCTGGGTCTTCCCCGATCCCGACGGCGAGGGTTGGCACATGCTGATCACCGCCCGCGCCAACACCGGTCTGGCGAACACCCGCGGCGTCGTCGGCCACGCCACCTCCACCGACCTCGTCACCTGGACCGTCGCGCCGCCGCTGTCGACTCCGGCCGGCTTCGGTCACCTGGAGGTGCCCCAGGTCGCGGTGCTCGACGGGCAGCCGCTGCTGCTCTTCTCCACCGACGCCACCGGCAGCGCCCGGCGCGACGACCACCGGATCTGGGTGGCACCCGGCGAGACCACCCTCGGGCCGTGGGACATCGCGTCCGCCCAGCCGTTCACCCACCCGCACCTGTACGCGCCACGGCTGGTCCCCGGACCCGCCGACGACTGGTCCCTCATCGGTTTCCTCGACCACGTCGACGGAACATTCGTCGGGGAACTCACCGATCCCATCCCGGTCCGCTACGACGCCGCGACTGGGTTGACAGTGGACCGGGCGAACACGGCGCGGTAGACCGGACCTGTCCGGGCCGAGGCGTCTCGCCCCGGCCCGGACCTGTCGGTGTCGTGCTACTGGATCAGCTGCGCAGCTGCCACTGCTGGTTGGTGCCGCCGGAGCAGGACCAGAGGATCAGCTTCGTGCCGTTCGCCGTCCCGGCGCCGTTGGCGTCCAGGCAGAGACCCGACTGCGCGCCGGTGATCGTGCCGTTGGCGTTGACGTTCCACTGCTGGTTGGCCTGACCGTTGCAGTCCCAGATCACCACCGTGGTGCCGTTGCTGGTGCCCTGGCCGGAGGCGTCCAGGCACTTGGTCCCGTAGACCATGAGCTGACGGCTGGCGGTGTGGGTCCACCGCTGGTTGGTGGCCGCACTGATGCAGTCCCAGATCTGGGCCTGCGTGCCGTTCGTGGTGCTGGAGTTGCCGATCTCGGCGCAGCGGCCCGACTGGGCGCCCACGATCTGCACGTTCTGCGGGTTGGTGCCGCCGCCGCTCTGCACGCCAGCCGCGTTGATCACGGTCTGCGCGCCCGACGGCCAACTGCCGTTGCTGACCGTGACGTTGCCGTTGACCACGTTGCCGCGGTCGCCGTTCGTCACGTTCGTGGAGTTGTTCGTCGACCAGTTGTTGGTGACCGTGAAGTTGCCCATGTTCTCCGCGTACCAGTAGTTGGCGGTGGCCCAGGTGCCGGTGGAGGAGAACACGTTGTTGCGGGCGGTGTAGTAGCGGGAGCCCTCGTCGAAGTAGAGCCCGAACCAGCCGTTGGTCCGCAGGCAGTAGTTCTGGTTGATGGTCGCGCCCGGGTTCGCCGACAGCGTGTAGATGCAGCCGCCGTCGGTCATCTGCTGCATCACGTCGTGCACGTAGTTGCCGATGACCTGGTTGTTGGCCGCGGTGGTCGCAGTGGTGTAGCGCGGCTGGTAGTTGTACAGGCCCCGGTTGGCGTAGTGCTGGCTGCCACCGGCGTCGTTGGCGCCCCAGCCGTAGCCGACCGACAGACCGGTGTACGGCATGTTGTAGACCTCGTTGTACGAGACCGACGCCGTGTTCACATAGGTGGTCAGGATCGAGACCACGCCCCGGTACTCGAGGCCGAGATCGTGCACCCGGTTGTTGCTGATGGTGATGTTGCGGTTGACCATCCGCTGGTCACTGGGGTGATGGGCGTCGGCGCGTACGCCACCGACCACGACGCCACCGGCGGAGTTACGGGCGATCTCGGAGCGGGTGACGGTGATGTCGCTGGCGCCCAGGCCGACACCGCTGGCGTGGGCGTTGGCGTCGTTGCCGATGCCGATCGCGGTCTGCCCGAGGTTGACGAACTGGGAGTCGCTGAAGGTGATGGTGTTGGCAGCGGAGACCTGCACGGCGGCGGGCATCTGGTTCCAGTTCGGCCGGGTGGCCTCGAACTGGGGGCAGCCGGCCTGGCAGGAGGTCAGCGCGTCGGAGGGCCGGGACCAGGTGCCGGTGATGTGGGCGCCGGTCTGCTGGTCGGCGAAACCGTTGCTGCTGCTCGGGCCGAGCCAGCTGGTGCCGGTGAAGGTGATGCCGCTGAACGAGATGTGGTGCGCCGGCGCGCTGAGGGTGCCGCCGACGTTGACCAGGGACTGCAGCTGTGGCAACTCGACGCTGACCGAGCTCATGTTCTGCCCGGCGAGGGGGATGTAGTTGAGCTGACCGTTGCTCGGGTTGAGGTACCACTCCCCCGCCGAGTCCAGGAACTCGTACGCGTTGGTCAGGTAGAAGGGACCGGCGCGGTGCGGGCTGGAGAGGGTGTCGAACCCGAAGGTGTTGTTGTTCCACGCCGGCTGCTGCATCGTCAGGAAGTTTCCGCTGATGCTCTGCACCGGCGAGTACCGGTCGGTGAACGAGCCGACGCTCTCCACCTCGACCCGGTTCTGGTTGCCGAGGTTGTTCAGGTAGTTCAGCGCACTGTTGGTGAACCGCATGCCGGACGTGGTGAAGGTGAAGTCGGAGCGGTTCACGGCGGTGCGTGCCCGGGTGGCGACGGCCCCGTTGACGTAGAGCTGACGGGAGTCGAGCCCGGCGCCGACGTTGGCCCGCCAGATGTTCTTTCCGGAGTCGACGAGCGACCAGCCGGTGACCGCCCGGGCGCCGGTGATCGTCGGACGCGCGCCGGAGGCCGCCCGCCAGATCACCTGATAGCCGTTGTTGCCCGAGTCGGCCGCGGTGAACCGCAGCGGCGACGAGAGCCGGTACGCGCCGTTGGCCAACTCCACGACGATGTCACCGGACATCGCGCTGTTGATCGCCCGTACCGCGGTCTGGGCGGCGGTCAGCGAACACGGTTGGCTGGCGGAACACGCGGTGCCGGTGCCGGAGGGCGACGCGTAGAGGGTGGTGGTGGCCGCGGAGGCCGGGGACGCCGAGGCGGTTACCGCGACCAGCGCGGTCACCGCTGTCGCGGCGGCGCCGGCCAGCAGTCGGCGCAGCGATGAAAGGGACGAGGACACGGGACGGTGCTCCTGACATGAGAACGGGGTGGGGTGGCGGAGCGGCCTCGACCAGCGCGGGGGTGACGGGTCGGGCAGTTATCCGAGGATCTCCCGGAGATAGCGCAGGCCGTCCGTGGCGAGACGGTCCTGCGAGGGGGCCAACGGACGCCAGATCGCCGCGGCGGTGGCGATGGTTTCGTTCTCCGCGGTGAACGACTCGATGCAGATCGAGCCCTGGTAACCGGTGTCCCGCAGGACGGTGAAGAACCGGGGCCAGTCGAAGTGGTCGGCACCCGGAGCGCCGCGGTTGGTGCCGCTGACCTGGACGTGCTTGATGTGCCGGCCGGCGACGGCGAGGGCCGCGTAGGGGTCGGCCTCCTCGATGTTCATGTGGTAGGTATCGATCATGATGCCGACGTTCGGCGGTAGCCCGTCGATCAACTCGATCGTCTGCTCGATCGTGTTGACGACGCTCGTCTCGTAGCGGTTCAACGCCTCGACACCGATGCTCACGCCCAACTCACCGGCCTGCTCGGCCACCGGTGCCAGGGCCCGCCGGAAATCCGCGTAGCAGGCCGCACGGGCCGTTGGCGACATCCGCCAGGTGCGGCCGACCGAGGCGTACACGGGGCCGCCGACGCATCCAGCGCCGACGGCCGCCGCGGTCTCCACACAATTCATCAGGTACGCCACCGTCGACTCGACGACCGCTGGCGCGGCGTCCACCAGGTCCCGCCCCGGCGGGGTGACCGCGCAGACGCCGGCGGCGACAAGGCCGTGCTCGGCCAGCAGGTCCCGGGTACGGATCGGGTCCCAGTCGCCGGGCTGCTCGATCGGCAACTCGACCGCGTCGAAGCCGAACGCGGCGATCCGCGGGATCAGCTCGGTCAGGGCCTTGTCGTCGACCGGCGAGGCCCAGACCCAGGGGTTGACGCCGATGGCGTACATCGGTTCCTACTTCCAGCGCTGCGGGTAGCCGGGCAGGTCGGTGCAGCCGCACATCGCGTAGTGCAGCGGCGGCATGCTCGGGTCGAGGTACTTGTCGAGGTTGTCCTGCGTGACGGTCGGCTGTGGCAGCTTCCACGGGCTGGACACCTGCTTGCCGTCGAGGATCTGCAGCACCGCCAGGATCGGCGTCCGCCACTGGTAGGTCGGGTAGGTCGGTGCGATCGCGGTGAGGTTCTTGTCCTTCCAGATCTTCAGGAAGTCGAGCTGGTCCTCGCCGTTCATCGGCGGAACGGGCTTGCCCGCGTCCTGGAACGCCTCGACCGCCGCGACGGCCGTCGCTCCGGCGTCCATCCAGACACCGTCGATCGTGCCGTACCGCTGGATGTAGTCGTCGACGATCTTCTTGGTCTTGGCCGGGTCACCGTCGGTGAACTCGACGCCCACGACATCGACCTTCGCCTTGTCGAACGCCACCTTCGCCGCCGACCAGCGGGTCTCCAGGACGTCCACGCCCGGCAGGATCCGCAGGGCGAGGACCTTGCCACCGGGCTTCATCTTCTGGCTGACGAACTCGGCGCCGACGTGGCCGAACCCGTAGCCGCCGATGGGGTTGATGAACGTCACCGGGCACTTCGTGTTGACACCGCGGTCGAAGACGACGACCGGCAGCCCCGCCTTGCAGGCGGCCTCGACGGCCGGGGTGAGCGTGGCCGTGGTGTTCGGCGAGACGATCAGCGCGTCGCAGCCCTTGCCGAGCAGGTCGTTGATGTCCGCGATCTGCTTCTGGTCCTTGCCCTCGGCGTCGACGTGCACGAACTCCTTGATGCGGCTCTTCTGCGCCTCGACCTCGGCCTGCATGGTCTTGAACCCGACCTGCCGCCAGGGGTTGTTCAGCGCCGCGTTCGAGAAGCAGATCTTGTGTGGGCCGTTCTTCTTGAACTTGGCGGTGTCGACCATCGTGGGGTTGAGCACCTGCTCCCACGGCTTGTCGGCCGGGCCTGTCGGTGCCGCGTCGAGCAGCGCCAACTCGGCGTCGTAGTCGGCCTGCACGAAGAACTTCGACTGGTCTCCGGTGCCGGAACCAGTGGCGGCGGACGCGCTTCCCGACGGGCTCGCGGCCGGCTCGTCGGTGGCACAGGCGGCAAGGGACAGCAGGGTGACAGCGGCAATGGCCGCCATGGAACGTCGCACTATGGTTTCCCCTTTATCTCGACGAAGAACGGGTTGCCGAGACCGCCACGGCGAGCAGAATGATCGCGCCCTGGACGGTCGACCTGAGGGCGCCGGAGACGCCGTAGAAATTCATGAGGGCGAACAGCAGTTCGAGGGTCAGCGCGCCGAGCATCGCCCCGACGACCGCGCCGCGACCTCCGCCGAGCGCCACCCCACCGAGGACGACAGCGGTGATCGCACCGAACTCCAGGCCCGCGCCGGCCTGGAACGACACGCCGCTGTAGCCGCCCAGGAGGATGGCCGCCACCGCCGCCGCGAGCCCGCTGAGGATGAAGGCGAAGGTCCGGGTACGCCAGACGCGTACGCCGCTGAGCTCGGCGGTGCGCGGGTTGTCGCCGACGGCGACCAGCGTCCGGCCGAAGTCCGAGCGCATCAGCAGCACGGCCGCCACCGCCAGAACCACCAGGACCACCAGCGCGTACGGCACGCGACCCAGCACCGGCACGTCCTCGAAGGCCCGCCGGCCGAACCGCCGGAACTCCTCGGAGAGCCCACCCTTCGGTGCGCCGTCGGACCACAGGTAGACAGCGCCGACGAGGATCAGGAACATGCCGAGGGTGGTGATGAACGACGGCACCCGCAGCCGTGTCGTGATCAGGCCGTTGACCAGCCCGACCAGTGCGCCGAAGGCGAGCAGGAGCAGCACCACCGGCCAGGTACGCGCCGGGTCGCTGTCGATCAGCCGGGCGGCCACCACCACCTGGGCGGTGACCAGGGAACCGACCGACAGGTCGAACTCGCCGGACACGATCACGAAGTACTGGCCGGCGGCGAGCAGGATGATCGGGGCCGAACGGCCGAGGAAGGACATCAGCGACTGCGGGGCCAGGAAGTCGGGCTGACGAATGCCGACGAGCACCAACAGCACCGCGAGGATCGCGAGGATCGGCAGGACGCCACCGGGACGCACCCGCGGCAGACGCAGTGGCAGGGAACGGGGCTGGACGGTCTGCATGGCTAGGCCGCCTTTCGCATGGCCCGGCGGGCGTAGACGGCGACCGCGGCGATGATGATGACGCCCCGGATCACCTGCTTGAAGAAGGCGTCGACCTCGAGCTGGTTGAAGATGGCGTCGATGCTGGCCAGCAGCAGCACCCCGCCGACCGTGCCGATGACGCCGCCGCGCCCACCGGCGAGGGCGGTTCCGCCGATCACCACCGCGGCGATCGACTCCAGGTCGTAGAGGCCCTCGGTGCCGACCCGGGGTGCGCCCGAGCCGAGCCGACTGGCGAGGTAGATGCCGGCCAGCCCCGCACACATCGAACACAGGACGTGGGCGGTGACGAGAACCCGGTCGTTGCGGACGCCGGAGAGCCGTGCCACCTCCGGGTCCCCGCCGACGGCGACCAGGTGGTGGCCGAAGCGGGTCCGCGACAGCGCGAACCAGGCCGCCGCGGTGACCGCTATCAACAGCAGGAACGACACCGGCACCGGCCCGACCCGCTGATAGCCGAGCGCCTGCACGAGCGAGGGTGCCGTGGTGCCGGCCGGGCCGTCGTAGCCGTTGTCGAGATAACCCTTGAGCAGCAACCCGACGCCCAGGGTCGCGATGAACGCGTTGACCCGGAACCTGGTGACGAGGAGCCCGTTGAGCAACCCGACACCGGCGCTGACGACGAGCACCAGGCCGATCGCCGGCAGCACCGCGCCGTCGCTGCCGTTCATCGTCTCGGCCGCGACGAGGGTGCTGAGACTGATCACGTACGCCACCGAGAGGTCCAGCGAGCCCCCCAGGATGACAAGGGTCTGGCCCACCGCGACCAGCCCGAGGCCGGCCGCGACATGCAGCAGACTCACGGTCGTGGACTGGTTGAAGAGCTGACCACCGTCGAGCAGGACGACCAGCCAGCCGATCGTCAGGGTCAGGGTCAGGGCCACGAACACGCCCGGTACGGAACGCCGGGCCGGCAGCAGCGACAGAGCGCTCATGCGGCAACCTCACGTGTCGTGCCGACCGCCAGCGCGACGACCTCCTCCTCGGTCGCGCCGGCGGGCAGCTCACCCGCGACGTGGCCGTCCCGCATGACGACGATCCGGTCACTCATTCCCAGCAGCTCCGGTAGATCGGACGAGATCATCAGCACGGCCGCGCCATCCCGGGCGAGGCGGCGGACGAGATCGTGGATGGCTGACTTCGCGCCCACGTCGATGCCCCGGGTCGGCTCGTCGAAGAGCAGGATCCGCGGGTTGAGCGCGAGCCACCGGGCCAGCACGACCTTCTGCTGGTTGCCCCCGGACAGGAAACGGATCTCCTGGTCGTCGCCGGCGCCGCGGATCTCCACGGCGGCCAGCAACTCGCGTACCCGGGCGGTCCTCGCCGCCCGGCCGGACCGGGCGGCGAAGACGGCCCGGCTGGCGAGCAGCGCGTTGTCCAGTACCGACTGCCGGGGGACGATCCCCTCGCCCTTGCGGTCCTCGGTGACATAGGCGATGCCGGCCCGCATGGCGGTGCGGGGTGAGCGCAGTCGGACCGGCCGGTCGTCGAGTGTGATGTCGCCGGTCGTGAACGGTGACACCCCGAAGATCGCGCGGGCCAGCGCCGAGCGCCCGGAACCCTGGAGGCCGCCGATGCCGAGCACCTCGCCGGCGCGCAACTGGAGGTTGATGTCCCGCAGCTTCCGGTTGCCCGCGTCGCGAAGGTTGAGTCGCACCGGGCCCCGGTCCTCGGGGGCGGCCCGGTCCGGGTAGTAGCTGGAGAGCTCCCGGCCGACCATGTGCCGTACCAACTCGTCGGCAGTGGTGTCAGCCGTGTCCACTGTGGTGACGCGACGGCCGTCCTTGAGCACTGTGATCCGCCCGGACAGGTCGAAGACCTCGGCGAGCCGGTGCGAGACGTACAGCAGCCCGATGCCCCGCTCCTGTAGTCGGCGCACCAGCCCGTAGAGCAGCTCGACCTCGTGGTCGGCCAACGCGGCGGTCGGCTCGTCCATGATGAGCAGCCGCGCATCCAGGGCGAGCGCCTTGGCGATCTCGACGACCTGCTGCTGCGCGACGCCCAGCTGCCCTACCCGGGCGTCGGCCGGCAACGTGGTCTCACCGATCGAGGCGAGCAGCCACGTGGTGCGGTCGATCATCCCCCGACGGTCGACGAGCCCGCGTCGGACCGGCTCGTGCCCCAGGTAGACGTTCTCCGCGACGGTGCGCTCCGGGAGCAGGTTGAATTCCTGGTGGATGATGCCGATGCCGGCCCGCTGCGCGTCACGCGGGCCACGGAACGTACGCGTCGCACCGGCGAACTCGACAGTGCCCCCGTCCGGGGCGTGCCCGCCCGAGACGATCTTCATGAGGGTCGACTTCCCGGCACCGTTCTCACCGACCACGGCGTGCACCTCGCCCGGCGCGACATCGAGGTCGACACCGTCGAGAACGCGGACTCCGAGGAAGGATTTGCCGATGCCCCGGAGGGTGAGAAGCGGCGTCGGCGGCGGATCTGACATCCCGAAAGCCCTCACAGACAGTAGTCATAGACACGTTTAGATGCCACACTACGGCGGCTTTGAGGCACTGAACAACAAGCTTTCGTGGCTACAACCACGACTTACGTTCTTGCGGTGCAAACATTCCCTTGACATCGACGAAACATCACACGTATGAAGATAGATGTTTGGATGCGGGTCCGCAATCCTCGATCAAGACCGACTGCCAGGTCGGGCCGGGATCGACAGGCGGCACCGCAGCGAGGGAGTCAGGCACGGACGCCGTCCACCGGGCAGGACGTCGGACGTTACTTTGTGGATTGACAGTCATCGATCTCTAGCTCATCCTGACCTCGTGGACCCCGGGACGAGAACCACAGCCACGATCACGCTGTGTGACGTCCCGCAGGTCTGACTGCCGTTGCGGCGAACGGCATGAGGCAGACAAGCGCGCCCGCGTCCCCTCACGTGTCCAGGGTCAACCTGACGCGTCGGAGGGCCCGTGGTCGCAATCCCTACGCCCGCCCAACCTAGGAGACGGCATGCGTCGTAACACATTGCTCATCTCGGTGATCGCCGGCTTGTTACTGGCGCTCGGACTCGCCCCACCCGCGTCGGCGGCCCCGGCCTTCCGCGCCCTGGTGTTCAGCAAGACCACCGGCTACCGCCACGACTCGATTCCCGCTGGGATCAGCATGATCCAGCAGCAGGCGGCGGCGAACAACTTCGAGGTGGTGGCCACTGAGGACTCAAGCGTCTTCACCGCCAGCAACCTGGCCACCTTCGACGTCATCGTCATGCTCCAGACCTCCGGCATGGTCTGGACCTCGACGGCGCAGCGCCAGGCGGTTGAGGGCTACCTCGCCAGCGGCAAGGGCATCGTGGGCATCCACAACGCCCTCGACATGGGTATCGAAAGCGAATACCCGTGGTGGGACCAGACCATCAACGGTGGCGCCCACATGCCCGAGCACTCCCCCGGCGTGCTCCAGGGCACCGCCATCGTCGCCGACAAGAAGCACCCGTCGACGGCCAGCCTGCCGGATCGGTGGACCCGCAGCGAGGAGTGGTACAACTTCGACGCCAACCCGCGCGGCAACGTGCACGTGCTGGTGACCGCCGACGAGCGCACGTACAACCCGGGATCCCGGGCGATGGGCCCGGATCATCCGATCTCCTGGTGCCGCAACACCAACGGCGGGCGGGTGTGGGCCACCGCGATGGGCCACGCGATCGGCTCCTACAGCGAGGCGAACTTCCAGAATCACGTGCTCGGTGGCATCAAGTGGGCGGCCGGTAACGCCGCCGGTGACTGCGGCGGCACCGTCTGGGGCAACTTCGAGAAGCGCACCCTCGACGACAACACAGTCGACCCGATGGCGCTGGGTGTGGCACCGGACGGCCGGGTCTTCTACGTCCAGCGCGGCGGCCAGGTGAAGATCTTCAAGCCCTCCACCAACAGCACCGTCACCGCCGGCACCCTCAGCGTCTACACCGGCGGCGAGGACGGCCTGACCGGCATGGCGCTGGACCCCAACTTCGCCACCAACGGCTACATCTACCTGTACCACTCGCCAGCCAGCAGCAGCACCGACGTCAACCGGGTCTCCCGCTACACGGTCAGCGGTGACACGCTGAACACGTCGAGCGGCGTGACGATCATCGACATCCCGGCGTACCGGGACCGGACGTTCCCCGAGCCCGGCCACACCGGCGGCTACATCAAGTTCGGCCCCGACGGTAACCTCTTCATCGGCACCGGCGACGACACGCCGCCGAACCTGGACCCGAACTGGCAGGGCTACGCCCCGCTGGACTGGCGGTCGGGCAAGTCCAACCTGGATGCCGCCCGCAGCGCCGGCAACACCAACGACCTGCGCGGCAAGCTGCTGCGCATCCGGCCCTCGGCCAGCGGTGGCTACACCATCCCGTCGGGCAACCTCTACCCCCAGGGCACCGCGCAGACCAAGCCCGAGGTCTACGCGATGGGCTTCCGCAACCCGTTCCGCTTCTCCATCGACCCGGCCAACGGCTGGGTCTACCTGGCCGACTACGGACCGGACCGGAACCCGCCCACCACCAACCGCGGGCCCGAGGGCCTGGTCGAGCTGAACGTCATCAAGCAGGCCGGCAACTACGGCTGGCCGTTCTGCCACGGCGACAACCAGCCCTATGCGCCGTTCAACCCGGACACCGGCGTCGTCGGCTCCAAGTTCAACTGCAGCTCGCCGGTCAACAACTCGCCGAACAACACCGGTCTGACCAGCCTGAAGCCGGTCGTCGCACCCAATATCTGGTATGGCTACGGCACCTCGCCGACCTTCACGGAGCTGGGCTCCGGCGGCTCGGCGCCGATGGGTGGCCCGGTCTACCGGTACGACGCGTCGAACCCCTCCGCGACGAAGTTCCCGCCCTACTACGACGGGGTGCACTTCTTCTACGAGTGGGCGCGCAACTACGTCAAGGAGGTGCACTTCGACTCCTCCTCGGCGGTCACCCGCACCAACCCGTTCCTGCCCAACGTTCGGTTCAACAAGCCGATGGACATGGAGTTCGGCAAGGACGGCTCGCTCTACCTGCTGGAGTGGGGCACCAACTTCGGCGGCGGCAACAGCGACTCCGGGCTCTACCGGATCGACTACAACCAGGGCGGCCGGTCACCGATCGTCAAGGCCACCGGCACGCCCACCAGCGGCAGCGCACCGCTGACCGTCCAGTTCAGCAGCGCTGGCACGTCCGACCCGGACGGCAACACGCTGAGCTACCTGTGGACGTTCGGCGACGGCACCACCTCGACGGCGGCCAACCCGTCGAAGGTGTACACCTCGAACGGCAACTACACCGCCCAGTTGAAGGTCACCAACAGCGCCGGCAAGACCGGCTTCGCCAACGTCCCGATCACCGTCGGCAACAGCGCCCCGGTGGTCACCATCACCACACCGGGCAACGGGGGCATGCTGACCTTCGGTGACAAGGTGTCGTACCAGATCACCGTGACCGATCCGGACGGCGGAACCGTCGACTGCTCGAAGGTGTTCCTCAACCCGGCGCTGGGTCACGACGACCACGCCCACGAGACCACCGAGTACCCGGGCTGCTCGGGCACCATCTCCACCGACCTGCTCGGTGGGCACCCCGATGGCGCCAACCTGTTCTACGTGCTGAACGCGCGGTACACCGACAACGGCGGCTCGGGCGGCGGGTCCCCGCTCACCGGCACCGCACAGGCGATCCTGCAACCGAAGCACAAGCAGTCCGAGTACTTCAGCAGCCAGTCCGGCATCCGGGTGGTCGACCAGGCGGCCGCGGAGAGCACCAAGCGCGTCGGTGACATCTCCAGCAACGACTGGATCGCGTTCAACCCGATGAACCTGTCGGGGATCTCGACGGTCAGCTACCGGCTGTCGTCGCCGTCCGGCGGCGGCTCGATCGAGCTGCGGGCCGACTCGCCGACCGGCACCCTGCTGGCCACCACCACGGTGCCCAGCACGGGTGGCTGGGACAACTACCAGTCCACGACGCCGGTGAGCGTCGCCGCCCTCGGCGGTACGCACACGCTCTACATGGTGTTCAAGAACAGCAACAACTCGTTCGATCTGGACGCGCACACCTTCGGCGGCAACGGCGTCGGGACACCCGGCACCGGCACCGGCACCGGCCTGGCCGGCAAGACCTACACGGTCACGGCGCAGCACAGCAACAAGCTGTTGGACGTCAGCGGTGTCTCCACCGCCGACGGCGCCCAGATCACCCAGTGGGCGTCCACCGGTGGCAACAACCAGAAGTGGCAGGCCGTCGACGCCGGTAACGGCGCGCTCTACCTCAAGGCGGTGCACAGCGGCAAGTGCGTCGAGGTCACTGGCAGCTCGACCGCGGCGGGTGCCTTCCTCCAGCAGGCCACCTGCAACAACGGCAACCAGCAGAAGTTCACCGCCACCGCGACCGGAACCTCCGGCGTGTACACGGTGAAGAGTGTGCTGAGCGGGCTCTGCCTGGACGTCAACGGCGCGTCCACGGCCGACGGCGCCCGGGTGTTGCAGTGGACCTGCAGCAACGCGACGAACCAGCAGTGGCGCTTCACGGCGCTCTGACCCTGCGGCTGTCGCGGTAACAGATGACGTCCCGGTCGGGACCGGTATCCGAGAAACGGAGCCGGTCCCGGCCGGGACGTCGTCGTCGATCAGGCAGGCAGACCAGGCGTCACGGCGAGCAGCCCGGCCGCCGCCAGGGCGCCCCACAGCTCCTCGGGTACGGCGACATCGGAGCGTCGTACCGTATCGGTCACCTGCGCCTCGGTGCGGACGCCGACCACCGTCGACACCACGGCCGGGTGCCGGCGGACGAAGGCGAGCGCCGCCTGCGGCAGTGTCACCCCGTACGTCTCGCAGACGGTGGCGATCCGCCGCGCCCGCTCGATCACCGCCGCCGGGGCCTGCTCGTAGTTGTAGACGGCGTCGGCCGGCGGCCGGTCCCGCGAGAGCAGGCCCGAGTTGTAGACGCCAGCGATGACGACGCCCACCCCCCGGCTCTCGGCGGCCGGCAGCAGGTCCGCGGCGGCGCCCTGTTCGAGCAGGGTGTACCGCCCGGCGCACATCATCACGTCGACGTCGGTCTCCCGGACGAACCGGGCCAGCATCGCCGACTGGTTCATCCCGGCGCCGATCGCGCCCACGACGCCCTGGTCGCGCAGATCGACCAGGGCGGGTACGGCCTCGTGCGCGGCCTGCTCCCAGTGGTCGTCCGGATCGTGCAGGTAGACGACGTCGATCCGGTCCAGCCCGGTCCGGTCCAGGCTGGCCTCGATGGAGCGCAGCACGCCGTCGCGGCTGAAGTCCCACACCCGCCGGTGGGTGGCGGGCACGTCGAACCCGTCGGAGTCCCGCAGGTGCGCGTCCTCAGGCGACGGCACCAGAAGTCGCCCGACCTTCGTCGACACCACGTACTCGTCGCGCGGCCGTTGGCGCAACGCGACGCCGAGGCGGCGTTCGGACAGCCCGAGACCGTAGTGCGGCGCGGTGTCGAAGTACCGGACGCCCGCCTCCCACGCGGCGTCGACCGCCGAGGCGAACTCCTCGTCCGTCGTCGTCCGGTACAGGTTGCCCGCCTGGGCCGCGCCGAAGCCCAGCTCGGTGAGCCGTAGCTGCGGGCGGCGCGGCAGTGAGCGGGCCATCATGACGCCTCCAACCCGTAGACGCGGCGTGCCGTCCCGCCCCAGACCGACGCCTGGTCGGCCCCGTCCCGGCCCTCCAGCAACTCGGCCAGGGTGTCGACCCACCGCTGGTACGAACTGGCGAGCAGGCAGACCGGCCAGTCCGAGCCGAACATCAGTCGCTCCGGCCCGAACGCGTCGAGGGCGTCCTCGACGGCGGGTCGAAGGTCAGCCGGCGTCCAGTGCGAGTGCGGCACCTCGGTCACCAGCCCGGAGAGCTTCGCCGTCGTGTTGGGCGAGGCCGCCAACGACCGCAGGTCACGGCTCCACTCGGCCATCTCCAGACTGCCGAGCGCGGGCTTGCCGAGGTGGTCGAGGACGAAGCTGACCTCGGGCAGGTCGCGCGTGAGACGCGCGGCCATGGGGAGCTGATGCTGGCGTACCAGCAGGTCGAAGACGAGGCCGGCGGCGCCCACCGCCGCGATCCCCCGACGGACGTCGGGACGGTCCAGGTAGGCCGGGTCGGTCTCGGACTGCACGAGGTGGCGGATGCCGACGAGGCGTTTCCCGCCTCGGGCTGCCCGCAGACCGTCGAGGTGCTCCGCGACGTCGGCCGCGGTGAGGTCCACCCAGCCGACGACCCCACGGACCAGGGTGTCCTCGGCGGCCACTCCCAGCAGGTCGACCGTCTCCGTGTCGGAGGCGATGGACTGCACCACCACTGTCGCTGTGACCCCGGCCGCCCGGGCCGGCGGCGCGAGATCGGCGGGTTCGAAGTCGGCGTCGATGGCTGCCATGGTCACCGGGTCGATCCACGGCTGCGGGTGCCGTGCCCGGACCCAGAGGTGGTGGTGCGCGTCGACGATCCCGGCCCGCCCGTGCTCCTGCGCGCCCGTCATCGGCCCAACCAGCCGCCGTCGACGGGCAGCACCACGCCATTGACGTAGTCCGAGGCTGTCGACGCCAGGAACACGGTGGCACCGCCGAGATCGTCGGCCCGACCCCACCGCCCGGCCGGAATCCGCCCGAGGATCGCCTGGTTGCGGTCGGGGTCGTCGCGCAGCGCCTGGGTGTTGTCGGTGGCGATGTAGCCGGGCGCGATGGCGTTGACGTTCACCCCGTGGGCCGCCCACTCGTTCGCCAGCGCCTTGGTGAGGCCGGCCACGCCCGACTTCGAGGCGGCGTAACCGGGGACGGTGATGCCGCCCTGGAAGCTCAACAGCGACGCGGTGAAGATGATCTTTCCTCGGCCGCGCTCGACCATCGTCCGGCCGATCTCCCGGCTGAGGATGAACTGGCTGCTGAGGTTGACCTCGATCACGTGGTCCCACATCTCGTCCGGGTGCTCGGCGGCCGGGGTCCGGGCGATCGTGCCACCGTTGTTCACCAGGATGTCGACCGGCCCGAGAGCGGTGATGTCGCTGGCCAACCGGTGCACGGCCGCCCGGTCGCCGAGGTCCGCCCGCAGCCCGGTGAACCGGCGGCCGGTGGCGCGCACCCGGCGTTCGACCTCGCTGCCCTCCGCTTCGAGCTGGGCGGAGACCCCCACGATGTCGGCGCCGGCCAGGGCCAGGGCCTCGGCCATGGCGAGGCCGATACCGCGCCGCGCCCCGGTCACGACGGCGATCTGGCCGGACAGGTCGAACAAGGCCGTCACTGCTTTCCCTCCCGCACATCGAGCAGCACCTTCATGACGCCGCCACCCTCCAGCGCCTCGAAGGCCGCGCTGGCAGCCTCGACCGGCTCGACCCGGGAGATCAGCCGCTGTGCCGGGATGGCACCCGAGGCGACCAACCGGATCGCCTCCACCATGTCGTCGCGCTGATACAGCCGGGCACCCAGGAGTTCCAGCTCACGCCAGAAGAACCGGTGCAGGTTGACCTCGCGGGGCTGAGGATGGATCGCCACCATGACCAGCCGCCCACGGGTGGTCAGGACGTCGACAGCAGTGGTGACGCCGGCCGGTGCGCCGGACACCTCGAAGGCGATGTCGGCGCCCGCGCCATCGGTACGGTCGTTGACCAGCGCCACGACGTCGGTCGCTCGCGGGTCGACGGCCTCGATGCCGACCCCCTCCGCCACCTCGCGTCGGAACGGGTCCGGCTCGACGAGGAGCACCCGCGCGCCACGGCCCCGGGCGACGGTGGCGATGAGGACGCCGACCGGCCCGCCACCGACCACGACGACATGGTCGTCGGCGGTCACGTTCCCCCGGCGTACGTCGTGCACGGCGACCGCCACCGGCTCGACGAGCGCCGCGTGGTCGAGGGGCAACTCCTCGGGAAGCGGCAGGACCAGTTCCACCGGCACCGTCCAGGAGGACTGCATGGCACCCGGTGAGTCGATGCCGAGGAAGTTCATCGCGTGGCAGACGTGTGAGTTGCCCCGCTGGCAGGCGGCGCAGCGTCCGCAGGGCCGGGTCGGCATCACGGTGACGGCCTGACCGATGTTCCAGCCGGTCACGCCGTCGCCGACGGCCGCGATCCGCCCGGACATCTCGTGCCCGATGATCGCGGAGTCACCAACCCGGGCGTCCATGTCCCCGTGGTAGATGTGCAGATCCGTACCGCAGATGCCGGTGTAGGCCACCTCGATCCGTACCTGGCCGGGGCCCGGTGGCTCCGGGTCGCGGTTCTCGATTCCGAGGTGGCGCGCTCCCCGGTAGACGACTGCCTTCATCGTTCCTCCGTCTCGACGGTCGGTACGTCGGTCGTGCCGACCGGGCATGGTCGTGGGTGCATCGCCGTCGCGATGCACCCACGCCCTTCCTTCTCTGGTGCTCAGCTCAGTGCCGTACGGTCGGCGACACCTCGTTGCGGGAGTTCAGCGACACGACAGGCACCTGGCGGGTGGGGATCACCCCGTCGACTCCGGCCAGCAGCCGTCGTCCGGCCCGCTCCGGCCGGACGTTGGGGCTGTCGGCCGTCTGCGCCTGCGGGCGGCGGTTGACCGCCCGGATCCGCTCCTCGTCCACCCGGACCCCGAGACCGGGTGCGTCGCCCAGGATGAAGGCGCCATCCTCGACGTGCAGGTCGATGGAGACACCAACGGGTGTGTGCAGGTCCTGCAACTCGCTGGTCAGGTGGTTCGGCACCGAGGTCGCGGCGTGCAGCAGCCCGACGGGGCTGTTGCCGATCGGGCTGACCGGCAGGTCGTGGGCATGGGCCAGGGCGGACGCCCGCAGAAAGTGGGTGACCCCCCAGACGGCCGCCATCTGGACGATGTCGACAGCACCTGCGGCGATCAGCGGACGGTACTGTTCGAGCCCGGTCAGGTTCTCACCGGTGGCGACCGACGCGGACACCCCTCGGCTGACCGCGGCGAGACCCTCGGCGTCCCAGCGCCGGACCGGCTCCTCGATCCAGATGAGGTCCAGGGTGCGTTCCAGCTCGCAGACGTGTCGGACGGCCTGCTTGCGGGTCCACGCCTCGTTGACGTCGAGCATCAGGCCGGGCCGCCGGCCGTGCCCGGCCTCGGTCAGAACCTCTCTGACCAGGCTGAGTCGGTGTCGATCGCGCTCGATGTCGAGGCCGCCCTTGAGCTTTGCCGCCCGAAGGCCGTGGCTCGCGTAGACCTCGTACTCGGCCACGAGTTCGTCGTCGGTGAGCCCGATGTCCAGGCCGGAGGCGTAGGCGGTGACCCGCCGGTCCCGTCCGCCCAGCAGTCGCCACAGCGGCTCCCCGGCGGCCTGCGCCTTGATGTCCCACAGCGCGGTGTCCAGAGCGCCGATGGTGCCGAACACCGGGCCGGCGTGGCCGGCCTTGAAGGTGTGCCGCAACATGCGGTCGTACAGGGACGTCACGGCACGGGGGTCTTCGCCCTCGATGGCTGGAAAGATCCGCTCGATCTCGACGTGCGGCCCGAGGCCGACGCCCGTGATGCCCTCGTCGGTGTCGACGAGGACGATCGAGACCGGGACCACCCCGTCGGAGAACACGCCGTTGGCGTCGCCGACGGGGCGCCCCCATTCCTGGACCGTGGTGAGCGTCCGATATCCCGTGATCCGCATGTCAACCCTTCGTGGAACCGGCGGCGACGCCGTCGGCAATTTGGCGCTGGAGGAACAGGTAGACCAATAGGACGGGTATGGCGGCGATCAGCACCCCGGACGCGAAGGTGGGGATGTTGTCGCTGTACTGCCCTCGCAACGAGGTCACCCCGATCATGAGCGTCCGGTTCTCCGCCGAGGGCATCATCACCAACGCCATGAGGACGTCGTTCCAGCAGAACAGGGCGTTGAGGATGCCGACCGACAGCAGCGCCGGGGTGCCCAGTGGCAGCATGATCCGGCGATACACGCCGTACACGGTGTTGCCGTCGATCCGGGCGGCGTCGACGATCTCCGGTGGGATGCCCTTGTAGTAGCTCGTCATCAGGAAGACGGTGAAGGGCAGGAACTGGGCCACGTAGACGAGGATCAGACCCGGGTACGTGTCGATCAGCGCGGTGTCGGCCATGATCCGGGCGAGCGGCACCATGATGACCTGGAACGGGATGAAGAGCCCCGCGAGGCAGCCCAGGAACAACGCCGACGAGCCACGGAAACGCAACTGGCTCAGCGCGAAGCCGGCCATCGACCCGAGCAGGAGCAGCAGCAGCACCGACGACGTCACCACGACCAGCGAGTTGACGAAGTAGCGGCCCATTCCGACGCTGGTCCACGCCGTGCTGATGTTCTCCCATTGCAGAGTGCTGGTCAGGCCGAACCGGTCCAGGATGTAGTCCCGGCGGGTCTTCAACGCGACGTTCGCGGTGAAGAGCAGGGGGTAGATCGTCGCCACCGCGAGCAGTGACATCGGGATGGCGATCATCCACCGTCCCAGTCGGACGCGGGGCATCAGTCCACCTTTCCCGATCGTTCGAGCAGTTTGATCTGCAACATTCCCACCACGAGCATGATCGCGAAGAGGATCGTGGACGCGGCGGACGCGAGAGCCGGGCGGTTCATCTGGCCCTGCTGGATCCAGATGTAGTACTCCGGCAGGTACGTCGAGCCCTCCGGGCCGCCGCTGGTCATCACGAAGAGCAGCCCAAACATCGAGGTCAGCATCCCGATCATCGTGGTCACGAAGACGAACTGGATGGTCCGGGCGAGGCTCGGGATGATCACGTGCCAGACGACCTGGCGCAGCGACGCGCCGTCCACCCGGGCGGCGTCCAGCAGCGCGGCGTCCAGCGTGGCGAAGCCGGCGAGGAACACCACCAGTGCCATCCCGAAGGTGGCCCAGATGTGCACGCCCACCACCATGAACATCGCGACGTCCGGGTCCCCGAGCCAGTCCACCGGACCGACACCGATCGACCCGAGCACGGCGTTCAGGGGGCCATCGAAGGCGAGCAGCAGGTTGAAGATCGCCCCGACGATGACCGGCGAGAGCACCGCCGGAAAGAAGTAGACGCTGCGGTAGAAGCGGTGGCCCGGCACGCGGAGGAAGATGAACGTGGCGAGGAGACCGGGGATCGCCACCGCCACCGGAAGCAGCAACACCAACAGGCCGACGTTGCCCAGCGCGGTGCGGAACAGCGGATCAGCGAACAGTTCCTGGTAGTTGCCGAACCCGACCGCTTCTCCGTTCCGGTCACCGTCGCCGGTGAAGGAGAAGTTGACCCCGAGGATCAGCGGGTAGAGCCGCAGCGCCACGATGATCAGGACGGCCGGAGCGACCAGTATGTAAGGGGCATAGCGCTCGGCCCCCAGGCCGCCACGGGTGCGACGGGGACGGGTGCCACCGCGGTGCGCGGGGGAGGTGGCCGCCGGGCCGCCGGCCCGCCCGGCCGAAGCCAGGCGGACCGACGGTTGCGTGTTTCCGATCGGCACGAGGTCAGCCCGCCTGGTCGGAAGCGGCCAACTGCTTCACCACCTCGTCGACGGTGATCGAACCGCTGAGCAGCTGCTGGGAGAGGCGCCCCATCAGGTCGATCGTCTTCGAGTCGAGCGCGACGTGCAGAGCCGGCTTGCCGGTCTTCAGCTCGGCGACGATCGTGGAGGCGGCCGGGCCGGCCTGCGAGACGTCGATCGTGATGTCGGCGGCGATCGCGCCGGCGTCAGCGTAGAACGCCTTCAACGCGTCGGCCGCGGTCAGGGAGCGCACCAGGTCGGCGGCCACCTTCGGGTCCTTCGTCCACTTGGCCACGGCGTAGCCGATGCCACCGTCGTACGGCAGGCTCGGGGTGGTGCCGGCGGTGACGACCGGGGCCTTCATGACGCCGAGCTTCTCCGCGGTGAGGAACTCGTTGAAGGACTTCCAGTGCCCGACGTCGGACATGAGGCCCATGACGTGGGCGGCCTTGCCGGACTGGAAGGCTGCGAAGGAGTCGTTGAACATCGCGGTCGAGTTGGCCCCGTCCGTGTTCATCTTCTTGACTCCGGTCTCCTTCCAGAGCTCGAAGATCCGCTTCACGTTGGGCGAGGTCCAGTCGCGCTTGCCGGTGATCCAGGCGTCGTACTCCGCGGCGGTGAGGGTCACCGACCCCATGCTGGAGAGCCAGAACTGGATGCCGACGCCTTCCTTGTTGCCGAGGGCGAAGCACTTGGAGCTGGCCTTGGCGATGGCGGCGCAGTCCGCGACGAACTTGTCCCAGGTGGTGGCCGGGCTGGCCGGGTCGAGGCCGGCCTTCCGGTAGATCTCCTTGTTGTAGTAGATCGGGTAGCCCTGCAGCGTCACCGGGCTGCCGTAGACCTTGCCGTCCTTGGTGAACGCGTCCCATCCGGCCAGCCGCTGCTTGTCCTCGGCGACGTAGTCGGTGATCGGCACCAACGCGTCCACCCGGTCGCGGATCTGGCCACCGCCGTTGAACATCATGACGTCGGGGCCCTTGCCGGACTGGATCGCCGCGCCGAGCAGGGTGTAGTACTGGTCGAACGGCTGCGCGACGAACTCGACCTCGACGTCGGCGTGCTTCTTCTTGAAGTCGGCCTTCGCCTTGTCCAGATAGGATTTGGCGAATGGTTCGCCGGATTTCCAGTCCCACACGACCAACTTGCCATCGGAGCTGGTCGATTTGCCCGAATCGCTAGCACTTCCACAACCGGCCAGGGCCAGGCCCACAACGAGGACGGCCGACCATATTGCGCGCTGTCTCATCAGTTGTCACCTCTATATGGGGGGTGGCCGGCGGGTGCCCCGCTAGCCAAATGTTGACCGGAAGGTAACTCGTATGACGTGTTACGTCAACGGTCGGCCGTACACTGATCCGGACGTCGTGCCACGGCGAGCCATCGGAGGGGGACATGACGCCACCGCAGGAAACAGCCCTGAACAGCCCGGGGACCCCGGCATGGGTGCGTCGGCCGACCAACCTCGCCAGGGCGGTCACCGCCGAACTGGTGGAGCGCATTGTCCGCGGCGTACACCCGTCCGGGTCGTCCCTACCCCCCGAGCCGATCCTCTGCGAGACCTTCGGCGTGAGCCGGACCGTCGTCCGGGAAGCAGTGAAGATCCTTCAGGAGAAGGGGCTGGTGCAGGTTCGCCAGGGCGCCGGCACCATGGTGACCCCACCGGCACACTGGGACATGCTCGACGAGCTGGTCCTCGCGGCGACCATCGCGGTGGACGACAGCCTCGCCATCCTCGACGACCTGGTCGTCACCCGGCGGGTGCTGGAGTCCGACATGGCGAACGTCGCCGCCCGCCACGCCGACGCCGAGACCGTCGATCGGCTGCGGGCCATGGTGGACCGGATGGACGAACTCGTCGACGACCACGTCACCTACCACGACCACGACCGGGCCTTCCACGACACGATCATGCAGGCATCCGGCAACCGCATCGCTCGGGGCGTCGTACGGGCGCTGGAGAGCCAGGTCATCAACACCGCCCGCTACATGGGCCGGACCGAGCGGGCGCTGTGCGTGGCGTCCAACCAGGGTCACCGACGCATCTACGAGCGCATCGCCGCCCACGACTCGAACGGCGCCGCCGAGGCGATGTTCACCCACATCACCGAGGCCTGGCTGGTCCGCCGCAGTGGCTCGGGGAGCCCCGACCGCCTCGAACGCTGATCGTCACGGGCAACGGACGGCGCCCGCCCCGAGGAACGGGAGCAGGCGCCGCCAGCTGAGGCCGACAAGAGTCACGAGAACTGGGCGAAGAACCTCCAGATCTCACCCTTGGTCCAGGTCGTGATGCCGCTCTCGGCGTAGGTGCCGTCCACCGGGCCGGGCATGTGGCCGTTGTCGTACGCGGCCCACTGCACCGGGTACCCGGACCTGCAGCCGGAGTAGACGGTGGTGATGTGGGTGCGGCTGCCGCCGGCCGGCTCGCGCGGGCTCTGCGCGGTGCAACCGTTGTTGCGGACGAAGGTGTCGCGCAGCGCCCTGCCCTGGGAGATGTTCAGGACGTTGTCCGTGATGCCGTGCAGCCCGAAGTACGCGATCGGCTGCGTACCGCCGCTGCACCCGCTGATCTGCGCGCCGGAGATGACCGCGACGGCCCGGAAGACGTTGGCTCGGGCGCAGGCGACGGCGTAGCTCATGCCGCCACCCCAACTGAAGCCGAGCGCGAACCGCTGCCTCGGGTTGACGCAAAGGCTGCTCTCGATCCGGCTGATCATGTCGTCGACGAAGGTGATGTCCTCACCGCCGGAGTTGCCCCAGCCGTTGCCGAACCCCTGGGGCGCCACCAGGATGGCGCTGTTGTTCGACTGCTCCTGCTGCCCGTAGTAGGACCAGGCGGTCCCGCTGGTGCCGCCGGAGGAGATCTCCTGCATGGTGCCGCCCCGCCAGTGGAAGGCGAAGATCAGCCGGTAGGGGTTGCTGTTGTTGTAGTTGGCGGGCACCCGGAGGATGAAGGTCCGACTCTTGCCGTTGCTCTGGATCGTGTGCGTGCCGCTGGCCAGCGTCGGGGCCTTGCCGCACCCGCTGCCACCCGACGGTGGAGGGGTGGTGCCACCGCCGACGGCGACGAGCTGCCACTGCTGGTTGGTGCCGCCCCAGTCGGCGTACTGGACGATGTTTCCGCCGTCGGCGGTGGAGGAGCCCTGCACCTCGACCGCCTTGTTGCTGTTGCGGTTGATCAGCCGAACGTAGCCGCCGTCCGAGTCGGCCAACCGGAACTGCTGGTTCGTCCCGTTGAGGTCGGACCACTGCACGATGGCGCCGCCGTCAGCGGTGGAGAAACCACTGACGTCGAGCACCTTGCCCGAGAGCCGCGACTTGATCCGTAGCCACCCCCGGAGTCCACGAACTGCCACTGCTGGTTGAGGCCGTTGTTGCGCGTCCACTGGCTGATCCGCGCCCCGTCGTTCGTGGCCGAGGCGTACAGGTCCAGCGCCTTGCCGCTGTTGCGGTTCACCAGCACGTAGGAGGCGTTGGTGTCCACTGTCGCTGCCGCCGCGGGCGCCGCGTTGACCGCGACGAGTGCGCTGGCTGCCATGGCCGCGGCCGCCGCCGCGGCCAACCCTGAGCGCCAGCGAGATCTGTGCCGAGAGGCGGGACGAGCCTCTACGAGGGCTTTCATGGTCCACTCCTTCGATCGGGGTCACCCACGAGCGGGAGCGCCCGCGCGTGCCGTGGCGTGCGTACCGGCGTCCTGGTGGTGGCGTCAGCACGTCTGGGGTGTTGTGTGCGGGCAACCCGCGGCCAACGGCGTACCTCGATGGCGATGCCACGATCCGGGCTTCGTGGCAGGCCGCGCCGAACTGCGCGGTACGACGTCCTGGCTCCCGGTGGCCGGGTGGCCCGCGGGGTGAAAATTAGCGGGTGATACGTCATACGTCAAACGATTGCCATCGATCTGCGCGGTCACGCCAAGCGGCGACCTGACGGTCACGGCGGCCCGCCCCGGATGGGGCGGGCCGCCACTGGTCACACCTCGCCGGGGGCGGGCGCCGGCCGGATCCCGAGCAGCCGGCAGCTCCCGCTCCCCCGGTCGATGGCGCCGGTCGTCAGCCGATCCGGACCAGTTGCCACTGCTGGTTGTTGCCGCCCCAGTCGGCGTACTGGACGATGTTTCCGCCGTCGGCGGTGGAAGAACCCTGCACCTCGACCGCCTTGTTGCTGTTGCGGTTGATCAGACGTACGTAGCCGTCGGTCGAGTTCGCGAGTCGGAACTGCTGGTTCGTGCCGTTGAGGTCGGACCACTGCACGATCGCGCCGCCGTCAGCGGTGGAGAAGCCGCTGACGTCGAGCACCTTGCTGGAGTTGCGGGACTTCACCCGGTAGTAGCCACTCCCCGAGTCGACGAACTGCCACTGCTGGTTGACGCCGTTGTTGCGCGACCACTGGCTGATCCGCGCCCCGTCGTTCGTGGCCGAGGCGTACACGTCCAGCGCCTTGCCGCTGTTGCGGTTCAACAACACGTACCAGGCGCTGGTGTCCACGCCGGAGCCCGGCGGGGGCGTGGTGGGCGGGGTCGAGCCGCCGTTGAGGGCGTCCAGGACGGCGGTGTACGCGGCCTTCTTGTTGCCGTTGCAGTCGAACAGCAGCGCGTTGTCCGAGCCACGCCACGAGTCGCAGTCCCGTACACCCCAGGTGGTGATGCCGGTGCAGCGCGAGACGGCCAGGCAGGCGCGGGTGACGGCGCCGTAGATGGTGGCCTGGTTGCCGCCGGTCATCACGTCCAGCTCGGTGATCTGGACGTCCACGCCGAGGTCGGCGAAGCGCTGCAGGTTGGCCTGGTAGTCACCGGCCAGCGAGGTGCCCAGGTGCGACTGGAAACCCACGCAGTCGATCGGCACGCCACGGGACTTGAAGTCCCGCACCATGTTGTAGATGCCCGTCGACTTCGCGTTGACCCCGTCGGTGTTGTAGTCGTTGTAACACAACTTCGCACCCGGATCCGCCGCCCGCGCCGCCCGGAAGGCCGCCTCGATCCAGTCGTTGCCGGTGCGCTGCATGTTCGAGTCACGCCGCCCACCCGAACCACCGTCGGCGAACGCTTCGTTCACCACGTCCCAGGCGTAGATCTTCCCCCGGTAGTGCGTGGCGACCTGGGTGACGTGGTTGATCATCGCGTTGCGCAACGCGCTGCCCGACATGCCCTGCGCCCAGCCCGGCTGCTGCGCGTGCCACAACAGGGTGTGACCCCGCACGCTCATGCCGTTGGCCTGCGCGTGACTGACCAGGCGGTCACCACTGGAGTAGGTGAAGGTGCCCTGCTGCGGCTCGGTCGAGCTCCACTTCATCTCGTTCTCGGCCACGACACTGTTGAACTCACGGTTCAAAATCGTCGTGTAAGCGCTGGTCGACAGCTTGCCGACGGCGACAGCCGCGCCGAAGTAGCGGCCCTTCTCGGCGGCGGCCGCCTTCAGGGTCGTGCCGGCACCGGATGCGGGGGTCAGCGCCACCGTCATACCGGTGGTGAGGGCGACGGCCATGGTCGCCGCCGCCAGCATCGTTCTCATGGGTTTCATGGCGTTCCTTTTCAGTGGTTGCATCGGTGGTGGTGATGTGCCACTTCGCTCGGAACAGCTGATCGGGGCGGTCCTCCTGGCCGCCCGGCATCAGCACGCACAGTCCGAGAGGGCTGTCGCCGGCGCCTGCCGGGTCCCGAGGTGACGTCCGCATGCCCTTGCGGACGTCGTGATCGGTGGGCCGATCGGTACGGCTCGCCCGGTGAGCCGAGACAGCGATCGTCCTCTATATCGAGAGTGAGCGATAACATGCCGTTCGTCAAGACGTAACGGGCCGTTCACGCCGATCTCCCGGAACGCCGCGTTTCGCCCGGTACCAAACGCCCAGGGCGACAGTGCTCAACCGCCGCGCGACCAGCTGACGAGTCTTACCACCGCGCCACCCGGACCGCTTCAGAGGGCAATCCTGTTATCGCTCACAGTCGCCACCCGACAGCGGCTGCCCAACGGCTCACGAACACCCGGTGGCCGTGGCACTCGCAGACGGCTGCGCCGGGTCGGCATCGGCGCGTATGCCGGCGACGAGGTCGGCGGTGGTGTGCGCCTCGATGCCGGGCTGGGCGGCGTCGGCGAACCGCTCGACGACCGCCCGGACGTGTCGTTCGGCGGGTGCGGCGAGGCCGTCGTAGACGGCCTCGAACAGCTCCCGCGCCGGCTGCCTGAGCCACTCCCGTGGAAGGAGTTCCACCGGCAGCTGCGGGTCGAGGACCGGGAAACGTCGGAAGGTGTCCATGACCTCGGTCCGGGCCCGCACCGCCGCGGCACCGTCGACCTGCCCGGACGCCACGGCGGGCAACAGTGGCGTCCAACGACGCAGGAACGCGTCGTAGCTCCGGCTGATCGCCTCGATGTCCCAGGCCTCGATCGGCGCACGGTGAATGGTCGAGGCGAGCGCGGTCTGCCGCCCACGAAACACCGTGACCGCGCCGAGGGTGAGCTGGTCGAGCTGGGCCCGAGCCGCAGGGGTCAACTTCTGCGGCGAGATCCACAGCCCGTCGTACAGCGGCGCGTAACCGAGCCACCGAAGTTGCGCCCGCAGCGCCCGGCGCTGCGTACTGCGGTCCTGCGGCAGCGAGAAGGCGACGATCGTCCAGCTACCGTCCCACCGGCCCGTCGAGGTGGTGGAGGCGAGAATCCAGTGGCCTCCGGCGGAGAGATTGGCGGCGGCTGCGCGGCTGAGCCGGTAGGAGCTGCGTCGCCCCAGCCGACTGCCCTCCAACACGCCACGGCGGGCCAACCGGCTGATCGCGGTCCGCGCTCCGGCCGTCGTCACGCCGGTCTCAGCGAGCAACGCGACGATGGCAGCGGACGGGAGGGCGACCCGGGTCCGCAGCGTGTAGTCGGCCAACAGGGTCACCGCGACGCCCTGGGGTGAGTTGCCGACCTGCCGGCGGGGCAGCCGGAGTGGGTGGTCGCCATCGTCCGGATAGATCTCGTCGATGTCGAAGAGGCTTGCCACAGGCGCTCCGTGCTCCTCGGGGACGGTATGACGACTGTAGACGGACGGGCGCGACCCACCGCAAATAGAGATTCCTCGATTGACACTTGTTGGTCCGGGGGGAACACTAATTGCCACGCGACGCCATCCGAAGCCGGGCTGGGCGAACCACAGGTAGCGGGCATCGTGCGATCACCGCGGGAGTCGGGCAGACCCGCAACCGGATCGCACGACCAATCCAGCCTGCACAGGCAATCGAAGGAGTCGTGCGGTGAAAATCAGAAGGAAACTGCTACTCACGCTGGCCGCGTCACTGGTCGCGGCCGGCCTGGTGGCTCCCACGGTCGGGCCCGCGTACGCGGCGTCACTGACCGAGGTGACCAGCTTCGGCGACAACCCGGGCCGGATGCGCATGCACGTCTACGTGCCGGACAACCGCCCGGCCCGGCCAGCGGTCGTGGTGGCGATGCACGGCTGCGGCGGGTCCGGCCCCGGTTTCTACTCCGGAAGCGAGTTCGCCAGCCAGGCCGACCGGTACGGATACATCGTGATCTACCCGTCCGCGACCCAGCAGGCCGGCTTCGGCAACTGCTTCGACACCTGGTCGGACGCCGCCAAGCGGCGTGGTGGGGGCAGCGACCCGGTGTCGATCATCAGCATGATCCGGTACGTGCAACAGCAGTATTCGGCCGACCCGGAGCGGGTCTACGCCACCGGCAGCTCATCCGGCGGCATGATGACGAACCACATGCTGGCCCTCTATCCCGACGTGTTCAAGGCCGGCGCCGCCTTCATGGGCGTGCCGTACAACTGCTTCGCCAACGCGGCGGACTACCCGCCCGGCAGCAGCCAGTGCACCGGCGGGAACATGAACCGGACTCCCCAGCAGTGGGGCGACGCGGTGCGCCAGGCGTACCCCGGCTACTCCGGGCCCCGGCCGCGGGTGCAGCTGTGGCACGGCACCAGCGACACGCTCGTGCCGTACTCGCTGCTGCAGGAGACGATCGAGCAGTGGACAAACGTGTTCGGGCTGAGCCAGACACCCACCTCCACCGACACGCCCCAGGCCAACTGGAACCGGCGCCGGTACGCCGACAGCAGCGGCACCGTCCAGGTCGAGGCGTACAGCATCCAGGGTGCCGGGCACAGCCTGCCCTCCGGAGGGATGGCCGCGTCCGCCATCGCGTTCTTCGGACTGACAAACACCACGACACCGCCCCCGACCACCCCGCCCCCGACCACCCCGCCGCCCACCACCCCGCCCCCGACCACGCCGCCGCCGGCCTCCGGCGCCTGCCGGGTGACGGTCGCCATCAACGCCTGGAACACCGGTCTGACCGAGAACATCACCGTCACGAACACCAGCACCAGCGCCGTCAACGGCTGGTCCGTGGTCTTCACCCTGCCCAGCGGTCAGACCATCACCTCGGGCTGGAACGCCACCTACTCGCCCAACTCGGGGCAGGTGACAGCCCGCGACGTCGCCTACAACGGCGGCATCCCCGCCAACGGCTCGGTGAGCTTCGGCTTCCAGGCCAACCACAGCGGTAACAACGCCCGACCGTCCTCGTTCACCCTCAACGGCGCGTCCTGCACCGTCGCCTGAGACCGGGTCGACGTCCACGCGAGCGTGCGCCGGTCACCACGAGGTGGTGACCGGCGCACGACTCGTACGGCGTGGTCAGGATCAGCGGTAACCGGCGGTCACCACGCTGGCCTGCACGGCGTTCTCGACAGCGTCGGACGGATAGCCGGCGACCATCGCCCCCTCGTAGAAGGTGCCGGCGCTCAGGTTGGCACCGCCGTCGGGCTTGCAGCAGTCACCGCCACTGCCCAGGATGATCGCGCCCTGCTTCTTCATCGGGCTGTATCCCGGCGGGAGCGAGCCGTCGTACAGCGTGTAGAGGCTGCCGGCCTGCGCGTCGCTGCCCTTGATGGCGAACCGGGTGGTGCCGTTGTTCTTCAGCGTCGCGGTGACGAACTTGCTGGCGAACGAGCGTTGGTTCGGGTTCCAGGAGCTGCTGCCGCCCGGGAAGAGACCCCACTCCAGGTCCGCCTGCACCCACGGGCCGCTGCCGGAGCAGCCGCCGAACCAGCACTGCTTGCTGAAGTTGATGGCGTCCATCGCCCCGGCGGCGTCGGCCTTGCGGGTGGTCTCGCTGTTGCCGTAGTCGAAGCAGCATCCGCTGTTGACGTGGGTGCCGCTGGTGACCATGTACATGCCCTCGGGCGCCGCGCCGGTCGGCACTCCGGTGAGGTGCCCGTCGCGCCAGTAGCTGTTGCCCGGGTTGATGTAGAGCGAGTACGCCTTCGCGCCGCCCACGGTCAGCGACTCCGAGGTGGCGATCGCCGGCCTGCTCTGCGGGGAGCCCGGAACGACGCTCGACCCCTGGTACCAGAGGTCGTTGCCGCGCCCGGACTGGTCGAAGACCACGGTGATCACGCAGGTCGTGCCGGTGCAGAACGAGTCCTGCGTCGCCGCGTTGGCGGTGCCGCCGGTGCCCGTGAGCCCGATGTTGCGGGTCGTGTTGTCCGACGAGCGTCGGACCTGGTAGAGGTTGCCGGCGTACGCCTCGTAGAGCGCGCGCGTGGTGCTGTGCGCCGCGATGCACGGGGTGCCGCCGGAGGCGTAGATGTCGCACGGGCGCGCGCCGGTCGGTGGGTTGGTCGGCGGCGGGGTCGTGGTGGTCGGCGAGGCCCACTGCTGGTTGGTGCCGCCGTTGCAGGCCCAAAGGATGATCTTGGTGCCGTTGGCGGTGCCGGCGGCGTTGGCGTCGAGACACAGCCCGGACTGCACGCCGGTGATGGTGCCGTTGCTGTTGACGTTCCACTGCTGGTTGTTCTGACCGTTGCAGTCCCAGATGATCACCTGGGTGCCGTTGGTGGTGCCGCGGCCGGAAGCGTCCAGGCACTTGTTGCCGTACACCTGGATCTGCTTGCTCGACGTCCACGTCCAGGTCTGGCCGGCGGCACCGTTGCAGTCCCAGAGTTGCGTCTGGGTGCCGTTCGTGGTGCTGGAGTTGGGCACTTCGAGGCAGCGGCCGGACGGCGTGCCGACGATGGGGGTGCTCTGCCCGGGCGGGATGGTGGCCGCCGCGGCGGCCCTGGCGGCGAAGGGCGAACTGGCGGGGGTGGTGCCGACGCCGACGCCGACGACGACGAGCACCCCGGCCAGCGCACCGGCCAGGAGGGTCAGACGTCGGACGCGTTGGCGTTTCGGGATGAGGTCGCGGGCTGTTCCTGACCCACTGCGGGACGGGGTTCGCACGAGGTGCTCCTCGGAGTCGTGGAAGCGCGGGAGATCGTCGACGCGCCACGGGCGGGTGGTGGCGATGGCGAATCGCTGCGAATGGTAGGACCTTTGTTTAATTTATGTCAATGAATGTGATGTCCGGTGACGCGCTGACTGCCAGTGCCGACAGCCAGCGCGTCACCTGCCCCGGGACGACTACCGCCCCAGGAGCCGCCAGGTCTGGTTCAAGGGGCTGCCCTGGTTCACCGCCCTGCAGGTCCACTGGTGGACCAGCGCGCCGGCCGCCGTGGAGACCGCGTTGACATCGACGCACTTGCCACTGTGCCGGGCGACGAGTTGGTAGTCGTGCGAGTCGTTGCCCGAGTAGGTCACCTTGCGCAGAGCGAACTGCTGGTTGGAACTGTTGAGGCAGGTCCACTGGTGCACCGCCGCGCCGTCGGCGGTGGACACACCGCTGACGTCGAGACACTTGCCACTCTGCTGGTTGACAACGGTGTAGGTGTTGGCCACGCCAACGACCGGGAGGAAGTTCCAGAGCTGCTGGTCACCGCCGTCGCAGTAGTTCTGCTGTTGGACGTTGCCGTCGGCGGTGCTCAGACCGGCGTTGTTCAAACACTGCTGCGAGTGCTGGGCCACCGCCACCGACTGGAAGCCACCGTCTGAGGGGGGCAGCAGCGTGACGGTGTACGTGTCGGTCTGGTTGGTGTACGGCACGGTCACCGTGGCGTTGCTGTTGGACACCCCGACCACGCTGTTCGAGACAGTGACCGGACCCGCCACGGCACCGCCACCGTTGTGCGGGATGCGTTGGGTGACGACCCGGACCTGGTTGTTCTGCACGATGCCGCTGGTGGTGTCCAGGCGTTGCAGGTTGACGGTCAGGTTCCCGGTGGTACGACCAGCACCGATGAGCACCTTCGCCACTCCGGCCGTCTTCGTGGCGTACGCGTCGTACGACTGGCTGGGGGTCACCGCGACGATCTCACCGACCTGGGAGGCGTAGTAGCGGTAGTTCCACCACTCCCCCTTGGGCTGGTGCTGGCCGGCCGAGTTACGGATCAGCAGGTTGCCGAGGTCGTTGTGCAGGCTGCCGCCGCTGGCCCAGTTCGCCCGCAGGCCGTCGGCCCGGGCCCGTTCCAGACGCGCGATGTACCAGGCGCCGTCGGCCGGGTTCTGCTCGTCGGGCGCGCCGTACTCGTTGATCTGGTACGGACGCGGGTGGGCGATGCCGCGCGGGTCGAGGGTGGCGTTGGCGGCGGCGACGTTGGCGACCGGGTCACCGGGCAGCGAGTGCCAGCTGATGATGTCCGGCACCGTGTTCGTCGAGCGGACGAAGTCCAGGTACTGGTTCCAGAAGGTGTGGTTGGTCGACGGTACGCAGGCGCAACTCGGCCCGACGATGAGCTGGCTGGGGAACTCCGCCCGGATGCGCTGGTAGGTGCGTCGCCACAGTTCCAGGTACTGGGAGATCGGCCGGTTCCAGAAGATGGTGATGTTGGGTTCGTTCCAGATGTCCCACTGCACCGACAGCCCGGACGCCCGGACGTCGCTGATCAGCCGGGTCAGGAAGTTGTCGTAGTCGGTCCAGTTGCCGTTGTCACCGGGGAAGCGGGAGATCCCGGCGCCGTCGGCACCCCAGAGGTCGTGCGGCAGGATGATGAACTTCCCGCCGAGGGCTGTGGTGCGACGTGCCTGGGCGAGTGTGGAGTTCCAGCGACGGTCGTAGGTGCCGCCGACCCAGCCACTGCCCGGCAACTGCGCGCCACCGGCGCGCATGTACTGGAACTTGACGTCCCGGTAGAAGTGGTCGGCCGGACCGCTGGCGTTCTCGGTCATGCCGTAGATCCAGCCTGAGGCGCGGTAGGTCGGCGCACCGTTCGTGGTGGCGAAGTTGACGCTGATCGACTCGTCAGCGGCCTGGGCGGGGGACGGGACGACGGTGACGGCGGCAGCGGCGGCGAGCAGGCCGACGACGAGTCGGGCCACGAACACGCGGGCTCGTCGTGACCGGCCGGGGGACGGGGTTTTCACGGGCGGCTCCTTGGTGGGGCGCGGGGGACGCTCTCCGGAGGGCAGCGCTTGCGAATCGATTCGCACGGATCGTAGGACCGGGGACTGAACGATGTCAATGAAGTGACGCTCCGGTGAAGACCGTGTTTCTCAGCGATCTCTCTGGCGCGCCCAACCGGCCCTTGACCCCCGGGCATGGGCAGACCTATCTTCGGGCGAACCGATTCGTCGAATCGGTTCGCCTCATGGTTGGGCTGCTCCAACCCGCGACGATCAACCGACAAACCCCACCTGACGATCGATTGAAGTGAGGCACCACATGACCGGATTCAGTCGTCGGCGGCGCCTGGCCGCCGTCGCCGTGATAGCTCTCGCCGCAGTGACAGGCAGCGCCTGTTCGTCGTCCACCGACGGCGCCGCCGACGGCGGCGGCGCCTACCTCGTCTGGGACCCGTATCCACAGTTCGCCGACGACTCCGAGTGGGTGGCGCTGCTCAAGAAGTGCGGCACCGACGCGGGGGTGACGGTCGAGCGGACCGGATACGACACCACCGACCTGACCAACAAGGCGCTGCTCGCCGCCCAGCAGGGAAACTCACCGGACGTCCTGATCGTCGACAACCCGGTCATCTCCACCCTGGCCGAAGCCGGTGCGCTCACCACCACCGACGACAACAAGCTCGACGTCTCGGCGATGGAGAAGAACCTGCTCGGCGCCGGCCAGAGCGACGGCAAGACCTACGGGGTGCCGATCGGGGCGAACACCCTCGCCCTCTACTACAACAAGGATCTGCTCACCGCGGCCGGCGTCGATCCCGCCGCCGTCAAGGACTGGACCTCGCTGACCGCGGCACTGACCAAGGTGAAGGCCAAGGGGAAGAAGGGCATCACCTTCTCCGCGATCGGCACCGAGGAGGGCAGCTTCCAGTTCCTGCCCTGGTTCTGGGGATCGGGCGCCCAACTGACGAGTCTGGACTCACCGCAGGCGGTCTCCGCGCTGACGCTCTGGACCGACTGGCTCAAGCAGGGCCACGCCCCGAACTCCATCATCAACAACACCCAGACCACGAGTTGGCAGGAGTTCGCCACCGGCGACTACGCGTTCGCCGAGAACGGCACCTGGCAGCTGGCCAACGCGGAGAAGCTCGGCTTCTCGTACGGCACGATCCCGATCCCGGCCAGCGCGGGCGGCCCGGCCCCGGCGCCCACCGGCGGTGAGTTCGTCTCCATTCCGGTGCAGAAGAAGACCGGCCGGTACGAGACGTCGCAGAAGCTCGTGACCTGCCTGACCAACGCCGACAATCTCCTCACCACGGACACCACCCTGTCCTATGTCGCACCCGTCGCCGCCGTGCAGGAACGACAGGCCACAGCGGACCCCAAGCTCAAGGTCTGGGTGGAGGCGGTCCGGGCAGCCAAGGGCCGTACCGGTGACAACCTCGGCACCAAGTACCCGAAGATCTCCGAGGCGCTGTGGACCGCTGTGCAGTCGGCCCTCAGCGGCGGGAAGTCGCCACAGGAGGCCCTGGCCGCCGCGCAGACCGCCGCCGCCTCCAGGTAAGCGATCCGAACCGACACCATGCCCTCCACCACCGAGACCACTGCCGTACGAGACCAGGATGGGGCGGCGACCGTCGCCCCATCCGGGCCTCCCCCGTCCCGTGCCCGCCGGCCCAACCGATGGATGGCGTGGGGCTTCCTGGCACCCGTGACGATCTACCTGGCGGCCTTCTACGCCTACCCGCTCTACCGCAACGTCGAGTTGAGCCTGCGCGAGTACACAGTCCGCTCGTTCGTGCAGGGCGGGGCGCCCTTCGCCGGCCTCGACAACTACCGGACGGTCCTGACCGACCCGGCCTTCGGGCCGACGCTGACCCACACTGTGGTCTTCACGGCGGCCTCGCTCGCCTTCCAGTTCACCATCGGCATGGCCCTGGCCCTCTTCTTCCACCAGCACTTCCCGCTGTCGCGCACGCTGCGGGCACTGATCCTCGTACCGTGGCTGCTGCCACTGATCGTCTCGGCGTCGACCTGGTCGTGGCTGCTCAACAGCGACTCGGGGCTGGTCAACGCGGCGCTCGGCGTCGTCGGGATCGACCCGGTCAACTGGCTCACCTCGCCGGGCTGGTCACTCACCTCGGTGATCATCGCGAACGTCTGGATCGGCATCCCGTTCAACCTGGTGGTGCTCTACAGCGGCCTGCAGGCGATCCCGACCGAGATGTACGAGGCGTCCGCGCTCGACGGCGCGACGGGGTGGCAGCGGTTCTGGGGGATCACCTTCCCGCTGCTGCGTCCCGTCTCCCTGATCACGCTGCTGCTGGGGCTGATCTACACGCTCAAGGTCTTCGACATCATCTGGATCATGACGAAGGGCGGTCCGACCGGCTCCTCGGCAACGCTGGCCACCTGGTCGTACCGGCTCGGCTTCGGCAACCTGCTGCCCGATTTCGGCCCGGGCGCGGCCATCGGGAACCTGCTCATCGTGCTGGCTCTGATCGCCGGCCTGGTCTACATCCGGATCGAGCGGAGGCAGCAGCTGCGATGACCACCTCGACACCTCGGGCCTGGTGGAAGACCGGCGTCGGCCTGGTGCTGACCGGGCTGATGCTCTTCCCCGTCTACTGGATGATCAATGTGTCCTTCACCCGGGACCAGGACATGCGGGCCAGCCCTCCGCACCTGTTTCCCGTCAACGGCACCCTGGACGGCTACCGGGCCGTGCTCGACCAGCAACTGCCGTACCTCGGCACCAGCTTCCTGGTCGGTCTCGGCACTGTGGTGCTGACCGTGGCGCTGGCGGCCCCCGCCGGCTACGCGCTGGCGAAGCTTCGGCCACCCGGCGGCCCGGCGCTGAGTTTCCTGCTGCTGATCGCGCAGATGATCCCGGGGATCATCATGGCGATGGGTTTCTACGCCATCTACCTCACCCTCGGCGTCCTCAACACGCTGCCCGGCCTGATCCTGGCCGACACGACGCTCGCGGTGCCGTTCGCTGTCCTGATCTTCACGGCCTTCATGTCCGGCATCCCCGACGAGCTGCTCCAGGCCGCCGTGGTCGACGGCGCCGGTCGGCTGCGGACCTTCTGGTCGGTCGTGCTGCCGGTCAGCCGCAACTCGATCGTCACGGTGTCGCTCTTCGCGTTCCTGTGGTCCTGGTCGGACTTCATCTTCGCCTCGACCCTGGCCGGAGGCGGCGACTACCAGCCGATCACCCTCGGCATCTACCACTACATCGGCAACAACAACCAGCAGTGGAACGCCATCATGGCCACCGCCGTCGTCGCCTCGATCCCCGCCGCCGTACTGCTGATCCTGGCCCAGCGGTACGTCTCGATGGGCGTGACCGCCGGCGCCGTCAAGGACTGACCAACCGCCGCGGTCCAGGACCGACCACCCGCACCACAGAAAGGCACCCGCCACCCATGACCGTCGCCCCGTCCGGTCCGGAGTTCGGAATCCAGGACATCCCGTTCAGCTACCGCGGATCCTGGTTCAACATCTCCCCGGTGGTAGCCGAGAAGACGTACGCCGACGACCTGCACCTGGTCTCCCACCAGACCGGGATGCACCCCGTACTGCGACTCACCCCCACTGTCGCCGGCACCACTGTCGTCGCCACGCCCGCGCTGCTGACCTGGCGCAACGGGGCCGACCGGATCGAGGCCGTCTACGACGGGCCGGACACCCTGCGGATCCGGGGCCACCGGCTCGGCCTGCGGGTGGCCGCCGCCGCGCACACCCTCACCCCATTCAGCGGCACCTACCTGTACGCCGACCCGGTCGACGGATCACATGTGTTCACCTCGTACGAGACCGGTCGCCGCTACCGGGTCACGGTGCTCTCCGGCGCTCCGCTGCGGACCCGGGGCACGCAGGCGCTCGGCACCGCCGACCGCTCCCTTGACCTCTCCGGCGACCAGCCCTGGGAGATCGCGATCGAGGAGTACGCCACCGCCCGCCGCCCGTACGCCGGATCCGTCACCTTCGAGCAGTTGCGCCGCGACCGGTTCGCGGAGTTCACCGCGTTCGTCGACGCGATCGCGCCCTGGCGCGGCCCGGAGACCCCGGCCGCCGAGCTGGCCGCGTACGTCCTGTGGTCGGCCACTGTCGCCCCGGCGGGCTTCGTCACCCGGCCGGCCGTCCTGATGTCCAAGCACTGGATGGACAAGGTGTGGAGCTGGGACCACTGCTTCAACGCGATCGCCCTGGCGGCCGGCGAGCCGGAGCTGGCCTGGCACCAGTTCCAGCTGCCCTTCGACCACCAGGACGAGGCCGGCGCGCTCCCCGACTCGGTCACCCACTCCGAGGTCCTGCACAACTACGTCAAGCCTCCCATCCACGGCTGGGCCCTCCGTCACCTGCGCCGACGCCTCCCCCAGCCGCCGGACCGGGCGGCGCTGGCGCAGACGTACGACCGGCTCGCCCGCTGGACCGGGTTCTGGCTCGACGCGCGGCGGGCCCCCGGCCACGACCTGCCGCACTACCAGCACGGCAACGACAGTGGCTGGGACAACGCCACCACCTTCGACGACAACCGGGTGCTCGAGACGGCTGACCTGGCCGCGTTCCTGGTCTCGCAGCTTCGCTGCCTCGCCGACCTCGCCACCGAGCTGGGTGAGCCCGGCACCCGCTGGTCCCGGGAGGCCGACCGGATCCACGGGGCCATGCTGCGCGACCTGTGGGACGGCGAACGCTTCCACGCCCGGGACCCCCACACCGGGCACCGGCGAGCCAGCCGCAGCCTGCTCGACCTGATGCCCGTCGCGCTCGGGGCCGACCTGCCGGCCCCGGTCGCCGCCGCGCTGGCGCGCGGCGTCGAGACCCACCTGACCACGCACGGGCTCGCCACCGAGCCGACCGACTCGGCCCACTACCTCGCCGACGGCTACTGGCGTGGCCCGATCTGGGCGCCCTCCACCGTCCTGGTCGAGGACGGCCTGCGCCGGGCCGGGCAGACCAGGATCGCCGACGACATCAGTCGGCGGTTCCTCGCGCTGTGTGAGAAGTCCGGCTTCGCGGAGAACTTCGACGCCGAGACCGGCACCGGGCTGCGGGACCGCGCCTACACCTGGACCGCCAGCAGCTATCTCATCCTCGCCGCCGCCCAGGAGGAGCGGCGTGTCAGGGGCGGGTAGCCGGGTCGGATCAGCGGCCCCGGACCGGGCCGGTGCTGGACCTCAACGAGATGGGCGGGCTGTAGAGGCGGTGTCGTGGCACGGCGCCGGGAGCCGCGATGATCTCCAGAAGTAGCGACACCGCCTCGGCGCCCATCTCGACCATCGGCACGTCGGCGGCGGTCAGCGGCGGGCGGAAATCCTCCGCCCAGTGCTGCGCGGCGACTCCGGTGACGGAGAAGTCGCGTGGCACGGACAGCCCGGCGCCGGTCAACGCCCGCTGCATTCCGGGCAGTGCGGCCTCGTTGATGGTGGCCACCGCCGTGACCTCCGGGTGCGTCGCGAGCAGTTGCTCCATACACGCCTCGCCGGAGGCGGTGTCGTCGCCGCTGCAGACCTCCACGCCGGTCAACCCCCGCTCGGCCGCCGCCGTGCGGAAGCCGGTCAGCGCGCGATGACTGGGGCCGTACCCGGCGGCCACCAACTCGGCGGACCGGTTCACGAGTGCCACGTGCCGGTGCCCCAGGTCGGCCAGGTGCTGCACGCACCGGGCGATCAGCCCGGCGTAGTCGATGTCGATCCAGCTCATCCCGTGCGGCTCGGCGGTCCGCCCGATGGTGACGAACGGCAGCCCGGCCTTGGTCAGCCGGGTCACCCGGTCATCCGTCAACCGGATCTCCATGAGGACCACGCCGTCCACCCGGCGCCCGGTGACGATGCGTTCGAACGACCGGTCATGGTCGCCGCCGGAGGGGGACAGCAGCACGTCGAGGTCGTGGCGGGCGGCGGCTTCGACGACGCTGGCGACGAAGCCGAGCTGCATGTCGGTCAACCGCTGACTCGCCGGCGGGATGACCAGCCCGAGGGTGCGGGTGCGCCCCTCCTTGAGAGCACGGGCGCTGGCGTTCGGCCGGTAGTCCAACTCGTCGATGACCGACTGTATCCGTTGCCGGGTCGCCGCGGACACGCTGCGTTTTCCGCTGAGCACGTAGGAAACGGTGCTGCGGGACACCCCCGCCCGGCGAGCGATCTCCCCGATGTTCATCAATCGCCCTCGAATCGACTTTTGCCCCGACACGGGGACGCACCTTGCTCCGCTGACCAGCATATCCGTCCTCAGGCTCATCGATCGATGACCAACGTGTGCCAACTAGCGTCAATAGATGGACGACCATTAATGTCACAGGTATGACGTGTGACGTCAATTCCATCGCCACACCTCACCCCCACCACGCACCCGAAAGGATCCGATGAACGTGCAGAGAAAGCTGGGTCGCCTGATGGCCGCCGCCGGGACCCTGTTGGTCCTCGTCGTCGGCGCCGGCGCCTACGTGGTCTCGGACGCCCCGGGCGTCGCCCACGCCGCCGGCACCGGTCCGTGTGACATCTACGCCTCCGGCGGCACGCCGTGCGTGGCCGCGCACAGCACCACCCGCGCGCTGTACGGCGCGTACAACGGCCCGCTCTACCAGGTCCGACGATCGTCGGACAACACCACCCGCGACGTCGGCGTGCTCAGCGAGGGCGGCTACGCCAACGCCGCCACCCAGGACACGTTCTGCGCCAACACCAACTGCGCCATCACGATCATCTACGACCAGTCCGGCCGCAACAACCGCCTCACCCAGGCTCCCCCCGGCGGCTTCGCCGGCCCCGCCCCCGGCGGTTGGGACAACCTCGCCGACGCGAAGGCGGCCCCGGTCACCGTCGGCGGGCAGAAGGCGTACGGCGTCTACATCGCCCCCGGCACCGGCTACCGCAACAACAACACCAACGGTGTCGCGACCGGCGACCAGCCCGAGGGCATCTACGCGGTCGTCGACGGCACGCACTACAACCAGTGGTGCTGCTTCGACTACGGCAACGCGCAGACCAACAGCCTCGCCGACGAACGCGCCATCATGGAGACCGTCTACTTCGGCGCCAACAAGCAGTGGGGCTACGGGGCCGGGGCCGGTCCCTGGATCATGGCCGACCTGGAGTGGGGGCTGTTCTCCGGCGTCAACGCTGGCTACAACAACATCGCGTCGATCAACCACCGCTTCGTCACCGCCATGGTCAAGGGCGAGCCGAACCACTGGGCGATCCGGGGCGGGAACGCCCAGTCGGGCAGCCTGACGACCTACTTCGACGGGCCACGCCCCAACGGCTACCACCCGATGAAGAAGGAGGGCGCCATCCTGCTCGGCATCGGCGGTGACAACAGCATCACCGGTCGCGGCACCTTCTTCGAGGGCGTACTGACCTCCGGATACCCGACGGCGGCCACCGAGAACGCCGTCCAGGCCAACATCAACGCCGCCGCCTACGCGCCGACCGGCGGCGGCAACCCGCAACAGAACGTCCAGGTGGTGGGCGGCCAGTCCAGCCGCTGCGTCGACGTGCCGAACGCCAGCACCACGAACGGCACCCAGGTCCAGCTCTGGGACTGCATCAGCAACAGCACCGCGCAGCGCTGGACCTACACCGCTGGCAAACAACTCCAGGTGTACGGCAACAAGTGCCTGGACGCTTCCGGCCGCGGCACCACCAACGGCACCCAGGTGATCATCTGGGACTGCAACGGTCAGAACAACCAGCAGTGGAACGTCAACAGCAACGGCACCATCACCAGTGTGCAGTCCGGGCTGTGCCTCGACGCCAACGCCGCCGGCACCGCCAACGGCACCAAGATCATCCTCTGGGCCTGCAACGGCGGCACCAACCAGCAGTGGTCCACCCGTAGCTGACCCACCGCACGATTGATCGGTAGTGCCGCTCCCGCACAACCGCCGGGGGCGGCACTACCGACGACCTAGTCGCGCCGGATCACCCTCGCCACCTCGCTCAGATCCTCGTTGAGCTGGTGATCGCGCCCGGGCAGCAGGTGCAGACGCGCCTGCGGAATGACACCGGCGTACAGGTCGGCGTGTGACGGTGGCGCGGTGTCGTCCTGGAGCCCGTGGAACACGTGCACCGGCACCCCGTACGGCAACCTCGCGCCGAGGTCGTTCGGCAGCTCGAACTCGTCACCGGCCCAGCCGCCAGGACCGACGAACGGGGCGGCGATGAGCACGATCGCGGTCAGCGCCCGCTCCGGTGGCCGTTCGGCGAGCGTGTGGACGAGGATCGTCGCGCCCACCGAGTGGCCCACCAGGACCGCGCCCTCGTCCAGGGCCGCGATCTCCCGCCGGACGGCCACGCCCCAGGTGGCGTAACTCGGGTCGTCCTCGTCGGGCATCCGCGGGTAGCGGACCTCGTACGCGTCCCCGAGTTCCCGGCGCAGGCTGTCGACCAGCTTGTCGTCCCACTCGTCGTGCACGCCGGCACCGGCCCCCTGAATCATCAGGATCTGCGGGACTCGTTCAATCGCCACGCATCCGTGTGCCCGACGTGCGGGTGCCACAAACGGGCGAACGCCCACGACGTGGGCCCGGTAGGTTTCGGGGCTGGCGAGAGCGGGGTCGGATGATCAGGGGTTGGCACGGCTGGTTCGGTACGTTCAACGGCGTCGTCCTGATCACGGTCATCGTCCTGCCGTTGGCAGTGCTGGTGGTGTGGTCCCTGGCCCGCCGCCGACGTGCCGCCGGCGTCACGTCGGCATGGCGCACGTCGCTGGCCGATGTGGGCATCGTCTACGGCACGGTCCCCTGGGTATGGATGATCATGCTGCCAGGTGATCAGGCCGGCGCGGTCCCCGGCCGGGTGGCAGTGGTGCCGCTGCGCGACCTGCTCACGATCTTCTCCGACGGAGGGCCGCTGACGGCGACGGTCCAGGTCGTCGGCAACCTGCTGGTCTTCGGAGCCCTGGGGTTCCTCGCGCCGCTGCGGTTCCCGGCGCTGGCGTCGGTGCCGCGCATCCTGGCTCTCGCGGCCGGCTGCTCGGTCCTGGTCGAGACCGCCCAGTACGTTCTTCGGCTCGACCGGGTGTCGTCGGTGGATGACGTCCTGCTCAACGCCGCCGGCGCCGGGCTGGCCGCGCTGGCGTCCCGCCGCTGGTGGCGCGACACCTGCACCAGCCCCGCGGATTCGCCCGCTGTGAACCACCAACAGTGCTGACAGTCGATCAGGTGGACGGCTCTGCCAGCCGCTCCAGCCGCGCCAGACCATCCCAGCCGCGCTCGCGCATCAGACTCAGCAGTCGCTTCACCCGCGGGTCCGCCTCGACGGCCAGCGCGTCCAGAAGGTCGAACGGTAGATCGTCCTTCGCCACCTCACCGAGGTCGATCTCACCGGAGCGGTATGCCTGCTCGGCGAGGCTCGCCAGGATGTCGGCGGCCTCCACCAGACACGCGTCGTCGCTGGTGTCGCTCTCGAAGATCTCCGACAGGATCCGATAGAGCCGAATGAGTTGCGGGTCGTCGAGCTGCGCGATCTTGCCGGGCATCCACTCGCGGACCCGATCGGGCCAGCGGGCCGACATCAGGATCCAGCTGTCCCGCTCACCCGCCACCACCCGCTCCGAGACGCCAATGTCCCGGAGCCGGTCGAGGTAGGCGGTCACCTCCGGCGCGAGCGCCAGACGATCCCCGGCAGCGAGTTGCGCGATCTGCTTCCGGCTGGTCTCCAGTCGTGCGATCTCGTCGCCCAGTTGCCTGTCGATCTCCTCGACCGCGGCCGCGAAGGTCGACGCGTCGGCCTCCAGCATCTGACCGATCTGGGACAGCGGCACGCCGGCGTTGGCGAGAATTCGGATCCTGATGAGGGACACCACCGCCCCTGCGCTGTACCGCCGGTAGCCCGAGGCGTCCCGCTCGGGCTCCGGCAGCAGGCCGATCTGGTGGTAGTGCCGTACCGCCCGCACCGTGACGCCGGCGTACGCCGCGAGTTGACTGATCGTCAGCATGTCCTGATCCTGCCCCTCGAGTCGCTCGGCCCCCCTCAGATCGCGCTCAGGAGATCTTGCGACGGTAGGTCAGGTTGGCGAAGAGGTAGGCCACCACGAGGATGCCGACGCACCAGGCGAGGGCGGTCCAGATGCCCGATCCGACCGGCTTCTGCGCGAAGAGGTCGCGGATCGCGTTGACGATGGCGGTCACCGGCTGGTGCTCCGCGAAGGCGCGCACCGGGCCGGGCATCGACGCGGTGGGCACGAAGGCCGAGCTGACGAACGGCAGGAAGACCAGGGGGTACGAGAAGGCGCTCGCGCCGTCCACCGACTGGGCGGTCAGGCCGGGAATGATGGCGATCCAGGTCAGCGCCAGGGTGAACAGCACCAGGATGCCGGCCACGGCGAGCCACCCCAGCACGCTCGTCCCGGTGCGGAAGCCCATGAGCAGGGCGACGAGGACGACGACGACCAACGAGATCAGGTTGGCGACCAGTGAGGTCAACACGTGCGCCCAGAGCACCGCGGATCGTGCGATCGGCATGGACTGGAACCGTTCGAAGATGCCGCCCTGCATATCCAGGAAGAGCCGGAAGGCGGTGTACGAGATGCCCGAGGCGACAGTGATGAGCAGGATGCCGGGGAGAAGATAGTTCACGTACGAGTCGGAGCCGGTCTCGATCGCGCCGCCGAAGACGTAGACGAACAGCAACATGAAGGCGATCGGCATGACGGCGGTGGTGATGATGGTGTCCGGGCTGCGGGCGATGTGGCGCAGTGAGCGTCCCAGCAGAACCGTGGTGTCGCCGAGGAAGTGCCTGTTCATCGTTGTTCCTTCTCGGTCTTGGCGCCAACGAGGGTGAGGAAGACGTCCTCGAGGGTCGGCTGCTTCTCGACGTACTCGATCTCGGCGGGTGGCAGGAGTTGCTTGAGCTCGTCGAGAGTGCCGTTCACGATGATCCGTCCCTCGTGGAGGATCCCGATCCGGTCGGCGAGTTGTTCGGCCTCGTCGAGGTACTGGGTGGTGAGCAGCACCGTCGTGCCGCCACTGGCGAGTTCCTTCACGGCCTGCCACACCTCGATGCGCGCCTCCGGGTCCAACCCGGTCGTCGGCTCGTCGAGGAAGATGACCGGCGGGTTCCCGATCAGGCTCATCGCGATGTCGAGACGGCGACGCATACCGCCGGAGTAGGTCCGTACCCGCCGGGTGCCCGCTTCGGTGAGCGAGAAGCGCCTCAGCAGGTCGTCCGCGATCGAACCGGGCTCCCTGAGGTGGCGCAGCCGGGCGACCAGGATCAGGTTCTCCCGCCCGGTGAGGATCTCGTCGACCGCCGCGAACTGCCCGGTGAGACTGACCGACTGCCGTACGTCGGCGGCCTGGGTCGCCACGTCGAAGCCGGCGACCCGGGCGGTCCCGCCGTCGGCCCGTAGGAGCGTGGCCAGGATCCTCACGACTGTGGTCTTGCCGGCACCGTTCGAGCCGAGCAGGGCGAAGATGCTGCCCCGCGCTACGTCGACGTCGACGCCACGCAGCACTTTGAGCTGCTTGAACGACTTCTCCAGACCAAGCACGTGGATCGCGGCCTGCTCGGTCTGAGCTGTTGTGTGCGAATTGCTCATGGCGGCAGCATGGAGGGTTGACGCAGCGTCAAGGTCAAGCCCGATGGCCCGGCGACGCGTGCGCGACCCTGACTCTTAACTCCGATGTCACCACCCGATCCCACTGGTGACGTGTCGCTGTCCACCCGAAGGAGTTGGCTGCCAGTCGTCGCACTTGCCTGGACCAGGAGTTGATCCACGTGCCTTCGTCTCGTCGTACCTTTCTCGCCAGTGGCGCCGCCGCCGGCGTCGGCATTGCCGTCGCGGGCGGCCTGCCGTCCCTGGCCCAGGCCAGCCCGGCCCGGCCGCACCCGCCGGTGAAGCCCGGCACTGTGCCCTTCCCGCCGCTCGTGGACGATCCCAAGGGAATTCTGGCCCTGCCCAAGGGCTTCCGTTACACGGTGGTCACCCGGACCGGTGTCACCCGGCTCGACCGCGGCCAGGGCACCACCCCGTCGGACCACGACGGCATGGCCGTCTACGACGGCGGCCACGGCCGGTACACCCTGATCCAGAACCACGAGATCGACCCAGGCGCCGAGTTCGGCGTGCCGCACGTCAAGGGCACTGTCTACGACGCGGGCGCCGTCGACGCCGGCGGTTGCACCGTGATCAAGACGGACCTCGCGGGCCGCAACCTCGGTGAGTTCGTGGCGCTCTCCGGCACCATCTCCAACTGCGCCGGCGGGCCGACTCCCTGGGGCACCTGGCTGACCTGCGAGGAGGCCGAGGACCGCGCCGGCGACACGTGGGAAGAGGGCAGCCGTTCCGGCGTCTACCAGAAGGACCACGGCTACGTCTTCGAGGTGTGGGCCGACGGCAGCGCCGACCCGAAGCCGATCAAGTGCCTGGGCCGCTACTCCCACGAGGCAGTGGCCGTCGACAAGGACCGCACCCGGGTCTACCTCTCCGAGGACGCCGACGAGCCCAACGGCCTCTTCTACCGCTGGACGGCGCCGCACGGCGTCAAGCTGGGCCCGGGCGTGCTCACCCGCCTCGCACCGAACGCCGGCGTCCTCGCCGCGATGCAGATCATCATGGATGACGGTTCGGTGCTGCCGGACGTCGCCTACCTGACCTCCGCCCAGCTGGGCCGCCCCTTCCCGGTCCGCTGGATCGAGGTGCCGGACCGCGACGCGCGCACCAGGTCGGTACGCGAGCAGTTCGCCGACGGCCAGGTCACCCGCGGACGCAAGTTCGAGGGCGTGTGGGCCACCGACGAGGGCGTGTACGTGGTCAACTCGTACGCCTGGGACGAGGGTGACCTGCCGGCGGACGCGGCACCGCACGATGGAATGGTCTGGTTCTACAACTTCAAGGACCAGACCATCCAGCTCGTGACGTACTTCCCGCACCAGACCCAGTCCGAGGAGGGCACGCCGGTCAAGTACACCGACATCACCTTCGACGGCCCGGACAACGTGACGGTCACCCCGTGGGGAAGCCTCGTGCTCGCCGAGGACGGGTCCGGCGCCTCGCACGTGCTCAGCACGATCCCGGGCGGGCCCACGTACGCGATCGCCCGTAACCAGCTCAACGACTCGGAGTTCTGCGGGCCGACCTTCAGCGCGGACGGCAAGGTGCTCTTCGTCAACATGCAGGACCCGGGCCTCACCCTGGCCATCACCGGCCCTTGGGAGAAGTACCTGGGCTGAGCGAGCCCGAATGTGAGGGCCGGGCGATCAGCCCGGCCCTCAGCAGGCTATTCCGCGCTCTGGAGACGCGCGGCGGGCGGCACTAGGCCCTGTCTCGTGGATCTCGCGAGAGGTCGCGTAGCCAGATCTTCATCGTGGCGACGTCGACGGCGGCCTGGTACATGAACTCTCGCTTGTCGTAGCGGCTGGCAACGGCCCGGAACTGCTTGAGCTTGTTGATCGCCCGCTCGACGACGTTGCTGCCGATACAGCTCACGGTCTAAGGCTGGCGGTCGGCCGCCACGGCTACCCTTGGCCGCCCGAGCGGTGACCTGGTCCTTCTTCTCCGGGATCACCGCTGCGATCTTGCGGCGGCGCAGCTCGGCACGGATCTTCTTGTTCGTGTACGCCTTGTCGGCCAGCACCCGGCCCGGCCGGGTCCGCGGCCGGCCGACCCGCCGCCGGACGCGGACACCGTCCATGACCTTGGCGAACCCGACACTGTCGTGGCGCTGCCCGGCGGTCAGGGTCCGACTGACCGGCCGGCACCGGCGGTCGGCGGCCAGGTGCAGCTTCGTGCTCAGCCCGCCGCGGGACCGACCGAGCGCCTCACGATCACCCGATTCGCCCGATGCCGGCCGCCCCCTTTACCCACCGCGGCGTCCTCGGCCAGCTCTTTCGGCAGTTCGTGGCGGGCACCGGCGGCGTGCTGGTGCGCCCGGACCACGGTCGAGTCCACCCCGAGGGTCCAGTCGTCGCCCTCCTCGGCGTCGCAGTCGACGCGCAGCGCGTCAGAGACCGCCGCCCACGTCCCATCCAGCGCCCACCGTCGTTTGCGCTGGTAGACGGTCTTCCACGGGCCGAACCGGGCGGGCAGGTCACGCCACGGGATCCCGGTCCGCTCCCGGAACAAGATCCCCCGAGATCGTCGTACGGTGATCACGCCAGCGGCCGCCACGCTGCGGATCCGCGGGCAGCAGCGGCTTCAGCAATTCCCACTCGGCATCGGTGAGCTCAAACCGTCCGGTCACGACAAACGTGATACCAGCTCGCGGCTCGCCGATCCACGAGGCGCGCTCTAGGCTCGGCGCGGACGGGGGTGAGCCAGTGCGGGTGCTGATACTCGGCGGTACGCGGTTCGTAGGCCGAGCGATCGCGGCAGCGGCCGTGGATCGGGGCTGGCAGGTCACGGTGTTCCACCGTGGGGTGAGCGGCACCCCTCCCGCCGGAGTGAGTTCCGTGCTCGGCGACCGCAGCACCGGCGGCGTCGCCGCAATCGCCGACCAGCCGTGGGACGTCGTCGTGGACACCTGGGACGGCTCGCCTGAGGCGGTCCGCGACGCCGCCGACGTGCTGCGCGACGCCACGAGCCGCTACGTGTACGTCTCCAGCCGGTCCGTCTACCGCCAACCACTGCCGGCCGGGCTCGACGAGGACGCACCGCTGGTGGCGCCGGGCGACGACTACGGCGGCGACAAGCTCGCGGCCGAGCACGCTGTGCGGGATGTGTACGGCATGCGGGCGCTGGTCGCCCGGGCTGGGCTGGTGCTGGGGCCGCACGAGCACCCGACGCGGCTGGTGTGGTGGCTGCGGCGGGTCGCCCGCGGCGGGGATGTGCTCGCCCCAGGGCCACCGTACCTGCCGCTGCAGTACATCGACGTGCGCGATCTCGCCGGATGGCTACTGGACACGGCCCGCGACGAGGTCAGCGGCACGTTCAACGCCGTGAGCCGACCGGGGCACACCACCATGGCGGAGTTGCTGGAGGCGTGCCGCGAGGCCACCGGTTCGGCCGCGCGGCTGCGTTGGGCCGAGCCGGAGACGATATTGGCCGCGGGCGTGCAGCCGTGGTCGGAGCTACCGATATGGATCCCAGACGGGTCGCCGGTGCGGGGACTGCACGAGACGAACACCGACCGGGCGCACGCGGCGGGGCTACGCTGCCGCCCGGTCGTGCAAACCGTCGCCGACACCTGGGCCTGGCTGCGCTCAACGCCGGACGTCCCGAATATCGGCGGCCTCAACCCCGCCCGCGAAGCAGCCCTCCTGGACCGAATCGCCTCTTCCTGATCCACGAGACACGGCCTAGTCGAGGCAGAATTCGTTGCCCTCGACGTCCTGCATGTTGAGGCACGACTCGTTCTCGCCGTCGGCGAGCAACAACTGCCCGCGTACCGCGCCGAGCGGGATCAGCCGCGCGCATTCGGCCTCGAGGGCGGCCAGGCGCTCCTCGCCCACCAGCCCGGTGCCGACCCGCACGTCGAGGTGCACCCGGTTCTTGACGACCTTGCCCTCGGGCACCCGCTGGAAGTACAGGCGCGGGCCCACCCCCGACGGGTCACTGCACGCGAACCACGAACCCTGCTCGGAATTGACATCCTCCCAGGAGGCGAACCCTTCCGGGGCCGGCGGCGGAACGTACCCCAGCACCTCACACCAGAAGAGGCCGACGCGCACCGGCTCGGCGCAGTCGAATGTCACTTGTACCTGCTTGACCGACATCCGTTCACCTTATGAGTCACGCTGCCGCCGCTGTCCTCTCACCCCAGGCGCTAGGGAGCGCATCACACCCGGGGCGCCGACGACGTCATGCACGCGACGACCACGGCGGCCATGAACCCCCACACGTCAGTGCGTGGTGTGCGTCCTCGGTGTCGCCGCCGCGCCAGAGCGCTTGACCAGGACCGCTCCGCCGGCGACGAAGATGACGCCGAGGATCACCCCGACGAGGTTGCTCTGGGCCAGGCTGGAGACGACCCCCAGCACGCCCACGACGATCGCCAGTACGCCGAGGATCCGCATGGTGTAACGACCGACAGACTTCACCCGTTCATTCGTCATGGTTTGGCTTCTGCCCAGCGCGCCGATCGCGCAAACGGCGGTGATCGATGACCGGCCGCGGGTGCTCACTCCACCTTGGTGAGAAGTGGTTTCCCCTTCTCGACGACGTACGTGGCCAGTTCGACAGCGATACCGTCGCCAACGTTGCGAGCCTGGTGGTGCACGCCGTACGGGACCGTGAGCGCGTCGCCGGGGTTGCACACCATGGGTGGCTGCCCGTCCAGCCGGTATTCGAGCGTTCCCTGCAGAACGCAGATGATCTCCTCGCCGGGGTGGAAATGCTTGAATGGCGGCGAATCGGGCGTGAACTCCACCCGAGTCTGAATGACCTCCCGCCCGGGGATGCTGAGGTCGTGCCGTTGCAGATCGATCCGCCACAGCCCTGGTGCTGATTCCACCGCTGTGGGGCTGATCCCCGCAGGTCGATCCTTGGTGCTCATGACGGCCTCCTGTGAGCCGTCGGGCCGACGGCCATTACTCGGACTGGTGCATCCCAGTCGAGAATAGGTAGCCGCGGGCGATCAGGGGCGGGGATGCCGACAGGGGGCGGCAGCCCAGTTCACCGACGGGGCAGCAGCCCTCGTTCGGACATGTGCGCGCGCAACGTCTCGGCATCCTCGGGGGACATCAGCCAGCGGGGGATCACGGTCGCCGGCATTCGGCCGACGTACACGACCCAGAAATCTCCGGCCTCGCGCACCTGGGCAACCCCGTCCCAGGCGATGCCGCCGGACTCCGAGCCGCTGCGCATCATGATGTTGTCCTCGGTGATGTCGTAGGCGCCCTCGACGGCGTAGTTACCGGAACGGCGTCGGGCGCGGGCCAGCACCCACGGCCGGTACAGCATCGACAGCACGCCGCCCACGACCAGCGCGGTCCACAGCGGCGAACTCCGCTCGCCCCACCCGAGCCCTCGCGAGACGACGAGACCGATGACCCCGACCGCCGTCAGGACCGCCCCGATGTAGCCGAATCTGCGTAGCCGGACGTTGCCGAGCGCCGCGGCCACCCGGCTCGGGTAGGCGGGATCGGCGGGGACGTCGAAACGGATCTGCACGCCAGAACGATAGTGCCTCCGCCCGCCCGGGAGAGCGCCTTGCCCCGCTCCACCTGCCAAGCCTCGGCCATCCGGGTGCGGCAGTCTGATGAGGTGAACGCCGACGACGTCCGAGTGCCCCGGGCCCAGGCGGGGTCGAGCCCGCAGCATCTGCTGACGACAGTGCTCGGCGAGTACCTCGACTCCTCCGACGCCGACCTGCCGTCGGCGGCGGTGATCGCGATTCTGCGGGAGTTCGGGATCAGCGAGTCCAGCGCCCGTACCGCGCTGTCCCGGCTGGTCAAGCGTGGTCTCATCGCGACGCGGAGAAAGGGCCGGTCGCCGGTCTACCACCTCACACCGCAGGCGATCGCCAAGCACCGCTCCCGGATGCGGCACTTTCTGAACTTCGGCTCCCACCCGACGCCCTGGACCGGCGAATGGGTGCTGGCCTCCTTCTCCGTTCCGAACGCCGGCCAGGCGTCCCGTCATGCGCTCCGCAGGTCGTTGACCGCACTGGGTTTCGTGGGCCTGTACGACAGCGTGTGGATCCGGCCGGGATCCGACGCCTCGCCGGCGCGGGAGGCGCTTCACGCGCTGCTGCACCACGTCGAGGGTGCCCGGTGGTCGGTCCTGCACGCTCGGTTCGACGAGGAGGCGGGGCCGCACGGGCCGGCCTCCGCGTACGACCTGACGAGTCTCGCGTCCGCGTACTCGATCTTCGTCGAGCAGTACGCGGAGCTGCGGGCGGCCGCGCGCAACGGGGAGGTGGACCCGGCCCGGGCGTTGGTGGCCCGGACCTCCGCGATGGATTCCTGGCGCAAGTTCGCCGACGTCGACCCGGACCTCCCCCCGCACCTGCTGCCGCAGCCCTGGCCTCGCCAGGAGGCCAGGGAGACCTTCCTCGACGTCCACACCACGCTCGGCTCGCTCGCTCAGGCGCGCCTGGTCGAGGTGGCAACTCCGCACTGGCCGGATGCCGCCTCGTGGATCACCCACTTCCAGGCGTCGGGGGATCTTTCGCGGCCGGAGCCGACCGGCGGAAAGCACGGCAGCGGCCCCCTCGCCGGCTGACGACGTCGCGGCCGGTCAGAGCCAACAAGACATTGACACTTTTCGTTGCGACAGTGATAGTAACTGCATACAGCTCCCATCGGAGCGCCTGTAGGGACCGCGGCCGGGCGGTCGCCGGCGCCGAATGAGCGGGCAGTGGCGACCGGGGGCACGGCCGCCGCACGGGCCGCGACGCGCCCACGTCGACCAGACCCGTGGCCAGCGCTGACCACCTCTCGTCGGGGCGCGAGTGACACACCCGCCGCCGCAGGGAGCGCCACCGTGACTGTTCCTGGAGGATTCAATGAGAAGGCGAGCAAAGATCTACGCGGGGCTGGCGGCCGCCATCGTCCCGGTCACCTCGGTGATCATGGCGCTCAGCGGGACACCGGCGTCCGCCGCCATCGGCGGTTCCGGCCCCTACCCCGCCGACTACGAAACCTCGGCCACCCTGGCCAACCACACCATCTTCCGGCCGCAGACCCTCCCCTCCGAACGCCTACCCATCGTCGTGTGGGGCAACGGCGGGTGCTCGGCCAACGGGCTCTCCCAGGGCAACTTCCTCCGCGAGATCGCCTCCCACGGCTTCCTCGCCATCGCCAACGGCGCCCCGAACGGATCCGGCTCCACCACCTCCCAGATGCTCACCCAGTCCATCGACTGGGCGGTCGCGGAGAACTCCCGGCAGGGCAGCAAGTACTACAACAAGATCGACACGAGCAAGGTCGCCGTCGCGGGCTTCTCCTGCGGAGGCCTGGAGGCGTACGCCGTCTCGAACGACCCGCACGTCACCACGACCGGCATCTTCAGCAGTGGTCTGCTCAACGACGCCGACGACTACCAGCTCAGGAGACTGACCAAGCCGATCGCCTACTTCGTCGGCGGGCCCAGCGACATCGCCTACCCGAACGCCATGGACGACTGGGGCAAGCTGCCCGCCGGCCTGCCCGCCTTCATGGGCAACCTGAACGTCGGGCACGGCGGCACCTACGACCAGACCAACGGCGGGGAGTTCGGCCGGGTGGCGACCCTCTACTTCAAGTGGCGCCTGAAGGGCGACACCACCGCCGGCCGCACCTTCGTCGGCGCCGACTGCGGTCTGTGCCGCACTCAGTGGAGCGTCCAGCAGAAGAACCTGACGCTCGACGACGGCACGCCACCCACCACGCCCCCGCCCACGACGCCCCCACCCACGACGCCGCCGCCGACCGGCACGCCTGGCTGCACCGCTGTCTTCGCTGTCCAGGACCAGTGGAACGGCGGCTTCGTCGCCAACGTCAGCGTCACCGCGGGGAACGCCCCACTGACCGGCTGGCGGGTCACCCTCACCCTGCCGAGCGGCGCGTCGGTCAGCTCGCTCTGGAACGGGGTCAGCAGCGGCACCAGCGGAACCATCACGGTCGCCAACCAGAGCTACAACGGGCGACTGGCCGCAGGTCAAGCCACCAGTTTCGGCTTCCAGGGCACCGGCAGCGGCAGCGGAACCACAGCGAGTTGCGCCGGAAGCTGACGCCACGGACACGTCGAGTCGTTCGGCGGGCCGGTGCCGGTGCCCCGGCACCGGCCCGCCGACCCCGGCGGATAGGGAAGACTGGCGGGCATGGCTGATCTGAGCGATGCGAAGGCCGCGCTGCACCACTACCTCCGGGGCAACCGCGAAGACCTCATCTGGAAGCTCGACGGGCTCAGCGAACGGGAGGTCAGGCTGCCCCGCACGGCGACCGGAAACAACCTGCTGGGCGTGGCCAAGCACTGCCTCAACGTCGAGGCCGGCTACTTCGGGCCCACCTTCGGCCGCGAGTTCCCGACGCCCGACGAGCTGGTCCCGCTGGCGGCGTTCGACGAGGACCCGCAGGCCGACTGGTACGCCCGTGAGGACGAGACGAAGGACGGGCTGATCGACCTGTACCGCCGGGTCGGGGCGTTCGCCGACCAGACGATCGAGCAGCTGCCGCTCGACGCGCCGGGGCAGGTGCCGTGGTGGCAGCCAGGTCGGCAGGACGTGACGCTACAGCGGATCATCATCCACGTGACCTGCGACCTCGCGCGCCACGCCGGGCACGCCGACATCATGCGCGAACAGCACGACACGGTGGTCGGCCTCGGGCGGAACAACAGCAACATCCCCGACGACTACGACTGGCCGGCGTATGTCAGCAAGCTGACGAAGCTTGCCGACCAGTTCGGGTGATCGGCAAAGCTGTCGGCGTGCGAGACGACCTCAACCAGATCGAAGCGGCCTTCCGGGGCACCCTCCTGGCCGGCCTGCCGATCGGGCACGGCCCGTCGGGCACCATCCAACCGCCACTACAGCGAGGACCAACAGGTCGACGAGGACGAGATCGGGTTCTACGCGCGTGGCACGACCGGCGTCGACCTGACCGACCTGGTGCCGGACGTGGTGCTGCCGACACCAGTCTCGGTGCTGGAGCGGGCGCTGTACGACCGGCTGCTCGCCGACGCCGACCTGCGCCGGTCACCTCAAGGCGCTCGCTCCGAACCTCGAACTGAGCCGATGGGAGGTCGCCGTCGCCCTGCCGGCCGGTGACGCCTGGTTCGTCCACAACCGACCCTGACCACCCGACGACGTGGCCCACCTGGCTACTCCGCTTGCTCGGTTGCTGGCCTCGCGGTCTGCGTGACCCCTTCCTGACGCAGTTCGAGGACGTAGGGCTGGTCGTCGGTCCGGACGAACCGGACCTCCAGATCGAGGTCCGGGTGTCGGTAGCGACCGTCCGAATCCGCCAGGAGGACAACCGGCTGCTGGGTCGCAGCGGCGAAGGTCAGCTGGCGGTCGGTGAACTCGATGTCGATCGGGTAGTCGTCGCGCAGCACGTAGCGGCCCGTGACGTCGGCAGGCGGCGCGGCGGTGACTCTGGTGGTGGCGTAGCGACGGTCTGCGGCGGCGCGGATGCTGACCAGCAGCTCCCAGCCATCCTCGGAGTTGGTCATCGCCGCCACCGCGGTGCCGCTGTCGGGCCACACGTAGGAGAAGCAGGTGTAGCCGACGTTCAACCCGGTGTGTCCGAAACGCCGACGCTCGGCGCGGTCGTCGAGTTCGGTACCGAGGCCGTAGCTGCCGCCAGGAATCTGCGGTGTGCACATCTGGGTGGCCAGGTCGCGGTCAAGCAGCTTCGAACCTCCCGAGACGGCTCGGGCGATTTCGAGGTCGAGCCGGAGCAGGTCGGTCGGGGTGCTCCACAGTCCGGCCGCGGCCAGCTCCGGTTGCGTTCGCCAGCCGCCAGGAATCCTGGTGCCGCCGCCGTGGTGGCCATGCGCCACCTGATCCGGTCGCTGGTGTGGAAACTGCTGGTCGAAGCCGCTGTCGGCCATGGCCAGCGGTTCCAGCACCAGAGTTCGCAGGAGGTCCTCGAACGGGGTGCCGGTCGCGTCCACCATCAGCTGCTGGAGCACCGAGTAGTGGCTGCCCGAATACCGGAAGCGGCTACCCGGCAACAGGGTCGGCCGAACCGGTGCGGTAGTCGTCGCGCCGCCGCCTTCCAGGACCTGCAATAGCGACGGGGCGCGACGTGCGGCGTAGCCGCGGTACCAGGTGTCGGACAGCCCGGCAGTTTGTGCCAGCAGTTGTCGTACCGTGACTCCCTGCTGGTCTTCGCGGCCGGGCAGGTGCCACGAGGTGAGGTATTCGCCGATGTCGGCGTCGAGATCCAGGACACCGGCCTGGACCAGTCGCAGCGCACCGAACGCCGCGACATGCTTACTGATCGAACAGGCTGCGAAGGCGGTGCTCACGGTCACCGGACTCGACGTCCCGACCGCCATGACGCCAAACCCTGCCGCCCACACCTGCCCGCTCACGTGGCCGACGGCGATGCTGACCCCCGGCACGTCGTAGCTGCTCATCAGCTCGGGCAACGCCGCCGTGTCCGGTGAGAGCAGCCCGGACGACACCTGCCGGTCGAGCTGGCCCAGCAGCGAGACCCAGTCCTGCGGTAGATCCACGTCCTCCACGACGTCGATTCTCGACCGCGCCTACCAGCGGATCAACACCCGTTAACCGGTGGGGCTCGTGACGGTACGAGAGACTTCCCGGATCAGATCGAGCGGTTCCTCGGTCCAGTGGGAGGCGAGGACGAGCTCCCGGGCCGGGTCGACCCACAGCAGGTGTCGTCCGCCGTTGCCCCGGGCACTGCGGCCGGTCGACGGGGCTCCGGGCCACGGCACCTGCTCATCGTTGAGCCACCACAGGTAGCCGTACTCCCGTTTCACAGGGCACGGGGCCCAGGACTGGTCAACCCATTCGGCGCTGAGCAGCCGGGTCCCCGCATGGGTCCCGCGGTCCAGGAAGAGCTGCCCGATCAGGGCCAGGTCCCGGGCCGGGACGATCAGTCCCCCACCCCAGTGCGCGCCGCCGGAGACCACCTCGACCCGGCGACCGTCGAGATCGACGACGCTCGTCCGGTACCCGTGCCACGACCACCGGTCCGAGGCGCCCACCGGGTCCATGACCCGCTCCCGCAGCACCTCCGGCAGCGCCCTGCGCAACAGCAGCGTCAGCGCGTACGCGAGCAGGTTCATCCGTACGTCGTTGTACGCCCACCCCTGGCCCGGGGGTGTGCCGTGCACCTCGGTCCGCTCGCGGAAGCTCTGCGCGTCGACGCTCGTCGGCTTACCCCACAGCTCGCCCTCCCACTGGCTCGACTGTTGCAGCAGATGACGCCAGGTGATCTGCTCGTTGTGCGGTCCCCGGAACTCGGCAACGTCGACGACCTGGTGCACCGGTTGGTCCGGCACCAGCAGCCCGTCGTCGAAGGCCAGGCCGGCCACCACCGACACGACCGACTTGGTGACGCTGAACGCCATCTCCGGGACGTCCGGGTCGCCCCAGGCCGCGATTTCCCGACCACCGACCCGGACGACACCACTGGCCCCACTGGCGGCACGCAGCGGGCCGACGACCTCACGGTGGCTCGCGTCGGCGACCTGTGCGGCCAGGTAGGTCTCGATGTCGGCGGCGTCTCTGGTCCACCGGGTACCGAACTCCTGGAGGGTCCGCTCCAGCCGCTGCTGATCCACCGCCACATCACCCATGCCCAGCAGTGTCCAACACCCCCGCCGCCGGCCGGGCGAGCCGTGACCAGCCACATAGGATCGGGCGACCTCGTACGCCGGAGATGAGGAGCGTCCCCGTGACCCTGCTGGAACGTCTGCACCTGGCCGGTATGCGCGAGGTCGTCGCTGTGCGGCCGGTGACCGGCGGGCTCGCGGCTCTCGCGGGCATCGCCACCCGCCGGGATGCCCCGCCGGTGTTCGTCAAGGCGTTCGCCGACCCGCCGGCCGACGACGTCTTCGTCGCCGAGGCCGAAGGGCTGGCCGCACTGCGCGACCTGGGCGGCGTGGCGACACCCGAGGTGATCCTGGCGGATCGGGACGTACTGGTGTTGTCGGTGTTGCGCGAGAGGCCGCGCAGCGAGGCCTTCTGGGAGCAGTTCGCACACCTGCTCGCCCGCCTGCACCTGAGCACGACCCATCCCCGTTTCGGCTGGCACCACGACAACTGGCTGGGCCGTCGCCGTCAGGTCAACACGTGGAACGACGACGGCTTCGCCTTCTTCGCCGAGCACCGGCTGCTGCGTTGGCTCGACGAGCCCCGCGTCGAGGCCGCGCTCGACGCGGAGGACCGGTCGGCGCTGGAACGGCTCTGCGACCGGCTGCCCGACCTGCTGCCGGAGCGTCCGGCGTGCCTGACGCACGGCGACCTGTGGGCACAGAACGTCCTGGCCACCACGGACGGAGAGCCGGCGCTGATCGACCCGGCCGTGTCGTACCTGTGGGCCGAGGTCGACCTCGCGCACGTGTGGTCCACCTCGCCTCCGCCCGAGGCACGACGGATGTTCGACGTCTACGCGGAGCTGACCTCGCTCGACGCCGACTGGGAGGCCCGGATGCCGGTCATCCAGCTGCGACAACACCTCGCCGTGCTGGCTCAGTTCGACGACGACTGGGGCGCGGCCGACCAGATCCGCGACGTCCTTGCCCCGTTCCGGACGCGATCCTGATCGAAGGGCCCGGCGGCCGACCACGGAGACCGGCCCGGCCGATCTCGCCCGGCCGCCGAGACCCGCCAGCGGAGCGGGGCCGGGCCCTCGATTACGGTGACCCCCTGGGATGGGGGTGGATCATGGCACCGGAGATGTCGCCACGAAGGGCCAGGGCCGTGCTCGTCACGCTCTCCCTGGCCGCGTTCGCGTTCATCACGACCGAACTGCTGCCCGTCGGTCTGCTGACCCGCATCGCGCCCGATCTGGACCGGTCCCGCTCACAGGTGGGCCTGCTGGTCAGTGGGTACGCAATCGTGGTGGTGCTGGCGTCCGTGCCGCTGACCCGACTGACCCAGCGGGTCCCCCGGCGGCACCTGCTCGGCGTCACGATGCTCCTGTTCGCCGCCGCGAACGCCGCCGCCGCGCTCGCGCCGACGTACGCCGTACTGGCCGGCACCCGCCTGGTGACCGCCCTCGCCCAGGCGCTGTTCTGGTCCGTCGCCACGGCGACCGTGATCGGGCCGTTCCCGGTCGCGGTACGCGGTCGGGCGGTGGCGCTGTTCGCGACCGGGGCGACGCTCGCCCCGGTGCTCGGCGTACCCCTCGGCACCTGGCTCGGGCAGCAGGCCGGCTGGCGGGCGGCGTTCGCGGTGCTGGCCGGGATCGGGGTGGTGATCGCCGCCGCGGTGCTGCTCCTTCTGCCCTCCTATCCCCCGGCCGCCGGCGGCGCTGCCCGGGGAAGCGCACCGGACGGCCGGCGCTTTGCCGTCCTGCTGACCGCCACCGCCCTCGGCATCGGCGGCTTCATGACCCTGCAGACCTACGTGACACCGTTCCTGCTCGACGTCAGCGGCTTCGCCGACGCGGTGCTGGCGCCGTTGCTGTTCGTCTCCGGCGCGGCCGGCGTCGTCGGCACCCTGGTCGCGGCCCGGACTCTGGACACCCGACCGATCGCTTCGCTGCTGACGCCGCTGGGCATCGGTACGGCCTCGCTGCTCGGACTGCACGCGCTCGGCGCGCTCAAGCCGGGCGTGGTCGCGCTTCTCGCCGGGATCGGCCTCGCGTACGCGGCGTTCGGCTCCGCCGTGCAGAACCGGATGCTGCACCTGGCCCCGGGCAGCACCGACATCGCGTCGGCCGGGGTCAGCGTCGCCTTCAACGCCGGCATCGCCGGCGGATCACTGCTCGGCGGTGCCCTCCTGCCCGCCTCGGGGGCACGCCCGCTGGCGCTCGCCGGCGGACTGCTGACGCTGGCCGCGCTCACGCTGCTCGCCGTGGACGCCCGCCGCAACCGCACCGCACCCGCCAGCCGTGTCTCCGACCTCCACGGAGAGAACACCTAGTGCGCTGGCCGACCTGCGGTGGTCCCCGGCATCGCCCGGCGACGTTGTCGCGCGGGTGATCGGCCGGACAGCAGGTATCCGGTCCCCGCGGCGGCCAGGCCGGCCAGACCGGCCGCCGCGAAACCGGCCGCCGGCACGGAGAGGTCGATCGCGGCACCGATGAGCGGGGATCCGAGCGCGAAACCGGCGCTCTGCGCCGACGATTGCAGACCCGTCACCTCGCCGCGCGCGCCGGGCGGCGCCAGGCGGCTCACCGCGTCGGCCACCGAGCCAAGGGTCGGCGCGGTGAGGAGGCCGCTTCCCACGACGGCCACGCACAGCCAGGGCCAGTCGTGAGCCAGTCCGGCGGGAATCGTCACGAGCCCGAGCAGGGCGAGCAGCAGCCAGGTGGGCAGCGGCCGGGTCAGCGCGCCGTAGACCAGCCCGCCGATGACCGACGACACGCCGAACACCACGACGACCACGGCGGCCCAGGACACCTGACCCGCCTCTCGCAGCGTGGCGACGATGGCGAGATCGACGCCGCTGAGCAGCGTCGTCGTCCCGCACGCCATCGTCAGCGCGGCGATCATCCTCGCGCTCAGCCACTGCCGTCGTGGGGGTCGTTCCGCGGTGGCGGCCTCCGCCTCGTCCCGAGCGTGCATCGGTGGGTTGAGCACGGCGATTCCGACGCCGCCGGCCAGGATCGCGGCGCCGACCCCCCAGGCCACCGCGTCGGGGGACACCGTCGCCGCGCCCAGGATCACCACCGCCGGCCCCACGATGTACGACAGCTCGCCCTGCACGGCTTCCAGCGCGAACGCGGCCCGGCGCTGCTCCGACGTCGTCATCGCGGCGATCGCCTGCCTGCTCACCGCCTGGGCCGGCACCATCAGCAGGCCCGCCACGAAGCTGGCGACCAGCAGGAACCCGTACGGCAGGACCGGCACGCCCAGCCAGAACACGACCTGCGCGCCGGCGGTCACCAGCAGGACGGGACGCAGGCCCCGCAAATCGATCATGCGGCCGAGCAGTGGCCCACCCAGTGCCACTCCGGCGGTCAGCGCCGCCGCGACCCCGCCCGCCGCCGCGTAGCTCAGCTCCAGGCCGAGGACGACGAAGAGGGTAAGCGCCATGACGTCGGCGGTTATCGCGGTGCGGGCGAGCAGTGAGACGCCCAGCAGCGGTGCCATCCCTGGCACGGCGAGCACCTGCCGGTAACTGGTCACCCGTCTGACGCTAGCCCCGCCCGCACGCCATAAGAAGACGTCAACTTGTTGAGGCTGCCATAATGAATCCTTATGGCAAGGGATCTGGAGACCGCCCTGCTGCGGTCGTTTGTCGCCGCCGTACGGGAAGGCAGCATCAGCCGTGCCGCGACCGCGCTCGGGCAGACCCAGCCCGGTCTCAGCCAACAGCTGCGCAAGCTCGAAACCGTCGTCGGTCGACCGCTGCTGCACCGGTCGTCGTCCGGTGTCTCGCCGACCCGGGCAGGCGAAGAGATCCTGCCGTACGCCGAACGCATCCTCGCGCTCTCCGCACAGGCACTCGCCGAGACCGGCCGGGCGCTCACCGGCCACTGTGGCGTCGGGTTGCTCGAAGACCTCGCCGCGTCGCACCTTCCGCAGGCCCTCGCCGACCTCGCCCGGCTGCATCCCGGCGCGACGCTGGAGGTGCTCAGCTGCTCCAACGCCGCCATGCGGGAGGCGTACGACGCGGGACGCGTCCAACTCGTGCTCGACGCGGTACCCGACATTCCCGGACCGCCCCGCTGGACGGTGCGCGCCCCGCTGGTCTGGGCGACCGGGCAGGGTGTGGACGTGGCCGCCGACCCGCTGCCGGTGGTGCTCTTCTCCAACCCGTGCTCCTGGCGTACGTCGGTGCTGGACGCCCTGGAGCGTGCCGATCGGCGTTGGCGGGTGGCCTTCGAGAGCAACAGCCTGGTCGGGGTGCTCGCCGCGGTACGGGCCGGGCTCGGCGTGGCGGCGCTCATGCCCGCGAACCTCGAACCGGCCATGATCTGCCGGGACACCGATGCCCTGCCCGTCCTGCCGGACGTCGAGTTCGGTCTCGCCCGGCACCCCCGCACCGACGGTGATCCGCTGATCGACGCCGTGGAGACCGTGCTCCGTCGCCTCGTCTGAGCACGCGCCTGGGCGGTCACCCACCCGCCCCGCTGACGACCGCCATCATGATCAGGGTGCGTCGCCGACGCTGACTCGTCAGCGCGAAACAGGCGGTGAGCACCACCAGCTCCAGCTCGGCCCACTCACCGGTGACGTCGACGCGGATCGGCCCGCCGCGTCGACCGGGGAGGCGTACCGCGAGGCGGTGCCCGTCGCGTACCAGTTCACCGCCGCAGCGACCGGGCGCCCAGTGGGCCACCCCGCCGGGCCCTGGCACGTGCGACCGGCGCGGGTCGAGCCGCACCGGCACGCCGTGCTCGCCCTGGGCGGTGAACCCGATGCGTCGGCGGTCGGTCGGTGCGACAGTCCAGCGGCCGGTGCCGGTGCGGATCTCGCCGCACCGCCAGGTCCAGCCGGTACGCAGCGAAGCGCGCGCCCCGGAGTCGAGGACGAAGGCCCCGTCCTGTTTGCGTACGGTCAGCGTGGTCATCGGCTCGCCCTTTCCGGGCGCGACCGGGGCAGGCCGAGGATGAGGATGACGCCGACGCTCAGGTGCAGCAGCGCGAGGGTCGCCTTCGCTCCCCCGCCGACGCCACTCGGCGGCCCGAGCACGAGTGACAGCAGCAGGACGGCGACCGCGATCGAGGTCCACCAGACGCGGGAGCGGTTAATGCGGCGTTCCAGCACCGCGAGCAGCGCCCAGCCGGCCAGCGCCGCGACGGCGGTGGCCACGATGACCGCTGCCACCGTGATCTGTCGGGTCGAGTTCGCCGACCTGACCGCCAGGTCGACGCCGGCCGCCGAGCGCAGGAGCGCGAACTCGACCACCGCCACCACGATCGCGCCGACCGTCACCGCGGCCCGTCCCAGGAGAAGGTTGTTCGTCATGGCCTGAGTCTGTGGACCGGGCCGGGCCGGACGCGTCGGTCCAGACGCCGCGGCGGGTACGTCCGCTGGCGGCCCGGCGTACTACCAAAGGAGGTGGTCCGGCCGGCCGCGAGCCCAGTAGCGTGCGCCATGTGGATGCCGCGACGTGCGAGGTCAGGCCGCCGTGGACGTGGCGTTCCGTCCCGGTGGTCGTGACGACCGTGGCGATCGGCGTCCTCGTCGCGACCATGCTGTGGTCCGCCACCCGCTCCAGCTCCGCCGGCCTGGTCGGCCTCGACGTCGCGCTGGCGGTGGCCTCCCTGGCCCTCGTCCCGGTGGTCCTCCGCCGCCCGCAGATCGGTGGTGTGCTGGCCGGCCTGCTCGTCGCGCTGTCTCCGGTGGCCACGCCGGTAGCCAGCTTCGCGGTGCTGTTCATCTCCCGCAACCGGCCGTTTCGGCAAGCTGCGGCGGTGGCGGCGGTCGGCGTGGCGGGCGAGGCGGTGCAGGCGCTCTGGCGGCCGGTGCCCAGCCTGCCCTACGGGTGGCGGCTGGTGCTGATGACTATCGCCTACGCGGCCCTGCTCGGCTGGGGCACCTGGGCGCAGGCCCGCAACGCCCTGCTGGCGGCGCTGCGGGACCGGGCCCGACGGGCCGAGCGGGAGCAGGAACGACGGGTCGACGAGGCGCGGGCGGCGGAGCGCAACCGGATCGCGCGGGAGATGCACGACGTGCTGGCCCACCGGCTGTCCCTGCTGGCGGCGGCTGCCGGCGCGATGGAGTACCGGCCGGACGCGCCGCCGGAGCGGCTCAGCGCCGCCGCCGGGGTGATCCGGGCCAGCGCACACCACGCTCTCGACGAGCTGCGCGAGGTCATCACCCTGCTGCGCAGCGACGACCCCGAGTCGCCGACCGACGCGCCACCCGGGCAGACCCTCGCCGACCTGCCGCGCCTGGTCGACGAGGCACGGGCCGCCGGGCAACAGATCGAGGTCGACGAGCCGTTCGGCCCGCCGGTAGAGATCCCCCCGACGGTTGGCCGCACCGCGTACCGGATCGCGCAGGAGGCACTCACGAACGCCCGCAAACACGCCGCCGGTCAGCCGGTCCGGCTGGTGCTCGGCGGCGCGCCCGGCTCCGGGCTGAGCATCGCGGTGAGCAACCCGACCACGCCCGACAGCGGTGCCGCCGGTAGCGCCGGTACCGGCCTGATCGGCCTCGCCGAACGGGCTGCGCTCGCCGGCGGTCGGGTCGCCCACCACGTCGACGCCGGAGGTCGGTTCCACCTCACCGCGTGGTTGCCGTGGCCGAGGTGACGGCTCCGATCCGGGTCGTCATCGTCGACGACGATCCTCTCGTACGGGGAATGCTCACGCTGATGCTCGACGGCGCCAACGGGATCGTCGTGGTGGGCGAGGCCGCCGACGGCGCCACGGCGATCACGGCGGTGGATCGGCACCTGCCCGACGTGGTGCTGATGGACATCAGGATGCCCGGCGTCAACGGCATCACCGCCACCGAACGCCTGCGCCGCCGCCACCGGCCACCCGAGATCATCGTGCTCACCACGTTCGACACCGACGAGCACGTGCTGCGGGCGCTCCGAGCGGGCGCGAGCGGCTTCCTGCTCAAGGACACCCCGCCCGAGCAGATCAGCCAGGCCGTCCGCGCGGTGGCGGCCGGCAACCCGATGCTGTCGCCGGGCGTGACGCGCCGCCTCATGCAGCGGGTCGCGTCGGGGGCCGAGTCCTACGAGCAGGCGCACGACCGGTTGGCCCTGCTCACGCCCCGGGAACGCGACGTCGTGCTGGCCATCGCGCAGGGGCGCTCCAACGCCGAGATCGCCAGCGAGCTGCTGATGAGCGTGACGACAGTGAAGGCGCACGTCTCGCACATCCTGACCAAGCTGGACCTCGACAACCGCACCCAGATCGCCCTGCTCGCCCACGACGGTCGGCTCCTCTGACGGGGAGCCGGGGTCAGGCCAGCACCGCTGGCAGCACGAGCAGGGCGAAACGGATCACCCGTCCGGAGAGGCAGGCGACGGCGAACTCCCAGCGTCGAAGACCCGCGGTGCCGGCGGCGAGGCTGACGACGGCCAGCGGTGGAACTCCGACCGCGGCGGAGGCCAGCACGGTCGGCAGGGCCGTGCGGCGGCGGGAGAGCCAGCGTCGGATCGGCTCGGTCCACCGCGCGGCCCGAGTCGCCGCGCGACCTGACTTCGCCCGCTTCGCGATCTTCAGGGCCAGCCGCCCCGACCCACGACGCGCCGACTCGAACAGCAGCAGCTTGCCGGCGGTCTGCCCGAGCGCCAGGGCGAGCACGGCGACGAGAGCGTGGCCGCCGCGCTGCCCGGCGACCACGGCGTAGGCCTCGGCGTTGACGATCGGGACGAGCGCCGACGCGACACCGTAGCCGAGCGCCACCACGGCCTCGACGAGGCTGCTCATGCGCGGCCGTCCCGTTCGAGCAGCCGGACCACCGCGGCGACCGACCACAGCTTGACCGCCACGACGGCGACGGCGACGGCCAGCGCGAGCAGGTACTGCCCGAACGCGATGGCGCCGATGACGCCGGCGGTGTTGGCGACCTTGGCCAGCGGCGACCAGTTCCACGCCCACACCCGCCGGTCGACCAGGTGGAAGTAGTTGGGGCTGAGCACCGGCCAGCACAGGAACGCCAGCGACAGCATGGTGTCCAGCACCAGGAACGAGAGCAGGAAGACCACTGCCACGACCGCGACGTCCGGCACGAGGGACACCAGGCCGACGCAGAGTACGGCGGTGCACGCCCGGTCGCTCACGATGTCGAAGACGGCCCCCGCCCGGGTCTCCTGGCCGAGTCGGCGGGCAGCCCAGCCGTCGAGGACGTCACCAAGCCAGTAGATACCGTACGATACCGCCATCAATGCCACCGACCCGGAGACGAGGGCCACGATCCCGACGGTGACAGCGGCGACCGTGCGAACGGCGGTGATGTAGTTGGGAACCGTACGAAGCGGGCCGACGGTGACGGCGGCGCGGGAGTCGACGAGAGTCACCTCCGCAGAGTCGTCCGGCGAGCGTTCCCGCGGAACGTGCCGCGGTGCCGTTCTGGTTCCGAGGGCGGTACCGGGGTGCCGGCCGATCCGGTACCCGGGTACTGGCCGGTCTTGCGGCCCGTCACGGAGACTGTGCTGGTGCTGACTGGAATCCGCGAACGGCTGCGCGACCCCGGGCGGGTGCGCCGGCTCGCGTACGCTGCGGCGGCTCTGATCATCGCGGCCGTGGTCACCACCGTCGAGGACGGTGTGTCCGTGCCGGCGGGCTGGGCGTGGCTGGTGCTGCCGGTCGGCCTCGGGGCCACGGCGCTGCGCCCCCGCTACCGCACCCTGGTCTTCGCGGTCTGCGCGGGTGTCGTGGCGGTCGTGAGCACCGGAGAGTCGGTGCAGCTGGGCCTCGCGGCAGCCGGCCTGGTGTTCGTCTCGGTCTGCGAGGACCCGGCTCGACACCCGTGGCTGGGGTGGGTGGTTGGCCTGATCGGCGCGGCCGGCGCCCTCATCATCGCGCTGCTCAACGAGCGAGGGGTGTACGAGCAGCCGCTCTTCTTCGTGACGGCCGGCTACCTCCTGGCGGTCCTGTTCCGATCATGGTCGCGTGGCTTCGCCCTGACCCGGGAGACAGGCGAGCTACGCGAGGAGGCGGCCTGGCGCGAGCAGCGCACCAACCTGGCCCGCGAGCTGCATGACGTGGTCGGCCACCACGTCACCGCGATGGTGGTGCAGGCCGAGGCGGGCCAGCTCAGTGACGATCCGGGGGCGGCGCTGCGGGCGATCGCGGGTAGTGGCCGCACCGCACTGAGCGAGCTCGACACGCTCGTCGTGCACCTGCGCGATCCCACCGCGTCGATAGCGGTGAGCGCGCCGCCGCGCCTGTCCGACATCGACGAGCTGCTCGCCCAGCCGTTACGTCAACAGGGCGTGACGGTGCGGGTCGAGCTGGATTCCGACCCTGGCCTCGACGAGATCGGTGTGTTGACCGCCTACCGCATCGCCCAGGAGGCCCTCACCAACATCTCCCGGCACGCGAGAGCCACGGCGGCCTGGGTCGAGCTGACCCGGATCGGCGACCATGTTCGCCTGCGGATCAGCGACGACGGCATCGGCCCACCCCGCGCAGCCACGAAAGGCTCGGGTCTGCTCGGCATCGGGGAACGTGTCTCCGCGCGCGGCGGGAGCTGGGAGCTGAGCCAGCGCCCCGGCGGAGGCACAGTGGTGCAGGCCAATCTTCCGGTGGTGAACCCGTGATCCGCGTCGCGGTCGCCGATGACCAGGAACTGGTCCGGGACGGCTTCAGCCTGATCCTGCGATCGCAAGCCGACATCCAGGTGGCGGCGGAGGCGGCCGACGGGCGGCAGTTGCTCGACGCGGTGCGGCGCGACTCCCGCATCGACGTAGCCCTCGTCGACATCCGCATGCCGATACTCGACGGCCTGCAAGCCACCCGCGAGCTGGCCAGAATCCCACACTCGCCGGCCGTCATCGTCGTCACCACCTTCGACGACGACGCCTACGTCCTGGACGCCATCGCCGCCGGCGCACGCGGATTCCTGCTCAAGAGGTCCAGCGCGCGCGACCTCATCGCCGCGGTGCGCACCGTCGCGGCCGGCGAGGCGGTCCTCTCCGCCGAGGTCACCGGCGCCGTACTCGACCGGGTCCGCGCCACCGGGCCGGCCACCCAGGTGGAGTTGGCGGCCTACCAGCTGACCGCTCGGGAGACCGACGTGCTCGCCCTGATCGGCGCCGGGCTCAACAACAACGAGATCGCCGAACGCCTCTACCTGTCGATGAGCACCGTGAAGACCCACGTGACAAACGTGCTGGCCAAGACCGGCAGCCGTGATCGTGTAGGAGCCGCCATCCTGGCGATCCAGGCCGGCCTCACACCGTGACTCAGGAGCCGGCGAGTGCCAGCCGGCTTCCCGGGCTGGCCTGCCAACCTCCGAAGAGCGTCCGCGCCACGAATGCGATGAAGAGGGCCGACGCGATGGTCAACACCACGGCCACCGGGGTGACGTGCTCGGCCTGCCACTCGACATCACCAGCGGTGATGGTCGCCTGATCGATGCCGACGATGTCGATCCCCGGCAGCAGCGAAGCCGGGTACCACAACGGCGCGTAGGAATATGGCAGGCCGGCACCACCGTCGAGCGTCCAGTAACCGGCCCCGTCGTAGATCAACGCACTGTCGAGGACGACCGCCACGTCGCAGGCGACCAGGGCCGCGACGCACAGCAGCACGGTGGCGCTCCTGACGCGCCCTGACCTCGCCAGCCTGCTCGACAGGAATGCGCCCGCGCCGAGCAGCGCCGCCCACACGATGCCGGTGAGCGCCCCGATCGGCAGGTACTCGACACGCAGGCCGTGCGCGAACAGCACAAGGAGGAGCACCGTCAGGATCCACAGCGAACCGATCCGCACGGTCACCGACCAGACCGAACCCATATGGCGAACCTACCGTGAACCGGCTCGGCTCATGGCCCCACAAACCCTGCCCGGCCACACCGCGGCCAGCCGTCGGGATCAGCCTTGGCGGCGTTACCCGAAGCGGTCACCGGCTGAGGGTCGTAGGGTTCCGGTATGGCACAACGACTCGTGAGCGTATGGCAACCGTTCTTCCTTGCTAGCGAGAGTCAGGGCGCGGCCATCGACGCCGCGACGGAGTTGGAGGGCCTCGGCTACTCCCGAATCTGGTTCTCCGGTGGTTTCGGCGAGAACGTCGCCCCCCGCTTCCGGGAGATCCTGGACGGGACCACGCGCATCGGGGTCGCGACCGGGATCCTCAGCATCTGGCACTCGTCGCCACCCGAGGCGGCGGCGTTCGCCCAGGACGCGGAGCAGGCGCACCCCGGCCGGTTCCTGCTCGGTCTGGGCGCCAGCCACGCGGTGGTGGTGGAAAGTGTCGGCACCGACTATCGCAAGCCGTACTCACGGATGGTCGATTACCTCGACGGCCTCGACGCGGCCGGGCTTACGCCCGAGCGGCGCATCCTTGCGGCACTGGGCCCCCGGATGCTCGAACTCTCCCGCGACCGCTCGACCGGGGCGCACCCGTACTTCGTCCCTGCCGAGCACACGGCCGAAGCCCGGGCGGCGATCGGGCCCGACCGGCTGCTCGCCCCCGAGGTCGCCGTCGTCCTCGACGCGGACGCCACCACCGCGCGCGCCACCGCCCGCCAGTACACGAGCGGGTATCTCGCGCTGCCGAACTACACCAACAACCTGCGGCGGTTCGGCTGGACCGACGAGGACTTCGCCGACGGCGGCAGTGACCGCCTCGTCGACGCCCTGATCCCGTGGGGCACCGTCGAAGAGGTGGTGGCCGGGTTGGAGAAGCACTACCAGGCCGGCGCCGACGAGGTGGCGATCCAGGTGCTCAACGGAGGCGACGACAAGGCATTCCCCGTCGACGCGTTCCGCGCCCTCGGCGCGGCCCTGATCTGACCTCCGAAAGCCCGGCGGCACGATCGGGGCATGCCTGTGGTGGAAGCGCCGCGACACCACTCAGGCTCACCCGACGAGGTCGAGGCCGGTCAGGTCGGCCGACAGCGCCCAGAGGCGAGCTGCTTCGCCGCTGTCGGTAGGGCTGCCATCGGTGGTGCGACAGTCCACGCAGTAGTCGCCGCCCTTCGCGTCGAGATGGGGTGACGTGGCGGCCCACACCTGGGTCGCCGCGCCCTGCTCGACCGTCTTGAACAGGCCGGGCGCGGGAGTCCCCTCCGCGTCCATCCAGCCGGCGGCGACCATTTCCTCGACCGCGAGGTGTCGTTGCAGAGGGGTGAGGATCCAGCCGGGGTTCACGGAGAAGGCGCGGACGCCGTGCGTCGCGCCGAGCATGGCGAGGTGGCGGGCGAACAGGATGTTCGCGAGCTTGGACTGGGTGTACGCCTCCCACTTGTCGTAGCCGCGTGCGAACTGCACGTCGTCCCACCGGATCCGCCACGCCGGGTCGCGCCCGGAGGCCACCGAGACGACACGAGCCGCCCCGGCCGTGGTGAGTGCGGGCCACAGGAGGTTCACCAGCGCGTAGTGGCCGAGGTGGTTGATCGCGAAATGCGCCTCCCAGCCAGGCCCCACCCGCGTCTCGGGACAGGCCATGACTCCGGCACCCGCGATCAGGATGTCCAGAGCGGGGTGGTCACGCAGGAACCGTTCGGCGAACGCGTGGACGGAAGCGAGGTCAGCCAGATCGAGCTGGTCGACCTCCACCCCGGCCACGTCGGCGAGTGCCCGCCGCGCCGCGTCGGGCCGGCGAGCGGGGACGACGACCCGAGCCCCGGCCTGGGTGAACGCGCGGGTCGTGGCGAGACCGAGGCCGGAGTAGCCGCCCGTGACGAGGGCGGTCCTGCCGGTGAGGTGGATTCCGGTGAGGACATCAGCAGTAGTGCTGTGGGCACCGAACATGGTGGAGGTCATGCCGCGGACGCTAGGTGCTAGACCGAGGTCTAGGTCAATGGCTACGGTCGAGGCCATGGCGGACGGCGGCCTCAGCATCGGGCAGGTGGCTCAGCGCACCGGGTTGACCGTGCACACTCTGCGGCTATACGAGCGTGCGGGCCTGTTGGCCAGCGACGTGCGCCGCGACGGGTCCGGCAGGCGCGTCTACAGCGCCTGGGACGTCGAGTGGCTGACGAATTGTGTGAAGTTCCGGGCCTCCGGGATGCCGCTCACGACGATCGGCCGCCTGGCCCAACTCGTCCGCGAGGGCAGCGGCAACGAGACCGAACGGCTCGAGCTGCTCCGCGAACACCAACGCCATGTCACCGAGCAGCTCACCCAACTGCAGGACTGCCTCGACCTCATCGACGCCAAGGTGGCCGGCTACGAACGACACCTCACTGCGGGCGCCTCAGGTGATCCGTGGCACGAGCAGCCCCATCCCGCGACGGGAGGATGAATGCGTGATCGGTGACCGGTGGGGCGTGACCAGGAACGAGACGACGCGGTCCTATCCCTGCGACGACTTCGTCCTCTCACCCGCTCTCCAGGCATGGCGGGGAGTGTCGGTGTCCTACGTCCTGGTGCCCTGGGAGCGGAACACCACGCGCCTACTCCTCAAGGTCGTCATGCAGACGCCCCGCTGGGCCGCACCCGGGCTCTCCGTCGGCGACCTGATCATGGCGCGGCGGCAGTTACTGAACCTGAAGCAACTCGCCGAGCGCAGCCGGCACCGGTGAACGCCAGCCCTCCAAGAGCAGCGAACGTCCGCGACCGGGTGTGGTTCAGGGGGCGGGATGCCGCCGTGTGCCTGCGGGCGGACGGTCAAGCGATCGTTCTGCGACAACGCCTGCCGCGCCTGACCGGATCAGGCCACCGGTCGGGCTCCAGGTTGCGGTGTGTGGTTGATGGGGTAAGACCCTGAATGTCGGGCACATGGGTAGGCTGCACCGGCGGTGGCTCCTTCCAGGCAGTGGTAACCACCCGCACCGACCGGTGACACGTTCCCGTATCCGCAGACGAGAGGCGAACCCCCACCATGACCGCGGTACCAGGCCAACGGTCTACTGCCGCTGCGCGTCCGGCCGCTGCCGAGCAAGCAGCGGAGGAGGACCTGCGGGCGCTGTTCGGGCAGTCCATCGCCGTCTTCGCCTCGCTGGCCGGGCCGGAGCACCTGCTGGAGACAGCGAACCCGGCGTTCCTCGCCACCATCGGCGAGGAGCGGGCCCGGGTCGGGGTCGCGCTCGCCGAACTGATGCCAGAACTGGCCGGTCAGGGATTCATCGCGCTCCTGGACCAGGTCCTCCGCACGGGCGAGCCCTACACCGGCCGTGACGTCCGGGTGGTGCTGGGCGGCGGCCCGCAGGCGCGGGAGGCGTTCTTCGACTTCACCTACGAGCCGCGCCGGGGCGCCGACGGCAACGTGACCGGCATCCGTGTGCTGGGCGTGGAGACCACGCAGGTCAAGCACGCCCAACGGCTGATGGCCGAACACCGCGCCCTGCTGGAACAGATCGCCCGCCAGGCGCCCCTGACCGAGGTGCTCGACGGGATGGCGCGCTGCATCGAGAACCTCGCACCGCAGGAGGTGCTCGTCTCCGTGCTGCTCGCCGATCCCGACGCCCGGCACCTGCGCCACGGCGCCGCGCCGAGCCTGCCGGACTTCTACAACCAGGCCATCGACGGCATCGCGACCGGCGAAGGTGTCGGTTCGTGCGGCACCGCCGCACACCGGCGGGAACCGGTGATCGTCACCGACATCGCCACCGACCCGTTCTGGGACGACTTCCGGGGGTTGGCCGACCAGGCCGGGTTGGCGGCCTGCTGGTCCACGCCGATCCTGGCCCGCGACGGCGGCCTGTTGGGCACCTTCGCGATGTATCACCGCACCCCGCGCGTCCCGCAGGACACCGACCTCGCCCTCACCCGGCTCTTCGCCGGCACCGCAGCCCTGGCCATCGAACGCCACCACATCGAGCAGGCGAAACTCGCCGCCGAGGCGCGCGCCAAGTCCGCCAGTGACGAGCTGGCCAAGGTGCTGCGCGTGGAGCGGGAACTGCGCGCCGAGGCTGAGCAGCGCGCCGCCGTCGCGGCGGAACTCGCCACCCAGATGCGCGCCGCCGCAGCCGCGCAGGCCGCCGCGCCGCACCCCGAGCACTGCCAGCTCGGCGGCGCCGCCGGTTGCACGGCACCGGCCGAGGTCAAGGTCGCCGATTCGTGGGGTGACGCGGCGTGGGGCTGCCCCGCCCACGTCGAGGAGGCCATCCTCAACGTGCGGTCGGTGTTCATCGCCAGCGAGGAACTCGGCGGCCTGGCCGCCTATCTCAACCGCTGATCAATCGCGGAGCCGTGGCAGTCCGCCTGGTACCGGTGGTGGAGGACCACACCTCCCGCAACGCCGAGATCACCTGGTCCTACAACTATCTGGGGACGCAGCTCTCCGGCGCGATCTGCGCCCGCCCCGGCGGCGGGGATCTGTATGTGCCCATGCTCGTGACGAAGGTAAGTTGGCAGCCGCGCACCTGCTGATCCTCCCCCGCGGGTGTCTCGGCGACGGGTCATGGCCGCTGCCTGGGTGATCGCGGCAGTGGCCAGGAGCCGTCGCCGCACGTCCGACAGGGGTCAAGGCGTCCACCGTACGCCCGGGTTCACCCGCCCCGACCAGTCGAAGACCGCCATGTTGTCCCACTGATTACCGGTGCCGTTGATGTTGGCCGGGTCCCAGCCGTTGCCGCGGACGGCGTACCAGGTCGGTTCCCAGTAGAAGACGCCGATGGCCCCCGCGTTGCGGGCGGTGTTCTGCACCCAGTCGAACTCCTGGGCCTGCCCGGACCAGGTCGCGCTGATGCCGTCACAGGTCGCGTCGCCGATGGCGTTCGGCTCGCTGTCCGCGTTGTTCCGGGTGAAGGGGTACGCGGTCTCCACGATCACCACCGGCTTGCCGTAGCGCCCACGCAGGTCGACGATGTTGTTGTAGAGGTTCGCCAGGCTGCCGTGCCACATGCAGTAGTACGACTGAGCGGTGATGTCCCACTGCACACCCTGCGCTCGGATGCCGTCGTAGAACCATCGGGCGTTGGCGTTGCTGTCGGCGTTGGCGGTATGGATCATCACCGGGATGCCGCTGCCGCACGCCTTCGCCGCGTTGTAGCCCTGCTTCAGCAGGCCGGCCAGCGGGGCGAAGTCGTTGTTGACGACCTTGCCCTCGTTCCACAGCATCCCGACGTTGATCTCGTTGCCGATCTGCACACTGTCCGGCAGGGTGCCCTGCCCCCGCAGGCTGGAACAGACGTCGTAGGTGAAGGCGTAGACGTCGGTACGCAGTTGGCTGAGGCTGTGGCCGACCCAGGCGGCCGGCTTGTACTGCTTTCCCGGGTCGGCCCAGGTGTCGGAGTAGTGGAAGTCGATGAGCACCTTGAGGCCCTTCGCCCTGGCCGCCCTGGCCTGACCCAGCACCGCGCTCTTGTTGTTGTAGCCGCTGACCGGGTTGTTCCAGACGCGCAACCGGACGTAGTTGACGCCGACGGACTTCAAGATGTCCAGTGGGTCGCGGGCGACGCCACCGGCGTCGTAGTACCCGGCGCCCAGATCCAGGCTGCGCTGCAACGACGAGACGTCGGCACCCCGCATGGTGAGCGTGTTCGCGGCGGAGGCGGGCGCGGGCGCGCCGCCGAGCGTGCTGGCGACGCCGAGGACGCCGACTGCGACGGCCGCGAGCAGAGCCCTGGCACGGCGGTGGTGGGGTGTGGCCGAACGTGTGTTCACGAGACTCCTTCAGCCAACCGTGCAGGGAGCGCCGTTCAGCGAGAAGCCGGTCGGCGGAGCGTCACTGACGCCCCACCGCCCCTGCACGCCGAAGGTCGCAGAGCCGTTTGGCGCGAGGACGCGGTTCCAGTCGACGTTGCGAGCGGTCACGACGGCCCCGGTCTGGCCGATCGTGGCGTTCCACCCCGAGGTGACCTGCTGGTCCCCCGGGAAGCTGAAGGTGACGATCCAGCCGTCGATCGGTGCCGTCCCGGCGTTGTGGACTGTCGCAGTCGCCACGAAACCGCCCGGCCACTCGGACTGGTTCCGGTAGGTCACCCGGCAGGTCGAGGGCGGCGGAGTGGTCGTCGCCGTGGGCAGGGTGACAGTGTTGGACGCGATCGACACGTTGCCCACCGCGTCCCGGGCCCTCACGTAGTACAGGTTGCGCAGCGGCACCGACGCAGGTAGCGGCGCCGTGTACGTGGTACCCGGCACGGTGGCGATCAGTTGCGAGGTGAACCAGCCGTCGAACCGGTAGACGTTGTAGCCGAGCACGCCGACGTTGTCCGTCGACGGCGACCAGGACAACGTGCCGGTCGAGGCGGTCACCTCGCCGACTGTCAGGTTCTGCGGCGCGCTCGGCGGGGTGGTGTCCGGGCCGGTGTCCGTCACCGGGGTGACCACTGTCAGCGCATTCGACCAGTTCGAGCGTTGCCCGAGGCTGTCCCGGGCGATCAATCGGAACGTGTACTGCTGGCCCGCCCCAAGGTAGCTGGTGATCGTGGTGCTGGTGACGGCCCCGACGCTGGCGCTGAAGACGATGTCGCCGAACTCTTGGTAGTACGTGATGTCGTACCCGGCGATGGCGCAGCAGCCGGACGTGGCGGCCGTCCAGGTGAGCGTGACCGACGCGCTGCGGACCTCGCTGGCGGTCAGGTTTGTGGGGGCACTCGGCGGAACGGGCGAGGTGCTCGGCGTGCTGGACGGCGCAGTCGGCGGTGGCGGGGCGGTCCCGGCCGGCGCTGCGACCGACACCGCGGCCCCAGCGGGCGCCGGAGCGACCAACGGGTACGCGGCGGGCGTCACGGTGCCGGCGTCGGCTGCCGGCGCGGCGCCCAGAGCGCTGGCGAGCACCGCCGTCGACAGCACGAAGGCGGCCAGCAGGCCCGGCCGCGGACGGCCGATCAGCGAGGACGAGGGAGCACCTGTCATACGTCGACGATGCAGCAACAGATCGATGATCGCCAACATGTCTCACGCCTCGGCCGCTGCTCAACCCGGCGCATGGTGGGTCATCGCCACTCCTCTCCCCCTTCGCCTGGGCCGTGTCGCTCCGGCGCGGTGTGGCCGCACGTCGGCGAGTGTCCACTGTGTCGCTACCGACGCCATTGGCGGTGGTTGAGCGATTCGCTGGGAGCGATACCAGTGGGGCAAAATCCAATGCTTCCGATCGCTACACTCGCCGCAACGCCGGCACCGCCCGCAGAGCCGAGCCCGCGCCAATCCCGATCGAATGGAGACGCCTGTGACCCGCGACAAGGCGGCACCCCCCGGCATCGACCCCAATATTCCCAGCGTGGCCCGGGTCTATGACTTCTTCCTGGGCGGCAAGGACAACTTCGAGGTCGACCGGAAGGTCGCCGAGCACGCCCTGCGGATCACACCGGACGGACCGGCAGCCGGCCAGGCGAACCGGGCCTTCCTGCGTCGAGTGATTCGGTTCCTGGTCACCGAGGCGGGCATCGACCAGTTCCTCGACATCGGATCGGGGCTGCCCACCCAGGGCAACGTGCACGAGGTCGCCACTGAGCACAACCCGAAGGCTCAGGTGGTCTATGTGGACAACGACCCGATAGTCCTGACGCACGGACGGGCTCTGCTCGCCGCTGAGGGCACCGCGACGGTGATCCAGGCGGACATCCGGGAGCCGCAGGAGATCCTCAACCACCCTGACGTACGCCGGTTCCTCGACTTCGACCGGCCGATCGGCCTGCTGCTCTTCGCCATCCTGCACCACCTTGGCGACGACGAGGACCCGAAGGCGGTGGCGGCCGCGTTGATCGACGCGCTGCCCTCCGGCAGCTACGTGGCGATCTCGCACTTCCGCGACCCGGGTGAGCGGGACCCGGAGGGCTCCCGCAAGGCCCGCGAGGTCGAGCGGGTCTTCAACGAATCGCTCGGCACCGGCCGCTGGCGCACCGACGAGGAGATCCTCTCGTTCGCCGATGGGTTGACGGTGCTGGAGCCGGGTCTGGTGCCGCTGGCCGAGTGGCGCCCAGAGCCGGACGCACCGACGACGGTGCAGACCGACACCTATCACACCTTCGTCGGGCTCCTCGCCCGCAAACCGTAGGCGCCGTCTTCTGGTGAGCACGTCGGCGGGGGGCGCCCCCCGCCGACGTGCTCACGTGTCAGATCTGAACTTGGTGTAGCGACCCTGCCTAGGGCGCGGGTTCCAGTACGACGACTGGGATCTGTCGGGTCGTCTTCCGCTCGTAGTCGGCGAAGCCCGGATACGCGGTCTTCTGCGCGCTCCAGATCCGTTCCCGTTCGTCCCCGGCGGCCACTCTGGCGACCAACTCGATCTTGTCCGTACCGATCTCCGCTTGGACCTTCGGGTTGGCCAGCAGGTTGTAGTACCAGTCGGGATTGCTGGGCGCGCCGCCCTTGGAGGCGAACACGGCATAGCCGCCGTCCACCGTCTGGTACATCATCGGGCTCAGGCGAGGCTGACCGCTCTTGGCACCGACCGTGTGCAACAGCAGCAGCGGAGCGCCGGCGAACTGACCGCCGACCTGCCCGCCGTTGGCGCGAAACTCCGCGATGATCTTGTCGTTCCAGTCACTCATGAATTCTCCCCGCGTCCGCGCACCGGCTCCGTCGACACATTGTGGCAGTCGCAACGGTGAACGGCAGCGAACGCTTCCCGGCGTTGACCGGTCACGTTCAGGACCCGGCCGAAGTAGAAGCGGTCGCCCGACGACGACGCCAGCTCTGGATCTGGCAGAGCGGTCGTGGCGTCGGCAACGCTCACAAGCGGGGAGCTGTTCGGGGCAGGCATGCGGGGTTTCCTTCCGAAGGGCGCGATGGGGTACGGCGCCGGGGTGGACCTCGGTCCCGGGGTCGGCGAAAGGGTGGGGTCAGCGGCGGCGGGTGGTGCGCTTCCAGGTCGGCGGTGATGCCGGTGAGGGTGACAGTCGCCTCGGCGGGGCCTGCGGTTTCGCGGGCGAGGTACGGGTTCGGTGGGTTGCCGACCATGGAGCCGGGCTTGTCGCCGTGGGTCTGCTGCCAGTGCTGTTGCCAGTAGTCCTTGTCGAAGCTGTGCGTCATCGGAGGTTCTCCTCGTCCGTCAGCCGGGCGACCGCCCGGTCGGTGTCCTCGGCGACGAGGTCGGCGTTGAGATGGGCTGCGGCGCGGGCGCCACCAGCTCCGGGCCCGTCGAGTTCCTCAGCCTGGTCGGCAGACAAGGCGAACGCGCACACGTACGCACCGCACCAAACCCGGGCACGCCCCACTGAGCAGCCAGCTGCCTACCTGGCTCCACTCAGGATACGAACGCCGGACCGGTTGCCGACCGCGTAGGTCCCGTTGGTAGCGCAGGGCTTGGTCGTCAGCGAGCGCACTGTGTGGCGGTCGGTCGCGGCCTCGGCCGGCCGCGCGCGGTGTTCGCGGTCCTACCGGCTACCCGCCGCCACGTGCAAGGCTCGGTGGAGACGCCACCGGTACGGCGGCTTGGGACGTCGGCGACGTGGCTCCGCAAGGGCTCGGTGCTCGGCTGTCCGCCGCGCTTCCCTGCTCAGTTCGCGGGAGTCGCGTGGTCGTACGCGGCGCGGTTGGTGGCGACTTCGTCGATGTGCACTTCGGCCCAGATCTTGAGGCCGCGCATCATCTGGTGCAGGGAGAGGCCCAGCTCGGTCAGCTCGTAGCTGACAGTGACGGGCACGGTCGGTGTCACGGTGCGGCTGACGAGACCGTCGCGTTCCAGGGAGCGCAGGGTCTGGGTAAGCATTTTCTGGCTGACGCCGGCCAGTAGGCGCGACAGCTCCGAGTAGCGCATGGGGGTGGGCTCACCGGTGCAGTCGGGGCCGCTGCCGAGTGCGGAGAGGATCAGCGTGACCCATTTGCCGGAGATGCGTTCCAGCATCTTGTGGCTCGGGCATGCGGCTAGGAAGGCGTTGTAATTGCTCTTGTTCTGGTCCCGTTGCTGGGCCGCTGTCGGCGTTGCCATCATGCCCTCCTCGAACCTGGGGCATGTTACGTCCCCTTGTAGTGCTTGCTCTCTCCTGGGAAGTTGCACTCTCATGGTGGACCAGGCATCGGTTAGGTGCCAGTGGGGTTGGTCACAAGCCCACTCCGCCCTCGCAGCTGTGTGCGGATGAGCGGGCCCCGTCGATGCGGTGCGCCGCTCATCCGCACAGTCGGTGTTCAGGAGTGGGCCGCCGCCCATTGGTTGATGAGGTCGGTGGTTTGCGCGGCATTGCGATGCATTGCCAGGTCGTGGGCCGCGTTCTTGATGAGTACGGCGTCGACGTGGCGGGCGGAGCTGAAGGCTTGTTTCTGGTCGGGTACGAACGCCGTCGGGTCGCCTCCGACGTAGAGGTAGTCGTGATCGCCGACCACGTCGAGGACAGGGACGCGGACCGAGGCGGCGAAGGCTCCGGTGGTCAACTCGGTGGCGAAGCCGGGGACCTCGGCGGCGGTCGTGGTCGACTTGGTGGCTTCGTCGGCGGCGAGCGTCGCCGGGTTGGTGTTGGGCAGGTGGTAGAAGAACGTGCGCGAGTTCGGCGCGGTGGTCAGGTATCCGGAGGGCAGGGTCTTATGTGAAAACAGCGGTTCGGTGGCTGCCGCGACCAACGCCGGGAAGCCGTCGAACGACGGTTGCGTCTTGCGGTACATGAATCCGGTGACGACGAGCGCGTCGACCTTGTCGGATTGCGCCGCGACGCCCTCGGCGACGACGCTGCCGTAGGAGTGGCCCACCAGGACGATCGGGAGCCGCGCGTAGCGGCGGCTGATCGTGTCGATGAAGTGATCGATCGACGCGACGTGTGCCGCGGTGGTGACGGACTCGGCAGCGGGTTTGGTGGACCGGCCGGTGCCGATGCGGTCCAGGGCGATGGCCACCCATCCGTCGCGAGCGGCCTGCTGGGCCTGGGAAACGGTGCCGGCCTTGGTCCGCAGGTCGAAGTAGCGGTGGTCGTAGGTGACTCCTGGGATGAACACTTGCACGCCGCGTGCGTGCCGGACGGGGGCGTACTGCTCGGCGTGGATGGTCGCCGAGGACAGCCCGTCGACGCCGACGGCCACGCGCACATCCATTGAGCTGTGACGCGGAGCGCTCGTGTGGGCCGCAGCCGGGGAGGGAGCTGAGGCGTTCATCCCGGCGGCGAGGGCGATTGCCGTCGCGGCGGTGGTTAGCCAGAGACGCATCTTCTTCATCGGCTGATCCGATCCAGTTCGGCGAGGTCCTCGGCGGACAGGGAAAGGCCCGCGCCCGCAATGTTGTCCCGCAGGTGGGCGACCTTCGAGGTGCCCGCGATCAGGAGAATGTTGGGCGATCTCTGCAGCAGCCAGGCAAGCGCGACGGACATGGGCGTGCTCTGCAGCCGCGCCGCCACCGCCGAGAGCGCCTCGGACTGCAGCGGTGAGAAGCCGCCCAGCGGGAAGAACGGCACGTACGCGATGTTCTCGGCCGCCAGCCGGTCGACGAGTTCGTCGTCGTAGCGGTGAGCGAGGTTGTACATGTTCTGCACGCCCACGATCGGCGCGATGGCCTGCGCCTCGACGACCTGCTCGGCGGTGACGTTGCTGACGCCCAGGTGACGGATCAGGCCTTCCTGCTGCAGTTCGACGAGGGTGCCGAACGCCTCGGCCAGCGATCCGGGCTGGGGACCTTCGGCATTACCCATACGCATGTTCACCAGGTCAAGGGTCTCGACACCGAGGACCTCGAGGTCCTCGTGGACCTGCTTACGGAGGTCTTCGGGCCGCCGGGCGACGGGCCAACCGCCCTGAGCATCGCGGACAGCTCCGACCTTGGTGGCGATGAACAGCCCCTCCGGGTAGGGGTGCAGCGCCTCTCGGATCAGCTCGTTGGTCACTCGCGGTCCGTAGGCGCCGCTGGTGTCGATGTGGGTGATGCCGAGCTCGACCACCTCGCGCAGTACAGCCACAGCGCCGTCATGGTCGGCGGGGGGTCCCATGACCCAGGGGCCGGCCAATTGCATGGCGCCGTAACCGAACCGGGTCACCGTCGAGTCCCCCAGCTTCCACTTACCACCAGGCAGAGAAGCATTCGACATGTCATAGCTCCGTTCTCGTAAAGGCAGGTAATCCTGCTACCTGACCGGTCGCTTCTCCACGATGACAGGGTTGCTCTCTATCAGGAAGTAGGCACCTCAAGGTGCGTAAGTAACCTGCCCTAGTGCTGATCGCGGCACGGGAGCGCGGCAGGCCAGGGTCGTGGGGTTGGTTCGAAAACCAGTTGCACCTCTGGCCCCGCTGCCGCAGCGTACGGTCATGATCAATTCGGTTCGACTGCTTGCGGCCTACGACGAACAGCTTCGGACTGACGCCGAGACGCCGAGCGCGGTCTCGGTCACCCGACACGGGCCACTGCGTCTCGTGACCTTCGCGGGCGGTCGCGGTTTTGTCACCTACCGCGATCTGGGCGGGGCGGACGTCGACACCATCCGGCGGCTCGTCCCAGTGGCGCTCGCTCACTACGTGGCGAACCCTGAGATCGACCGGGTCAAGTGGAAGACCCGTGGGCACGACCACGCGCCAGGATTGCACGAGGCGTTGCTGGAGAACGGGTTCACAGCAGATGAGCCTGAGTCGATCATGCTCGGCGAGGCGCGGCTACTCGCCGTCGACGTTCCGCTGCCCGACGGCGTGACACTGCGTCGGATCAGCGAGGAGGCAGACGTCCGCGCGATGACTGCGATGCAGGACGAAGCCTTCGGGAACCCGGTGAGCGACGACATGGCGAACGCCCTCCTGCGCCGCCTGGCCCGCCATGACGGAATGGAGTTGTGGGTCGCCGAGGCTGGCGGACGGATCGTCAGCGCCGGGCGGTTGGAGCCGGTGCACGGGACCGACTTCGCCGGGATCTGGGGCGGCGCGACCCGTGAGGAATGGCGTGACCGTGGGATCTACCGCGCGTTGACCGCAGCGCGGGCCCGCTCAGCACTCGACATGGGCAAGACACTCATGAACAGCGACTCGACCGAGTACTCACGCCCGATCCTCGAACGCTCCGGTCTGGTCAAGGTGTCGACGACGACGCCCTACAACTGGCGGCGGTGAGCGCCCTAGTCGCGGCCCCATCCGCACCCGAGCACAACGGCTACCGCGCCCCCTCTTCGGAGTGCACTCTCCGCGAAGAGGCCGGGTCGGGCTTGATGCAAGGTCAACGGCCTGGTGGCTCGGTTCGGCTGGCGCCGTTGCTGTACTTGGCTGCTGTGCTGTTGGCACGGCTTGGCCGGCCGCCCTGGTCCATCCGAGGAACCGGCGGTGCAGCACGCCGGCCGGTGTCCACGCCGACGTTGTAGATCAGGTCGGCGATCGCCGTGGCTGTCGGTCGGTCCAGACGAAGAACGACTTCCTCATCCATGTCCGGCACGCTACGGCCTCAGGAGCATCCGGCGTACTGGTCGACTCGTCGTTGGTCGCCGTCTGACGACCCGGTGACGGCCCGAACGGCCCAGGCGCCGGCTACCGACCGTGAACCCCGGTGGTCTAGGAGGTGGAGGCCCGGGCGCAGCCGGTGCGGGTGTCCCACGCGAAATCGCAGGAGTGCAACGCCCGGGCAGCCGTGCACTCCCACGCCCTGCTGCGCTTCAACGCGCCTGCCCTGAACCGGGTGCTCTCGTCTTGCACCTGGATCGCGTTCTGGTCGCTGCCGGTGCCGTACCCGCTGGCGGCCCGAACAGCGCGGCAAGCACTAACCGCCCCTGACCAGGCATTCTTGACATATGGATCGTCCGATGAACCTACCCCTGGAGGTATCAACATGTTCACCACGAGGTTCTGGAAGGCCACCGCCGAGCGGGCGGTGAAGAGCGCCGCACAGGGCTTGCTGCTCTACTGGGGCGCTGACGTCGTGTTCAACGCCTGGCAGGCGGACTGGGCAGCGGCCGGTGGCATCGCGTCCGGTGCGGCGGTGCTGTCAGTGCTCACCTCACTGGTGAGTGCGAAGGTATCGGGAGAGGGCGACTCGCCCAGCCTCGTCGGCGCCGAGCAGTAGCCTCATTCGGCTGCGAACGGTGCGTCCCCGCTGACTTCGGTCGGCGGGGGCGTCTGACTCTCTGAGGTGGTCATCCAAGCCGACCGTCAGGCGTCGAAGTGGAAGACAGCACGGCCGAATCGCTCAGCAGGGTCGGCAGGTCGCCAAGGTTGGCGAACGCGCGTCCGCCCCAGCTTGGGTCGGTGTCGTTGTGCTCAGTCGTACGAAGCACGGTCATGCCGACCGCTGCCGCGCCGGCCAGTTCGCCGTCCGCGCCGTCACCGACGAAGACGCACTCAGCCGGCGCGACGCCCAGGCGCTCGGCGGCGATCCGGTAGATCGCCGGGTCGGGCTTGGCAAGCCCGACTTCGCACGAGAAGACCGCGACGTCGAAGCGGCGGGCGAGCGGGCTCTGCGGCCATGCCTCGGCGGTCTCGGAGGTGGCGTTGCTGATGAGGGCCAGTGGATGCCCGCCGTCGCGCAGCGCGTCGAGCACATCCAGGGTGGCCGTCGAGACAGCGCCCAACACCCGGCGCGCGAGGGCACGGCGATGTTCACCGGCCCGTTCCACCTGTTCGTCGGTTGGCGTGCCGCCGAGGCGTCCGGCAAGAATGCGGACGGTTTCCTCCACGTCCCACCGGACCAGCCGGTCACGCCAGGTGGCGTGATAGGCGGCGACCAGCGCGGCCGGAGCCGCCCCGACCACGAGCGCCATCTCGCCAACGACCCGGTCACGCTCGTCATCGGCACCGTGTACCAGGGTATGGAAGAGGTCGAAGATCACCGGCCGAGACATCTCAGCATCCTACTGAGGCCGTCACCGCCGTCGACCGCCTGCGATCCCGGGTTACGGCCTCTGAATCATGGAACTGAGGGTGGTTGGTGCTGGTATCGAACCAGCAACCTCTCCGCTGTTCGAGACATCAGACACCTGGTGCAGACGGCTACCGTCCAGCGCGCAGCTCAGCAAGGACCTGTACGGCCTCGGCGCGAACCTGCGCCGGGCAGCCCCAGTAGTCGTAGATGCCACCGCGCTCGCTGTTGTGACCACAGATGACGAACACGCCGGTGCCCAGCCGGCGTTTGAACTCGGTGGCCAGCCATCCGACGAACCCGCTGTTGTCCACGTCGGGCGGGAAGTGAACCGAGAACACCGCGAAGCGCTCACCATCGGTCCCGGCACCCGGTGCCAGCCAGGACCACCGGTCCTCGTCGCGCACCACGGCCAGCAGGTCAGCCGTCAAGGCCGGTGGCTGAGTGAGCGGCGCCTCGAAGAACGACCACTCACCATCGAACATGACCAGCTCGGCGGCCGCGATGACCCGCCGCAACCGCTGCGCGGTCTCGTCACTGGACTCCTGGCTGATGCTGACCATGCGCCGATCTTGCCCGATGACGCCAGCCAACGCAGTCGCCCTCGACACACCGCCGCCGGCCAGCCCAATGGCTCACCTGATCCGCGACCCGGCACTGCTGCAGCGCTCAGATTCTAGAGGCTCGGCGGTCGGGCTACGACCAGTTCGGTGTCCGGGTCGTGATCCACCGGCGAAGGGCCCGCGACGATCAGGGTGGCTCGGAACCACGGCTGTTCTCGCAGCATGAAGGGCAGTTCCTCCCGCAGCCAATTCGCCACGTGTTCTCGCTGTTCGGAAGAGTCGCCGTCGCGATCGACCAACAAGCGCTCCTGTTCATCAAGGTCGCCCTGTAGGTATATCGAGGCGTCCAGCCACGGGGCCACTTCCTCCCGGATGATGCCGGTGCCCTCGACCCAGACGAAGTCGACGTCGGCGGGGACGGTGATCGATCCAGCGCGACCGTGACTGATCCAGGCGTCGGGACGGAAGGCGACCGGTTCCGCCCGGTGCAGGGGTCGCAGGATGTTCTCGGTGAGTACCGCACCCCAGTCGAAATAGGCGTGGTTCCAGGCCACGTCGTCGGTGTGCACGATGGCCGAGTTGGGTTCCACCTGACGCAGCCTCCCAGCCAGGGTCGTCTTGCCTGCACCACCCCGGCCGTCGATGGCGATCACCCGCGGACGCCCGCTGACGTCTGGTGATGCGTCGCGCAACTGCCGAACGGCGTCGAACACGGTCACGACCTGCCAGCCAGCCCGCCCCACATCGTCTGACGTCCACGGACGTCCACCACGGTCGCGACGGTTGTCACTCAGTCAGTCAGTGAGACGTCGCCCCCGCGACCACCGTTCGGGGTGGGCCTGGTGGTGACGTCCAGAAGCTCGATCAGTTTGCGACGGGTGTCGGTGGTGTCGGGATGGTCGGTGCCCAGCACCCGTTCGCAAACCGGCAGCAGCGCGGCGAATTGGGCCCGGGAGCCTTCGGGGTCGCCCGCTCTCCCCGTCCAAGAGGCAAGTTCGTGCTGGCTGCCCAGCGTGTCCGGATGTTCCGGACCTTGGACGCGTGCGCGGACGGGGACGAGTGCGGCGAACAGATCTCGTGCGGCGGCGGCGTCGCCCGCGTATCCGATCCAGAGGGCAAGGCCATGGCGGGTGGCCAGGGTGTTGGGATGTTCCGGGCCCAGGACGTGCTCGCGGATGGGCAGCAGCGCGGCAAATCGATCGCGAGCAGCGGCGGCATCGCCCGCGTATCCGATCCAGCGCGCCAGGTGATGTTGGGCGTGCAGGCAATCCGGGTGCTCCGCACCGAGTGTCCGGCGGAAACTGTCGGCCACGCCGATCAGCAGGTCGCGGGCCGCTCTGGCGTCGCCCGACCAGCCGGTCCACTGGGCCAGCCGATGCCGGGTGGCCAGCGTGTCCGGGTGTTCGTCGCCCAGTACCCGTTCCCGGACCGGTAGCAGCGCGGCGAACTGATCGCGGGCAGCGGCTGCGTCGCCGGCCCAGCCAGTCCACTGCGCGAGCCCCTGCCACGACGCGAGGGTGGCCGGATGTTCTGGGCCGAGGACGCCCCTCTGGACGGGCAGCAGTGCCGCGTACTGATCACGGGCCGCCACGATGTCGCCGGTCTCTCCGGTCCAGCGGGCCAGCTGGTTGCGGGTGTCAAGGGTGTCCGGGTGGTCGGCGCCCAGCGCCCGTTCCTGAGCGGACAACAGCGCGGCGAACTGATCGCGGGCGGCCACCGGATCGCCGGCGAATCCGGTCGTGTATGCCAGGCGGTACCGGATGGTGAGGGTATCGGGATGGTGTGCGCCCTGCTCCCGTTCCCGGATCGACCGCAGGGCGCTCAGGTGGTCGAGGGCTACGGCGTACAGCCCCGTGGCATTGAGGTGACGGGCGGCGTCCTCGGCAATGCGAGCGGCACGGATGATCAGGTCGGTGTCGGTGGTGCGGGCTGCCTGGTTCAGCAGGTGGAAGGCATGCGGAGCAGCGGCCTGCCACGTTGGCCACTGCCCCGAGTCGTCCGGGTCTCCGTCGGCGAATCCGGCCAGCAGTGTGATCGCCAGGCTCAACTGAGCCACCGGATCAGCGGCGGCGCGGATGAGCGGATGGATGCGCAGGCTCACCGCGTCCTGCTCGCCATCCTCGACTGTGATCAGGCCAAGTGTGGCCAGGGCGCGCAGTGACTCCTGCGTATCGCGGGGATTCAACGGTGGTCCCAGCAGCCCGGTCGGAATCGGCGCGTCGGCGAAGGTCGCGAGGAGCCACATCAGCGACCGGGCTTCAGGCAGGCCACGGCTGTCGAGCAGGTCGAGCGACATTTCCCAGGTACGGCTTACGGCCTCGCCGATGGTGGACCCGCCGAGCTGATCGATCGCGGCCTGATAGGCCGCGAAGGTGGTCGCGATGCCGGGCAGCCGCAATTGCTGCGCGTCGGCCAGGGCTCGGCCGGCCAGACCGAGAGCCAGCGGCAGGCCGCCGAGACGCTGCGACAGTGCGACGGCCTCCCGTACGCCACCCGCGTGCTTCCCGGCATGTTCGAGCAGTACAGCCGCGCCGTCGGTGGCGGACAGCATCGGGATCGGGTGCATTCGGCACCAGGGGGTTTTCCACACCTTGGGGTCGCCGTCGCGAGTTGTAATCAGTAGGAGGCCCCGACGGTTCGGCACCGGCCGGACCCACCCCCGAGCGGACATGACCGGTTCACCGTCCAGTCCCAGCAACCGGGTGTCGTCGGCGTTGTCGATGACCAGCAGCCAGCGTCCGGGAACGGCGGACAGCAGCCTCCAGAGCAGATCCGGAGCGCCGGTGAGCCCGGACCAGGCTCGCTGAATGTCGTGATCGGAGGCGCCGAGATCGGCGACGAGCTGCCGCATGCCGGTCTGCAGGGCGGTGGCGTTCGCCGCCGAGACCCACCAGACCTTTGCCTTACGATCGGCGAATCGCCTGGCCACCAGCTGAGCCACAGTGCTCTTGCCCGCACCGCCCATGCCGTGCAGCACCCGTACCCGCGCCGCCGGCTGGTACCACCCGCGATTGAGCCCGGTGAGTTCGCCGACCAGTTCGTCGCGGCCCCGCGTGAATGCGGCCGGCTCCGGCACGGCAAGCGAGATCATCCCTGGTGTTCCCGGGGTTGCCACGGTCGACGCTACGCCGCGGGACGGCTGCTGTCGGCGCAGCGCCAAGGAGCCGAGAACAACCTGGGCCATCCCGAACGCCAACCCAGCTACCGCGATGAACCCACCGGTCCAACCCGCCTGCCCGTTGGCCTGAGCCCGGGTTGTGGTGAAGAGCCAGTACCCGCCGGTCGCCAGAAAGACCGCACCACTGACGAGAAAGATCCACCGCATCCATCGACGGGCTCGTGTCACGCTTGGACGGTAGCGGGCAGGCTGCCTGCCGTTCGGCACAGCGCGAGGACCCTTCTGTCGCTGGGCCAACGACTTCCAGAACCAGCGGCAGCCGGTCTGACGTAGCCGCCCGGGCCTGCCCCGAGGACCACCAGATCGATCTGTTCGGTCGCCTCGTTCATGGTTGAGGCCCGTTCAGCCAGTCCGCGAGGAGGGGGATCGTGTCTTTGAGGGTGTCTACACGGTGGTGAGCGCCGGTCAGTTCGTCGGGAGGGTGTGTGGTGCGGACGGCGACGACAGTCATGCCGGCAAGCCGGGCTGCTTCGACTCCGGCGGGAGCGTCCTCGATCACAAGGCAGTTCGCTGCGGGGGTGTCGAGAAGGTGCGCCGCTCGCAGATAGCCCTCGGGGCTCGGCTTGCCGCGCCGGACCTGGCTGCTGTCGACCAGGACGGGAGGATCCGGCAGGCCGCCAGCGCGCAGCCGCTGCCTCACGGTCGGTGTTCGACCCGACGTGACCACACCCCACGGGTAACCATCGAGCAGGCTCAACACGGCGGCGGCGTCGGGGTAGACGGGGAAGGCGTCGCCTTCGGCGGCCATGATTTCTCGAACGAGCCGGTACTCGGCGTCAACGTCGAGGTGCGGGGCCACCACCGCGATGGTGTCGACGGGCCGGCGGCCGTGGGTATGGGACCAGACCAGGTCCGGGTCGAGGTGGCGCAGCGTCGCCCATCGACTCCAGATCCGCCGGTATGCCGGATAGGAGTCGACCAGCACGCCGTCGACATCGAACAACACCGCAGATGGAATGGACATCACGTCGCCTGGCTCTGCAGCAGGTCGACGGTGGCGGCGGCCTGACCGGCGATGTCGTGGAGCAGGCGGGCAGCGGGCAGGACGTCGTGGACGAGGCTCACGGACTGGCCCGCGTACAGGGCCATGGCCGCCAGGTCACCGGTCATCCCGGGCAACGGAATCAGGTCCTCGTATCGAGGTCGGCTCTCGCCGGACGCGTCGTTGGCGACGACATCACCCTCGCCGGGCCGCAGTGGGGCGGGCGGCGAGCCGGCCGCCTGCCAACGCTGAAGGGTCGTGTTGCGTAGCGCGCGATGCGGTGCGTTCGGCCATCCGCCGTCGAAGCAGAGGGTGTGTACGGTGTCCGCTCCGGTGGCCGCGATCAGGTGCTGCCGGTACACCTCGTGGGTGGCGGCTTCGGCAGCGGCCAGGAAGCGGGTGCCCAGCATGGCGCCCTGGGCGCCGAGCGCGAGCACCGCCGCGACGCCACGCCCGTCCGCGATTCCTCCCGCAGCCACCACCGGAAGCGGCCCGACCGCGTCGACGATCGCCGGCACGAGGGACATCGTGGTCGTGCCGCCGCGGACGTGACCGCCCGCCTCCCAGCCTTGGGCCACGACGACGTCCACCCCGGCCGTGACAGCCTGCACGGCCTCGGCGATGTCACCGATCGTGTGCAGGTGCAGCGCGCCGGCGCGCTGAATCCGGCCGTGCAGCGGCGACGGGTCGCCCCAGAAGGTGGAGATGATCCGCAGCTTCTCCTGGAGGCACACGGTGAGCAGATCGTCCACCGGGAAGTCGAGAACCAGGTTTGCCCCGAACGGCCGGGTGGTGAGCTCCCGGGTACGCCGGATGCTCCGCCGTGCCTGATCGGGGGTCTGCCACGTCAACGCCAGCATGCCAAGACCACCTGCCTCGGACACCGCCGCCGCCAGTTCCGGTACCGCCGCGGAACCCACGGGCGCCTGAATGATTGGCAGATCGATGCCCAACCGGTCACACAACGCAGTGCGCAATCGCCTCACGAAGCAGCCCCGATCGCTTCGGAAATCGAATCAACACAGCGGACGGTACTGTATCGAATATCGAAGCATCAAGAGGGGCGGCGCAGGCGATGACGGCACCCAGACCGGGCAAGCCGGTACGCGGATCGAGTACCGGACGACCCCTCATGGCCGCCCTCGACCTGTTCGGGCGTCGCTGGAACCTGCGCATCATCTGGGAGTTGCAGCATGGGCCGGTCGGCTTCCGCGCGCTCCAGCAGCGCTGCGACAACATGTCATCCAGCGTCCTGCGTCAGCGGCTGACCGACCTGCTCGACGCCCACCTCGTCGCTCAGCAGGCGGACACGGCCTATGCGCTCACCGACCTCGGTCGCGGTGCCTACCAGGCCTTGCGCCCGCTCGTTCGCTGGTCCGACGCATGGGCCTCGACCTTGAGCGTGGACGACAAGACCTGAACCCGCGAAACGCCCGCCCTGGCATTTCGGAAGCGGAATCGCTACCGTGCTTCTGAATCCGAAGCATCGGAGTCTGGTCATGGCTCACATCCCAGCGCTCGAACCGCCGTTCACACCCACGGCCCTCTGATGGCCGGGCCACCAGTGGCGGTGGTGAACGCCTGTACCCGCTACGGGAAAGGCGGTAGCCCCACCACAGTCGTGATCGACGATGCCAGGCTCATCGACGACGAACGGCACGCGATCGCCCTGAGGGCCGGCACCTCCCACACCGCGTTCATCGACACCACCCCAGCGGACGCACCCAGGGTGCGGTTCTTCACCAGCACCGGGAAGCTCTCGAACTGCGGGCACGGCACCATCGCCGCGCAGGCCGTCCTGCTGGGCCGCGGCGGCGCCACGGAGCACCACGGCCGCCAGCGCAGCGGAGGCCGCACCTTCGCCACGACCGCCACCCGGCGCCAGGACGGCATTGAGGTCTGGTTCGACCAGGGCGTCATCGCCTTGTCCGACCATGCCGACGCGACTGGCGGTGGCATCATCGCGGCCCTCGGCCTGGAACGAGCGGACATCGCCGCCGCCCTACGGGTCGCGTCGCCGGGCATGCCACGACTCCTCGTCCCCGTTCGGGATCGCCGCACACTGCTGTCCATGCAGCCCGACTTCGATCGGCTGGCAACCGAGTGTCGGCTACTCGGGTATCTCGGCTGCTTCGCCTACGAGCTGCCCCCGAATGCAAGAACGGGCGCAGCTCGGATGTTCGCCCCAGCGATCGGCGTTGACGAGGACATCGCAAACGCCAACAGTGTCGGCTGCCTCGCCGCTCACCTGCTCGACACATCCGGCAACAGCGCGATCGAGATCCACCAGGGCGACACGCACCAGAGCCCGTCGTCGGTCTTCGCCAGCGCGACACACACCGCAGACGGCATCGTCGCCAGAATCGGCGGAATGGTTGACCTCAGCCCGCCTCAGCGCCACCGTCCATCTACGCGCCGGCCGCCTCCACCCACGACTGGCACCCAAGCCTGTCTCTGAGTGCGAGCTTCGACCGGCGCAAAGCCTCGACCGGCACCAGGACCAGGCCTCGACAGCCTCTGCCCACCGAAGCTGATCAGGACTGGTCATCTGCAGGTGTGCGATCACCTTGTCGGACTCCTTGCCTTTCCTTGCCCTGCTCAGGGGACAAGGGCCTGCACGACGAGGTGTTCGCATCGGGCCGCGAGGCATCATTGGCGTTCATGGGCCGCACCATCCGTACGTGACCAACACGGAACCGACATTCGTGGCACGGTTCCTCCTCGGTCCCGACACGACCGAGGAGTCCACGGCCAACGCAGATGCCTTCGTCGACCTCCCCGACGGCTCCAGTTGGGCGCTGACAATCTTCACCGTCGACGAGGTCCGCCGCCTGCTGGCTACCTGGAAGGAAACCGGTGAAGGTGGCAGTTACTTCTGGGGCGTTGACCAGCTGATCGTGCCGGAACCGGGCGTACCGGCCATGACCACGGCTATCCGAGCACTCGTTCGCAGCGGAGAGATAGCCAGCGCCGGTGTCCGGTGCATTGACCAGATCACGCCGCATTCGCTCGGCAACCTGGTGTGGCGGGCCGTGGCTACACTGACGCCTCCAAAGCCCCTGCTCGGCAACGGAGAGGGAGGCGCGATGGTCAATCCGCTGTTGGACGCCGAGGATGCGCGGGAGCGCCTGGAGGCATGGCAGGCCAATGCCGTGCGTCGGGCCGCCGACACGCAGGCCGCCGCTGCCGGCTTGCGCGCGCTGCGGGTCGCGGCCACCGACGCCCACGGGATCGTCGAGGTCACCGTCGACTCCACGGGGGCGATGGCCGACGTCCGGCTCTCCGCGCGGGTGCAGCGCGTGAGCCTGGAGCAGACGCAGCAGGCGATCATGGGCGCCTATCGCAATGCGCGGGTCAAGCTCGCCGAGGCCGCCGCCGAGGTCGTGCGGGAGACGGTCGGCGCCGACTCGGCGACCGGCCGGGCCCTGCTGGCCGGATTCCGGACCGCCGACACCGAGGACGAAGAGGGGCGTTACTGATGCACGGGGGGTTCGAGGTCGACGTCGAGGCGCTGCGCGCGCACGCCACGGCCATGTTGGCCATTCACGACCGCTTCGCCGCCGTCAAGGCCGCGAGCGGCACCATCTTCCAGGCCGACGATGCCTACGGGCAGCTCTGCCAGTTCTTACCGCCCATCCTGGAGGGACGCCACCGGGACCAGGACAAGGGCGTGGACATGCTCGCCGAGAACATCGCGCTGCTCGCCGCGGGAATCAAGAGAACCGCCGACGCCTACGAGCGGACCGAGGAGTCGACCACCGACGGCTTCAACTCCTTCCACTCCGCGACCTGAGCCAGCCCGGCGTTATCTCATGAGCAACCCACTGGTCGCCACGACCTCCGACATCCCTTCGACCAGCGGCGCGCACCGCGACGGTTGGACCGGCCTGCCGCTTGCCGACGACTACATGGGCATCAAGGACGCCATCGACTCCGGCAGCTGGATCGACGGCTCAATCGCGGGCTTGGGCGCCGCTCTCGACGGGGCGGCCATCGCCATCGACCCGTTCAGCACGCTCCTGTCGATGGGCATCGAGTGGGCCATCGAGCAGGTCGAGCCACTGAAGCAGGCACTCGACTGGCTCGCCGGTGATCCCCAGACTATCGAGACGCACGCCATGACCTGGGACAACATGGCCAATGAGCTGTTCTCCATCGCCGAGGACCTCAAGGCGCGGCTGGTCGGCGACCTCGACGGATGGCAGGGCGCCGCCGCCGACGCCTACCGCGACATCCTGACCATCAACATCGACGTCGCCGGGATCTTCGCGGGCACGGCCGCCGGCATGGGTGCCGCGACCCGTGGCGCGGGAACCGTGGTGCAGATAGTGCGGGAGGTCGTGCGGGCCTTCATCGCCGACTGCATCGCCAAGGTCGTGGTGTGGCTGGCCGAGGTGGTCTTCTCTCTCGGCTTCGCCACACCGCTGGTCGCCTCCCAGCTCGCGGTCGCCGTCGTTCGCTGGACCGGCCGCATCTTCGGCTGGCTGATGGGCCTGATCGCCAGCCTCTCCGCCCTTCGCGCACTCCTCGACGTCTAGGCGGCCCTCGATGCGACAACTCATGGCGGCTCTGCGGAGCACCGCCGTCCTGGTGGTCCTGTTCGCTGTGGCGGCTCTCCACAAGCACCCCTCAGGCCCCACCCCACCGCACGGCGGTGGCGGCGATGGCCCCAACCGTCCCAAGTTCAACCCGGGAATGATGCCCAAGCGCGTGGGACCAGCCCAGCAGCATGGCATCAAGCGCGCCGGGGAGGGCCGCCCGAAGGACGCCGACACATCCGAGCCCGAGGTACCCAAGAGGACCAACCCCTGGGACGACCCCGAGTTCGCCGACGCCAGGTACGACATGAAACGCTTCGGTGAGATGGGCGACGGGGCGTTGGACAAGATCTGGAACGGCGACGGGAAGGGCGGTGGCAACCACAAGCCCTCGTCCACCGAGCCCAACAAGACGCTCTTCCCGCCCGGCACCACCGAGGCGCAGGTCGAGGGCTGGTTCAAGAGCATCGCCACCAACCCCGACAGCCGCCCTGAGGCACGTGCCAACGACGACGGCTGGCGCGTCACCGGCACCCGCGACGGCATCACCTTCGTCGTTACCCTGGACAAGGACGGCAGCATCTCCGGCGGCTTCCCGCTCAGCGGCGAGGGCGTCACCACGAACCCGCCGGCCAAGCGGCCGACCTAGCCAACGCACCTACGGGAGACCCATGGAAGTCAACGATTTCTACTGGTACAGCCGCCAGATCACCGACCAGCTCGCACCCAGGATCAGCCCGAATCACCGGCCGTTCGTCCTGACCGCCGCCAGCGCCGGGGCCTGGGACCTGGCGCTCCCGGAGCTCGTCGGCGCCCTGGCGGAGGAGGACGTCGTGATCACCACGGCGGAGAAGGACGCGCTGCGGGAGCTCATGGAGTTCCGCCAGGAGCCTCTGACCTACCTGGAGCGGATCCGGACCTCGGACTGACGGCCGAAGCGTAAATCGGGCCCCTCGAACCCTGTGTCGTGCCGACCAGCGGGCGTCCCAGACCTGGCCCGAGCTCGGCGGGCATGTCGATGGCGACTTTCACCGAACGGTAGATTTCGGGATCTCCCGTCGGCGGTCGCTGCGATCGTCCGAAAGGCATTGGCCGGCCAGCGCCGATTCCACATGGTCCCAGCCGGCACCGCCGTCGGGCTCGCTCGCTGGCGTGGCGATACGTCATTGCCGTACGACAGCGGAAAGGCCACCTCCCAAAACTGGGAAGCGGCCTCTGACCTGCGGAACTGAGAGTGGGCGATGCTGGTATCGAACCAGCGACCTCTTCGGTGTGAAACATGACGCCGCACCGACTCTGACCTGCGGCAACGTGGAGCCGCAGGCAGGGGTGGGTGCAGTCGAGCGCCGTTCGATGCTGTTGGATGCGGTTCAAGGCCGTTCAGGGCACCCTGTTGCTCCCAACCTGCTCCCCCCAACCGGGCTCGCACCGGGCCGCCGACCGATTGTGAAATGCCGGCCCAGTACCCATGCTTGGCGCCAGCACTGGCTCCCGCAGCCGCATCGATCGATGAGGAAGCGCGTCCACGATCGCCGCGCCTTGTCATGGGCAGAAGCGGATGCCTGCGGGGTTCAGCCGCGGCTGGCGTACAGGTAGACGGTGACTGCATCGGGTGCGTCGAGGTTGACCAGGAGCGCTCGGCGTGTGCCCTCTGCGGTGGGTTGCTCCTCGTCTAGGCCGGAGATGGTCTTGGCGGTTTCGGGGTCCCACAGGTTGCCGCCACCGACGTTGTGCTTGGCGTCGACAGCCCGAAGCCCCGGTGTGAGAGCCGTTGTGAACTTCGCCGCAGCGATGAAGGCGTCGAGTTCGGTGCGGGGCATGCGGACCTTCGCCGAGAGCTGGGTTACCAAGCCGTTGCTGTACGCGGCGGTGAGCAGCACGCTGCCGGGCGGCAAGTTCGGGCCACCTGACAGCTCCTTACCGTCGTGACCTGCGCATCCCCCCTGCCAGGGGAGATAGAGCGCCGTCGGCGAGCTGCCGGCCCAGTGCAGTGCCTTGGTTGCCACCAGCGCTCGCTCCAGCAGGCGCATCGGTCGATCCGGGAGCACCCCACAGCAGGTCACCGCGTGATCGACGCGGCCCTGTTCCTCGCGCGGGTGCCCATCTACGCAACACGCCCATCGCGGGCAAGTCGTACACCACTTCCGTGGACGCAACCGCGCGGCAGTCAGCTCAGTGATTGAGATCCGCCTCAGACGGTCTCAGTCACCGACCGGATCGAGCGCACGATCTTTTGGAAGTCGCCAACCTGCGGGAACCCGATCGTCAGCGATACCCGGATTGGGGGGTGGCAGGTGCCGTTCCTCGATCTGCACCACGTAGCGGTACCACCCCGAGTCTGCGTGAAACCTCGCTAACCAGAGATCCCATGCGCCCAGTGGTTGCTCACTATCTCGTCGCGCCCGGCCTCGGAACCAGACGTCTGAGATGCCCGGTGGGAGGACGATGTCATCGACGTGCTCAGCTTCTCCGCCGTCGTAAAAATCGGACAGCCGGTAGAAGTAGTTACCGTCCTTGTAAGCCCGCGCAAAAAGGAAGAGGTGCCGCTCATCGGCCGATTGGGCCAGAAGTTTGTCGACGTTATCGCAAGCCCATTCCTCCGCGAGCATCTCGGAACACACCTGCGCGAGCTCGTTCAGACGCAAAGGGATCGACCCGCTCTCGGCCTGAGGGCGCCCTGCCTTCTTGGCGCGAGCCCAATCAGCCATCAGGCTCGTGGCAGGGGGTGACGTGACCTCAACGATGCCCCGGCGCTCTTGGCCATCGCCGTACGCCCAGGCACCATCAGGCTTCTTGTCACCGGTGCCAGCATCCGCGAGCTTGATGTCGACCCCGAGCACCTGCTCCATGGCCAGGAATGCGGTCTCTTCTTCGCGGTTTGCCTTCGTCCCGGCCACGTTGCTCATGGCGCGGAGAGTAGCTGCGCGCGGGCAAGATAGGCGCGTTGGGCCGTACCCGTGGGACCTGTCGACGACAGATCGCCGAGCGGGCTCACGATCCTCACGCCGCTCCCGGAGGACGTCAGTCAGCCGACTATCCGAGCTGACCACAGGGGCGTCCAGCGATGGCCGCTCCGCGCCCTGGTAACCCGTCGACTACAGGATCGACCACGCAAAGGTGTGTGGTCCTCGAAGCGTTCATGCTCCTCAGCTGCCCAAGGGTGGCAGCGATCCAGACCTCGTGGACCCCCGATCGCCTTGGCGGGGCCCGCGTCTAGTTACTCAGCAGGACCGATGCCCCTGAGGCACCGTGCACGGTCGGCGGCATGCCCGTGCGGATCCTCAGACGCAACGCGTAGTCGTGCAGTCGAAGACCCGGGCGACCGGGCGCCCACGCTTTCGCTGCTGCCCCGACCCGGGTACCGCCGCAGCGGCTTGCCCGCGACAGTTTCGATATGCGGTGAGGTGACCGCTCGCAGTGCCCTCCAGGCCATGGCAGCCATAAGGGCGAAGTCCGGGCGTACGCCAGTCGACTTCGTCTTCAGAGAACCGCTTGAACGCTAGTCTGCCCGGCGCCCCGCCCGCAAGATTCGTCACGTTCACGCCGTGTCGGTCGCGCTTGCCCAGTAGCATCACCTCTGTTCAAAGATAACCACCGCCACGCCGAGACCGCGCGATCAAGCTAAACCCTAGGCTTACGCCCCAAGTCATCTGGCAACTGCCGCTCGAGGATGACCGACGAAAACAAAGCCAGTGTAAAAGTCAACAACAGCAAGCCGGCGACCAGTACAGTCGTTGCGCCGATCTTAGCTGGCGCGCTCGATAGTTGGACGGAAGAATCGCCCAACGTGGTCACATTCGCTACAACGTAATACGTGGAGTCCGCCAACCTCCGCAACTCGGCCACAAAACCATGGTCTCGCGACATGCCTTTGAACCCGCCGAACCGGAGTTGAAGGGTAGACACCGAGACCGCTAGACTGAGAACCATAAAGACTGCCAAAGTTACAAAAACAATCAGCTCATCCAGGACCGATCCGTCTTCCGGACGGCGCCCCGTGATACCGGCGGTGAAGTAGGAGCGCGCATATCGGCCGACGGCCAAATACCAGGCCACAGCCTCAGCCAACAACCCCATGTTGTAGGCGACGACCCACAGGGTCAATGCGGACACGACTACAGAAGCAAAAACGGTCACTTTGGGCGCAAGAGCATTCAGAGCGATAGTCGATACATAAGACACAAGGATAAACCCGGCACCACTGATGAATGTCTTCGCAATCAGCCTGACTGCACTCTTTCTAGCCTTAGTCAGCCTCGAGTCGTTGGATCCAGGTGAGTAGAGTCGGCGAACCTTGTACCATTTGGCGCCAAATGGGAAGAAATCACCACCATGACGCTCAAATAACGCGGCCAATTCAAGATCATTCCTAGGAGGCCGCAGCCGCGACTCACGCTCGTATCCGCGGGCCCGCTTAGCCGCCCATCGAACGGCGTTCATGAGGGCAACCGACTTCAGCAGGGCGAACGACATCAGGCAACAGACGACGACAGCCAGAGGCATCCGACAATTCTCCGGGCGACCCGGAAGTCTGGCAAGACTATGCCGGTACTAAGATCGGCGCGTCACAAGATGCCTAGAAGCTGGAGAAGAATGCTTGCGCTGCTGGTTACTGCAAGGAACGAGGAGCAGACCGTTGGTCAGGTAATAACAACGTTCCACGAGCAAATTCGGCCTCGCTTCAGGCTGTCGAAAACCATCGTAGTGGACGACGACTCGAGTGATCGCACTGCATTGGTGGCGCTCCATGCTGGAGCTTCCCTCGTTCTACCGTCCGGGGGTCTTGGGCTAGCTCAATCATTTCAACTTGGCGTCGATGCCGCCCTAGGGCTCGGCGCCACAACTATCGTCCATACTGACGCCGACGGGCAATATGCGCCCGACGACATTCACGCCCTGCTGCACAAACTCGGCGACGGGGCGGACTTGGCGATCGGAAATCGCCTATGGCGACGCCCTCCACATATGCAACTTGTTCGATACGTTGGAAACATCGCGCTGTCACAAGCGATATCAGCAATCTCGCGAGTTGCCGTCGCAGATAGCCAAAGCGGCTACCGGGCGTTCTCCGCCCGACTGGCTGCTGCCGTTCGAATTTCCAGCAAATTCACCTATACCCAGGAGCAAATCATCCGAGCAGCGAGCTTAGGCTTCCGGATTGCCCAGACTCCCGTCTCGTTCCACGAGCGCCGGTTTGGCTCGAGCCGCCTCGTACGCTCGCCTGCCGACTACGGGTATAGAGTCCTTAGAGACTTGGTGAAAACTTTGTCGGCTCCACCTGAAACTCGCTCTCGCACAGATTTGGTAAGTCGCGTTCGTCGCTAGTTCGGGTTGGAGGCCGAAGTGGAAGTCGTCTCGACGTCGCTGTCGCACCTGACGAGCCTGCGGTTGGAAGCGGTGGCGGTCCAAGCAGAGCAGGCCGATAACTCGCAAGCAAAGCACTTGAGATCGATACAGATCCCACCGAACGCCCCGCAGCCCAAGCCGAACTGCGATCACCATCCGGCTGGCGTGGCAGTCTCCCCGACCAGCATTTATCCGTGCCGAGGCGCAAGCGGGTGCCGGGCAGAGGAAGCATTACACAGGCATCCGCACATGGCCATGTGCGGACGACCTTCCGCTGCCGCCGAGAGGCGCCAACGCTGACGCCTTCGGGCGCGCCGAAGAGGTCACGTACGACGAGCCGCAGACCGACGGCCAGGTCGTCAACGAGGAGACGCGTGCACACCGGCCGGCCTTCAACCGACTGTGCGGCTACCTCGAGGAGTCCGACGTCCGCTCGACGAGCACGGTCCGGGACACCGTCGAGCGGGTCTTCGTCACCTTAGCCAACCCGCCGACACCGCAGCGTTCACCCCGCCGCAGATCTTGTCGCCCACGGGTATGCGCCCGGGCGGACGGCTGCACGAAGAAGGCGCGCCTCTACCCGGGCGGCTGGGGCTGCGACGACCACAGGATCTGAACGTTCACAGGTCGTCGATTTCCTCAATGAGGTAGCCCTTTCCGACCGCGACCGTGTCGCCCTTCTCGACGGGCAGTTCCCGGTCGAGGAACAGCTCGACCGCCGGCTCGCCAGTTGTGCCCACCGACACCTGGGCGACGTCCGCTCCGTTCCGCCGCAGCACTCGGATGACAGGTACATCAGCCCGTAGACCGGATGCCGCTCGACGGCGAGCACCGTGCCGCCGTCGTAGATTGTGTCGCCGGGCAGGGCAGACGGAGTCTCTGCGGTCGCGAAAGGGTCGGTCATCCGGCCATTCTGCGACCACCCAGCCACCAAGGCGAGGTCGCTGCTACGGCTCCCCGAAGTGGCCCTCTTCCTCGTCGATCAGCAGCGGCACATCGTAACCATCGTGTCCGGCCGGCCCCGCGCGGACCGCACCCGGTGCCGCCATCGGCCGTGCTCGAACGCGACGTCGGCGTCGATCTCCGCGTCATCACCGTCGATTCCACCTGCACGTACCGCAGCGGCTTCGGCCGCCCCAGCGGCTGACCGGCGGGTGCCGGTGCTCCGCTTTGCCATGCTGGTGCGCCTGGTGGCCATATCGGTGCTTTCCGAGAGGGGTCGGGCACCCCTCGGCCGACTCGACCAATCGGACATTCCTGCTATACGGGTGTCAGTACCGAGAGGTGCTCCTGATCATCCCGGTCGCACGCGGGTTCGAGTCCCGTCAGCTCCACAACATGGGGCTGTAGCTCAGTGGTAAGAGCAGCGGGTTGTCTTGCCCGAGGCCGGAGCGGATTCCCGCTCCGGCCTCGGTCGTTCGTCATCCGCGCAGCGCGCGAACCTCGTTCAGCAGCTCGGTCAGGGTCCGCGCGGTCGCGGAACGCTCCTCCGGTCTGACGATGCGCATGAGCAGTCGGCTGGCAGTGGCTCCGGCCGAGAGTTTCCGTTCGACTGCTGTCTTACCTGAAGCCTCGCCATCGTCGATGCCCGGGTCCGTCGCACCCATCCGATCGAGCAGACCCTCCGGTGGATTCCTCCGCCCGATCCAGGCTTGTAGCGTCCGTCCAATGAGCACCCCGCACGACCGCTGGCCGGACACGGGAGCGTCACGGAGGCGGTTCCCGATCGACCCCGCCCTGGAGGCGCTACGGCAATGCGGGGCACCTGTCGGGGACAGCGGGTTTGTCGATGCGCTCGGGGTCGCTCTGATCCACAATTCGTATCTTTACGAAAACACCCGTCAGTTGCCCGGCGTCACGCGCGGCCTCCTCGACGCGCTCGCACGCCTCGGCGGCACCTTTCTCCAGCGGCACGCGGCGGTCGAAGGGTTGGCTTGGGTACCCGGCGATAAGCCCGGCCCACTGAGTACAGAGATCGGCCACATCGCCTCGACATTGCCGGCGTGGGCAGCCCGGCAGCCATGGATCGCTGAGTCGACTGCGGTCGGGCATGGCCTCGTTGGCGAGCCGCTGCCGAACCGTGTGGTCGCCGACCTCTTCCGGCGCGTGGTCGGCCTGCTGTGTGTCCTCGACCTGTACGACTCGGCCACCCGCCTGGCTGGCGGACTGCTCTCCGACGCCCGCCGGACGGCGGTTGTGCACGACCCGGTCACCACCTTGCAGGCGACCGCGAGGGCCGCGCCGGTGACGTACGCCTACGAGCGCGAGGGTCCGGACCACCAGTCGACCTACCACGCCGTTGCGACGGATACTCGGGGCCGCCGCACCACAGGCACTGGCCGCAGCAAGAAGGCAGCGGCCCACGAGGCTGCGCGCAAGTTCGTCCAGCGGTACTACCCGGCCGCGGCGGCCACGGTGACGGCAGTCCGGCCTGCCGCGCAGGCCCGCGAGATGCTCGGCTACCGCGATCACACCTGGACGGTCGACCGGATCCAGCGAGCCTTCGCGCTCCCGCCGACCGCTCGGCCGCTGCTATCCCAGGCGTTGATCCACTCGTCCTGGACTTATGAGCACCAGTCCGAGACCGCCCGAGCCGGCCAGCGCAGCAACCAGCTGCTAGGGCTAGTCGGCTCACACGTGCTCGAGCACGAGAACCGTCTCGCGGTGGCCCGCCGGGCGGTCGTTGAGCGGCCTGACACTCTCCTTGTGGTCACTCTGCCCAACGACGCGTACGAGCGGGCCTGCCGGTGGGCCGACCTAACCAGCGGCCTGCTGCTCGGGGCCGGCCAAAGTGTCCTGGGCACCTCACCCGAGATTAAGGCGAACGTGTTTCAGGCCGTCATGGCCGCCGTGTACCTCAGCAAGCGGCGCCCGGCCACGCTCCAGTCGGAGTGGCCGCCCGCATGGCGGCCAGCCTGGAAAATGATCGCGCCGGGCCGCGCGCGGGCCCTCGACGACACCACTCGCCTGCAGCGAGCCGCCAGCGGGTTACGGCTGGACATCGCGTTCGAATTCAAGTCGTCCGGGCCGAGCCATCAGGCCGTCTTCGTGGCCACTGCGATCTTGACCAGCCCGCTGCTCGGTGACTCGGTGGCCGTTACCGGCGGGGGTGCCTCCGGCAAGACCGCTGCGAAACACGAGGTCTCCCGACGCGTGCTAGATATCCTCGCCAGTTCCGCTAGTGGGATCCCGGACGATGGCGGCCACGCGCTCAACCGGCTGGTCCTGGCGCAGCAGGCGGCGATCCTCGCCTCCAACAACCCGCCGGTCGCCGCTTGGGCGGCGTCCAAGCAGTTCGGCCTGGATCTCATCCAGAGTCCGGAGAAGCTGCTGGAATGGGCCGGCCAGACAGACCGGCACTTGCGAAAGCGGTCCAGTCCACAGCTGGTGGCTGGCCTTACCAACGCGTTCCGGCGGGCCCGGTACCTCGCCGACACACGGGAACAGGTGATCGATGCTGAGCTGCTACAAACATTAGATGCGATCAGGGCCGTCACCGAGCCGGCCGGGCTGGACCGCACGCTCACCGATCGCATCGTCCGGCTCTGCCGGCTCTTTCGGTGCATGGGCGCGGACGAGCCGGATACCGACTTGGGGCACCTGGTCGGCGAGTGGACCAGCTTCCACCGGGACCGATTGGCGCTCACCGGACCGATGCCAGCCGTAACGCTGACCGCCCGTGAGCGCGCCGTCCTAGACGCCGCGGCCAACATCATGCTCCGTTCAAAAGCCCTCGCGACCGCCAGGGTGTTCGGCGAGCGCCCGCTGCGCATGCGCTTCACCGGCCCAACGAAGCCGGACCTCGCGCACGCCTGCGCACTGTGGTCCGCCGTCACCTGGTCAGGCGTCATGCGCCCGGTCCCAGGCGGACTCGAGGTGGAAATCGCTGGGCTAACTCTCCCGCTGAACCCCGGACCGGTCAGCCAAGCCGCATTCGCCGCGCCGCACCCTAGCCCTGACCCGTTCCGCCGACGGGTGGCTGACGTGCTACACGACATCAAGAACCACGCGAGCGCATCCCGCCAGGCCTCCAATGCGGTAGCGGCCACCCCAGCCGGCCACCACGAACAGCAGGCCGACGCGCACCGGCACCTAGAGAGGATGCAACGCCTGGCCCTCAGCCTGACGGCCGTGACCTCGGTACCAGACGCCGCAGCCGGCGGCGACGTTGATTTCGGGCCGTTCCTCCGCCAATACGCCCGCGACCTGCTGACCCGCCTGCCCGACCGGGTCGGGCTAGACACGCCGGCGACGGACACCGCCGCCCAAGCCGCCATTGACGAGCGCTCACTCGGGCTGATCCTGGACAACCTGACTGCGAATGCAGTGGAGGCCATGGCCAGCGGCGGCCGCATCCGGATGGACTGGACCGTTGACGAGGAGACCGCGATCATTGAAGTCGCCGATGACGGCCCAGGCATCGGCGCAGACGTCGTCGCCGCATTGGAATCGGGTGCCAGGATCCGCACCACGAAACAGGGCGGCAGCGGCATCGGCCTGTTGTCGGTCGAGTCGCTCCTGCAGCGAGTCGGCGGGCAGCTCGCGTGGATCCCGTCGCCTGTTGGAACAAAGTGGCACGTCCGGCTTCCGCTGACCGCGCCCACCGAGGGGACTGACGAATGATCCGACAGCTCGCCGACGTGCACGTGCTGGTCGCCGACGACCAGCCGGACGTCGCCCGCACGCTTTGCCGGCCGGTCGAGCGGGCCGGCGCGCGCCTACACTTCGTCGACAGCGGGACCGCCGCGTTAACGGCTGCCACCGGCAGGCCGTTCGACCTGATAATCGTGGACCTAAAGATGCCGCCGGAGGACTGGGGCGGCCTCTGGCTCCTTGAACGCCTGCAGGCGCAAGGCCTGCGCACCCCGGCGCTGGTGCTGTCAGGAGAGGGCTCGAAGCAGCAGACGGTCCGCGCCATGCGCCTCGGTGCCGCCGACTGGGTCGACAAGGATGACGCCAGCACCGAGTTGCTCGACCGTTGCGCCGAAGTGCATGTCAAATGGCAGGCCCAAGCCCTAGAGGAGGCGATCGGAGGGCTTCCCGCACCGTTGGCGGCCCACTTCGCTCGGTATTGGCGGGCCACTGACGTGGATCGGCAGGTCAATGCCGGACTCGCGGCGCTGGAGGCGGTGCTGCGCTTCGCGGCCATGGTTGGGCTGGCCACCACACCGCCGGCGCCCTTGGCGGGAGTGACGGCAGCGCAGCTCGCCCGGCCCAGCATGGGGACTTGGCTGACGGTGTGCACGCGGCTGCTGACCCTGGCCGGCGAGGGTAGCGAGTTCGCCCGCCTACTCGCCTGCCTCATCCCCAGCGGCGGCGCCCAGCGCGTGCAGGATCTGGTCAATCTGCGCAACGGCATCGCGCACGGCCGTACGACATCCACTGCCGCCCACGCCAACCAACTCGACGGGCTGCTCCGACGGTTCGCGGCCCGGGCCGCCGCGTTCTGGCGCGCCGACATCGGGGTAGCGACGACGATGACATACGACGGGATGCTGTTCCACGCGAAGTTCGACCGGCTCCGCGGAACACGCGGCCCGTTCGTACATACCGTGGCAACGACCGATCCCACCATCACCGGCCAAGTGTTCCTGCTGCCACACGCCGGGGCACCGGTGACGCTGTCCCCATGGCTCGTCGCCGAACGCGCGCCAAGCTCCGGTGCGTACCACTGCTTCCAGTTCGACGGCTCGGACACACGCCCCAACACTAAATCGCCGCTACGGTACGCCAGCGCGGGCGACCCGTCCGACCGACCCCCGCCTCCCTCCACTGCGACCTGGCGTGCGGCCGAACCATGGGTGCAGTAAGAACTCCTAACTCATTGAGCGTTGGAGTCGGCGCCAGCAGATGACGGCGCAGGCGAGGGTGAGGAACGCCTCGTGGATGTCGTCGCGGATCTCCCAGCGGATTCGGAGGCGGCGGAACCAGTGCAGCAGGGCGTTGGTCTGCTCGACGACCCAGCGCCGAGTGCCGAGTCCGAGCCGTGCGGGACGCCGCGGCGGGCGATGACAGGTGTGATGCCGCGAGTCCGTAGCTCGCGGCGGTACTTGTCGAAGTCGTAGCCGCGATCTGCATAGATCCGGTCAGGCCGCTGTCGCGGTCTGCCGCGGATGCCCCTGATCCGAGGGACCTTGTCGACCAGGGGCATGAGCTGGGTGACGTCGTGGCGGTTGCCGGCGGTCAGGCTCACGGCGAGGGGGACGCCGCCCGCGTCAGTGATGACGTGGTGTTTCGAGCCTGGCTTGCGGCGGTCGACCGGGCTCGGACCGGTTTTGGGCCGCCTTTGAGCGCCCGGACGTGGGAGCCGTCGATCACCGCCCGCGACAGATCGAGTTGCCCGGCGGCTCGGAGTCTGCCGAGCAGCACCTCATTTAGTCGTTGCCAGACACCAGCGTCGTTCCAGTCCCGCAACCTGCGCCAGCAGGTCATTCCCGACCCGAACCCAAGCTCTTGGGGCAGGTACTCCCAGGGGATCGCGGTATATAGCACGAACAGGATCCCGCACAACACCTTGCGATCATCGAGGGGCTTGCGGCCCGGGAACCGATGCCGCAGTGGCGGACGGGGTGGCAGCAGCGGCGCGATCTCGGCCCACAACTCGTCCGACACGGTAGCGGTACCAGCTGGACAACGCGATCAGCCGCCGGTTGAGGCTGGCCGCGCAGCAGGGCGACGTAGGCGTCGACGTCGGGACGGGTGACCTGCAGCGGATCCCGGTCGAGCGCGGCGAGCCAGGCGAGGTAGTGGCCGAGGTCGCGCAGGTAGGCCCGCCGGGTGTGCGGAAAGCGCCGCGACTCCAACCAGGTCAGCGCGCCAAGCCCTCACAGAGCTCTTAAACCGATCTCCTGCTGGTTGAGCGCTCTCCGGCACCGCTGCACCGCTGCAATCTTCTTCTCACGTCTGCGCGGGGACCGGTGGGCCGATGCCCGCCCGGTAACAAGCCATGGCGTCACAGGCGTTCTCCAGCCCCTGAGTTCGCGGGGCGTGCTGCCTCGATGTATTTAGCAGCTCGGATACTCCCCCCTGGTTTCAAGTGGGCCATAGTACTGCCGGGGCATCCGAACTACGTCGTACTTGCACACCTGACCCGTCACTCGAAAAGGCTGACCCTCCCGGTCGACCACCTTCGTATACTTGTTTCCGTCAACTTCAAAATCAACTGCCAGCCTGAACGAGTATGATCCCGGAGACCCGCCACGATTTACGGTTGCCTTTATTGCGAGACTTTCCTTATTCCCAGGCGCTAAGTTGATCACTTGGGAGTCGAAGTAGCGGCGATCGGTCCGATGCCCCTGCTCGTCCTCTAGGAACGGCCCCCTGTCTGGCTCATTCAAAAGGATATCCATCCGGTTAACCGCGTCACCCCCGCAGGTCTGTAGCGAAATGAGCGAGCCCTCCACCGGAGGCTTGACCTCGACGTCAACGAGTCGAATGTTGTAGATCGTCACTTGTTGCGGGAGATTAGATTGAGCATTCAGGTGGATCTCCGCTTCACCATAGGCGTAGGCACCTACGTCGAGTTCCTCCTTCATAAAAAGGTCCTCGTGGGAGGGATATTCGACGCGATTGATAAAGGCGGAGGCATCAGGCGACGCAGCTCGCGGAAACACCACAGCATGGCACAGGTTGGTAGTTGAGGTGATTGTCGTAACCAGGGCATACGGGTCGAGTGACCCGTCCTTGGTGGTTGCCTTCGGCCTGGAAGGGATGGAGGCTTCGTCAGGTTTCAGTGCGATCAAGGCAACCGCTAGGACCGCCGCTGAGGCGATGACGGCTACGACAGCGATCGCGAGTGCCGCGCGAGGCGGGGAGGTTCCAATGTTGACGGGTCCGTTCGCTTGAACAGCGAAGCTTCCGCCGGAAAGTCGCATCTCCTGCCGGCTCGCCCCTTCGGGCCAGACTTCACCGCTAGGCGTGGTACCTCCGTCGCCCTTAGGCGCGCCGGGCCCAATCTCCATGGTGGAGATGGCCACTTGCACCGCAGTTCCACACAGCACCAGCGCCGTAAGAGCCGCCAACCACGCAGATGACGGTTTCGCTGTCACAGCGTTCGTTGCCAGGCCGACCGCAGCACTCAAGACGAAGGACATCCCAGCTCCGACAGCTCGCCATCTACCCTGTGACATCTACTCAACCCCTCGGCGACGCGGCCAACAGTGCTATCTGTCTACTCATCTGGCTAACGTGCATGGGATCCACCGGATGGCCAGGTTCGATGAGACACGACGGCGGATTGCCGGAATCATGTCTCGCGATCTGGACTGCGCGGCTCACGCGCGCGCCCGCCTCGGACAGCCTGGGGTCGCACGGCGGAGATCCGGGCAGACTGGGATCGGTTGCTGGCCGAAGTCGAATTCTGCGGCTCCAACGAGGTTCGCACTCATCGATTTTCGCGCCGGCCCAATGCCGGCACCCGGAAAGCCCCGCATCACCCCCAGACCGTCCTAGGAGGATCGGTCACAAGCTGGGGGCCAGCACAGCACCTGGCGCGCCGCCCGCGCTGCCAGGTGGTGCTGCTGCGGTCCATGCGGCACCCTGAACTGATCGCTCCCGCAGTGGCCCTCAGCTCGATCGCTCTACGTCCGTTGTCTCACCTGCGGAGCCGTTCTCTGCCTGGGCCTCCATAAGCATGCCGTAGTAGGGCAGGACCACCAGTCGCAGGCACAGCCACCAGGCGTAGACCGCTCCGACACCCCACGACTGGGGGTCGTTGAGCAGCCCGTGCGCCAGGTCGTTACGCAGGTTTGGGCCGAGCTGTTCGCACAGCAGAGCACGCAGTTCGAGTGTGAGATCGGGCCCCAACAGCTGAGACGACTCCGGCATCTCAAGCAGTGTGTTGAGTCCCTTCTCGGTCTCGACGCCGTTCTCGTCCACGAAGAGCGTGAAGATCCCGTGGGCCTTCATGTAGCCGCGCACCATCTGCTCCATCTGGGGCACGAGCACGGAGATAGCCGACGGGAAGTCACCGGAAAGTCCATGCCACAACCCGCGAGCCCACAGACCGGTATGCCCCGCAGGGACGACCGGCGATTCGTAGCAGATGTCTGCGAGAAATCCGTTGTTGAAGCGGTGTTCGAGCATCAGCACCTCGAGAGCAGGGTAGATGAGTGCCTTGACCTGGAGGTCGATCCTCAACGTGAACGACCGGACTACCTCGGCGAAGACGCTCTCATCAGGCGGCTGGCCCACACCGAGTCCCGCCCGAGCAGCGACCTTGCGTGCGTCCGCGCTGAGCGTCGAGATTCCGAACAGACCCGACAGGCTCCCCTGCATGCGCTCTCGTTCGTCGGCCATCGCCTTCGTGGCGTCGATGAGCGGCACGATTCCTGCGAGACTCACGAGCGCTTCGAGTGCCTCCTTCCCGGACACGACCTTGCGCGCGTGCTCCACATACTGGGTGATGTCGATCGGATCCGACTGGATGAGCATCATCTCCTCCAGAGAAAGCTCTCGGATGTCAGCGAGCCGGTCACGCAGCTGCTGGAGTTGCCCGTCGAGACCTCGCGCCGAGCGGTACTTCCGGGGAAGACCGCGTATGGTCGCGATGGCCTTCTCGATAAACGTGCCGACAACGAGTGCGGGCCTGTCCTGCGCTAGTCGCTCGTCCGCCTCGTCGAGGTACGTCTGGCCGACGCGCTCAGTGCACTCATTGGCAAGGTCTGTTTCGCCCGCCCGCAAGTACCAGGTACAGGCGTGGCGCTCGTACGCGCGCCTGAGCCGGTGGTTCCCCGCGACGGCAGCGGCAAGCGACACGAAGTGGTTGGCCAGATCCCGAGCGCCCGCCTGGTCAACGGACCTGGCATCGCGCAGCAGGTCCGAAATCTGAGTCAGCATGAATCCCGCCGAGCCATCCTTGGTAAACAGAAACTCGGCCAGCTCGGTCGTCATCTCCTTGACGGTCTGACGGCCTGCGTTGCCCCGGCGCAGCGAGAGCTCAATCGCCCGACGCCAGCCGTCACGACCTGCACGAAGCCAGGCGTCCCGCTTTAGCGGCACCGACCGGTAAGCGTTCACCGCAGCGGACAGCAGGTCCATGTTGCGCCGGTCGCCGTAGGCCCAAGCGATGTCAGCGACCCTGGCCTTCAGGACCGGCTCCTCGATGAGGGGCACCAGGCGGGCCAGCAACTTGAGCTCCGGCTCACTCAAGTCGTCGGGGATTTCCGATCGACGATTCCCGATTTGCATGGCGGGCGCGTACGGCTCCGTCCAGTTGTCGGGAACCAGCATGGGGGACGCGGCCTTCGCCAGCACGTCCAGCACGCGTGTCCTGAGGCTGTCCTCTCCTGCATCTGCGTGGGCTTCAGCCCTCAGGCGGGCGAGGTCGAGCGAAAGCACCTCGGGGCTTTCGGTCCCGCGTGAGAGGCCATTCCCGTCTACCAGTGCGGGAGCCCACCACGCGGGGTCAATTGGATCCTCCGCCGCACCTCTGTTCGAGGCTGTACTCGTCAACTGTGTCTTCTCCTTGCTCTCGCCTGCGCGGGTCGCTGCGCGGCGTGCCCGATCACGATCCTTCAGCAGCAGTGGCCGTAGCCGCGCGCGACGAACCCGTGAACTGCCCGTGGCGGCCCCAGGATTAGTCGACCTTGCTCTCGGGGTCGGCGATGAACGCTAGGAACTCGGTACCGAGCGGAGTCGTCGCTGGCACCCACAGTCCGTTCTCGGTCATCACCGCGCTGAGCGACTGGTTGATCAGGCCAGCGGTGGCGAGTGCCCCGGCGTACCGGTCGATCAGATCGCGACGGCCGGAAAGCTCCGGCATGCCTGCCTCGATGATGCCGATCTTCGGGCCCATGTAGATGTTCGGCCGAGCGATACCGTGGCAGTCGAACCAGCCAGGTGGATCGGAGAGCAGCTGCAGCATTCGCATGTGAGTTGGGGTGAACCGGTCGATCACGTCGAAGAAAAGCTGTTGCGTGTCGACGTCCGGCGCGTCGGGCATCACGGAGTTGACGACTGCATTGCGCAGCGCCTCGAGCTTCTCGGCCCGCGAGGTGCGGTCGGCGATCTGCGCGGCCGTGGTCAGCGCGTCCATGAACGCGTCTTCGTCGGTCAGCCGTGCGAAGTCACCGACCTGCTCCTCGAGCTCGTACACCTTCGCGGCGAGGTCGTTCAGCCATCGTGTGCGTCGGTCGGCAAGGCACCGGCCAGCGAGTTCATTGAAGGCGACCTGGAGGGCGCTGCCCGCGACTGGCACGAATGAGATGGCCATCTCAGCGGACTTCGCAAGCCCTTGCTTTCGGTCGCTGTCCTCGGGGTACGGTTCCACGATGGGCATGATGCCCCACCGCCGCAACCTTGGGTCGGTAGGTGGGCTGTCGTTTGCCTGCCCGATGCCAGTGCCGCACGCCGTTCGATGGCGCCCCGATCGGGTGGCGGTTGATCCGCCGCCCTTTTTCCTGTCGGAAGGCCTCGCCACCCGACGGGTGAACCCGTGGTCAAGGCATCGACGCCGAGGGAAATCCTCGACGGTCCGCCGCACCGGTTCGTGGTGTCGACGTGTCGCGTGCACGTAGACGTTCATGTCGTGGTCACGCTCGCGTGCCCGGCCATCGTCCGCAACGCCCGCCAAGTCGACGTCTTCGGTCGTCAGCAGCAAGTCCCGCATCCCGTTCATCGTCATCCGGTTCGGCAGGCCCTTCTTCCGCGCCAGGTCGCGGATCTTCACCTACCGGTCCGTGTAGAAGTCCTCGTACCGCCAATGGTTGCCGCGCGGCGCCACGAACATGAACTGCCGCCCCGGCTCCCGGGTGGCCGGAAGCTCAGCGCGGCAAGTCGCTGTCTCGGATCTCGAGCAGGCCGGCCAGGACCTACCCGTAGCGTCGCTGATCCTTGTCTCAGGTCTCCTGCCAGCCGGCAATGCACCGGCAACACGGCATTCATCGGCCATTGACATTTATTGATCCGCGTGGCTAGCGTGAGAGCGCTCTCACGCGTTGATGGCTCGCATTGCTTGTCCAGGAAGAGCACTCTCGGTCGCCCCGGGCGGGAGTGTCCGTGGCCCACTCGCCGTGTCCGGCCGCGGGGTCGGCCCCGGGCATGGCGTCGGTCCGTCATCCCCCACGGAAAGGCGAGGCTCCCCCGACATGAAGATCAGGAATGCAGGTTTCGCGGACCGAGCGCTGTCACGCAGCCGTCGGCGCCTCATGGTCCTCCTCACCGCCGCCGCCACCGCGCTGGTCGGCAGCGTGGTCATCCAGCAGCAGCCCGCACAGGCCGCGTGGAACCTCGTGTGGGCCGACGAGTTCAACGGGGCCGGCGCGCCCAGCAGCGCCAACTGGAACTACAACGTCGGCAACGGCCTTAACCCCGGCCTCAATACTTTCGACGGCTGGGGCAACGGCGAGTGGGAGTGGTACCGCCCCGAGAACTGCACGCAGTCCGGCGGCAACCTGGTGATGCGCGCCAACTGGCTCACGACGCCCATCACGGTCAACGGCCGCAACTTTTACCAGACGTCGTGCCGCATGACGACGGACACGAAGAGGTCCTTCCAGTACGGCCGCATCGAGGCGCGCATGGCGCTCCCGACCGCCGCCGGATCGTGGCCGGCTTTCTGGATGCTCGGTGACTCGTGCGACGAGACGTCCACGAGCGCTTACAACCCAGCGCAGACCTACTACGACCGCCTGCCCACCAACTGGGCCAGTTGCGGCGAGGTCGACATCATGGAACACGCGAACGCGAACGCGACCGTGACGAACAACATCTTCTGGGATCTCCGAACCGGCGTGTTCCCGTGGACAGCGGGTCAGAACGCCAACTACGTCGCGAACCCCACCGTCAACAACGCCGCGGCCTTCCACGTCTATGCGATCGAGTGGACTGCCGCGCAGATCCGCTGGTACATCGACGGCGTGCAAACGCACGTAATCGACACGACACCGGCGACCTTGGAGGAGTTCCGCAAGCCGTTCCACGTCATCTTCAACCTGGCGCTGGGCGGCACGTACCCCGGACAGAACCCCGTGCAGAGCCAGTTCCCGCTCACCGCATCGATCGACTACGTGCGCTACTACCAGGACGGCGGGGGCACGACGCCGCCTCCCACGGGCGGACCCGCGACGCAGATCAACGGGCCGGGCGGCAAATGCGTGGACGTGGGCGGAAACGACACGGGCGGCAATGGCGCGGCCGTGCAGCTGTGGACGTGCCAGGGGCCTTCTGTTTCAAGGGACCAGCAGTGGAGTTGGGACGGCCAGACCCTGCGGACGCTGGGCCGGTGCCTCGACGTCACCGGCGCGGGTACGGCCAACGGCACGAGGGTGCAGCTCTGGGACTGCAACGGCAGCGGCGCACAGAACTGGGTCCAGGAAGGTAACCGGTTGCGCAACCCGAACTCCAACAGGTGCCTGGACTCCCCGCAAGGCTCCACAGCGGACGGCGCGCGACTACAGATCTGGGACTGCAACGGATCGGCCGCACAGTCCTTCGTGAAAGCCGCGTGACGGCCGGCCGAGGGGCACGCTGACGGTCAGGGCGCGGGAGCGGACAGGCTCCCGCGCCCTTTCCGCGCGTTCCAAGATACGACCAGCGCCGGGTTTCTCCGGCGCGCTTCGGCCGGCACACCACGGCGTCCTTCCTGATCGTCGACGAGGTCGACGCTCTGCTCGCCCGCGCCGATTCTGCGGACTTCGGCAGCAGCCGCAGCACCGAGTACCGACGGCCGCTGATTCCACCCCTTGAATAGCTTCGGGCCCCACGATGCGGCTGACACTCACCTCCCGACTGTTGCGCCGCCGCCGGCACTGGGTCCCTGCACACTTTGAGTCACCAGCAGACGTTCGCCTCTGCGCGGATCGCGGCAGAAGCGTGCATGGCCTCTGCCGGCTCACCGGTACTCGAGGCAGGGAGCTACTGGATGATCGACAAGAGAGTCGTCGGGCGGTCGCGTACGTGGTGGAATTCCGTATGGGGATGAGCGAGGTGCTGACAGAGCTCGTCAGCCGGGACGCGCGCGGCGAGGAAATTATCACGGGAACAGCGGATATCGAACGATGGACGGCGTGGACTCGGCTCGACTACGACGCCTTCCTGGATGGTCTGGCCATGGAACTGGCCACCCGCTATGACCAGGGCCGATTGCCGTTTGGGACGTGCGACGAGATTGTCAACTGGTTTCATGCTCACCACACGGCCACCCTCGACACAGCGCTACCCGAGGTGTTTCTTGACGTGTTCGAGGCGTTCGACGAAGGCGAGTATTACCACGGCGGCGATGCTTCGGAGGATCCGGAGAAGGCCTACACCCGCCCGATGATCAAAGAAGTACTGGCACGTGGCGATACACGAAAGTTCAGCTCAGCACCGAACAGTGACGCCTCCTATGCCGCACCGGATCATCGCGCATGATCTCCTACCCGCTCATCGGCAGTTCCGAATGGGGAGCGGCAGCTCCAGCCGTCACGCTGCGTGCCGCGCGGATCGCGGCAAGTACGCGTGTTAGATCGTGACGGTGCCAGGCATCATCATCGCGTCGATGCCCGCCGAACAATCCTCCTGGTCGATGACCCCCGTTCGTTCGTGGATGGCCGTAGCGCCGAGGTGGCGCGCACCAGCCCCGCGGGAATTGAACTTCTCGATCAGTACCGGGACCGGTGCCTGGACCAGCTGTGGCTGGACCACGACCTGGGCGGGGACGACACGGTCTGGCCGGTCGTGGAGGTTCTGGAACGGGCTACCTTCGACAAGTGCCCCTTTGACGTCGGCGTCATCAACGCCCACTCCGCCAATTCGGCCGGCGCTGCAAAGGTCGCCCAGGTCCTACGACACTGGGGGTATCGGGTCCGACCAAGCGATGATCCGGCGTCAACCAATCGCCGACCGAACTATGCCTTGACCCTCACGTCGTGGCTGTCGCAGGCAGAGGCCATGCGGGGAATAGCTCGACCCAACTCGGCACGGTAAAGGTCAACTCCGGGGCTGGTGTTGCGAGCGTCTTGCACCCGCTGCACCATCCCCGCCGCAAACACACCAGCGGACTTCAAGTCATCGTGAGCCGAGCGTTCGAACAAGGCACCCACCCGCTGAATCTCATCGGCCGGCACAATGTCCCCTTGCCCTGCCCGAACCAACACCCCAGCCGACCGGCACCCCGTCAGTCCCGGATCCTCATCCCCACGGTCGGCCAACTGCCAATAAGCGGCTCCACCGCCCAACAGGGCCAGCAGCACGACGGATGCCACTGCCACCCCAGCCCACCGACGCGGAAGCTTCGAGCCGGCAGAGGAACCGGTCTCGGTCTGGGAGTCGATCACGCCAAATCTCGTTTCTCGTCGACGAAGGGGTCGGTAAGCTACCACCCGCCGAGCGACCAGAGGCCACGGCTGCCCGATCTGCGCCGCCGCCGTCGTGATCACCATTCCGATCACTGAGCGCCAGCAAAGGGTCGGTGGGCGCAACACCAGCGGCTCAGCAGTGCGCCACGAAGGTCGTTGACGCCTGCGTGCCTGGCGAGACGTCAAGGAGCAAAAGGCCCTGGTTAACGCTTTGCCGGTAGGAGTGATGCTCCAGATGTCAGGCGGCTGGCACCGCCTGGACGAGGCACATGGAGACAGATATCGATCTACCCCTTGACGACCTCAGTTCGTTCTGAGAGGTCACACCGACCACTCGCCGCACCGAAACAGTTCAAAGCCCTCAGCCCTGTCCAGATTCGGTCTGCACTCCGGGCGCGACGACTGCGCGCTGCGAGTGGGCGACGAAGCGTGTAACTACGGCACCTGTGACCGCGTCGTGCTCCTGGTCGACTACGTCCGTCCTGGATCGAAGACAGGCCGAAGGATGCCGGCTCAGTACTCGGCTTCGTACAGCGGCGGATGAGCCAGACCACCACAGAACACTTCGAGGCCCCGTTCCATCGTGACGGCCCCAGAACCCGGCCGACCGCCGGGCGTACGCCGCGTCAGAATGATCCGACCAGTAGGGTCGACGAGGCGACGGCGCTCGCGAGCCGTCTGGTGAGGCAGGGATTGCAAGGCGATCTCCAGATGTCCCGCTAGTCCAGCGCGCGCCCGTCAGGGCCAACTCCCGAGAGCATCGCCATCCCTTGGCCACGAAGGGATGGGGCTCAGTCGATAATGCCTTCGATCTTGTTGGTCAGGTCGAGGATGTCAGGGATGGCATCCAGGACGGTGACCTCGGCCAGGGCGCCATCGCGGCCGAACCGGCGGCGGTACTCGTCGTAGGGGTAGTCGGCGATCGGCACCCAGGATCGGTGTCCTCGCAAGGGGTGGTTCTTCTGCGTCACCGCGCCAGAGTTGAGCCGGCAGAGCTCGATCCGCGGGCCGTATCGCTCGACGAGAGCGCGGGTGTCGACGTGCAGGACGACTTGGTCCCCCGTGCGGTACTCCTTGGCTTGACGCAGCCGGTCCAGTCGCTCGGCGCTGGCCCAGAAGAAGACCCGAGAGTTGATGGCGGCGAGGTACTCGGCCAGCGAGGAGTCAGGATCGATCTTCTCGGCGATAAACTTCATCGGCTTCTGATCGCGGATCACGGCCGGCGGCATGCCAGGCGCGCGCAGAACGGTGGACTGCTTGCGTGGTGCGCTCAAGAGTCGCTCACGCTCACTACCGTCGAGGCCGAACAGACTGACCAGTTGCTGCGTGGACAGCAGGCCGTGTCGTTGCACCGATGGCCAAGCGGTCGCCGACATTGTGTGGAAGACCTGCGGGTGGCGCGCGATCAGTTCCTCGACGTCCATGCCGGCCATGATGCCCAACGTCCACCAGTGCGGGCCATCAGCGATCCGGTCGTCATCCTCCCATCACCCCGTTGACAGATGGGAGGTCTGCAGCGCTGGCGGTCTGCGCCGCTACCCCTACGCCTGCCGAGACAGCCGCTTTTTGTAACGACCAGCTCGCGCCATTGACGCATGCTCGGGGTCAGGACGGCTTGAGTGGCTGCTCGCGACTGGTGCCTGGGTTGCATGGGATGAGTTGTGTCAGTTGGTCGTGGGAGAGTCTCGCGCCGTGGACGTTGATGAGTTTTGGGCGGTCGTGAAGTCGGCCGGGGCGGGTCTCGACGGGCGGACCGGCGACGATGGTGAGGCTGTTGCCGCGGCACTGGTGACGCGTTTGGCCGCTACATCATCGGAGGGCATCCTCGAGTTCCAGGAGCTGTTCGATCAGCTCCATGACGCGCTCTACCGTTGGGACGTGTGGGCGGCTGCGTACCTGATCGGCGGTGGATGCTCGGACGACAGCTTCATAGATTTCCGGGCGGGAGTCATCGCGCTGGGGCGCGAGTGGTACGAGCGCGTCCTGGCCTCGCCCGACGGACTGGCTGACCATCCCGCGGTACGACAAGCGGCGGCCGAGGACGACGACGGCACGCTGTTCGCCGAGTCGGTGAACTACGTAGCCAGCGAGGCCTACGAGCAGATCACAGGTGGTGACGACGACACCTTCTACGAAGCGATGAAGGCCCGCCAGCACACTGCGAACGGCATCGACGAGGCCCGCGAGCCCGACATGGGTGAGGACTTCGACTTCGACAACGATGACGAGATGCGGAGGCGGCTACCCCGGCTGGCCGAGCTGTTCCTCGGCCCTGGCGGGCATTGATCTCGGCGGCTGAGCCCCAACGCTTCAAGACGGCATGGCCAAGCCAGGACTGAGGCCCTTCGTGGTGAGCCGTTACTTCCGTCGCCGTGGAGCACATCACGGGGGCGACGAGTAGGAACTACTCGGCCACTCCTCGGCCGCCATGAACGACGTCTACACCTCGGTCATCGTCGAACTAGACGTCGAACGCGCCAAAGCCGAAGCTGCCGCCGAACTTCTCTCCCGCTACCGAGGACGGGCTACCGCGCGTGTATCTGCAGTCAGTACTCGTCCCTAAAGAGGGCGGTGGGTCTTGCGCCCGAAGGCGTAGGCATCGGCAAGCTGCCCGATCCGCGGTTTCGGCCAGATCGCCCGAGGACGGCGTCGCATCGACGGGCAGGCACGGGTACTGCGAGTTGACAAGGTTTCACGTACGGTAGTCCTGCCTTCAGGAGATCAGCCCGATGGCCACTCGTTGATTGACGTGAGGAACCGAGGCACGAATGGATGACAGACGCGACCCACGCCTGTCGCTAGCAAGCCTTGATTTCCTCGGTGACGAGGCCGCGCTTCAGCGACAGGTCGGACAGCTACTGCGGGAGAGCGGGGATCTCGCCCGCACGGGTGGTTTCCGTGGATCTGATGCGTCCGGATCGGTCTTCGTGGTCATCGACACGCACCGCCGCGTGGACACCGTCACGGTTGGCCGTGAGTGGCGCGGCGAGGTTGGCGTGGCTCGGTTCCCGGCCGCGCTGTTCGAGGCCTACAGTGCTGCCGTCGGCGCCGCGCTGGAACAGGCCGCCTTGACGGAACTTCAGCAGAGGCAGGCTCCGCCGACACCGCCACGACCGACCGCGGTGCAGACGTCGCCGGAGCTCGATGAGGACGTGTGGTCGCGGGCGACCTGGCGCGCGCTGCAAGACCTCGACGCGGAACTGGATCGGGTGGCACAACTGCGCGTTTCCCCAGTCGAGCAGGCCATGACTAGCCCCAACGGTTGTCTGACATTGCGGATTCGCGCGAACAGCATTGTCGATATCACCGGCGACACCGCACGGATCGCCCGTGCCGACGCCGGTCAGCTGCAGTTCGAAGCCCAATCCGTCCTTCGCGCCTTCGACCTGGCACGGGCAGATCAACACGACCTTGAGGGGTGGCCAGGTGGATGAGCTGAACGTCATCACCGACGCGTTGCGTACCGAGGGCGGCAAATGGTTACAGCTGTCCGACAGCGCTACCGCCATCACGGGCGCCGCGGAAGGGCTGGACTTGGACGCCTCCGCCTTCTACATCGGCGACGCCAACGCCGACGTCCACTCAGCCGCGTACCGCGACTTCCACACCTTCATGGTCAGGATCCTCGCCGGGGCGGCGACGGAGTTTGAGCAGGTCGGTGAAGCCCTTCGCCGCGTCGCCGACGCCTACGACCGGGCCGACGAGGTGATCTCGCTGGACCTCAACACCATCTACAAAGCCTAGCCACGAACGTTACGATCCGGAAGGATCCAAGCCGATGCAGCCCGCACCGCCTGACCTGGAATACGGCGAGCCGTTCAACAAGGCCTTCGACCAAATTCGCGTCGGCGTGGACCTTGCCGTTGACGGGTTCAACGACGTCGTCTCGCAGGTTAAGGAGTGGGCGTGGCTCATCGGCCCGGCGGCGCTGCTCTGGATTAAGCGCAGCATTGACGCGGTGCGTCACGGCCTGCGTGAGGTCATGGATCGAGTTGATCACGCCGTGGAGCATCAGATGCCGGTGCTGTCACTCATCTCGATGAGCTTCCGGTGGGTCACCGAGGTGAAGACACCTGTCTCCCAGCTGTCGTTCGCGATCAGCGAGCCAATCGACCAGAACCTGGCCAGCTGGACCGGCGACGCGGCCCGCGCCTACGCCGATAAGATCGCCAAACAGCGGGCGGCGGTCGACGAGTCCGTTCTCAAGGCAGAGTTCATCAGTCAGTGGTTGTTCAAGATCGCTAGGGCCAACGTTGACTATGCGGTCGAGCTAGCGACGATCGTCACCAAGCTTGCAGGTAAGTTGGCCCAGGCCGCCGTCGATACGGCCGCGGTCATCACTATCCCGTGGGCCATAGATAAGTTGGCGGAGTCTGTCGGCGATATCGTCACCGCAGGGTTGGATGCTCTCCTGCGGGTCAGTGAGCGTTTCATTGACGCGTTGGGTAACGTTCGGGACATCGCGACGCAGGTCGGTGACTACTCCAAGCTCCCCGGCGGCCGCTGGCCCGAAGCCGTCCGCGGGTAGCGCCTGTCGTCAGGCGTGCGGCACGGCGGTGTAGGTCGCCTTGAGGATCGCCAGCGCTTTCGCGGCGAGTACCTGCTTGGACAGGTAGGAATCGCCGCCTACCGCGAGCCAGACCTTCACCACCAGGTTGGCGCCCCGGGCGTGGACCATGTACTCGGTGTACTTGAAGCCCGGGTCCGATCGCTTGACGAACCCCTCGGCTTCCTCGCCGACGTCGGCGAGGAAGCCGTCCGCCGTCATGGCTGTCACCTGCTGGGTCGCCGTGTAGAGGCGTCCGGCCTCCTCGGCGCTCGTCAGCGAGGAGGCTTCCACTAGCAGGTTGGCCTGGTGGTCGTCCGCGGTGCGCATCGCGAACAGGCACGACGAGCCCTGTCGCGCCAGCGGCGGTTTCGGATCGGTACGAGCGACCTTCACCGACAGGTCCGCCAGGGGCGCCAGGTCGGTGCGCCGGCACAGGTCGAGGTTGGTGGCGTCGTACAAGGAGTCAACGGCGGGCGGTGGGCTGCTCGTGGCGGGGGCACCAACGATCGGTGAGGTGGTGACGGCGCGGGGCCTTGCCGATCCGCCGTCGTCACACCCTCCGGTAGCCGCGAGCGTTACCAGAAGGCCGACCACCAGCGCCTTTCTCCGGGACCGAGCTTCCACGCTGTTGACCATACCGTCAGCTGCCCAGCGATCGCCCGTGCTAGTTAGCGTTATCGTCGAGGCATGCCCCGCGAGACCATTGAATCTGTCGCTCGCTCCCGCGCCATCACCGCGGCGGCGGTTTTGCAGCAGCTGGTCGATCTCCGCGCCTACCCTCACCGGCACCTCGCCGTGGCCGCCTACGCCGCTGGCGGGGACAGCATCACCCAGGCACTCGCCGCCGCCGACTACCTCAGCCACATGGGGTGGGAACTCATTAATGTGACGGAGGTTGGAAGCGGCAGGATGCTACACGCGATCATGCGACGCAGGTGAGCCAGCAGGGCGAGGACAGCGCACCCGACTGTTCGGCCGTCGCGAGCAAGTCGACATCCGCTGCGGATCCAGCACTCTTAAGGCTGTCATCGCCGATTGTCTTGCCGGGCCAGCGCTGCCCGCAGCCGGAGTGCGGATTCTTGGCTTCATAGATCATCGGGCCACCAGTGTGGGTCGAGGCTTTTGCCGTGGCCTCGAGGGCATCGTCCGTAGCCGGTGCTGGAGACGTTCCAGTGGTGGTAGCAGTACGGGGCGTCGCATTGGCCACAGAATCCGGCGTCGTCGTAGAAGCCCGCGGAGGTGACGGCGGCGTACCGGTACGGCTGGGTGAAGGCGTCAGCGATTCGTTGTGCCTCTGCCGGGTCCACCGGTCGGCCGGATCCGTTGCCCGCCACGATGCCGGAGAACAGTAGCCACCATTGCTGGCCGCTGTGGCGCTGTCGGGCGGCGGTGTAGGCGTCGCGCTGCGGCGGTGACAGGCGCTGCCAGTCCACCGGTTGGGAGGCGGGTGCGACGAGTTCGATGTGGGCTGCCGGGCGCCCGCACACCGCGCACGGTGGTTCCGCGACGAAGGCCTGAGGCATGACTCTCATCCTCCCCTGTTCGTTAGGCGACCACGCGCAGTCGTCGGACGGTATCGCTGGCATGGTCGGGTTGGGTGGTTTCCCATCGACGTTGCAGCGCGTCGACGACGGTGGTGATCATTGGCTCGGTGACGTGGCTGTAGATACCCCGTACACCGGGCAGGCGGTGGCCGAGGCGGCGGGCTTGGGTGATCTCGGGGATGCCGTCCTCGATGAGCCATGTCTTGTGGGTGTGGCGCAGGTCGTGGAAGTGCATGCCGGGTAGGACCGGCGGGGTGCCTCGTTGAGGGTTGCCGGCGACTGCGGGGGTCCAGGCGCGGCGGTTGAAGTTGGAGCGCCGCTGGTGGTGGCCGCGGGCTCCGGGGAAGACGATGTCGTGGGGTTGTTCGGCGAGGTGGACGGCGAGGAGGGTGGTCAGGAAGCGGGGCAGCCGGATGTGGCGCACCGAGTCGTTGGTCTTGGGTGGGCCGAGGAACAGCTTGCCTTCGACTTCGTGCAGGGCGCCGACGTCGGGGTGCACGTGGATGCTGCCGGTGGTGAGGTCGACGTTGTCGCGGGTGAGTCCGGTGAGTTCTCCCCACCGCATGCCGGTGTAGGCGGCGGTGAGGATGAGCAGCCCGTCGCTGGGGCGGGCTTGGCGGGCGACGATCGCGGCGACCTGCTCGGCGGTGGCATGCGGTCGCTCACCGCGGATGCCTTTGGGGATGCGGATTCCCCGGCAGGGGTTGAAGGGTAGGCGTCGGTCTTCGACGGCTTCTTGCAGGACCATCGACAGAACCATCATCACGTCGGCGACGGATCGTGGCGAGAGGCGCTTGCCGAGGGCGACGGCGAGGGTTTTGACGTGTTGTCGGCGGATGTCGATCAGCGGCAGCGGGCCGAGGGCGGGCAGGATGTGCAGCCGGAGGTGACTGCGGTAGGCGGCCCAGGTGGCGGGGCCCGCTTGGTGGGTCGTTTCCCAGATCGGAACCCAGTCGGCGAGGGGGATGCGTCCGGCGCGGGGGTCGATGTAGGTGTCACGGGCCGCTTCGACGTCGATCTCCTTGGCGCGGATGACGGCGTCGGCGCGCAGGTCGTGGGATGAGTCAGTGGTGACGGCTCCGTCGGGCATGCGCAGGCGCACGCGGAATCGGGTGCCGCGCTTTTCTACCCAGGCCATGGTGTGGTCTCCGTCCGGTTGGTGTCAGGGGTGGTGATTGACGCGTGACTGCCGGGGCGGGGCAAGTCGCCGGTGGGGCGTCGGTGGCGTCGGGTAGTACGCCGGCCGGTGGGGACTTGCGCGGCGGCGGCGATGATGGCGGCGAGGTCGGCGGCTGAAAAGCGCAGGTGCTTGCCGAGGAAGGTGCAAGGGATCTGGCGGCGGCCGGCGCGGCGGCGCAGCCATGACTCCGGCACGCGGAGTCGGGCGGCAGCTTCGGCCGGCGTGTAAAGCCTCGGGTCCTGCTCGTCGTGGCCCACTGTTGTCTCGTGAGGGGTGGGGGCGGCCGGTGGTGGTCGGCGTCGGGCGCGGGGCGGGTTGGCAGGCATCGGTCGACTCCCGAACGTCGGAGGTTTCTGGCGGTTGGAGATCGGGGTGGTGGCTCGTCGCGGACGGTGTGTGGGTGCGCCGCGACGAGCCACCGTCGGCTGGCAGGGGCTAGGTGTGCTGGCAGAGCAGCAGTCGCAGGGCAGTCGCCGCTTGGGCGGGGACGACGCCGTTGCCGAGGACCCGCAGTGCGGCGGTTCGGGGCAACCCGAGGGTGGGGTCGGTGACCCAGTGCTCGGGCAGGCCCATGAGCCACTCCACGAACGGCGGCGCGAGGACGGGCTTGCCGTGCCGGCCGGTTTGCGTGGGTGCGGGGGCGGGGCGGCCGAGCAGTAGCTCCCAGCGGGCGACGGCCGGGGCATAGCCGCCCCACCGCTGCTCGTTGGGCTGCCCGAGTGCGGCGATGGTGGTGCGTAGGTCCGGGCCGCCGTCGCCGTGGCGTCCGGGGCCGCGCCCGTGGGACGCGCGGGGGGTGGGCAGGATCCGGGCCGGGACCCGCACCGCCGCGGAGGGGAGGGTGAGGTCTCCGTGGGAGCCGCGCTGCCCTGGGCAGCCCTTCTCGCCGTCGGTGGCCCTGGGGGTGGGCAGTAGCACCTGAGACAGCGGGGGCCGGAACCCGGCGCCCGCGCGTCGTCCGGGCGTGCCGGTGTCACTCGCTCTCGGTGTGGGCAGCAACCGTTCGGCGTCGGTGTGCGAGTGCTGAACGGTGCGCTCCGCGGTGGTGGGTAGGAAGCCGTGCGTGGAGCCTGACGGTTCGATGAGGTCGGGTAGGCCGTGCTGGTGGCCGGGTCCTTTGCCGTCACGGGCGCACGGTGTCGGCAGCGTCCGCACCTCCGCCGGGTTGTGGGGTGGGTGTGGCCAGCAGGAACAGCCGGTCGCGGCGGTGGGCGGCGCCGATGTCGGACGCGCGTAGGCACGTCCAGCTCGTGTCGTACCCGATCGTGGCCAGGTCGGCTTCGACGACGTCGAAGCCTCGCCGCAGGAGGGCGGCGACGTTCTCCACGAACACGAGCGGCGGTCGAAGGACGCGAACGGCGTCGGCGACGGCGCTCCACAGGCTGGAGTGCTCTCCGGTGATGCCGGCGCGTTTGCCGGCGTTGGAGATGTCCTGGCACGGGAACCCGGCGGTGAGGACGTCGACGGGCTCGACGCTGGCCCAGTCGACGGTGCGGATGTCGCCGAGGTTGGGCACGCCGGGCCAGTGATACTCGCAGACGGTGCGGGCGTGCCGGTCGGTCTCGGCGTACCAGGTGAGCTGGCCGCCGAGCACCAGCTCGACGGCCAGGTCGAGGCCGCCGTAGCCGGTGCACAGCGATCCGATGCGGGGGGCGGTGGTGTGGGCACTGCTCACGTCACCTCACCGCGCCCGGCGTCGCCTGTCACCGGCTCGCCGTTCGGGCAGGACCACGGGCCACAACCAGGCGCGTCCACAGGTTGCGGACGGGGGCGCAGCTGCACCTCGTCGAGCGGTACTCGTTGCCGGTGCAGGAAGAACTGGCCGCGCAAGGGGTGTCCGTCGGCGTTGGCCCGGGCGGAGCCGTTGCGGATGGACCGGTCGAAGGCGACGGCGTCGGCCCACTCCTGCGGGCTGTGCTCGCGCAGGGCGTACCAGAAGCCGTCGTCGTGGAACGGGCAGCCTACGCACGACGACTTCGGGGTGTCCGCGAGGCCGTGCGCGGCCAGGAATCGTAGGCAGTCGGTGCGTCGCCAGCCGATGTCGAGCAGGGGGTGCACGTGGTGCATGTAGGCGACGTCGGAGTCGCGGGCCCGACCGATCTCGTCGAGGCTGATGCCGATCGCGACCTCTGCCCGGACCCGTGCCGGGACGCGCGTTGGGTGTGGGTAGCCCAGCCGGCGCCGCACCTCCGCCTTGATGGGTTTGATCTTGTATTCGGAGGTGCACTGCCGGCGGGCCATACCGCGCTCACCGTTGGGGCCGAGGGTGAACAGGGGCATGGAGGCGAACCGGTGGCGTGGGTCGAGCGCGTCGGCTCGGATGTCACCGGCGCTGACGCGTACCACTTCGATTCCGGCCTGTTCGGCGACGCCGGTCAGGCGTTCCAGGTGCCGGTAGACCACCGCCGGCTCCCAGCCGCTGTCGGCGAAGATCACCGCCTCGAACCTGGGGATCGCGCCCTGGGCGGCGAGCAGCAGGAGTGTGGAGCTCTGGACGCCGGCGCCCAGGGACAGGTAGCGGTGGGTGGGTGGGCTCACGCGACCACCCCGGATCCGTCCTCAGGTGTGCGCGTCCTAGTGAAGATCAGCACGTCCTCGTGGGCGATGAGGTGCATCGGCACCCCGGACGAGCGGGCCTTGCGGACCTGTTGGAGTTGGAAGAACGACGGCCGGGCGACGAGCTGCCCGTCACGGACGGCGGCGAGGAGGGCCACGCACCGCTCAGTCGGCACGAGTCCGGCGCGCAGGCCGGCGGCGATGACGGCGCTGGGCAGGTCGACCAGCTCGCCGCGTTTGCGCCACGGGCGGGCGGTGACCACGACAGTGCCGCCGGGTCGTAGCAGGGTGGCGCAGCCGCGCAGGATCTCAGCGAAGCCGTCGGTGAGACCGGTCAGGTCGCGGTAGGCGAGGTTGCCCTTGTCCTCGCCGTCGTTGTACCGGTCGTCGTACTTCACGACCCCGTGCTCGCCGGGGCGGACGAGACCGTGGACGGTCGGCCCGTACGGCGGTGAGGTGACCACGAGCGCCACCTGTCCGGTGAGGACCTTCGGCACCAGCGACATCAGCCGGGTCGCGTCACCGCGGATGACCGACGCGCGTCCGCTGGCGCCCTGGTCGTGGGCGTGGCGGATGTTGGCGTCGGCGATGTTCGACCATCGCGACTCGTACTCGATGCCGAAGGCGTCGCGGCCGGCGTGGACGGCCTCGACCAGGGTGGTACCGATGCCGCACATCGGGTCCAGGACCAGATCGCCGGGCTCGGTGTAGGCGGCAATGGCATGGGCGGCGATGGCGGGCAGCATCCGGGCGGGATGCTTGACCGATTCCGGCACGTACCGGCCGCGTCGCTGCACGGGGCCGGTCGACTGGGCGGTGGCCCAGACGGACAGACCCCCAGGGTCGGCGCGGTGGCGACCTTCGTACTCGCAGTGCCGGCCCGGGTGGTCCCCGCCAGCCGCGGAGCTGTCGGTGGCCGGTGCGTTCATGTCGGGATGTCCGGTGGCGGGCTCAGGCACGGCGCTCACCGCCGTCGCGGTCGCGGCGTCGTCCTGACCCCACAATGGGAGTCGGGGGTGGGGTGAAGACCATCAGGTCGGCGTGCACCCGCAGGTGGGCGACCGACCACTGCTCAGGATTGGCGTGGGCCAGGGTGAGCAGTTCCTCGTCCGTGCCGTGGTAGTAGATGAACTGGTCGCCGTCGGTGTCGGCCTCGACGGCGACGATGTGCTGCAGGTAGCCCAGTCCCGCCGCGGAGGCGGCGGTCACGAGCGGCCCGAAGTCCTCCGGCGTGGGCTGCGTGCCGGCGGGAATGCCGACGACGAGGACGAGGCAGCCGCCGGGGCGCAGCAGCCGCGCGCAGGCAGCGAGGAGCCAGGCGAGACGGACCCGGGCCGTCGTGCCCGCCTCGTGCAGCGGCCAGGAGGCGACCACCAGGCTGATGGCCGCGTCCAGCGGGCCGTCCTCAGGCGGGCGGACGACTGCGGCGTCGGCGCCGGGCAGGTCAGAGTCGGTGAGGTCATCGCCGAACCAGTCGACCAACTCGGGCAGGTCCCGCGCGTCGCCGGCCGCCCGCTCGGCGGGCTCGGTGAGCGGGTTAGTTGCGGTCGTGGGCGCCGACGGGCCGGCGGTGGCGGGTCCGATAATCAGGCTGGAGCTGTCGATGAACCAGGCGCGATGGTGCTGGCGACCACCCCGCGCGCAGATCGGTGCGAGGACGTGGTCGGTGGTGAGGTCGACCACCGCCTCCCCCGGCCGGCTGTAGGCGGAGACGAGGCGATAAGCCAGACGGGTGGGCAAGCTGGTGTGCGGATCGGCGTCGGTACGGGCCGTGCGCCAGACCGTGATCGGGACCGGCGGGTCGCCGACGATCAGGTCAATAAGAGTGGGGTCGGCCGGCTCGCTGTGGTCGGCCGGCTGGTGCGGCGTGTGCTCGCTCATGTGCTGTCGGCTCCGCGCCGCGCCGGGAAGCGCTGACATCCCCAAACCGGGTTTTGTGAGCCCCGGCGAACACTTGCCGAACCCACAACCGCTCACCAGGCGCGACCCGGCTGCGGCTCGTCCCGGCTTTCGTCGTCCTGTCTAGAGCACGGGACTTGGCGGCAGGCGCCCTACCGCGACGGGACCGGCTTCATCCCTACTCACTTCTGTCAGTGACGCTGGCTCGCTGACAGAAGGCGCTGACGGTGCCGACGCCGGTTGGAGAAACGCTTCGGGCGTCGACGTGGACACGCGCGTTGACTAGCACGGTCGGACGTGGCCGAGGGTCGTGTGCGCCGCCGTTGTCATCGGCGCGGCGTCGCCTGTCACAGGTGCGGGATGTCCAACGGTGGCACTCTGCGCGCGACTGTCACAGGGACATCGGCAGTCCGCGCGAACCGTCCCGGCGAGCGGTGACAGTGACGCTGTGAGCCGGCCCAGCTGTCACAGCGAGCCGCTCGGTCACCTGCGAGGTCGTCCACGCCGTCTCGCGGGTCACGGCGTGGAGCCTGTGCCAACGCCTCCGAATCGCGCGGTCACAGGCTCTGTCAGGGTGTCACAGGGCAGGTCAACCGGCCTTTGTCAGACTCTTGCCAACGACCAACGGCGATGCGCGCCGTGCGGGCGCGCCGCTGACAGAGGCCCGGGTCGAGGCGACGTTCAGCGCCCTGCGCAGCTCTGTCAGGACCGTGTGAGCCCCATGTGGCGCAATCGATGCCACCGATCGCCGTGACAACGCCGGCGACGGCATTCGCATCCCTTCGGTGTCACAGGAGTGTTGACATGAGCGTGTCCGACGCTACGACCTGGCCGACTTCCGCCCTCGACGCGGCGGCGACCGCCTACGCCGCACTGACCTGCGAGCCCGCGCCGCTGGCTCTCGACTGCACGGCGTTCTTCTCCGACGCGCGTCTGCCGCAGCCGGTGATGCCGCTGCCCGCGCTGCGGGACTGGCTGTTGCGCCACCCCCGCGCCTACACGGCGCGGGACGAGGTGTGGCGGGAGCTGATCCGACGCGCCCGCCTCGACGGGCCGCACTGGGTCGTCGCCGCGGTCGGCATGGCGATGCCGGCGCTGCAGCAGTACGCGGCCCACCTGGGCGAGGGCTACACCGGCGACCCAGCGGATATCGACGCGGAGATCCTGACCGGCTTCCTGAGCGCGCTGCGCGACCGGGCCGACCTGGCCAAGCCCGCACCGTACGCGAGCCTGTGCAAGGCGGCGTGGCGGGCCGGGCGGGACCTGCGGCTGCAGCAGCGTGAGTACCTGCCGGTGCAGGACATCGACCACCTCGTTGCCGGCTCCCGCACCCCGCCGGTGCCGTATGGGCATCCGGACCTCCTGGTCCGCCGCGCGGTGACCCTCGGGATCCTCGACCCCGAGGACGAACAGCCCTACATCGACGTGCGGCTCGGGCGCCGGGCGATCGAGCCCATCGCCGTGAGTAGTGGCGTGAGCGTCGACGCCCTGCGCATGCGGCTGTCCCGCATCGATAGCCGTATCGTCGAGGCCCTCGCGCACGGGCTGCTCACCGGGGTCGCGTCGCCCGAGACCACGGCGCGACTGCGGCAGCAGGCCGAGCAGCGCGGTCGGCGCCGCACGGGACGTGGCGCGGCCGCCCGCCGCGAAGCCGCCAGGCATCAGGCCGCGGCGGCAGCCGCCTGACAGCCAACCGGCACGGCTGTGGCCCGACGTACAACGTCGGCCACCGTCGGCTCCGCGTGCCGAGCGCCCGTCCCACTAGAGCTGCTCCGGAGGCAGCGCGCTGCATTGGCGGAAGAGAACCAGCGCAGGATTGCAGCGACTTGCTCCGCCGGCACGCTTTGCGGCGCAGACGGCGCCCCCATTACCTAGTTGGTGGCCCCGCAATGGCGTAATTCACCCCCGCGCCTGGAACGCATGCTGGGCCAACCATCTTTCCAAGGTCTAACGTCGACGCCGGGGATCGGCGTCAGGACCGGAGCCAGGATCCTCATCGACGCCGATGACGGCAGCAGCAGCTTCCCCACCCCCGCCCACCTCGCAGCCGACGCAGGCCTCGCCTTCGTCAACCGATCCTCCGGCTCCTCCATCCGCGGCTAGCAACCCTGCAGACGCGGCAACATGCGGCTCCGCCATCACAACGACGCGGTCCGCCTCAACATCGAAGCCGAGCACCGGATGGCTCCCGTCGCCGCCCTCGGAATCCATCAGAACGGCTTTGCCCAGGAACCTTCCGATCGCCGCCAGAAAACCGCAGAACACCTCGAGCCGCTCCTGCCCCTGGAGCTCCCGCAGATCGACATCGAAGTCGATCTCATTCGCCGCGTAGAACCGGAAGATCGCCAGGACATCCACCGACGGCCAAACCCGCAGTTCCGGGCACTCGGCGCCAGCCGGGCGGGAAAACACGCCCGCCGCCGCGGGCAACGGCAGCACTGCCGCGCCTTCGGAGTACTGGAACGCCCATTCTTGAGCAACGACGAGATCGAGGACCGACTGCCAGTCTTCCAGCGAGGCGCCAGGTATGCAGACGTCCGGCATCGGCCCCATCACCTTGGGATCGAAGAACCACCTGACGTCATCCCACAGCAAATCAGGCACCACGCCATACTGCCCTCACCACAGTCCTGACGCCGACCCGATTCCTTGACGAAACCCAAAGGGCACCCCCGCTCCGAACTTCTCCGCCATGGTCCTCAGCACTCCGGAACGGGCGAACCGATGCGGCCTTGTCAAGAGCTCTAGCCCCGGGCGGCACTCACACCGCTCGTACGCAGCCCGTTCCGATCCTGCTGTGAGTCCTCGCCGCAGGCCAACCTTTCCACAGCGAAAAGGCTTTGACCTGCGCTGTGAGCCCTCGCCTAGCCTGTGTGAGAGCGCCAAGCGTTCGCCAGGGCTGACAAATCCCGGTTTGGGGGTGCGGGACTTCAGCCGGCTCTACCGCTCGCCGGTCCCGCCCGCCGCCGGGCGACACGAGCAGCCGCGATCCGCGCGCCTCGGGTGCCGCGCCAGTTGATGCGCTGACACCACATTGATGACCGCAACCCACCCCTGAGGGAGGACGAGCTCCTCCCGGGGCTCACGTGGTTCGCGCCTTCTCCACCCCCGCCCGGCGGCGGTCCCATCGGACCGCTTCGAGCAATCGCCGCCCCGATCACACGTTTGTGGTCGGGCCCGGCGGGAGGTGAACCGCAATGTCCCGCACCCCACAGCACACGCTCCGAGTCCCGCGAGTCGTTCGTCTCGCACTCCGTGCGGCCGTACCGCTGGTCGGCGTCGGCCTGTCACTCGCCGTCCCGGCCGCCGCGTACGCCGAGCCGGGCGGCGCCGTCTACCTGGCGGCGAACTCCCTACCGGTGGTGATCGCCAAACTGCAGGCCTGGCTCATCAGCATCCTCGCCGCCGTCGCCACCCTCTTCCTCGTCCTGGCCGGCGTCTACTGGGCCACCGCCGGTGGTGACCCGTCGCAGGTCGAGAAAGCCAAGCTCGCCCTGCGCAACGCGCTGGTCGGCTACGGCCTGGCCGTCCTCGCCCCGATCCTGCTGCAGGTCGTCCAGGGCATCGTCGGGGGCTGATCGTCATGGGATGGGTCCTCGACCATGTTCTTGATTGGCTCACCACAGCGATCCTGGCCTGCCTCAACGCGATCTTCGACCTCATCACCGGCATCCTGCTCACCACCCCGAAGGTCACCGTGCTGCCGCAGGTGCAGGCGCTCACCGGCCGGTCGGTCTGGATCGTGGACACCGTCTTCGTGGTGGCGTTCGTCGCCGCCGGCGTGCTCGTCATGGTCGCCGGCGGCGACGAACAATCCCGGTACACGGTCAAGGACCTCCTACCGAGGCTGGTCGTCGGGTTCACCGCCGCGCACTTCTCACAGTTGGCCTGCGACCAGCTCATCGATGTCGCCAACGCCCTGACCGCGGCGATCAGCGAGGGCGGCTACGACGGCGACGGCGCGTTCACCGCGATCCGCACCCACCTCGCGGCGGCACAGGACCGCACCGTCCCGCTGTTGTTCCTGATCCTGATCCTGCTCATCACCGTCCTGGTCGTGACGGCCGCGTTTCAGCTGATCGGTCGGTTCGTGGCGCTGTTGGTGATGACGAGCGTCGCGCCGCTGGCGCTGGCCTGCCACGCGCTGCCGCAGACCGACGCCCTCGCCCGGCTGTGGTGGCGCGCCTACGCCGGATGCCTGGCGATCCCCGTAGCGCAGGCGTTCTTCCTCACCGCGGGGCAGCAGACACTGCTCGACCCGGCGACCATGCTGCCCGTGTTCGGCCTGCCCGTCGACCCGGGCGGCACGCTGAACCTCCTGGTCGTGGTGGTGCTGCTCTGGACCACCGTCAAGATCCCCACACTCTTGGCCCGCTGGGCGGGCCACACCGGACAGGGCACGAGCACCATGCTCGGCGCGGTCGTCCGCGTCGTCGTGGTGCAGCAGCTCACCCGCACCGTTCCCGGCCTGAACGCCCTTCGCAGGAGCATCAGATGACCCCGCCTGATCCCGAAGCGCCGATGAGGGCACGGATGCCCGCCGACGTCGACGCCCCCGACAAGATCGCCTACGGGCTGACGTTCCACCAGCTGGCGATCGTCGCCGCCGGCGCGCTCTGCTTCTACGCCGCGTGGCGCACACTGCACGGCGTTGTGCCGGTGCCGGTGTTCATCGGTGCTGGTGTGGTCCTCGGCGGGCTGGCTATCGGCTTGGCGCTGGGCCGCCGCGACGGCCTGTCGATGGATGTGTGGCTGCTGCACGCGATCCGCCACACCCGCACTCCCCGGTCACTGTCGAACGCCAGCGTCGCGGCGGATACCGGGTCGCCGGATTGGGTCGACACGCCCACCAGCGGCCGGGTGCCGCTGCCGGCGCCGTTGCGGCTGCCCGCCGACGCCATCGACGACGACGGGGAAATCAGGCTCGGTGGCGCGCGGGCGGCGATCGTCGGCACCACCACGGTGAACCTCGCGCTGCGCACACCCGCCGAGCAGGCGGCGCTGATCGAGGGGTGGGGGCGGTGGCTCAACAGCCTGTCGACGCCGACGCAGATCGTCGTGTCCGCGCAACCGGTTGACCTGGCCTCGCACAGCCGGGCTCTCGCCGCCGCCGTGGACGCCCAGCCGCATCCGCGGCTGCGCGCGGCGTGCGCCGATCACGCGGAGTTCCTCGGTGACCTCGCCGCCCGGCGGGACCCGCTGCGTCGGCAGGTCCTGGTCGTCACCCGCGCGGTGGCCGGCGAGCGCGCGCATGCCGCGCGGCGGCGAGCCGATGACACGGTGCGGGCGTTGGCCGGCCTCGGCGTCAGTCCGCGGGTGCTGGACGGCTCGGCGGTTACCGCGGCGCTGGCCGGCGCCGCCGACCCGTACCGGCCGCCGCGTCCCGGCGGCTTGGCCGCGCCCGACGCCGTCATCACCGCCGCCGCCACCCGTCAGGAGAGGAAGAGCCCATGATCAGGAAGAAACGGTCCGGCGAGAACACGGCGCAGCCGCAGCCAGGCGCGCTGGCGTCGGTGGTCGCGCCGGCCGCCGTCGAGGTCACGCCCCGGTGGCTGCGGGTGGGTGACGGCTTCGCCGCCACCCTCGTCGTGACCGGATACCCGGCCGAGGTAGGCCCGGCGTGGCTGGAGCCGCTGCTGTCCTGGCCGGGCCGGCTTGATCTCGCGTTGCACGTCGAGCCGCTGCCGGCCCCGATCGCCGCCGACCGGCTGCGCAAACAACGAGCGCGGCTGGAGTCGTCCCGGCGGGCCGACTCCGAGCGCGGCAAGCTCGCCGACCCCTACGTCGATGCCGCCGCGCACGACGCCGGTGACCTGGCCGAGCGGCTGGCCCGAGGCTCGGCGAAGCTGTTCCGCGTCGGCATGTACCTGACCGTGCACGCCCGCACCGAAGACGAACTGATGCAGGCGTGCGCGCAGGTCCGGGCCGCCGCCGCGTCCACCCTTGTGGAGGTGCAGCCCGCGACGTGGCGGCAGCTTCCCGGCTGGACCACCACCCTGCCCCTCGCGACGGACGGGCTGCGGGTGCTGCGCACCATGGACACCCAGGCCCTCGCCGCCGCGTTCCCCTTGTCGAGCCCGGACCTGCCCGCGCCGCTGCCCGGCGACCCGCCGGCCACCGGCGGTGTCCTCTACGGGATCAACCCGGCGAGCGCCGGCATCGTCTGGTGGGACCGCTGGACGCAGGAGAACCACAACTCGGTCGTCCTGGCCCGCTCCGGGGCAGGAAAGTCGTACTTCGTGAAGCTGGAGATCCTGCGCAACCTCTACCAGGGTGTGCGGGTCGCGGTGGTGGACCCCGAGGACGAGTACCTGCGACTGGCCGACGCGGTCGGCGGCAGCATCGTCCGGTTGGGCCTGCCCGGCGTGAAGATCAACCCCCTGGACCTGCCCGCCGGCGACCGGCGTCCCGACACGCTGACCCGCCGCGCTCTGTTCCTGCACACGCTCATCAGCGTGCTGCTCGGCCACCAGCCGCCACCGGCGGAGCGCGCCGCACTCGACCGGGCCATCCTCGCCGTCTACCGCGCCGCCGGGATCACCGCCGACCCGGCCACACACCACCGGCCCGCGCCGCTGCTGCGCGACCTGGCCGAGATGCTGCGCGCCGACGACGACCCGGCCGCCGCGACGCTGGCCGCCCGGCTCGCGCCGTGGGTGCAGGGCAGCTTCGCCGACCTGTTCGACGCACCCACCACTCAGGCCCCGGTCGGACACCTGGTCGTGTGGTCGCTGCGGCACCTGCCCGATGAACTGCGCACCGTCGGCACCCTGCTCGCGCTGGACTCGATCTGGCGCACCGTCGACGCCCCGCAACGCCCGTCGCGGCGGCGGCTCGTGGTGGTCGACGAGGCGTGGCTGCTGATGCGCGACCGCGAAGGCGCCCGCTTTCTGTTCCGCATGTCGAAGGCGGCCCGCAAACGCAACGCCGGACTGACCGTCGTCACCCAGGACGCCGCTGACGTGCTGGGCACCGATCTCGGCCAGGCGGTGGTGTCCAACGCCTCCACCCAGGTGCTGCTGCGGCAGGCGCCGCAGGCCATCGACGCCGTCGGCGAGGCGTTCGGGCTCACCGACGGTGAGCGGCGGCTGCTGCTCTCGACCCGCCGCGGTCAAGGGCTGCTGATCTCCGGGGCGAGCAGGACCAGCTTCGAGTCGATCTCCTCCGACGCGGAACACGCCCTGTGCACCACCGACCCGGCCGAGCTGGCCGACCTCGACGAGGAAGAGGTCGACCTGTGACACCACCGACCGAAGCCCTCAGCTCAGCGCTCGCGTCACCGCCACCGGCGCCCAGCCCCACCATCGGGCCGAGCGTCGGCCCCATCCCACCCCCTACCGGACCAGCGGCCGCGCTGGTCGACGCCGCCGTGTGGGCCACACAGCGGCCGTGGCTGGCGGCTGTCGCCGCCGGCGCGCTGATCGTGTGGATCGCGGCCCGCAACCTCGTCGAGATGGGGCGGCACCACCACCACGCCCGCGGCGCGCGCCTCGTCACGATCGCACCGCCGCCGGAGGTCGACCCGCACAGCGCGTCAGCGTTGTGGGCGAACCTGGCCGGCGTGCTGACCCCGTCACGGCGGCGGCGCCTGCTCCACGGCGCCCCACACGTCGTGTGGCAGTACACGTGGTCCGGCCGGCAACTGCTCATCTCGATCTGGGTACCCGGCACCGTCCCCCCAGGGGCGGTCGAGGCCGCGGTGCGGGCGGCGTGGCCCAGCTCGGCCACCACCACCGACGCCAACCCGCCGCCGCCGATCCCCCTGGACGCGCACCCGGCGGCGGGTGGGCACCTGCTGCCCGTGTACGCGGAGTGGCTGCCGCTGGCCACCGACCACGACACCGATCCCCTGCGACCGCTGATGGCCGCCGGCGCGCAGCTCAAACCCGGCGAGTACGCCTGCGTGCAGGTCCTCGCCCGCCCGGCCACACCCCGGCGGGCGGGGCGGGCCCGCCGCGCGGCCGGGCGGCTGCGGGCCGGCACCACCGCCGTGCCGGCGATCAACCCGGCCGCGCCGGTGCTGTGGCTGCTGGACGCGTTCCTGCCCAGCACCGGCACCACCGGCCACGCTACGGCGCCCGCGTCCCGTCGGGATCCCACCGTGGAGCGCGACGTCCGGGCGATCCTGGACAAGACCGCGCACCCGCTGTGGCAGACCGGAATCCGGTACGCCGTCGCCACCACCAACCGGCGCCCCGGCGCCGACCCGACCGGCCGGCTGCGGGGCATCGCCGACACCCTCGCCTCGGCGTTCGCCATCCACACCGGCCGCAACCGGCTCACCCACCGCACCCGAATGCGAGCACCGGTGGCCGTCCTCGCCGCACGCCGCCTCGGCCCCGGATTCCTCACCTCCGCCCCCGAACTCGCCGCGCTCGCGGCCCTACCGCAGGACCTCGCGGTGCCCGGCCTCGATCGGGCGCGGGCCGCGTCCATGCCGGCACCGGTCGCCGTGCCCGGCGGCGGCCGTGGGGTGAAGATGCTCGGCGACGCCGAAATCGGTGGCCACAGTGTCGGGCTGACGGTGGCGGACGCGAGGTATCACATGCATGTGATCGGTTCCACGGGCTCCGGCAAGACCACCCTGCTGGTCAATATGGCCCTCGACGACATCAACGCCGGCCGCGGCACCGTCGTCATCGACCCGCACGGCGACCTCGTCCTGGACATCCTCGACCGGCTCCCCGCAGGCGTCGCCGACCGCGTCGTGCTCTTCGACCCCGACCAGGACAACCCGCCGACGCTGAACCCCCTCGAAGGCGACGACCCCGACCTGGTCGTCGACAACCTCGTGTCGATCTTCGGGAACATCTTCGCCAAGGCGTGGGGGCCGCGGATGGACGACGTCATGCGGGTGGCCTGCCTGACCCTGCTGCGCCACAACAACGTCACCCTGCAACACATCCCCCCGCTGCTCAACAGCCCTCAGTTCCGCTCGGCGATGACGGTGGACCTGGACGACCCGGCCGGGCTCAGCGGCTTCTGGCAGTGGTACGACAGCCTCAACGACAGCCTCCGATCGCAGGTCATCGGACCGGTCCTCGCCCGGCTGCGCGCGTTCCTGCTGCGCGACTTCGTCAAACGCACCATGCGCTACCCCACATCGAGCTTCGACATGGGCCGGGTCCTCGACGGCGGTGTGCTGCTCGTCCGCATCCCCAAGGGCGTGCTCGGCGAGGACACCAGCCGGCTGCTCGGCTCCCTGATCCTCGCGCAGGTATGGCAGGCCACCACCGCCCGCGCCGGCGTCGAGCCCGACCGGCGCCGCGACGCGACCCTGATCATCGACGAGGCCCAGAACTTCCTGACCCTGGCCAACTCCCTCGACACGATGCTCGCCGAGGCCCGCAAGTACCGGCTGTCACTCGTGCTCGCCCACCAGGACCTGGCCCAGTTCCCCCGCGACCTGCTCGCCGCGGCGTCGGCCAACGCCCGCAACAAGATCTACTTCACCGTCGCGCCGGAAGACGCGAAAGTCCTGTCCCGCCACACGGTCCCGGAACTGGGCGAGCACGACCTCGCCCACCTCGACGCGTACACCGCCGCCGCGCGGCTGGTCGTCAACGGACGGCAGACCCCGGCGTTCACCATGAAGACCCGGCCGCCGAAGCCTGTCGTCGGGGAGGCGACCGCCATCCGCCAGGCCGCCGCCGCGGCGGTACCGAGCCAGGACACCAGCGCCGTCGACGACCTCGTCGAACGGCTCAGCCGCAGACCCGACGACCGTCGGTCCCGTCCGAAGAGCGACCGGAGCTAACTGTCTCTGTCAGACGGTGGCGTCGCCCGGGTCGCGCACCGGCTCGCCATCGGGATCGTCACCGGTGACCGCCGAGCATGGGCAGCACAGTGCTGACCTGGGCTGTCAGTGCCGCACACGCCCCGTGACAGGCCCTCCGCACCGACCGCCCTCGTCCCAGACACCCCTCCCGATCGGGAGGGGAACCCATCCTGCCCAGGAGCAAACGTCGTGTACTCCCGCGTTCCCCCCGCCTCCCGCAACCCCGATCCCCTAGCGGTCTTCGGTCGCATCGTCCCTCGCGACCACGCCCTGCTGGGCCTGCTCGCCGAGCACTACCTGCTGTCCACCGACCAGATCACCAGCGCTCTCTTCGACACCCGGCGCACCGCTCAACGGCGGCTGACGATCCTGCACCGCCTCGACGTGCTGCACCGATTCGGCCGCAGCGGCGCCCACGGCCGGTACGGATCGCTGCTCTACACCCTCGGCCCCGTCGGACTGCAGCTACACCCAACCGTCTACCACGACCCCACCGGCACCAGCCACAAGGCACCACGCAGCTCCCTGGAACGCGCCAAACGCATCGCCGCGAGCGGCCAGGTCAACCACCTGCTCGGCGTCAACCAGTTCTTCACCGACCTCATCGCCACCGCCCGCCACACACCCGAGGCCCAGCTGTCGCGCTGGTGGTCCGAGCAGCACGCCACCACCGTCTACGCCCAGGCCGGCATCCGCCCCGACGGGCACGGCGTATGGACCCACGGCGACACCTCGACCGGCTTCTTCCTCGAGCACGACAACGACACCGAGAACCTCGCCCGGGTAGTGGCCAAGCTGCGCGGCTACGAACGCCTGACCACCTTCGGCCCCCGCTACCCCGTGCTGTTCTGGGTCCCCAGCCGGCGCCGCGAGGCCAGCCTCCTCGGCGTGCTCGCCGGACTGCGCACCGCCAGCCCGATCGCCACCGCCGTCCAGGGCCCCGACCCGGCGAGTCGGGTGTGGACGCTTGTCTCGGACCCCACCCACCGGCGGTACCTGCACGAGCTGCCCTGCGACCACGGCCCCGACACAGTCACCAACCCACGGCGCTTCGACCACCCGTAGAACTCACACCGCAGGCCAGCGCACCGAGACCTGCCAGAGTGAGCACCGCCGGCAAACCGACCACCGTCGCCGACGTCTGTCAGCGGACAAGATCATCTGCGAGAGTCGTGAAGGCTCACAGCATCCGAGCCGACGAGGATTCCTCTACGAGCCAGGACGCCTCACAGCGCAGGTCAACTCCACTTTTCGGCGATCAACTCGTCGGAACGGCCTGACAGAACTGTCCTTTACCGTTCACGGCACAACACCACCTCATCAACTCCACCCCGGTCCGGTCCCACCTCGGAACCACCGCCGCACCTACCGGTGCGCCTCGCCCACCCGCCCCTCCCGGGGCCGGTCGGCGCCGCGCCGCGCGGCGACCCCAGGTCGCACCGCACCAACCCGCACCACGCCTCTCCCGCAACCGACCCCCGCACCCAGTGGGCCGGTCATTTCCGCGCGCCCTGACGCGCCCACCCCCAAGGAGGACCATTCATGCCCAAGAACCCGACCCGGAAGGCCACCTCGCCGGCTGTCACACCGACGGCGACGATCCGCACCATGATCGTCTTTGTGCCGGGCGACCTGCCCCGCGAGTCCCTGACCGCACACCAGCTCGACCGCAACTTCGGCGTGCGGGGCATGCTGTCGCCCCGCTTCTGGGCCAGCCCCGCCCTGCGCCTGTGGCAGCGCGGCCAGATGTTCGGACTGCGCAAGGGCTGCCCGGCCTACTGCGCCGGCGGACCAGCGCGACTGCTCGACCTGACCGGCTTGCGCCAAGCCGCCGGTGTCGGGGCGGGCATCCGCCATCAGGTGTTCAGTCGCGCTGTGCACGGCACCCGCAACGCCACTGCGTGGCATGTCTATGAGGCCCGCCACCTCGCAGGCCCTCAGCAGTACCCGTGGGACACGGCCGTCGCGGACTTCACCCATCAGCCCCGTGTCAACGCCATCCGGATGCACAACGCCGCCACCTACGGCGCCGGGCAGATCCGCCTCAGCGAACTGGAGATGTACCAGGCCGGCTGCATGGCCTACCAGCACCACAGCGCCCTGACCGCCCTCGCGGGCGACGCGCTGATCACCGCCGAAGGGGCGAAGCTGGCTCCGGCCAGCGACGCCATGGCCGACCGGGTGACCTACCTCGAACAGGCCAACCGGCTGCTCGACGCCATCGACCCCGACCAGCGACTGCTCGCGGTCGCGCTCTGACAGAGCCGGCCAAAAAGAGGCAGGGGCCCGCCAGGCTCCTGCTCGACAAGCTCGAATGCCTCTCCCCTGGCTGAGTCCACGCCCGCGCCGCGGCGTTGCGAACCACCAGCCATCCCCGCACCTCAGCGCACGGCTTCGGCCGCCGCACACGCCGGCGACCGCCCTGCTCATCATCCTGGCTACCGGCTCACGGTGTCGGTAGATACCGCGCCGCATCTTGCCCCGGCGTGCCAGCCGCCTCTGGCTGGGGCGCTGATTGCGCTGCCGGCCAGCGAAACGGCCGTCTTTTCCTCTTACGCGTAAGCCAGTGAGCGCCGGCACCAACCCCTAGTCATCCCACGAGTTGTCGGCGACCCCGCCCTGGTCGCCGTCATCACCCTGCCTGAAGGGACACCGCTCCATGATTCAACTTCCGATCTGCCCCGTCTGCAACGAGCCGGTGGCAGACCAACCCGCCACGCACTGGACCAACGCCTACCGTGGGGGCAGTCCCTGGTGGCATCTGGCGGACAACAGCCCCATCTGCGCGGCTGCCGACGGCCAACCCTCCCAGCCGGCCCTCGTCGCCGACCCGCTTCCGGTCGACAGTCAGACCAACACCTGGCTCGATGAGATGAGCCGCTTGTTCGCCGTCGACGGTCCCTACGACCCCGCCCGTTTGGGCAGCGCCATCACCGCGGCCGAGCACCTCAGCCGCTGGCTGCACACGGCCACTGGGCCGTTCAGCGCGCTGCTCACCGTGCCGACGCCCTCCGACGTCTCCTCCCTGATCGGGCACCTGCACCGCAGCACTCGGCTGCTCGCCCGGGTGCACGCACAGACCGGGTCCTACCTCCTCGACCAAGCCCGCCAGGCACATCTCCCCAGCCTCGATGACAGCGAGGGGGGCGAGTTCATCGACGCCGTCGACGACATCCGCGCATGGTTGCAGGACGCGGCCGACTGGCTCGCCCAGTCGGCTCAGGCATCAGGGGTCGCTTGGTCTAGCGCCCGCAAGGTCACGGCGGCGAGTCACCTCGGCCCCTCCCCCACCGCCATCGGCACCGACCGCCAGGAGGGCCAACGGTGACGACCCCTGACTACACGCCATGTCAGAGCAGCACAGCCGTCTTCTCCGGTCGGTGGCTGCGCTACGAACCGGTCCCTGGCTTCCACCGCTACCACGAGGGATACCTCGCGACGGTGGCCGGTTGGTGGAACGGCAGCTTCGAACTCGCCCTCGACTACGAGGCCGTGATCGCCCTTACCCGGACGTTCGCCGCGATGGCCAGCTACCTCGGCGGTGGCTGGCGCACTGTCGGCTTCGACGGACACACGCTCACCATCGCCCGTCCGGTGTCCCTCGGCGGCGGCGTCCACCTCGGTGAGCCGACCGGTGGGCGGTATCGGATCGGCTGGGGCCTGCCGTGGTTACCGGTCGACCCGAGGCGCTGCGACCACGTCTTCGGCCAGCCATAGCCGCGCGGCCCACCAGCACGGGGCCTGGCAGGTTCCGCCCCGAGCGTCGACGGCATCCCCAGATCCGTCACCGCACTTGATCACGAGGCGCTGCCGAAGCGTGAATCAGTGCACGCCACATCCAGGCAGACGCAACAGCAGCCACAGGGAGGACTCATGGACAACACGACCGACCACACCGGAGTGCCGAGCGCACTCGACAAGGTCGCCGCCGCGCTGGCAGCACTTGGCCAGGACACGGCCGCCGCGATCGCGCAGCGCGCCGGCGTCGGCTACTCGACGGCCACCAAACGACTGCGCACCCTCGCGGAGGCGGGCCGGGCCGAATCGTTGCGCGCCGACGACGGCCGCACGCTCTGGCGGCACCTGCCGAACACGGCGATCAGCACCGACAGCGGCGGCCCGCCAGCGACCACGAGCGAAGCCAGGCGCGACCCGTCCCCCGCGCTGACGGACGGCATAGTCGACGAGGCTCACGGACCGGACGATGCCCCCGGCCCGGCAGAGGAGGCGAACACCGCCTCGGCGGCGAGACCGGACGACGAGTCAACCCGTCTCCCGCCGGACGACGAACACCGGCCGACGCCGGACAGCGACGCGGACCGGGCAGCCCTTCAGGTACCGCCCGCGAAAGAGGACGCCGATCCCGACGCACCGACCACAGAGCCGAGCGAGGCTTCTCCGGCCGGCGCCGAGAATCGGGCCGCGGCCGGCGCGTCTGGTCAGGCAGACTCCCGGCCCAGTCTGGATCCGGCGGGCAGCGACGACGCCGTCGCGTCCAGCAGCCCGTCCGATGCTTCGAGCGCGTCAGGTGGCGGGAAGCCGCGCCGGTCCAAGGGCAGCCTGCGCGGGGCCATCCTCGACGTGCTCGAAGCCTATCCCGGCCAGCCGTTCAAGACCAGCGAGCTGTGCAGGGCCATCGACCAGGCGAACGAGGGCACCGACTCGGCCAAGGCCAGCGCGGGCGCGGTCGTCAACGCCGTGCACAAGCTCGTCACCGACGGGGCCGCCGTTCAGGTCGCCGAGAAGCCGGCGACCTTCCAGCTCGCCTCGACAACCAGCTAGCAGACCCTCTTACCGCTGGTAGCCCGGGGCGGGCGTCGAACTTGGCGGATCCACGCCCGCCCCGGTGCTCCTTAACTTGATCTTTAACCTGTGCGGCGTGGCCTTGGGGTATTCGAAGTGTTCGTTTTCTTTGTGTCGCGTTTCGGTTTTGTGCTGGTGGCGGTGGTGAC